>JBMOQL010000009.1:0-185588 GCA_049321005.1 Pseudomonadota bacterium
CTTCTTCGCCCCGGACGTCCCGGCGGCCGTCTTCCGGGCCGGGGCCTTCTTCGCGGGGGCCTTCTTCGCGGCGACCTTCTTCGCGGCGGTCTTCTTGGCAGGGGCCTTCTTCACAGCGCCCTTCTTCACCGCGCCGTTCTTCGCAGCCACCTTCTTTACGGCGGCTTTCTTTGCGACTGCCTTCTTGACGGCTGTCTTCTTCACCGCGGCCTTGCTCGCCGCCTTTTTGGCAGCGGTCTTCTTCACCGCTGTCTTCTTGGCTGCCGCCCGGCCCTTGGGCTCGGACGGCACCTTGTCGCCTTCGCGGCGGGCTTCGGACAGCCCGATGGCGATGGCCTGCTTGCGGCTGGTGACCTTCTGGCCCGAGCTGCCGCTGCGCAGCTCGCCGGTCTTGAGTTCGTGCAGGGCCCGGGCCACCTTGGCCGAGGCCTTCTTGCCATATGCGGGCATCGAGGCTCCTGGTTGTCGCAGTGGCCGGCCCATGGCAAGAGGCGTGCCCCCGGCAGCCGCGCATCGTCTGCCCCGCGTGTGCTTCAGCGCGTCATGAGCCCTGGCCCAGCTCGTCCAGGATGGGGCAGTCGGGCCGCTCGTCGCCCTGGCAGCAATCGGCCAGGTGGTGCAGCGTGCGGCGCATCTGCGCCAGCTCGGCCATGCGACGGTCCAGCTCGGCGATGTGCGTCAGTGCGATGCGCTTGACGCTGGCACTGGCGCGGCGGCGGTCCTGCCAGAGCTTGAGCAACTCGGCGATCTCGGCCATGGAGAAGCCCAGATCCCGCGCGCGGCGGATGAAGCGCAGCGTGTGCACCTCGCGGTCGCTGTATTGCCGGTAGCCGGCCTCGGTGCGGGCCACGCGCGGCAGCAGGCCCAGCGACTCGTAGTGGCGGATCATCTTGGCCGATACACCGGATCGGGCTGCCGCTTGTCCGATGTTGAGCAGCACGCCTTCGCTACGGTCATGGGCTGCCCGCGGCTTCGTCGATGGGGCGCTCATGCGCGAGGCCCCTTCCAGCGGCTGAGCAGCAGGGCGTTGGTGACCACGCTGACGCTGCTGAAGGCCATGGCGGCGCCGGCGATGACCGGGCTGAGCAGGCCGAAGGCGGCCAGCGGGATGCCGATCACGTTGTAGACAAAGGCCCAGAACAGGTTCTGCTGGATCTTGCGCCAGGTGCGGCGAGAGATGTCGATGGCCTGCGGCACCAGGGCCGGGTCGCCGCGCATCAGCGTGATGCCGGCGGCGTGCATGGCCACGTCGGTGCCGGTGGCCATGGCGATGCCGACGTCGGCCGCGGCCAGCGCGGGCGCGTCGTTGATGCCGTCGCCCACCATGGCGACGCGCGCGCCGCCAGCCTTGAGGCCTGTGACGATGCCGGCCTTGTCCTGCGGCAGCACCTCGGCGCGTATGTCACTCATGCCCAGCTGGGCGGCCACGGCCTGCGCCGCGCCGCGGTTGTCGCCAGACACGAGCACCGTGCGCACGCCCTGGCGCTGGAGCTGCTGCACCGCCTGTGCCGCAGACGGTTTGACGGTATCGGCAAAGGCGAGCAAGCCCAACAGGCAGGGGCCCGAGCCCGGCGCGTTCGGCCCGACATCGGCCAGCCACGATACGGTGGCGCCCTGCCCTTGCAGCTGGTGCGCGCGGCCCTGCAGCGCAGCCATGTCCACGCCCAGCTCGATCATGTAGCGGCTGCTGCCCAGGCGCAGATCGCGGCCGCTCACCTTCGCGGCGACCCCTCGCCCCGCCACGGCCTGCACCTCGGCGGCTGCGGGTGGCGTCAAGCCCCGGGCCTGCGCGGCCTCGACCACCGCGCGGGCCAGCGGGTGTTCGCTGTGCGCCTGCAGCGCCGCGGCCTGTGCCAGCAGGTCAGCATCGTGGCCACCGGGCCGGGCCTCGCAGGCCAGCAGACGGGGCTTGCCTTCAGTCAGCGTGCCGGTCTTGTCGAAGGCCACCACGTCGAGCGCATGCGCCAGCTCGAGCGCCTCGGCGTCCTTGATGAGGATGCCGTGGCGCGCGGCCACGCCGGTGCCGGCCATGATGGCCGCCGGGGTGGCCAGGCCCAGGGCACAGGGGCAGGCGATGACGAGCACAGCCACCGCATGCAGCACCGCCGCCTCCCAGTCGCCCGTGCCCAGGCCCCAGCCCAGCAGCGTGATGAAGGCAATGGCCACCACCACCGGCACGAAGACGGCGCTCACCTGGTCCACCAGGCGCTGGATGGGCGCCTTCTTCGCCTGCGCCGACTCCACCAGCCGCACGATGCGCGCAAGCGTCGATTCCGCCCCCACGGCCACGGTGCGCAGCACCAGGCGGCCCTCGCCATTGACCGAGCCACCCGTGGCGCGGTCCCCCTCGTGGCGGGCCACGGGCAGGCTCTCGCCGGTGATGAGTGACTCATCCACCTGGCTGGCGCCTTCGATCACCACGCCGTCTACCGGCACGCGCTCGCCGGGGCGCACCACCACCACGTCGCCCACGCGCACGCTGGCTGCGGGCACCTCCTGCTCCACGCCATCCCGCAGCACGCGGGCCGTGTCGGGCCGCAGTGCGTTGAGCGCGCGGATCGCCTCGGTGGTGCGGCGCTTGGCGCGGGTCTCCAGCCACTTGCCCAGCAGCACCAGGGTGATGACCACTGCCGACGCCTCGAAGTACAGGTGCGGCTCATGGTGGCCACTGGCGGTGAGCAACAGGTAGACGCTGAGCCCGTAGCCGGCCGTGGTGCCCAGCGCCACCAGCAGGTCCATGTTGCCGGTGCCGGCGCGCAGCGCCTTCCAGCCCGCTCGATAAAAGCGCGCGCCCAGGCCGAACTGCACCGGCGTGGCCAGCAGCCACTGCAGCCAGCCGGGCGGCATGGCGTGCAGCCCCAGCAGGCTGGCGAGCATGGGCACCACCAGTGGGGCGGACAGCGCGGCGCCCGCGGCCACCGGCCACCAGTCGGGCAGGTCGCGGCGGGCGGAGGCCGACGCGTTGGCCGCGCCCGGCTCAGCCGCATCGCGTGCCTCGTAGCCCGCGCGCTCCACGGCCTCGATCAGCGCCGCCCTGGCCGCAGGGCGATCAGCCGCCCGCGCGGCCAGCGTGACCTCCGCGGTCTCGGTGGCCAGGTTGACGCTGGCCTGCAGCACGCCAGGCACGCGCAGCAGCGCTTTTTCCACCCGGCCCGCGCAGGACGCGCACGTCATGCCGCCGATGCGCAGCACCAGTTGCTGCTGCGGCACCTGGTAGCCGGCCTGCTCGATGGCCCGCACCGCTTGCAGGCCCGCCCCGGGGGGCAGCAGACGGGCCGTGCGCAGCGTGGCGGCCTCAGTGGCCAGGTTGACGCTGGCCTCCTCCAGGCCCGGCAGGTTCCGCAGCGCGCGCTCCACGCGGCGCACGCAGGAGGCGCAGGTCATGCCGTCGATCGGCAGGGTCAGCTTGGCGTGGGGCGGGGCGGTGGGGGCAGCGGGAGCAAGGGCGGCAGTCATGTCGCAAGCGGGGCCAAGGGGCAAAGTGAGGCAGGAGCGCAGTCTGCACCTTGCCATGGTGGCAAGGTCAACCGGCTCGTGTGGCGGGCATCGGCGCCCGGCCTCCCCGGCCGGCATGTCCCTTGCCGCGATGTGGCATCACGACGCACCTGAGGAGACCGCCATGCCGCTCGACGCCGCCACCCTGGACCGCCTGCGCGCCCGGCTCGACGCCCGCGAGGCCGAGCTGCGCGAGGAAGTGCGCACCGTGCGCGACGACCTGGGCGGCGACGTGCAAAGCCGCGAGCCGCGCAACCCGGTGGAAGACAGCGGCGAGCGCGGCGAAGAGCTGATCCGCGAATCGGTGCGCCATGCCGAGATGGAGGCCGACCTGGACGAAGCGGTGGAGATCGCCGCCGCGCGCGAGCGCATGGCCGACGGCAGCTATGGCGAGTGCGAGCTTTGCGGCTGCGAGATCCCTCTGGCCCGCCTGGAGGTGCAGCCCGCCGCCCGTCGCTGCGCGCCCTGCCAGGAGAAATGGGAGCGCACGCACGCGGTGGGTGTGCACATCCCGCGGGTGCCCTGATCGGCGCTGGCTGCCCTTGATCGGCCGGCCGGGCGCTTGCCGGCCGGCCCCCGGGCGCCCGCCACACCGTCTCAGCGGCTGCCTGCTGAACCGCCGCTGGAGCCGGCACCCGCGCCGGTGCCGGTGCCGCTGGTCACGCCGCCGCTGCCGCCGGTCGAGCCACCCGCCCCGGTGCCGCCGGTGGCCGGCGGCGAGCCGTTGCCCGATCCCCAGCCGTTGGCCGTACCGGTGGTGCCCGTGCCCACGCGCGGGTCGGACGAGCCCGGGCTGCTGCCGGATCGGCTGCCGCTGCGATTGGCCGACGACTTGGCGCCATGGCTGCCCGAGCGGCCACCCGCGGCGCTCGTGCCCTTGCCCTCGCCCGGGATGGTGGCGCGGCCACTGCCCGACGAACCTGAGCCGCCGGTCATGGAGCCGGTGGTCCCCGTCGAGCCGGTGATGCCGGTCGACCCTGTGCCCCCCGACCCGGTGCTGCCGCTGGTGCCACCGGAGCCCGTGGCCGTGCCGCCGCCAGTCGGCCCGGCGGCGGTCGGCTCCATCGCCCCACTGATGCCGCCCGTGCCGCCACTCAAGCCCGTCGCGCCCGTGACCCCGGTGCTGCCGGGGCTCGCGGTGCTGCCCGCGCCCACGGTGGCCCCCGTGATCGGGCCGGCGCCGCCCACCGTGCCGGCCGTGCCGCCGCTGCTGTTGGTGCCCGACAGACCGCTCGTGCCGGAGGTGGACGTGCTGCCCGCCGTGCCGGACAGCCCGCTGGTGGAGCCCGCGCCGCCGCCGCCAACATCAGACGTCATGCCGGCGCGCCCGGATATCGAGCCGCCCACCGTGGAGCCGCCGCTGTTGCCGGCCCCGCTCCCCGACGACATGCCGCCGGACGTGCTGCCCGCGCCGCCGGAGCTGAAGCCACGCGAGCCGCCGGTTGCCCCGGAGCCCGAGCCCCCACCGGCCCCACCTGCCCCACCGGCCGCCGCGCCTCCGGACCCGCCACCCGCCCCGCCCCCTGATCCACCGCCTCCGGCGCCGCCCTGGGCATGGCTCAACGCCAGGCCGGCGGACAACAAGGCTGCAAGGGTGAGGCGGGCGTATGCCGTGCGTTTCATGAGGATGCTCCTGTGTGATGACCCCGGGCGGACATCGCCCGGCCCCGCATCGACGCGGGATGCCGGCAGCCGGCAAGCGCGGTACGCGGCCGCGCGCAGGGGCATTGCGGCAAGGGCCTGCGCTTGACACGGGATCAGGCCGCCTGCACGCCGCTCCCGTACCACTCCCGCCCGCGCCGCGGCCTGGGCACGCCCCCTGCCCTGCCCTGCAACAGCCGGCTGCGAGCTGGCCCGCCCCCGAGGACATCCGATGAACCGCTGGACCCGCGCGCTCTCACCCAGCATCACCAGCCTGATCCGCCTGGATCACAGCCACGTGCTGGCGACCTTCCACCAGTACCACGCCGGCACCTCGCCCGGCCGCAAGGAGGCGCTGGCTGGCACCGTCTGCCTGGCGCTGGAGATCCACGCCCAGCTGGAGGAAGAAATCTTCTATCCCGAGCTGCGTGCGCTTTCCACGCCGGTGAGCATCGTCGAGAAGAGCACGCCCGAGCACAACGAGATGCGCCGGCTGATCACGCAGCTGCGCAGCCTGCGCGCCGACGACCCGGCCTTCGACCGCACCTTTGCCGAGCTCATGCGCGATGTGATGCACCACGTGGCTGACGAGGAGACCACCTTGCTGCCCGCCGCCGAACAGCTGCTGCCGCCCGAGCGCCTGGCCGAGCTGGGCGCGCAGATGACCCGCCGCCGCGCAGAGCTGCTCATCCCCCGCGCCGGCGAGCTGGCTCGCCACACGCTGCGGGCGCTGCCGCACAGCGCCTTGGTCATGGGCGCCGGCGCCGTGGCCGCTGGCGCCTACCTGATCGGCCGCGTGTCGCCCTGGGATCGTGCGGGTCGCCGGGGCCGTCCTGGCCATCCGTCTGCCTGACAAGCGGCGCCCTTCATCGGCCGTTGCACGGGGGCCCCGACAAGCCGGCGTCGCGGCCCGGCATGGGCCTTGTCTGGCGCTGGCACCGGCCATCTGCCCGGCGCGCACCCCCGGCACCTTGGTTTCTAGGGGGCAGCCATGGGCCGGTGTCCCTGACACGATGCGCTTGCGGCCCTGCGCGCCACGCCAGTCGCCGCCGCCACCCACCCGCGCCGTCGGCCCACCAGCTGGGAGAGCCCATGAACATCGAGCCCTATCTCTTCTTTGAAGGCCGCTGCGAAGAAGCGCTGCGGTTCTACCGCGACACGCTGGGCGCGGAGATCCTGGCGCTGATGCGCTATGCCGAAAGCCCCGACGCGGCCAATTGCGCCACGCAAATGCCGCCGGACAAGGTGATGCACGCACTGCTGCGCATCGGGCAGAGCAAGGTGATGGCCTCGGACGGCATGTGCAGCGGCCAGCCGCAGTTCAAGGGCATGGCCCTCACCATCAATGCCGACACCGATGCCGACGCCCGGCGCCTCTTCGACGCGCTGGCCGCCGGTGGCCAGGTGAGCATGCCGATGGGCCCCACCTTTTATGCCAGCAGCTTCGGCATGGTGAGCGACCGCTTCGGCGTGTCGTGGATGGTGATCAAGGCGCTGGACGCGCACGCCTAGCAGCCTGCCGCTGCGGTATCTTGGGGGGATGCGCTCCCCCGGTCCCTGCGCGCCGCCCCCTTTCGCTGCCCACGAGCCCGCACGCGACGGCGCACTGGCGGTCGCACGCGCCTTCCTGCGCCTGGGCTTCACCTCGTTTGGCGGGCCTGTTGCCCATCTGGGCTACTTCAGGCAGGAGTTCGTGCAGCGCCGCCGCTGGCTGACAGACGAGGCCTATGCCGATGTGGTGGCCCTCTGCCAGGTGCTGCCCGGCCCGGCCAGCAGCCAGGTCGGCATGGCGTTGGGGCTCATGCGTGCCGGACTGCCCGGTATGCTGGCCGCATGGGCGGCATTCACGCTGCCCTCGGCCTTGCTGATGATGGCGCTGGCCCAGGGCCTGGCCCATGCCAGTGCGCCCGCGGGGCTGCTGCAGGGCCTGCGCCTGGCCGCGGTCGCCGTGGTGGCGCTCGCGGTCTGGGGCATGACACGCCAGCTGTGCCCCGACCTGCCGCGCCGGGCGCTCGGGCTGGCCGCCGCCATGGCGGCGCTGGCTGCGCCGGCAGCAGGGGCCCAACTGGCTATCCTGGCTGCTGCCGCGCTGCTGGGCATGGCGCTCCTGCAGCCTCCGCCCTGGAGCGGACACGACAGCCTGCAGCTGCCGATGGGCCGCGTGGCCTCCACCGCCGCACTCGTGCTGTGGGGCGTGCTGCTCGTGTCACTGCCTGCCCTGGCGCTGCAGTGGGGCTGGCCTTGGGACACCGCCTCCGCGTTCTACCGCGCAGGCGCGCTGGTGTTCGGCGGCGGCCACGTCGTGCTGCCGCTGCTGCATGCCGCCGTGGTGCCCGGCCAGGTGTCTGAAGAAGTGTTCATGGCCGGATATGGCGCGGCTCAGGCGGTGCCGGGCCCGTTGTTCACCTTTGCGGCCTTCCTGGGCGCCGCCACGCAGACCGGCCCCAGCGGCTGGCTGGCGGGCGGGCTGGCGCTGCTGGCGATCTTCCTGCCGGGTGCCCTCCTGGTGATCGGCGCCCTGCCCGTCTGGTCGCGCATGCGCCGCTGGCCACCAGCCCGCGCGGCCCTGGTGGCGCTCAATGCCGCCGTGGTGGGCCTGCTGGCCGCAGCGCTCGTCCAAGCCGGCATCCACGCCGTGCGGGGTTGGGCGGATGCCGGGGCGGTGGCGCTGGGTTGCCTGGCCTTGGCGGCCGGCCTGCCCCCCCTGGCTGCTGGTGCTGACCGCAGCCGGTCTGGGCTGGGCCGCGGGCGCCTGATCGGCGGGCCGCCGCGCTGCAGGCAAGCGACCGCCAAGGCCGCTCCCGCTTGGCCTCAGTCCACCAGGGCACCGCTGGTGACGCCTGCCGGCGCGCCGGGACCACTGCCTCGCAGGGCCACCGGCGGGAAGTCCACCGGCACGTCGAAAGCGACGTTGACGTAGTTGGTGAACAGATTGAGCGCCACGTGGGCCAGGATCTCAACGATGGCTTCGTCGCTGTAGCCCGCCTGGCGCACGGCCTGCACGGCCGCAGCGTCAACCTGGCCACGCTGCTCGACCAGCTGCAGGGCAAAGGTCAACGCTGCCTGGATGCGGGGGTCGGCGGAGCGCCCCGCCTGGGCCTCGTGCAGCTCGGCCTCGCTCACACCGGCCTTGCGGCCCAGCGCGGTGTGCGCAGCCAGGCAGTAGTGGCAGCGGTTGCGCTCGGCCACGGCCACGGCGATGCGCTCACCCAGGGCCGGGGGCAGGCTGCCGCCGCCCAAGGCGCCGAAGGCAGCCCACATCGATTGCAGCGCCGCGGGCGAGTGAGCCACGGCGCGGAACATGTTGGGCGTGGCGCCGAAGGCGGCGTGGATGCGATCCAGCAGTGCGCGGCTCTGGCCGCTGGCATGTTCAGGATCAACAAGGGGCATGCGGGTCATGTGGGCTCCTGGAGAGGTTGGTGAAAAACGCGGCTGTCCATCAGCCGCGCCGCCAGTGTCTTTCGCAGGCTTGTACGATGGGGCGCAAAACGTCCTTTGGATTTACCTTTTCGTCCAGTGTCGCCCCCACCTCTTCTGGATCGGCTGTCCGCGCTGATGGAGCGCTTCCGGGTGCGTGCGCGGCTCTTCCATGCCGGCCCGCTGTGCGGGGTGACGCACTACGCCGCCGAGCCGGGACGCGGCTTCCTGCATGTGCTGCGCCGCGGTGAGATGGTGGTCACGCACCGCCCGCGGCAAGGCGCGCCGCGGCGCATCGTCGTCCAGGAGCCCACGCTGCTGTTCTATCCGCGGCCGCTGGAGCATGACTTCCACAACGCGCCCCGAGAGGGCGCGGACTTCGTCTGCGCCACGCTGGAGTTCGAAGGTGGCGCCCACCATCCCGTCGTGCGCGCCCTGCCGGCGGTGATCGTCCTGCCGCTGTCCCGTGCACCGGGCCTGCAGCAGACACTGGATCTGCTCTTCGCCGAGGCCGAACGCCTGCGCTGTGGGCAGCGGCTGCTGGCCGACCGGCTCTTCGAGGTGCTGCTGCTGCAGCTGCTGCGCTGGCTGCTGGACCACCCGGCGCAGGCAGGCCTGCCCAGCGGCCTGCTCACCGGCCTGGGGCACCCGCAACTGGCCCGCGCGTTGGTGGCCATGCATGAGCAACCCGGCCAGCCCTGGACGCTGGACACGCTGGCGGCGCAGGCGGGCATGTCGCGCAGCGCGTTTGCGGCGGCATTCAAGTCACAGGTGGGGCAGACACCGGGCGACTACCTGCTGCACTGGCGCATCAGCCTGGCCCAGGGGCTGCTGCGCCGGGGGCGTCCCTTGAAAGCCGCAGCCGACGAGCTGGGCTATGCCAGCGCCGCCTCCTTGTCACGGGCCTTCAGCCAGGCGGTGGGCTGCTCGCCACGCATCTGGCTGGCACAGCAGTCCGCCACGGACGGCGCCCAGGGTCCGGCAGGCCAGCGCTCGCCGGCCTGAGGGCCACCACGGCTCAGCCAGGCCGCTAAGCCGCGGTGGCCTGCCGCACCGCCTGCTCCCAACGCGCCATGCGGGCCTGTGCCTCGTCATGCGACAGCGTGGGCAGGAAGCGCCGGTCCACCTGCCACTGGGCCTGCAGCTCTTCCACGCCGCGGTAGACGCCACAGGCCAGACCGGCCAGGTAGGCCGCGCCCAGGGCCGTCGTCTCGACCACCTTGGGCCGCACCACCGGGATGCCCAGCAGATCGGCCTGGATCTGCATCAGCAGGTCGTTGACACAGGCGCCGCCGTCCACGCGCAGCTCGGTGACGCCCGATACGACAGCAGGCCGAGCGCCGGGCCCCTCCCATGCCGGCCCGCATCCCCCCGGGGGATCGACCGGCGTACCCGACGGGGGCGGGGCCGTCATGTCTTTGCTCATGGCTTGAAGCAGCGCAGCGCTCTGGAAGGCAATGCTCTCCAGCGCCGCGCGGGCGATGTGGGCCACGGTGCTGCCGCGCGTCAGGCCGACGATGGCGCCCCGGGCATCGGCCCTCCAGTACGGTGCGCCCAGCCCGGTGAAGGCGGGCACGAAGACCACGCCGCCGGCATCCGGGACGCTGGCGGCCAGCTGCTCCACCTCGCTGGACGCACGGATGGCGCGCAGGCCGTCGCGCAGCCACTGCACCACCGCGCCGCCGATGAACACGCTGCCTTCGTTGGCATAGCGCGGCGTGGCGTCGCACTGGGCCGCGGCGGTGGTCAGCAGCCCGTTGCGGCTGGCCTGCGGCGTGTGGCCGGTGTGCATGAGCAGGAAGCAGCCGGTGCCGTAGGTGTTCTTGGCCAGCCCCGGCTTGAAGCAGGCCTGCCCAAAGAGCGCACTCTGCTGATCGCCGGCCATGCCGCCGATGGTGAGCGCCCCTTCCAGGCAGGCGGTCTCCCCGAAGACGCTGCTTGACGGCTGCACCCGCGGCAGCAGGCTGCGCGGGATGCGCAACGCGTCCAGCAGCTCGTCGTCCCACTGCTGCGTGTGGATGTTGAACAGCATGGTCCGCGAGGCGTTGGTCACGTCGGTGGCGTGCACGCGGCCTTCGGTGAGGTTCCACAGCAGCCAGCTGTCCACCGTGCCGAACGCCAGCTCGCCGCGCTCGGCCGCCTCGCGCGCGCCGCTGACGTGATCCAGCATCCACTGCAGCTTGGTGGCGGAGAAGTACGCATCAATGCGCAGCCCCGTGCGCTGCTGCACCAGCGGCTCCAGCCCCTGCTCGCGCAGCGCAGCGCACAGCGGCTCGGTGCGCCGGTCCTGCCAGACGATGGCGTTGCACACCGGCTTGCCGGTGGCCCGGCTCCACAGCACGGTGGTCTCGCGCTGGTTGGTGATGCCGATGGCCCGCACCCGGGCGCGGCTGCCCGGGATCTGCTGCAGCACCTCGCGCGCCGTGGCCAGCTGGTCGCGCCAGATCTCGGCCGCGTCGTGCTCCACCCAGCCGGGGCGCGGGTAGATCTGCCGCAGCTCGCGCTGCGCCATCGCCGCAATGCGGCCATCAGCGCAGAACAGGATGGCGCGCGAGCTGGAGGTGCCCTGGTCCAGGGCGAGCAGGTAGGTGTCGGCGGGGGAAGCGGTGGGGCACATTGGCGAGCCTCAGGGGGTAGGCGCCCATGCGGAGCCGCAAGGGCCGCCACAATCTAACCGACCCCCTGCCAGCTGCCTGCTGTGGCCTGCCCGCAGTCCGTGCGCGCCGCCGCCCGGACCGCGGCCGCCCCCGTGCTCCTCATCCTGCCCGCCCCGGAGACCGCCTTGCCCGCACCCGCCACGCCCCTGCCCACCACGGTCGACGCCCTCATCGTCGGCGGCGGCATCAACGGTGCCGGCATCGCGCGTGACCTGGCCGGGCGCGGCTGGCGGGTGCTGCTGGTGGAGCAGGACGACCTGGCCGCGCACACCTCGTCGGCGTCGACCAAGCTCATCCACGGCGGCCTGCGCTACCTGGAGCACCGGGAGTTCGCGCTGGTGCGCAAGGCGCTGCGCGAGCGCGAGGTGCTGCTCAGGAGCGCGCCGCACATCATGCGGCCTATGCGCTTCGTCATGCCGCATGACCCTGGCATGCGCCCGGCGTGGCTGATCCGGCTGGGCCTGTTCCTGTATGACCACCTGGCCCGCCGCGAGGTGCTGCCCGGCTCGCACGGCGTGGACCTGCGCCACCACCCGGCCGGAGCGCCGCTGCAGGCGGGCTACACGCGGGGCTTCGTCTACTCCGACGGCTGGGTGGACGACGCGCGGCTGGTGGTGCTCAATGCACTGGATGCCCGCGACCGCGGCGCCACCCTCCTCACCCGCACCCGCTGCGTGTCGGCCGAGCGCGGCGCGCAGCACTGGACGGCCACGCTGCGGACCGAGCCCGGCGGCCCCCACGGCCTGGAGGCCCCCGAAGGCCATGACGGCCCGGACGGCGACACGCTGCACACCGTGCAGGCCCGCGCCCTGGTCAATGCCGCCGGCCCCTGGGCCGAGCGCTTCCTGCGCGACGTGGCGCGCCCGGCTGCATCCGAGCGGCTGGCCACGCGCAGCCTGCGTCTGGTGCAGGGCAGCCACATCGTCGTGCCCCGCAGCCTCACGCCCGAGTGGACGCACGACCACGCCTACATCTTCCAGAACCCGGACGGCCGCATCATCTTCGCCATCCCCTACGAGGGCCGCTACACCCTCATCGGCACCACCGACTGTGAGCTGCACGGCGACCCGCGCGGCGCCCATGCCAGCCAGGCCGAGGTGGCCTATCTGTGCGAGCAGGCCAGCCGCTACCTGCGCCGGCCCATCGGCCCGGCCGACGTGGTGTGGACCTACGCCGGCGTACGCCCACTGCTGGACGATGACAGCGCCAACCCGGCCGCCGTCACGCGCGACTACCTGCTGGAGCGCGACACCCACGCCGCCCCGCTGCTGACCGTCTGGGGCGGCAAGATCACCACCTTCCGCCAGCTGGCCGAGGACGCGGCCACCGACATCGGCCGCATGCTGGGCGAGCCGCGCCGCGCCTGGACCCGCAGCGCCGTTCTGCCCGGCGGTGATCTCAGCGGCTGGGTGCGCGTGACCGGCCGGCCCGATGAAGACTTCCGGCGCTTCGCCGCGGCGGTGCAGGCCCGCTGGCCTTGGCTGCCGCCCGACCTCGCCCTGCGCTGGGCCCGGGCTCATGGCAGCCGCATCGACCAGCTGGTCGGTGCGGCCACCAGCCTGGGCGATCTGGGCCGCGAGGTCGCACCCGGGCTCTTCGAGGCCGAGCTGCGGCACCTGATCGAGCAGGAGTGGGCCCGCACCGCCGATGACATCCTGTGGCGGCGCAGCAAGCTCGGCCTGCACCTGACGGCCGACCAGTGCCGGCAGGTGGCGGACTGGGTCAGCGCCTGGGCGCGCGGCCGCACGGCCGGCCACCTGGCCCCCACCACCCGTGCCCCGAGCGCCATGCCCTGACACCCGCGCCCGGCAGCCGGGCGCTGAGCCGCCCTGCTAGCCCCGGCGGGCCGCCACGATCGCCGCAATGTCGATCTTGCGCATGGTCATCATCGCCTTGAAGGCCCGCTTGGCCGCCGCCTGGTCCGGGTCGGTGATCGCCTCCATCAACACCCGCGGCGTGATCTGCCACGACACGCCCCAGCGATCCTTGCACCAGCCGCACTGGCTCTCCTGCCCGCCGTTGCCCACGATGGCATCCCACAGCCGGTCCGTCTGCGCCTGGTCCTCGGTCAGCACCTGGAAGGAGAACGCCTCCGTCTGCCGGAACTCTGGAGCAGGTCACTAATGGACTGCTGTCGACCCACAGCCGAACAGCGATCCGCGCACGTGGAAGATTGGGGAGCAATTCCCATGGATCTAGCAAATTGGATTCGGGTCTTCGTCGTCTTCATCAGCGCGACATGAGCCGCATCCGCCGCCTTCTGCCAGCCCGGGGCGGACCAGGTGCCGATGCACGGGCTGCCCGTAGAGGACTCGCGGACGATAGCCCGCGCCGAGCCCGCCCCGTAACCAGCGCACGACGTCCTCTTTGATCCCGTCGTTCGCATGCACCTTGTGGCCCGATGTGGGATGGCAGATCGAGCGGAATTCGACCGGAAGTTCAACACCGAGGTCGCCGAAATAGAAGAAGTTCTCGGCCAGCAAGGCGTTCTCGCCGCGCAGGTCTTCAGCTTGGTTGCCTGGCCCATGAACGCCAGGTCGCTGCCGCCACCTGCCGTCGGCCTCCTGCCAGTACAGGCAGTCGCCCACTTGACGCTCAAACGGCGCACCGGGTCGCCAGACCGGCAGCTTCGCTTGCAGCGATGAACGGCAGTGTTCGTCGTAGTCAGCCAGTGACATCACCTGCGAAACCTCCATGGCATAGATGACGCAGTGGCTCATGTCGCGCCGTCCAGGCGCGGTCTTGGATCCCAGCCCAACAATCCAGTCGCCAACCTGCGCTTTGCGCCGGATGGCCGGCTTGCAGATCGTGAGCGTGCAGACGCCCCCATAGGGGTTGGGCGCTGCGCCAGCATCGCTTGCGACGGTGTAGCTATACAAATTCAAGCCAACTCCATAAGGAAGTCCCGGAAGTCTTCCAACGCCAAGACCGCGAGCGGGGTGCCGCGCCGTTCGGTACACCGCGCCGCGCCCTAGCCGCGCCGCGCGGCCTCGATGGTGGCGATGTCGATCTTGCGCATCGGCATCATGGCGTTGAACACCCGCCGAGCAACCGCCGGGTCCGGGTCGGCGATGCCTTCCATCAACACCCGCGGCGTGATCTGCCAGGACACGCCCCAGCGGTCCTTGCACCAGCCGCACTGGCTCTCGGCGCCACCGTGATCGACGATGGCCTGCCACAGCCGGTCCGTCTCGGCCTGGTCCTCGGTCAAGACCTGGAACGAGAACGCCTCCGTCTGCCGGAACTCCGGCCCCCCGTTGAGCCCCATGCACGGCAGGCCCATCACCGTGAAGTCCACCGTCAGCACGTCCCCCGCCTTGCCCGCGGGATAGTCGTCCGGCGCGCGCAGCACCCGGCCCACGGCGCTGTCCGGGAAGGTGGCGGCATAGAACTGCGCCGCATCCAGCGCGGTGCCGTCGTACCAGAGGCAGATGATGGGCTTGCTGGGCATGCTGGGGCTCCTGTGGTTGAGAAAGAAGGCCATTCGCCCTTGCCGGCCATGCCGCGCAACAGGCAACGGTATCCAGCCGCGCAGCTTGCTCCAACGCGCCCCGTCCCGACAGTGCCTCATCTCCCTAGAAGGCCCGGCAAAGGACATGTGCAGCCGACATGTGCAGCCCACGGGTGTGCAGCAGGCTCTTCGACGCGGCCCCGACGCGGCCTGATCGCCCTGGCACCGCGCGGCATACTCCCCCGCCTCCCGGGCAAGCCGCTGCCCCAGCCACCTGACCCATGAACCAACAGGCCCTCTCCGCATTCATCTGGTCCGTCGCCGACCTGCTCCGCGGTGACTACAAGCAGTCCGACTACGGCAAGGTCATCCTGCCCTTCACCGTCCTGCGCCGCCTGGACTGCGTGCTGGCGCCTACCAAGCCGGCCGTGCTGGCCGAGCTCGACGCCAAGACGCGCCTGGGCGTCAATCCCGAGCCCTTCCTGTTCAAGAAGACCGGGCTGAAGTTCTTCAACCGCTCGCCGCTGGACCTGGCCACGCTGCTCGGTGACCCGGACCACATCGCCCACAACCTCCTCACCTATGAGCAGGGCTTCTCGGCCGACGTGCGGGACATCTTCGAGCACTTCAGCTTCACCGCGCAGATCGAGCGCCTGAACAAGGCCGGCCTGCTCTACCAGGTCACCGAGAAGTTCGCCGGCATCGACCTGCACCCCAGTCGCGTCAGCAACGCCCAGATGGGCCTGGTGTTCGAAGAGCTGATCCGCAAGTTCGCCGAGCTGTCCAACGAGACCGCCGGGGAGCACTTCACCCCGCGCGAGGTCATCCGCCTCATGGTCAACCTCATCTTCGTGGAAGACGACGAGGTGCTGGCCAAACCTGGCGTCGTGCGCAGCGTGTACGACCCCACGGCGGGCACCGGCGGCATGCTCAGCGTGGCCGGCGAATACCTGGCCCAGCTCAACCCCCAGGCCCGGCTGACCGTCTATGGCCAGGAGCTCAACCCCGAGTCGCATGCCATCTGCAAGGCCGACATGCTGATCAAGGGGCAGGACGTGGCCAACATCGCCTTCGGCAACACGCTCAGCGACGACGGCCACCCCCACATGAAGTTCGACTACATGCTGGCCAACCCGCCCTTCGGCGTGGAGTGGAAGAAGGTCGAAAAGGAAGTCCGCCGCGAGCACGAGCAGCAGGGCTACAGCGGCCGCTTCGGCCCCGGCCTGCCGCGCGTGTCTGACGGCTCCATGCTGTTCCTGCTGCACCTCATCAGCAAGATGCGCCCCGCGGCAGAGGGCGGCAGCCGCCTGGCCATCGTGCTCAACGGCTCACCGCTGTTCACCGGCGGCGCCGGCAGCGGCGAGAGCGAGATCCGCCGCTACGTGCTCGAGAACGACCTGCTGGAGGCCATCGTCGGCCTGCCGGGCGACATGTTCTACAACACCGGCATCGGCACCTACATCTGGGTCCTCAGCAACCGCAAGCCCGCGCACCGCAAAGGCAAGGTGCAGCTCATCGACGCCAGCAACATGGGCCAGAAGATGCGCAAGAGCCTGGGCAACAAGCGCAAGGAGCTCAGCGACGCCCACATCGCGCGCATCAGCCGCCTCTTCGGTGAGTTCGTGGAGGCGCGCGACGACGACGGCAAGCCCGTCAGCCGCATCTTTGCCAACGAGGCCTTCGGCTACCACACCATCACCGTGGAGCGCCCGCTGCGCGATGCCGACGGCAAGGTCGTGTTGATCGAGAAGGGCAGGCAAAAAGGCAAGCCCCAGCCCGACCCCGCCCTGCGCGACACCGAGAACGTGCCGCTCAGCGACGACGTGCAGGCCTATTTCGAGCGCGAGGTGCGGCCCCATGCGCCCGACGCCTGGATCGACCCGGACAAGACCAAGGTCGGTTATGAGATCCCGTTCAACCGGCACTTCTACGTCTTCAAGCCCCCGCGCCCGCTGGCCGAGATTGATGCCGACTTGAAGCGCACCACCGACCGCATCCTGGAGATGATCAAGGGGCTGTCGGCATGAGTTTTCGGAGGTATCCGGCGTACAAGGACAGTGGGGTGGAGTGGTTGGGGCCTATCCCGGCTGACTGGTCCATTAGCCGGTTGAAGAAGACGTTCCGCCTGCTGACGGAGAAAGCCGACAGCAGAGTCAACCCGGTTGCTTTGGAGAACATCGAAGGGTGGTCCGGGCGATACATCGAATCAAACAGCGAATTTGAGGGGGAGGGCGTCAAGTTTGAAGCCGGAGATATCCTGTTCGGCAAGCTTCGTCCCTACCTTGCAAAGGTATTCTTGGCGCCCTACCCGGGAGAGGCGGTGGGTGACTTCCACGTGCTCAGAGCAAGGCCCGGCATGCTGCCGCGGTTTGCTCAATATCTGATGCGCAGCCGAAGCTTCATCGACATCGTCGATGGATCGACTTTCGGATCCAAGATGCCACGAGCCAGCCGGGATTTCGTCGGCAACATGGCGTTGCCCATTCCATCGGACGATGAACAAGTGGACATAGCGGCATTTCTCGACCGAGAAACCGCCAAGATCGACGCGCTGGTGGCCGAGCAAGAACAGCTCATCGCCCTGCTTAAGGAAAAGCGCCAGGCCATCATCTCCCATGCCGTGACCAAGGGGCTGGACCCGTCGGTGCCGATGAAGGATTCGGGCGTCGAGTGGTTGGGGGAGGTGCCTGCGCATTGGGAGGTCACAGCGCTTAAGCGCCACTGGACAGCGACGGACTGCAAGCATTTGACGGCCGAGTTTGTCGATGACGGTATTCCGTTAGCTAGCATTCGTGAGGTGCAAAGCCGATGGGTAGATCTGGCAGAGGCGAAACAGACTTCAGAGCATTTCTACGAGTTGCTGATCGAGGGAGGGCGTGACCCGCGCCCGGGTGACCTCATTTTTTCCAGAAATGCAACCGTGGGCGAGGTGGCACAGGTTCGTGTCGACCATCCGCCATTTGCTATGGGTCAGGATGTCGTTCTTCTTCGCAGGCTGGATCCCGCATCGTCCCCAGACTTCCTTCAGCTGGTGATCCGCTCCACCGTAGTCACAGAGCAGTTGGCCCTGTTCATGGTTGGATCAACGTTCAAGCGGATCAACGTCGAAGAGATCCGTTCTCTCTTAATTGCCTTCCCACCGACAGATGAGCAGCAAGAAATATCGAACTATCTGATCGCGCGGGCCGGTCAGTTTGACAAACTCGTTGAAGAAGCCGTTCTATCCATTAAACTACTGCGAGAACGCCGCTCCGCCCTCATCTCCGCCGCCGTCACCGGCCAGATCGACGTGCGTGCTTGGGCCGAAAGCGAAGCCGCATGAGCCTTACGCCCAAGACCATCCAGATCTACCTGCCGGGCGGCGACCCGCGCGGCATCCGCGTGGCCGAGGTCACCACGCGCATCGTGCAGGTCGTCGAGGTGCCGCGCAGCCTGCTCAGCGCCTTCCTGTCCATGCCGCAGAGCACGCAGGTGGCCGTCTACTTTCTGGTGGGCGAGTCTGACGACGGCACCGAGCGCCGCGTCTACGTGGGCCAGAGCGGTGACCTGCCGACCCGGCTGAGGCAGCACAACCAGGCCAAGCCGTTCTGGCAGCGGGCGCTGGTGCTGGTGTCGCGCACCCACAGCCTCACGCAGACCCATGCGCTGTTCCTGGAGTGGCACAGCCTGCAGGCCATCCGCGCGGCCGGCCGCTTCCGCGATGAGAACGGCACGGCCGGCTCGCGCCCGCACACGCCGCCGCCGCTGGAGGCCGACTGCCTGGAGATCTTCGACACCGGCCGCACCCTGCTGGCCACGCTGGGCTTCTCGCTCTTCGACCCGGTGGCCAGCGCCGGTGACGCCGGCCAGGCCGCCGAGGTGTTCGTCTGCGAGGCCTCCGGCGCCAGGGGGCGCGGCCAGTACACCGAAGAAGGCTTCGTCGTGCTGCAGGGCTCGGTGGGGCGGCTGCGCAGCGTGCCGTCCATCCAGGGCAGCTCGGAAGACACCGTCCGCCAGCGCCTGCTGGATCAGGGCGTCATGCGCGCCGAGGGCGACACCGTCATCTTCCAGCGCGACCACCTGTTCCGCTCGCCCAGCACCGCCGCCGTCGCCCTGCTGGGCCGCACCGCCAACGGCTGGATCGAGTGGAAGACCCCGGACGGGCGCACGCTGGACGAGGTGAAGCGGCAGGCGGGCTGAGCAGGCGGCTGAGCAGCCGGCCTGCCCTGCCCACCTCTGCCCTGCCCTGCCCTGCGCAGGCAACGGGCAACGGGCAACGGCACAATGCCCCGTATCGGCGTGGTTTTGAGCCAGATTACAAGTTTTTTTGTAGATCCTGGCAAATAATCGCTTCCGCACGGCCTTTTGCTGCGCGGACAGGACCATGCTGCACCGCTACGCCTTCTCCAACTTCCAGAGCTTTCGTGAGCGCACCGAGGTGAGCCTGCGGCTCAATGCCAAGGTGCCGCCCATCGGCTGGGAGGCGCGCTCGCCGGGTGGCCATCGGCTGAGCACCGCGGCCGCCGTGATCGGTGCCAACGGCTCGGGCAAGACGGCCCTGCTCAAGCCGGTGGTCTTCCTCGCCTGGTTCATGCGGTCGTCCTTCATGGCACCGGCCGATGCACCCATTCCGCTCACGCCTCACTTCAGCGCGCCGCAGGAGCCGACCGAGATCGAGGCGGAGGCCGAGGACACCCACGGCCAGCTCTGGCGCTACGTGGTGCGCCTGACGCCGCAGCGGGTGCTGCATGAGGCGCTGTACCGGCAGAAGGTCAAGGGCTTCAGCTACGTCTTCGTACGCGATTGGGACGAGGCGGCCCAGGCCTACCAGATCAAGCAGCAGGACTTCGGCATGGCGCCGGCCGAGGCGCGCAAGGTGCGGCCCAACGCATCGCTGGTGTCGGCGGCCGCGCAGTACGGCGTGGCCAAGGCGCTGATGCTCACGCGCATCCATCTGCAGACCAATGTGGCGTCCACCGGCCGCCGGCCGTTCTGGGCGGGCAGCGACCTGCCGCTGGCCGCCGAGCACTTTGCGCTGAACGAAGCGCAGCAGGCGCAGATGGTGAACCTGCTCACGTCCTGGGACCTGGGCCTGAGCGGCGTGCAGCTGCGCCAGCTCAAAAGCGAGCTGCCAGGTGAAGACCCCCGCACGGTGTGGTTCCCCTTCGGTGTGCATGCAGACCGCGCGGGCCAGCCGCGTGAGTTGCCGTTCTTCGAGGAGTCCAGCGGCACGCAGAGCGCGTTTGTGCTGCTGTCGCGCCTGCTGCCCGCGCTGAGCCAGGGTGGCCTGGTGGTGATCGACGAGCTGGAGAACGACCTGCACCCGCACATGCTGGAGCCCATCCTGGATCTCTTTGCCCACGAGCAGACCAACCCGCACAAGGCGCAGATCGTCTTCACCTGCCATGCGATGGAGGTGCTGAACCTGCTGCACAAGTCGCAGGTGATGCTGGTGGAGAAGGACGCCGCCTGCGAAAGCACCGCATGGCGCATGGACAGCGTGCAGGGCATCCGCAGCGACGACAACTTCTACGCCAAGTACATGGCGGGCGCCTACGGCGCCGTGCCGCAGCTGTGATGGCCCGCCGCTCGGGCGGCCCGACGCTGCGCACGCAGAAGCGCACGGCGCTGATGGTGGGTGAGGGGCTCGGCGATGAAACCTTCCTGCGGCACCTGAAGCTGCTGTACTTGCTTCGCCGTGACGGCGACATGCGGATCACCATCAAGAAGGCCAAGGGCAAGGCCGGCGCACACGTACTGGACTTCACGCGGCGCCAATGCAAGATGGCCGACTACGACTGCCGCTTGGCGTTGTTGGATACCGACACCGATTGGGACGACGCGCAGAGGCGCAACGCCACCCAGTGGGGCATGGAGGTCGTCGAGGCCACGCCCTGCCTGGAGGCCCTGTTGCTGCGTATTGCCGACATCAAGCCAGCCGCCACGTCGGCCGGGTGCAAGAAGGCCTTCACCAAGCGGTTCAACGCAGAGGCGCATACGCCCGGCGTGTATCACCGCCATTTCCCTCAGGCGCTGCTGGACACCGCCCGGACCCGCGTGCCGGAGCTGGATCAATTGATCCGCTTCCTGCAGCAATGAGGGGCTGCCCCGGGGCGGCTTCTGAAGAAAAAATCGCGTCGGGCGCCGAAACTGAAGAAAAGATCGGGCGGCTGAAGATTTTTTCAGCTGAAGGACGCGCCAGCAGCTGGAGGGAGGCCGCCTTGGCACTGCACACGGAAATCGAATTCGAGAACGACATCTGCCGCCACCTGGCCGAGCACGGCTGGCTGCATGCACCCGGCGATGCTCAGGCCTACGACACGCCTCGCGCGCTGTTCCCGGCGGATGTGACGGCCTGGGTGCAGGCCAGCCAGCCGCAGGCCTGGGCCGCACTGAGCCAGGCGCATGGCGCGCATGCCGAAGCCCTGCTGCTGGAGCGGCTGCGCAAGCAGCTGGATGACCGCGGCACGCTGGACGTGCTGCGCGTGGGCGTTGAGATGCTGGGCTTGAAGGCGCCGCTGAAGATGGCGCAGTTCAAGCCCGCGCTGGCCATGAACCCCGAGCTGCAGGCGCGCTATGCCGCCAACCGGCTGCGTGTGGTGCGCCAAGTGCGGACCAACCATGACGATGTCATCGACCTGGTGCTCTTTCTCAACGGCATCCCGGTGGCCACGGCGGAGCTGAAGTCGGAGTTCACCCAGGGCATCAACGAGGCGGTGGAGCAGTACCGCTTCGAGCGCCTCCCCAGGCCCAAGGGGCGGGCTGCTGCCGAGCCGCTGCTGGACTTCCCGCGCGGGGCGCTGGTGCACTTCGCCGTCACCAACCGCACGGTGATGATGACCACCCGGCTGCAGGGCCCGGCCACCCACTTCCTGCCCTTCAACATGGGCGACCACGGCGCGGCCGGCAACCCGCCCAACAGCCGCGGGCACCGCACGGCGTACCTGTGGGAGCAGGTGTGGCAGCGCGACAGCTGGCTGGAGATCCTCGCCCGCTACCTCGTCACCAAGCGGGACGACAAGAAGCGCATCACCAGCGTGCTGTTCCCGCGCTATCACCAGCTCGACGCCACGCGCAAGCTGGTGCAGGCGGTGCTGGCCGAAGGCGTCGGACAGAAGTACCTGATCCAGCACAGCGCCGGCAGCGGCAAGACCAACTCCATCGCCTGGGCGGCGCACTTCCTCGCCGACCTGCACGATGCCGACAACCGCAAGCTGTTCAGCACCGTGCTGGTGGTGAGCGACCGCACGGTGCTCGATACCCAGCTGCAGGAGGCCATCTTCGACTTCGAGCGCACCGCGGGCGTGGTGGCCACCATCCGCGGCGAAAGCCAGAGCAAGAGCGGTGAGCTTGCCCAGGCGCTGGCCGACGGCAAGAAGATCGTGGTGTGCACGATCCAGACGTTTCCGTTCGCGCTGCAGGCGGTGCAGGAGCTGGCGGCCACCCAGGGCAAGCGCTTTGCGGTGATCGCCGATGAGGCCCACAGCTCGCAGACCGGTGAAGCCGCCGGCAAGCTCAAGCAACTGCTGAGCGCCCAGGAGCTGCAGGACCTGGCCGACGGCGGTGAGGTGGCCGCAGAAGACATCCTGGCCGCGCAGATGGCGGCCCGCGCCAATGCAGGCCCTGGCGCGACGGGCGGCGCACCGGCCATCACCTACGTCGCCTTCACCGCCACGCCCAAGGCCAAGACGCTGGAGCTCTTCGGCCGCCGGCCCGACCCCAGTCGGCCCGCCGGGCCCGACAACCTGCCGGCGCCGTTCCACGTCTACTCCATGCGCCAGGCCATCGAGGAGGGCTTCATCCTCGACGTGCTGCAGAACTACACCTCGTACAAGCTGGCCTTCAGGCTGGCCCACAACGGCCGCGAGTGGGACGACCAGGAGGTCGAGCGCAGCGAGGCCCTGAAGGGCCTGATGCGCTGGGTGCGCCTGCACCCGTACAACATCGCGCAGAAGGTCCAGGTGGTGGTGGAGCACTTCCTGGAGAACGTGCAGCCCCTGCTGGGCGGCCATGCCAAGGCCATGGTGGTCGTCGGCAGCCGCGTGGAGGCCGTGCGCTGGAAGCTGGCCGTGGACGCCTACATCAAGGCCCAGGGCTATGCACTGGGCACGCTGGTCGCGTACTCCGGCGAGGTGAGCGACCCCGGCTCGTTGCCCGAGGCGGTGAGCGAGAACAGCCCGCTGCTCAACCCCGGCCTGAAGAGCCGCGACATCCGCGAGGCCTTCGCCACCGACGCCTTCCAGATCCTGCTGGTGGCCAACAAATTCCAGACGGGGTTCGATCAGCCGCTGCTGTGCGGCATGTACGTCGACAAGAAGCTGGCCGGCATCCAGGCCGTGCAGACCTTGTCCCGCCTGAACCG
This sequence comes from Pseudomonadota bacterium, assembly GCA_049321005.1. Classification (GTDB taxonomy): domain Bacteria; phylum Pseudomonadota; class Gammaproteobacteria; order Burkholderiales; family Burkholderiaceae_C; genus Aquabacterium. The sequence goes on from JBMOQL010000009.1 coordinate 23,003, forward strand.
GGCCTACAACGGCCCGCATGGGCTCAAGGACACCACCTACATCCTCGACTTCGTCAACGAGCCGCAGGACATCCTGGCCGCCTTCCAGACCTATTACGAAACGGCCGAGCTGGCCGGCGTGACCGACCCTCACCTCATCTTCGATCTGCGCGCCAAGCTCGACGCCACCGGCCACTACGACGACTTCGAGGTGGACCGCGTGGCGCGGGTGGAGCTCGACCCGCGGGCCACGCAGGCACAACTGGTGGCGGCCATCGAGCCAGTGGCCGACCGGCTGCTCAAGCGGTTCAAGGCGGCCCGCGCGGCGCTGCAGCCGAGCGCCGGCCAGCCGCCGGCCGGCGCGTCAACCCCGGCGGAGCAGGCCGCCAAGGACGAGATGGAGGCGCTGCAACTCTTCAAGCGCGACATCGGCACCTTCGTGCGCGTGTATGCCTTCCTGTCGCAGATGTTCGACTACGGCAACACGGCCATCGAGAAGCGGGCGATCTTCTTCAAGCGCCTGCTGCCGCTGCTGGACTTCGGCCGCGAGCGCGAGGGGGTGGACCTGTCCAAGGTGATGCTCACCCATCACCGGCTCAAGGAGCGTGGCACCGCTGCGCTGGTGCTTGGCGAGCCGGGGGCCGACTACAAGCTCCAGCCGATGGAGGCCCCCGGTAGCGGCCAGATCCAGGACAAGGAAAAGACCCGGCTGTCGGAGATCGTGCAGAAGGTCAACGACCTGTTCGAGGGCGAGCTCACCAACGACGACAAGCTCATCTACGTCAACGACGTGCTCAAGGGCAAGCTGCTGGAGTCCGACCTGCTGGTGCAGCAGGCGCTGAACAACAGCAAGGAGCGCTTCGCCGATTCCCCGGACCTGTCCAGCGAGCTGATGAACGCCATCATCGACGCCTTCGAAGCCCACAGCACCATGAGCCGCCAGGCGCTCGATTCAGAAAAGGTTCGCCAGGGGCTCAAGCACATCCTGCTGGGCCCGGCCGAGCTGTGGGAGGCACTGCGCAGCCGCGGCACAGCGGCAGGCGGCCGCGCCACGGCGGGCTGACGAGCGCTATCGGGCGGGTGGCCCCCATCGCGTCCCGCGCGGGCCACGCGATGCCCGCTGCGCCCACGCCTGGGGGCGGTGACGGCACGCGGCCCGCCGCTACGCGCTCGTCCGCGCCTCACCCGCGGTCTCACCCCCGCCTGATGCGCCCGCTTCAGCGCGGCGACGGCTGCTTCGTGCTGGTGCAGCTCGCCGTCCAGCAGCTCGGCCATGCCGCGCCGCACGCCGGCGCGCAGCAGGCGGGGGCCGTGCTCGCCCAGCTCGTCGATGGAGCGCAGCTGTGCGAAGGCCTGCAGCGCGCCGCCCAGGGCGGCCTGCGCCATCTGGCGCGGTGGGATGGGCCAGTCGGCCTGGGGGCCCGGGTCCGGCCAGGGCAGGCGCGGGATCGGGATCACTTCATAGATGGGCGGCAGCGTGAACTCGATGACGCGGCAAGGCGGGAACAGCCGCACCGCGCGCTCCCAGGCATAGGCGCCCAGCGTCAGCGCCGAGCCGGTGTGCGTGTCCATCACCTCGCGCACCAGGTGCGACATCGCCAGGCTGGCCACCATCGCCTCGAAGCGAGCAGACCGCCCCACGCCCGGCGACAGCCAGTGGGCGATGTTGCGGTAGTACTGGTCGATCTGCGCCAGCACCCGCTGGCCGTTGGCCGATGCGGTGAAGCCCTGCCGCCACAGCGGCGCGCGGGGATCGCTGAAGCCGGGGCGATTGGCCGCGTTGTCGCCGATCAGGTTGATGTCGAAGAAGTGGTGCCAGGTGGAGTGCACCACCACGCGGCCGACGCCGGCGCGGTGGCCGTCATAGGCGCCGATGGTCCCGCTCCAGCGCGCATTCGACGGCTGGTCGTCACCGGTGTGGATGCCGTGCATCACTTCGGGGTCGGCCCGGCCGGTCGTCCAGCCCCAGGCCACCACCTCCGGCGCGACACGCTGGCCGTCGGCGCCGGGCGGGTATTCATCGAACGTCATGCCGCCCAGCGTCATCTGCGCATCGAGCTTGTCCGGCACCCGCACCTCGCCCTCGTGCATGTGGTCCGGAAACTCGGTGATCGCGCCGGCGCTGCTGCACAGCAGCGGGTGCGGATACGTCTCGCGGTACCAGGTGTGACGCGCCCATTCGTACCACTTCAGGCGCAGCTTCTGCGGGATGTCGTCGGACTGGTTCTCGAACACCACCACGTCGTGCGCATCGGGCTGCGTGGTGTCGACCCGCGTGGGGCCCAGCGCCGGCGGCGGGCTGCTCCAGGCGCGCATGGAGCGCACCCGCGGCAGCTGCCCGGCCAGGGCGGAGCCCAGCCCGGCATGGTCACCCGTGGCGAACACGCCGCCGCCCTGGTTCATGAACCGGGCGATCGCGGCGCACTCGTGATCCGGCAGCACGCCGGTGTCATAGCCCAGCAGCCAGATCTGGTCGTAGGCGCTCAGGTCATGGGCGCTGAAGTCGAAATGCTGCAGCACCCCCGGCGCCCCCAGCGGATCCGTGCCGCGATGCGCCTTGGTGACCCGGCCGATCTCCTGCAGCACGCCCATCAGATGGCTCATGCCGAAGTAGTCTTCGTTCAGATTGCGCGGATCGTGCTCAGGCCCGCAGGACACGATGGTGTCCGTGACCACCAGGATGTCCAGCACCAGCCAGCGGCCGATCAGGTCCGACAGCCGCACACGCCGCTCGGGATCGAGCATCTCCTTCCAGATCGTCATCGCCGTCTCCAAGGCTGCCGGCATCACGGACCCACAGGGCGCAGGTCTCGGGCCGGTGCGCGAGGAGTGTCGTCACGGGGGCGGGGCGGCTATATCCCTAGGGAAGAGCAGTGCGACTTGAAGCTAGGGGTTGAGTGACCAGGCGGCCTGTGCGCGAGCAGTGAGACATTCGCTGCGTCGCCATGCAGGGATGGCGATTCCAAGTCACCGCCTTTTGAGCCTCGAGCAGGCGGAACCACTGGCAGTAGCCACCTGGTGCGGCAGCTGTGAGCAAACCCCATTCCGCGCGGGCCACGGTCGAAGGCCCGCTTGAGTGCCAATAGTCCATCGCATTCGCTGCGTTGCCATTGAGGAAGGGCACCTTCGGGAAACCGCCGGAAACGGAGCCGCACGTCGAGAGCCCGGGGCATCGCTCTTGGCGGCCCTGCACAGCTGGCGATGTGGCCTTTAGCGCTGGCGCCGTCAAGGGTTGCGACGCGGAGCCGATGAGAGCCACCGCCATGCAGCGCTTGCGGTCGCTGGTTTCCGCCGGACGTAATCACACTGTCCGTCGTCAGGCAGCCATTGGGCACGAACGCGAAGCGCCAACTTCACCGGCTGCTATACGAAATGCTGCAGCCGTATCGGTCTCGCGCCCGAGTCGGCATGTCGTCAACGACCATTTCCTCTCCGCCGCAACTGGAGGTCTCAAGCCTGAGCTACCTAGCAAGGGCCCCTCCATCCGGGATCCCTGGACTTCCTTACACTAACGCGACTGCACAGATAGTCGCGGGGCAAGTCATGACGTTCGATGAAATAAAAACCGACACACTAAACCTTCGGGTCGCACCGTCTTTCAAGGCTACTTTGAAGGCCGTGGCCGATGCCGAGCATCGCAGCATGGTGAACATGCTTGAAGTGTTGCTGGCCAATTACTGTTCGAACTCACACAGGGCACATCGTTCTGCGGTCAAGGCCCATACACCTTATCGAGCAGCGCCCAAGCACAAGCGCACCCCATGAGCCTGTGGGCACCTACAAGAACACTACTGCTCAGCCCGATTCCAGTGAAACTGAACGAATTTGACCTGTTGAAGCTCGCTTCAACAGCACACTACTTAAAAGCCAGCCAGTCTCAGGATGCCTCCGAGCTGCTGACGCACGACTACGCTCTCTGGCAAGGTAGGCTCGAAGGGCTGCTAAAGCTGCTTCCCAATGAGCCGCTCTTTGACCTGATCGTGTCCTCCCCCCCGTACAACATCGGGAAAGAGTACGAGACTCGGCAAGCACTCGACAGCTATTTGGAGTGGCAAGAGCAGATCATTGATGCGCTGGTCCCTCGGCTCAAGCCGGGCGGTTCCTTGTGCTGGCAGGTGGGCACCTATGTCGATGACAACCAGATATGGCCTCTGGACATCGAGTTCGCTCCGATCTTTAAGCGCCACGAATTGCAGCTACGCAATCGCGTGGTATGGCACTTTGGCCATGGCCTGCATGCTCAGAAGCGCTTCTCGGGCCGCTACGAGGTTGTGCTTTGGTACACCAAGACCAAGACCAACAAAGACAAATACACCTTCAATCTGGACATCGTTCGGGTGCCTGCAAAATACCCCGGAAAAAAGCACTTCAAGGGCCCCAACCAGGGCGAGTTCTCAGGCAATCCGTTGGGCAAGAACCCCGAAGACGTTTGGAACATCCCGAACGTCAAGGGCAACCACGTTGAAAAGACAGATCACCCTTGCCAATTCCCCGTGGGCCTTATCGAGCGGCTGGTGCTCTCGCTCACGAACCCAGGGGACTTGGTGTTTGATCCGTTTGCAGGCGTTGCCTCTGCGGGCGTAGCAGCAGCTTTGCATGCCCGTCGCTTTTGGGGATGCGAGCTGAACGCCGGCTACGCCAAGACAGGCTTTAAACGATTGCAAGAAACCCTCAACGGCACGATCCGCTATCGCCCCCACAACAGGCCCGTGTTTGATCACACGAGAAGTAGCCTGTCGCGGGCCCCGGAGGGGTACAGAACTCGGGAGGAAGAGTGAAGTTCTACAAGTACAGCCACTGTGCTGGGGACAAGTCAGTCCCCAAGAGCCATCAAAAAGACATTGAGGGAGCCATTGCTGCCATCACGATCAAGCCGGCAGAGGGTGCTGCCACCAAAATTCGTGATTCATTTTTGATCACGATGAAGTCCATGGGCTGGTCGGGCGAGGTTCAAGTCTCAAAGGACTCGGACATGACCATCACGTCCAGCAAAGACAATGTGGGGCTGTGTCTGCAAACGGGCAACGTGGCCCGGATCTACGCGGACATCATCAAGCTGCAAGTGCTGTACTTCGACAACGCGATCAGCAGTGCTGCCATCGTTGTGCCCTCGCAAGAGGTCGCCAAAGCCATTGGTAAGAACATCGCACAAGCCAAACGCCTTGAACGTGAGTTGGAAATTTTCAAGAAGGCGTACCACGTCCCGACCCTTGTCTACGCCTTGGAGTGAGCATGACCGATAACCAGAATGCCCAGATGGCAGCGAGCTCGCGCTTTGGCTGGCCCAAGCCCAAACGCACCGAAGAGTTTGCCAAGTTGCTGGCCAACCCGCCCGGTGCCACGGATCGCGTCGTGTTCCAAGGCAAGACCATCGACATTCCGATCATTCGCGTTCCTATTGATCTGCCCAAGTACCGTTTGGTGAACGGCCGAACCGCGTCCTTGCAGTCGGAGTACCTCGCCAAGAATCCCAAAGCACGAGCTGATCTTTTCAGCGGAGATCCGGAGCTATGGGATGCCCAGGAAGCGCAGCATAACTTACTGCTGCAACTGGCAAAACAAGCCGATCTTGCCGGCTACTTTGACGACACGACCAACCAACAGGTCAACCCGATCCTGCTCGATGAAAACGGCTTCGTCGTTAATGGCAATCGGCGCCTGGCGACCTGGCGTGAGCTCTTGCACAAGGAGCCTGGCACTTACAAGCACTTCCAGCACATCGACATTGCAGTGCTTCCACACTGCGAAGAGAAAGAGATTGATCGACTCGAAGCCAGGCTTCAAATCACCAAGGATATTCGCGCGAATTACAGCTGGGACGCGCAGGCCAACATGATGCTGGCCAAGCAAAAGCGCGACAACTTTTCCAACAAGGAGTTGGCTGAGCTGTACGACATGAAAGAGGCCGAAGTCCAGTTGCTCTTTGACATGCGTGCCTATGCCGAAGAATTCTTGAAGTCGCGTGCCAAGCCTAATCACTGGTCGATGGTTTCGGACTCCGAATTCGCCTTCAAGAAGATCGTGGCTGCTCGGGGGAAAATTTCCAGCGTAGGCAAGCAGCAGGTCTTCAAGGAGGCTGCATTCATCTTGATCGATAAGCCCGAGGAAGCTGGAAGCCGTCTGTACGAAGCAATTCCTGCCGTGCTCGATAGCATTGACGAAGTTCGTACCAAACTGCTTGAAGCCTTCAAAGTTGAAGCTGCCAAGCCCGCTGATGATGCCCTGACAGATCTCTTTGGCGGTGTACCGACGGCTGCCGGCGAGGACCCCAGGGACTTGCCGCTGGCTCAGGAGATTCAGAAGCCCGAGAACGTCGATGCCGCTCGCAAGATCATTGTCGAGGTCATCGAGAGCCAGCGGCAGCTTCAAAAGGACGCCAAGAGTGCAAACTATCTTCTGGATTGCTGTGCAAAGGCCCAGGCTGCTCTTGCCGCAGCCGTGAAGGAGGGTTTGCGTCCCGAGTCAAAGCTCGATGGCGTGATCAAGCAGCTCGAAGCCATTCAAGCTCAGTCTGAAAAGATTCGAGCCTACGTGGAACAGCATGCTAAGCGTTGACTATCGAGAGGTTGACCGACGGGCGGTTTTGAGCTGGGCAGCCCCCGACGAGTCGGCTCCATGGTTCGATGTCATTAAACGCCTGATCCTCGATTCGACCGAAGACGCCAAGCAAGAAGCCGCGCTCACGATCTCGCTGCCGTGGTGGAACTTCATCGCCTTGCGCAATCGCTTCGGCGAGGTGTGTGCGGGATACAACCTGCTCCCTGGCAGCACCCTTGGAGTCAGCCCAAAAGCTGCTGACTTGCTTCGCCAATCGCGCCGAGCTACTGACGGCTATCAGCTTGCAATGCAAGCACAGGCAGTCGAGGAGCTGCAACTGCGCGCCAAGCTGAAAGAGCTGGGCTTTGCTCGTAACCTCACCGAGAAGCAGGCTCGCAACGTTTGCCGCATTGCAGCACTGCCAGCAGGTGCTACGTTCTCGGTTCCAGGCGCTGGTAAGACTACCGAAGCACTTGCGACCTTCTTCTATCGGGCAAATGGCGATGAACGTCTACTGGTGATCGCACCGAAGAACGCCTTCGCCGCTTGGGATGAGCAGATTAAAGACTGCATGCCCCATCTGCAGACGCAGTTCACTCGACTGCGGGGCGGCAAGGAAAAGATTGCCAAACTGCTTGGTGAAGATCCGCGATGGCTGCTCATCACGTATCAGCAACTCGCTCGCGTCCCGGATTTGGTTGCTGCCCATGTTGCGCAACACAAGACGCACGTCTTTCTCGACGAAAGCCACCGCATCAAGAGCGGTGTGGGGAAGCAGACAGCGCGAGCCGCTCTGGGCCTTGCTCACTTGCCTGTTGGCAAGTTGATCATGTCAGGAACGCCCATGCCCCAGGATGCTGAGGATTTGATCCCTCAGTTTGCATTCCTCTATCCTGAAATTCCGAGCAACAAGGACACGGTGGTTGAGCTCATCAAGCCCGTGTACGTGCGCACCAACAAGACTGAATTGGGTCTGCCGCCTGTGACTCGGGTGATGGTGCCGCTTCCAATGGCCCCCATGCAAAGTGAGCTCTACAAGCTCATGAAGTTTGAGGTATCCCGTGAAGCTGCCACGGCGCTCAATACGCGCAGCAAACAGGCGTTTCGGAGTCTAGGTCGCTCGGTCGCACGTCTCTTGCAGTTTGTCTCCAACCCGGCGCTCTTGTCGTCGGAGATCAGCTTCGCTCACGCCGATTTGTTGGCCGGGGTTTTGGCAGAAGGTGATGGCCCGAAGCTCAAATACGTCTTGAAGAAGGCCCGGCAACTTGCCCGTGAAGGGCACAAGGTGCTTATCTGGTCGTCGTTCGTTCGCAACGTCGAATACATCGCACAGCGGCTTGCTGACCTCGGTGCTGTTTACATCCACGGTGGTGTGGATGCCGGCGATGAGGACGACGATGAAACGCGCGAAGGCAAGATCAAGCTCTTTCACGACGATCCAGATGTTCGGGTCATGGTAGCCAATCCAGCCGCCGCCAGTGAAGGCGTGAGCCTGCACCGCGTGTGCCACCATGCGCTGTATCTGGATCGGACCTTTAACGCTGCGCATTACTTGCAATCGGAAGATCGCATCCATCGCTTTGGATTGCCGCCCGAACAGGAGACCCGCATCGAAATTGTGGAGTGCTTAGATTCGGTGGATGAGACCGTTCGCCTGCGACTAGGCTTGAAGATCGGTGCGATGGCTGAGGCGTTGGACGACTCGTCCCTACGCCCCGACCCTATTGCCCTGGACCCGACCGACATTGACGACTACGAGGAGTACAGCACTGGATTGTCCTCCGATGACATTGAGGCGTTGCTCAAAGACTTCAACAGGGGGCAAGAGTGATCCCCTTCTCGCCAGGTCTTGCCCAGGGCTGTTTCGAGCTTCTCGCTATCACTGCGAGGCAACAGCTCACCTTCACAGAGATCAAGAGCTCATTTGCCTATCTTGGCAGTTTGCCTACTCAGATAGTCGTAGAAACAGCACAAGCACTCAACTGGCTGCAAGCCAGCGAACATGGGCGTGCAGAACACACCCCATCGGGATCACGGTTGTTTGCAATCCCGGGGTACGAAGCTCAACTGCGCCAAGCCCTGTTGGACTATATAGACATAGAGCACCCTAGTTGGGTGCAGAACGCGAGCTTTGGTCGCAGTCGCGTCCTTAGCTTTGCTGGAAGTCAAATTGCTCAGGTATTTGCAGAAGCAGGGCTAGCAGAGGGAACCAGTGAATCAATCGTTGCATTTTGGGATGCACTTGCCGCTCGTGCTCGTGGTCAACGGGACGACAAGCTCTCCCGGATCGGCCGTTGGGGCGAGCGCCTGACCATCGACTATGAAGCCCAAAGAACTGGAAGACATCCAACATGGGTTGCCATCGACAACAACGCCGATGGCTATGACGTGCTTTCGGTTGTTGGGCCGACAGACCCTCATCGACTGACCATCGAGGTAAAGACCTCGACGCAAGGCACTTCTGGATTTGCCATGCTCACCCGCAACGAGTGGGAAATGGCTGTGGAATCAGAGCGCCACGCCTTTTATCTTTGGAATCTGCGAAACCTATTAGAACCCAAGCTTGCCATCGTCAGTCGCGAGACCATGCTCAATCACATGCCACAAGATCAGGGCATGGGGCAGTGGGATTGCACCAAGGTTCCGTTTTCTGCGTTCACGGAACAGTTCGCCTCGCTTAACAGTAACAAAGAAACAAGTCGCCTATTTGAACACTAGAACCCTGCTGCGCGCTGTGACGACGATGCTGAGTATCGAGGCTGTCCATTGTCCCCTTTCGTCGGTATTGCGGGCGTACCGGCCGTGACCCGTCGAACGGCCGGTGACGAGCGCCGCCGTCGCTCAGGATGTCAGCATCGAGTGACTCAGTTCAGTCTGAAGCGGTCATCGAGTGACGCCTTCAACTATGTCGCAAACTCTATTGCCGTGTCGCAGAGCCTACAGCCCGTGAACAGTTTGCCGCCTGATTTCTTAGGGCTCACTCCACCGTCACCGACTTCGCCAGATTCCGCGGCTTGTCCACGTCCGTCCCCCGTGCACACGCCGTGTGGTACGCCAGCAGCTGCAGCGGCACGACGTGCAGGATGGGTGAGAGGGCGCCGTAGTGCTCGGGCAGGCGGATGACGTGGAGGCCGGGCTCGGGCTGGATGTGGGTGTCGGCGTCGGCGCAGACGTAGAGCTCGCCGCCGCGGGCACGGACCTCCTGCATGTTGCTCTTGAGCTTCTCCAGCAGGGCGTCGTTGGGCGCGACGGTGACGACCGGCATCTCGGCGGTGACCAGGGCCAGGGGGCCGTGCTTGAGCTCGCCGGCGGGATAGGCCTCGGCGTGGATGTAGCTGATCTCCTTGAGCTTGAGCGCGCCTTCCAGGGCGATGGGGTAGTGCAGTCCGCGGCCGAGGAAGAGCGCGTGCTCGCGCTTCACGAACGCCTCGGCCCAGGCCATGACCTGCGGCTCCAGCGCCAGCACGGCCTGCAGGGCCACGGGCAGGTGGCGCATGGCCTTCAGGTGGCGGGCTTCATCCTCGGCTGACAGGCGGCCGCGGGTCTGCGCAAGTGTGAGCGTCAGCAGGAAGAGCGCGGCCAGTTGCGTGGTGAAGGCCTTGGTCGAGGCCACGCCGATCTCCACGCCGGCGCGGGTGACGTAGGCCAGCGCGCACTCGCGCACCATCGCGCTGGTGGCCACGTTGCAGATGGTCAGCGTGTGCGCCATGCCCTGGGCGCGGGCGTGCTTGAGCGCGGCCAGGGTGTCGGCCGTCTCGCCGGACTGGCTGATGGTGACGACCAGGGTGGCGGCGTGCGGGCAGCTGTCGCGGTAGCGGTATTCGCTGGCGATCTCCACGCTGGTGGGGATGCAGGCGATGGACTCCAGCCAGTACTTGGCCGTCAGACCCGCGTAGTAGCTGGTGCCGCAGGCCAGGATGAGCACGCGGTCGATCTGACCGAAGACCTCGGCCGCGCGCTCACCGAACAGCGCGGGGGTGATGGCCTCCACGCCCTGCAGCGTGTCGGCAATGGCGCGCGGCTGCTCGAAGATCTCCTTTTGCATGTAGTGGCGGTACGGGCCCAGCTCGGCTGCGCCGCTGTGGGCCAGCACGGTGCGCGCGGGGCGTTGCGCCTCGTCGACCCGCACATGGCCGACGCCCGCGGCATCCGGCGCCTCGATCCAGTGGCGCCCGTTGTGCAGGTCCACCACGTCGCCTTCTTCCAGGTAGACGATCTGGTCGGTCACGCCGGCCAGGGCCATGGCGTCAGAGGCCAGGTAGCGCTCATCCGCATGCTCGCCCGTGCCCAGGCCCAGGATCAACGGCGAGCCGGCGCGCGCGCCGACGACGCGCTGCGGCTCGTCGCGGCAGAACACGGCAATTGCATAGGCGCCGCGCAGACGCTGGCAGGCGGCCTTGACGGCGGCGAAGAGGTCGCCGTCGTACAGGCGGTCAATGAGGTGGACGATGACCTCGGTGTCGGTCTGGCTGGCAAAGGCATAGCCCTTGGCCTGCAGCTCGGCGCGCAGCTCGTCGTGGTTCTCGATGATCCCGTTGTGCACGACGGCGATGCGGCCGGGCCGGGTGTCGGCCCCGTCGCCCGGGCCGTGCGAGAAGTGCGGATGCGCGTTGTGCACGGCCGGCGCGCCGTGGGTGGCCCAGCGGGTGTGGGCGATGCCGAGCGTGGCTTCGATGTGCTCGGCCCGCACCTGCTCGGCCAGCTCGGACACGCGCTGGGTGCTGCGCGCACGCTTGAGGCCGCTGCCGTCATGCACGGCCACGCCGCAGGAGTCGTAGCCGCGGTATTCCAGGCGCTGCAGGCCCTGGATCAGGATGGGGACGATGTTGCGCGCGCCCAGGGCGCCGACGATGCCGCACATGGCTGAGCTCCGACAAAGGGATGCGGCATGCTAGGCGCGGGCACTGAAAGCGGCTATCGTTTTAAAGTCGTATTTGGATTATCTTTGCAGCGAGCATTCAGCACTGTTGATTCATCCACCTGGCGGTAGTCTATGACCAGCTTTTCTCAATCCGTTGCGCTGGACGCGTCCGACCTGCGTCTGCTCGCCCTGCTTCAGGACGATGCCACGCTCACGCTGCAGGCCTTGGCGGATTCAGCGCACCTGTCGCCAGCCACGGCGCACCGCCGCGTGCGCCGTCTGCAAGAGGCAGGGCTGATCGAGAGGCAGGTGGCGGTGGTGTCGCGCGACAAGCTGGCCGCCGCGGTAGGCCGGTCGCTGTCCGCACTGGTGGAGGTGACGCTCGACGTGCAGGCGCACGAGCGGCTGGATGCGTTCGAGGCCCGTGCAGTCGCGTTCCCCGAGGTGCAGCAATGCTGGCGCGTCTCGCCGGGGCCGGACTTCGTGCTGGTGGTGGAGGTGGCCGACATGGAGGCCTACCAGGCGCTGGCCCGCGCCCTGCTCACCGCGGACGCCAACGTGCGGCAAGTCCGCGCCTACTTTGCGACCAAGCGGGCAAAGTTCACCACTGCATCGCCGCTGCTGGCGGCGATGGCGGGGGCGGAGCGCGCCGGGCGGTCGCCGTCATGAGCCGGCCCCGGGCCTCAGCGGTGTTCGGCCATGAGGCCGCGGCAGGCATAGCCGGTGAAGCCCATGGGGCGGTCCCGAGCAGGCCTGCTCCCGGCGCGGCGGATACCAGGCCCGTGGATGGCCAGGCGGCCAGCGGCCGGCCGCTCGCCCCGCAGGCGCAACGGGCCCTGGCGCCATGACGAAGGGCCCCAGCGGGGCCCTTCTGCCTTGCGGATCAGCGGCATGACCCGGCGCCAAGCCGGGCAGCGCTGCAGCGATCGCTCACTTGCCGGTCTGGTGGCCGATGACGCCGCCCACCGCCGCGCCGCCGATGGTGCCGGCGGCACTGCCACCGGTCAGCACCGAGCCGGCCACGCCACCGATGGCGGCGCCGGCGGCGGTATTGCGTTGTTGACGGTTCATGTTTTCACAGCCGACGAGGCCGATGGCCGCGACCACCGCGACGGCGCCGGTGACGGAGCGGATGAGCGAAGACTTGGCGGACATGTGGTTCTCCTTTTGTGGGTGGGGCCGCCACGACGTCAGCGGCTGCCGGACTTCAGCATCGCCGGGGTGCAGCCGCAGCGGCATCGGAGCACGGCGCGGGCGCTTGTGTGACTGCGCCGACAAGAATCGGCAGTTTCCCGCCTGTGGCCGGGATGCCGGCCCGCCGGCACCCGGCTACCGGGGCAGGCTCAAGCCAATGGCGCTGCGCAGCGGCAGGTAGGCATCCAGCGCAGGCGACACGGGCGCCGGCCGCGCCGGCAGAGGCGTCGCGGCGCGGCCGGCGCCCGGTGGGACAGCCTCGTTGGCCGGCGCCACCGGCTCGGCGCCGGCGGCCCTGGCATCGTCACCGGGCAGCTCCTGCGCGTCCGCCTGGGAGGCCGCAACAAGCGAGCCGGGTGGCCGCTCGTCTTCCAGCCGGCTCTTGCGCGACTGCGTGGATGGGCGCCCGGATGCCGCCGACGCGGCCGATGCCGGCGCCGCAGCGGGACGAGTCGGCTCACCCGCCTGCGCAAGCCGGTCGGCGCGGAGGGCTGGGGTTGGGCCGGGACTCGTCTCGGCAGACCCGCCGGCCTGCGCAGCGCGGGCGAAGGTGTCGGGCGTGGGCGGGCCCGCCGCGGTGGGCGCCGCAGCGAGATCGCCGGGGGATGGCATGGTGGCAGGCCGCGCTTCCTCCGCCGAGGCGGCCTGGGTGGCCACGGCTTCGGCCCCGCTGTCGGCGAGGTCGGCCCCGATGTCGACTACAGGCTCGGGCGCCGCACCACCCGAAGGCAGAAGGACGCCCCCGGCCCCGCTGGCGTGCGCCGCCGGGCGGCTGTCCGGCACGACAGCGGCCGCCTGCCACGCGCGCAGCACAGCCTGCTCGGCCTGCGCCTGCTGATGCGCCCACCAGGCCCAAACCGATCCGGCCACCGTCACCAGGGCGGCCGAGCCGGCGCCCGCCGTCCAGCGCAGCGGGTGGCGCTCCATCCTGCGGCGTAAAGCGCGCAAGATACGCCGGCGGCGGGGCAGCAGCGGCAGCAGGGCCCGGCGCTGATCGGGCTCCGAGCGTGCAGCCGCATCGATGCGCAACTGGGCGTCATATGCGGCGCGGCCGGCCGGGTCGCTCAGGACGGCGTAGGCGGCATTGATGGCGGCCATGGCATCGCCGTCAGTGGGCTGGGCGCCCCGGCGGTCCGGGTGGTACAGCGAGGCCAGCGCCCGATAGGCCGCGCGGATGACCTCCGGCGGCGCCTCGGACGAGACCTGCAGCCGCTCGTAGTGCGTGGGCGTGCGCCCGCTGGCACGCAAGCCGGCTGGGCGCGGGGCGTCCATCAGCTCGGCTTCTTCACCGGCCGCTTCCAGCCCGGCAGGCTGACCTGCCGCGCGCGGGCAACCGTCAGCTGCCCTGCCGGTGCGTCCTTGGCCAGGGTGCTGCCGCCGCCGATGGTGGCGCCGTCGCCCAGGGTGACGGGCGCGATCAGCACGCAGTTGCTGCCCACGTGCACGTCGGCGCCGATCACCGTGCGGTGCTTGTTGGCACCGTCGTAGTTGGCGGTGATGCTGCCGGCGCCGAAGTTGACGCGCTCACCCACCGTGGCATCGCCCAGATAGGCCAGGTGGTTGGCCTTGGCCCCGGCGGCCAGCGTGGAGTTCTTGACCTCGACGAAGTTGCCGATGTGCACGTCCGCGCCCAGCTTGGCGCCAGGGCGCAGGCGGGCATAGGGGCCCACGATGGCGCCGGGGCCGACTTCCACGCCGGCGGCATCGCCTTCGATGTGGCAATAGGCATGCAGCGTGGCGCCGGCTGCGATGCGCGCGTTGCGGATCACGCAGTAGGGCCCGATGCGCACGCCGTCGCCCAGCTCCACCCGGCCCTCGAAAACGCAGCCCACGTCCACCTCCACGTCGCGGCCCACCTGCAGCTCGCCGCGCAAGTCGAACCGCGCTGGATCGGCCAGGCGCAGGCCCTGCTCCATCAGCCCTTCGGCCTGCTGGCGCTGCAGCCGGCGCTCCAGGTCGGCCAGCTGCGCCGGGCTGTTGACACCCAGCACCTCGATCTCGCTGGCCGGGTGGGCGGCGCACACATGGGTGCGGTCGGCCTCGGCCTGGGCGACGACGTCGGTCAGGTAGTACTCGCCCTGGGCGTTGTCATTGGTCAGACGGCTCAGCCAGCGGCGCAACGCGGCGGTGGGTGCGGCCATCACGCCGGTGTAGACCTCGCGGATCGCGAGCTGCCGCGGGTGGGCGTCCTTCTGCTCGACGATGCCCAGGATGCGCCCGCCCTCGCCTTCACGCGCTGAATCCCCGCTGCGCACGATGCGCCCGTAGCCGGTCGGGTCGTCCAGGTGCACGGTGAGCAGGGCCAGGTTCTTGCCGGCGCAGGCCTCGATCAGCGCCTGCGCGGTCTCGGTGCGGATCAGCGGCGTGTCGCCGTTGAGGATCAGCGTGATGCCACCGGCGTCGTCTGCCAGGTGCGGCGCGGCCTGCTGCACCGCATGGCCGGTGCCCAGCTGCGGCTCCTGGCGCACGAACTGCAGCGGCAGCGCAGCGGCCTGCGGCGCCATCGCGGCCTCCACCTGCTCGGCGCCGTGGCCGGTGATCACGTGGATGCGCCGCGCGCCCAGGCCGGCGCAGGCGTGGATCACGTGGGCCAGCATCGGCCGGCCGGCCAGCGTGTGCAGCACCTTGGGCCAGGCGGACTTCATCCGCGTGCCCTTGCCGGCGGCCATGATGACGATGTCAAGCGGGTGGGCGGATGCGATCAAGGCTTTCCCTCGGTGGTCGTTGTGCAGGGCGGCAGCCCGCAGGCTGCGGTGTGGGCGCAGTCTGCCCAATCAGCGGGTGGCGGGCACCACCACGGTCACGGTGCGCGGGCTGATGGCCGGGCCGGGGAAGTCCTTGAGCGACGCCTCGAAGAGCGGCTGCATCAGCCCGCTGACGCTGCCCACGGTCTCCCAGCTGGCATGCGTCTCGTACAGCACGGCGTGGCTGCGCCGGTCGCGGATCAGCAGGTCCACCTGCAGCTCGGTCCAGGGCGGCTCGTAGGTCATGCCAAAGCCCCAGCCCGGGCCACCCCACACGCCGCCCAGGCCCCAGCCCCAACGGCCGCGCGGTCCGTAGTAATCGTTGTACGGTGAAGGCCGCACGCGCGTGGCCGCGCCCACCTGCACCAGCACGTCGGCCTGCTCGGCCGAGGCCGGCCTGAAGCCGGCGGCAGCCAGCGCCGGCACAGCCGCGGCCTCGATGGCGGACTGGTCGTCCGGGCGGCTCTGCTGCGACGGCAGCCGCTCGAAGGCATAGCTGCCCGGCGCACGGCCTGCCGGCCAGGTGCCGAAGCTGGAGACCTCCGCATTGACGGTGCGGATGCCGGAGCAGCCGGCCAGCAGCGCCGCGCCCATCGCCAGCGCGGCCAGCCGCATGCGGGCGGCGCCATACCGGGCGCGGGATGCAGCCGATGCGGCCTGCGCGCGCTGTTCAAGGCCCGCGCGGGCCGGACGCAAAAGCGCCGGCAGCCAGCCGGCAGTCGATGCGGTGCTCATGCCTAGTCCTCCTCGTCTGCCCAGGGGGCGCTGCGCGCCGCGCCGGGCCGGATGGTGATGGCCTGCACGCCGCCCGCAGCCGATGGCAAGGGGCTGGCGCAGGACTCGTCCTCGTCGAACGCAATGTCTCCATTGGCATCCGGCAGGCCCGTGGTGCGCAGGGTCTCGAAGGGGTAGAGGCTGCGGTCCATCAGGTGCGAGGGCACCACGTTGGCCAGCGCGTTGAAGACGTTGTCCACCCGGCCCGGGAAGCGCTTGTCCCAGTCGCGCAGCATGGCCTTCATCTGCTTGCGCTGCAGGTTCTCCTGGCTGCCGCACAGCGTGCACGGGATGATCGGGAACTGCCGGTGCGCGGCCCAGGCTTCCAGGTCGGGCTCGTTCACATAGGCCAGCGGGCGGATGACCATGAACTCGCCGTTGTCGCTGACCAGCTTGGGCGGCATGCCCTTCAACTTGCCGCCGAAGAACAGGTTGAGGAACAGCGTCTGCAGCATGTCGTCGCGGTGGTGGCCCAGCGCGATCTTGGTCGCCCCCAGCTCCTTGGCCACGCGGTAGAGGATGCCCCGGCGCAGCCGCGAGCACAGGCTGCACATGGTCTTGCCCTCGGGGATCTTGCTCTTCACGATGGAGTAGGTGTCCTGCTCCTCGATGTGGAAGGGCACGCCGCGGCTCTGGAGGTACTCCGGCAGGATGTGCTCGGGAAACCCGGGCTGCTTCTGGTCCAGGTTGACGGCCACCAGCTCGAAGCGCACCGGCGCGCGGGCCTGCAGCTTCAGCAGGATGTCGAGCAGGCCGTAGCTGTCCTTGCCGCCGGACATGCACACCATCACCTTGTCGCCGGCTTCGATCATGTTGAAGTCGACGATGGCCTGGCCGACCAGGCGGCACAGGCGCTTTTCCAGCTTCTTGGCCTCGCGCTCGGCCTTGGCACGGCGGGCGGCATCGTCGGCTTGCGCAGGCGGGTTCGGCTGCGCGTCGGCGGCGGCCAGCGGCAGGGATTCGGGGGCGTTCATCGCAGGTCTCTTGCTCTCAATACGTCCGTCATGTCCGGTGCACCAGGCGGCTCACCACTGGCCGGTCTCCACGCGGATGGCCACTTCACAGTCGTCGAAGATCTCCAGCTTGGCAATGCGCACCCGCACGCCGATCACGCCCGGCAGGTCCATCAGCCGCGCGGCCAGCTTGCCGATCAGGCTCTCCAGCAGGTTGACATGCTGGGCGGTGCATTCCTCGATGATGATGCTGCGCACGCGGCGGTAGTCCAGCACATGGGTGATGTCGTCGTCGCGCGGCATCAGCGGCTGCGTGCCCAGGTTCAGCTCCGCGTCCACCTCGATGGGCTGCGGCGCGTCCTTCTCGTGGTCCAGCACGCCCAGGTTGGCTGCAAAGCGCAGGCCGGTGAGCGTGAGGATCTGGTTGCCTTTGGTCAGGGACATCGCGTCCGTCTTTCTTCACATCATCGAGAAATCACGCGCAAAGCGCGTGAGGTGCTGGCCGCCATCGACCAGCAGCGTCGTGCCGGTGATGGAGCGGTTGTCCAGCACGAAGCGCACGGTCGCCGCCACGTCGGCCGGTGTGGACGAGCGCTGCAGGGGCGACAGGCGGTGCGCCTGCTCGAAGCGCTCGCCGGTCAGCCACTCACTCGTCAGCGTCAGCCCCGGCGCCACGCCCGCCACCCGCACGCGGGGCGCCAGGGCCAGCGCCAGCAGCGTGGTGGCTGATTCCAGCGCCGCCTTCGACAGCGTGTAGCTCAGGAAGTCCGGGTTCGGGTTCCACAGCTTCTGGTCGAGCAGATTGACCACGGCGCCCTCGCCCCCGCGCGCGGCCAGGTGCTCGGCCAGCGCTTGCGCCAGCACGATGGCCGGCGCGGTGTTGGCGCGCAGGTGCGTCTCCAGCATGGCGTAGCTGAACGTGGCCGCGTCGTCATATTCGAAGGTCGACGCGCTGTTGACCACCGCATCGACGCGGCCCAGGGCCCGCACGGCCTGCGGCAGCAGGGCGCGGCAGGCGGCTTCGTCGTCGAGCGCAGCCGGCAGCACCGCCGCGCGGGCCCCCAATGCTTGCAGCTGGGCAGCCGTGTGCTGCGCCTCGTCCAGCGAGCGGCGGCAATGCAGTGCCACGTCCCAGCCGTGGCGGGCCAGGTCCAGCGCGATCTCCCGGCCCAGCCGGCGGGCAGCGCCGGTCACCAGCACCACGCGGCGCGTGCCCTGCACCCCGCTGCCGGCAGCGGCGGATGCGTCCCCGCTGCCAGCGGCGGCGGATGGTTCATCCGGGCGGGGCAAGGCAGTCATGAGCGGCTTCCTACAATCGCGCGGTGAACGCAAAGCCGGACAGTGTAGCCAGCCCCTCCCCCCCCGATCCGGCGCAGGGGCAGCCGGCCGACGCCCTGCGCCGGCTCATCGCGCAGGCCATCACGCAGGCTGGCGGCTGGCTCCCCTTCGACCGCTACATGGCCCTGGTGCTCTACGCCCCCGGCCTGGGCTACTACAGCCGCGGCAGCCGGCAGTTCGGCCAGATGGCCAAGGACGGCAGCGACTTCGTCACGGCGCCTGAGCTGAGCCCGCTCTTCGGCCGCGCCCTGGCCCGCCAGGTCGAGCAGGCCCTGCAGGCCACCGGCACCGACGAGGTCTGGGAGTTCGGCGCCGGCACCGGTGCGCTGGCCGCGCAGATCCTGCAGGCGCTGGACGAGCGCGGCGCCCTGCCGCGCCGCTACACCATCGTCGACCTGTCCGGCACGCTGCGCGCACGCCAGCAGCGCACGCTGGCCCGCTGGGCCGACCGCGTGGGCCTTCATTGGGCCAGCGAGCTGCCCGCCGAGCTGCGCGGCGTGGTCGTCGGCAACGAGGTGCTGGACGCCATGCCGGTCAAGCTGCTGGCCTGGGACGGCGGCCAGTGGCTGGAGCGCGGCGTGGTGCTGGCCGATGATCGCCTGGCCTGGGCCGAGCACTCGACCGAGCTGCGCCCGCCGGTGGACGCGCCCTTCCCGCCCGGCAGCGTCACCGAGATCCATCCCCAGGCCGAGGCCTTCATGCGCACCCTGGCCGAGCGCCTGGCGCAGGGCGCCGCCTTCTTCATCGACTACGGCTTCCCCGAGGCCGAGTACTACCTGCCCCAGCGCAGCGGCGGCACGCTGATGTGCCACCGCGGCCACCAGGCAGATGCGGACCCGCTGGCCGACCCGGGCGACAAGGACATCACCGCCCACGTCGATTTCACCGGCATCGCGTTGGCGGGGCAGAACGCCGGGTTGACGGTGCTCGGCTACACCACGCAGGCGCATTTCCTTCTCAACTGCGGCCTGCTCGACGACCTGGCCGCCGCCACCGCGGGCCTGCCCGAGCCGCAGGCGCTGGTCAAGCGCGCCGCCGCTCACCGCCTGGTGGCCGAGCACGAGATGGGCGAGCTGTTCAAGGTCATCGGCTTCGTGCGCGGCGCCGAGTTCGACGCCATCGGCTTTGCCCGCGGCGACCGCTGCCACACGCTCTGACGACGCGCCCGGGCTGCGCCCCCTCACCCAGGCGCAACCCCCTCGAACACGCGGCCCGCCGGCCGGCTGCCAGCCCGGGTTTGGCCGGAACATTGCTTCCAGGCGTTCCGCGCGGCCGCACACACCCGAGCTGCGCCAACGCAGTGCATCGCTTCCACGTCATTCAAAGGTCTTTCCATGAAGTACTCCCGACTTGCCCTCGCCTGCGCGCTTGCCGCGGGCGTCGCGCTTCCTGCCGCCGCGGCCAGCTCCGCCTCACGGAATCTCACGCTCTTCAATCCGTTCAACGTGGGCTTCTCCGCCTCCCAGACCTTCGGCGGCACGGTGACGGATACCTTCGAGTTCGACCTGAGCGGCGTGGTCGCCAGCGGCACCTACAGCTCCTTCACCTTCTCGATCCCCGGCTTTGGCGCAGGCGGCTTCCAGCCGCTGGCCATCAGCTTCGACGGCGTCGACTTCGTCGGTCAGACCTTCTCCGGCCCGCTGCAGAGCTACTACGCCTTCGCACTGCCGCCCACGCTGCTCAACCCGGGCAAGCACACGCTGACGGTCTCCGGCATCTATGGCGCCAGCGGCGGCTCCTACAGCGGCACGATCACCTCCGCCGTGCCAGAACCCTCGACCTACGCCATGCTGCTCGCAGGCCTGCTGGCCATCGGTGGCATGGTGCTCACGCGCCGCAGCCACTGAACGCGGCACCCGCCTGCAGTCACGGGCACAGGCGATGAACCTCAAAGGGGCGGCCACGGTCGCCCCTTGTGCTTTCAGCTTTGTGCTTTCAGCTTTGTGCTTTCAGCTTTGACATTGCGAGCGGGGCGCCGCGTGACCGGGCCGCTGTGCTCTAGGTCCCGCCCTGCTCGCCCTCGTCCCCGGCACTGGGCTGCCCGCCACACGCCACATCGGGTGCGGGCGACTGCGGCGTCGGCGCCCAGCGCGGTTCGCGGCTGAACAGCTCGGCCACCGCGGCCGCCCGCGCTTCATGGATCGCCTGGCCGATGCGCGGCCCCGTCCAGCCGCGGGCCAGCGCATCCGCCGAAACCGCCGCCGTGTCGCAGGCCCGTGCGGCGTCCAGTGCCGCCTGCAGCCGTTGGCGCTGCGGGTAGTCTGCCTCCTCGCGGCCCAACCGGCCGCGCGCATCGCACTCGCAGGCCAGCAGCAGCTCCGCAAAGCGCTGCGGCTTGCGCAGGGCGTCGCAGCGCTCCAGCAGCCGCACCACGGCCGCCGCCTTGAGGCTGCCGCTGGCGTGGACGTTGCCGTGCTCGCGGGCCACCACGTCGGCCAGCTCTCGGCATTCCACCGGCACCCGCAGCCGCTCGCCCACGGCCTTGAGCAGCCGCGCGCTGCGGCCCTCGTGCCCGATGTGGCGGGGCAGCACATCGGCCGGCGTGGTGCCCTTGCCCAGGTCGTGACCCAGGCAGGCATAGCGCACCGGCAGGCTCGCACCCAGGCGCGCGGCCATGTCCAGCACCATCATCAGGTGCACGCCGGTGTCCACCTCAGGATGGTGCTCAGCGCGCTGCGGCACGCCCCACAGGCGGTCCACCTCCGGCAGCAGCCGCGCCAGCGCACCGCAGTCGCGCAGCACCTCGAACAGGCGCGAGGGCCGCTGCTCCATCAGCCCGCGTGCGAGCTCCTGCCAGACGCGCTCGGCCACCAAGGCATCCACTTCGCCGGCGGCCACCATCTGGCGCATCAGCGCCAAGGTCTCGGGCGCGACGCGGAAGTCCGGCCAGCGCGCGGCAAAGCGCGCCAGCCGCAGGATGCGCACCGGATCCTCGGCAAACGCCGGCGACACGTGGCGCAGCAGCCGGGCCTGCAGGTCGGCCCGCCCGCCATAGGGGTCGATGATCCGGCCGGCGTCGTCCTGGGCCATCGCGTTGATGGTCAGGTCACGCCGCAGCAGGTCCTCCTCCAACGTCACCTGCGGCGCCGCGTAGAAGGCAAAGCCGTGGTAGCCCGGCGCCGTCTTGCGCTCGGTGCGCGCCAGGGCGTATTCCTCGTGCGTCTGCGGGTGCAGGAAGACCGGGAAGTCGCGCCCCACGGGCTGGAAGCCGGCGGCTTCCATCTCGGCCGGCGTGGCGCCCACCACCACCCAGTCCCGGTCGCTGGCCGCCACGCCCATCAGCCCATCGCGCACGCAGCCGCCCACCTTGTATATCTGCATCGGATCAGTTTAGGGCGACGGGCCGCCTGCCCCGGCCGGGGCGACCTGGGCTCCGTTTCTGCCTGACGGTTCCCTGCCCCCCCCTCAATTGCGCGGGGAGCGGGCGGCCATAGGGGGTTACGAGTCGTCATATCCGATTGCTATAACTCCGACCACTGGGACGAGCGCTGGTCGGGAGGGGCAGCGCGCGCCAGACGTACCGGTGCTCCTCCCCCCAGAAATCCTCAAGAAAGGGATCAACATGAAACTCAAGCACATCGTTGCAGCCAGCGTTTTGGCTGTCGCTGCCATCGGCCAGGCCTCCGCCGCGCTGACGCTGCCCGCAGGCCAGGAACGCACGTTCGATACCGAACAGGTCGCCCCGGGCGCCTTCACCGACGTCTACGAATTCGTCTTCGGCTTCCCCGCCCCCGGCGAAGTTCAAGGCAGCATCTCCGAGTTGCGCTTCCGCAATGCCAAGGACATCGTCTTCGGCGTCGGTGCGGTCAAGGTCTTCGACAGCAACAACAACCTGCTGCTGAGCCTGGACGGCCCGGGCACGGCCGGCAATACCTCTTGGTTCGAGATCGCCATGGGTGCCAACCCGCTGTACGTTCCGACGCAGGAATTCCGCGTCGAGATCGCCGGTAACGCCGTGGGCACCGGCCAGGTCCTCGGCGGCCACTCGACCTACGGCAGCTACGATTTCAGCATCCAGGCTGCCCCGGTGCCGGAACCCGAGACCTACGCCCTGATGCTGGGTGGCCTGGGCGCCATCGGCTTCATGCTGCGTCGCCGCGCTGTCAAGTAATCAGCCACCGGGAGCAGGCTGCCTCGGGCGGCCTGCGGCTTCCCAGTCAAGGCGAGCCCATGGGCTCGCCTTGTTCGTTTCTGACACCGACCCAGCTGAAGGCAACCAAGCCCGACCGAGGGTTGCCGGCAGGCGGCACAGTGACACGCACACAGAAGGACATCCCAACCGGCCAGGCGGCACCTTGGTGCGCGGGCCATGCAGCCATATCGTGCAGCGCTTGCCATCGAGCGACCGCGCGGCTCATGCGCTGGCGCCCGCGCACCGCTGAGCCGCGCTTCTGCGCCACCGCGGGGCGGGGATGCCTGCCGGCGCCTGGCCCGGAGATTGCGTGACGGGAGTCACGATGTTCTCTTTGGAGCCTGCCATGAAGACCAAGCCCCTCGTCGTCGCGGTGCTCGCTCTCGGTGCCGCGTCGCTGTCGGTGCCTGCCTCAGCCGCCACGCAGCCCCTGCTGGCGCCACTGACAGGCGGCTTCCTTAAAGCCAGTGACAACACTGACTGGCTGAGCTTCAGCCTCGATGTGCCCACCGACGTGCTGATCACCGGTTTCACCGGCTACGGCAGCTGGTTTACCTCTGTCAGCCTGTTCAGCTACACGGCCGGCGTCAGCATCACGCCGAGCGCACCGTCGTTCTCCTACCCGGCGGCCTTCGGCTACAACTTCTCGCTGCTGGCGCCAGGCGAATACGCCCTCAAGCTCGTGGGCTATGGCGACTACAAGGTGTACCCGGCCCTCTCGCCGGTGCCGGAGCCCGAGATGAGCGCGCTGATGCTCATTGGCCTGGGCACGCTGGGCTGGATGGTCAGCCGCCGCCGGCGCACCGGCGCTTGACCCGTTGGCCGGCCGGCGCGGCCGTTGCCTTCGGAATGCCGGCCGCCGCGCCGAAGGCCAACGCCCGCACGATCGGCCCCAGGGGGCCCGCGCGGGCTGCGCAGCGGACCGTCGCCGCGCCCTCTTGCCCTCTTGCCCAGCGGCCGGTCTGGCGTCTGCGCGTGCCGCTCGGGATGGACACCGGGGCGACGTGGGCTGCACTTTAGACAGCCGACTGCGCCGCCGCCCGCGTGGCCAGGGCCAGATACTCGTCCACCGGCACTTCCTCGGCCCGGCGCTGCAGGTCGAAGCCGGCGGCATCGACACCCCGCGACGCCAGCCAGGCGCCCAGCGTGTGGCGCAGGATCTTGCGGCGCTGTGAAAAAGCCGCGGTGACCATGTCGCTCAGCAGTTCCCCTGGCACCTCTGCCGGCCGGGGCAGCGGCTGCATGCGCACCACGGCCGAGTCGACCTTAGGCGGTGGGTCGAAGGCCTCGGGCGGCACGTCGAGCACCGATTCGATGTCGTAGCGCCACTGCAGCATCACGGACAGGCGGCCGTAGTCCTTGCTGCCGGGCGCGGCGGCCATGCGGTCCACCACCTCCTTCTGCAGCATGAAATGCTGATCCTGCACGTGGTCGATGTGATCCAGCAGATGGAAAAGGATGGGCGTGGAGATGTTGTAGGGCAGGTTGCCCACGACGCGCAGCTTGCGGCCCAGCTCCGCCGCGAGCGCGGTGAAGTCCACCTTGAGCACGTCGGACTCGACCACCTTGAGCTCCGGCCGCTTGCGCAGCCGCGCGGCCAGGTCGCGGTCCAGCTCGATGACGGTGAGCTGCCGGCAGCGTTCGACCAGCGGATTGGTGAGCGCTCCCATGCCGGGGCCGATCTCCACCAGCGGCTCGTCCGGGCGGGGCGCGATGGCCCGCACGATGTCGTCGATGACGCCGCTGTCGGTGAGGAAGTGCTGGCCGAAACGCTTGCGCGGGATGTGGCCGCCGGAGGCGCGAGGGCTCACTGCGGCGGCTCGCGCATCTCGATGTAGGTCTGCGCGCGCACCTCGCGCGCCCACTCCTGATAGGCGGCGTCGAAGCGCTGCTCGCGCAGCATGTTGCGGGCGTTCTCGCGCAATTGGCGCGGGTCCACCGGTGCCTGGCGGCGCTCCATCAGCTGGATGAGGTGCAGGCCGAAGCGGCTGGTGACGGGCTCGGAGATCTCGCCGGCCTGCAGGCCGTCGAGCGCCTTCTGGAACTCAGGCACGAACATGCCGACGGTGGACCAGCCCAGGTCGCCCCCCCGCGTGGCCGTGCCGTCCTGCGAGTACTGGCGAGCCATCTGAGCAAAGCTGGCCTGGCCCGTGACGATCTTCTGGCGGATGTCCGCCAGCTGGGCACGTGCCGCGGCCGCCTGGGCCGGGCTGGCCGGGCGGATGAGGATGTGGCGGGCGCGGCTTTGCACGACCGAGTAGCCGGCCAGCGCGTCACGGCGGTCGAGCAGACGCAGGATGTGAAAGCCCGCGGGCGAGCGCAGCACCTGCGGAGCCACCTCGCCCGGCTTCAGCGCGGTGGTGGCGTTGACGAAGAGATCGGGCAGGCGGCTGGCCGCACGCCAGCCGATCTCGCCACCCTTGGCCCGCGTCTCGGCGTCATCCGACACGTCCTGCGCCAGCTTGAAGAAGTCCTGCCCGGTGCGAGCCTGGGCCAGCACCTTGTCGGCCAGCTCCCGCTTGCTCTGCACCAGCGCCTCGCTGGCGCCTTCGGGCACTTTGATCAGGATCTGCGCCAGCGACAGCTCGCGCTCCACCGTCGGGCTGCCGAGCTGCTCCTTGATCAGCGCGTCGATCTCGGACTCGGAGATGCGGATGCGCTGTGGCACCTCGCGGTCGCGCAGGCGCTCCAGCAGCATGCGCTCGCGGATGTTCTGGCGAAAGCGGGCGTAGTCGATGTTGTCGGTGCGCAGGCGGCGGCGCAGCTCGGTTGGCGTGATCTGGTTCTGCTCGGCGATGTTGGCGATCGCCTGGTCGATCTCCGCCTCGGTGGCGCGCACGCCGAGGTTGCGGGCCATGGCGAGCTGGGCGCGCTCGTCGATCAGCGCATCCAGTACCTGCTGGCGCAGCACCTCGCGGCTGGGCAGCGCCCCACCGTCGGGCGCACCTTCCTGCAGCACGCGGCTGACGCGCTGCTGGACTTCTGAATTGGTGATGGGCTCCTGGTCGACGACGGCCACGATGTAGTCCACCGCGCGCGCCTCGGCCTGGGGTACGCGCAGCGTGGGGCTCATCGTGGCGCGCAGTGAATCGGGCGCTTGCAGGCCGCTGCCCTGCAGCGACAGGCCCGGCGCAGCTGGGGCCACGCGGGGCGACTGCGCCTGCGCGACGGACGACAAGCCCAGCTGGAAGGCCAGGGCGAGCACCAGCGCCGAGCGGCCGCGGCGGCGCCACGGGATGCCGGCAGGCGCGATGCGCGCGGTCGCGCAGGCGGCAGGAGAAGCAGCGCAGCAGGGGCGGGATTCAGTCATCGGAGGAGAAAGGTTCGGCGGGCTCGCGCGGGGCCGCGGGCGCGGCCTCGTCACGCAGGAGGCGGTAGCCCGGGATATTGTCCCGCAGGGCACCCAGCGGGCTGGAGCCCAGGCGAGACAGACCAACCAGCTCCAGCTGGAACATCAGCCGGGTGGTGGCATCGCTCTGGCCAGTGGAGACGCGCTCGGCAACGACGCGGCCGATCCAGCACCCAGCGTCGTATTCGAACCCGAACAGCGAGTCGGTAATGCGGCTGTCCTGCAGGCTGTAGCTGACGCGGCCGACGCTGTAGAGCGTGCTGCGGCCGCACTGGCCGCCGCCACTGCGGCTGGCCATGGCACGGCCGAGCTGGCCGACCGGCGCATCGGCCAGCGGCGGCATGCGGCCCCACACCGGCCATTGCCAGCCGAGGTCCAGCTGCTCGCTGGCATCGCGCGTAAGGCGGTAAGTGACGCCGATGGTGCGCCAGGCGCCGGGCGAGTAACGCACGCCCATCACCGATCGCTGGATCCGGTTGTCGTCACTGTTGAACTGGGCCGTGGCGTCCACCCACCAGTGCGGAATGACCGAGGTGGAGCCCAGCAGCAGCAAGTCCGACAGGCGCTGCGTGAGCGGCTGACCGTCCTGGGTGATGCGCTGGTCGCTGAGCAGATAGCGCTGCACGATGCCCAGCCGCAGTGCTTCGGCGCCGCTGGTCTGGTCGACCAGCCGGGTGGTGACGCCGGCGGTGACCTGGTGCAGGTCGGCCACGCGGTCGATGCCGGAGAAGGTGTTGTCGGCAAAGATGTTGTCGGCATTGAAGTCCAGCGCCGCGCTGTCGAACACCGGCAAGGCCGACTGGTCCTTGTACGGCGTGTGCACGTACTTGATGCGTGGCTCCAGCGTCTGCGTGTAGCTGCGGCCGAACCAGCTGGAGTCGCGCTCGAGCTGCCAGACGCTGTCGATGCTGGCCGTGGGGATCAGGCGGCTCGCCTGCGTGCGGCCGTCGCTCATCGCCTCATCGGTCTGGTAGCTGGCGGCATTGATCAGCAGCCGCGGCGTGATGACCCAGCCCGGGGTGTCAGCCAGCGGCTGCCACGGGCGGGCGATGCCGACCAGCGCATGCACGCGGGTACCGACCGGGCGGCCCTGGTCCTCGACGCGGTTGCTCAACGCGAAGCGGTTGATCTCGGTCTCGGCCGACCACTGCAGGCCCGCCCCGCCCAGCTCGCCGAGCGCGCGCAAGCCCACCTGCGGCAGCCGGCGGTAGGGGGCGACCAGCCGGTCGGCCACGTCCACATCCTGCAGCACCTGCCAGGACTGCACGGCCGCATAGGTGGCGATGCTGGTGGCGCCCAGGCCGCCCAGTACGCCGTCGGCCAGGCGATGCTCGACGCGAGCATCGGAGCTGAGCAGCCGACGGGTGAGCGAGGGGATCTCGCGCGGGTAGTCCTTCCAGTAGTCGTCGTCGGAGACGCGCAGCAGGTTGATGCTGGCATCGGTGTGGGTGCCGAAGGCCGCGCTGTGCTTCCACTGCCCGAGCCAGCGCGAGCGGCCTGCCTCGGCGTCGTTGGGCAGGGTGTCGGCGCGCAGCTGGCCGGACCAGCCGGGCTGCAAGTAGCGGAACTCGGTGTTCAGGCCCACGCCGCGGCGGGCGGCGTAGGTCGGCGTGATCGTGGCGTCGTAGTTTGGCGCGATGTTCCAGTAATAGGGCACCGCCAGCTCGAAGCCGCTGCGCGAGTTGACGTCGAAGGTGGGCGGCAGCCAGCCGGACTTGCGGTCTTCGCTGAGCGGAAAGCTCAGCACGGGCACGCCGACGATGGGCACGCCCAGGAAGCGCACCACCGCGCCCTCGGCCACGCCGACCTTGTTCTCGAAGTCCATGCGCACGCGCCGGGCCGAAAGGATCCAGTCGGGGTCGGAGCCCTCGTCGGGCACGCAGCTGGTGTAGGTGGCGCCGGAGGCCACGGCATGGTCGGCATCGATGAAGTCGATGCGCTCGGCCTGCCCGCCCGCACCGGTCAGCGCGAAGCGGTAAGTGGGCGACTCGAAGTAGCCGGCATAGGTGTCGAGCTGCATCTGCAGCTTCGGGCCGCTGTAGATGTCGCCGGAGCGGTTGACGCGCACGTTGCCGAGGGCGCGGGCGGTGTTGTCGGCCTCGGTGTGCTCGAGCACGTCGGCGCGGATGCTCAGGTCGCCGCGCTTGAGCCGCGCCGTGCCTTCGGCGCGGGTGTGGCCGGCAGCCACGCCGCTCAGGCGGTCGGCCTCGAAGTAGATCGGCAGCTCGCGCGCAGCGGCACCACGCGGCGGCGGCACCAGGCGCGGGGCCAGACGCAGGCCGGGGCCCGCGACGTCGGTGGACGCGGCGCCCGCTTCTGCGGCCGCTGCCTCGGCCGGGTCGTCACCTGCCTGGTAGACGTCGGAAGGCGGCGCGGCCGGCGCAGCGGTGGACGCGGGTGGGGGAGAAGAAGCCGATGCAGCCGGCCGCGGCCGGTTGAGCGTGGTGTCGAGCTGCTGCGCCACGGCAGAGGCCATCCCGGCAAAGGAGGCCACACCGGCCGCGCAGGCCGCAGCCCAGGCCAGCGGGCGCAGCGCAGGGGCAGCGCTGCCGTAGCGGCGGGCGCGGCGGCCGCCATGAGGCGCGGAGAAGGCAGGCAGGTCAGCAGCAGGCGTCAGCACGGGTCGGGGCAGACGGGAGTCGGGCACGGCACGGGGTCGGACTCGACGCGTCGGCCCGGCGCTGGCACCGGTCACGCGCCCAGGGGCGTCCAGGGGCGGTTCTTAGAATCGCGCGATTATCCACGCCGCACCGGCTTGACCGCCCGGTGCGCGCCCTGCCCCGCCCCTGCCGATGAACCCGCCCGCCGCCCCCGCATTGCCGACCGATCCGACCGCGCACACCTCTGGGGTGAGCTGGGCCGACCCGGCCCGCCGGGAGGCTTTCGGGGCCTGGCTGGCCAGTGTGGCGCCGGCACACGGGCTGGACGCCGCCAGCGTGCGTGCCGCCAGCTCCGATGCGAGCTTTCGCCGCTACCTGCGCGTGGACGGCGAGCGCGGCTCGCGCATCGTGATGGACGCGCCGCCCGCCCACGAGGACTGCCGGCCCTTCGTCGCCGTGGCCCGGCTGCTCGGTGCCGGCGGCCTGCACGTGCCAGCGGTGCTGGAATGGGACGAAGCCCAGGGCTTCATGCTGCTGTCGGACCTGGGCGATGCAACCTACCTGTCACGCCTGCAGCCCGGGCAGCCGGCGGCCGGCATCAACCGCCAGCTCTACGGTGATGCGCTTGGCGCACTGGTGCGGCTGCAGGCCATCGATGCCGAAGCCGCCGTGCCCCCGTACGACGCCGCGCTGCTGCGGCGGGAGCTGGATCTCTTCCCCGAGTGGTATCTCAGCCGCCACCGCGGCCTGAGCCTGAGCGACGCGCAGCGCACGCAGCTGGAGCAGGTCTTCGCGCTCATCCTGGCCAACAACCTGGCCCAGCCGCGCGTGCTGGTGCACCGTGACTACCACTGCCGCAACCTGATGGTCAGCGAGCCCAACCCCGGGCTGCTGGACTTCCAGGACGCCGTCTTCGGCCCCATCACCTACGACCTCGCCTCGCTGCTGCGCGACGCCTACATCGAGTGGGACGAGGAGGCGCAGATCGACTGGGGTGTGGGCTACTGGGAGCGCGCGCGCAAGGCCGGGCTGCCGGTGGCGGCGGACTTCGGCGAGTTCTGGCGGGACTTCGAGTGGATGGGCCTGCAGCGCCAGCTCAAGGTGCTGGGCATCTTCGCCCGCCTGGCCCACCGCGATGGCAAGACCGGCTACCTGGGCGACATCCCGCGCGTGTGGCGCTATGCGCACCGCGTGTGCTGCCGCTACAACGGGCTGGGCCCGCTGGCGCGCATCCTGGAAGCGGCCGAGGGCGTCAGCGCCCAGGCAGGCTACACATTCTGACCCCACACGCGGGCCGCTCAGGCCTGCTCGGGGCCGGCGGCCTCGTGGCTCGCCGGATCGTCGACCTGCGCCTGCGGCTGCCGCGCCCGGGCCTGCTGCTCCCGCCAGACCGACGGCGAGCAGCCGTACTCGCGCTTGAAGGCCTGGCTGAACGCCGTCTCTGAGGCATAGCCCACGCTGTCGGCGATGCGGCTGATGGGCTGCAGCGTGCTGGCCAGCTGGCGCGCAGCCAGGCGCATGCGGTGCTGCGTGAGGTAGGCCAGCGGCGGTCGGCCCATGGCGATGGTGAAGCGCTCGGCAAAGGCCGAGCGCGACAGGCAGGCCAGCGCGGCCAGCTCGTGCACCGTCCAGTTGCGCGCCGGCTCGCGGTGCATCTGGCCCAGCGCCGTGGACAGCGCCTTGTCGCGCAGCGCCACCAGCCAGTTGCCCGAGCCCTCTGGCAGCGACTCGACATGGTCGCGGATGCACTCGATCAGCATGATGTCGCTGATGCGGTTGATGATGGCCTGCTGCGCCGGGCGCGGGGCGCTCACCTCCTGCGCCAGGAACTGCAGCCCGATGGCCAGCCACGGCGCGGGGGCGTCGCCGTCACTGCGCACATGCATCAGCGGCGGCAGCGCGGCCAGCAGCGGCGCGGCCATCGCGGCGTCGAAGCGGGTGTGGCCGCTGACCAGGGTGGTGGCCGAGCCTCCGCCGCCCAGGCGCAGTGGCTCATCGGGCCGGTTGGGGGCCGAGATCAGCGGCAGCAGGTCGGTGGCCGCCCCCCCGTGGCCTGGTCGGTCCTGCACCCGGTGGTCCTCGCCGCTGGGCAGGATCACCAGGTCGCCGGCCTGCAGGGCCAGCGGCTCACGGTCACGTCGCAGCAGCCAGGCGCTGCCACTGGTGACGATGTGAAAGGCCGCCACGCCGGGCGTGTGCAGGCGCAGCGACCACGGCGCGCTGGCATGGGTGTAGACGAACACGCTGCCCTGCAGGCGCATGTCGTCCAGGATCAGGCTGAGGGTGTCCATGGGCGGCAAGCATGCCACCACGCCCCGGCACCCGACCCGCCTGCTCCGGGGTCGTCCGGCGCTACGCGAGGCTGCGTCGGCGTCCCGCCACTTCCCGCCCGCGGGGCACGGCTCGACACTCCCGGGCTGTATCGACCTACGGAGACCACTCGGCCATGGCCCGCTTCCGCTGCCCCAACTGCGGCTACGTCTACGACGAGATGCAGGGCTGCCCCCGCGAGGGGCTGGCCGCGGGCACACGGTGGGCTCAGGTCCCGGATGCCTGGTCCTGCCCTGATTGCGCGGTGCGGGACAAGGTCGATTTCGAGCCGCAGGACGCCAGCATGCGGGGCGCGCCGTCCGATACCGAGCTCGATCCGCGGGCCTGACACAGCCCCGGCGACGCCCCGCTTGCCCTCCCTGCTCCGGGCTTCCGCACCATTGCACCTCCTGAACAAGGCGTGGCCCGGAGCAGGTGCGGCGGCACCCCGGCCGGCCACGGCGTCCCTGCCCCGGATGGCCGCGGTGGGATAATCCCGCGTACATGAACGACACCCCCACTCCGGGCGCGCCCGAGACAGCGGCGCAGCCTGTGCGCTTCGATTCCCTCTCGCTGGACGCCAAGCTGCTGCGCGCCATCCAGGAGCAGGGCTACACCCAGACCACGCCCATCCAGGCCAAGGCCATCCCGATCGTCCTGTCCGGGCGGGACGTGATGGGCGCGGCGCAGACGGGCACCGGCAAGACGGCCGCCTTTTCGCTGCCGCTGTTGCAGAAGATGCTGCGCCACGAGAACGCGTCTGCCTCGCCGGCGCGGCACCCGGTGCGCGCCCTGGTACTGGCCCCCACGCGCGAGCTGGCCGACCAGGTGGCCAACAACGTCAAGGCCTATGCCAAGCACACGCAGCTGCGCGTGGCGGTGGTCTTCGGCGGCATCGACATGAAGCCGCAGACGGCCGAGCTGAAGAAGGGCGTGGAGGTGCTGATCGCCACGCCGGGCCGGCTGCTGGACCACATCGAGGCCAAGAACTGCTCGCTGGGCCAGGTGGAGTACGTGGTGCTGGATGAGGCCGACCGCATGCTGGACATCGGCTTCCTGCCCGATCTGCAGCGCATCCTGAGCTACCTGCCCAAGCAGCGGCAGACGCTGCTGTTCTCGGCCACCTTCTCGCCGGAGATCAAGCGCCTGGCGCAGAGCTATCTGCAGGAGCCGGTGTTGGTGGAAGTGGCGCGGCCGAATGCCACGGCGTCCACCGTGGAGCAGCGCTTCTACCGTGTGGAAGAGGACGACAAACGCCGCGCGGTGCGGCAGATCCTCAAGACCCGCGGCATCACGCAGAGCATCGTCTTCGTCAACTCCAAGCTGGGCGCGGCACGCCTGGCCCGTGCCTTCGAGCGCGACGGCCTGAAGACCTCGGCCCTGCACGGGGACAAGTCGCAGGACGAGCGGCTGAAGGCGCTGGCCGCCTTCAAGGCCGGCGAGATCGAGCTGCTGGTGGCCACCGACGTGGCCGCGCGCGGCCTGGACATCGCGGACCTGCCGGCGGTCTTCAACTGGGACATCCCGTTCAACGCCGAGGACTACGTCCACCGCATCGGCCGCACCGGCCGCGCCGGCGCATCGGGCATCGCGGTGTCCTTCGTCTCGCGCGACGACAGCCGGCTGGTGGCCGAGATCGAGAAGCTGCTGAAGAAGAAGCTCGACCTGGAGCCGCTGGAACTGGAGGACGACCGTCCGCCGCGCCGCCGTCGCGAGCTCGACGACAGTGACGACGCCCGCCCGCCGCATCCGGTGCGCCGCGCGGCGCCGGCTGCGCCGGCCGACCCCTTCTTCGACAAGCCCTACGAGCCGGCTGCCGGTGCTGACCCGAGCTGGGAACAGGCCGACAAGCCGGCCGCAGCCCCCGCACCGGCCAGCGGGCTGTCACGCTACATCAAGCCCAAGCGCAAGGTGGCCGCGTTGCTGGGCGGCAAGCGCGGCGGCTGACGACCGCGGGAGAGCCGAAGGCCGGGGGCGTCCGCCACCCGGCACCCGGCCACTCGGTTGCTGCGGCCTCGGACCGCCCGGGGCTGCCACCCCCTGCCCAATCTGCGCATCGGCGCGCTCAGCCGCCCGCCTCCATCCGCCGCGCGTAGCGCCGCGCCAGCACCGCACAGACGAAGAGTTGCAGCTGGTGATAGAAGAGGATGGGCAGCACCAGCACGCCCATGGCCGGATGACCGCCGAACAGCAGGCGGGCCATCGGCACGCCGGAGGCGAGCGTCTTCTTCGAGCCGCAGAACACGGCGACGATCTCCTCGTCCGGCGGCATGCCCAGCCGCCGCGCCGCCCAGCGGGTGGCCGCCAGCATCGGAAAGAGGAACAGCGCCACGCCGATCAGCGTGGTGGCGAGCAGCCCGGGTCCGTGGCGCGTCCACAGCCCGTCGGCCACCGAATCGCTGAACGAGGTCCACACCAGCATCACGATCACGCCGCGGTCCACCACGTTGGTGAACGGCTTGGCGCGCTTGAACCAACCGCCGACAAAAGGCCGCAGCGCCTGGCCGATGGCAAAAGGCAGCAGCAGCATCTGCGCAACCTTGAGCATGGTCTCGCCCACAGCCAGCGCCTGCCCGTCGGCGCCGGCGATCACCCAGCTCGCCAGCAGCGGTGTCAGGAACACGCCCAGCAGCGTGGATAGCGTGGCATTGAGCACCGCGGCCGCCACGTTGCCGCGCGCCAGCGCCGTCATGGCCACCGACGACGACACGGTCGACGGCAACGCGGCCAGGTAGAAGAAGCCCAGCCGCAGGTCCGGCGCGATCAAGCTGCCGAACACCGCATCCAGCAGCAGCCACCACAGCGGGAAGACCGCGAAGGTGGTGAGCTGCACCAGCAGATGCAGCCGCCAGCGCGACGCGCCCTGCAGCAAGCTCTCGGTGGACAGGCCCATGCCATGCAGAAAGAAGATGGCGAAGACGCCTGCGTCAGCCAGCCGCTCCAGGCGCAGCCAGCCGCCGGTGCGGCCGATGTCCGGCGCCAGCGACGCCGTGGCCACCACCGCCAGCAGGCCGAGCAGGAACCAGTCCACCGAGCCGCGTTGGCCGCGCCGCGGGAACGGGCAGTGGTCCGCGTACCGGCGAGAGGACCGGGGCCGCAGCGGCGCGGCGGGATGGCGGGTAGGCAGGTTCGGACGCGTCCCGCTGAGCGGCGCGCGAGCATAGGAAGACGGCATGGCAGACGGCGGCAAGCCCGCGAGCGTAGCCGCAAGCCGCATGCGCTGCATCGGCGCAGTCTGACAGCCGTGGACGCCCCGGGACGACACGCCTCGGCCGGGCGTCGCGCGATGCTGCGGACGCAGGCAGGCAGCCGGCACCCGTTCCGGCACGCCGCCTTTGCTGAGACCGAATCCCGGGGCGTCCGCCGCCCCCACAACCGGAGAGACACATGATCCAACACACCCGCCCGCTCGCCATCGCCGCTGCCCTGGCCGCCGCCTTCGCTTTTGCGCCGGCGCACGCCGCCAAGATGGACCGTGCCGCCTACAACGCCGAGAAGGACCAGATCGACGCCAACTACAAGTCGGCCAAGAACCAGTGCGATGCCCTCAAGGACAACGCCAAGGACATCTGCCAGAAGGAGGCCGAAGGCAAGCACGAGGTGGCCAAGGCTGAGCTTGAAGCCAAGCACGAGCCCAGCGCCCGCCACGACCGCAAGGTGCACGAAGCCCGCGCCAAGGCCGACTATGAAGTGGCCAAAGAAAAGTGCGACGACCAGAGCGGCAATGCCAAGGACGTCTGCGTGAAGGAAGCCAAGGCGGCCTATGAAAAGGCCAAGGCCGACAGCAAGCTGGCCAAGAAGGGCAACGAGGCCCGCTCCGACATGGCCGAGGCGCGCAAGGACGCGACCGAGGACAAGAACAAGGCGGACTACAAGGTCGCCCGCGAGAAGTGCGATGCACTCAGCGGCAGCCAGAAGGACGCCTGCGTGACCGACGCGAAGAAGCGCTTCGGTCAGGACTGAGTCCGGTGAGGACCGGGGCCCCTGCGCGACGGGCCGGGGCCCGACTGGTGTGGAGACGGGAGAAGCCGGCAACGGCCCGCCCGACGACGCATCGGGAGACGAGGAAGGGAAAGGGGCGGCCTTCGGGTCGCCCCGTTTTTTTTGGCGGGGCACGCGGTCGGTGAAGCGCGGCCGCCTGCATGCGGCGATGTGAGGCGCCGGCGGCTTGCTTTTCCGCGCCTGGCACGGCAGCGGGCGCTCCTATAACCGGAGCCTGGCGCCCACCCCGTGTGGGCAGGGCGCGTGGACGGGCCTGCACGCTGCGCGGGGCCCGGTGCAAGAGCAGCCTTCCCGTGTCCCTTCCTGCCGCCCCCCTCGCCCCCGCTGCCCCCCGACCGCCTGCCGATGCGGCCGCTGCTGCGGCGCCGGCCGCCTGCTGCCCGCTGGATGGCCGGCTGGCCTCGCATGCCTTGCACCTGCTGGGCGAGGTGATGGCCGCCCCGGGCGCCGACGAGGCGGCACAGGCACTGGCCCGGGCACTGCAGCCGGCCTGGGGCGCCGACGCGGTAGCGGTGGGCTGGCGCGCCGCCCATGCCCCGGATGCGCCCACCCGGCTGGCCGCCTGCGAGCCGGCCGTGCCACAGGAGCGGCGGGATGCGCTGATCGCCGCCCTGGACGAGGCGATGGACCAGGGCTGCGTGCTCACCTCCGAACCGATGGAGCAGGCCGGCGCCGGGCCCGGCGGGCTGCCACCCATCAACCTGGCCCAGCGGCTGGCCGCAGCCGGCGGCGGCCATGTGCTGACCGTGCCCCTGCCTGGCGATGCGGGCGCCGACGACCGCCCCGGGCGCGCGCACGGCGCCGTATGCCTGTGCCGGGCCGCGCCCTGGACGGCTGACGACGTGGAACGGCTGAGCCACCTGCTGGCCGCCGCCGCGCCCGTGCTGGCGCTGCGCGAGGCCGCCGGCCGCCCGGCCTGGCAGCGGCTACGCCAGGACGCCCGCCAGGCGTGGCGACGGTTGCGCAGCGGCCCGGCGCGCTGGCGCTGGACCATGGGCGCCAGCGGCGCGGCGCTGCTGGCCGCGCTGCTGCTGCCGGTGGATGCCGAGGTGACCGGCCGCGCGCGCATTGAGGGCTGGCAGCAGCGCGTCCTGGCTGCGCCGGCAGACGGCTTTCTGCAGGCCGTGCATGCCCAGCCCGGGCAGGCGGTGAAGGCCGGGCAGGTGCTGGTGGACCTGGCCGACCGC
Organism: Pseudomonadota bacterium; assembly: GCA_049321005.1. Taxonomy (GTDB): domain Bacteria; phylum Pseudomonadota; class Gammaproteobacteria; order Burkholderiales; family Burkholderiaceae_C; genus Aquabacterium. The sequence goes on from JBMOQL010000009.1 coordinate 58,963, forward strand.
GACCTGCAGATCGAGCGCGCCCGCTGGGCCAGCGCCCTGGCCCAGCATGAGAACAGCTATGCCGCGGCCATGGCCCGTGCCGACCGCGGCGAGGCGGCCGTGGCCCTGGCCCGCGTGGCCGAGGCCGAGGCCCAGCTCGCCCTGGCCGATGCGCAGCTGCAGCGCGCGCAGCTCACCGCCCCGCTGGACGGCGTGGTGATCGAGGGCGACCTGAGCCAGCGCATCGGCGCACCGGTCAAGCAGGGCGATGCGCTGATGACCGTGGCCGACACGCGGCGGCACCGGGTGATCGTGGAGGTGGACGAGGCCGACATCGGCCGCGTGCAGCCCGGGCAGCGCGGCACGCTGGCTGTGTCGGCCCTGCCCTGGCGCACGCTGGACCTGCAGGTCCAGCGCATCACGCCGCTGGCGCGCGCGGTGGACGGGGCCAACGTCTACGAGGTGGAGGCCCGCCTGAGCGGCCCGCTGCCGCCCGAGCTGCGCCCGGGCCTGCTGGGCCGCGCCGAGGTGGTGACCGCCCGCGAGCCGCTGCTGTGGACGGCCGCGCGCGCCGGGGCCACCCGACTGCGCGTGCTGGCCTGGCGCTGGACGGGCTGAGAAGCGGAGCAAGCGTGCAGGGGCCGATGCCGCTCTACAGCAGCCAATGGTTCCGCGTCGCCCGGCTGGTGCCGTCGCTGCCGGCATCGGTGCGGCTGCACCGGCACCGCGTGCGCGGCCAGACCTGGCAGGTGCTCACCGACCCGCTGCACGGCCGGCAGGTGCGGCTCAACCCACCCGCCCATGCCCTGGCCGCGCGGCTGGACGGCCGGCGCACGGTGGACGAGCTGTGGCAGGCGCTGCAGGCCCTGGGCGACGACGCGCCGACGCAGGATGAGACGCTCGCCCTGCTGATGACGCTGCACCGCGAGCGGCTGGTGCGCTTCGACCGCGAGCCGGACTTCGGCCTGGCCGGCGCGGTGGCGCCGCCCACGCATGCGGGCCCGTGGCGTGGCGCCAGCGGGCCGGCGGGCCGACTGCTGGCTTGGCGGCTGCGGCTGGGCGATCCGTCGTGGCTGCTTTCGCGGCTGGCCGGGCTGGGGCGGGCGCTGTTCTCACGGGCCGGCGCCGTGGCCTGGCTGGCGGCGATGGCGCTGCTGGTGGCCATCGTCGCCCTGCATGGCGGGCCCGCCGCAACGCAGGCGCAGGCCTGGCTGGGCGAGCCGCGGCATTGGCTGCTGGCCCTGGCCGTGTACCTGCCGATGAAGGCCGTGCACGAGCTGGCCCACGGCCTGGCCGCGCAGCGCTGGGGCGCGCCGGTGCGGGAGGCCGGCATCACGCTGATGCTGGGCCTGCCGCTGCCTTATGTGGACGCCAGCGCCGCCTCGGCCCTGCCACGCGCGGGCCAGCGGGCGCTGGTCAGCGGCGCGGGCATCGCCGCGGAGCTGTTGCTGGCCGCCGCCGGCTGGGCGCTGTGGGCGCTGCTGGACGACGGCCTGGCGCGCGATCTGGCGCTGGCCGTGGCCTTCATCGGCACGGCGTCCAGCCTGCTCTTCAATGGCAACCCGCTGCAGCGCTTTGACGGCTACCACCTGCTGTGCGACGCGCTGCAGTTGCCCAACCTGGCCACGCGCAGCCGCGCCTGGTGGGCCGCCCGGCTGCGCCAGGCGGTGCTGGGCCGCCACGCCGCGGCCGAGCCGCTGCAGGCCGCTCCGGGCGAGGCGCCGTGGCTGGTGCTGCACGCGCCCGCCGCGCTGCTGTGGATGGTGGGCGTGACCCTGGGCCTGGCCGCCTGGCTGGGCCGCGCCCACCCGCTGCTGGGCCTGCTGGCCGCCACGGTGCTGGGCGTGCATACGCTGCGCCCGCTGGCCGGCGGCGCCTGGCGGCTGTGGCGGGCGGCCTGCACCGGGATGGGTGGGACGGCAGGGACCGAGGGGGTGGGCGACGGTGGTGGCCGGCGTCTGGCGCGCGCCGCCGCGCTGCTGGGCGGGCCGCTGGTCGTGCTGGCGGCGCTACCGCTGCCGCAGCAGGCGGTGCTGCCGGGGGTGGTCTGGGCCGATGAGCAGGCCGCACTGCGCACGCCGACCGCCGGCTTCGTCGAGACCGTGTGGGCACGCGATGGCCAGGCCGTGGCCGCCGGCCAGCCGGTGCTGCGGCTGGCCAACCCGGGCTTGCAGGCCCGGCGCGCCGCCGTGGCGGCCCGGCTGGAGCAGGCCCAGCACGCCCGGTATGGCGGCTGGGCGCTGGACGAAGGCGCTCCTGCCCAGCCCGCGGCCGCGCAGGCCGAGGAGGACCTCGCCCGCCTGAGCCAGGAGCTGCGCCAGCTCGATGACGAGCTGGACGGCCTGGTGATCCGTGCCCGCCGCGCCGGCCGCCTGGTGCTGCCCCGGGGAGCCGACCTGCCCGGGCGCCACCTGCCCCGCGGCCACCTGCTGGGGCAGGTGCTGGACGCCAACGCGCCCACCACACTGCGCGTGGCACTGCCGCAGTCGCAAGCTGTGGTGGTGCGCCAGGCGCTGGCTGAGGCCCTGGCCGAGGCACCGGCTGAGGAGCGAAGGCACCCGGCCCCGGCCACGCCTGGAACACGCCAGACCGGGGCCGCACCGCAGGGGCGCCCCACACCGGCCGCCACACCGGCCGCCACACCTGCCGCTGCACCGGACGCGACCTGGTCGCCCCGGCTGTCGGCCCGCGTGGCCGATGAGCCGGCCACGCCGCGGCGCGCCGCCCTGCTGGCCGATGCCGCCGGCGCCACCCCCGATCTGCCCAGCCCTGCCCTGGCCGAGCGCCACGGCGGCCCGCTGCGAACCGCCCCGTCAGACCCCGAGGGCCGGCGCGCCGCCGAGCCGCTGGTGGCCCTGGACGTGCGCATCGACCGGCCCGCCGGCGCCCTGCTGGGCCAGCGCGCCTGGCTGCGCGTGGACCTGGGCCACGCCCCGGCACTGGTGCAAGCCGGCCGCGCCGCGTGGCAGGCCTGGCGCCGAGCCTTCCGCGCGGAGGACGGGCGGTGAGCACGGCGGCGAGTGCGGATGTGAACTCGGCCGTGAGCGCGGCCATCAGCACGGCGGTGGACGCCGTGGAAAAGATCGCAGCGGATGCGGCGGAGCCCGCGTCCGGGCCGGACCGCGAGCCCGAGGCGCAGCGACAGCGGGCTCTGCCGCGCCTGCCCGCCCCGGGGCCGCTCTGGGGCCCTTATCCGATGCTTCCCATGCGGCCCCGGGGCGACCCGCCCCGCGCGCAGGCGCTGTGGCCGCGGCTGTCCGGCCGTGCGCTGCGCGCGGTCGTCGGCCACGCCCGGCGGCTGATCGAGGCGGGTGCCTGCGCAGCCGCGCGTCCGGCCGCCAGCCACCTGCCCGCGGAGCAGGCCGACCTCGCCGCCCGCCTGGCCCAGGCCGCCCGCGCGGCCGACGGCACGCTGGGCCTGCAGCCCTTCGACACCCAGCTCATGGCCGCCGCCGCCATGCTGGGCGGCCAGCTCGCCGAGATGGCCACCGGCGAGGGCAAGACCCTGGCCATGGCCCTGGCCGCTGCCGTGGCCGCCCGCGCCGGCGCGCCGGTGCACGTGGTCACGGCCAACGCCTACCTGGCCGCCCGCGACGCCGCGTGGCTGACGCCCTTCTACGCCGCGCTCGGCCTGCGCGTGGCCGCGCTGCGCCCGGGCGAGGACGAGGCCCAGCGCCGCGCCGCGCACGGCCACCACGTGGTCTATGCCACCGCCAGCGAGCTGGCCTTCGACCACCTGCGCGACCACCTGGCCTGCCCGGCGCTGACCGGCGGGCCCGGCGACGCGCTGCGCCATCACCTGCGGGCGCTGGGCGCACGGGCCCCGCAAGGCACAGCGGAGGACGGGCAAGCGCCGCGTGGCCTGCTCGGCCGTGCGCAGGCCCCGCATGGAACGGCGGCCGGCACACCGGTCGGCACACCGGCAACACGCGGCCCGCGGGACGGCACGCCAGCGCCGCCCGGCGAGGCCCGGCCCCTGCTCCCCGGCCTGTGCGTGGCCCTGCTGGACGAGGCCGACAGCATCCTGCTGGACGAGGCGGGGGTGCCGCTGGTGCTCTCGCGCCAGCGCCCGCATGCGGCGCGGCGGGCCTTCCTGTGGCAGGCACTGGCGCTGGCCAGGCAGCTCGGCCCCGCGCACTACGGCCTGGATGCGACCGCGCGGCGGGCCTGGCTGACCGAGGCCGGGCAGCAGGCCGTGGCCGAGCTGAGCGCCGCCTGGGGCGGGCCCTGGCTGCGCCGCCGCTACCGCGAGGAGGCGCTGGCCACGGCGCTGACCGCGCTGCACCTGTGCCGGCGCGACGTGCATTACCTGGTGCGGCCGGCTGATCAGTCGGCTCACGGGTCTGCTGACGGCGCGGCTGACGCGCCTGCGGCCCCGCACCCGGCCGCACACCGGCAGGGGCCCGCTGCCCGCGGCCCGCGCATCGAGCTGCTGGACGAGCTGACGGGCCGCCCTGCCCCCGGCCGCGTCTGGCCGCGCGGGCTGCACACCGCGGTGGAGATCAAGGAAGGCTGCCCGCCCGGCGACGACAGCGAGACGGTGGCGCAGATCACCTACCCGCGCTTCTTCGGCCGCTACCTGCTGCTGGGCGGCATGAGCGGCACGCTGTGGGAGGCGCGCGGCGAACTGCGCCGCGTGCACGGGCTGCCGGTGGTGCGCATCCCGCTGCGGCGGCCCTCGCGCCTGCGCCGCCTGCCCACGCGCTGGGTGGACGGCGAGCCCTGGGGCCTGCTGGCCCGGCATGTGCGCGCGCTGAGCGCCGCCGGCCGGCCGGTGCTGGTGGGCACCGACAGCGTGGCCGACTCCGAGGCGCTGTCGGCGGCGCTGCAGCGGCTGGGCCAACCGCACGCCGTGCTCAACGCCCGCCAGGACGCGCAGGAGGCAGCCATCGTTGCCGCCGCCGGCCGCGCCGGGCAGGTGACCGTCGCCACCCGCATGGCCGGGCGCGGCACCGACATCGCGCTGGACGAGCCCGCTCGCCAGGCCGGCGGCCTGCACGTCATCCACTGCCAGCGCAACCCCAACCGGCGCATGGACCGGCAGCTCATCGGCCGCGCCGCCCGCCAAGGCGCGCCGGGCAGCGCCGAGCGCTGGCTGTGGCGGCGGCCGGCCGTGGCCCCGGCCGGTGCCGCCCCCAGTGCGGCGTCACAAAGGACCGCCGCGCCGCCGGGACAGGGCCCGGCGCCCGCAGAGACGGCCTGCCCCGCCCACGGCGCCTCGCCCGGCGCGGCGCACGCGCGCAGCGCACCGGCCTTCATTTCCGCAGCCGGCTGCCGAAATCACGATCTGGATACGGATGGCGAGCGCGCCGGCCGGGGCGGCCCCTGGCTGGGTGCCTGGCAGCGCGCCTGGCAACGCTGGGCCGGCGCCTGGGCGCGCGTGCGCACCGCGCTGGCGCAGCGCTGGCAGGAGCAGCGCCAGGCCCTGCTGCGCCGCCATCTGCTCGAACAGGACAAAGAATGGGAACGGCAGCAAGCACGCGCCGGGCAGCGGACCGGCCCCCCGGCGTGACCGGTCCGAGCGGGGTGACCCGGGTGACCGGCAGGACCGACCTCGGCCACGCCCCGCCAGCCGCGCCAGCCAGCGGGGCCCGCACGCGCACGGCAGCCGCCATGCTGCCCGCGCGCCCAACGGGCGCCGCCCCCCGGCAGCCCCTGCGCGCGGCCCTGCTGGCCCTGGCCTTGGCCGGCACCGCCGTGCCCGCGTCGGCCCAGGCCAGCCCCTCTGCGGCCGCCCCACCCGCTGCGGCTCAGCCCGCTCCCCGCCCCGCCGCCCGCGCCACCGCCCCGCGCCCGGCCGGCTGCCTGATCGAGCCCGACCAAGTGGCCGATGTCGGCTCGCCGGTCACCGGCGTGCTGGAGCACATCGGCGTGGACCGGGGCGATGCCGTCACCGCCGGCCAGACCCTGGCCGTGCTGCGCGGCGAAGTAGAGCGCGCCCAGGCCGGCGTGGCCGAGGCCCGTGCCCGCGTGGATGCCGACGTACGCGCCGCCGCCGCCAGCCTGGCGCTCGCACAGCAGAAGGTGGTGCGCGCCCGCCAGCTGCTGGCGCAGCAGTTCGTGTCGCAGCAGGCGCTGGACCAGGCCCAGGCCGAGGCCGACGTGGCCGCCGAGCGCCTGGCCCAGGCGCGCAGCCAGCAGGCCATCAGCCAGCGCGAGCGCGACGCCGCCCTGGCCCAGCTCGGCCAGCGCACGCTGCGCAGTCCGCTGAGCGGCATCGTCGTGGAGCGCTATGCCCACCCGGGCGAGCGGGTGGAAGACCGCCCGGTGCTGCGCGTGGCCCGCATCGACCCGCTGCGCGTGGAGCTGATGGTGCCGGTGGCGCAGTACGGCCTGCTGCGGCCCGGCGACCGCGTGGCCATCCGCCCCGAGCTGCCGGGCAACCCGGTGCTCAGCGCCACCGTGCGCCTGGTGGACAAGGTGGTGGACCCGGCCAGCAACACCTATCGCGTGCGCCTGGCCCTGCCCAACCCCGACCAGCGCCTGCCCGCCGGCCTGCGCTGCCGCGCCGACCTGCCGCCCAGCGCGGCAGCCGCCGCGCCGGCCGGGGTGCAGCCGGCGGCGGCGTCTGCCTTTCAGCCGACCACCCAGCCGGCCCTCCAGCCCGCCGCCCGACGGGCCCTACCGCCTGCCATCCAGCCTGCCACCCAGCGCACCGCCCCACCCGCGGCAGGCCCGGCCACGCCCATCCCTGCGCCAGCCGCCGTGCCGCACTCGGCCCAGCCGGGTGCCGCGCCGGTGCCCGGCGGGCCAGCCGGTCTGCGCATGAGCCCGCTGCTGCGCCTGCCCGGCGCGCGGCCGGCCACGCCCCAGGTGCCCCAGGTCTGAGAAGGCGGGGACGAACCGGCCATGCCCATCCCACCGGCGCCCACCCGCACGGCGCCCGCACCCCGCCTCTGCGCCGAGGCCCTGGAAGAGCGGCTGCTCTACGCCGCCGACCTGGCGCCAGCCGCGCTGGCCGCGGCCGCCGGTGCGCTGGGCAGCGCGCCCGACGAGGGCCCGGTGTTGCAGCGCGTGCTCGACGCGCCGGCCGCCGTCCCCAGCGACACCTCGACCCACCAGACCACCCAGGCCCGCGGCGCGGAGATCGTCTTCATCGACGCCGCCGTGCCGGAGGCCCAGTACCTGCTCGCCGACCTGCAGGCCCAGCGCGCCGCCGGGCGCGACGTGCAGGCCGTGTGGATCGCCGCCGACCAGGACGGCCTGGCCGTGATCGGCAGCACGCTGGCCGCTCGTGCCGACCTGGCCGCCGTGCACATCGTCGCCCACGGCGAGCCCGGGGCGCTGCAGATCGGCAGCACGCGGCTGGACGGCGCCGCGCTGCTGCAGCGCGCGGCCGAGGTCGCCGCCTGGGGCGACGCGCTGGGCGCCGAGGCCGATCTGCTGCTCTACGGTTGCGAGCTGGCCGCCCAGTCCGCCGGCCAGGCTTTACTGGCCGACCTGGCCGCGCTGACCGGCGCCGACGTGGCCGCCAGCACCGACGCCACCGGCTCTGCCCTGCTCGGCGGCGACTGGACGCTGGAGGCCGCCACCGGCGCCATCCAGGCCGCGCGCGCCTTCAGCGCCGCAGCTGAAGGCCACTGGGCCGGCCTGCTGGCCAGCCCCACGCCCTCGTCCACCGGCACCGCCGTCTGGGCCGAGGCCGGCTACAGCAGCCCGCAGACCGGAGCCTGGGACGGCGTGTCGCTCTCCGCAGCACAGCAGGCCAGCGCGGTGACCGCCGGCTGGGTCAACCTGACCGGCGCCGCATCGGCCACGCGCGACGAGGTCATCCTGGCCGGCGTCGATGCCAACGGCGTCATCCGCGCCCAGATGTGGAATGGCAGCGCCTGGGCCGAGATCGGTGGCGGCCCGCTGGGCACGGCCAGCGTGGGCGACCGCCTGAGCGTGGCCGTGGCCTACGAGAAGACCGGCGACGCCGTGCTGGTGTGGGACAACGGCAGCGGCCTGAGCTACCGGGTCTGGAACGGCAGCAGCTGGACGGCCACGCAGGCGGTGGCCGCCTATGCGGGCGCCGAGCCGCAGCGGCTGCAACTCGTCAGCAACCCGGTGCGCGACGAGATGATCCTGGTGGTCAGCGACGCCGCGGCCGACGACCGCGCGCTGGTGTGGAACGGCAGCACCTGGGGCCACGGCGTGCTGCTGGACGCCAGCAACAGCTCGCGCCTGTACCAGACCGGCCTGGCCGTGGCCTACGAGTCGCTCAGTGGCCACGCGCTGGTGGCCTGGGGCGAGTCGGGCGACCCCAACGTCTACTACAGCACCTGGAACGGCACGCAGTGGTCCTCGGCCAATGCGGCCAGCGACTTCGACGACGACGCCAGCCTGGTGCCGCAGTACATCAAGCTGGCCAGCGACCCGCGCAGCGACCGCATCGCCCTGGCGGTGACCCTGACCGACGGCGCCAACGCGCAGCAGGCGGCCTTTGCCATCTGGAGCGGCAGCGGCTGGAGCGGCCTGGCGCTGCCCGCCTCGGGCAACGACATCGGCTCGGCTGCCGACGTGGCCTTCGACAGCCGCAGCGGCACGCTGCTGGCCGTCTACCAGGGCGCCGACAACAAGCTGCAGTACCGCACACACACGGCAGCCGGCGGCTGGTCGGCCGAAGCGGCCGGGCCGGACGTGGGCAACAAGCCCATGGCCCTGGACCTGGTGGCCGATGAGGGCAGCTCGCGCATCATGCTGGCCGCCCAGCGCGTCAACGGCAGCATCGTCTACGTGGCCTGGGACGGCGGCGCCTGGGACAGCGCGTCGCTGCGCGATGTGGGCAGCACCTCGGGCAACACCTCCGGCGCCCAGCCCTTCGGCTTCATCTGGTCGCGCTACACCGCGCCCAAGACGCACACGTTGTGGGTCTCGCCCGATGCCACCTCGTCCAGCCCCGGCTGGTCGGGCGTGAACCGCACGGCCGACAGCGCGCTGCTGGAGCTGGGGCCCGCGGGGCTGCAATACGGCAGCAGCAGCGCCGGCACCCTGCGCCACCTGCTGGACCTGCGCGCGCTGGCCAGCGGCGGCAATGCCGCCGCCTTCGGCCTGGACGACGTGGTGCTGGTGTCACGCGACCTGACGCTGGCCGGCGGCGTGCAGCTCAGGCGCGGGGACATCCTCTTTTCCACCGACCTGTCCGTCACGTTGACCGGCAACAGCACGCTGGCCAGCAACAGCGCGTTGACGGCCGATGCCAACGACGTGCTCATCTACCGCCCGGACGTGGCGGGCGATCTGTCGCGCGGGCAGGTGGTCAAGCTCATCGATGCCATGGGCAGCGACCTGCTGGGCGGCGCGGTCGACATCCAGGGCCTGGCCCTGGTGGAGCAGACGACGACCATCGCCGGCCAGAGCGTGGCCGCTGGCACCCTGCTCTTCACCGTGGGCGACAGCCGCGTGCTGCGCTATGCGCCCTCCGGCGTGCTGCTGGGGCTGGTCACCGGCAACACCAGCGTGCTGCTGGATGCCTCGGCCGTGGGCGTGGACGCCGGCATCCGCGCGCTGGAGTTGGTGAGCGCGCCCCTGACCCTGCCCGGCGGCGTGAGCCTGGCCGCCGGCAGCCTGCTGCTGGCGCTCAATGGCGCGGACGGCGCCATCGGCAGCAATGGCCTGGCCACGCGGCAGGAGGACGTCGTCGCCCTGCACGCCACCAGCGCCAGCGCGGCCACCGCGCAGATCGTGGTGGACGGCTCCGACCTGGGCGCCGGCAGCGTGGCCTTCGACGCCCTGGCCCTGAGCCTGGACGCCGCACCGGTGATCACCAGCCACGGCGGCGCGGCCAGCGTGGCGCTGTCGCAGGCCGAGGGCATGCAGCCGGTGCTGACCACGGTGACGGCCACCGACGCCGAAGGCAGCCCGCTGAGCTGGACGCTCACCGGCGCGGATGCCGCCCGCTTCACGCTCGACAGCCAGGGCCGGCTGCGCTTTGCCAGCGCACCGGACCACGAGGCCCCGGCCGATGCCGACGGCGACAACGTCTACCAGGTCAGCGTGCGCGTGTCCGACGGCACCGAGGCGCGCGAGCAGGCCTTTGCGGTGACGGTGACGGATGCCAACGAGGCGCCGCAGATCACCTCGGCCGGCGGCGCGGCCTATGCCACGCTCGACCACCCCGCCGGCAGCACCGCGGTGACGACGGTGACGGCCAGCGACGCGGACGCCGGCTCGGTCCTCACGTGGCAGATCGTGGCCGGCCTGGGCGATGCGGCGCTCTTCAGCATCGACGCGGCCACCGGGGCGCTGAGCTTCAACAGCCCGCCGGCCGTGGTGCCCGGCGGCGACAACACCTACGACGTCACCGTGCGCGTGAGCGACGGCAGCCTCAGCGACGAGCAGCGCCTGTCCATCACCGTGACGCAGGGCAGCCCACCCATCGCCTTTGCCGATGGCGCGGCGGTCTCCCGCACCGTGGCCGAGGGCCAGCGCGACGTGACGGTGCTGCTGGCCAGCGGCGGCAGCGGCCCGCTCAGCTACATGCTCACCGGCGGCGATGCGGACCGCTTCGAGATCGTCACCGTGGGCAGCGACACCGTGCTGCGCTTCATCCAGCCGCCGGACCACGAGGCCGTGGACGGCCGCACCGAGTTCATGGTCACCGTCCAGGCCAGCGACGGCAGCGACAGCACCACCCAGGCCGTGACCGTGCAGGTGCAGGACCTGCCCCCAGCCCTGATGCTGCCCGCCGGGCCGCTGGCGGGCACGGAGGACCAGCCCCTGGCCCTCGCCGGCCTGCAGATCGCGCCCGACGACGTCGCCGCGGGCGATGCCGTGACGCTGACGCTCAGCGTGGGCCAGGGCCGGCTGCAGGTGGCCGCCGGCAGCGGCGTGAGCGTGACTGGTAATGGCCAGGCCAGCGTCACGCTCAGCGGCACGCGGGCCGATGTCAACGCCTTGCTGGCCGGCAGCGGCGCGCTCAGCTACCTGCCGGCCGCCGATGCCAGCGGCAGCGATGTGCTGCAGGTGCAGCTCACCGCGCCCGGCGGCGCGGCCAGCGGCAGCCTGGCGCTGAACATCGCCGCGGCCAACGACGCCCCCCTGAGCGGCGCGCCGCTGGCCGACGCCACCGCGCAGGCCGGCCAGCCCTTCGCGCTGGACCTGCCGATGGGCGCCTTCACCGATGTGGACGCGGCCGACAGCCTGCGCTACAGCCTCACGCTGGCCAATGGCCAGCCGGCGCCGGCCTGGCTGAGCGTGTCGGCCGCCAACGGCCGGCTGCACGGCACGCCGGGCGCAGCCGACGTCGGCACGCTGGACCTGCTGCTGATGGCCACCGACGATGGCGGCGCCCAGGCTACGCAGGCGCTGCGCATCGTGGTCAGCCCCCCACCGCCCGCCCCACCGCCGCCGCCCCCCGCACCCGAGCCGGCGGAGCCGCCGCCCGTCGTCATCGCGCCCACGGTGCCTGCCGCCGACGCGCCCGCCACCGCCGAGGCCCCGGCAGCGGACGGTGGCGATGCCGTCGACACTGCCCCCGCCGATGCCGCCCCGGCAGCCGCCCCCAACCCCGCGCTGGCGGCCGCGCCCGCCTCACCCATGGCTGATGCCGCGCTGCCCCCGCCCGTGCGGATCGACGTGGACGCGCCGGCCGCCGGCCGCGCCATGGCCATCGATGCGCCCGAGCTGCGCCCCGGCGGCCCGCCCGCGGACAGCCTGCTGCCGGCGGCCTGGGCCCCGGCCGCCGCCCTGCCCGAGTGGCAGGGCCTGAGCCTCACGCCCCTGGCCCAGGCCGTGCAGTCGGCCAGCCTGGGCCAGGAGCTGGACACGCTGCGCCAGCAGCTCACCGAGCAGGTGCTGGAGCACCGCCAGGCCATCGCCTCGTCCATCGCCGTCACCACCGGCCTGTCTGTGGGCTATGTGATCTGGCTGGTGCGCGGCGGCGTGCTGCTGGGCTCCATGCTGTCGGCCATGCCGGCCTGGCAGATGATCGACCCGCTGCCAGTGCTCACGCGCAGTCGCGGCGCAGGGGGCACGCGTGGCCCGGGAGCTGAAGACGGCCTGCCGGCCGACGACGTGGACGCGCTTTTCGACGGCGAGGCAACGCCACCCATGCCGGCCCCCTCGCCGGCCACGCCCACCCCGCCCCACGGCGACCACACGGAGGCCAGGCCATGAAGAAGCTGCGCCGCCTGGGCACCCGCAGCTACCTGGCCGTGGGGCTGAGCTCGCTGCTGGTCACGCTGGCCCTGGCCGCGTCCTACCTCGGCCTGATACCGGATCGCGAGGCCCTGGCCCGCGCCCACCGCGGCGCCCTGGCCGAGACCATCGCCGTCTCCGCCTCGGCCCTGGTCAACCAGACGCAGCGCCCCTGGTCCGCCGCCGATCCCACGGCCGAGCTCGACGCGCAGCTGGCCGCGCTGGAGCCCACGCTGCGCGCCATCGCCCGGCGCAACGCCGACCTGCTCTCCATCGGAGTGCGCGATGCGGGTGGCCAGCTGCTGCTCGACCTGGCCGACGCGCCCGGCGGCCATGCCGCGGCCTGGCGGCTGGCCCCTGGCGAGCCGTCCACCGAGCAGGCGGTGCAGATCCCGATCACGCGCTGGGGCGCGGCAGACCAGGCCCAGGAACCCTGGGGCCAGATCGAGCTGCGCTTTGCCCCGCTGCGCCGTGAGGGCTGGCTGGGCTGGCTGGACGACCCCACGCTGCGGCTGCTGGCCTTCCTGTCGGTGGCCAGCTTCATCGCCTTCTCGCTCTACCTGCGGCGCATGCTGCGCCACCTGGACCCGTCGCGCGCCATCCCGCAGCGCGTGCGCCATGCACTGGACACGCTCACCGAAGGCCTGCTGGTGCTGGACGCGCGCGGCCTGATGGTGCTGGCCAACCAGTCGCTGGCGCGCATCATCGGCGCCGACCCGGACGACATGCTCGGCCGCTCCGCCGCCCACCTGCCCTGGTGCGACCGCGAGGGCCTGCTGCTGCCCAAGGACGAGCTGCCCTGGCTGGAGGTGCTGCGCACCGGCGAGCTGCGGCGCAACGTGCTGATGTACCTGGCACCGCCCGCCGACCCAGCGCGCGGCCAGGGCGGCAGCGGCAATGGCAGCGGCAGAGGCGGCCGGGCCGCGGCCACGCGCTACACCTTCCGCGTCAACTGCTCGCCCATCCTGGGCGGCAGCGGCGCCGCGGCCCAGGGCGTGCTGGTGAGCTTCCAGGACGTCACCGAGCTGGAGGAGAAGGAGCTCGCCCTGCAGGCCGCCAAGGAGCGCGCCGATGCGGCCAACCGCGCCAAGAGCGACTTCCTGGCCAGCATGAGCCACGAGATCCGCACGCCCATGAACGCCATCCTCGGCTTCACCGAGGTGCTGCGCCGCGGCGGCCAGGGCCAGCGCAGCCTGGCCGAGCAGCGCAAGCACCTGGACATCATCCATGCCAGCGGCAACCACCTGCTGCAGCTCATCAACGACATCCTGGACCTCTCCAAGGTCGAGTCCGGCCACTTCGAGATCGAGCGCCTGCAGTTCTCGCCGCACGAGGTCATCCAGGAGGTGCTGCAGATCCTGATGGTCAAGGCGCAGGAGAAGGGCCTGGCCCTGCGCGCCGACTATCCCGCCCCGCTGCCCGCGACCATCCAGACCGACCCTGGCCGGCTGCGCCAGATCCTCACCAACCTGGTGGGCAACGCCATCAAGTTCACCGAGTCCGGCTCGGTCACCGTCAGCGCCCGTGCCGAGCGCCGCCGCGGCGGCTGGCGCTTCGCCATCGAGGTCACGGACACCGGCATCGGCATCCCGCCGGACCGGCTGGGGCAGGTCTTCGAGCCCTTCGTGCAGGCCGAGGCCTCCACCACGCGCCGCTTCGGCGGCACCGGCCTGGGCCTGACCATCAGCCGCCGCTTCGCCCAGGCCATGGGAGGCGACATCACCGTCACCAGCCGCTGGAGCGCCGACGGCGCCGTGCCCGGCCGGGGCAGCACCTTCCGCGTCGAGATCGACCCCGGCCCGCTGGACGGCGTGCCGCTGATCGACCCCGCCGGGCTGGCCGAGGCCCGCAGCGAGCCGGCAGCCGGCCAGGTGCGCTGGCGCTTCCCGGCCGTGCGCGTGCTGGTGGTCGACGACGGCGCCGAGAACCGCGAGCTGGCCCGCGTGGTGCTGGAGGAAGCCGGCATCACCGTGGTCGAGGCCGAGGACGGCGAGTCCGCCGTGCGCCTGGCCACGGCCGCCGGTCAGCCGGCCTTCGACCTCATCCTGATGGACATGCAGATGCCGGTGATGGATGGCGTGACCGCCACGCGCACCCTGCGCCAGCGCGGCTGGGCAGGGCCCATCATCGCCCTCACCGCCAATGCCATGAAGGGCTTCGAGCGCGAGATCGAGCAGGCCGGCTTCAGCGGCTTCCAGACCAAGCCCATCCACATCGACCGCCTGCTGCAGGATCTGGCCCATCGCCTGGGCGGCACGCCCGTGACACAGGCCGCAGGTGGCGCCACACCGGGCTTGCCCGCGCTCAAGGCCCCTGCCGCACAGGCCGATATCTCCACAGATACGCCCCTGCCGGACACGCGCCCCGTCGTGTCGCGCCTGGCCCACCACCCCAAGCTGCAGAACGTGGCCCGCAAATTCGTCACGCAGTTGCCCGACAAGCTGGCCGCCATGGACGCCGCGTTGGCTGCCGGCCGTCTGGACGAGCTGGGCGACCTGGCCCACTGGCTCAAGGGCGCGGGCGGCAGCGTGGGCTTCGACGAATGCTTCGAGCCCGCCCGCGAGCTGGAGGCCGCCGCCCGCGCTGCGGACGCCGCTGCCGCCGCGCGCCAGCTGGCCCGCATCCACGCCCTGGGCCGCCGGCTCACGGCCGACCCCGTACCTGGCGAGGGTGCTCAGCCGGCATGACCCTGCCCCCACCATGACCGACGCCCCCCGCCCCGCTCCGGCCTGGCCCGATTTCGGCGAGCCGGCCCTCGTGCCGCTGGAGCCGCCCATCGTCATGATGGTCGACGACGAGCCGCTGATGACCGAGCTGATCCAGACCCACCTGGAGGACGCCGGCTATGCCAACTTCGTCGCCTGCAACGAGCCGCTGGAGGCCGTGAAGCTGATGCAGCGCCGCCGCCCGGGGCTGGTGCTGCTCGACCTGATGATGCCGGAGCTCGACGGCTTCGCCATCCTGGCGGCCATGCGTGCCGACAAGGCTCTGCGCTACACGCCGGTCATCGTGCTCACGGCCGCGGCCGACGCGCGCACCAAGCTGCGTGCGCTGGAGCTGGGCGCCACCGAGTTCCTGGCCAAGCCCGTGGACCCGAGCGAGCTGG
Organism: Pseudomonadota bacterium; assembly: GCA_049321005.1. Classification (GTDB taxonomy): domain Bacteria; phylum Pseudomonadota; class Gammaproteobacteria; order Burkholderiales; family Burkholderiaceae_C; genus Aquabacterium. Next base: position 74,168 of record JBMOQL010000009.1, read on the forward strand.
TCCTGCGCGTGCGCAACACCCTGGCCTTCAAGCTCTACCAGGACCGGCTGGCCACCATCGACCCGGTCACCGGCCTGTCCAACCGCCATACCTTCTCGCAGTACCTGGAGGGCGTGCTCGTGCGCGCCGGCGCGCGCAAGGCCATGGTCGGCCTGCTGCACATCGACTGCGACTTCAAGCAGGCCCGCGAGGCCCTGGGCCCCAGCGCGGCCGACGCCATCGCCCGCTGCATCGCGCGGCGCCTGAACGCCGCCCTGGGCCACCTGGCGGAGTCGGCCGTGGGCCCGGCCGCCCTGGACCACAGCGGCGTGGCCCGCCTGGGCGAGCAGGAGTTCGCCGTGCTGCTGCGCCCGCTGGAGCATGCCGACGGCGCGGCCAGCGTGGCCAAGGACCTGCTGCAACGCCTGGCCGAGCCCATCGACGTGGACGGTCACCAGATCGTCATCGGCCCAGCCGTGGGCATCGCCCTCTATCCCACCGACGGCCAGCAGGTCGGCACCCTGCAAAAGAGCGCCGACCTGGCCACCGCCAAGGCCCGCCGGCAGGGCAAGGGCTCGCTGGCCTTCTTCTCGGCCGAGCTGGATGCGCGCTCCATGGAGCGGCTCACGCTCACCCAGCAACTGCGCCGCGGCCTGGAGCGCAGCGAGTTCCGCCTGCACTACCAGCCCAAGCTCGACCTGCGCAGCGGCGCGGTCACCGGCGCTGAGGCCCTGATCCGCTGGCAGCACCCTGAGCGCGGCCTGCTCTACCCCGGCACCTTCATCGGCCTGGCCGAGGAAAGCGGCCTCATCGTGGAGCTGGGCGACTGGGTGGTGGCCGAGGCCTGCGCGCAGAGCGCGCGCTGGCGCCAGGCCGGCCTGGGCGACATCCGCATCGCCGTCAACGTCAGCAAGCTGCAGTTCGACGGCGGCCACGTGCTGGCCGTGCTGCGCGAGCAGGTCGCCCGCCACGGCCTGCAGCCCGGGCAGCTGGTGGTCGAGATCACCGAGAGCCTGCTGGTCAGCGACGCCGATGCCGCGCTGGACCTGCTGGCCCAGATCCAGGCCCTGGGCGTGCAGCTGTCCATCGACGACTTCGGCACCGGCTACTCCTCGCTGAGCTACCTCAAGCGCTTCCCGGTGGACGAGCTCAAGATCGACCGCTCCTTCATCGTCGACATCCCCGCCCGGCCGGAAGACCTGGCCATCGTGCGCACCGTCGTCGCCCTGGGCCACAGCCTGGACATGACGGTGGTGGCCGAAGGCGTGGAGCAGCCGGCACAACTGGCCGCCTTGCGCGACGCCGGCTGCGACCACTACCAGGGCTTCCTCTTCAGCCCCGCCGTGCCGCCGGACGAGTTCGCCGACCTCGCCCGCGCCACCGCCGCCCGCATCGCCGCAGGCGGCTGAGCCGACAGCGGCTCGTGTATCGGGCCTTCGAACTCCGTCAGCCGCGGACCGGCTCACCCGCCCCGCTCCACGCGCCGCACCGCAACGGCCGGGCATGCGCCAAAAAAGCAAACACCCCGCGGCGCCATCGCGCACGCGGGGTGTTCGCCTTCGTCGCAACCGGCAGCCCTCAGGCCGCCGGCCGCCAGCTCATCACTTCTTGGAGTCGCGCAGTTCGCGGCGCAGGATCTTGCCCACATTGGTCTTGGGCAGGTCGTCGCGGAACTCGATGTACTTCGGCCGCTTGTAGCCCGTCAGGTTCTCGCGGCAGTAGGCGGCGATGTCTTCTTCAGACAGAGCCGGGTCCTTCTTGACCACGAAGAGCTTGACCGTCTCGCCGGAGTGCGCATCGGGCACGCCCACCGCGGCGCATTCCAGCACGCCGGGGTGCAGGTTGACCACCTGCTCCACCTCGTTGGGGTACACGTTGAAGCCCGAGACCAGGATCATGTCCTTCTTGCGGTCGACGATGCGCACGTAGCCGCGCTCGTCCATCACGCCGATGTCGCCAGTGCGGAAGAAGCCATCGGCCGTCATCACCTTGGCCGTCTCGTCCGGGCGCTGCCAGTAGCCGGCCATCACCTGCGGGCCGCGGATGCAGATTTCGCCCGCACTGCCGATGGGCACGTTGTTGCCCTCGTCGTCGCGGATGGCGATCTCGGTGTTGGGGATGGGCAGACCGATGGTGCCGGTGAAGTCGTGGATGTCCAGGCGGTTGACCGTGGCGACCGGGGACGTTTCCGACAGCCCGTAGCCTTCGGCGATGGGGCAACCGGTGATCTTCAGCCACTTCTCGGCCGTGGCCTGCTGCACCGCCATGCCACCGCCGTTGGAGACGGTCAGCTCGCTGAAGTCGAGCTTGGCGAAGTCGGGGTCGTTGGCCAGCGCGTTGTAGAGCGTGTTGACCGCCGGGAAGATATTGACCTTGTGCTTGGCCAGCGTCTTGATGAAGCCAGGGATGTCGCGCGGATTGGCGATCAGCAGGTTCATCGAGCCCAGCCGCGCACCCAGCATGTAGCAGGCCGTCAGCGAGAAGATGTGATAGAGCGGCAGCGCGCAGACGATGGTCTGCTGCTTGTCGCCCAGCTTCTTGAGCACGGGCGAGAACCACGCCTCGCACTGCAGGATGTTGGCCACCACGTTGCGGTGCAGCAGCGTCGCGCCCTTGGACACACCGGTGGTGCCGCCGGTGTACTGCAGGAAGGCCACGTCGTCCGGGCCCACCTGCGGCTTGCTGAGCTTGTGGCGGCGGCCCTGGTCCACCGCGGCGTTGAACAGCGTGACCGTGCGCCCGCCGCTGGTCGGCAGCGTGAAGGCCGGCACCATCTTCTTGAGGTGGCGCACGGCGAAGTTGATGAAGGCGCCCTTGAGCAGCGGCAGCATGTCGCCCATGGCGGCCAACACCACGTGCTTGACCGGCGTGCGCTCAATCACCTCCTGCAGCGTGACGGCGAAGTTCTCGAGGATGACGATGGCCTCGGCACCGGAGTCCTTGAGCTGGTGCTCCAGCTCGCGCGGGGTGTAGAGGGGGTTGACGTTGACCACCACATAGCCCGCACGCAGCACGGCGGCAATGGCCACCATGTACTGCGGCACGTTGGGCATCATGATGGCCACGCGCGCGCCCTTGGCCAAGCCCTTGGACTGCAGCCAGGCACCGAGCGCAGCGGAAGCTTCATCCACCTGGCGGAAGCTGATCCGCGTGTCCATGAACATCGCCATGCTGCGATCCGCGTAGCGGCGGAAGGACTCCTCCAGCAGCGCCACCAGCGACGGGTAGGCCGCCACGTCGACCTCGGCCGGTACGCCGGGCGGGTATTCGGACAGCCAAGGCTTGGTATTCATCATGTCCACGGTGGGAGTCTCCATCTTGATTGCGGCACGTCGGCCAGCCGCCCACGGGCTGGGGCAGCGGCGCGGGCCCGCATTGTGGGGCAAGTAACGTTTAAAACAAGGCGTGACAGCCCGCACAGCGGGACGTTCTAACGTTGGCGCCTGCGGCTCGAAAGCCCCTAGGGCCCGCGCGCGGCCCGCCAAACGCCGGCACACCGTCGCCAACCGCCATACCCAGGGTTTGCCGGCTTGGGGCAGAAACTGACCGCGGGCATTGTCATCATCTGAAATACTCGCTCGCTCGCCCGCCCGGCCCGTCGGCTGGTCGAGCACCCTGCGCGCCTGCCACGGCGCCCCCTCCTGCATCCACCCTGGCTATGAATCGACGGTTTTTCCTGCGCGCGGGCCTGGCGGTCGGCGGCGGACTGGCGCTGTTTGGCGGCGCGGTGTTCTGGCGCCGCGGGCTGTCCGACGGGCAACTCACGGAGAGCGGCCGCGATACCCTGCGCGGCATCGCACGCGGCGTGCTCGACGGTGTCCTGCCGCAGGGCCCGGCGCGCGAGGCGGCGCTGGACGCACATGTGGAGCGCATGGCCACCATGCTCAACAACGCCCCGCCCATGCTGCGCCAGGAGATCTCGCTGCTGCTGGGCGCGTTGGGCAACACGGCCGGGCGCCTGGCGCTGGCCCAGATGAGCACGCCATGGTCGGACGCCACCGTGCCCCAAATCCAGGCTGCGCTGCAGACCATGCGCACGCATCCGCTGGACACCACCAAGATGGCCTACGGCGCGGTGCGTGACCTGACCTGCATCTCCTACTTCTCCGCGCCGGACAGCTGGGCCGTCGCGGGCTACCCCGGCCCTGTGCAGATATGAGCAAGTTGCCCGATCCCTTCCGCGAAGGCCTGGCCCGCGGCTGGCGCGTCACCAATGCCGAGCAAGGCCTGCCCGCGCAGGTCACCTGCGACGTGGCGATCGTCGGCTCCGGCGCCGGGGCCGGCATCACGGCCGAACTGCTCACGCGTGCGGGGCTGGACGTGGTCATCCTGGAAGAAGGCCCGCTGAAGACCAGCACCGACTTCAACCAGCGCGAGCAGCAGGCCTATGCCGAGCTCTACCAGGAGGGCGCCGCGCGCCGCACGCTGGACAAGGCGATCACCGTGCTGCAGGGCCGCTGCGTGGGCGGCACCACGGTGATCAACTGGACCAGCTCCTTCCGCACGCCCGCGGACACACTGAAGTGGTGGGCACAGCACTACGCGCTGAGCGACTTCACGCCCGAGGCGATGGCGCCGTGGTTCGAGCAGGTGGAGCGCCGGCTCAACATGCAGCCCTGGCAGGCCGACCCCAACGTCAACAACGAGCTGCTGCGCAAGGGCGCCACCGCGCTGGGCATCGAGTCCCACGTCATCCCGCGCAATGTCAAGGGCTGCTGGAACCTGGGCTCCTGCGGCATGGGCTGCCCGACCAATGCCAAGCAGTCGATGCTGGTGACGACCATCCCCACCGCGCTGGACGGCGGGGCGCGGCTCTTCCACCACACGCGGGTGGAGAAGCTCGACATTCGCGGTGGCAAGGTTCAGGCCCTGGTCTGCCAGCCGGTGCGCCAGAACGGCGACGCCGTGGGCCCGCAGACCATGCGGGTGGTAGCCAAGCACTATGTGGTCAGCGGCGGCGCGATCAACTCGCCCGCCCTGCTCAAGCGCTCGGACGTGCCGGACCCGCACGGGCTGCTGGGCACGCGCACCTTCCTGCATCCGGTGACGTTTTCCATCGCCCGTTTCGCCGAGCCGGTCAACGGCTGGGCAGGCGCGCCGCAGTCCATCTACACCGACCACTTCCTGCACACCCAGCCGATCGACGGCCCGCTGGGCTACAAGATCGAGGTGCCGCCCATCCACCCTGCTCTGGCCGCCGTGCTGCTGGGCGGTCATGGCGCCGAGCTGGCCGAGCGCATCAAGGCCCTGCCGCACACGCACATGACCCTGGCCCTGCTGCGCGACGGCTTCCATCCGGAGTCGATGGGCGGCACGGTGCGCCTGCACCTGGACGGCTCGCCCATGCTGCACTACCCCGTCAACGAGGTGGTGCTCGACGGCGCGCGCCGCTCGCTGCTCAGCATGGCCGAGATGCAGTTCGCCGCGGGCGCCAAGAGCGTGCGGCCACAGCACCAGCTGGGGCAGGAGTACACCTCCTGGGCGCAGGCGAAGAAGGCCATCAGCGAGCTGCCCATGGCGCCGCAGCTCACCGGCCTGGGCAGCGCCCACGTCATGGGCGGTTGCCGGCTGGCCGGCAAGGAAGACCTGGGGGTGGTGCGTCCGGACGGCGTGCACTGGCAGGTGGAGAACCTTTCCGTCCACGACGGCTCGGTCTTTCCCACCAGCATCGGCGCCAACCCGCAGCTGTCGGTCTACGGCACGGCCAACCGGCTGACCAGCGGGCTGATCAAGCGGCTGGGCGCCAAGGCGGTGGCGCTGGCCTGAGAGGCCCGAGAGGCCTGGCCGCCACGCCTGCAGGCGCCGCCGCGTGCGGCGCTTTTCTTTTTGAGCGGCGCGAAGCGCTCAGCGCCGCCCGAACATCATCTGCCGCGCCAGCAGTGATTTGGCCGGGCCCAGCCGCTCCAGCGCGGCCAGACCCAGGCCACGCAGGGTGGCCAGCGCGGGGACCGGAACCGCGAAGCTGCGGGCCAGGAAGTCGGTCGCGCCGATCAGCGCCCAGCGGTCGGGCGTGCGGCGGCGCTCGGCATCGCGCAGCGCCGTGTCCACATCGCCATGATGGCGCTGCAGCGCGCGCACCAACTCCACCGCATCGCGCAGGCCCAGATTGAGGCCCTGGCCCGCCACCGGGTGCAGCGTCTGCGCGGCGTTACCGATGCGCACGCTGCGGCCCTGCACCAGGCGGCGCTCGGCATTCAGGCCCAGCGGGAAGGCCTTGAGCGGCGAGAGCTTCGTCAGCCGGCCGACGCGGCGATGGAAGACGGTGTTGAGCAAGGCCAGGCGCTGCTCGTCGTTCAGGCCGATCACCGGGTCGTCGTCGGCATTGACGCACCACACCAATGAGGCGCGGTGCGGCGCATCGGCGGCGGGCGGCAGCGGCAGCAGCGCCGCCGGCCCCTGCGGCGTGAAGCGTTCGTAGGCCACGCCATGGTGAGACTGCTCCAGCGTCACCGTGCCCACCCAGGCGGTCTGGCGGTAGTCGCGGCTGACGCCTTGAGGCCACTGGCGCTTGGGCTGGTCGGCAAAGACGCCGCCTTCTGCCACCACGGCCAGATCGAAGGTCTCGGCGATGTCGGCATCCACCTCGGCACCGCCGGCCACCGGCTTGATGCCGCGCACGGCCGTGCCGAAGCGGCTGCCCAGCCGCGCGGGATCGGCCGCCTGCGCCGCCAGCCATGCGGCCTGCAGCGGCGCCACGATGGCACCGTAGCTGGCCACCACGCCCAGGCGGTCCACGCCCTCGTCGCGGGCGCGGATGTGCACCTGCGGCTCGCTGGCGACCAAGCCGGACAGCGATGGCAGCAACGCCGGCTGCTGCTGCGACACGTGCACCTCCCGGATGTCGGCCACGCCGCCCTGGCGCAGCGCGTCCCACACGCCCAGGCGCTGCAGGATCTGCACGCTGCCCAGCGACAGCGCCAGGGTGCGCGGGTCACCGGAGATGTCGCGCTCCAGCGGCCGGGCGTCGAAGAGCGTGACGTGCACATCCGGCAGCTCGCGCGCGGCCTGCAGGGCCAGGCTGAGACCGACCGGGCCGGCGCCGACGACGGCCAAGCGCAGCGGGCGCGGTGCGCCGTCCGCTGCCTCAGGCAGAGCCGGGGCCGTGGGCGAGAGTTGCTGCGGCTCGGATGCCGCCGCGGCTGCCGTGGCCTGCGCATGCGTCGGGGCCGCCGTGGCGCGGCCGTGGGGATCTTGGGGCGATGCGGTCATCGGTGCACTCCGGGCCCCCTGGGCCGGCAAGCCTGGTGCCGGCGCAGGCGGCGCTGTCTATGATGGGTCGCTGCGGCCGGCTGGCAACGGAGCCGCTCGGGCGGCATCCGTGACGGGTGGGCCGCGGCGATGACGGGCGATTGTGCGCCGCACCCATGCTCCGGCTGCCGGCCTCAGGGCCCGGCGATCACCTGAACGCGGCGTTGCGCTGGGTGTGCCCGGGGCAGCGCGCCTTGCCAGGTCTTGCGCCCGTCTCGCACCTCTTCTTGCTGGAGCTCTCCCATGCGCCCCTGGATTGCAGGCCTGCTGATCATCGTTGCCGGTGCCGCCCTGGTGATGCGCCAGTTCTGGCTGGCCGGCGCGGCGCTTGTTGCCGGCGTGCTGCTGTGGCCGCGCCGCCGCAAGCGCCGCCCTCCGGTGCCGATGCGCGGCACGACCACATTCCGCTCCACCACCACCGCCTTCCCGGACTCGGTGCAGGAAGGCGGTCCGCCCGAGCGGCGCGGATGACGGGGTGGCTTGAAGAAGCGCCTCAGCCGCGCATCAGCGCCTCGATCTCCTGCGGCTCCACCGGCACGCCGCGGGTCAGCAGCTCGCAGCCGTCCTCGGTCACCAGCGCATCGTCCTCGATGCGGATGCCGATGTGGTGGAAGGCCTCGGGCACGTCATCGGCCGGCCGCACGTAGAGGCCCGGCTCGATGGTCAGCACCATGCCGGGTGCCAGCTTGCGCGACGGATGCTTCACGACGCGCCCGCCCAGTCCGTCGGGCTGCTCCAGCGGCGGCTCGTCGCGCTGCAGCACATCGCCCACGTCATGCACGTCCAGACCCAGCCAGTGGCCGGTACCGTGCATGTAGAAGCGGCGGTAGGCGGCGCGCTCGATGGCGTCGTCCACGCTGCCGACGGTGTCCGCGCGCAGCAGCTTGAGATCCAGCAGGCCCTGGGTGAGCACGCGCACCGCCGCCCAGTGGGCGTCCAGCCTTCTGGCGCCCGGGCGGGTCGCTTCGATCGCCGCTTGCTGCGCGGCCCGCACCAGCTCATACAGCGCCCGCTGCGGCGCGCTGAAGCGGCCGTTGACCGGGAAGGTGCGCGTGATGTCGCTGGCATAGCCCTGCCATTCGCAGCCGGCGTCGATCAGGCACAGCTCGCCGTCGCGCAGCTCGGTTGCACCCGCGGCGTAGTGCAGCACGCAGGCATTGGCGCCGGCGGCGACGATGCTGGGATACGCCGGCCCGGAGGCGCCAGCGCTGCGGAAGGCGTGCAGCAGCTCGGCCTCCAGCTCGTACTCGCGCCGGCCCGGCCGGCAGGCGCGCATGGCACGCACGTGGGCTGCCGCCGCGACGCGGCCGGCCTGGCGCATCAGGTCCTGCTCCTGCGCGTCCTTGACCAGGCGCATCTCGTCGAGCAGCGGGCGCGCATCGCGCAGCGCTGCAGGCGGGCGCACGCCGCTGCGCTCCCGCGCACGTACCGCAACCAGCGCGCGGTGCACGGCCTGGCCGGCCTGATGCGACACATCGTCGTCGCCGAACGGCAGCCACACCTGCGGCGCATCGGCCAGGCGCGCGGCCAGCACGGCATCGAGCTCATCCACCGCATGCGCCTCGTCCACGCCCAGGGCCTGGGGCGCCGCATCGGGGCCCAGGCGATAGCCGTCCCAGATCTCGCGCTCGGCATCGCGCGGGCGGCACAGCAGGGTGCTGCGGCCGTGGTCATCCAGGATCAGCCAGGCCTGCGGCTCATCGAACCCGGTCAGGTAGAGGAAGCTGCTGTCAGCCCGGTACGGGTGCAGGGTGTCGCTGTTGCGCACGCGCTCGGGCGCGGTGGGCCAGACCAGCACGCCGCCGCCGGCCTCGCGCAGCAGCGCGGCCAGCCGGGCACGGCGCGCCTGGCGGGCCGGGCAGAGGGTGATCACATCGTCGGCATGTACGGGTGCATCCATGGGATTGGGGCTGGGCGTTAACCTGCGGCCAGTCTAGGCGCGCATCCCGGATGGCGCCTCCCCTTTCACCGGATTGGCAAGCAAGGAGCCCCTCATGCAATACCGACGCCTCGGCCGCAGCGGCCTGAAGGTCAGCGAGCTGTCCCTCGGCTCGTGGGTCACGTACCACAACCAGGTGGACACCTCTGCTGCGCGCGAGATGCTGGCCGCCGCGCGCGATGCCGGCATCAACTTCTTCGACAACGCCGAGGTCTATGCCAACGGCCGCAGCGAGACCATCATGGGCGAAGCCTTCAAGGCCCTGAAGTGGCCGCGGCTGGACTACGTCGTCTCGACCAAGTTCTTCTGGGGCATCAGCGACGGCCCCAACCACCGCAACACGCTCAACCGCAAGTACCTGATGCAGGCCATCGACGGCTCGCTCCAGCGCCTGCAGCTCGACTTCGTCGATCTCGTCTTCTGCCACCGGCCCGACCCCGAGACGCCGATCGAGGAGACCGTCTGGGCCATGCACGACATGATCCAGCAGGGCAAGGCGCTCTACTGGGGCACGAGCGAGTGGAGTGCTGCCGCCATCCGCGAGGCCTGGGACATCGCCCACCGCCACCACCTGCACAAGCCGGTGATGGAGCAGCCGCAGTACCACCTGCTGCACCGCAGCCGCGTGGAGCAGGAGTACGCGCCGCTCTACGGTGAGATCGGCCTGGGCCTGACCACCTGGAGCCCGCTGGCCTCCGGCCTGCTCACCGGCAAGTACCGCAACGGCATCCCGCCCGGCAGCCGCGGCGCGCTGGACAACCTGAGCTGGCTGCGCGAGGGCCTGACCCACCCGCAGCGCAACACGGCCGTGGGCGAGCTGGAGACCATCGCCAAGGAGCTGAGCTGCACCCTGGCCCAGCTGGCCATCGCCTGGGTCAACCGCAATCCGCACGTGTCCACGGTGATCCTGGGGGCGTCCAAGTTGAGCCAGCTGCAGGACAACCTGGGCGCACTGGCGGTCACGCCAAAGCTGACGCCCGAGGTGCTGGCACGCATCGATGCGATCACGCTGATGCTGGCCGACTGACCGCTGGACGCACCGGCCGGCGCAGCTTGACACGCAGCCGGCGCCAGCCGATCACCACGCCGGTCAGGCTCAGCGCCGTGCCGCCCAGGCTGGCGGCGATGAGGGCGATATCCCACAGCGGCCGGCGCTCCAGCAGGGGCAGCCAGTCCCAGCTGTGCAGCATGGCAAAGAGCCATCGGCTGGCGCGGCGGTGGCTGTCGGTGCGGCCCAGCACCGCGCCCGTGCGTGGGTCGATGTGCACCCAGGTGGCGTGGGCATCGCCAAAGACCACCCGCCAGACGGGCAGCGGCTTGTCGGCGCCGCCGGTCATGGTGTGCGGCGCGCGGACGTAGTAGTGGAGGTCATAGCGGGTCAAGGGCTCGATGCGCAGCACGGGTGCCGGCAGCAGCCCGGCTGCCGCCACGCGCAGCTGCGCCGGGTCCACGCGATACGGCTGCGCGGTGCGGGCGTCGAGCAGCGCCGGCTGGCCCACGGCCGGGGCGGCCGACGCGGCAGCCACCACCGTGCGCCCCAGCACGCGGGTCCAGCGCAGCTCGCGCACGCCCGGCCCGGCCGCGGCCAGCAACGCAGCGGGCGTGGCATCCTGGCCGGACACCTGCAGCGGCCCGCCTTGCACGGCCTGCAGCCGCAGCGGCGGCGCCCCGCTGTCGAAGAGCCGCCAGGGGTTCATCGACATCAGCCCGCTGAAGATCCAGGTGCAGGTCGAAAGCGCGAACAGCAGCCCGCAGACGTGATGCCAGCGCATCGCGCCCGGCGCATACGGCGAGCGCGCGCCGCTGCGGTAGGGCCGGGCGAAGCGCCAGCGCAGCACGCCCGCCACCGTGCCGCTGAGGGCTCCGGCGATGCCCAGCAGCGACAACGCGTTGACGATGTCGGCCCAGTAGGGATCGAACACGTTGCCGCGCAGCGGATACAGCCAGTGGATCCATGCGCCGGCGAAGTTCCAGGCGCGCTCGGCGCGGGAGGCGTCGCGCACCACCTCGCCGGTCTGGCTGGACACATACAGCCACGTGCCGTCGGTATCGGCCCGGGCCACGCGGTGCAGCGGGCGGTGCGCGTCCAGCGCGCGCGAGTGGGTGAAGGCGTCTTCCTCCACCGTGCCCAGGTGCCGCAGGCCCGCGGGGCCGCCGGCATAGGCCGCGGCGCTGGCCAGCGCCCAGGCGGTGTCCGTGCCGCGCAGCGGCTGGCCGCTTGCCGCATCGATGACCACCGGGCGGCTGCCGGCTGACCGGGCCCGGCCGCGCCCGCTGTGCGCCGCGGGTGGCAGCGGCGTGGCCAGGTAGACCGCGCGCCCGCCGCTGGCCACCGCCAGTCGCAGGTCCTTGAGCGGCCCGCCCAGGCCCGCGGCCCGCAGCGCCTGCGCGGGGGCCAGCAGCGGCTGCTCCGCCTCCAGCGCAGGCAGGTGCTGCAGGCGCTCCGCCTCGGTGAGCTTGGGGTAGCCCACGTACATCATCACCACGCCGGAGACGAACCACATCACGAAGAGGACACCCAGCCCCACGCCCAGCCAGCGATGGGCGAGGAAGAGCCAGCGTTTGCCTCGCATTGCCATGGCGGCCTCCGCCTCAGAAGTCCAGCCGCAGCGTCACGTCGGCCGTGCGCGGCGGGCCGAGGTAGGCCATCGTGGTGCCCACATTGGCGGCATAGACGCGGTCCGTGGCGTTGCGCACGCGGGCCTGCACGGTGGCGTGCCGGTGCACGCGCCAGCTCAGGCCCAGGTCCAGCAGCGTGTAGGCGGGCCAGGTGAGCGTGTTCTGCGCATCCGCGTAGACCTTGCCCACGTGGCGCAGCCCGATCGCCGCCTGCAGCGTCGGCGTGAGGGCATACGCCGTCCAGAAGTTGGCCACGGCGGACGGCGTGTTGGTGGGCGTCTTGCCCGCCAGCGAGACCCCACCCTGGCGGTAGGTCTCGTAGCGCGCATCGACCCAGGTGACGTTGCCCTGCAGCGTCCACTGCCGCGTGGGCTTGAGCGCCACCGTCGCCTCCACACCGCGCGCGGACTGCTCGCCCACCAGCACGGTGAGGGCGCTGTTGCCCTCGTCTTGCGTGGCGATGTTCTGCCGGGTGATGCGATAGGCCGCCAGCGTGGCGCTGCCCTTGCGCTGCCAGAAGTCGAGCTTGGTGCCCAGCTCCAGCTGGCGGCCGGTGGTCAGCGCGCTGTTGTTGCGCACGTCGGCAAACGACGCGGTGGACAGGATGCCCGACGGCGGGTCGGCGGCCGTGGCGTACTGGGCGTAGACGTTCGCCTCCTGCGTCACGTCCCACACCAGGCCGATGCGGCCGGTGGTGGGGTGGTAGCGGCGCTGGAAGCTCGCCGGGTTGGCCGCCGTGACCTCGCGGCGGTTGGTCAGGTCCAGCTCGATGGACTCGTGCCGCAGCGCGGTGACCAGGTTCAGCGCGGGTGCCAGCGCGGTGCGGTTTTCCGCGTAGGCCGCCACCGTGGTCACCTGGTTGTCGCGGTCGGGCCGCAAGCCCGGCGTCATGCCCGGGATGTCGAAGAAGCGCTCGGTTGTGAAGCGATAGGGGTCAACGACGCTGACCGTGCCCGACAGGCTGTTGGGAAAGCGCGTCTGCCTGTTCACGCTCAGGTCCACGCCCACGGCCCAGTCACTGCGGCGCGCACCGATGCGGCCCTGGTGCGTGGCCTCCAGGCGGTCGCCCACCAGCCGCTGGTCGTGCCGCTGCAGCAGCGCGCTGGAGCGGGTGACGGCCGTGTTGGCGGCATTGAAGCGGTAGCTCTCGACGTTGCGGTAGTCGCGCAGCGCGTCGTACGCATAGACGGTGTTCTTCAGCCGCCAGGCCGTGCCCGCCGGCCATTCGGTGATCGAGCGCAGCCACTGCACGCGCTGGGCATACAGGCCGTCCGCGCTGTTGTAGTTCTTGAAGCGCGTGTCGCGGTCGATGCGCAGCGTGCCGGCAATGGGGTTGAGCAGCGGCGTGCCCCAGTAGGGCCGGTCCACCCGCTCATGCTGGTATTCATAGGCCAGGGTGTGGCTCAGGCCGCTGCCGAGGTCCGACAGCAGCGAGGCGGCCAGCTGGGTGGAGCGGCCGTGCGTGCCGTCCATCCAGCTGCCGGCGTCGCGGTGGTTGAGGTCCAGCCGCGCATGGTGGTCACTCCCGCCCGAGCCGCCGGCCACGCGCCGGTTCAGCCCCAGCGACAGCTCCTTGAGCTCGTTGCTGCCCGCGCGCAGCTGCAGCTCGGTCAGCTCCTGCCGCTGCGCCAGCTTGGTCAGGTAGTTGATGGAGCCGCCGACCGCACCGGCGCCGAACAGGAAGCTCGACGGCCCGCCGATGGCCTCCACGCGCTCGTAGATCCAGCTGTCCACCGGACGCGCAGCGATGGTGTACTGCACGTTGATGCCGTTGAAGAGCTGCGTGATGGAGCCGCCGCTGAAGCCGCGGTAGCTCACGCCGATGTTGCCCGGCGCGTTGTGCGCCGTGACGCCCGGGATGGCGCGCAGGATCTCCTGCGTGTCCAGCGCCCCGCGAGCCTCGATGGTGGCGCGGTCCACCACGTGGACGCTGGCCGGTGTCTCGCGCGGCGTCAGGCCCAGGCGGCTGCCGGTCTCGGCGGGCCGGTCCAGCGACGGCGCGGCGGGCGAGCGCACCGGTGTGCCGGTGACGACGATGGCGGGCAGCGCCACGGCGGGCTCGGCCTGGGACCAGGCCGCAGCGGGTGCGAAAGCGATCGCGCAGAACAGCGTGGAGGCAACGGCCGGCACGGGGGCGCAGGCCGCTGGGCCACCGGGCGTGCGCGGATGAAGGGGCTGGGCCGGGGGCCGCAGGTCGAGTGCAGTCACGTCTTGGTCTCCTGACTCCCGCGTCGCATGCGCGGGAGGACAGCGAAGTCGAATCCGGTTGCCGGCCGGCCCGGCTGGGCGGCCTGCAGCTTGAGGCGCATCAGGGATGCAGCGGGCGGCGCGGCCTCAGTGCGGATGCGCGCCATGGCCGCCGGCCGCCGGCTGGCCCGTGGCCGCCCGCGCCACGGCCTTCACCTCGACCGTCTCGCGCCGGCCGTCCCGGCCCTCGAACACCAGGACCAAGGGCACCTGCTCGCCGTGGTGGATCGGCTGGCGCAGCTGCATCAGCATCACGTGCATGCCGCCGGGCTTGAGCACCACCGGGCGCCCGGCCGGCAGGTCCAACCCGGCCAGCGGACGCATGGTCATCACGTCGCCTTGCATGGCCATCTCGTGGATCTCGGCCACTTGGGCAACCGGGGAGCGCACGGCCACCAGCCGGGTGTCGTGGGCAGCGGTGATCTGCAGGAAAGCCCCGGTTGCCTGCTGCTGGGCGACGGTGGGACGCACCCAGGCGTCCTTGATGGTGACCTGGGCATGGGCCACGGCCGCGCACATGAGCAGGGCAGCGGAAACGAAGACGTGAACGCGGGAGGACATGAGGATCTCCTCAAGGCAAAAGAAGAAGACGAAGGCAGACAGCCCGGCGCGGGCGGCTCCGAGAGCAGCGCTGCACGCCAGGGGGCATGCGGGCAGCCGGGATGCGGGGCACAGGGCGCAATGGGCGCGCGGCGCGCCCTGGGGAGGGCGAGCAGGCGCATCGCGACCTGGCTCCCTGACCGGCATGACGCCGACACGCGGCGCTCCGCCAGTGACGGCTGCAATGCGTGGGCAGACGCCGGACCACCCGGGGGGCAGGGTGTGTCGGTCAGGCCGGATCAGCCGGCCGGCATGAGCAAGGTGCGCGAGATGCGCGCGGCGCGATCAGGCCCGGGGCGGGCCGCGCGCGGGCAGGGGCGCGCCGACCAGGGCGGCGATGTGGGCCGCCGCCGCGGGACGCAGCGCGTGCGCCAAGGGATGCGGGATAGCCGCATCAAGTGAGAAGACCGGCGCCGGCGCCATCACGGGCAGGCACATCGGGCAGTCCAGGCTGTGGTGGCCCAGGGGAGCGGCCTGGCCGTCCTCGCCCACCACCACCAGCTTGACGCCGCCATCTTCTGCGCACACCAGTTCCAACTGATGCGGCTGCACGAGCGGCGACGCCACCGCCACGCCCAGCGTCAACGCAAACCACGCCAGGATCAGGCGGGCCAGCGTCAGGGAGGTGCGCAGGGCATGCATGGCCGCAGATTATCCGGCGGCATGTCCGCGCGCGGCCATGCCAGACGTCAAGCGTCTGGTATGCCGCTGCCCAGGCGGGGCTTGCACCACGCGCCTGCCGCGCCGCCGCCTCATCGGCCGGCCCGGGCGCCGCTCACAGCCGGCCATCAAGCGCATCAAGTTGCGCGGGCGTGCCCACGTTCTCCCAGGGGCCCCGCCACACCTCGCCGCTGACCCGCCCGGCGGCGATCGCACGGTCCATGAACGGCCGCAGGGCCATGCGGCGGCCGGCGGGCAGGCCTTCGACCAAGCCCGCGCGCACCAGGGCGACGTTGGCATAGGTCCAGCGCTGCGGGGCGTCGGCCACCACACGGCCGTCATCGGTCAGGCCGAAGTCGCCCCGCGGATGAAAGGGTGGGTTGGGCACGAAGACGAAGTGGGCCAGATCGTCGCTGCCAGCAAAGCGCCGCGCCTGCTGCCCATCGAAGTGCCAGTCGGGCATGAAGATGTCACCCGACACCAGCCAGAAGGCATCCGCCCCACCCTGCTGCAGCAGCGGCAGCGCGGTGGCCAGGGCGCCGGCCGTCTCCAGCGCGCCACCGTGGTCGCGGCCTTCCATCGAGTAGCGGATGCGCAGGCCCCAGCGGCTGCCGTCGCCCAGCGTGGCCGGGAACTGCTCTTCCAGCCAGGCGGTGTTGATGACCACCTCGCGCACACCGTCGCGGGCCAGGGCCTGCAGGTGCCATTCGATCAGCGGCTTGCCGCGCACCTTCAGCAGCGGCTTCGGCGCGTGGTCGGTCAGCGGGCGCATGCGCTCGCCGCGGCCGGCGGCAAGGATCAGGGCGGGCAGGTTGCCCGATGCAGAAGAAGGCAATGACGACGATCGCATGGGTGTGGAGTGTGCCGCGGGCTTCCGTCACGGCGCCCGCGCCCGGGCGCCACACCCGCCCGGCCTAAAATCGCGGGCTTTCCCTTCCACCCGTGCCGGGCGCGCAGGCCGCGACGCGGCACCCACACGAGGCCCCGATGGTCCAGGACACCACCGCAATGGCCAACGCGATCCGCGCGTTGGCGATGGACGCCGTGCAAGCGGCGAATTCCGGCCACCCCGGCGCCCCGATGGGCATGGCCGACATCGCCGTCGCCCTGTGGGGCCGCCACCTCAAGCACAACCCGGCCGACCCGGCCTGGGCGGACCGCGACCGCTTCGTGCTGTCCAACGGCCACGGGTCCATGCTGATCTATGCCCTGCTGCACCTGACCGGCTACGACCTGCCGATCGAGCAGCTCAAGGCCTTCCGCCAGCTGCACAGCATGACCCCGGGCCACCCCGAGGTCGGCTACACGCCGGGCGTGGAGACCACCACCGGCCCGCTGGGCCAGGGCATCACCAATGCCGTGGGCATGGCGCTGGCCGAGAAGCTGCTGGCCGCCGAGTTCAACCGCCCCGGCCACGAGGTCGTCGACCACCACACCTATGTCTTCCTGGGCGACGGCTGCCTGATGGAAGGCATCAGCCACGAGGCCTGCGCCCTGGCCGGCGCCTGGAAGCTCAACAAGCTGATCGCGCTGTACGACGACAACGGCATCTCCATCGACGGCCCGGTCACGCCGTGGTTCATCGACGACACGCCCAAGCGCTTCGAGGCCTATGGCTGGCAGGTCATCGGCCCGATCGACGGCCATGATGTCGATGCGGTGGACGCGGCCATCGCCAAGGCGCGGCGCAGCACCGAGACGCCCACGCTGATCGTCTGCAAGACCCACATCGGCAAGGGCTCGCCCAACCGCGCCAACACGGCCAAGGCCCACGGCGAGCCGCTGGGCGCCGACGAGATCGCGCTGACCCGTGCCGCGCTGAACTGGCCGCACGAGCCCTTCCACGTGCCCGAGTCGGTCTATGCCGCCTGGGACGCCACCATCAAGGGCGAAGAGGCGCAAGCCGCCTGGGAGGCCAAGCTGGTCGCCTACCGCGCCGCCCACCCCGATCTGGCCGCCGAGTTCGAGCGCCGCATGAAGGGCGAGCTGCCCGAGAACTTCGCCGAGGTGGCCGTCGAGGCCGTGGCCTCCGCCCACGAGAAGGCCGAGACCGTGGCCACCCGCAAGGCCAGCCAGATCGCGCTGGAGTTCTTCACCGCCGCCCTGCCCGAGATGCTGGGCGGCTCGGCCGACCTGACCGGCTCCAACCTGACCAACACCAAGAGCACGCCGGCGCTGCGCTTCGACGACCACGGCACGCCGGTGGTGGGCGAGACCACCCGGCCCGGCCGCCACATCAACTACGGCGTGCGCGAGTTCGGCATGGCGGCCATCATGAACGGGATCGCGCTGCACGGCGGCTACATCCCCTACGGCGGCACCTTCCTGACCTTCAGCGACTACAGCCGCAATGCCATCCGCATGGCCGCGCTGATGAAGCAGCGGGTGATCCACGTCTTCACCCACGACTCCATCGGCCTGGGCGAGGACGGCCCGACGCACCAGAGCGTCGAGCATGCCGCCAGCCTGCGCCTGATCCCCGGCCTGGACGTCTGGCGCCCGGCCGACACCACCGAGACGGCCGTCGCCTGGACGATGGCGCTGGCCAACCGCAACCGCCCCAGCGCGCTGCTGCTGTCGCGCCAGAACCTGCCCTACTGCCCGCGCACCGGGGCGGACGAGATCACCCGCGGTGCCTATGTGCTGGCCGAGCCGAGCGAGGTGGGCCTGAACAAGAAGCCGCAGGCGGTGATCATCGCCACCGGCTCGGAGGTGCAGTTGGCTCTGCATGCCCAGCAGCGGCTGGCGGCCGAGCGCATCGCCGTGCGCGTGGTCTCCATGCCCAGCACCACGGTCTTCGACCGCCAGGACGAGGCCTGGAAGCGCGAGGTGCTGCCCGACGGCCTGCCGCGCATCGCCGTGGAGGCGGGCGTGACCGACGGCTGGTGGAAGTACGGCTGCGCGGCCGTCATCGGCCTGGATCGCTATGGCGAGTCGGCGCCGGGCAACGTGCTGTTCAAGCACTTCGGCTTCACCGTCGAGAACGTTGTCGACACCGTCAAGGTGGCCCTGGGCCGCACGCGCTGACACATCACACGGGGTGCCTTGCGCACCCCGATTCGTTTTCGCTTCTTCAACAGCATCCGACCTAAGGAGATCCTGCAATGACCATCAAGATCGGCATCAACGGCTTCGGCCGCATCGGGCGCATGGTGTTCCGCGCCGCCGTGCAGAACTTCAACGACATCGAGATCGTCGGCATCAACGACCTGCTGGAGCCGGACTACCTGGCCTACATGCTGAAGTACGACAGCGTGCACGGCCGCTTCAAGGGCGAGGTGGCGGTGGAGGGCAACCACCTCATCGTCAACGGCAAGAAGATCCGCCTGACGGCCGTCAAGGACCCGGCCGAGCTGAAGTGGGACGAGGTCGGCGCCGACGTGGTGATCGAGTCCACCGGCCTCTTCCTCACCAAGGAGACCGCCGAGAAGCACCTGAAGGCCGGCGCCAAGAAGGTCATCATGTCCGCCCCGTCCAAGGACGACACGCCGATGTTCGTCTACGGCGTCAACCACCAGACCTACGCCGGGCAGGCCATCGTCTCCAACGCCAGCTGCACCACCAACTGCCTGGCGCCCGTGGCCAAGGTGCTCAACGACAAGTGGGGCATCAAGCGCGGCCTGATGACCACCGTGCACGCGGCCACGGCCACGCAGAAGACCGTGGACGGCCCGTCCAACAAGGACTGGCGCGGCGGCCGCGGCATCCTGGAGAACATCATCCCCAGCAGCACCGGCGCGGCCAAGGCCGTGGGCGTGGTCATCCCCGAGCTCAACAAGAAGCTCACCGGCATGGCCTTCCGCGTGCCGACCTCCGACGTGTCGGTGGTCGACCTGACGGTGGAACTGAGCAAGGAAGCCACCTATGAAGAGATCTGCGCCGAGATGAAGGCGCAATCGCAAGGCGCGCTCAAGGGCGTACTGGGCTACACCGAGGACAAGGTCGTGGCCACCGACTTCCGCGGCGAGCCCTGCACCTCGGTGTTCGACGCCGAAGCCGGCATCGCGCTGGACAAGACCTTCGTCAAGGTCGTGTCCTGGTACGACAACGAATGGGGCTACTCCAACAAGTGCCTGGAGATGGCCCGCGTCATCGCCAAGTGAGCGGCGGCGCCGTCCGGTGAACGGGGGCGTCCGGCCAGCAGGTCCGCATTCCGGCGGGCGTGACGGCTGGCACCGGCTGGCTGACCCGGCCCGTATCTGACGCCCACCTGACACGACGGCTGGCCTTTCGTTACGACGCCCTGCCCGGCGCACCCGGCAGGGCGTCATCGTTTGTGGCATCCGTTGTGCGCCGCGCATCACAGGCCCGGCGGTAACCGCTTTGAAACACCTGCCCGGCGACCCCGTCCCTACACTGCCGCGGTGCCTCGCCCCCGCCCCTGGCGGCCGTCTGCCGCAGCGGCGGCCCCGGCCACCCTATCCCTGGTCGACCAACGCAGCCCCGACTTGGCCGCCGTGGCAAGTCGGGGAAGGCCGCCGACCCCCGTGACCGTGGGCGCAGGCCTCCCCTGGGCGCGCCGCATGCCCGCCGCTGCAGGGCCTGGTGTGGCGCCCACCCTGATGTTGGCGGTGCTGCTGGCGGTGCTGCTGGCGTTTGGCCTGGGCGGTTGCGCCACCTCCTCGGGTCGGGCCGGCGGCCCGGGGACCGCGGCGGCAGCCAAGCCGCCGCGCGGTGGCGTGGCCCGGCCGGCCGAGGCGTCCGTGGCCTGGCGGCTGACGCTGCAAACGCGCCGCAGCGGCTGGCCGCCACCTGAACTGGCCCGCTACGTCGAGCAGACCACCGGCCTGCCCGTGCGTCATCTGTCGGCCGCCACGCCGCAATGGCAGATCGTGGAATTGCGCTGCCCGGGCGAGCCGGACTGCCGCCGCGCTGTCAAGCTGCTGCGGCAAGATGGCGCGTTCGGCGTCATCGAGGTGGACCGTCTCCCCCTACCCGCTGCCCGCGCCGCGCGCTGAGCTGCCTCATAGAGAACCTAGAGAACCTGGCTTGTGTCGCCGAGTGGCGCACGAGGAGTAAGTTGGATGTCCTTGTCGTTTTCGCCGCTGCGCCGCCTGCGCGCCGCCCTGTCGTCTGCTCTGGCGTCCACGCTTGCAAGTGCCGTCATCCCGGCCCTGTGTACCGCCCCGCTGCTCGCCACCCCAACTGACGCGGTGGCACAGCACGCGCGGGTGATCGTGAAGCTGCGAGCGCACTCGGACCTGCTGAGCGGGCGCGCCGCAGCCATGGGCACCGTCCCCGCCACCGGCGAGCCCGCCCGCATGCGCAAGCTGGGCGAGCGCGTCGGCGTGGTGATGCAGGACGGCCGGCGCATCAGCGAGCGCATGCAGGTGGCCCAAGCCAGCGGCATCACGTCGGAGGCGCTGGCGCGCAAGCTCAGCTCGCAGGCCGATGTGGAGTGGGTGGCAGTGGACCGCCGCGTGCGGGCCGCGGCCCTGCCGCCAAGCGATCCGCTCTACCCCAGCGGGGGCGGGGGCACGGCCAACCAGTGGTATTTGCGTGCACCGACCGGCACGGTGGTGTCGGCCACCAATGCCGTGGGCGCCTGGGCGCTGACCCGCGGCGCGAGCAACGTGGTCGTCGCCGTGATCGACACCGGCGTGCGCTTCGACCATCCGGACCTGCAGTACAAGCTGCTGCCCGGCTACGACATGATCCAGGACCCCTGGGTCGCCAACGACAACACCGGCCGCGACAGCGACGCCACCGATGTCGGTGACCGCCTCACGCAGGCCGAAATCGACGCCAACCGCAGCGTCTTCGACGGCTGCTCGGCCGAGGAAACCAACTCCTGGCACGGCACCAAGGTGGCCGGCATCGTCGGCGCACAGACCGACAACGCCCGCGGCGTGGCCGGCATCGGCTGGAACGTGCGGATCCTGCCGGTGCGCGGCCTGGGCCGTTGCGGCGGTTACGAGTCCGATGTCGCCGCGGCCATGCGCTGGGCCGCCGGCCTGTCGGTGCCCGGCGTGCCGGACAACCCGGCCGCCAATCGTGCCCGCGTGATCAACCTGAGCCTGGGCAGCGAAAGCGCCGGCAGTTGCGGCAGCGTGTATCAGTCGGCCATCGACGAAGTGACCGCCGCCGGCGCCGTGGTGGTCGTCTCCGCCGGCAACAACAACGGCCCGGTCTACGCGCCGGGCAACTGCGCCAACGTCATCACCGTGGGCGGCGTGCGCCATGACGGCACCAAGAGCGGCTTCTCGGCCTACGGCAGCGAGGTGACGCTGAGCGCCCCGGCAGGCAATTGCGTAGGCGGCAGCGGCTGCCAGTACACGATCGTGACCACCACCAACGCCGGCAGCACCAGCCCGGTGATCGGTACGGACGCCTACACCAACGCATTCAACTACGCCGCCGGCACCAGTTTTTCCGCACCGCTGGTCAGCGGCACCGTGGCGCTGATGCTCAGCGTGCGGCCCGAGTTGGACTACGCGTCGGTCAAGTCGCTGCTGATCGGCAATGTCACGCCTTGGTCGGCCACGTTCAGCAGCTATGCGAACAGCTGTCCGACCTTCGTTGACAGCAGTGGCATCTGCCGCTGCGACACCAGCACCTGCGGCGCCGGGATGCTCAACACACAGGCCGCGGTGGCCGCCGCGCAAGCTATCGTGTTCAGCGGCGAGCAGGAGTCCGGGCAGCCGGCTGCGGGCGATACCTTGAGCTTCACGTGGCAAACCTCGGCACTGGGCGCAGCCTCCGTCACGGGGCTGCCGCAGTGGAGCGTCATCGATGGAGCGGGGTTGGTCACGGCGACCGGCCCGTCGACGGCCAACCCTTACGCCGTTACGGCCAACAGCAGCGGGCGGTTCACCATCCGGCTCGTGCTGCCCACCAGCGCGGGCCTGCGCACCTTCACCCGCAGCATCGACATCGGCCCAGCGCCCAATCTGACCCCCCAGCCGGTCACGGCCGAGAGCGCCACAGTCAGCCGCTCCTCCGGTGGCGGCGGTGGCGGCGCGCTGGATGCCGGCTGGCTGCTCGGCCTGATCGGCATGGTGGCCCTGGCGCCGCGCAGGCGGCAGGCCGGCTGAAGCGAAGGGCGGGGCAGGCGGCGCGCCGGGTGGCGAGCCAGGTGGCGAAGGCCCGCCGCATCAGGCCGCGGCGCCCACGGCGCGTTGTGGGGTCGGGGCGATGGCTCAGCCACCCGGGGCGCACCCCCAAGGCGCGCTGCGCGCGTCTCAAGCCGCCGGCTTGCAGGGCTGGGGCGCGCGGCCCAGGAAGGCGGCCGGGCCCAGGTCGGTCAAGCCGGCGCGCAGGGCGGCATCGGCCCGGTCGAAGCGCAGCACGTAGCCGGGCTGCGGTGCCCGAAGGGTGATGACACGGGCACTGCGCACGCCGCGGTCGGTCAGGCGCAGCAGCGCGGCATCGGCGGCCTTGCGCTCCTCGAAGCGGCCCAGTGCCAAGCCAGGCGAAAGGGTCGGCGGCGTGCGCTGGTCTTGGAACGCGATGCCCAGTTTGCGCAGCTCCTCCTTCTTGCGCGCCATCAGGTCGGCGTCGGGATAGGGGCCCATGTAGAGGAGCCAGGAGCCCGGGCGCTCCACCGTCTCCACCGTCCACACCGCCGCGGTCAGCGCCGCGCGCAGGCGCGTCTCGACCTGGCTGCGCTCGGCCGTGTTGTAGGGGCCGGCCTCCAGGCAGACGCCCGATGTGGCCGCTGCGGCGACAGAGGCTGCAGGCGCCGTGGAGGCGGCCGGCGCCGCGGCATCGGATGCGGGCCGGGCAGCAGAGCCCGCATCTGGCGCGGACGGTGCGGGCGGCTGCGCCGCACCTGCGGCGGGCGCAGCAGGCGCTGCTGGGCCGTCCGGCCCGGAGAGCGGCACTATGCGCACGCGCTCGGGATGGACTTGGCGGGCCAGGCGCTGCGGACCCTCGTGTGCCGGGCCGCGCGGCAGCCACGCGTCCAGCCAGCCCTGAGTCCAGCCGTAGAAGGCCAGGTTGGCAATGAAGAGCAGCAGGACGATCAGGCGCAGCATGATGGGCGAGGGAGGCCGGCGGTGTCAGGCCAGGCGCACGCTGACGTCGCCCGCCGACCATGGCACGGGGCCGGCGGCAGTATGCACGAGCAGGCGCCCCTGATCATCGGCGCCGCAGGCGCGCCCGGCCTGCTGGCCACCATCGGCCTGCCAGAGCGTCACGTCGCGTCCGGCCAGGGCATCCCGGCGGGCAAAGCGCCCGACGAAAGGCGCAAAGCCCTCGCGGCGGAAGAGCAACCAGGCCTCCACCAATGCTGGCAGCACGCGCTGCCAGACGGCGGCGGGCTGCGCCAGTGCAGGCTCGTCCGGCTGCAGCGCGGCCAGAGCCGCATACGGCATGGCGGGAGGGACGACCGGCGTAGCGGACGACGCCTGCGGCGCAGCGGCCAGCTCGGCCCGCGGTGCCTGTCCGCGGACGTTGAGCCCCACGCCGATCACCACCAGTCGCTGCGCCGGCTGCCCGGCGGGCTGGCGGGCCAGGGGCGCCACCTCGATCAGCACGCCGCCCAGCTTGCCCGGTGCGCCGCGCTCATCCAGCCGCCACAGGTCATTGGGCCACTTGACGTGGACGCGCTCGTGCAATGCCTCGGCCAGGGCCACGCCCACGGCCACGGACAGCCCGTCCAGCGTGGCCCGGTCGCCGGCATCGGGCGACCAAGGCAAGGCCAGCGAGAAGGTCAGCGCGTCTCCCGGCCGCGCATGCCAGCTGCGGCCCTGACGGCCGCGGCCGGCGGTCTGCTCGATGGCCACCAGCGCGGTGGGCGACGCATCACCCGTGCGGGCGCGCTGCAGCAGCCTGGTGTTCGTGGAGTCGGCCGAGGCCAGTACCTCCAGGCTGACTCCGGGCAGGCGTGCATGCAGCGCGGGCCACATCGCCTCGGCTGCCCGGGCGAAGTCGGCCTGCAGGCCGGCCAGCGCGGCCTCGCGGCTGACTTCAGCGGCCGGATCGGGGCGCGAGCCGGCGCCCACATGCGGCGACGCATCGGCCGCCACCGGGGACGGCTCCTGGGACGGTCGGTGGCTCATCGGCGCCCCGCCCCGCTCGCTCTCGGCCCCGGTCTCGCGCGGCGGCTCAACGCCGGCCGGCCAGCATGGTGCCGCGGCAGGTCTTGGCGCCGCACCAGCACGCGTATTCGCGCTTGAGCTTGGGCGTGATGCGCGCGTCGATCACGAGGCCATAGTCGTAGAACAGCTCCTCGCCGGCAGCGATGTCGCGCAGCGCCTTGATGAAGACGCGCATGCCGTCCTGCTCGGCCTCGCAGTTGGGCGCGCAGGAATGGTTGATCCACTTGGCCGCATTGCCGACGTGCTTGCCGTCGATGACATGGCCATCGTCCAGGTGGAAGTAGAAGGTGTGGTTCGGGTCGCTCGGGTCGTGCGGATGACGGCGCAGCGCCTCGTCCCAGGTGATGATCTCGCCGCGGTACTCGATGATGGTCTCGCCCTGGGCGATCGGCCGTGCGGCATAGACGCCCTTGCCATGCACGCCGGACTTCCTGACCTGCACGCGGCGGCCGGTGGCGGGCTCCGGGCCCTTGCGCGATGCAGTGCGCGCGGCCATCGTGCGGCCGGTGTCGGCGGGCGGGGCAGCAGGCCGGCTGCCGCTCTTCTTCGTCGTGCCGACGCGCTCGATCGCGGCCTTCTTGACGGTGCTGCGCTGGGCGTCCGGGCGCTTTGCCGCAGCCTGCCTGGCCCCCCCTCGCTGGGCGCCCGCCTCCTTGGCTGCGGCGCGCTTCACGCCAGCCGGCTCATCGTTGCGGGCGCCTGGCTTGCCTGCGGCCTGCCGGCCCTCGCGCTGCTTCACGGCGGGCTCGGCCGCGGGCCGGGGACGTGGGGGCTTGGCCGGGCGAGCTTGCGTCATGAACGGCTTTGGCTACAGTGAATTCATGGGTGCGCGTGCGGGCGCGCGCGAGGAGGCCGGATTGTAGGCATCGCACCCCAGCCGCATTCATCAGACCCGAGGGCCGCCCGCAAGCCCTCTCACCGGCAGGCTGCCCTGCCCCATCCCGCCCCCATGAGCAAAGCACTGGTCATTGCCGAGAAGCCGTCCGTCGCACAGGACATCGTGCGTGCGCTGACGCCCACTGCCGGCAAGTTCGACAAGCACGACGAGTACTTCGAGAACGAGCACTACGTCGTCACCTCGGCCGTCGGCCACCTGGTGGAGATCAAGGCGCCGGAGGAGTTCGACGTCAAGCGCGGCAAGTGGAGCTTCACCCACCTGCCGGTGATCCCGCCGCACTTCGACCTCAACCCCATCGACAAGAGCAAGGGCCGCCTGAGCGCCATCGTCAAGCTGATGAAGCGCAAGGACGTCACCGCGTTGATCAATGCGTGTGACGCGGGCCGCGAGGGCGAGCTGATCTTCCGCCTCATCACGCAGTACGCCGGCAAGGCAGGCGACAAGCCGGTGCAGCGCCTGTGGCTGCAGAGCATGACGCCGCAGGCCATCCGCGACGGCTTCGAGCAGCTGCGCAGCGATGCGCAGATGCGGCCGCTGGCCGATGCCGCGCGCTGCCGCTCCGAGGCCGACTGGCTGGTGGGCATCAACGGCACGCGGGCGATGACGGCGTTCAACTCGCGCGACGGCGGGTTCTTCCTGACCACCGTGGGCCGCGTGCAGACGCCCACGCTGTCCATCGTGGTCGAGCGCGAAGAGAAGATCCGCAAGTTCGTGCCGCGCGCGTATTGGGAGGTGCGGGCCACCTTCGGTGCCGCCGCGGGCGAATACGACGGCAAGTGGCTGGACCCGAAGTGGAAGAAGGACGAGGCCGATGCCGAGAAGCGCGCCGACCGCCTCTGGACCGAGGCCGAGGCCCAGGCCATCGTCGATGCGGTGCGCGGCAAGAGCGGCACCGTCACCGAGGAGGCCAAGCCCAGCAGCCAGTCCAGCCCGCTGCTCTACGACCTGACCACGCTGCAGCGCGAGGCCAACTCGCGCTTCGGCTTCTCGGCCAAGACCACGCTGTCGCTGGCCCAGGCGCTGTACGAGAAGCACAAGGTGCTGACCTATCCGCGGACCGACTCGCGCGCCCTGCCCGAGGACTACATCGGCGTGGTCAAGCAGACGATGCAGGTCATCGCCGACGAAGATCTGCCCGGCCCGCTGCGCGAGCTGGCCCCGCATGCGCGCAAGGCGCTGAACGACGGCTATGTGAAGCCCAACAAGCGCGTCTTCGACAACGCCAAGGTGTCGGACCACTTCGCCATCATCCCGACCCCCCAGGCGCCCAAGGCGCTGACCGAGGCCGAGGCCAAGCTCTACGACATGGTGGTCAAGCGCTTCCTGGCGGTGTTCTACCCGCCGGCGGAGTACCTGGTCACCACGCGACTGACCGAGGTCGCCGGCCACCGCTTCCAGACCAACGGCAAGGTGCTGGTCAAGCCGGGCTGGCTGGCGGTCTACGGCAAGGAAGCGCAGGACGAGGACGCCACGCTGGTGCCGGTGCAGCCGGGCGAGACGGTGCGCACCGAGGACGTCGAGGCCAAGGGCCTGAAGACCAAGCCCCCGGCGCGCTACACCGAAGCCACGCTGCTGTCGGCGATGGAAGGCGCGGGCAAGCTCATCGACGACGACGAGCTGCGCGAGGCCATGCAGGAGAAGGGCCTGGGCACGCCAGCCACGCGCGCTGCCATCATCGAAGGGCTGATCACCGAGAAGTACCTGATCCGCGAAGGCCGCGAGCTCATCCCCACGGCCAAGGCCTTCCAGCTGATGACGCTGCTGCGCGGCCTGGGCGTGGAAGACCTGACCAAGCCCGAGCTGACCGGCAACTGGGAATACCAGCTCAGCCAGATGGAGCGCGGACGGCTGTCGCGCGAGGCCTTCATGCAGGAGATCGCCCGCATGACCGAGCGCATCGTGCAAAAGGCCAAGGAGTACGACCGCGACACCATCCCCGGCGACTACGCGACCCTGGCCACGCCCTGCCCCAACTGCGGCGGCGTGATGAAGGAGAACTACCGGCGGTTCGCCTGCGTCGGCCGGGATGGCCACGAGGGGCAGGGCTGCGGCTTTTCGATCAGCAAGATCCCCGCGGGCCGCAGCTTCGAGCTGCCCGAGGTGGAGCAGCTGCTGCGCGAAGGCCGCATCGGGCCGCTGGAGGGCTTCCGCTCCAAGGCGGGCTGGCCCTTCACCGCCGAGCTGCGCCTGGTGCGCGACGACGAGGCGGCCGGCCGCTACAAGATGGAGTTCGACTTCGGCGAGGACGCCAAGAAGGACGAGGCGGCGGGCGAGGCGGTGGACTTCAGCAGCCAGCAGCCGCTGGGCCGCTGCCCCAAGTGCCAGGGCCAGGTCTTCGAGCATGGCACCAGCTATGTCTGCGAGCACAGCACCGGTGCCGCCAGCTGCGACTTCAAGAGCGGCAAGATCATCCTGCAGCAGCCGATCGCCCGCGAGCAGATGAGCAAGCTGCTGGCCGAAGGCAAGACCGACCTGCTGGAGAACTTCGTCTCCAACAAGACCCGACGCAAGTTCAAGGCCCGGCTGGCCTACGACGCCAAGGAAGGCAAGGTGATCTTCGAGTTCGAGCCGCGCGCGGCCAAGCCGGCCGGCAAGACGGCAGCCAAGAAGACCGCCCGCAAGGCCACAGCCTGATCCTCTTCAACCGAGTCGCACCGCATGAGCACGCCCACCTACTTCTGGGAAGACTTCACCCCGGGCCTCGTCAAGACCTTCGGCCCCGTGCAGGTGGAGCGCGAGGCCATCATCGACTTCGCCCGCCAGTTCGACCCACAGCCCTTCCACCTCAGCGAGGAAGCCGGCAAGGCCTCGCTCTTCGGCGGCCTGGCAGCCAGCGGCTGGCACACGGCGGCGCTGACCATGCGACTGATGTGCGACGGCTTCCTGCTGGACTCCTCCAGCCTGGGCTCGCCGGGGCTGGACAGCCTGAAGTGGCACAAGCCGGTGCTGGCAGGCGATCAGCTCACCGCGCGCATGACCGTGCTGGCCAGCCGGCCGATGAACAGCAAGCCGCACGTGGGCCTGGTGCAGACGCGCTGGGAGACGCTGAACCAGCGTGGCGAGGTGGTCATGACCATCGAGAGCTGGGCCATGTTCCGCCGCCGCACGCCGGGCGAGCCGGCGCCACTGGAGCCCGCGCCGGCGGCCGATTGACACCAGCGCCCACCTCACCAGGAGCCCGCCATGCGATCCGGCAACCCCGCCCTGAGCGACACCACCTTCAACGGCCTGACCGTCCTCGGCAGCGAGGCGCGCATGACGGTGGCCGGCACGGTCAACCGCACGGCCATCCTGCTGGCCCTGCTGCTCGTGGCCGCGACCTTCACCTGGAGCCGCGTCGGTGTGGCGCCGCCCTCCAGTGTGGAGATGGGCGCGGAGATGGCGCCCGCGTCGGACCTGTCCGCCGTGATGCCGCTGCTGTGGTTCGGCGTGATCGGCGGCTTCGTGGTCTCGCTCGTCACCATCTTCGCCAAGAAGTGGAGCCCGTGGACGGCCCCGGTGTATGCCGTGCTGGAGGGCCTGGCGCTGGGCGGGCTGTCGGCGATCTTCGAGCTGCGCTTTCCCGGCATCGTGCTGCCGGCCGTAGGGCTGACCTTTGCCACGCTGGCCGCGCTGCTGCTGGCCTACCGCAGCGGGCTGGTGCGCGCCACCGAGAACTTCAAGCTCGGCGTGGTGGCGGCCACCGGCGGCATCGCGCTGCTTTATCTCGTCAACCTGGGGATGGGCTTCTTCGGCCACTCCATCGGGCTGATCCACGAAGGCGGCTGGGCGGGCATCCTCTTCAGCCTGTTCGTCGTGGCGGTCGCCGCGCTGAACCTGGTGCTGGACTTCGACTTCATCGAGCAGGGCGCCGCGCAAGGCGCACCGAAGTACATGGAGTGGTACGGCGCCTTCGGCCTGCTGGTGACCCTGGTGTGGCTGTACCTGGAGATCCTGCGCCTGCTGGGCAAGGCGCGGCGCTGAAGACCCCGGGGCAAGACGGCCCTGCGGCGGCGGTCGAGCGCCAAGAGGTCGTCCACGGGCGCCGCGCGGGGCGCTGCGCGACAATTCCGCGCATGAACGCCCTGCCCTCATCCTCTCCGTCCGCAGCCGGCCAGATCGACGACGTCGATGTCCTGATGCAGCGCATCGGCCAGCAGGCCCGCGCCGCGGCCACCGAGATGGCCAAGGCCTCGACCGCGGCCAAGAACCAGGCCCTGCTGGCCCTGGCGCGACGCATTCGCGAAGCCCGCGCCGCGCTGCAGGCCGACAACGCCCGCGACGTGTCGGCCGCCGAGGCCGCCGGCCTGGATGCCCCGCTGGTCGACCGCCTGCGCCTGACCGACAAGGTGGTCGAGACCATGGCGCTCAACGGCGAGGAAGTGGCCGCCCTGCCCGACCCCGTGGGCGAGATGACCAACCTGCGCCGCCGCCCCAGCGGCATCACCGTGGGCCAGATGCGCGTGCCGCTGGGCGTGTTCGGCATGATCTACGAGAGCCGGCCCAACGTGACCATCGAGGCCGCGGCCCTGGCCATCAAGAGCGGCAACGCGGCCATCCTGCGCGGCGGCTCCGAGGCGCTGCACTCCAACCTGGCGCTGTGGAAGCTGGTGCAGGCCGCCCTGGTGGAAGCCGGCCTGCCGGCGGATGCGGTGCAGCTGGTGCCGACCACCGACCGCGCCGCCGTGGGCCGCCTGATCGCCATGCCGGAGTTCGTCGACGTCATCATCCCGCGCGGCGGCAAGGGCCTGATCGAGCGCATCAGCCGCGAGGCCCGCGTGCCGGTCATCAAGCACCTGGACGGCAACTGCCACACCTATGTCGATGCAGAGGTGGACATCGAGCAGGCCGTGCGCGTGACGGACAACGCCAAGACGCAGAAGTACAGCCCCTGCAACGCGACCGAGTCGCTGCTGGTGCATGCCGCCAGCGCCGCGGCCTTCCTGCCGCGCATCGGCGCCATCTTTGCCGCCAAGGGCGTAGAGATGCGCTGCGATGCCCGCGCCAAGGCCATCCTGGCCGACGTGCCCGGCGCCCAGGTGGTGGACGCCACGGAGGACGATTGGTCCACCGAATACCTGGCGCCCATCGTCTCGGTGAAGCTGGTGGACAGCCTGGACGAGGCCATCGCCCACATCAACCGCTACGGCTCGCACCACACCGATGCGATCCTGACCACGAACCATCCGAACGCCATGCGCTTCCTGCGCGAGGTCGATTCGGCCAGCGTGATGATCAACGCGAGCACGCGCTTTGCAGATGGCTTCGAGTACGGCCTGGGCGCGGAGATCGGCATCTCCACCGACAAGTTCCACGCCCGCGGCCCGGTGGGGCTGGAGGGGCTGACCTCGCTGAAGTGGATCGTCTTCGGCCAGGGCGAAGGCCGCCGTTGAGACGCGAAGGAGCGGGCGTGGACACCTCGGGTCGCGGCACGGATCCGCTGCCGGCCATCGAGCCGGGCGGCGGCCGCGCGAAGGAGCGGGCGGGCGAGCGG
Source organism: Pseudomonadota bacterium (assembly GCA_049321005.1). Classification (GTDB taxonomy): domain Bacteria; phylum Pseudomonadota; class Gammaproteobacteria; order Burkholderiales; family Burkholderiaceae_C; genus Aquabacterium. The sequence continues at coordinate 104,872 of JBMOQL010000009.1, forward strand.
ACGGTCGATCCGCGCACCGCGCTCGTGCTGTTCTCCGGCGGCCAGGACTCCACCGCCTGCCTGGCCTGGGCGCTGGATCGCTATGCGCGTGTGGAGACCATCGGCTTCGACTACGGCCAGCGGCATCGCATCGAGCTGGACTGCCGCCAGACCGTGCGGCGCGAGCTGGCCGCGGCCTTCCCGCACTGGGGCGCGCGGCTCGCCGACGATCATTTGCTGGACCTGTCGCTGCTGGGCCAGATCAGCGCCTGCGCGCTGACTGAAGACCGCGCCATCGAGCTGCAGCAAAACGGCCTGCCCAACACCTTCGTGCCCGGCCGCAACCTGCTCTTCTTGGGCTTTGCGGCCACGCTGGCCTACCGCCGCAGCGCCAGCGTGCTGGTCGGCGGCATGTGCGAGACGGATTTCTCCGGCTATCCGGACTGCCGCGACAACACCCTCAAGGCCCTGCAGGTGGCGCTGAGCCTGGGCCTGGATGCGCCGGTGACGATCGAGACGCCGCTGATGTGGCTGACCAAGGCGCAGACCTGGGCGCTGACCGATGCGCTGGGGGGCGAGCGGCTGAACGCGCTGATCGTCGAGCACACCCACACCTGCTACCTGGGCGAGCGCGGCACGCTGCACGCCTGGGGCCACGGCTGCGGCCACTGCCCGGCCTGCACGCTGCGCCGCCAAGGCTGGGAAGCCTGGCAGGCCGGGCGCTGACGGCGCCGGCAGGGCTGGGCCGCACCGCCACTCACCCCTGCAACGGCCCGCGCGGAGACACCGCGTGCGCGCAGCCGCGAAGCCTCCCCCGCGCTTCAGGCGGACCATCGAGCCGGTCGGCAGGCTGATCAGCCCCGTCCTACACCCCCACGCGTGCGCGACCGATGCGCACCGGGCGGAGGGCTTCCTACAGTGGGTTCAACCTCACCAACCGGAGATCGCCATGCTCAAGTGGGCTCTCATCTTTGCCGTGATCGCGCTGGTCGCGGGGCTGTTCGGCTTCACCGGCATCTCGGCCGGCGCGGCGGGCATTGCCAAGTTCCTGTTCATCGTCTTCCTGGTGCTGTGCGTGATCGCGCTGGTGGCCGGGGCGGCGGGCATCAACTGGCTGCGCAAGCGCTAGGAGCGTCCCCGATGAGCGACCTGACCCACGGCTCACGGGCCACCACCGGCCAGGCGCCGGCGTTCATGCGCCTGGACACCCAGGCCCTGCGCGCAGCAGCCGAGCACCTGGACGACGGCGCGGTGACGCCGAGCTTCGGCCCGCACCGCGACCGCATCGTGGCCCTGCTCAACGACGCGCTGGCCACCGAGCTGGTTTGCATCCTGCGCTACAAGCGCCATCACTACACGGCCAGCGGCATCGCCTCGCCGGCGGTGGCCGAGGAGTTCATGGTGCACGCGCAGGAAGAAACAGCCCATGCCGACCTGCTGGCCGAGCGCATTGCCCAGCTGGGCGGCGAGCCGGACTTCAACCCCAGCACGCTGCTGTCGCGCAGCCATGCGGAGTACAACGAGGCGACCGACCTGCAGCAGATGATCCGCGCCAACCTGATCGCCGAGCGCGTCGCCATCGAGAGCTACCGCCAGATGATCGACATCGTGCGCGACATCGATCCCACCACCCGCGGCATCCTGGAGCAGATCCTCAAAGACGAGGAAGAGCACGCCGACGAGCTGGCCGACTGGCTGGAGCGCTAAGCGCCCCGCCCCACCCTCCTTAACGGCGCCCCGTGACGGGCGCCGTTTTTCATGGGTGCCACGCTCCTGCCGGCGCGCGGGGACCATGTGTGCACAACGCCCGATCCGGCCGAGCAGGCTGCAGCGCGGCCTGGCGGCTCGGCTAGAGTCCCGCCGAGGAGGGACCCACCGCATGAGCACACCGCAGATCATCGCCCTGGCCGTGGTCGCACTGGCCATCTTCTGGGCCATCGGCGCCTACAACCGCCTGGTGCGGCTGCGCAACGCCATTGGCAACGCGTATGCGCAGATTGACGTGCAGCTCAAGCGCCGGCATGACCTCATCCCCAACATCGTCGAGGTGGCACGCCGCTATCTGCAGCACGAGCAGGAGACGCTGGAGCGGGTGAGCGCTGCGCGCAACCAAGCGCGCGCTGCCGCCGACATCGCCCGCGCCCAGCCCACCGCGGCCGGCGCCCTGGGCGGCCTGGCCCTGGCCGAAGGCGTGCTCGACGGCGCGATGGGCAAGCTGATGGCGGTGGTCGAGGCCTATCCCGAGCTCAAGGCCGACGAGCAGATGCGCGAGCTGTCCGAGGAGCTGACCAGCACCGAGAACAAGGTCGCCTTTGCGCGCCAGCTCTTCAACGACGCGGTGCTCGACTACAACAACGCCGCGCAGCAGGTGCCGACCAATATCGTGGCCGCCATCGGCGGCTTTCGCGAGGCCGCCATGCTGAAGGCCACGCAGTCACCCGCTGAGCGGGAGCCGGTGCGCGTGGCGTTCTGACGCAGCACCGCGCCCGCCCGAGCCGCCGTGCGCTTCCGGCAGCACCAGAGCGACGCGCAGGCCGCGTCGCGCCGGCTCCTGCTGTGGTTCGGCCTGCTGGTGGCCGCGCTGGTCGTCGCGGTCAATCTGGCGCTGGCCGGCATCTACCGGCTGCTGCTGCCGCTGCTGCCCTTGCCCGCCTTCTTCTGGGCCACCAACACCGCCGTGGTGCTGATGCTGGTGGTCGGCGGCGCCTGGCTGGAGACGCAGCGCCTGCGCGGCGGCGGTGGCGAGCGCGTGGCCCGCTGGGCCGGCGGCCGCCTGTTGACGCTCCCGCGTGACCTGGCCGAGCGGCGGCTGCTCAACGTGGTGGATGAGATGGCCCTGGCCAGCGGCCAGCCGCGCCCGGCCGTCTACCTGCTGGAGCGCGAGCCGGGGATCAATGCCTTCGTCGCCGGCTGGACGGCCGATACCGCCGCCCTGGCCGTCACGCAGGGCGCCCTGCAGCGGCTGACCCGCGACGAACTGCAGGGCCTGGTCGCGCACGAGTTCGGCCACATCCGCGAGGGCGATCTGGCGCTTCAGATGCGGCTGCTGGCGCTGGTTTGGGGCCTGTCTCTGGTCCATGGCTTGGGCCAGAGCCTGACCGAGCCAGACGAACTGGGCCGCCATCCGGCGCTGGCCCCGGTCGGCTGGGTGCTGCGCACTGTCGGCTGGCTCGGCTGGCTGGCCGGGCGTCTGCTGCAGGCAGCTGTATCCCGCCAGCGCGAGCACCTGGCCGACGCCTGCGCCGTGCAGTTCACCCGCAGCCGCGACGGCCTGGGCAACACGCTGCGCAAGATCTGGTTCCTGCAGCGCGGGGCCGAAGGCCGGCTGCGCTCGCCCCATGCCGAGGCCCTGGCCGCCATGCTGACGGACGACGGCGCACGCCGCCGCTGGCTGGCCACCCACCCGCCGCTGGCCGCGCGCATCGAGCGCGTCACCGGCCGCGGCGCCACCCCCTTGCCCGCGCCGCCCCTGGGCGCCCAAGCCCTGGGCGAGGAGCCCTGGCCGGCTCGCCTGCTGGCCGCAACGCCAGAGGGCGTGCTGGCCGCCGCGGCAGACGCGATCACGCCGGCCGGACCGCCGCCCGGGGTCGCCGGCCCCTCACCGCTTGCCTCACAGACCGCCCCACAGCGGCCTGCCCGCCCTGCCGGGCCTGCACCGCTGGCCCAGGCCCTGGACCCATATGCCAGCGGGCCGGCACCTCATCCGGCCATCGACCCGGCCGAGGCCCGGGCCCGGCTGGCGCTGCTGCACGGCCCGCTGGAGCGCCGCTGCGGCGTGCTGGCCGCGCTGCTCACCCCAGGCGACGCGGCCCAGGGTGCGCGGTGGATGCAGATGGCCGACGCGCTGCCGCATGCCGGGCGCATCCTTGCCGACATGGACGCCCTGGCGCCTGCCAACCGGCTGGACGCGCGGGACGCCCTGCTGACGCGCATGGCCTCTGCCCCTGCGGGCGAGCGTCGCGCGCTGGTCGTGGCCGCCCGCCTCCTGCTGGGCGGCGCCGGCCACCCGCAGGCGCTGGACGTGCTGCGCTATGCCGCAGTCCGGCTGCACCCAAGCCTCCATCCCTGCGCCCATCCGCGCCCGCCCAAGCGGGCGGCGCCGTCACGATCCCCTTCTGCGTCCGAGCTCGCCTGCGTCGCGCCCGGCGGCAGTGCGTGGGCGCAGCTGGTGCACTCGGCCTGGAAGGGAGAGGCCCAGCCGGTCGTGCTAGACGCCGCCGCACGCCACGCCTTGCGGCGCGGCCTGCGCGAGCTGCGCCTGCTGCCGTGGATGCAGCGCCCGGCCGTGCTCAAGGCCTGGTGCGGCGGGCAGCCGGCACAGGCCACAGGCTGGAGGACCGAGGTCGTGGACGCGGCAACCCGCCTGCTCGACCTGCCGCCGCTGGACTGAATGGCTGCCCCGACAGGCCGCGCCGGTCGCCACCCTGGCCAGCCGGCGTCCAACGCCTGCTGAAGGGGCGTTGACCACACGTTCGGCGCAAGGCCGCAAGCCCGCGCAGGAAACCCCGCCCTTCTTCCTCCTGAAAAAGCACGACGCCTGCGCGGCCAAGGGCCGGCAGGCGTTGACGAGGGACTGGCTCACAGCACCTGGCGGCATGCCGGGCGGTGCTGTGCGGCACTGCAAAGGCGATCAGCCGCCCTGCTTGCTCACGCCCAGCAGCGCGTTGCGGAAGTCCGCCGGCACGGACGGGCCGACGTACATGCGCATGTAGAGCTCGAAGAACAACGGGCTGGACCAGGCCTTGTCGGTGAGCGGCTTGCCGTTGATGCTGCCCAGCATGCCCTGGCCGGGGATCCAGTCGATGATCACGACGTCGCCCTTGCTGACCTTGTTCATGCTGCCGTAGATCTGGCCCATCTGGCCGACCTCGTTGATCACCTGCTTGAACTCGGCGTCGGTGGCGACGGTCTTGAAGTCGCCGATGAAGTAGCGCGTGATGGTCGACGACGGAATGTCGCGCAGCAGCACCAGCGTCAGGCGCCGCGCGCCGGTGGGCTTCATGACAGCCTCGGCCGAGGTCTTGCGCTCGGGCATGTAGAGCGCCACCACGTCCGACTTGAAGTAGCCGCGCTTGCGCACGCCCGCGCCGTTGAGCACGAGCTTGTAGCCGTTGGCGACGATGGATTCCTCCACCTGGACGCCTTCGATCTCGATGACGGCCTGGGCCGGCAGGGCCGCGGCGGCCATCACGAAGGACACACACAAACTGGACCACAACGAGAAACGCATGGTGCTGACTCCGCTTGAGAGGCTGCCGCGCGGTGACCGGGCCCGGCGGACCCGGAGGAAGAAGGCCCACCCACGGCCGGCTGCGCAGCGCGCCGGCACAGGGATGCCGGGAATGCTCAGAGCGACCCGAGCGGCGCGCCGATGGTCAGCCACACGGCCGTGCCCTCGGGGCGGTTCTGCGCACCGAACTCCTTGATCACGCGGCCTTCGACCATCAGCGTGCCGGAGTCCTTGATCCAGCCCACCGCGGGGCCCAGGCCGAAGACGCGGCCCTTGTTGCCCTCGCCACCGGGCACGCCGCCCAGCAGCGTCAGGCCCTGGCATTCGGTGTTGCACTTGTCGTCCGTCACCTGCTGCAGCACGTAGCCGTTCAGGCCCACGCGCACGCTCTCGGTGATGAACTTGCTGAGCTGGAAGTCCAGGTTGACCACGTCGCCCGACTTGTACTTGGTGTCGGAGTTGCGCGTGTTGGTCGAGTAGACCAGCCGCATGCCGAAGTCCCAGCCGTCCCCGATGTGGTTGAACTGCACCGTCGGGCGGAAGGTGGTGAAGTTGCCGGCGCCCGGGTTGTAGAGCCGCGTGCGCTTGTAGTCGCCAGTGGCCAGCATCACCGCCGGGATGAAGACGACCTGGCCGGTGGCGTGGTTCCAGCGCATGATCGGCGCCAGCTCCAGGTCGCCGATGCCGAACTTCTTGCCGGTGAGGTTGTTGGACGTGGCCGCCGCCGTGGCATTGGCGCCAGCGATGATGGCCGCGCCCGGAATCCCGCCCAGCGTCGCGCTCTCCAGGCCGGGGGTGAACGTGTTGGTGATGTCCACCACGTTCTCGCGCTCCACCAGCGGCAGCATCACCGTGGCACCGAGCGTCGCGCCCAGGAACTGCTGCGAGCTGATGAAGGTCAGGCGCGGCAGCAGGGCGCGCACGCGGGTGGTGGAGTCGCGCTCGGTGGAGACGCTGTACGGGCCGCCAATGACAGTCGTCGTGCGCGGCGTCTTGCCATCGCCGTCCTTGAGCTTGCCCTCGTAGATCCAGAGGTTGACGTTGCCGTACCAGCCCGGATCCAGCGGGGCCGTCATGTCCGTGCCGCCGATGCCGGGCGAATAGCGCAGGGCGTAGTTCTCGGTCGCCTTGGCCTGGCCGGCCAGCAGGGCGGCACCCAGCAGGAGGGCGGCTCCGGCGGCCAGTGCAGTGGCACGGCGGCGCAAGGCGGCGGGGACAGCGGCGGTACGGGGGCTCGACGGCGTCATGAACACTCCTCTGGCGTGTGTGGGCTAGGCCGGTTTATCGGCCGAAACGGCCGCGACTGTGCCGGGAGAAACGCCAAAACTGCCGTAAAAGCAGGTGAAAACTGCTCAATTCGACCCTTAGCCCCGCAGCGCTGTGGCGGGCCTGCGACAACGTGCGTTGTCAAAGCGGCGCTCCCGCGCCGCGCGCTCAGCCCCGACAGGGCCTTACTCGACTTCGCCGAACTTGTCGTTGATCAGCGCCACGAGTGCATCCATCGCCTCGCGCTCCTGGGGGCCGTCGGTCTCGATCTCGACCTCCACGCCGCAGCCGGCGGCCAGCATCATGACGCCCATGATGCTCTTGGCGTTGACCCGGCGATCGCCGCGCGCCATGGTGACTTCGCAGGGAAAGGAACTCGCCAGCTTGGTCAGCTTGGCAGAGGGGCGGGCATGCAAGCCCAGCTTATTGCTGATGCTGATGGTGGTCTTGATCATGGACGCGTCGGGCGGCCTGGTTTTGCGGACGGGAGACGGCGATCTGCATCACACCCTGAGTGGCGCCGCTCAGCGCCCGGCCGACCAGGGCATCGAGCGGCTCGTGCGCATAGTTGAGCACGCGCCAGAGCATGGGCACGTTGACGCCCGTGACCACCTTCACCTGCGGCCCCTCGGCCAGCCGCTGGGCGATGTTGCTGGGCGTGGCCCCAAAGACATCCGTGAGCACCAGCACCTCGCCGTGCGGCGAAGCGGCAGCGGCATGGGCCAGCAGCACGCGGGCCTGGGCCAGGCTTTCTTCCACGGGCAGGTCGGGCAGCACGTCCAGCGCATACACCCGCTGCGCGGCCTCGGCAAAGGCGTGCTGCGCCGTCTGGCGCAGGGCCGAGGCGAGCGGGGCGTGGGCAATGAGCAGGAAGCCGGGCATGGCGGGGCATTATGGGCCGCCGCCTGCCGCCGTCCATCATTGCGGGCGGCTTGACGCTGCACGGGACGTGGACGCTGCCGGCCGCGCTGCAGCGCGGGACCGGGCGCCTCAGGGCGCCGTGCGCAGCCCGGCTGCAAAGGCCGCGATGGCCTCCTGCTGCGCCGACGTGGGCTGCCCCCGGCTCAGCACACTGGCCTGGGCGACCCAGCTGCCACGGGCCCACACCCAGGAGCGGGCCACCAGCGGTGCGCCGGAGGGGTCCCGCCCCTCCATCAGGGCCTGCCTCGACTCCCCATGTGGGGTCTGCCCCGCCACCGGCACGGGGCCCACCGGACGCACGATGGCAGCGCCCAGGTTGCTGGCCAGCGCCGACTCGAGCGCGGCCAGCGCCGGGCCCACCTGCTGCGGCTGACGCACCTCCGCCACCGACAGCCCCCAGTGCAGGCCGCCGGCCTCGCAGGCGGCCACGGTGAGCGTCACCGTGAGCGCCGCCGGCCGGCCCAGCGGCACCGGGCGGCTGCGCAGCTCCGGCTTGCACGGCAGCAGCGCCACCATCGGCCCGCCGGGGCGCACCTCCCGCCAGTTGTAGGTTGGCGTACAGGCGGCCAAGGCCAGCAGCGTGACGAGGACAGCGGAGCGCGGGCGAAGTCGCATCGGCCGATTATGGGCAGGCCGGATCCGCGCTCCAGCCGGGCAGGCGAAGGCGCCGCCGTACGCCAGGGGCGCGGGAGGATGAGCCGAGCGCGCGTTGCTGGCCGAGACCAGCCGGGGCAGCCCGCTGTGCAGCATGGGGCGGGATCGCCCGCCCACGCAGCCGGGTGCTCCCCCCGGCTTTCTGGATGGCAGGGTGACGCAGACCGTCTAACCTTTGCTTACGAAAAAAACCACGCGCGTCGCCCGACGACCCGCTTCTGCCGAAAGCTGACCGTGCCGCACACCGCCTCGCCGCTCCTTACCGCCGCGCCCCTTCCGGCCCCGTCCGCCGCCGACCCCGTCAACGACGCCTCGCAGACGGAAGCCGCCCGTGTTGCAGCTCGCCGTGCCGAACAGCAGGCCGAGCGTCTGCGCCAGACGGTGGCCCAGATCGGTCAGGACATCGCCGGCCCGCTGACGGACGCGCTGGAGCGCCTGCTGGACTTTGGCCAGACCGGCAAGCTGGACCGCGCCGGGCTGCGCGCGATCCGGGAGGCGGTGGAGCAGGCCCGCCAGGCGGGCATGATCAGCCAGCAGCTGGCCAGACTGGCAGCCGGGGTCGGCCAGGCGCCTGAGCGGCTGCACCTGACGCACACGCTGCAGAACGTGCTGGCCCACCGCGCGCGGGAGCTGCATGCCCGCGGCGTGCAGATCGTCCAGCAGCTCGACCCGGTGGAGGTGGTGGTCGACCCGACGCTGCTGTTTGCGCTGCTCAACGCCGTGCTTGACTGGGCCATCGCCGCCACGCAGGGCGCGGTACAGCTGCGCGTGGACCGCCAGGCCTGGCCGGCGCACGGGCGGCTGATCTGCCGCTTCGCCTGCATGCCGGCCGACCGGGCGGGCGGCAGCCCGCCGCCGGCGCTCGATTCGCTGCTGTGGCGGCTGGTGGACGAGAGCGGCCGCGCCCTGGGCCTGGTGGTGCAGCGCAGCCTGGACGGGCCGCACGCGGTGTTGGAGCTCATCTTCCCGCGCACCATCGACCCGCTGCTGGATGCACCGGTCGACGCGGCCGTGGCCGCACGGCCCGGCGCCGCCCCGCCGGCGATGGCTGCGGCCGACAGCAGCGACGCTGCGGAGGAAGCGGCCGGCGGCTTTGTCAGCTCGCTCAACTCCAAGCCGCTGGCCGGCAGCCACGTGCTCGTCGTGGCCTCCCGCCGCGACATGCGCGTGCAGATCCGCGAGGCCATCCGCGACATGGGCCTGGTGGTCGACTTCGTCACCTCCGTGGACGAGTGCGCCGACTTCTGCCGTGAATCGCTGCCGCATGCCATCGTCGTCGAGTCGGTGCTCAAGGGCCCGCGCCTGCAGCAGCTGATGCACGACATCCGCGCCGAGGTGCCGGAGTTCGTCTTCATCGAGGTCGAGGAAGAAGGCAGCGCCTTCCAGATCTCCAGCGTCAGCCCCAGCGGCTGTGCCCGCGTGGGGCGGGATGCGCTGGCCGCCTCGCTGCCCTCGGCCCTGGTCTATGAGCTGACGCGAGTGATGTGACGGCCGGCGGCGGCGCCCTCACGGGCCAGGCCACACCACGGCATAGCGGCCCGCCGCTGCCCCCAGCCGCGCACGGCGAGGCCGGCGTCGGGATAATGGCCGGCACCCGGGCGCCTTTCCGCCTGGCGCCGTCTGCTGTCCCCGCTGCCATGAAGACCCTGCGCATTGCACTGGCCGCCCTCGTGCTGGCCGCCGCCGCTGGCGGGCTGTACCTGTCCACGCAACAACGCGATCCCGCGCCTGCGGCCGAGCTGACGTTGCTCGACGGCAGCCGCATCAACCTGGCCTCGCTGCGCGGCAAAGTGGTGCTGGTCAACTTCTGGGCCACGAGCTGCACCACCTGCGTCAAGGAGATGCCGGGGCTCATCGCCACCCACCAGCGCTTCGCCCCGCGCGGCTACGAGACCGTGGCCGTGGCCATGAGCTACGACCCGCCGGCCTACGTCGCCAACTTCGTGCAGACGCGCAAGCTGCCGTTCAAGGTGGCGCTGGACCACAGCGGCGACGCGGCCCGACAGTTCGGCGACATCAAGCTCACGCCCACCACCTTCCTGATCGGCAAAGACGGCCAGATCGTCAAGCGCTACGTCGGGGAACCGGACTTCGCAGCGCTGAATCAACTGGTCGAGCGCCTGCTTGGCGCCTGACCGTCCCTCACTCCCCTTCAAGGACCGCTCGTGGCCTATCGAGACCTGCTGCTGGCCCTGACCAGCTACCCCGAACGCACGCCCGTCGTGGCCGTGGACCAGGCCATCGCGCTGGCCGGGCTGCTGGATGCGCGGCTGACCGCGCTGACCTTCCAGGTTGACGTGCCAGACGTGGCCGGCGGGCTGGCGGCGTCGCTGCTGGACCTCGGCTCGCTGGCGGCCACCGAGCGGGCCAAGAGCGCCGACGCGGCGCGCGAGCTCAACGCCGCCTTCACCGCGGCAGCCGAGCGTGCCGGCGTGCCGTTCGACGCGCACATCCACGCCTGCATGAGCTCGCAGATCGACACCGTGCTGCTCGACCACGCGCGGCTGCACTCGATGACGCTGGTGCCGCTTGGCCACGGCGATGCCTTCCAGCAGTACGTGGCCGAGCGGGTGATCTTTGGCACCGGGCGCCCGGCTCTGCTGCTGCCTGTGCACGTGACGCGGCCGCTGGCGCTGGACACGGTGGTCATCGCCTGGGACTTCAGCGCCGCTGCCGCGCGGGCCGTGGGTGACGCCATGCCGCTGCTGGAAAAGGCGCGCACGGTGCGGGTCCTCATCGTGCGCAACGAGAAGACCCTGCCCGCGCACCGCAGCGGCAGCGACATCGCCCGCCACTTGAGCCACCACGGCCTCAATGTGGTGGTCGACGAGGTGGACTCGGCCAGCCGCCCGGTGGGCCAGGTGATCGAGGCGCATGCGGGCGAGCACGGCGCGAACCTGCTGGTCATGGGCGCCTTCGGCCACTCGCGACTGCGCGACTTCGTGCTGGGTGGTGCCACGCGCCATGTGCTGCACAGCCCGGCGCTGCCCACGCTGCTGTCGCACTGAGCAGCCGGCCTCGCGCGCCTGGCGCCCTCAGGACGCCGCGCGAACGCAACCGGCGTGTCCCAGCGGCCCGAGCCGGCATGGCCGGTGCGTTTTGAGCGCCTCAGGTGCCGCAGAAGGTCTGGTAGCAGGCCGTGACCTCGGCCGGCGCCGGCTCGCCGTATCGGGCCAGCTCCGGCGTCTCGTCCCAGGGCTGGCGCACGGCGGCCAGCAGGCTGCGGAAGGGCTGCAGATCGCCGTCGTGCGCGGCGGCCAGCGCCTCTTCCACCCGGTGGTTGCGCGGGATGACAAACGGGTTGGCGCGGCGCATGCGGCCCGGGCGGTCTGAATCCCCGGCGTCCTCCTGCGCGCAGCGCTCGCGCCAGCGCGCCAGCCAGCCGTCCAGCGCAGACGGGTCTCCGAACAGCGCGCGCAAGGGCGCCTCCTGGCCCTGCGCCGCGTCCGCCAGCCGCCGCCAGCCCAGCGTGTAGTCCACCCCCTGGGCGTGCAGCAGATCCAGCCAGGCCTGCGCCAGCGCGGCATCAGCCTCGTCGTCCAGCGCCTGCTGCAGGCCCAGCTTGGCCCGCTGGCCTTGCAGCAGCGCGGCCTGATACCAGCCGGGGAAGGCATCGATCACCGCAGTGGCCTGGGCCACGGCCTGCTGGATCGCTGCATCGCTGCCCGGCGCATCGAGGCCGGACGCAATCAGCGGGATAAGCGTCTCGGCCAGCCTGGCCAGGTTCCAGCGCGCGATCAGCGGCTGGTTGGCATAGGCATAGCGACCGCCGCGGTCGATGGCGCTGAACACCGCGGCCGGGTCATGGGCCTCCATGAACGCGCAGGGCCCGTAGTCGATCGTCTCGCCGGAGACCGTCATGTTGTCGGTGTTCATCACGCCGTGGATGAAGCCGACGTTCATCCATTGCGCGATGAGCTGCGCCTGCCGCTGGGCCACGCGGCGCAGCAGGCCGAGATAGCGGCCGGGGTCGTCGGACAGGTCGGGATCGTGCCGGGCGATGGCGTAGTCGGCCAGCTGGCGCAGCGCGTCGGACTCGCGCCGCGCGCCGAAGAATTCGAAGGTGCCCACGCGCAGGTGGCTGGCGGCCACGCGGGTCAGCACGGCGCCGGGCAGGGCCACCTCGCGGTAGACCGGCTCGCCGGTGGAGGCCACGGCCAGCGCGCGGGTGGTGGGGATGCCCAGCGCATGCATGGCCTCGCCGATCAGCACCTCGCGCAGCATCGGACCGACGGCCGCCTTGCCGTCGCCGCCGCGCGAAAACGGCGTGGGCCCCGAGCCCTTGAAGGCGATGTCGCGCCGCTGGCCATTGCGGTCGATCACCTCACCGAGCAGCAGCGCGCGGCCATCGCCCAGCCGGCCCGCGAAGTGGCCGAACTGGTGCCCGGCGTAGGCCTGGGCCAGCGGCGCCGCGCCCGCGGGCACGGTGTTGCCGGCAAAGATGGCCGCGCCCTCGGCGCTATCCAGCGCATCGGCGTCCAGGCCCAGCTCTGCCGCCAACTCGCGGTTGAAGAACAGCAGCTGCGGCGCCGGCACGCGCGCCGGGTTCCAGGGCACGTAGAAGCCCTGCAGCTCGCGGGCGTAGCTGTTGTCGAACGTGATGGCAAAGGCGGTCATGGCAGCAGTCGGGCGGGGATCGGCCCATTCTGGCCGCCGCCCGCTCTCTACCGTGGCGCAGGGGTGATGCGCCTGCCGCCACGCGGCCCTGCCGTCCTGGACCGGTCAGGCGCGGCGGCGCAAAACGGCCAGCACGCCGAGGCCGGCCAGCAGCATGGCGCAGGTAGCGGGCTCGGGCACGGCGAGGGTGACGGCGTGCGAGGTCTGCGCGTCCAGCGTCGGCGACATCAGATACAGCAGGCCCTGGTTGAAATCGCCGGCCGAGTTGCTGAGCAGCCGGATCGACGTCTGGCCCGCGCCCAGCACCTGGAAGGACAGCGTGGCCAGCCCGAGCGACGCCTGGCCGGCATCCGCCACGCCGGGGAAGGCGGAGCCGGACAGCGCCAGGCCGGTGAAAGCGGAGTCATCGCTCCAGCCCGAGGCCAGCGTGACCTCGCTCAGCCGCAGCAGCGTGGTGTCGAACGACAGATTCAGGCCGAACGCCAACAGCTCGTCGCCGGCACGCTCGCCGGCAAAGGGCTGCTGCAGCACGACGTCGAGCATCAGGGTCTGGCCGACCGTGGCCGAGCCGCTGCCGCTGAGGGACAGCGTGGCGGCATGGGCCGGCGAGCTGGCGGCGGCCAGCGCGGCCAGCAGGGCCGCGATGGAGGTCTTGATCTTCATGGGGTGCTCCTTGTGGGCGGGCGCGGCAGCCTGTGCCGCGCGGATATCGGTTCAGGACGAGCGGCTCACTGGCGGCTGAAGATGGCGTACCAGAGCTTGTAGTCGGCCTGGGTGATGCAGTTATCGGCATCGAAGTTGGCCAGCGGCTGATAGCGCGCATCACCCTGGCAGCTGCCCAGCGCGGCGCGCTGCGCGTCGCGGTCGGCCAGGTTGATCAGGCCGTTGCCGTCGATGTCGCCGCGCTTGCGCACGCTGAAGGGCACGCGGGTGGCGGCCTCCTCGTAGCCGTCGTTGAGCAGGAAGGCGACGTAGTACTCGCCGGCATCCAGGCCGCTGAAGGTCGCGCTGCCGCTGGGCGCCGGTGCATAGCGCCACAGGACGGACGGACCCGCGCCACCCGGGGTCTGCGTGGCGCGGTAGACGGCCACCCAGTCCTTGGCTTGGCCGGGCATGCCGGACCAGCTCACCTCCAGCGCATCGCCGGTGCGGATGACGCTGCGCTTGACGCCCAGCACGCGCGGCTCGGGCTCGGGCTCGGTGGCCGCGCCCACGGTGAAGGACACGCGGTTGGAAACCTCGGTGTAGGAGTCGTTGATGTAGAGGGCCAGGAAGTACTCGCCATCAGGCAGGGCCTGGGCCGGCGTGAGCGTGCCGCTGGCGCGGCCATCGACGTAGTAGTAGTCCACCAGCAGATCGATGCCCGGCGTGGCGCCCTTGCGGAACACGCCGACGTAGTCCTTGGCCGTCCCGGGGCCGTCGGCGAAGCTGATGGTCAGCTTCTCGCCGCTTTGCAGCGCAGTCTTGGCCAGGCTGAGGCTGGCGATCTCGGTACCGACGGCAAACGGGATGCGCTCGGAGATCTCGAAGTACTCGTCGTTGACGAAGAAGGCCGCAAAGTAATAGCCCTTGTCCAGCGCATCCAGGGTCACGCTGCCCGACTGGCTCGGTGCGTACGCCCAGACGGTCGAGTTGACGGCGCCTGGTGTGTGGCCGACGCGGTAGACGCCGATCCAGTCCTTGCTGCCGCCCGGGGCCCCGCTCCAGGTGAAGGTCGGACGCTCGCCGGCGTTGAACTGCGTCTTGTTGATCGCAAGCTCCGGGGCACTGCCCACATAGAAGGCCACGCGCGGAGCCATCTCGACGTAGCTGTCCTCACTGAGGAAAGCGGCGTAGTACTCCACACCCTGCGTCAGACCGCTGAATGCCAGCTGGCCACTGGTGCCCGACACATAGGACCATTTGAGCGACGGCGTGGCCGCGCCGGGGGTCTGGCCCTTGCGGTAGATGCCGACCCAGTCCGTGGCCTTGCGGCTGTTGCGGTAGTCGATGACAACCGGCTCGCTGGCGGCGTAGACCTTCTTGGCCAGCACCAGGGCCGGGTCGCCTTCGGAGCTGCCTTCCACCGTGAAGCGCTGCGGCTCGGACCATGCCGACCACTCGGCATTGGCGTCGCGATGGCGGGCGCGGATGTAGTAGCTCCCGTTGTTCAGGGCGTACTGCTGGACGGTGTAGGTCTGGATGTCCACGCCGGCATGGAGGTCCACCGGCTCGTAGGCGGGGGCACCGGTGTCGCCGTAGACGTTCTCCACGTCGCGGATGAGGTCAACCACGTTGGTCGTGAAGGCCACGTCCCGCGCGATCTGGAACTGGGTGCTGTTGAGCACCATGCCGGAGGGCGACTGGAACGGCGTGAGCGTGAAGCTCTGGGGCAGCGTCACCACCGAGCCATTGGCTACGCCGCTCAGCGCGGGCTGCAGCGGGCCGGCGGCATCCAGGCGGCGCTCGAACTCATCGACCAACCGGCTCTCGTAGGCGAAACCCAGCTTGGGATGGCCCTCGGCATAGGAGGACACCTTCATCGTGCGTGCGGCCAGGTCGAACTCGATGAGCTGCCAGGTCCAGTTGGCGATGGTCTTCTGCACATCGTCCATGTCGCGCTCAGTGGACTGGCCCCAGAACTGGTCCCAGGCCGTGCCGCCGCTGATGATGTGGTAGACGGGCCAGTCGCGTGTCTGGCCGCGGGCATAGAGATGGTGGTGGGCGCCGATGTTCAGCGCGTGCTTGCGGGTGCCCGCCAGGATCGGCATGGCCGTGTCGCGGAACCACTGCGAAATGTCGCCGACATACTGCTCGGCCTGGTAGGGCCGGTGCACCACGCTGATGACCCAGTCGACGTCCGCATCCGCATCAGCCGCGGCCACGACCTTGCGCAGCCATTCGGTCTGCGCGGCGAAGCTCGACTCGGAGTTGAGATAGACCAGCAACACGCGGCCGACCTGGTGGGCGTAGTAGGTCTCGTCCGCAGCAGCGGCAATGCCCTTGTAGCTGATGCCGCTGTAGAAGTTGTGTGCTCGCCAGTTGGTCAGACCGGTGTCGTAATAGGTCTCATGGTTGCCCAGCGCAGTCATGATGGCCAGGTTGCCCGACACCACCGCCGACGGCTTCATGTGCACGAACTCGTAGTGGTCCAGCGTGCCCACGTCCACCTGGTCGCCGTTGTTGAGCATCAGGTTGACCGCCTCTTCGAGCGGCTGGCCGGTCAGCGACTCGATCTTCGCCTTGGCTGCCTTGAGCAGCGGCGTGTGGCGATCGTCGTTGCGCAGCTGGTGGTCGCCCGTGACCAGGATGCGGAAGACACCCGTCTTGCGCGCCGCCGTAGGCTGGGTTCGGAAGCGATACACCGGCGAGACCTGGTCGCCGGTGCGCACGCGGTAGCTGTAGAAGGTGTCGGGCTGCAGGCCGGTGAGCTGCACGCCGTGGTAGCGGTAGCTGGCCGCCAGCGCCTGCGTGGAGCCGGTGGCCGTGCGGTCCAGCGGGCCACCGTCTATGCCGTACTCGACCACGGCGCCGTCACCTGCGGCGGTTTTCCACGACACCCAGATCGAGCTGGCGGTCGGGGTCTGCAGATAGGGAACGATGTCGGCCGCGGTGGCGCTCAGCGTGGCACAGCCGCAGGCCAGCACGATGGCCGCCTCGCGCAGCCGCCGCATGAAGGGTCGAAGAACGGGCATGTCGATGGTCCGCAAAAAAGATGCGCGGATTTCATCGACGCCTTGTTACATGCGTGGCGGCAGGGCCCGGCACAGCCCGTAAGCCGTTCGGACCAGCGCGGCCCGCTTGGCGGGACAGGACCGCTTCAGGCCGCGCTGCCCACCACCGCCGCCTGCGCCGCCTGCTGGTCGGCGTGGTAGCTCGACCGCACCAGCGCACCCACGGCGGCGTGGGTGAAGCCCATCGCCTGGGCTTCGCGCTCGAACATCCTGAAGGTGTCCGGGTGCACATATCGGCGCACCGGCAGGTGGTGGCCGCTGGGGGCGAGGTACTGGCCGATGGTCAGCATGTCGATGCCGTGCTCACGCATGTCGCGCATGACCTGCAGGATCTCCTCGTCGGTCTCGCCCAGGCCGACCATCAGGCCGCTCTTGGTGGGCACGCCAGGAGCAAAGTCCTTGAAGCGCTTGAGCAGGTTCAGGCTGAACTGGTAGTCCGAGCCGGGGCGCGCTTCCTTGTACAGGCGCGGCACGGTCTCGAGGTTGTGGTTCATCACGTCCGGCGGCGCGGCCTTGAGGATGTCCAGCGCGCGGTCCATGCGGCCGCGGAAGTCGGGCGTGAGGATCTCGATGCGCGTGCCCGGCGACAGCTCGCGCGTCTTGCGGATGCACTCGACGAAGTGCGCCGCGCCGCCATCGCGCAGGTCGTCACGGTCCACGCTGGTGATGACCACGTACTTGAGCTTGAGCGCGGCGATCGTCTTGGCCAGGTTCAGCGGCTCGTCCGCATCCAGCGGGTCCGGCCGGCCGTGGCCGACGTCGCAGAACGGGCAGCGCCGCGTGCACTTGTCGCCCATGATCATGAAGGTGGCCGTGCCGTGGCCGAAGCACTCACCGATATTGGGGCAGGACGCTTCCTCGCACACCGTGTGCAGCTTGTGCTCGCGCAGGATCTGCTTGATCTCGTAGAAGCGGGTCGTCGGCGAGCCGGCCTTGACGCGGATCCAGTCGGGCTTCTTCAGCACCTCGGCCGGCACGATCTTGATCGGGATGCGCGCCGTCTTGGCCTGGGCCTTTTGCTTGGCACTGGCGTCGTAGACAGCGGGCGGGGCGGCGGTCGGCAGGACAGCGGCCGACTCGGCGGTGGGCGGGGCGACGGGATCGGTCATGGCAGGCCTGTGCAGCAGCCGCTCGAAGGGCGGACCCACACGGGTGGCCCCACACGGTCCGCCCCGCGGCGCAGGGCCGGTGCACCGCAACGGCTGCGGGATTGTAGGAAGCGGGGCCCGCCCGGCCCTGCGTGCGGTCAAGCGCAGCCGGGCGCCGGCCGCGAAGCCCGCAAAGAGCGTGTCGGATGCACGCCCGCGCGAGCCGGCGGCACGGCCGGCTCAGGGGGCCGGCTCAAGGCGCCAGCCGCTGGGCCAGCCGCTGCGCCAGGTCGTTGGCCACCGCCTGCCAGCCGGCCTGCACGCCCAGGCTGGCGAGGTCCACCGTCGCCAGCCCGGCATAGCCGCAGGGGTTGATGCGGGCAAAGGGCTCCAGGTCCATCGCCACGTTGAGCGACACGCCGTGATAGGTGCAGTGGCGCGAGACCTTGATGCCCAGCGCGGCGATCTTGCCCAGGCCGGTGAAGGGGTCCACCCCCGGCTGCGGCTTGGGCAGCGCGGCATGGCCGAAGGGATCGTCCAGCCGCACATAGATGCCCGGCGCGCCCGTCACGCGGTGGCCGGTGACGCCCTGCCCCTCCAGCACCTTCAGCAGCGCCTGCTCCAGGCGGAAGACGTATTCCTTGACGTAGATGCCCAGCCGGCGCAGGTCGATCAGCGGATAGGCCACCACCTGCCCCGGGCCGTGGTAGGTGACCTGCCCGCCGCGGTTGGTGGCGACGACCGGGATGTCGCCCGGCGCCAGCAGGTGCTCGGCCCGGCCGGCGATGCCCTGGGTGTAGGTGGGCGGGTGCTCGCAGACCCAGATCTCGTCCGGCGTGTCCGGCGTGCGGGCTTCGGTGAAGGCCTGCATGGCCGCAGCTGTAGGGGCGTAGTCCACGCGGCCGAGGTGGCGGATGGTGGGCAGGGCGGCGGACGCAGGCGGCATGGGCGGCATGGGCGGCATGGGGCACATTGTCCGGCGCGCGCTCTGGCATGCGGGCGCGGGGGCCGGCCGGCGTCGGTCCGGCTGCGCGCTGCACGGCTGCGGGCTGCGGGCTGCGGGCTGCGGGCTGCGGGCTGCGGGCTGCGGGCTGCGGGCTGCGGGCTGCGGGCTGCGGGCTGCGGGCTGCGGGCGGCAGGCCGGCCGTTGGCCCGCCCTGCCCTCGGCCACGAGACAAGCTACCGACCCTGCTGCCCCGCCCGCTTGCGCGACCCGGGCGATCAGGCGCTGGCCACGCGCTGGAACAGCTGGCCCGGCAGGCGGGCCACCTCGCCCAGCAGCTCCAGTTCGAGCAGCTGCGCCTGCAACTGCGCCGGGCCGATGCCGGTGCGCGCGGCCAGGGCGTCCAGGTGCACCGGATCCCAGCCCAGGGCCTGAAGCAGCGCGGCATGGGGGCCGCACGCCGCCTGGCGGGCACCTGGGCTGGGCTCTTCTGCGTCGGGGCCGGCCCGATCGCCGCCCGGCGTGTCGCCAGCCGCATGGCGGGGCAGGGCATGCCCCGGCGGCCCGTCTGCCGCGCCGGCCGCCGCGCCGCGTGCGGCATCGGGTGGCGCGCTGGGGGTGTCGGCCGCCGGCGCGGCGTCGAACAGCGGCGCCCTCAGGCTGCCGCGCAGCTCCTCCAGCACGTCCTCGGCCGTCTCCACCAGCTTGGCACCCTGCTTGATCAGCGCATGGCAGCCGCGCGAGAGCGGGTTGTGGATGGAGCCGGGGATGGCCAGCACTTCACGGCCCATCTCGGCCGCCAGCCGGGCGGTGATGAGCGAGCCGGACTGCACCGCCGCCTCGACCACCAGCGTGCCCTGGCCCAGCGCGGCGATCAGCCGGTTGCGCTTGGGGAAGTTCGGTGCCAGCGGCGGCGTGCCGAGCAGGTACTCGCTGAGGATCAGGCCGCGCTCGACGATGCGGTGGGCCAGCGCGCGGTGGCGCGCCGGGTAGACACGGTCCAGCCCGGTGCCGACGACGGCAATGGTGGGGGACGGGCCGTCCAGCGCGCCCTCGTGCGCGGCGCCGTCCACGCCGGCGGCCAGGCCTGAGACCACCGTCCATCCCTCGCGGCTGAAGTGGGCGGCGAACGCCCGCGCGTTGTCCACGCCCTGGGGCGTGGGATGGCGGGCGCCGACGATGGCCAGCAACCGCCCGCGCAGGGTCTCCAGCCGGCCTTGCGCGAACAGCAGGAGGGGCGGGTCGGCCATCTCCAGCAGCCGCGCGGGGTAGTCGGCATCGCCCAGGGTGAGGACCGCATGCGCTGGCGAGGCGGCCAGCCAGCTCAGCGTGGCCTGCACGTGCGCGTCCAGGCCCTCAGGCTCGGTGCCCAGGGCCTTGCCGGCGACCTCGCCCACCACGGCCTGCAGCGCACGCGTGGAGGCGACGAACACCGCCTGTGGCGACCCAAAGGCGGCCAGCACCTTGCGCGCGGCCGTGGGGCCGATCTGCGGCGTCATCACCAGCCGCAGCCAGCCGGTCAGTTCATCGCGGTCCATGAGGCAGGCAGAGGACAGGGGCGAAAACAAAGCGCCCCGGTGTTCGGGGCGCTGAACCCTGAGCCGACGGATTCGACGCTCAGGAGAAGAAGGCAGAAGGCGGAATCGACCTTCTCAGGGCTGTGAGAAGCGGTCGCCCACCTTGATCGGGTCGTTGGCCGACATGATGAGCGCGTAGGACATCTTGTCGAAGGTGCGGAAGACGAACAGCAGCCCTTGCTTCTCGTTGGGCAGCTTGATCTGCGGCGAGCCGTCCTGCGTGGTGTCGCGCACCAGGCGGCCGTCGCTGAGCAGGATCAGCACATGGCCGCGCTCCAGGCCGTCGCGCGCGCCGCGGTTGAGAGCCACGATCTGGTTCTGGCCGGCGCTCAGCGCCTCGCCGTAGATCGACACGATCTGGCCGGCGATGGGCCGCTCCGGGGCATGGGGTACGTAGTTGACGAACTCACGCTGCGGCACCGGCGCCAGGCGGTCGCCCACACCGGCTTCCAGGCGGATGCTGGTGACCGTGAAGGTGTCGGGCACGACCTCGCCAGCCTGGCCGCTGCGGCCGTCGGCGTGACCGGATTTTTCGTAGTCAGCAGTGCCAACGTAGACGGCTTCATAGCCCAGCACCTCGCGCGTGGTCGGGTCCAGCAGCGGGCGCGGCTGGCGGAAGATGCGCCAGTCACGGCGGCCGCCCAGCTCGCCCAGCACGTAGGCCGTCTCCCCGCGGCCCAGCATCACGCGGCCTTCCTGCGTGGCGACGATGCGCGGCGCGGCAGCCAGCTGCTGCTCGTTGTCGAAGATCACCGCCTCATTGAGGAAGGGCTCGATCAGGTTGAGCGGCACGGCGCCGATGGCGTCGCTGAACGCAGCCTCGCGCACGCGAGGCGAGAGCTTGACGTCGCCCTGCGGGCCCAGCGGCTGGCCCACGCGCAGCCGCGCGCGGCCGTTGGACTTGTCCAGGTAGAGCACCTGGCCGGGGTAGATCAGGTGCGGATTGCGGATCTGGTCGAGGTTCATGCCCCAGAGCTCAGGCCAGCGCCAGGGCCGCTTGAGGAAGAGGCCCGAGATGGCCCACAACGTGTCGCCGCGCTTGACGGTGTAGCTGTCGGGCGCGTTGGGCGAGAGCTCCGAAAGCGGCACGCCGGCGTCGGCCACCTGCCGTGCGGTGGCGCGCTGCTCGCCGGTGATCGGATAGTTGGGCACCTGCGCTTGCACGCCTGCGGCCAGCAGGCCGGCCCCCAGCCCCGCGCAAGCCAGGCGCAGCGCGAAGGACGCCGCCGGCCGGCGCGGCGGCTGGTCGGCATCGCCCAGGGAACCCGGCGAGCCCAGCGAACCGAGCGGGCCGAGGAAGCGGGACAGCAGGCTGTGCATCATGAAGCGGTCTTTCGGTGAGAACGAAAACGGTGGGCGCCCCTGCCCCGGTGTGCCCGTCAGGCGGCCGGATGACGGAGCAGCCGGCGACGCGGCCGGCACGATGGAAGCGCTGGAAGAACCCTCACGTCATCCGCCCGCTGCCAGGCCCGTGGCGCAAGGCAGGCCTGCCTGCGCGAAAATCCGGGCCCCTGAGCGCGACGCACGCGTGTGCGTGCAGCATGCGCGAGGGGCGGGCGATATTCCACGGGTGATCGACGGAGATTTGCGCAAAAACGCCGTTGTGGCGCCCATTTAGCACAGAGGGCTCACTTGATTTCGGCGGATTCTGCCGCCATTTGTCCGGCAGCCGCAACGAAGTTTGCCCGGAGTTACCCGCCGACCTTTCGGCCTGCCGTTGCGGGCCATCCACACCTTTTGCTGACATGGCCGTCCTGAACATCCTGCGCTATCCCGACCCCCGCCTGCACAAGATCGCCCAGCCGGTGGCCCAGGTGGACGACCGCGTGCGCCAGCTGGTGGCCGACATGTTCGAGACGATGTACGCGGCCAGCGGCATCGGTCTGGCGGCCACGCAGGTCGACGTGCACGAGCGCGTCATCGTGATCGACGTGTCCGAGGAGCGCGACCAGCCCATCGTGCTCATCAATCCCGAGCTGACCTGGACGAGCGTCGAGATGGTGGTGGGCGACGAGGGCTGCCTGTCGGTGCCGGCCATCTACGACAAGGTGCCGCGCCACGAGCGCGTGACGGTGCGCGCGCTGGACCGCGACGGGCGCGAGTACAAGATCGACGCCGACGGCCTGCTGGCCGTGTGCATCCAGCATGAGATGGACCACCTGATGGGCAAGGTGTTCGTCGAATACCTCTCGCCGCTCAAGCGCAACCGCATCAAGGCCAAGATGCAGAAGAAGACCCGCGAAGAGGCGCACGCCTCGTGAGCGCCGGGATGAGCGACGCTGCGCAGGCCTGGCCCACCGCCACGACGAACCCCGCGAGCCCTGCGGCCGTCACCCCGGCACCGCTGCGGGTGGCCTTCGCCGGCACGCCGGAATTCGCCCGCGCTGCGCTGGCGGCGATCCACCAGGCCGGCCACACGGTGCCGCTGGTGCTGACCCAGCCCGACCGCCCCGCGGGGCGCGGCATGAAGCTGCAGGCCTCGCCGGTCAAGCAATACGCGCTGGAGCACGGCCTGCCGGTGGCCCAGCCGGTCAGCCTGAGGCTGGACGGCAGGCATCCGCAGGATGCCGCGGCGGCCCAGCAGGCGCTGCAGGCGGCCCGACCCGATGTGATGGTGGTGGCGGCCTACGGCCTGATCCTGCCGCAGTGGGTGCTGGACCTGCCCCGCCTGGGCTGCCTGAACACCCATGCCTCGCTGCTGCCGCGCTGGCGCGGTGCCGCGCCGATCCACCGCGCCATCGAGGCCGGCGATGCCGAGACCGGCATCACCATCATGCAGATGGACGCCGGCCTGGATACCGGCGACATGCTGCTGGTCGAGCGAATGCCGATCCGCGCGGACGACACCACATCGACGCTGCACGACCGCCTGGCCGCGCAGGGCGCCGCGCTGATCCTGCGCGCGCTGGACGATGCCGCGGCCGGCCGGCTGCTGCGCACGCCGCAGCCGTCCGAAGGCGTGACCTATGCGCACAAGATCGAGAAGGCAGAGGGCGCGATCGACTGGCACCAGCCGGCGGTCGCGATCGAGCGCCGCGCGCGCGCCTTCGACCCCTTTCCCGGGCTGAGCTTCAGCGTGCCGGGCGAGGCCGGCGCCGAGACGGTCAAGCTCTGGCGGGCCGAGGTGGTGGCCGGCAGCGGCGCGCCCGGCACGGTGCTGCATGCGGGTGGCGATCATGTGGTGGTGGCCTGCGGCGAGCAGGCGCTGGCGCTGCGCGTGCTGCAGCGCGCCGGCGGCAAGCGGCAATCGGTGGCCGACTTCCTGCACGCGCGGCCGCTGGCGGCCGGCTGCATGCTGGGCTGAGGCAGCCGCCGGATGAGCACCGGGTCACCGGGCCGGACACGGCGCCGCCCCGCCCGGGCACCAAGCTGACAGAACCTTGAACTCCAGCCGGGCGGACCGATCTACTGGCTCGACCCGCGCTTGGCGGGCGCACCGCAACGAGAGGCACACACGATGTTCAACCTGATGAAGACCGCCATCCTGATGGCCGCGATCACGGCGCTGTTCATGGCGCTGGGCTCGGTGATCGGCGGCCAGCAGGGGATGATGATCGCCCTGGTCATCGCCCTGGGCATGAACTTCTTCAGCTACTGGTTCAGCGACAAGCTGGTGCTGAAGATGTACAACGCCCGGGAGGTGGACGCCACCACCGCGCCGCAGTTCTACGGCATGGTGGCCGAGCTGGCGCAGCGCGCGCAGCTGCCCATGCCGCGCGTCTACCTGATCGACGAGGACGCGCCCAACGCGTTCGCCACCGGCCGCAACCCGGCCAACGCGGCCGTGGCCGCCACCACCGGCATCCTGCGCGTGCTCAACCAGCGCGAGCTGCGCGGCGTGATGGCGCATGAGCTGGCGCACGTGAAGCACCGCGACATCCTCATCAGCACCATCAGCGCGACCATGGCCGGCGCGATCTCCATGCTGGCCAACTTCGCGATGTTCTTCGGCGGGCGTGACAGCGAGGGCCGGCCGGCCAACCCGATCGCCGGGATCGCCGTGGCCCTGCTGGCGCCGCTGGCGGCCAGCCTGATCCAGATGGCGATCAGCCGCGCCCGCGAGTTCGAGGCCGACCGCGGCGGCGCCGAGATCTCCGGCGATCCGCAGGCCCTGGCCTCGGCCCTGGACAAGATCCACCGCTATGCCCAGGGCATCCCGCTGATGGCCGCCGAGGCGCATCCGGAGACGGCGCAGATGATGATCATGAACCCGCTGTCCGGCGGCGGCCTGCGGGGAATGTTCTCCACACATCCGTCCACCGAGGAGCGGATCGAGCGGCTGATGGCCCTGGCGCGGGGGATGCGGGCACCGGGATGAGCCGCCCCGGTCGGCAGGCCATGGAATGGGCGTTACAGCCCAGCTTGGGCGCCAGTGCGCCCGGGGGCCGCGCGAGGCGGTCAACCAGGAAGCGCGGCCGACACAGCTCGGCATCGCCACGGGCTCATGGCCGACAGGCCCCATGCGGGCGGCGAGGGTGGTGGGGCGGGAGCCTGTGGGCTCCCGTTTCGTTTGACCATTCGCGCCGACAGAGTAATAAGGCCTTTGCATGGCCGTGCCACGCGCGAGGAACAGCCAACCGCATTAGTGCGTTCTGCCGATCAAAAGCGCGAAAGATGCGGATTGATCGTTAAGTTTTAAGTCTTATTTAGCCCTGGATGCGCGGGCTTTCCCGCCGACGGGTAAACGTGCCCCTCTGTTTTTTGCACGGGTGTGCAGAATTCGCCGGCCGCAGGGTTGCGGCTGTCGAAGATCAACCGAGGAGACCCCATGAACCGAATCCACTCGGCCGCGCTGGCCGCCCTGGCTGCCCTGGCTGCCGCCGCCTTCTCTGCCCCCGTCCACGCGCAGAGCGAGCCCATCGTCTTCGTGCACGGCTACAGCGGCAGCGGCTCGAACTGGGACGTGATGGCCGCGCGGTTCACCGCCAGCGGCTACCCGTCACGCAACCTCTACAAGTTCGACTACAGCTCGCTGGTCAACAGCAACACCGTCAGCGCCATTGAGCTGCGCAACTTCGTCAACACGGTGCGTGCGCGCCACGGCAATGCCAAGGTCGCTGTGGTTGCCCACTCCAACGGCGGCCTGGTGTCGCGCTCTTACCTTGTCAACCAGGGCGGCTCGGCGGCCACGCGCCGCTTCGTGTCACTGGGCACGCCGCACAAGGGCACGACCTACGCCTACGCCTGCGTGAGCCCCGCCTGCCTGGAGATGCGGCCGGGCTCGTCGTTCCTGCGCGCGCTGGGCACGCGCGGCTGTGACCGCTCGCTGTGGTCGGCCACCGACGGGATCATCCTGCCGGCGGCCAACGCACAGTGCGGCACCAGCGTCCGCACGGCCGATGTCGACCACCTGGCGCTGCTGACGGACACCTCGGTCTACAACCAGGTGCGCCAGCAGCTGCGCTGAACCTCGTCTGTCTCTGCATGTCTCTCCTGGCAGCGGAAGTTGGGGGGAGGCCGGCTGGCCCCAAGGGAGGGCGCAAGCCGGGGCCAGAACCCGAACAACGCAAGTCGGCCTCCCCACCTTTTTTCGCCCCGGAACACTCAGCATGACGACCCCTTCGCATCCCGAGCGCCCGCAAGCCAGGCTGCGGCCCACGGCCGCCGCGATGCTCGCGCTTTGGTGCGCCGTGCTGGGTTGCACACCGGCCAGCGCGGCCGGCGGGGAGGCCCATGCCGGCACGGCGCGGCTGCAAGGCTCGAACGACGAGTGGACCGGCGAGTCGGCCTGCGCGTTGGCCGACTCGCTGCCGGCAGCCGGCTCCGCCGAGCCCGCCGCCGCCGTGGCCACCGTCAACGGCCAGGCCCTGCCGCGGCGCCTGCTGGACGTGCTGGTGCGCTCTCGCAGCGAGCCGGCCGACCCGCATGCATCGGCTGCTGCGGCACCGCCCCCGGCGCCCACCGAGGCCGAGGTCGCCCAGGCGCTGGACGACCTCATCACCACCGAAGTGCTGGCGCAAGCCGCCGAGCGCGAGGGGCTGCTGGTCCAGCCCGACATCGCCACGGAGGCCCGCCTGCAGCAAAGAACCTGGACGGCCCAGATGTATGCACGCCAGTTGCTGTCCCGTCTGGACATCCCGGACGAGGCCATCCGCGCCCGCTACACGGCCCAGCCGCCGCAGCGTGAGTACAAGGTCGGGCACATCCTGCTGCACAGCGAGGGCCAGGCCCGGGCCGTGATGGCACGGCTGAAGGCTGGCGAGCGGCCTGCCACGCTGGCCCGCCGCCACAGTCTGGACCGCCAGGCGAAGGGCGGTGAGCTGGGCTGGCTGCTGCCCAGCCAGTTGCCCGGGGCGCTGGCCGCGGCCGTGCAACGCCTGGAGCCCGGCGCCACGCTGGACGAGCCGGTGCGCTCGCCGGCCGGCTGGCACATCATGTGGGTGTCCGACCGCCGTGATCTGCCCAAGCCGCCGCTGGAGGACATGCACACGCTGCTGCGCGCCCAGTTGCTACAGGAGCGTTTCCAGTCCGAGCTGGCAAGGCTGCGCAGCGAGGCCCGCATCGAGTGGGGCGCCGCGCCAGGGCCGCTGCGGCCGGCCTCCGTCCCCCTGGCCCGCCCCACCGGCGCCGGCCACCTTGCCACGGCAGCCCCATGAAGCAGCCGCCCGCCGTTTGGCCAGCGGGAGCGCGGCGCACCCCCGCGCAGGCCGGGCCGGTTTCCCACTCGCGGGCCGGCAGTTGGGCCGCGCGCACTGCGCTGGGCGCGGCCGTGGCCGGCGCCCTGCTGCTGGCGTGGCCGGATGGCCCCGCCCCCTCGTCCGGCCCGCCGTCGCACCCGGCCCGCGGCGGCCCAACCGTCGCCGGGTCTGCCGGCTTGGCCCGCCCGGCGCTTGCGCCCGATGCGACGCCTGATCTGGGCGGCAGCCCGCTGGACGCGGCGCGCCTCTTCGACATGGGCTTTGCTGGCGGCGTGACGCTGGACGAGCGGACTCGCTCGGCGCTGCAGGTGGCCCTGTCCGAGCTGCCCCGCCCGCCCAGCGCCCAGGATCTGGAGCGCTTCGAATGGCGTCTGCGCGGCGGCCTGCCGCGCCACGAAGCCGACATGGTGCTCGACCTGCTGCGGCGCTGGCGCGCCTATCAGGCGGACGAGGCCCGGCTGCTGGCCGAGCGGCCCACCGACGCGCGGGCGCTGGAGGCCCTGGAGCAAGGTCTGACGGCCCTGCGCCGGCAGCACTTCGGCGCCGAGGTGGCCCAGCGGCTGTTCGGCACCGAGGAAGCACTGGCCCGCTACCACCGGCAGGCGCTGACCATCGAGCATGACCCCGGCCTGGACGCCCCCACCCGCCAGGCGCGGCTCGCGGCCCTGCGGCAGGCGCTGCCGGCTGAGCTGCGCCAGACCTTGGCCGAGCCGCCCGCCGCGCAACAGCAGGCCGATGAGCTGCTGGCGGAACTGCGCCGTGGCGGCGACGCGGCTCAGGTGGAGCAGGCCCTGCGCCGCCTGGTGGGCCCCACCGAGGCGGCGCACCTGCTGGACATGGAGCGCCAGCAGCGGGACTGGCAGCAGCGCCAGGCGGCCTTCGCCGCTGCGCGCGAGGCAGCGCTTGCCGGCGTGGCCGACCCCGCCCGCCGGCGCGAGGTGACGGAAACACTGGTGCAGGCGCACTTCCGTGAGGAGGAATGGCCCACGGCCCGCGCGCTGGCGGCCGCCATGCCCTGAGACCGGTTGGCACAGCGTGCATCGGCGGGCGCGTGGTGCGGCGCAGCGCCGCCTTCCCTACCGCGTCCATCGCACAGCCACTGCCACGCGCCATCGCAGCGCGAGCCCGCCACCCTGTCTGGGAGCACTCGGCGCGCACCCGCTCCGTATACTGGCCCGCGCCCCTGATGCAGCCCCGCCGGCTGCCTTCGCCCCGCATGCTGACCAAGACCGAGAAGAGCGAGCAGACGCTGGCCGCCATCGTCGACGAGGCGCTGACCATGGCCGGGATCGACGGCCTGGGCAGCCTGTCGCTGGGCGAGATCGCCAAGCGCGTGGGCATCAGCAAGAGCGGCGTCTTCGCCCGCGTCGGCTCGCTCGAGGCGCTGCAGGCGGCGGTGCTGGAGGAATACGAACGCCGCTTCAGCGCGCTGATCTTCGAGCCCGCCCTGGCCCAGCCGCGGGGCCTGCCGCGGCTGCACGCGATGATGATGCGCTGGATCGAGGTCGGCGCCGACCCCCGCGGCCTGGGCGGCTCGCTGCACGCTGCCGGCGCCTTCCAGCTGGAGATCGCCAACTCGGGCCTGCGCGACCGGCTGCTGCACGGCAGCCTGAACTGGCGCCGGGTACTGGCACGTGCCGTGTCCGAGGCGCGCGACGCCGGCCACCTGCGCCCCGACACCGATCCGGAGCAGCTGGCCTACGAGCTCTTCGGCCTGATGATGGGCTACCTGCACGACGCCCGCTTCGGCCTGCCCGGCGCAAGCCCGCAGCGGGTGCGCCGGGCCTACGCGCGGCTGATGTCCACCTACCGCGGTTTTGCGGCCGACACGCCGCTGGGCTGACCGGCACCCTGCAGGCCGCGAGGGCTCGCTTTTCCGCCTAGTCGGCGCAGGCGGTGATACGCCACGATGGGCGACGGTGCACGGCTTCAGTGCGCCGCCCGGCCTGTCGATAGCCCGACGGATGAACGCCCCGCCTCCCCCACTTCCGCAAGCGGCCGCCCTCACGCAGCGCACCGCCGGCTGGCGCAGCCGCCTGCGCGAGCTGCTGCTGGGCCATGAGGAATGGCAGCAGCGCCGCCTGGGGGTGTTCTTCTTGTCGACGGCCATGTACGTGGCCGGCGTGGGCTCGACCCAGCTGGCGGTGTGGACCGGCGCCTGGCAGCCCTGGCAGCGCGACCTGGTGGCGGGCTACCTGATCGTGCTGCACCTGCTGTCCTACGCGGTGCAGCGCAGCCCGTGGTCGCGCCGGCTCAGCGACGAGGCGCTGATGGTCTCGCAGATCGGCATCGCCGCCGGCGGCGCGCTGCTCGCCTATGCGATGGGCGGCTTCGCGCGTGCCGCACTGCTGCTGGTCTTCGGCATGCAGCTGATGTTCATGATGCTGACCGTCTCGCCGCGCAGGACGCGGCGCATCGGCTGGGCGACGATCTTCTCCCTGGTGGCCGTGAGCGTCACCATGCAGGTACTGCAGCCCGAGCGCTTCCCGCTGAAGGAAGAGGTGATCACGCTGAGCCTGGCGCTGGGCATCCTGCCGGTGATGCTGTCGGCGGCGATGAAGGTGACCGGCCTGCGCGCGCGCCTGGTCAAGCGGCAGGCTGCGCTGCAGGAGGCGCTGGACCGGCTGCAGGAGATGGCCGGGCGCGACCAGCTCACCGGGCTGCACAACCGCCACCACATGGTCGAGCGCCTGACCGACGCCCTGGCCCGCCAGCGCCGCCACCCCGGCCCGCTGTGCCTGGCGCTGCTGGATCTGGACCATTTCAAGCGCATCAACGACCGCCATGGCCACCAGGTGGGCGACCGTGTGCTGCAGGATTTCGCCCGCGCCGTGAGCGGCAGCCTGCGCGAGACCGACGAGCTCGCCCGCTGGGGCGGCGAGGAGTTCCTGGTGCTGCTGCCGCAAACCACGCTGGCCGACGCCCAGGCGGTCATCGAGCGGCTGCGCGAGGCTTTTGCCCGCGCCGCCCCCCTGGCCGCCGAGCGCCCGCAGCAGCCGGTGGTGACCTTCTCGGCGGGTCTGGTCGAGCACCAGCCGGGCGAGAGCATCGAGCACAGCATCGAGCGCGCCGACCAGGCGCTCTACCGCGCCAAAGACGCGGGTCGCAACCGCACGGTGCTGGGCTAAGACGACCGCAGGCCAGGCACGCGGCAAAAAAGCGCTGAACACCCTCGCTGTTCCGCCGCCCGCGGCCGTGAGGCGCATCACCGGGAGGCTCAAGCCGGGCACCCGCCCTGCCGAAATGGCGGCATGCGCGCGATACCGCGCCCGGCTTCCATCCCACCGCCTGCCATGCCCCGCCTGCCTGCCCTCCTCGTCTTGAGCCTTGCCGCACTGCTGTCCGGCTGCGAAAAGCTGGGCATCCAGACCCCGGCCGACGTGGCAGCCGGCAAGGAGGCCGACGCCCGCGCCATCGGCAGCGCCTGCCGCCAGGCCGGCCGCGCGATCGAGGACTGCTACAGCCTCAATCCCAAGGCGGGCAAGGCCGCGGTATTCGCCGGCTGGCGCGAGATGGACGAGTACATGCGCGAGAACAAGCTCGACGTGGTGCGCCCTACCGTGCCGCGCCCGGGCGCTTCGACGCCAGCCGCCGGCCAGAAGGACGAGGACGCCGCAGACACCGGCGAGGCCGCGTCCGGCGCGGCATCCGAAGCCGGCTCCAGTGCGCGTTCCGATGCCAGCGACGCCAGCACGGCTGCCGAGGCGCCGCCCGTTGGCAAGCGGCACCGCGCCGGCTGAGCCGCCCGTCCCGGCAGCGGCCCGGCTTCGCCGGCTCTGGCTCGGGCCTTTGCACAGGCTCCGAGACACCGCGCCCCATGAAGAAAGGGGAGGCACCTTGCGGCCCTCCCCTTGCCCGGCTTGCCGGTCAGACCGGTCAGCGCCTCATCAGAGCCCCGGTCAACGCCGGATCAAGGCCGGATCGGCTGGGGCATCACCGTGAGGCGCGGCGGCGCTGCGCCACGCCCACGGCAGCCAGCCCAGCGGCCATCAGGGCCCAGGTCTGCGGCTCGGGCACCGGCGCGGTGAAGCTCAGGTTGTCCACCACGGCATACGGGCCGCTGACCTCGAAGCGGGCGATGCTCGCCGTGGCCAGGCGGATGCCGAAGAAGGCCCCCTCGTTGACCGCGCCCGGCGTGAACACCGGCAGCTCATAGCTGTCGAGCAGCGCGCCATCGACGCCGTAGGCGGCGATGTAGAGCGGCAGCGGCAGGCCGAAGCCATAGGTGAAGCCAGGGTCGAAGTTGAGCAACGCGCCCACCTGCGACACCGTCTGGCCGCCGAAGTCAAAGACCAGCGTACCGACATTGCCGGCATCGTCCGCGCCGCCATCCACGCCGACGAAGCTCTGCGCGCTGGTCCACTCGCCGTTGTCGCCCAGGCTCCAGGCGCCGAAGGGCGCACCGAAGATCAGCGGGCCGTTGGCTGCGCTCACGCCCACGTCGGCGCCCAGGGACGCACCGATCTGCACGCGCGAGGTGCTGGTGTCGAAGACCTCATCAAAGGTCTGCACCAGCAGGCCGCCGGGCATCTCGCCGGAGCTGGTGATGAGTTCGGCGTGAGCCGACGCTGCGGCGGCCAGGGCCACCGCGGCCAGCAGCGGGCGGAAGGAGGAAGAGAACTGCATGGGGATCTCCTTGCTGCGATGCGACGCGCTCAGGCGCCGATCTCGCCGCCGTCGTTGCGGGTGATGACCACCGTAGCCGAGCGCGGGCGCAGCTTGGCCTGCGGCGCCGTGCCGTTCTGGTAGCCGTAGCCCTGGCTGCTCGGCCAGGAGCTGATCTTGATCGGGTAGGCCGCATCGGCGGGGTTGCTGGCGTCGCCCGCGCCTTCGCCCGGGTGCTGGATGTTGATGAACATCGTGCGGCGGTCCGGCGTCATGGCGATGCCGGTCACCTCGCAGCCCTTGGGGCCGGTCAGGAAGCGGCGGGTCTCGCCGGTCACCGGGTTGGCGGCGAGCATCATGTTGTTCGGCAGGTTGGCATAGACGCCGCTGCCCAGCGAGCCGGAGGAGATGTCCGTCTGGATCCACAGGCGGCCTTCGCTGTCGAACCACAGGCCGTCCGGGCAGGCGAAGTAGTCGCCGTTGATGTTGCCGGCGCGCGGCGTGCCCGCGTTGGCCGGCAGCGTCGGGTCACCTGCCAGCACGAACAGGTCCCACTCGAAGGTCGTGGCCGCCGGGTCGCCACCGGCTTCGCGCCAGCGCACGATCTGGCCGTAGACGTTGCTGGCACGCGGGTTGGCGTCGTCCACCGTCGCGGCGGTTCGGCCGCTGTTGTTGGTCAGCGTGCAGTAGATCTCGCCGGCCTTCTTGGGGTTGGCGGCGATCCACTCCGGGCGGTCCATCTTGGTGGCGCCGGCCAGGTCGGCAGCGATGCGGGTGCCCAGCAGCATGTCGGCCAGGGTGGCGAACTTGGCGGCGATCGCCGGGTTGTCCAGCGTCAGGGGCAGCCATTCGCCGGTGCCCATGTTGTCGCCGCTGACCGCGCCGTTGCTGAAGCGGGCGACGTACAGCGTGCCCTCGTCCAGCAGGCTCAGGTTGGCCGCGCGGTTGTTGGGGTCGAACTTGTTCTTGCTGACGAACTTGTAGATGTACTCGCCGGCCTGGTCGTCGCCGGTGTAGATCACCACGCGGCCGTCGGCGGCCAGGGTGTACTCGGCGCCCTCGTGCTTGATGCGGCCCAGCGCGGTGCGCTTGACGGGCGCGGCGTTGGGATTGAAGGGGTCGATCTCCACCACCCAGCCGAAGGTGTACTGCGCGCGGCGCCCCTCGGCGGTGTTGAGGTCGAAGCGCTCGTCATAGTGGTGCCATTGGTAGCCGGACGAGGCCGAGACGCCATAGCGCTTTTCGTTCTCGTCGGGCACGAAGGCGGTGTCGTTGACCGGGTTGCCATTGGCGTCGAGCTTCTTGGCACCGAAGTAGCCGTTCCAGTTCTCTTCGCAGGTGAGGTAGGTGCCCCAGGGGGTGTAGCCGTTGGCGCAGTTGTTCAGCGTGCCGAAGGCCTGGGTGCCCAGCCGGGCAGCGGCCGGGCCGCTGATGCGCACCGGCGTGTTGGCGGTGATGCGGCGGGCGTAGGCGCTGGGGCGCACGACCTCCCATTGGCCGGTCAGCGTGCGGCGGGCCTCGATCACGGACACGCCATGTGCGGCCTGCGACTTGCGGACCTTGGCCAGATTCCAGGTGGTCATGCCATCGGGGAAGAGCAGGCCCTGGTCCACGTACTCATGGTTCATCACCAGCAGGCCGCGGGTGTTGGACAGGCCAGCCGTGGTGCCGGCGCCGCGCGCCGGGAAGGGGAAGAAGTGCATGCCGTCGTGGTGGGCACCCGACTGCAGCTCCTGCTCAGCCGCGGTCTCCGAGGCGTCGCCCTTCCACACCGGGCTGCCGGCGGGCTGGCCGGCGCGGCCGATCGGGTCGCCCCAGGCGTAGAAGACCTGGGCGGTGTAGCCCGGGGGCACCACGACCGTGTCGTTGCCGAAGGCGCTGACAGATTGAAAGCCCAGGCTGGGGCCGTTGGTGGCCACGGCCGCCTCGGCGTCGCCACTGCGCAGCAGCGCGCCGCCGCTGACGAAGGCCAGCGCAGCCGCGCCGACGCCGGTCTTGAGGAAGCCCCGGCGGGCCACGGCCGCCTGCACCACCTCGTCGAAATGCGGGTTGGCCGAGTCGTTGGTCGGCAGGTATTCGAGTTCGCTGGTGCGCACTTCGGTCAGGTCCAGCTGGGGCGCGTTCTGCGTCATGGGTACTCCTACGTGGGGTGGGCGTGCGTGTGGTGATGAATGCCGGCCCGGGCCGCTGCGGCAGCCGGCGCAGGGGCGCGGCCGGGCTGGGGCGTTCAGATCAGGCGTTCGGATCGCGGCGCAGGTTACGAACCGTGCATGTCAGCTTGAAGACACGCTCTCGTGGGCCGGCACACAAGCGAGGGGTAGCCGACAATCGCCGCCCGATGTCTCGCCCGATGCCTCGCCTGACCACCCTGCGGCAGCTGGCCGCGCACCCCGAGTTCCGCCGCGGCTGGCGCGACGAGAGCCGCGTGCTGCCCGGCATGGCCGTGTGGGCCGTGGTTACCGGCGTGGCCATGGTCAAGGGCGGGCTCTCCGTGCCGCTGGCCATCCTCATGTCGCTGACCGTGTTCAGCGCCGGCGCGCAGATCGGCGCCGTGGCGCTGATGGCGGGTGCGGCGCCGCTATGGATCATCGTGGCGGCCACCTTCTGCCTGAACCTGCGCTTCATCATCTTCAGCGCGGCCCTGCGGCCCTATGTGATCCACCTGCCGCGCGCGCGGCGCATGCTGCTGGGCTATGCCTGCGCCGACCTGAGCTACGTGGTCTTCATGCAGCGCCACGGCAACCACCCGCCCGGCCAGCCGGGCCAGGCGGAGTACTTGGCCGGCTGCTGCACGGTCAACTGGCTGGCCTGGCAGGCCTGCATCCTGCCGGGCATCGTGCTGGCCGAGCACATCCCCACCGACTGGGGCCTGGGATTCGCCGGCGTGCTGGCGCTGCTGGGCCTGTCCTGCACGCTGGTGCTTGACCGCGCCTGCGCCGCGGCCGCGGTGGTGGCCGGCGTCACGGCCGTGGCCGCCTATGCGCTGCCGCTGCACCTGAACATCGTGGTCGCCATCCTCGCGGCCATTGCTGCTGGCCTGCTGGCCGAGCGGCTGCAGCGCCCGGCTACAGAGCAGACGGGCGCGGGGGCCGCATGAACGACCCGCTTTACGTCATTGCGGTCACCATCGGCTTGGCCCTGGTGAGCCTGGTCAACCGCAGCTTCTTCTTCATCCTCGACCGAGAGCTGCCGTTGCCGGCCGCCTTCAAGCGGGGGCTGCGCTATGCACCGCTGGCCGCGCTGGTGGCCGTCATCACGCCCGAGATCGTGCTCACCGGTGGCGATCTGGCCGACTGGCACGACCCACGCTGGTATGCCGCGGCGGCGGCCGCCGCGTGGAGCCTGTGGCGGCCCGGCATGCTGGGCACCATCGCCGTGGGCATGGCCGTCTACACGGCCCTGCGCGTGGGGCCGCTCGTCGGCTGAGGGGGCCCGCAGGCCCGGCCGGCGCGGCTGCTGCCGTGGAAGCGCGTGGCCGACAACGTCGGCCTGGGCCTGGGCCATGTCGTCCGCTGCACCCAACGGCTGCCCCTGGGCGCCCACTGGCCGCATCCCGGGGGGCCGGCGCCCGGCGTGCCGGCGGGGCGCTTTTCTAGAATCGCCCGATTTGCCATCCGCCGCGCCCTCCCGGCGCCCCCACAGCATGAACATCCTCCGCCTCCAGGACCTGGCCGCCCAGGGCAAGCTCGCCGGCCAGCGCGTCTTCATCCGCGCCGACCTCAACGTGCCGCAGGACGATGCCGGCCACATCACCGAGGACACCCGCATCCGCGCCTCGGTGCCCTGCATCGAGATGGCGCTCAAGGCCGGCGCCGCGGTCATGGTCACGTCCCACCTGGGCCGCCCGACCGAAGGCGAGTTCAAGCCCCAGGACTCGCTGGCCCCGGTGGCGCGGCGCCTGTCCGAGCTGCTGGGCCGCGAGGTCAAGCTGGTGGCCAACTGGGTGGACGGCGTGGAGGTGCAGCCCGGTCAGGTCGTGCTGCTGGAGAACTGCCGCCTCAACAAGGGCGAGAAGAAGAACAGCGAGGAGCTGGCCAGAAAGCTCGCCGCGCTGTGCGACGTGTTCGTGCACGACGCCTTCGGCACCGCGCACCGCGCCGAGGCCACGACCTACGGCATCGCGCAGTTCGCCAAGGTGGCCTGCGCCGGCCCGCTGCTGGCCGCCGAGATCGACGCCATCAGCAAGGCACTGGAGGCGCCCAAGCGTCCGCTGGTGGCCATCGTCGCCGGCTCCAAGGTGTCGACCAAGCTGACCATCCTGCAATCGCTGGCCAAGAACGTGGACGGCCTGATCGTCGGCGGCGGCATTGCCAACACCTTCATGCTGGCTGCGGGTCTCAAGATCGGCAAATCGCTGGCCGAGCCGGATCTGATCGGTGAAGCCAAGGCGGTGATCGACGCCATGAAGGCCCGCGGCGCCGAGGTGCCGATCCCCGTGGACGTGGTCACCGCCAAGACCTTTGCCGCCGACGCGCCGGCCACCGTCAAGGCCGCCAGCGAAGTGGCCGACGACGACCTCATCCTCGACATCGGCCCCCAGACCGCCGCGCTGCTCGCCGACAAGCTCAAGGCCGCCGGCACCATCGTCTGGAACGGCCCGGTCGGCGTGTTCGAGTTCGACGCCTTCGCCAAGGGCACCGAGACCATCGCCCGCGCGATTGCCGAGTCGGATGCGTTCAGCATCGCCGGCGGCGGCGACACGCTGGCGGCCATCGCCAAATACGGCATCGAGGGTGACGTGGGCTACATCTCCACCGGCGGCGGCGCCTTCCTGGAGGTGCTGGAAGGCAAGACCCTGCCGGCCTTCGAGATCCTCAGCCAGCGCGCGGCGGGCTGATCGCCGCGGCCCACCCGCCGCGCCCGGAAGGCGCAAGCGGCGGGCGCGGCTGAGGCGGCTCAGACCTTCGCTGCGGCTGCCTTGGCCAGCTCGATGAGCTGCGGCTCGCTGAGCACGGCCCGGCCCTTGGCATAGCCGGGCGTCACGCAGATGCCCTGCGCTTTCTTGCGCAGGCAGACGAAAGCCAGGCCCATGTCGCCGACAAAGGCTTCATCGCCCACGGCGGGCAGCGCACGCGCCTTTTTGCCGGCCGCCTGCTTCCACATGGCATACCGGTCGGCCTGGTCCACGCGCAGCAAAAGCACCGTGTCGCCCTGCGGCGTCTGGAACTCGCGGTCCACCGGCAGCCGCGACGCCACCACCTTCAGGCCCTTGTGCCCCGTCAGCCGCTCGACATCGGCAACCGACAGCGGGTCATGGGCGGCTGCCCAGCCGGACATCGAGGTCAGGGCTGCGGCCAGCAGCGCGGATTTCATCTTGATCATGTCGCCTTCCCTGGGTTGAGTTGGAGGATGCGCCGCACGGTCGGGCCACGCGGCGGCGAAGGATTCTGGCGCACCCCTCCTGGGTGCATGGCAGGCGCTCCCTCAGCCAAGTGCGGGGCAAACCAGCACGCCGCGGACGGCCTCCGGTCGGCATGATGGCCGCCAGGCTGTAGCAGGGCACGAGGCATGCAGGACGCGCGCGCACGCTGGATGGTGGTGACGGTGCTGGCCGTGGCCGGCGCCGTGGGCGCTGCGGCCTGGTGGGCCCAGCCGGCGTCTGCGCCCGCCGCCGACCCGGGGGGCCCGCCCGCGCCCGCCGCGCGCCGCATGCTGCCAGGGCAGGACTTCTGGGCCGACCCGCGGCTGCGGGTGGACCTGGACGCGCCGCCGGCCCGGGCAGTCGCGGCGTCGACGCCGCCGGCCGCCGCGCGCCCTGCCACGCCTTCGCGCGGCGCCGACCGCTGGTCGGTCGAGCATGGCCGGCTACGGCCGGGCGACGAGCTGCGCGCCAGCTTCGACGACTACCTCTACCGCCGCGGGCTCAAGCCCGAGCAGGTGCGAGCGGCCCTCGCCCGCGACGTAGCGGTCGCCCACGGCGAGCAGATCGCCGCCGAGGTGATGCGTCTCTTCGACGGCTACCTGCGCCTGCGCGACCACAAGTGGGCCCATCCCTTCCTGCTGCACGACCGCAGCACCTGGGAGCCCGCCCTGCGCGAGCAGCAACAGATGCGCGCGCAGGTGCTGGGCGCCGCCTGGGCCGCGGCCTTCTACCGCCTGGAAGACCGGGCGATGGAGATGCTGCTGATGCCCGCCGATGCGCCGCCTCTGGCGCGCGAGGAAGACATCGCGCTGATGTTCCCGCAGGCCAGTGCATCGGCCGTGGCCGGGCTGCAGGAGCTGCGCCGCCAGCGCCTGGCCCGCTTTGGCGAGGACGTCACCCGGCGGCTGGAGCAGTTCGAGGCAGAGGCCCGCGACTACCAGGCGCGGCTGGCCGAGGCGCACACCGAATGGGCCCGGCTGCGCAGCCTGACCTACTGGTCCGACGCCCAGCGCGCCGAGGCGATGCAGGCCTGGATCGACAGCCGCTTCCGCGACGACGAGCGGGTCAAGGTTCGCATCCTGCTCGGGCTCCCGTGAGGCCTGCTCGACGGGTGGCCAAAGCAAGCTTTGACCCCGCCATGAAGAAGGGGCGCACACAGCGCCCCTTGTCGCCATCGGCCGCCGCGCTCAGGCGGCAGCGGCCAGCGCGTTGCCTGCGGCGATCGGGTCGCCGGTGTCGCGCAGCACGGCGTTCCAGTGCTCATAGCTGGGCACCACTGCCTGCTCCCAGGGATGGAAGCCCGGCTTGAGGTAGGCGAAGTACTGCCCGGCCAGCGGCGTGAGCATGCCCTTGGGGCCGTAGAGCCACCACAGGCCCTTGGCCCAGATGCGCGCGCGCTGCCAGCGGCTGAAGCCATCGACCTTGAGCATGTGGCTCATGATCTTGAACACGTGATAGGGAAAGAGCGCGGTGACCATCAGCATGGCGCCGATGCGCTTGAAGTAGCTCACCTGGGCCACGTTCTGCATCACGTCATAGGCCACGGCCTTGTGCTCCATCTCCTCCATCGCGTGCCAGATGTAGACAGCGCGGATGCGCTCGTCGGCCCCGGCCAGGATCTCGCGCCGCTCGACGAAGCAGTCGGCCATGATGGCCGTGATGTGCTCGGCCGCAGCCGTGATGCCCAGCGTGAATTCGCGCGAGAAGTGCTTGCGGATGATGCCGAACAGGCGCTTCTCCTGGCCCGAGAGGATGCGGTCCACGCGGATGCCCTGGGCCTGCAGCCGGTCGTTGTAGGCGGTGTGGACCATGCTGTGCTGGCCCTCCTGGCGCGTGAAGTCGCGGATGTCCGCCAGCACCTTCTTGTCGGTGATGCGGTCCTTGTAGTCGCGCACGCAGGTGATGAAGAAGCGCTCGCCGATCGGGAACAGCGTGGACATGGCGTCGAAGTAGCGCGTCTTGAACGGGTCGCCGTCCAGCCAGAAGCGCGGGATGTCGCCATCCAGGCCGAAGCGCAGCTTCTCGCGCGGGATGATGGGCGGCGGGGACATGTCGGGGGCCTTCATGCTGCGGTCCTCTCGTGGCGGGACAAGGATGGGATCGGGTCGGCGGACGGGCCGTTCAGCGTGCGGCGGCGTGCACCGCCTCGCCGGCCAGGATGGGGTCGCCCGTGCGGTTGAAGGTGTCCACCCAGAGCTTGTAGCTGGCCATCTGGCCGGCCTCCCAGGGGTGGTAGCCGGGCTTGTAGTAGGCGGCGTAGTGGCCCAGCACCGAGCTGAACAGGCCGCCGGGCTTGTAGAGCCACCACAGGCCCTGCGTCCACAGCTTGAACCGCTGCCAGCGGCTGTAGCCGTCCACCTTGAGCATGTAGTTGACGATCAGGAAGGTGTGCACCGGGAACAGCACGCTGACCATCAGCATCGCGCCGATGCGCTTGAAGTAGCCCACCTTGGCCACCTGCTGCATCACGTCGAACGCCACGCCCTTGTGCTCGACCTCCTCCATCGCATGCCAGGCATACATGGCGCGCATGCGCGGGTCGGCCTGCTCCATCACGTCACGCCGCTCGAAGAAGCTGTGGGCCATGATGGCCGTCATGTGCTCGGCCGCGGCGGTCAGGGCCAGCGTGAACTCGCGGCTGTGCATCTTGCGCGGCAGGTCGAAGCCGACATGGCGCTGGATGCGCTCGAGCATGTCAACGTCGATGCCCTGCTCCTTGAGCCGGTCGTTGAACTGGTTGTGGATCATCCCGTGCTGGCCTTCCTGGCGGATGAAGTGCTTGATGTCCTCCAGCAGCTTTGGGTCGGTGCAGCGGTCGCGGAAGTCGCGCACGCAGGTGATGAAGAAGCGCTCGCCCTCGGGGAAGAGCGTGGACATGGCGTCGAAGAAGCGCGTCTTGTACGGATGCCCGCCGAACCAGTAGCGCGGGATGTCGCCGTCCAGGCCAAAGTCAAGCTTCTCGCGCGGCACGATGTCGGGCGCAAGGGTGCTGGCGTGGGATGCGCTGATGGCGGACATGGCGGTGCTCCTCGGTGTTGTCGTCAGGTTGTGACGACAAATTTAGGAAGCGCCCGGCATCCCGCCTAGGCATGGGGGCGACCCGAGGGAAGCAGACGCGACAGCCGGCCCGCCGGCCGCGCTTTTTCAGTCCGGCTCGGGCCGGGTTTTCCCGCGGAACTGGCTGGGCGACAGGCCCGACCAGCGCTTGAAGGCCTGGGTGAAGCTGCGCCGGTCGCAAAAGCCCAGCTGCTCGCTGATCGCCTCGACGGACATCGCGCCCTCTTCCAGCCAGCGCGCGGCCAGCTTGAAGCGCACCTGCGCCTGCAGCACGGTGAAGCGCACGCCCTCGGCCTGCAGCCGGCGCTGCAGCGTGCGCGGGTGCAAGGCCAGCCGCTCGGCCACGGCCTCGATGCCCTGGCCCAGGATGCGCGGCTGCTCCAGGAAGGTCTGCTCAATCTGCGCCACCAAGCCGCGCGGCGCCGACTGCTTCTGCAGCCGCTGCTCGACCAAGAAGGCCGCCTGGCGATGCAGGGTGGGGAAGGCGCCCTCCAGCGGGCGGTCCAGCAGCGCGCGCTCGAAGACGAGCTGGTCCCGCGGCTGATTGAAGCGCACCGGCGCGTCGAAGAACTGCGCATAGCGGCTGGCATCCGCCGGGGCCGCGTGGCGGAAGTCGACTCGCTCGAAGCGCTGCTGCTCGCCCAGCAGCAGGCGGGCGAACTTCTGCACCGCGGCAAAGGTGGCCTCGGTGAAGTGGCCCGTCACCTCGGGGCCGGAGCCCGGCACGTCCAGCCGGGACACCAGCCGGGCACGGTCGCCCTCCTCTTCCACGCCCACATCGATCAGCGGGTTGATCAGCAGCCGCACCCACTCGAACACCCGCAGCGCCTCGCGCAGGCTGGGGCTGGTGGTCAGGAAGGTCTCCAGGTCCGGCTGGTACTCGAAGGCAAAGGTCTCGCCCAGCATGAATGGGAAGTGGTGCTGCCGCGCCTGGGCCACGCAAACGGCCATCAGCTCACCCAACTCGGCCGCCTTGACCGTGCCCGACTCCAGGTGGATGAGGTCGGTCTGGATGCCGACTTGGCGGAACACCGGCTCGATGTTGAAGCCACAGCGCGCCGCGGCCTTGACCCAGTTGGTCAGGGTGACAAAGGGCAGCTCGTCCACCGGCAGCACGGCGCGCGCCGGCGCGCCGGCGGCGGATGAGCCGGAGGACGCCGGGTCGCTCATTGCTGCAGCCGCCTGGCAGGCGCGGCCGCCCCGGCGGCGAGCCCCTGCTCGAACTCGTCCAGCCAGCGCAGCACCTCTGCGGCGGTGTCGTGCGGGCGCTCGAAGGGATAGAGATGGCTGCCCTCCATCCACGACAGCCGACCGCGCACCAGCTTCAGCGTGGCCGCCAGGCCCACGCGCTGGAGCTCGCGCGACGACCGCCCGGCGATAAAGGCCACCGGGCAGTGCAGCGGCCGGCGGCGCAGCGCGGCCGGCAGGCCGGTGTGGATGGCGTTGTAGATGTCGGTCTCCACCTCGCGGCGGAAGGCCAGGGTGCGGCCCTGTGGATGCGGCTGGGTGCCGTGCTGGACGTAGTCGGCCAGCACGGCCGGGTCCCAGCGCGCGAACTTGCGCTTGGCACCGAAGTGCTCGCGCACCTGCTCCAGGCTGTCCCACAGGTGGCGGCGCTGCGCCGACACGCCCGAGGGCATGATGCGGTGCATCAGCCCGGCACGCTGCGCGGCCGTCAGCAGCGCCGCACGCGGCCCGTGCACCAGCGGCGAATCCAGCAGCACGATACCGAGCACCCATTGCGGCTGGTGCATGGCCGCCAGCAGGCTCAGATAGCCTCCCAGCGAGTGGCCGACCAGCCAGCATGGCTCGGCCACCTCGCGGGCAATGAAGTCCTCCAGCTGCCGGCCCAGGTGCGGCCAGCCACGGGTGACGGGGTAGCGCGGGTCATGGCCGAACTTCTCCACCGCGCACACGCGCAGGCCCGCGGCCTCCCACTGCGCGAAGAGCGCGCGGTAGGTGCCGGCCGGGAAGCTGTTCGCATGCGAGAACACCAGCGTACGCACGCGGCGGCCGGCATCGGCAGCCGCCTGGGCCTCCACGGGCGGCTCGGCAGCGGGCATGCCCGCATCGGGGTCGGAGGGATAGCGGTCGGACAACATCGTGGACCTGTAGGGGCGATCACCTTCCAGCGGTCGGTTCCAGCGCCCTCGATCGGCGCGGCGGGCCAGCCAGGCTGGCCGCGGCGCGCAGTGTAATGAGCGGCCCCGCCACCCGGCTGGCCTCGGGGTGGGCCCGCACCGCGGCGAAAAAGCCTGCCGCCAGCCTGTTGTTCCCATGGGGGCGCGCGGTGCGTTTGGTGTGACACTCGCAGACGTTGCCTCAACTGCCCTGCCCCGCTGTCCATGCCTCGTGCCACCAAGATCGTCGCCACACTCGGCCCTGCCTCGTCCTCGCCGGAGGTGCTCGAACGCATGATCCGCGCCGGGGTGGACGTGGTGCGGCTGAACTTCTCGCACGGCAAGGCACAGGACCACATCGACCGAGCCCTGCTGGTGCGCGAGGTAGCCGCCCGAGCCGGTCGCGAGGTGGCCATCATGGCCGACCTGCAGGGGCCCAAGATCCGCGTCGGCAAATTCGCCGACGGCAAGGTGATGCTTGAAAACGGCCAGGCCTTCGTGCTGGACGCCGGCCGTACCCAGCCGGGCGACGTGGGCGGCGTGGGCCTGGACTACAAGGAGCTGCCGCGCGACGTGAAGCCCGGCGACACGCTGCTGCTCAACGACGGTCTGATCGTGCTCACCGTGGAGGACGTGCGCGGCGAAGCGGTGCACACCCGCGTGAAGATCGGCGGCGAGCTGTCCAACAACAAGGGCATCAACAAGCAGGGCGGCGGCCTGACCGCACCGGCGCTCACCGCCAAGGACATGGAGGACATCCGCACCGCCATGAGCGTGCAGGTGGACTATGTGGCCGTGTCCTTCCCGAAGAACGCCACCGACATGGAGATGGCCCGCCAGCTGTGCAACGTGGCCGCCGAGCCCTGGCGCCACAAGCCCGCCCTGATCGCCAAGATCGAGCGCAGCGAGGCCATCCCCAACCTGGAGGCCATCCTCAAGGCCAGCGACGGCATCATGGTGGCCCGCGGCGATCTCGCGGTGGAAGTCGGCAACGCCGCCGTGCCAGCGCTGCAAAAACGCATGATCCGCATGGCCCGCGAGATGGACAAGGTGGTCATCACCGCCACGCAGATGATGGAGTCGATGATCGTCAACCCGGTGCCGACGCGGGCCGAGGTGTCGGACGTGGCCAACGCGGTGCTCGACGGCACCGACGCGGTGATGCTCAGCGCAGAGACTGCCGCCGGCAAGTACCCGGTCGAGACGGTGGAGCAGATGGCCGCCATCGCCCTGGAGGCCGAGCGCGCCGAGGACATCACGCTGGATGCCGACTTCACCAACAAGCGCTTCGGCCGCATCGACCAGTCCATCGCCATGGGCGCGCTCTTCACTGCGTTTCACCTGGGCGCCAAGGCCATCATCGCGCTGACCGAGTCCGGCTCCACCGCCCTGTGGATGAGCCGGCACAAGATCCACGTGCCGATCTTTGCGCTCACGGCCCAGCAGGGCTCGCAGCGTCGCATGGCGCTTTTCCGTAACGTCACGCCGCTGCTCATCCCCACCTTCCTCGATCGCGACGAGGCGCTGCGCCAGGCCGAGCAGCTGCTGGTGGACCGCGGCGTGCTGATGCCCGGCGACACCTACGCCATCACCTGCGGCGAGCCCATGGGCTTCCCCGGCGGCACGAACATGCTGAAGGTGTGCGAGGTGCGGGCCAGCACGACCGGCGTGGCCTGAGCGGCCTCTCACCCCCGGTTGGCCGCCGCCGATCCGCGCGGGCCGCGGATCGGCTCAAGCGGCCAAGAGCGGCGTCACTTGCTGCTGCACCACGGCGCGGCATGGAAGACCCGGCACAGCGGCGAGCGCGGCTCCAGGTTCAGCGGCTCGTCCAGGCGCACCAGGATGAACTCGGTGGCATCCGGCGCGGTGGTCGTGCGGCCGCCGTTGCCAGGGAAGTTGTTGTCGTTGATGACCAGCAGCGTGCGCTCGTCCACCGGCAGCACGTCCTCGATGGTCACGAACGGGAAGTCGAAGGTCGTGCGGCCGTCGCCGTCCAGATCGTTGGGATCGCCGATCTTCAGCAGGTCCACCACCTCGGTCTTGTGCACGAAGCCGTCCGCGCCCACCTTGCGCAGGTCGATCTTGTAGATCTTCTTGAACATGTCGGCGGCATTGGGCTGGGTGCCCTGGATGCCGTTGCGCTCGATGACCAGAAATTCATGGTCGTTGATCGCCGTCATGTCGCCGATGTTGGTGCCTCCCGCCTCCAGCCGGTAGGCCCAGGTGCGGCCGGTATAGCGCTCCTGATCGATGTCGAACTCGTTGATCAGCAGCCGCTTCTGGTCCGCATCCGGGATCAGCGGCCCCTCCAGCAGCGCATAAAGCAGGGTGCCGGCCGGGTTGATCGCCAGGCCCTCGAAGCCGTTGGAGCCGCGCAGGTTGACCTGGGCCGCGTCCGCCAGCAGCGGGCTTTGCGGCGACTGCACCAGCGGCAGGCCGCCATAGCCGCGAGAGTTGGGCAGCGGGATGGCCGAGCGCAGCACACGGCCGTGGCGGTCCGTCTTGACGAGGAAGGGGCCGAACTCGTCGCCGAACCACAGGTTGCCGTGGCGGTCCTGGCGCACGGACTCGATGTCCAGGTCGCCACCGGTCAGCAGGCGCTGCTCGCGGATGGCGGCGTCCACCGGGATGTCGGCGCGGCCCGGGCCGGTGCCGGAGTAGGGGTAGAACTCGCCGTCAGCCACGATGGGAAACCCGATCAGGCGGTCAGGGTCGCTGAGCGTGATGCGCCCCAGGCTGGCCTGCCGGCCCTCGAAGCCGCGCAGCGGCCAGCCGGTGCGAAAGCCCACAGGCCGCACGGTGGCGCTGCCAACGATGCGGCCGTGGCGGCCCACGGCCTGGCGGAAGTCCGGCTCCACCGCGTACAGCCGCAGCAGGTAGTCCGGTGAGTTGGGCTTGGTGCCGAAGCCGTTGTCCGGCATGACGTAGAAGGTGCCGGCGCGCGGGCCATGCAGCACGGCCGAGAAGCCCTGCACCGGCTGGCGCGCCACGTAGGGCGGCGTCACGCCGTTGGCCGCGGCCTGGAACTGACCGGAGGTCGGCCCGTCGGCAAAGGTGCCGGCCGGCATCTTGGCAAAGCCGACCAGCGTGGGGGCGGCCTGCGCAAGGGCGGCCGCAGCAAGCAGGGCACCGGCGGCCAGGGGCCGCAGCAGGCTGACGGGGCG
Source organism: Pseudomonadota bacterium (assembly GCA_049321005.1). GTDB lineage: Bacteria > Pseudomonadota > Gammaproteobacteria > Burkholderiales > Burkholderiaceae_C > Aquabacterium. The sequence goes on from JBMOQL010000009.1 coordinate 149,806, forward strand.
TGGCGTCATGGTGGGCTCCGGTGGTAGGGCCGGCACCGCGAGAGGGCGGCGCCGCACTGTTGCGCACCGTAGGCCGGCTCCATGACACGCGATTGAAGGCCGGGCGTCATCCGGCTCATGAGGGCCGGGCGCCCACGTGAGACCGGTCAGACCGGTCCGGGCGTTCAGCGGCAGGCGGGCGGCAGTTGCTGGGGCTTGAGGCCCTCGCCGCCGCTGCAGCTCCAGGCGATGCGGCCGTCGTCATCCCGGCGCGGCACCAGCACCAGCGCGCCCTTGGCCGCGTGCACGGTCACGACCATGCCTTCGCCCAGCTCCAGCTCGCTGCCATCGGGCAGCTTGGCGGGCACGCCGGCCTGCTCCAGGCTGGCCGGCACCTCGCCGTGCGCGGCGTAGTGAGCGGCCAGTGCCTGCTGTACCGGCCCGGCAGCCTGGAGCGCGCCGGTGAGCTGTGCGCGCACCTGGTAGTCCTGGTAGGCGGGCAACGCCACGGCAGCCAGCACGCCGATCACCGCAACCCCTATCAGCGGCCCGATCGCCCCGCTGGCGCGGCCGGCGTTGGGCACGAAGAGGGCGAATACCCAGGCCAGCGCATGGCGGCGCGGCAGCTCGGCATCGCGGCCCATGACGCGGGCGATGCGCTTGGTCAGCCAGGGGTAGCCGCCGGTCAGCTCGTGATAGGACATCCAGAAGCCAGACGTCTCGCGCGCCTGCTGCTGGTAGCCCTCCAGGTCCAGCGTGCTCCAGCGCTTGGCGCCGGCGGCCAGCGCGGCCATGGCGCGGGCCGCGTGCTCGGGCCGGCTGCAGCAGGCCGCGCCGTGCCGGTCGCAGGTGGACTCCTGCGCCCGCGAATAGGCCGCGCCCAGCAGCGGCAGCCACAGCACCGGCCAGCGCCACAAGCGGCCGGTCAGGTGCTTCATGCGGATGTGGCCCAGCTCGTGGCCGATGTAGAAGTTGACGCCATCCGGGTGCTCGTCCATGGCGTCCACCACGTCGGAAAGCAGGATCACGAAGCTGCGGCCGAGGAAGCGCGTGGCAAACGCGTTGAACCAGCCTTCACCGTGCAGCACGTAGGCCTCGGGCCGCTCGCTGATGCCCAGCTTGTCGCAGCAGGCCAGGTAGCGCGCATGCAGGTCAGGGAACTGCTGCGACGTGAGCTTCACGCCCGTGCCCTTGATGTGGGCGATGAAGGCCGAGTGCGCGAACAGGTAGGCGATGAAGCCGATCAGCAGGTAGATGAGCGCGATGCCCAGCGTGCCGACCACGAGCAGGGCCCAGGCGATCAGGCCGAGAACCAGGGTGAGCGAGCCCAGCGTGCGCTCGCGCGGGTAGACCAGGGTGTCCAAGAAGCAGTCCTCCGAGTGCCGCGCCAGGAGGCCTGCGGGCGCCGTGCTGCGCGCAGACTGATGTGCCGCGGGCGCACCGGCGCCCGTCGGTTGCCGCGTCCGCCCTCCCGTGCGTGCGTGTTGATGTGATGTGTGTGCGGCGATGCATTGTGGGCGGCGCACCGTGCTGCGGCAAGCCGTGCCGATGGGCCGGCGCGCTGGCCGCTCGGGCGCTCAACCATGCGGCCGGTCGGGCGCACAGGCGTCCCCATAATGGCCGGTACCCCGGGCGGGCCACCGCGCCGGGCCCTCACCCGCTGCGCCGCCGTGACTGCCGCCTTCCGCCTCCTCCCGTCTCTGCCCCCACGCCTGGCACGCACCTGTGCCGCCCTCGCCGCCGCCTGTCCTCTGCCCGCTCTGGCCCAGGCCGAGCAGATGTCCATGACGCTGGAGCCGAAATGGCGCGTGGAGCTGACCGCCGGTGCGAGCGTCGCCTCGGGCAACAACGAGGCGACCACCTTCAACTTCGCCGGCGAGGCGCGGCGCACCGCTGAGGGATCGGAGTGGGTGCTGCGCGGCGCGGCGCTGCTGGCGCGCAATGGCGAGAACACCACCGCTGACCGCCAGACGGCCGGCACGCGCTACGACTTGGAGCTCTCGCCGCTGCGCTTCTTCTTTGCCCAGGGCGACTGGCTGCGCGACGTGCCGGCCAACCTGGCGCAGCGCGTATCGGTGTCCACCGGCAACGGCGTGCACCTGCTGCGCGCCAACCGCAATGAATGGGACATTCTGGCCGGCCTGGGCTACAGCTTCGACCGCCTGCGCCGGCCTGACCCCGGGCGGCGCGACCGGCGCTCGCACGACGACCGCTTCGAGCTGCTGCTGCGCGAGGAATCGCGCCACGAGGTCGGCGACGGCACCACGCTCAAGCAGGCGCTGACGCTGCGCCCCAGCCTGCGCGGCACGGGCGACTACCGGGCCGAGTTCGACAGCAGCATCTCGGTGGCCATCACCCGCGCGCTGAGCCTGACCGCGTCCTTTACCGTGCGCCACGACACCGACCCGGGCACCCGCGTCAAGCCGACCGACACGCTCTTCGTCACCGGCCTGTCGGTCAAGCTCGACTGACGGGCCTGCAGCCCGGCGTCGCCCGGCCGGCAAGCCCTGCCGCGCGACGGCAGCTTGTGCCGCACGCCGCGCCCGCGTCTGCCGCCGGGCCCGCCCGCCGCAGCTCGCCACGGCCCTGCTCACGGGGTGGCGTGCGCCCGCCCGCCGGAGGTGCGCGGCCTAGAATCTTCGGCATCCGGCGCGGCGCGCACCGGCCCCTTTGCCGCCCTCCCAAACCGGCCCCTGAGCCGGCCGCGGCGCCTGCCGCGCCGCGCCGCATCCCCGCTCCACTTCATCAACTTCCCTCGCGGAGACTCCCATGCCTCTCGTCTCGATGCGCCAGCTGCTGGACCATGCCGCCGAAAACGGCTACGGCATCCCGGCCTTCAACGTCAACAACCTGGAGCAGGTGCAGGCCGTGATGTCGGCGGCTGCCGAGGTCAATGCCCCGGTCATCCTGCAGGCCAGCGCCGGCGCCCGCAAGTACGCCGGCGAGGCCTTCATCAAGCACCTGATCCAGGCGGCGGTGGAGGCCTATCCGCAGATCCCGCTGGTCATGCACCAGGACCACGGCCAGTCGCCGGCCATCTGCCAGGGCGCCATCGACCTGGGCTTCGGCTCGGTGATGATGGACGGCTCGCTGATGGAAGACGGCAAGACCCCGGCGTCCTTCGACTACAACGTCGACGTGACCCGCCGCGTGGTCGAGATGGCGCACAAGGTCGGCGTCACGGTCGAGGGCGAGCTGGGCTGCCTGGGCAACCTGGAGACGGGTGATGCCGGCGAGGAAGACGGCATCGGCGCGGCCGGCAAGCTGGACCACAGCCAGATGCTGACCGACCCGGAAGAGGCCGCCACCTTCGTGAAGGCCACGCAGCTCGACGCCCTGGCGATCGCCATCGGCACCAGCCACGGCGCCTACAAGTTCAGCCGCAAGCCCACCGGCGACATCCTGGCCATCTCCCGCGTCAAGGAGATCCACAAGCGCATCCCCAACACCCACCTGGTGATGCACGGCTCGTCGTCCGTGCCGCAGGAGCTGCTGGCCATCATCAACCAGTACGGCGGCAAGATGAAGGAGACCTTCGGCGTGCCGGTCGAAGAGATCCAGGAGGCCATCAAGCACGGCGTGCGCAAGATCAACATCGACACCGACATCCGCCTGGCCATGACCGGCGCGGTGCGCAAGTTCATGGCCGAGAACCCGGACAAGTTCGACATGCGCGAGTGGATGAAGCCCGCCCGCGAGGCCGCCAAGGCCGTGTGCAAGCAGCGCTACATGGAGTTCGGCTGCGAAGGCCAGGCCGGCAAGATCAAGCCGATTCCGCTGGGCGAAATGGCCGCCCTCTACGCCGCCGGCAAGCTGGCGCAGCAGGTGGTCTGAAGCGCGCCATCAGCGGCTTGGCCCCGGGCAAGCCGCCACGGCAGAACCAGCCGGCCGCGGGTATCCTCGGCCGGCTTTTCTTCGTCCGTGCGAGGCGACCGGCCCGGTCGTCCGCCGCTCCACCGCCCTGCCCTCACCGGAGACCTCCATGCTCAAGCTCTGCGGCTTCCCGCTGTCCAACTATCACAACAAGATCAAGCTCGGCCTGCTGGAGAAGGGCGTGCCCTTCGAGGAGGTGCTGGTCGGCTGGAGCAGCGACGAGGCCCGCCTGGCCAAGTCGCCGCTGGGCAAGGTGCCCTACATCGAGACCGAGCACGGTGCGCTGTGCGAAAGCCAGGTGATCGCCGAGTACATCGAGGCCGTGCACCCCACGCCCGCCCTGATGCCGGCCGACCCGTGGCAGGCGGCCAAGGTGCGCGAGCTGATCACCTTCCTGGACCTGCATGTGGAGCTGTGCGCCCGCCAGCTCTATCCGCAGGCCTTCTTCGGCGGCACGCTGTCCGAGAAGTTCATCGAGCGCGTCAAGGCCGACCTGGCGAAGAACCTGACCGCACTCAAGCGCCTGCTCAAGCTCAGCCCCTATGCCGCGGGCGACACCTTCACCTGGGCCGACTGCTCGGCCTATGTGCACCTGCCGCTGGCCGGCCTGGCCACCAAGATCGTCTGCGGCGAGGACCTGGTGCAGGCCGCCGGCATCGACTGGAAGACCTACGTCAAGTTCATCGAGCAGCGCCCGACGGCACAGAAGGTGGCCGCTGACCGCAAGGCCGACCAGGAGCGCGGCATCGCCGCGGCCAAGGCCAAGGCGGCGGGCGGCTGAGCCCTGCCGTGTGAAGGCAAAAACGTGCCTTTAGACCTGAGCGGAGTTGGTCAGCACGCTACAGCCCGAGCCCCGTGGCAGCGTGCAAGCGGTCGTACCACTCCTGCATGGTCGGTGTCATAGCGATGGGGGGTGTATGAGAGCAAGGTTTGACACCAGCAGCCGGGCACTGCTACGGATTCCGCGCCGTGGCAAGCGGCGAGCCCTCGAACCCTAAAATCGCCCCATGGCTCAAGCTCACGCTCACATCAACCCAGCGATGCTCCGCTGGGCGCGTGACCGCGTCGGCCTAGACGTCAACGAGGCGGCGACGGCTGCAGGGGTCAAGCCGGATCAGCTCCTGCTGTGGGAAGAAGGCGAGGCCCAGCCCACCTTCCGTCAGGCCCAGATCATCGCGCAGGTCCTGCACACGCCGTTCGGCTTCTTTTTCCTGAACGAGGCGCCGGCCGAAGACCTGCCCCTGCCAGACCTGCGCACCGTTGCCGGCGCCCCTGCCGGCAAGCCCAGCGTCAACCTGGCCGAGACCGTGCGTCACGCGCTGCAGCGGCAAGCCTGGTTCGTCGAGTACCAACAAGAGCAAGGCGCCGAGCCGCTGCCATTCGTTGGCCGCTTCACCACGGCATCCAACCCGGTGCAGGTGGCACAAGACATCCGCGCCGTGCTGGGCGTCGATGTTGAACGCGGCCAGCGGAAATGGGACGTCTACTACCGCGAACTGATCGAGGCGGCTGAGCGCGTAGGCGTACTCGTGATGCGCAGCGGCATAGTCGGCAACAACACCCACCGCAAGCTGGACGTGGGTGAGTTCCGCGGTTTCGCGATCAGCCATCCGCTGGCGCCGGTAGTCTTCATCAACTCGTCTGACGCGCCGTCTGCGCGCCTGTTCACCCTGCTGCACGAACTAGCCCACCTCTGGCTGGGCAGCAGCGGCATCTCGAACGCAGCGCCTGGCAACACGCGCCGTGAGGAAATCGCCTGCAATGCAGTGGCGGGCGAGTTCCTAGCTCCGTCCGAGGTGTTCGGCCCGCTGTGGGCTGCGGCGTCCGAAGACCTGACCATCCGCGTGGCCGAACTGGCCCAGCGCTTCCACGTCAGCCGCTTCGTGGTGATCCGCCGCGCTCTGGACCTGGGCCTGGTCGATCGGGACACCTACACGGCCTTCTACCGGGCTGAGCTGGATGCCTTCCGGGCGGAAGGCGGCGGCGGCAGCTTCTACCGCAACGCGGGTGCGAAGAATAGCACCCGATTCGCCCGCGCCGTGATCGCAGAGGCCTTCAGTGGCCGTCTGCTGCTGCGCGACGCCGGCCGGCTGCTGGGTGTCCAGCCCTCCAAGATCCGTGATTTCGCGGGGCAGCTCGGCGCATGATCTATCTGCTGGACGCGAACACGCTGATCGAGGCGAAGAACCGCTACTACCGCATGACCGTCTGCCCGGCCTACTGGAGCTGGGTCCAGCGCAGCCAGGGTGCCGGGATCGTGTCGAGCATCCAATTTGTCGGTGAAGAACTCAAGCGTGGCAACGATGAACTGGCTGAGTGGGCCAAAGGCCAGGCCGATCTGTTCTTACCCGTGTCCGATGACGACACTCAACAGGCCTTCGGCGCTGTCGCCACACACGTCGCGGCGCAAGCCGGCGTGATGAAGCCGGGTGCGCTGGAAGAATTCCTGGCCGGCGCCGACCCCTGGCTGATCGCTAAGGCCATGGCGCTGAAGGACGCGGTCGTGGTCACCCACGAGCAGTTCAACCCGCAGATGAAGCGCAAGTTCAGCATCCCGAATGTCTGCCAGCACTTCAGCGTCCAGTGGATCGACACCTTCGAGCTGCTTAGCCGAACCGATGCCAGGTTTGTCTTGGCCGATTGAGTGATCCTTTCCTGGCACTCACCCCACTTCGCCGCCAAGTCTCGGGCGTTGAGGTGGGTGTACCGCTTCAGCATCTGAAGCGTCTTGTGACCGGTGATGCTCGCCACCTCCATCGGGTTAAGGCCCTTCTCGAACAGCCGGCTGGTGGCCTCGTGGCGCAGGTCATGGAAATGGAAGTCGTCCAGGCCGGCACGATCACAGGCGCGGATGAAGGCACGCTTGATCGCCTCACCGGTCAAACCCGCAAATACGGGGCCGGTCGGCGCGTCCGCATCTGTAGGCTTCAACGCGGCAAGTACCGCCCTCGCCTTCGACGACAACGGCACCGAGCGCGCTTCGCCGTCTTCGTCAACGGCAGGTGCGCCACGCGGCTTGTCAGGTGGATGTGCTGCCACAGCAGCCCCACCACTTAACCCTGTCGCATGCCGGTCTCGATAGCGAGGTCCACCATCGGCACCAGGAAGGGGTTGCGAGCATCCTGCATGGCCTGCCGAAGCCGAGCTTCCTCACCCTGCCGAAATCGTCTATCGCGGGCCTTGGGCGGCGATGGCCGGCGCACCATCCGCACCGGGTTTTCAGGCAACTGAATGCCGCACTCCCTGCGGCCCGTCTCGATGACGTGCGCCAGGTGGTTCAGTTCCTTGTTGACCGTGCCGGGCGACACCTGCTTGAGGCATTCATCGCGGTAGCTGGCGATGTGCGTGCTGGACAGCGCGGCCATCGTGATCTGTGGGCGATGGGGCGCCGCTGCAATGTGCGTAGCCGTGATTCCTCATGGCCTGCGCCACGCTTGCCAGGCGTGACCTCCCGCAGGTAGCGGTCGATCAGGGCGGACAACAGGTTTTTCTCGGCTTCGGTGCGGTCCACGTACAGGCCGCGGTCCATCTCTGACTTGATGGCCCTGGCCCACATCTCGGCATCGGCGCGCGTGTCAAAGCTGCGCGACTGGTCCGGAAAGCCCTTGCGGCGGATCTTGGCCCGCAAGTACTGCCCGCGTTTCTCGATAGCTGCCATGTGCACCTTGATTTCTTTGGTGGGCGGCGCAGGGTTCGAACCTGCGGCCCTGCCGTGTGAAGGCTGCGTCCCGGGCGGGCGCCTTGTGATAGCCTTTCGTACACATCAGATGTGTATGGAGCTTGAGATGGCCGCCGGCACGCAGACGCGCACCAACATCGTCCTGGACGACGCCCTGGTCGAGCAGGCCATGAAGAAGGCCGGCGTGACGACCAAGAAGGCGGCCATCGAAGCCGCGCTGCGCGCCTTCGTGCGCGAGCCGGACTGGGACTTCGTCGCCGCGATGGAGGGCAGCGGCGCGGTGGCGGATGACTACGCGCCGCAGGCCGCCTTTGCCCATGACCCAGATCTGGCCTGGGCCGTGGCCGAGCCGGCCGCGACGTGGAGCGGGCCGGCCCCGCAAGCGGCTCGCACCCAGCCGGCCGCCGCCCCGACCACGGCGCACAAGGCCGGCGGCAGCAAGGCTGCCCGCACGCGGAAGGCCCCGCGGGCCACCCCGCCGGCCAGCTTGCACGCCGACCAGCAAGGCCGCCCCGGGCACGCCGCACCCCGGGCGCGCCTGGAGCCGCCGACGCGCAAGACCACCGTCCAGACGCCCGCCCGCCCTGCCAAGCGCCGCGCCCGGTGATTGCCGACACCTCCGCCTGGATCGAATACCTGCGCGCCACCGGCAGCCGCGCGCACCGGCACCTGAGCGCCGTGCTGCACGAGCGCGAGCCGGTGCACGTGCTGCCGGCCATCGTGCAGGAGCTGCTCCAGGGCGCGCGCAGCCCAGCGCACTTCATGCAGCTGCAGCGGCTGATGGCCCAGTTCCGCGACCCGCCCGCGCTGCCGCCGGCCCGCGAGCTGGCCCGTGACGCGGCGGCCCTCTACGCCCGCTGCCGCTGGCAGGGCCTGACCATCCGCAGCCCCAACGACTGCCTGATCGCTGCGACGGCTGCCGCCACCGGGCAGCCGCTGCTGGCGCAGGACCGGGACTTCGCCGCGCTGGCGCAGGTCGAGCCGGGGCTCACCCTGGTCTGACGGCCGGCCGCCGGTGCGCGAGCGCGGACCACGCTGCCCGCGGCAGCGGCGCTGGCCGACAATGCCGGCCTGCCAGCGGCCCGCCGCCGCCCTGCCTGATTGCGCCAGCCGCCTCGCGGCCCCGATTCACTGCCGAACACCGCCATGACGTCCGCCCTGCACACCTCCACCCTGCACTCCCTGCCCCTGCTGGCCCGCGGCAAGGTGCGCGACAACTACGCCGTCGGCGACGACCGCATCCTGATGGTGGCCTCCGACCGCATCAGCGCCTTCGACGTGATCATGGGCGAGCCCATCCCGGGCAAGGGCGAGCTGCTCACGCGCATGGCGCTGTTCTGGTTCGACAAGCTGGGCCATGTGGTGCCCAACCACCTGACCGGCGATGCGCCCGAGAGCGTGGTCGCGCCCGATGAGGTGGGCCAGGTGCGTGGCCGCTCCATGCTGGTCAAGCGCCTGAAGCCCCTGCCGGTGGAAGCCGTGGTGCGCGGCTACCTGGCCGGCTCGGGCTGGAAGGAGTACCAGGAGGGCGGCGCGGTCTGCGGTGTCCAGCTGCCCGCCGGCCTGAAGAACGCGAGCAAGCTGCCCGAGCCCATCTTCACGCCGGCCACCAAGGCCGAGATGGGCGACCACGACGAGAACATCTCGTTCGAGCGCATGGGCGAGATCATCGGCCGCGAGCGGGCCGAGCAGGTGCGCGAGGTGTCGATCCGCCTGTACCGCGAGGCGGCCGACTATGCGCTGACGCGCGGGATCATCATCGCGGACACCAAGTTCGAGTTCGGCCTGGATGCCCAGGGCCGGCTGACGCTGATGGACGAGGTGCTCACGCCCGATTCGTCCCGCTTCTGGCCGGTCGACCAGTACGCCGAGGGCCGCAACCCGCCGAGCTTCGACAAGCAGCACCTGCGCGACTGGCTGGAGCAGGCGCAGGTGGACGGCCAGCCGTGGAACAAGCAGGCGCCCGCGCCCGCGCTGCCGGCCGAGGTGATCGAGCAGACCGCCGCCAAGTACCGCGAGGCGCTGCAGCGGCTGACGGGCGAGAAGGGCTGAGCAGGCCCGGCCCGACCCTGCCGGGAGCGGGCCGGCGCGATGCCCGCGACCCCAGACCCGCGTCTGCCAGGCCGCAACGTGCCGGCCGCGCCGGGCGCGGCGGGCAACAGAAGAGTCCGACGGCTCACGACAGCCGCACCGACCTCACCGCTGTGGCTCAAAGCGCCGCCATTTGGCCGGCCACAGCGGCAGCGCCTTGCTGCGGCCGACGGACACGCTGTGCCAGGGGCCGGTGGACCAGCGCATGAAGCTCAGCGTGCGCGCCACCGGCGCCAGCACTGATGTGCCCAGCGCATCGGCCAGCTGCTGGGCGAAGCCGTCGTCGCGGCAGCCCAGCCAGCAGGCATCCACGCGCAGAGGCCGGCCCGGTTGCCAGCCGGGATGGGCGCGCACCTGCGCCGCGATGGTCGTGGCATCCAGCCCGGCCAGGGTCTGGCGCTCGCGGTCGCCGTGGCCGATGAGCAGCAGCTCGCCGCCGCGCGGCGCATCGCGCAGGGCGGCGCGATCGTTGGGGTCGCCGGGAGGCAGCCAGATCAGCTTGTCACCGACGATGCGCGGCTCGTGGAGGGAGGTCATGGCGGCGATGCAGCGACCTGTCGAGGGCGGGGCGGGGCCGTAAGACGAGCGTGACACCGGCCGCTCAGCGGCGGCCGCGTCAAGCGTCCGGGCAGGGCCCATGGCAATCGGCGGGCCCTGCTCCATCGGGGCCGATCCGTCGCCAATCAGAACAAGGCCATGCTGAGCTTGCGCCGGTATTGGTCGAGCAGCGGATCGGCGCTGACCACGGCCGTCTTGCCGGCCAACTCCAGCGTCGGCTTGGCCTCGGCACCAGCGGCCTTGGCGGGCTGGCGGGGCTGCGGGCGGGTCATTACCTCCAGGATGGCGACGTAGGCCAAGCGGGCGCGCTCGTCGGCCCACTTCTTGTCGCGCATCAGGATCTCGAGCAGCTCGTCCATCGCCTCGGTGAAGCGGCCGGCGGCGAAGTGCACCTGTGCCAGCTCGAAGCGGGCATCGAAGTCGCGCTTGTTGGCAGCGATGGTGGCCTGCAGCTGCTCCAGCGGGCGGGCCTGTGCCGCCTGCTGGGCCGCCTCGACATAGCGGCCGAACGCCGCCACGCGCGGCTCGGCAAGCGGGCCGCTGGCACGGGTGGCGACCGGCTCGAAGGCGGCCTGCGCATCGGCCACGCGGCCGGCAGCCAGCAGCAGCTTGATCAGCTCGAAGCGCGCCTCGTCGTTGCCGGCATCGGCCTGCAACGCGGCCTGGAGCTTCGCCACAGCGCTGTCGGCATCACCGTGGGCGGCCAGCTCCTCGGCTTCGATGAGGTCTTCTTCCGACTCGATCGCGTCAACGCTCGGAACGTGCTTGTCCAGGAAGGCGCGGATCTGCTTTTCCGGCAGGGCGCCGACGAAGCCGTCCACCGGCTGGCCGCCGGCGAACATCACGCAAAACGGGATGCTGCGCACGCCGAACATCTGCGAGAGCTGGCCGGCGATCTCCGGCTCGGCATCCGCATCGACCTTGGCCAGGATGAAGCGGCCAGCGTACTCGGCCTCCAGCTTCTCCAGCACCGGGCCCAGGGCCTTGCACGGGCCGCACCACTCGGCCCAGATATCCAGCAGCACCGGGGTGGAGGCGGACGCAGCGATGACCTCGCTCTCGAAGTTCTGCAGGCTGACGTTGATCATGGTCTTGACGTGAAAGGACGGGACCGCGGGCCGGCCGGGGCAGCTGGCGCGGCGCGCGCGACGCACGGGGGCGGCAGCTTACCTCGGGCCAGGGTGGGCGGCCTAAAATCCCGCCCCTTCACCGAGCCGTCCCGGCCGGTGTGCCACCCGTCCCGCCCCCTCCCGCCCCTCCCGCCCCTTTAGCCTGCCGCAGCCGCCGCGCGTGCCGCGGCGCAGGAGCCCGCCGATGTCCAGCTCGTCACCCGCCCCCGGCCCCGCGGCCCATCCTGCCCCGCTGATCGGGGTGGTCATGGGCTCCAGCAGCGACTGGGAGGTGATGCGCCAGGCGGCGGACATCCTGGCCGAGTTCGGTGTGCCGCACGAGGCGCGCGTGGTCTCGGCCCACCGCATGCCCGACGACATGTTTGCCTACGCCGAGGCCGCCCGCGGCCGGGGCCTGAAGGCCATCATCGCCGGCGCTGGCGGCGCCGCCCACCTGCCGGGCATGCTGGCCGCCAAGACACCGGTGCCGGTGCTGGGCGTGCCGGTGCCCAGCAAGCACCTGCAGGGCGTGGACTCGCTGCACTCCATCGTGCAGATGCCCAAGGGCATCCCGGTGGCCACCTTTGCCATCGGAGCAGCGGGCGCGGCCAATGCGGCCCTCTTTGCCGTGGCGTTGCTGGCCAGCGAAGATGCCGAGCTGGCCGACAAGCTCGACGCCTTTCGCGCCCGGCAGACCGCCGCCGCGCGGGCCATGACACTGGAGGGCCGATGAGCACCGATCGACAACCCACGCGGCACGACACGCTGTTGCCCGGTGCGACCACGGGCGCCACGCTGGGCGTGATGGGCGGCGGCCAGCTCGGCCGCATGTTCGTGCACGCGGCGCAGGCCATGGGCTTCCGCTGCGCGGTGCTGGACCCGGACCCTGAGAGCCCTGCGGGCCTGGTGGCCGAGGAGCACATCCGCTGCGATTACCTGGATGCCGACGGCCTCAAGCGCCTGGCCGACCTGGCCAGCGCGGTGACCACCGAGTTCGAGAACGTGCCGGCCGTCGCGCTGGCCACGCTGGCCGTGCACCGCCCTGTGGCACCCGCCGCACCCGCCGTGGCCGTGTGCCAGGACCGCGCCCGCGAGAAGGCGCAGTTCGTCGCCTGCGGCGTGCCCTGCGCGCCGCATGCCGCCATCGAGACGGCCGAGCAGCTCGCCGCTGTGGCTGATGACCTGCTGCCCGGCATCCTGAAGACCGCGCAGCTGGGCTATGACGGCAAGGGCCAGGTGCGGGTGGACAGCCGCTCCGCCCTGGCCGCCGCCTGGGATCACCTCAAGCGCGCCCCCTGCGTGCTGGAAAAGCGCCTGGCGTTGGCAAGCGAGCTGAGCGTGATCGTTGCCCGCAGCGCGGACGGCGAGGTGGTGCACTTCCCGGTGCAGCAAAACCTGCACCGCGACGGCATCCTGGCCGTGACCACGGCGCCTGCGCCCGACGTGCCGGCCGCGCTCGCGCAGCAGGCGGTGGACGCCGCGCGGCGCATCGCGGCCTCTCTCGACTATGTCGGCGTGCTGTGCGTGGAGTTCTTCGTGCTGGAAGACGGCACCCTGGTGGCCAACGAGATGGCGCCGCGGCCGCACAACTCCGGCCATCACACCATCGATGCTTGCGATGTATCGCAGTTCGAGCTGCAGGTGCGCGCGATGGCCGGCCTGCCGCTTGTACAGCCCCGCCAGCATTCGCCGGCTGTCATGCTGAACCTGCTGGGTGACCTCTGGTTTGATGATCAGGATCGGCCGCGCGAGCCAGATTGGGCCGCCGTGCTGGCCGAGCCCGGCGTGCATGTGCACTTGTATGGCAAGACCCAGGCCCGCCACGGCCGCAAGATGGGCCACCTGACCGTGACCGCCGCCACGCCGGATGCCGCCCGCCAGACGGCCCTGCGCGTGGCTTCCATCCTGGGCATCGCGCCCTGGTGAGCCGGGCGCCCGCAACCATGACCGGCCCGCTGCTGTTGGACGGCCGTGACCCGGCGGCGATCGACCAAGCCGCGCAGCGCCTGACTGCCGGCTCGCTGGTCGCGCTGCCCACCGAGACGGTCTACGGCCTGGGCGCGCGCGCCGACGACGACGCAGCCGTGGCCCGCATCTTTGCCGCCAAGGGCCGGCCGGCCGACCACCCGCTGATCATCCACGTGCCCGATGCCGAGGCCGCCCTGGCCTATGCCGCCGAGCTGCCGCCGGTGGCGCGCCGGCTGATGGATGCCTTCTGGCCCGGGCCGCTGACGGTGATCGTGCCGCGCCGGCCCGGCATCGGCCAGGCGGCCGCCGGCGGGCAGGACAGCATCGGCCTGCGCTGCCCGGCGCACCCGGTGGCGCGCGCGCTGCTGCAGCGCGCGGCCGAGCTGGGCGTGACCGGCGTGGCCGCGCCCAGCGCCAACCGCTTCGGCCGCATCAGCCCGACCCAGGCCGCGCATGTGATGGGCGAGTTCGCCGAGCTGGCGGCCGATGAGCTTTGTGTGCTCGACGGCGGCGCCTGCGAGGTCGGCATCGAATCCACCATCCTCGACTGCCGCGGGGCGCGGCCCGTGCTGCTGCGCCCGGGCGTGCTCACCCGCCAGCAGATCGAGGCCGTGGCCGGCCCGCTCACCGAGCGCGGCGACCCCGCGCTGCGCGCCTCCGGCACGCTGGCGGCCCACTACGCGCCGCGCGCTCGGGTACGGCTGATGACTGCCGAGCCGCTGAAGGCAGCGCTGGCGATGATCGGCCCCGAGCTGGCCGCCGCGCCGGGCAGCGGCGCGGCGCTGGCGGTATATTGCCGCGGCCCGCTGCGCAGCTACTGGCCGCAGGCTGCTGCACCGATGGACGCCATGGCGGCGTCACGCATCGTCCACCGGCTGATGCCCGCCACCGCGCGCCTGGCTGCGCACAGCCTCTTTGCCGATCTGCGAGAGCTGGACGCCAGCGGCGCCCCGCTGATCTGGGTGGAGGCCCCGCCCGATGATCCGGCCTGGGACGGCGTGCGCGACCGGTTGCAGCGTGCCGCCGCGGCCGGCTGACCGGCGCCATCCTTGCCGTGCCAGGCTGCTTCCCTGCAAGCCCGCGCGGCCCCGATTTCTCCTTGAAGACCTTCGCGATGCCCGCTTCCTCCACCCGCCTCCTCCCCACCCTGGCCCGCTGGCTGCGCCGCGCCGCCCTGCCCGTCGTCGCGGCCGCCACGCTGGCCGCCTGTGGCGGCGGTGACCGCGTCGAGCCGTTCAAGCCCAGCCGCATCTTCATCTTCGGCGATGAGTACAGCGCCATCGACACGGCGACGGGCGTCAAGTACTCGGTCAATGTGCCCAACAGCAGCGGCAGCGGCGCCCCCTATTACTGCGCCCAGAACGCGCTGTGGGTGCAGTACCTGGTCAACGAGCACTATCGCAAGGAGCTCGACGCCTGCCCGATCGGCCTGGCCAGCGCGCCCAACGCCTTCCTGCAGGCACAGCCCGACTGGACCACCGACGACGTCATCAGCGCGATCAATGCCACCAGCTTCGCCTCGGGCGACCTGGTGGTGGTGCTGGTCGGCGTCAACGACATCACCGGCTCGGCGCTCAACGACGCGCAGCTCGAAGCCAAGGCCCAGGAGCTGGGCCGGCGCGTGCGCGCCCTGGCCGACAGCGGCATCCACGTGTTGCTGGTCAACGTGCCCAAGATCGAGGAGTCGCCCGACTTCAGCGGCTACGGCAGCCGCCGGGCGCTCTACAACAACGGCCTGCGCAGCCTCAATGGCCTGGGCAGCAACGTCGACGGCCGCCGAGTGGCCTTCCTGCAGTCCGACGCGCTGATCACCGATCTGAAGAACTCCAGCTACAACATGGGCGAGCTGTGCCCGTCCAACACCGACAGCACGCCGGGCGCCTGCGACAGCAACGCCATCTCGGGCATCAGCTCCACCAGCAGCTACGTCTGGTCCTGGGGCGCCTGGCTGTCGCCCAACACGCACAGCCTGCTGGGCAGCCGCGCGGTCAACCAGGTCAACAACAACTGGGAATGACGCGCGGGCGGGGGGCCGCCGCCGCGTCCTGAGGCGCCTCAGCCCAGGCCGGCAGCGGGCCGTGTACCGGCTGCCCGCGCCCCCGACTCCCCGGCAGCCGGCCTATCGGCCGCCTCGCCAGGCGATCTTCATCGCCAGCACCATCACCGCCAGGGCCAGCGTCAGGCTGTTGGCCACGATCAGCGGCCACTCGCGCAGCAGCAGGCCGTAGGCCAGCCACAGCGCCACGCCCAGCGTGAAGATGCCGTACATGCCCAGCGAGATGCCGGCCACGTCGCGGCTGCGCCAGGTGAGCCACACCTGGGGCACGAAGGCGGAGGTCGTCAGCACGGCAGCGGCGGTGCCGATCCAGTGGGTCCAGTGATGCAGGTCGCTCATCGCGCGGGCGCAGGGTTGACGAGGTGAACAAGGCCGCAGGCGCATGCCGATGCCGCCACCGGCCCCGGCCGGCCGGTTGGCACCGGCGAGTCAGGCCGGGCCGCTGAGCGTTCGGCGCTCATGGCGCCAGGTCGTCCCAGGCCCAGCGCAGCACGGCATCAAGCACGGGCCGCGCCGCGGCGGCGCGCGGGTCGTTGATCAACACCACCACGGCATGGCGGGCACCGGAGCGGCCGAGCACCACACCGGCGGCCGCCATGACGTCTCGCAGCGAGCCGGTCTTCAAGTGCGCGCGGCCGGCTGCCTCGGCACCGCCCAGTCGGCGGGCAGTGCCGTCCACCCCGGCCACGGGCAGCGAGGCAAGCAGCTCCGGCATGAGCGGACTGGCCCAGGCCGCCTGCAGCACGGCGGCCAGGCAGGCGGCGCTGCTGCGCTCCTCGCGCGACAGGCCCGAGCCGTTGTCCAGCACCAGCTCGCCCGGCCGGCAACCGGCGCGCTGCACCGCCCAGTCGGCCACCAGGCGGCGGGCGCGTTCCAGCGTGGCAGGGCGAAGGGGCGGGCGCCAGACCGGGCCGTCATCGGCGGCGGCCAGGACCGCAGGGGCCACGGCGCCCGAAGGCGAACTCGCGAAGCCCT
Source organism: Pseudomonadota bacterium (assembly GCA_049321005.1). Taxonomy (GTDB): domain Bacteria; phylum Pseudomonadota; class Gammaproteobacteria; order Burkholderiales; family Burkholderiaceae_C; genus Aquabacterium. Next base: position 166,094 of record JBMOQL010000009.1, read on the forward strand.
GCGCCGACCGGGCCGCGGCGTCGAGCGAGCGCAAGGCCGCGGCATCCGGCGGCAGCGGCGCGGGCGGCTCGGCGGCATCCGAGCCCAGCGTCAGGAACAGCAGCCGGGCCATCGGGTTGTTGCTGTACTTGTTGATGCTGCGCACCACCTCGGCCAGCGGCGGCGAGCCAAACCCCAGTGTCGGCGCCAAGCCCGCCGGGGCCGGGCCCGCCCGCACCTGCCCACCGAGGCCACCGCCGGCCTGCCGCCAGGCCGCCTCGATGGCGCGGCGGGCATGCTCGCCGGGCTGGGGCTCGGGCCAGGCCAGCGGCCAGTCGCGTGCGCCGCAAGCCAGCGGATAGCGGCCGCGCAGCTGGGGCCGGTTGGGGTTGGCCAGGTCGAGCTGCAGGGCCGTGCGCCAATCGCCACAGGCCGCAGCGGGCTCCAGCGGCACGCTGGCGGGCCAGTCCACGCCGGCCAGCTCGGGCAGGGTCGAGACACGGGCCAGCCCCGCTAGTGCGTCCGGGCGCAGTTGCAGCAGCACCGCTTGCTGGGCCAGCACCAAGCCGCGCGGCAACACGTTGTATGGCCGCAGCGGCTCGCCGTCGAAAGCGGCGGGGTCACCGCCGGGGAGCTCGGCAAAGGCGGTGTCGTCGATGACGATGTCGCCACGGATCTCACGCACGCCCTGGGCGCGCACGGCCTGCACCAGCAGCCACAGACGCTCGGCGCTGAGCGTGGGATCGCCGGCCGCCGCGATGTGCAGCGAGCCGTGCAGCACGCCGCCACGCACCGGCCCTGCCAGCCAAACCGGCGTGTGCCAGCGCCAGTCCGGCCCCAGCCGGTCCAGCGCGGCCAAGGTCGTGAAGAGCTTCATCAGCGAGGCCACCGCCCGCGGCTCGTGCGCGGCCAGGCTCAGCCGCAGCGCGGGCGGTGCGCCTGCACGCTCATCTGCGGTCGCCGGCCGCTGCGCCGATACGCCGCGGGCTTCGATCGCTTCCTGGCCAGCGGCGGCCTCAGGGGGCGTCGGGTTGACACGGTCAGGCGGGATGGCGAGCGAGACAGGCGAAGCCGAGGAAGCGCCCCCAGGCGCGGCCGCGTCGTTCAGCCGGAGGACAACGACCGCCAGAGCCGACGGCGGTAGGCCGGTGGCGTCCAGCGCAGCGGCGATGCCGGGGGGCAGGCGGCCTAGCGCCCCCGGCGGCTGCGGGGCAACGTCGGCGGCGGCGGGCACCGGCCCGGTCTGCGCCGGCGGTGAGGCCGCGTCGGGCGGCTGCGGGACCGCATGGGGCGCGGCAGAAGCCGCCCCCGCAAGAACGCCAGATCCAGCCGCCGCGGCGGGGCGCTTGCCGGCATGCGCGGCCTGCGGCGCGAGCACGAACGCCAGAGCCGTCACCATGGCCGCGCTGGCCATCGCCCCAGCCGCCCAGGCCCGCCGCCCCGCGGCCGACCGCCATCCCGCTTGTTTCATGGCGGCATGATGCCGCAGCCGCCCAGTCGGCCGGGCACCGCTGGCTACACTTGCCAGGATGTCCGCGCCCCGCCTGCTCGCCCTGGATGCCGCGACCTCCGTCGTGCATGTCGGGCTGCAAGCCGACAGGCGCAGCTGGGCGCTGGAGCTGCCGGCCGGTGCGGCGGCCTCCTCAGGCCTGCTGCCCGCCCTGCAAGGCTTGATGCGCGACGCTGGCCTGGCCTGGGGCGACCTGGACGCCATCGCCTTCGGCCGCGGACCTGGCGCCTTCACCGGGCTGCGCACCGCCGCGGCGGTGGCCCAGGGGCTGGCGCTGGGCGCCGGCCGGCCGGTGATCGCCATCGACACACTGCTGGCCGTGGCCGAGGACGCGCGCCAGGCCCTCGCTGCAGCCGGCTCGCTCGACGCCAGCGATGGGCCAGCCGTCTTCTGGGCCCTTACCGACGCCCGCATGGGCGAGGCCTACGCCGGATCCTGGCAGCTCACCGCCGGCGGCTGGCAGCCCGAGCACCCGGCCGCGCTGTGGCGGCCGCAAACCCTGGCCGCCGAGCTGTCCGTCCGCGCTGCACGGGGGGCGCCGCTGGTGGCAGCCGGCAATGCGCTGCTCGCCCATGCCGATGCCCTGGCCAGTCTCCCGGCCTTCGTGCACCGCACCCCGGACGCCCAGCCCCGTGCCGCCGCGCTGCTGCGCCTGGCCAGCATGGAGTGGGCGGCCGGCCGCGCCATCGACGCGGCCCTGGCCTTGCCGCTCTACGTGCGTGACAAGGTGGCCGAGACGACCGCCGAGCGCGCCGCCCGCGCAGCCGCGGCTTGAGATGGGGTAAGCCGAACCCGCCACGCCAACCGCTGATCGGACCTGCCCCTCGCCCGCACCGCCGACCCCGGCGCCTCACGATTCCGCCCTGCGATCTCCTCCGCCCATGAGCGCCCTGCCCCACCGCCCCGCCGCATCGCTGGCTCCGCCCGGCACGCGGCTGCGCGCGCTCGGCATCCCGCATCTGGCGCAGGTGCTGATCATCGAGAACGCCGCCTACGACTTCCCCTGGACGCGCGAGAACTTCATCAGCTCGCTGGCCAGCGGCTACCTGGCCGAAGGCCTGTTCGACGAGCGCGATGGGCATCTCATCGGCTACTACTGGGCGATGAAGGGCGTCGATGAGATGCACCTGCTCAACCTGACCGTGGCGCCCAGCGAGCAGCGGCGCGGCCATGCCCGCACGCTGCTCGACGCGCTGCGCGTGCGCGCGCTGCAGGACGGCGCCCAGCAGCTGTGGCTGGAGGTGCGCCTGAGCAACGAGCGCGCGCGGCAGCTCTACCAGGTCGCCGGCTACCGCGAGGTGGCCCGCCGCCGCGCCTACTACCCCGCAAGGGACGGCCGCGAGGACGCCATCGTCATGAGCCTGGACCTGCGCGAGGCCGCCGCATGAGCTGGACCGACCGCCAGCTCGCCCTGCTGCGCGAGATGGGCCTGACCCTGTGGTGGCCCGGCGCGGCGCCGCGCGGGGCCGAGGGCCGGCGCCGTGCGACAACGCCGGATGACGCTCCCCCCGCGGGCCCGGCGGCCGATGCGGCGAAGGGCCCCATGGCCGGCCGCCCGGCGCCCACCCCTGCGGCCAGACCGGCCACCGCCTCGCCGGGCGGCGCATCTTGGCCCGTGCCGGACGGCTCGGCGATCGACACCCCGCTGCCTGCATCAGGCGCCGCGGCGCCCGGGCGTCCCCTGGATGCAGCCGCCGCTCAGCACGCGCCCCGCGAGGCCGGCCTGACGGCGCTGGCGTCCGCCGACGAGCCGGCCGCCGCACCGACCTCTGGGCCCACCACGCGCCGCGCCCCCGCCCTCACGCCCGCGCCCGCCGCCACCGGCACCCGCCCGGCCGGCATCGAGCAGATGGACTGGCCCGCGCTGCGCCAAGCCGTGGCCGGCTGTACCGCCTGCGACCTGTGCCGCAGCCGCACGCAGACGGTCTTCGGCGTCGGCAACGAGCGGGCGCACTGGATGATCGTCGGCGAAGCACCCGGCGAGCAGGAGGACCTGCAGGGCGAGCCCTTCGTCGGCCGCTCGGGCCAGCTGCTGGACCGCATGCTCGCGGCCATCGGCCTGACGCGCGCCGAGGCGTCGCCCGAGCAGCAGGTCTTCATCGCCAACACGCTCAAGTGCCGCCCACCGGGCAACCGCAATCCGCAGCCGGCCGAGATGGCGCAGTGCGAGCCCTACCTGCTGCGCCAGATCGAGCTGATCCAGCCGCGCATCATCCTGGCCATGGGCCGCTTTGCCGTGCAGTCCCTGCTGCGCAGCGACCAGCCCATCGGCCGCCTGCGCGGGCAGGTGCACCGCTACCACGGCGTGCCGCTGATCGTCACCTACCACCCGGCCTACCTGCTGCGCAACCCGGCGGACAAGGCGCTGGCCTGGTCGGACCTCTGCCTGGCGCGGGCCACGCTGGCCGGGCAGGCGTCGCAGCAAGTCGGTGCGCAGTAAGTCGGTTTGCAGCGCGCCGGCGCCAGCCTAGCCGGCCATGCGAAAGGCCATGACCGCCTGGTTGCGCAGTGTGCGCACCAGGGCCAGTTCGCGCTCGTCCAGGCGCAGGCCGCCCGGGCGATCCTGGTCGGCATAGATCAGGCCGATCACCTTGTCGCCCGCCGGCTGCTTGAGCACCAGCGGCAGCAGCAAGAAGGTGGGCGCGGCCAGCTCCTGCCGGAACCAGGCCGGCAGCCGCGCGGCGATACCCGGCGCGCTGGCGTCCTCGATCAGCGTGTCCACGCCTTTGAGCGCGATGGCGCTGAACAGATCCGGCACGGCGCCGCCTGCCGACGGGCCGGGCGGCAGGAGCGCCACGTCGAAGCGCGGCGCCAGCTCCTGCGCCCGCTCGCCCAGCCCGAAGCGGCCAACCAGCCGCGGCGCGCGCGCATCGCGCAGGCAGAAGACCACCCGCCGCGCACCCAGCGCCCGCAGCAGCGTCTCCAGCACCATGCGCAGCACGCTGGGCAGCGTGAACTGATCGACCAGCGTGGCGGTGATGTCCTGGATGCCGGCGGTCAGGATGGCCGCCGCGTCCTCGGCGGGCGGCTCCGCGCGGGGGGCGTCCAGGGCGCCCAGCTCGGAGACGGCCGGGGGGCCGGCGTCACGGCCGGCCTGCGGCGCATCCACGTAATAGGCATCGAGCAGCCGCTCGGCCATCGAGCCCGGCGTGAGCTTGAGCTCCAGCCCGCGCGAGAGCTCGGCCAGGCGCTGGCGGGCGCGCACGGCGGCGTCCAGCCAGTCCTGCGGGCCGGCGCCCAGCGCGCGGCCATAGCGCATGGCGATCAGGCGCAGCTTGTCGGCCGCCACATCGGGCGGATGGAAGAACAGCGCATCGGCCGCCTCGTTGGCCGCAGAGGCCAGCCAGCGCAGGCGCTGCGGGTCGCCGTCCAGGCTGCGGCCGGGCAGCGGGCCCACGGGCGGCGCCATGAGCTGCAGCAGGCTGTCGGCCAGCCCCCAGTGGCGGCCGACACCGGCCCCCAGCGCGTCGTAGCTCAAGCCCAACACGTCCTCCGACGCACGGGCTTCGCTGATCGGCGCGGCGGCAGTTGCACCGCCGGATGTAGCAACCGGCGTCTGGCCGGTGCCCGCGGCGGCCGCGCCTGGCGACGGCCGCTCAGACGGGGCCACGCCCGCGCCCATCCCCAAGCCTGGGCCCTCGCCCGCTGCTGCCCGCGCGCCATCCGGCCGGCAGCGCTCGCGCACCTGGGCGGCCTCCTGCGGCAGGTAGAACTCGGCCAGCAGCCGGCCCAGGTTGCGCATCAGCGCAGCCAGGTAGGCCTCCTCGCTGCGGCCAGCGACCTGGCAGAGCTCGTCGGCCAGCGTGCCGGCCAGCACGGCGCGCACGAACTCCTCCTTGAGCTGCTGCGCGTGCTGCTTGTCTTGCAGGTGCTCCACCAGCAGCAGCGAGGTGGCCAGGTCGCGCACGCGCGCAAAGCCGATCAACGCAATCGCGCGCGACACGGTGCTGATGGGCTCGCCGGTGCGACGCAGCCCGGCCGTGTTGACCAGGCGCAGCAGCTTGTGCGTGAGCGCCACGTCCTTGAGGATGGCCTCGGCCAGCCGGTCCAGCCGCTCGTGCTCGGCGTTGGACAGGCTCTGGATGCTGGCAATCGACTCCGACAGCGCAGGGAAGTCGCTGGTGTGGCGCATGCGCCGCAGCAGGAAGGCGAGCGTCGCCTCGCCGGCAGCCAGCGGCGGTTGCGCCTCCCCGGGCGAGTCAGACAAGCCCGCGGCTTGGGGCGTCTTCATCGCGGCGCCCCCAGGTAGCGCTTGCGCCAGAAGAACCAGATCAGCACCACGCACACCGCCAGCATCATCAGCGCAGCCACCCAGAAGCCGGCGGCATCGTGGATCAGCGGCAGGGCGTCGAAGTTCATGCCGAAGATGCCAGTGATCAGGTTCAGCGGCAGGAAGATGGCCGTCAGCACGGTCAGCGTGCGCATGATGTCGTTGGTGCGATTGCCCTGCACCGAGAAATGCATCTGCACCGCGCCTTCAGCCGAGGACTCCAGCCGCCGTACGTGGCCGAGCACGCGCTCGATGTGCTCCAACACGTCACGCGAGCGCACGCGCAGCAGGTCGCGCTCACGCGCCGCGGCCTTGTTGGCCGGGATGGGCGTCTCGTCCAGCGCATCGATCCACTCCTGCACGGCGGCGCGCTGGTCCTCACAGATGTCCTCCAGCATGTGCAGCGCGTTGCGCGACTCCAGCAGCGCCTGCCAGTTGTCGAAGCGGCCGCTGGCGCTGAGCAGCTCGGTCTGCAAGTAACCCAACTGGCGCGTGAGCAGCCGGCGCAGCGCCAAGTAACCGTCGACCATGTGGTTGACGATGCGCAACATCAGGTCGGCCGGGCTGGGCGGCATGCGGCTGGCGCCCATGCGCAGGTCGCCGCGCGGCTCGGGGCGGGCCTCGCCCGCCAGGGCAGCGGCGTGGGCCTGTACCGCGGCATCGGCCAGCAGGTCGCCGGCCTCCCCGCCGTCCGAGGCGACCACCAGCCGGGCAGCGGGGCTGCCATCGCAGGCCGGGCCCGCCTGCTGCGCGCCAGCCAGCTGCGACAGCCGCGCGATGAAGGCCTCGCGCACCTGGCAGTCGGTGGGGTGTACGGTCAGCAGGATGCGGTCGAACACCGCAAAACCGACCGGGCTGGTGTCGATCGCCTCCAGCGCACGCCGGGCCGAGGCAGCCGTGCCGTGGCTGTCATCCACGAACAGCTCGTCGGCCCCCACGCCCGCCGCCAGCCGGCGGAACACCAAGAAGTCGTACCAGGAGGTGTAGTCGAACTGCGAGGGCAGCTGGTTGTTGAGCAGGTCGGAGACGTGCAGGTCCACCAGCTGCCCGCCGTCCAGGCGCTGCAGCGCGGCCTGCACCGCCGCCTGCGCCACCTCGAACTCCCGCCGCCCGCTGGCCGCCCACAGGAAGCCCGATGGCGGCAGCTCCTCGGGAAAGTCCTCCAGCTCGATGAAGCTATCGGGGCGGATGTGGAAGATGCGCATGGCCGCAGCTTAGCGAGCGTGGCTTGCATCGGGCGGCGGCAAGACCTCGGGCAGCTGCCGCCGCGCGTGCACTCTGCCCCGCAACGACGCCCTGCCCGCGATCCAACGTCGCGGGCAGGCCAGCCTCAGGCGCGCAGCAGCCGCGCCGCCTCGCGGGCGAAGTAGGTGAGGATGCCGTCCGCCCCGGCGCGCTTGAAGGCCAGCAGCGTCTCCATCATGACGGCGTCATGGTCGAGCCAGCCATTGGCCGCCGCGGCCTTGATCTGCGCGTACTCCCCGCTGACCTGATAGGCAAAGGTCGGCACGCGGAACTCCTCCTTCACCCGGCGCACGACATCCAGGTACGGCAGCCCGGGCTTGACCATCACCATGTCCGCGCCTTCGGCCAGGTCGAGCGCCACCTCGCGCAGCGCCTCGTCGCTGTTGCCCGGGTCCATCTGGTAGACCTTCTTGTCGGCCTTGCCCAGGTTGCCCTTGGAGCCCACCGCCTCGCGGAAGGGGCCGTAATAGGCGCTGGCGTACTTGGCGCTGTAGGCCATGATCCGCGTGTGGATGTGGCCGGCGTCCTCCAGCGCCTGGCGGATCGCGCCGATGCGGCCGTCCATCATGTCGCTTGGAGCCACGATGTCCACGCCGGCCGCCGCCTGCGCCAGGGCCTGCCGGGTCAGCAGCGCCACCGTCTCGTCGTTGACGATGTAGCCGGTCTCATCCAGCACGCCATCCTGCCCGTGGCTGGTGTACGGGTCCAGCGCCACGTCGGTCAGCACGCCCAGCTGCGGAAAGCGGCTTTTCAACTCGCGCACCACGCGCGGCACCAGGCCATCAGGGTCCAGCGCGGCGCGGCCGTCGGGCGTCTTCAGGCCCGGGTCGATCACCGGGAACAGCGCCATCACCGGGATGCCCAGGGCCACGCAGTCCTCGGCCACCGGCAGCAGCCGGTCCAGGCTCAGCCGCTGCACGCCCGGCATGGACGGCACGTCTTCCACGTGGTCGCGGCCATCGAGCACGAAGACCGGATAGATCAGGTCGTTGACGGTGAGCACGTGCTCACGCACCAGATTGCGCGTAAAGGTATCGCGGCGCAGGCGGCGCGGGCGATGCAGCGGGAAGCGTTGTTCGTAATGCATGGAAGGCAGTTCGGTCACGGGCGGCACGGCCCTGGGGGCCGCCGGGGCGGCGCAAGACAGACAGCATAGGCCAGCCGCTTGGCCGACACCTTGCTCAAGGCCAAGCGACCGCTTGATGGCCCGGCAAAGCCCGGGGGCCAGAACCGCCGCGTAAAGAAATGCAAACAATGAGCCGCAAAGCGCAGCAAATCTAGCAATTTCGGCGTTTTGGCACAGGCGGGGGGCGCATCGCGCAGGTCGCTCCCTGCACGCCCTCAGGGTCATCGCTATACTGCGCCCCGAATGTTGTGCCGCCAGGCCGCATTCCCTGCTTTTCCTCCCTGAGCAGGTGCCTTACCGTGATGACAGCGTTAAGGCTTGCCAGCCCCGGCCTCGGCCGGGGCTCTTTTTTTCTCGCAGATTTGCCGGATTGCCCTGGGCTATCAGTGCCCACTGGTCCATCGGCGGGAATGCAGCCCGCCGTCTGACGGCAGGCCGCCGGGCGCCATGGCGTGCCGGCCTATGATGCGGCGGCTATGTATCCCTGGATCAAAAGCCTGCACCTCATCTTCGTGGCAGCCTGGTTCGCCGGCCTGTTCTACCTGCCGCGGATCTTTGTCAATCTGGCGTCTGTGCCGGCCGACAGCCACGCCGAGCGCGAGCGGTTGCTGTTGATGGGCCGCCGGCTGCACCGCTTTGCCTCCCTGCTGATGCTGGTGGCCATCGCCTTCGGCGCCTTTCTCTGGCTTTACTTCGGCATGGGTCTGCACGGGCCGGGCAACGGCTGGATGCATGCCAAGCTGGCGCTGGTCGTGGCCACCATCGGCTACCACCACTACAACCGCCGCCTGCTGCGCGATTTCGAGCAGATCGCCAACCGGCGCAGCGAGCGCTGGCTGCGCGTCTACAACGAGGTGTCGGTGCTGCTGTTCGCCGCCATCGTCGTGCTGGTGATCGTCAAGCCCTTCTGACGACGGGCGGACGCAACGTGGCCGCCACACCGCGCAGCTCCGCCTGGCCGCTGGCCTGGCTGCTGACCGGCCTGATCGTCTACGCCACGCTGCATCCGTTTGCCGGCTGGCTGCCGCCGGCCGGCGGCTGGCCCGCGGTGCTGCGGCTGCACTGGACGCACTACCACCTGCCCTTCGACCTGCTGTCCAACTACGGCGGCTATGTGCCGCTGGGCGGGCTGTGGGCGGTGGCGCTGCTGCGTGGCGGCGCCTCGCCAGCGCGCGCACTGCTGGCGGCCAGCGCCGTGGCCTGCGGCCTGTCCTGGGCGCTGGAGACGCTGCAGCATCTGTTGCCCACCCGGGTGCCCTCGCGCATGGACTGGTTGCTCAACAGCCTGGGCGGCTACAGCGGCGCGCTGCTGGCGGTGCTGGCCCAGGACCTCGGCTGGTTCGACGCGCTGCGCCGCCGGCGCGACCGCTGGTGGCATCCGCACAGCGGCAACGGCCAGATCCTGCTGCTGCTGTGGCCGCTGGGGCTGCTCTTTCCGCCACCGGTGCCCTTCGGCCTGGGCCAGGTGCTGGACCGCCTCACCGCCTTTGCCGCCGAGCTGCTGGCGGGCACGCCGTGGGCCGCGTGGGCGCCCGCTCCGCTGGCCTGGAACGAGCCGCTGTCCCCGCTGGGCGAGTCGCTCACCATCGCGCTGGGCCTGCTGGCGCCGGTGGTGGTGGCCTTCATCATCACGCGCCGCGTAGGCCCCCGGCTGGTGATGATGCTGGGCGGCGCGGCCCTGGGCTGGGGCGCGACCACGCTGTCCACGGCGCTGAACTTCGGCCCGGCGCACGCGCTGTCCTGGCTGACGCCAGCCACCACGCCGGGATTCGCGCTGGCCTTGGCCGTCGGCGCGGTGCTGGCCTGGCTGCCGGCGCGGCTGCTGGCCGGGCTCGGGCTGGTGGGCCTGACCAGCCTGTGCGCCCTGGTCAACCAGGCGCCGCCGGACCCTTACGCCGTGCTCAGCCTGCAGGGCTGGGAGCAGGGCCGGTTCATCCGCTTCCACGGCCTGGCGCAGTGGGTGGGCTGGCTGTGGCCCTATGCGGCCATCGTCTGGCTGCTGGCCCGACTGGCCCAGCCCACACCGCCGGCTGCGGCACAGGCGCAAACCTAGAATCCCGAAGATGAGCTACTACCAGCGCCACATCTTCTTCTGCCTCAACCAGCGGGAGAACGGCGAGGATTGCTGCGCCAACCACGGCGCCAAGGACGGCTTCGACCGTTGCAAGTCGCGCGTCAAGGACGCGGGCCTGGCCCACCCGGGCGGCGTGCGCGTCAACAAGGCCGGTTGCCTGGACCGCTGCAGCGGCGCCCCGGTGGCCGTGGTCTACCCCGAGGGCACCTGGTACACCTTCGTCGATGCGCACGACATTGACGAGATCGTCGACGAGCACCTCACCCACGGCCGCGTGGTCGAGCGGCTGCTGCTCGCCCCCGACGTCGGACGCTGATCACTCCGCCGCTGCCGCGCATGTCCGCATCGCCCCAGGTCCTGCACATCGACGGGCCCGCTGGCCTCATCGAATGCGCGGTGGAGGCGCCCGCCGGCACCGCGCGTGGCGTGGCCGTCATCGCCCATCCGCTGCCCACCCAGGGCGGCACCATGGACAACAAGGTGGTGCACACCCTGGCTCGCGCCGCGCGCGCCTGCGGGCTGCAGGCCGTGCGCTTCAACTTCCGCGGCGTCGGCGGCTCCGCCGGCACCTGGGACGAGGGCCGCGGCGAGGTCGATGACCTCCTGGCCGTCGTCCACCACTTCCGCGAGTCCGGCCGGCCCTTCGTTCTGGCGGGCTTCTCCTTCGGCGGCTTCGTCGCCACGCAGGCCACGGCCCGGCTGGGCGCGGCAAAACCGGACCAGCTCATCCTTGTCGGCCCCGCGGCCGGACGCTTCCAGGTGGCCGACGTGCCCGCCGGCACGCTCGTCATCCACGGCGAAGCCGACGACGTTGTGCCCCTGCAGGCGGTGCTCGACTGGGCCCGCCCGCAGACCCTGCCGGTCACCGTGGTGCCCGGCGTCGGCCATTTCTTCCACGGGCAGCTCGCGTTGCTCAAGGACCTGGCGCAGCGCCACCTGCGCGCCGCGCTGGGCTGACCCACCCCGGCTGCCCGCTGCACGACGCGGCGGCTGGCTGCCATCCCCGTACCCGCCCCGTTCATGACCCTCGCATCCGCCTTTGCCCTTGCCCCCTTGCGCCGCACCCTCGCGGCCACGCTGACCACCCTGGCTGCCGCGGCCGTTGCCCTGCCCGCCGCCGCCCAGGCGCCCACGCCGCCGGAGGTCGCCGCGCGCTCCTACATCCTGCTGGACATGGCCAGCAACCAGGTGCTGACCGCCAAGGACGCCGACGCCCCAGTCGAGCCCGCCTCGCTGACCAAGCTGATGACCACCTACCTGGTGTTCGCCGCGCTGCGCGACGGCAAGCTCAGCCTGCATCAGACCCTGCCCGTCTCCGAGCGCGCCTGGCGCACCGGCATGACGGGTGCGTCGCGCACCTTCATCAAGGTTGGCAGCCAGGTGGCCACCGAAGACCTCATCAAGGGCATGATCATCCAGAGCGGCAACGATGCCACCGTGGCCTTGGCCGAAGCGGTGGGCGGCAGTGTCGAGACGTTTGTCGACCTGATGAACCGCCAGGCCCAGGCCTTCGGCCTGAAGCAGACCACCTTCAAGAACCCGGAGGGCCTGCCGGCCGCCGGCCACACCAGCACCGCGCGCGAGCTGTCGGTGATCGCCTCGCGCCTGATCCGCGACTTCCCGCAGTACCTCGGGTACTACAAGATGCGCGAGTTCACCTACAACGGCATCAAGCAGCCCAACCGCAACCTGCTGCTCTACCGCGACCCCACGGTAGACGGCCTGAAGACCGGCTACACCGACAACGCCGGCTATTGCCTGATCGCCACCGCCAAGCGCGACACCCCCGCCGGCGCGCGCCGCCTGCTCAGCGTGGTCATCGGCGCCGCCAGCATGGAAGCCCGCGCCAACGAGAGCCAGAAGCTGCTCAACTGGGGCTACACCGCCTTCGACGCGGTCAAGCTCTACGACGCCCGCCAGGCGCTGGCCACCGCGCGCGTCTGGAAGGGCGAGGCCGATGCCGTCAAGCTCGGCAGCACGGAGCCCCTGGTCGTCTCCGTGCCGCGCGGCACCGGCAGCAGCCTCAAGACCGACGTGCAGCGCACCGACCCGCTCATCGCCCCCTTGAGCCGCGGCCAGCGCGTGGGCACCATCCGCATCAGCGCCGGCGGCCAGCTCATCACCGAGCGGCCCCTGGTCGTGCTGGATGCCGTGGGCACCGCCGGTTGGTTCGGCCGCGCGTGGGACGCCCTGCGCCTGGCCATCCAATGACCTGACCTGCAACGGAGGCCCGCATGCAGCAGATGCCATCCATCCCCCCGGAACGCTCGCTGATCGAGTACCCCAGCGCCTTCCCGATCAAGGTGATGGGCGCCAATGTCGATGGCTTCGCCCAGGCGATGGCCGAGCTGGCCCTGGCGCATGACCCGGCGTTCGACGCCGCCACGATCGAGATGCGCGCCAGCGCCAAGGGCAACTACATCGGCCTGACGCTCACCATCACCGCCACCAGCCGCGAGCAGCTGGACAACCTCTACCGCGCGCTCACCGGCCACCCGATGGTCAAGGTGGTGTTCTAAGGAGGTGGGCGTGGAGCCGGGCGGCGGCGGCCGCCTGCGGGGTGCCGCTGCGTAGAATCTGGCGGTTTGTCTCCCGTATTCCTGCCACAGAAGGTTTCCCGTGCTGATTTCCTCTGCCTTTGCCCAGACCGGCGGCGCCGCTGCGCCCGCCGGTGGCGGCCTGATGGGCCTGCTGCCCATCGTGCTGATGTTCGTCGTCCTTTACTTCATCATGATCCGTCCGCAGATGAAGAAGCAGAAGGAGACCAAGGCCATGATCGAAGCCCTGGCCAAGGGCGATGAGGTGGTCACCACCGGCGGCCTGCTGGGGCGCATCACCAAGCTCGACGACACCCTGCTGACGCTGCAGATCGCGCCCAACACCGAAGTGCAGGTGCAGCGCGCTGCCGTCATCCAGGTGCTGCCCAAGGGCACCGTGCAGGCCAAGTGAGCGCCTGCTGAGCCGCCCCTCACGGCCGCCTGCGGGCGGCCGTCTCGTCTTGATCCCCGCATCCCGCGCGCCACGCCGCAAGGACCGCACATGAACCGCTACCCCTGGTGGAAATACGCCATCCTCGCCATCGCGCTGGTGGTCGGGCTGATCTACACCCTGCCCAACTTCTACGGCGAGGCGCCGGCCGTGCAGGTTTCCAGCGGCAAGAGCACACTCAAGCTCACCGACGCCGTCGTGCCGCAGATCGAGGCCGCGCTGCAGTCCGCCGGCATCACGGCCGACTTCGTCCAGCGCGAGGGCAACAGCGTGCGGGCCCGCTTCGCCGACCCGGACACCCAACTCAAGGCGCGAGACGCCATCTCCCGTGCGCTCAACCCCGATCCCGCCGACCCGTCCTACATCGTCGCCCTCAACCTCGTCTCGCGCTCGCCGGCCTGGCTGACGCGCCTGCATGCACTGCCCATGTACCTGGGCCTGGATCTGCGTGGTGGCGTGCACTTCCTGCTGCAGGTGGACATGCAGGGCGCGCTGACCAAGCGCGCCGAGACCGCCGCCGGCGACATCCGCGCCCTGCTGCGCGAGAAAAACATCCGCCACGCCGGCATCAACCGCGAGGGCCAGCGCATCGAGGTCGCCTTCCGCGACGCGGCCACGCTGGAATCCGCCCGCGCCCTGCTGGCCGACCAGCAGCCCGACCTGCTGCTGACCACCCCGGCCGGTGGGCCGCGCCTGGTCGCCGAGATCCGCCCAGACGCCGCCAAGCGCGTGCAGGAGCAGGCGCTCAAGCAGAACATCACCACCCTGCACAACCGCATCAACGAGCTCGGCGTGGCCGAGCCGGTGATCCAGCAGCAGGGCGCCGACCGCGTCGTGGTGCAGTTGCCCGGCGTGCAGGACACGGCCAAGGCCAAGGACATCCTGGGCCGCACCGCCACGCTGGAGGTGCGCCTGGTCGACGACAGCGCCGAGGCGATTGCCGCGCTCACCGGCAGCGGCCCCGTGCCCTTCGGCACCGAGCGCTATGTCGAGCGCGGCGGCCAGCCGCTGATCGTCAAGCGCCAGGTCATCCTCACCGGCGACAACCTCACCGACGCCCAGCCCGGCTTCGACCAGAACCACGAGCCGGCCGTGCACCTGACGCTCAACGACCGCGGCGCGCGCATCTTCCGCGACGTCACCCGCGAGAACATCGGCAAGCGCATGGCCATCCTGCTCTTCGAGAAAGGCAAGGGCGAGGTCGTCACCGCGCCGGTCATCCGCGACGAGATCGGCGGCGGCCGCGTGCAGATCTCCGGCCGCATGACCAGCGAAGAGGCCGCCGACACCGCGCTGCTGCTGCGCGCCGGCTCGCTGGCCGCGCCGATGGAGATCATCGAGGAGCGCACCATCGGCCCCAGCCTGGGCGCCGACAACATCGCCAAGGGCTTTACTTCGGTGCTCTACGGCTTCATTGCCATCGCCGTCTTCATGTGCGCGTACTACGCGCTCTTTGGCGTCTTCTCCACGCTCGCGCTGGCCTTCAACCTGCTGCTGCTGGTGGCCGTGCTGTCCATGCTGCAGGCCACACTCACGCTGCCGGGCATCGCCGCCATCGCGCTGGTGCTGGGCATGGCCATCGACTCCAACGTGCTGATCAACGAGCGCATCCGCGAGGAGCTGCGCAACGGCGCCGCCCCGCAGACGGCCATCCACCACGGCTACGAGCGGGCGTTCGCCACCATCCTTGACTCCAACGTCACCACGCTGATCGCCGGCCTGGCCCTGCTGATCTTCGGCTCGGGCCCGGTACGTGGCTTTGCCGTGGTGCACTGCCTGGGCATCCTGACGTCGATGTTCTCGTCGGTGATGTTCTCCCGCGCCCTGGTCAACCTCTGGTACGGCCGCCAGAAGAAGCTCAAGACCGTCGCCATCGGCCAGGTCTGGCGCCCGGAGACCGACGCCAAGCCCGCCGCGCAGGCCTGAGCACAGGCCCCCACCGTCAACGGAAATCCACCATGGAATTCTTCCGCATCAAGCGCGACATCCCGTTCATGCGGCATGCGCTGCTGCTCAACGTCATCTCGGCCCTCACCTTCATCGCCGCGGTCTTCTTCATTGCCACGCGCGGGCTGCACTTCTCAGTGGAGTTCACCGGCGGCACCGTGCTGGAGGTGCAGTACGCGCACACCGCCGATATCGACAAAACGCGCGGCGTCGTCGAGTCGCTGGGCTATGGCGAGGTGCAGGTGCAGAATTTCGGCAGCTCGCGCGACGTGCTGATCCGCCTGCCCGCCCGCGGCGGCGTCAAGCAGGACGCTGTCGTCGCGCAGGTCTTCGGCGCCCTGTGCAAGGCCGAGGGCCAGGCGGTGACCACCCAGCGCTACGTATCCGACCGTGGCGAGCACGTCGACAAGCCCGCCTGCGGCCCGGTCGACGCCCAGCCGGTACGCCTGCAGCGCAGCGAGTTCGTCGGCCCCTCGGTCGGCGCCGAGCTGGCCCGCGACGGCGCCATCGCTCTGGCGCTGACCGTGCTGGGCATCATGGTCTACCTCGCCATCCGCTTCGAGTGGAAGTTCGCGGTGGCCGGGATCATCGCCAACCTGCACGACGTGGTCATCATCATCGGCTTCTTCGCCTTCTTCCAATGGGAGTTCTCGCTGGCGGTGCTGGCAGCCGTGCTGGCCGTGCTGGGCTACTCGGTCAACGAGTCGGTGGTCATCTTCGACCGCGTGCGTGAAGCCTTCCGCAAGTTCCGCAAGCTCGAGACGCCCCAGGTCATCGACCACGCCATCACCAGCACCACCAGCCGCACCATCATCACCCACGGCAGCACGCTGATGATGGTGCTGGCCATGCTGATCTTCGGCGGCCCCACGCTGCACTACTTCGCGCTGGCGCTGACCATCGGCATCCTCTTCGGCATCTACTCCTCCGTTTTCGTGGCCGCCGCCATCGCGATGTGGCTCGGCGTCAAGCGCGAAGACCTCGTCAAAAACACGCGCCGGGAGCGCGATCCCAACGATCCCAACGCCGGGGCCGTGGTGTAGAGTCGGTCGAAGCGGGTCCGTCGCCCCTCACCGTCCGACATGGCGCCTCCCAACGCAACGTCCCTTGCCCGACAAGCCCGCCGCACCTACCTCGATCTGCTGGTGCGCGAGCTGCCGGCCACGGTGACGGCCGTCGTGGAGGGCGCGCGGCTGCTGGCCCAGGCTGCCGCGGATCCAGCCATCCACGCGCGACGCCGCGACGCCGCCCTCGATCTGCCGCCCCGCGCGCCGGTGTGGCAGCAGCAGTGGCATGACCGACTGGTCGCCGCCGACCTGGCTGCTCTTGGCCCAGGCGCCAAGGCGCCTGCCGCACCGCGACGCGAGTTCTCGCTGGTGGACGACGACACCATCGAGCACGACATCCTTGCCTCTCGCTTGGCTTTGGCTATCAGCGACCGTGCGACTTGGCAGTTCACCGACCTGCGTGCGCGGCTGTCCACACTGGAGCGCTTCAAAGATCTCTCCAGCCAGGACCTGCTTCAGCCGCAGACCCTGGCCAACAGCGTGCTCGATGCCTGGCTGGCCGCCGGCCTGCCTCTCGAGCATTGGCGCACGCTGCAAACCGTCATCCACGACGAGGCATCAGCGCTGGCAGAGGCCGGCTACCACGAGGCCAATCGCTGGCTGCTCGGGCAGGGTGTGCGCCCGGAGATCGATCTGCGGCCGTTCATTCGGCGCAGCCGTGCTTCAGCCTTTCCCGGTCTGGCGCGGCCTTCCGGCTCCGGCGGGTTGGGCAGCGTCGGCGGCAATACCAGCATGGGGCCGACCGGCCCCTCCACCCTACCGGGCGGCACGGGTGCGGGCGGCGCGCCCGGCACACGCCCAGGCGCCAGCCGGCCCGCAGGAGCCAGCGGGGGTGCCGGCGACACCACGGCCACCTCACCCACACAGCATCACGCCGAGGTCGTCCTCAGCCGGCTCAACGAAATGATGAGTCGGCACCTCACCGACTACGCCGGCTTGCCCGGCCGCCGACCACAGCCGGCCTCCGCCCGGCTCGGCGAGGCCATCCGGCAGACGCAAGCGCAGATCCAGCAGCGCTTCCGCCCCGTCACGCAAGGCACGCCTGAGGAGCCGGCCCCGCCGCTGGTGCTCGAAGAGCTGCAGCGCAGCAAACAGGCCCTCAAACAAGCCGCCGACACGCCGGTCGAGCGCGCCACCATCGAGGTGGTCGCGCTGATGTTCCAGAGCATCCTGACCGACGAGCGCATCCCCGCATCGGTGCGCGTGTGGTTCGCCCGGCTGCAGATGCCTGTGCTTCGCGTGGCCGTCGGTGAGCCCGACTTCTTTGCCAACGTCGACCATCCCGCCCGCCAGCTCATCGACCGCATGGGCTCCTGCGTCATGGGCTTCGACATCGACACAGGCACCGTCGGCGACGCACTGGAGCTCGAGATCAAGCGCATCGTTCAGGTTGTGGAGGCCTATCCGGACACCGGCCGCCGCGTCTTCCAGACGGTGCTCACTGAGTTCGAGCGCTTCCTCAAGCACTATTTCACCGAACACGAGACCACCCGCAAGGGCGTCTCGCTTGCTCAGCAGGTCGAGCAGCGCGAAACGCTGGCCATCCAGTACACGATCGAGCTGCGCAAGATGCTCAACGACGTGCCCGTACAGGAGGGAGTGCGCGATTTTCTCTTCCATGTGTGGGCGGACGTGCTGGCCACCACGGCCGTCAAGCACGGCCCCAATGCCGACGAGACGCGTGCCATGAAACGCGCCGCCGCAGATCTGATCTGGTCCGCCAGCGCCAAGGTGTCACGCGAAGAACGCGCGGAAGTCATCCGACGGCTTCCCCCCCTCCTCAAGAACCTGCGCGAAGGCATGGCCGGCTCGGGCATCCCGCCGGTCAAGCAGGAGGAGCAGATTCAGCGGCTGAACAACTCCCTGGCCGCGGCCTTCACCGCGAAAGCCGCCAGCATTTCCGACGACCGCCTCGCCCAGCTCATGTCCCGGTTGGAAACGCTGGACGAGCTGCTACCTGAGGTGGGTGACATCGAGGTCGATCAGTCGACCATCATGGACCTCTCCGACTACGAGACCGAGAACCTCGAGGTCGTCAGCGGCGGAGGCTCGACGCCCACGCCGAGCATGCTCAAGTGGGCCCAGCAACTGCAGGTCGGCAGTTGGTACCAGCTCGACTACCGCAACCGCGTAGAGCCGGTCCAACTCGTCTGGCAAGGCGTGCGCAAGCATCTCATGCTCTTCTCGACGCCCAACGGTCGCGGCATCCTGTTTCAGTCACACCGCTTGGCTGCCTTCCTCCAGGCCGGCTTGCTCGTGCCCGCGGAGGACGAGTCGCTCACCACCCGCGCAACACGCAAGGCCCTGGCCAAGCTGGACGCCGATCCTGAGCGCCTGCTTTCCTGAACGCGCCAAACACACTTGGCAGCTTGAGGCGAGCATGTCGTTCATCCATTGAACGACGCAAGCGGGTGCTCCTCACGGAGAGGCCATACGCCACCGAGTCGCACCTTCCCGTGCCAAGCTAAGCCGGCGGCATGCCACCGCCGCAACGGTCAGGCCACCCACCAGGCGGCGTGGCCCTGTGGTGGTCTAATGGTCAGTGAATGACCCGATCCGCAGGGTCGACCAGCAGTTCATCCAGGATCAGCGCGTCCGGCTCCTCGCCCAGGCTCCAAAAAGCCATCAGCACGATGATCTTCAGATCATCAAGTTCAAGCGGGCCGCCCGCGATGGCCATAGCCCGTTCCACCACGATCTCACGCATGACCGGCGGTAGCACCCCGGCCGACTCCAGGAAGCTTAGGAAACCAATGGACTCCGCACCAAGGTGGTCCTGCTCCGCCGCTGCATACACGCGCACGCTCTGTGCGGCTTGCTCGCCGTCGTAGCTCTGCGCCACCGCGGCCAAGCCATCCAGCCAACTCAGCGCCTCTTCGATTTCCTCATCCTCGAAGCCCACCGCGGTCAGCTTGCGCGTCAGCTGGGATTGCTCGGGACAGGCATCCGGGCGCCAGTAGTTCTCGTAGAGATAGACGAGTACATCGAACATGGAACCCACTATACAGCAGCCACCCACCCCGTCCAGACTGCGAGGTCAGAGGCGGCAAACGTCCGACCCGCACTCGCGAGGCGATCCTGCCACACTTCGCATCCTTGTTTCTGCGCACGGCCAGGCCACAAGGTTCGAACTGAACGCAGAAAATTCCGAGACCAAAAAGAAAAAACCCCCGATCGCCGACCGGGGGTTTTAAATAATAGCCTGACGATGTCCTACTTTCACACGGGAATCCGCACTATCATCGGCGCTGAGGTGTTTCACGGTCCTGTTCGGGATGGGAAGGGGTGG
>JBMOQL010000010.1:0-473834 GCA_049321005.1 Pseudomonadota bacterium
ACGAGCCAGAACTTCATCGCCATCGCCTACCTGCGCATGTCCAAGCTCAAGCACCTGCCGGCCAGTCCGTTCGCGCCAGCCATGCCGACATGACGCGAAGCGTTTCCACACAAAACGGCATAGAGCCAGCGGACCAGCACTTTTTCGCCCCGGGCGGGTCTCGACCGCCGCATCAAGTCCTGAAGCACTTCGTCGACTACCACCGCCAGCAGCTCCGGGTTGAGTCGTCTGCCGCGGTCCGCAGTTCGCCCTTCGGCGTATTGGCGCCATGCTGCTAGTCAGCGCATCCTGTCCGGCATCCCGCGTGCTTATGTGGGGCGGCGACCTTGCCATCCGCCCTTGCAAGGCACCCCTCAGCCGCCATCTCCCCGCCCATGACCCTCCTGCGCAAACTCTGGCGCCTGGCTAACCGGCAGCAGCTGATGCTGCACCTGGCTGCCCTGTGGAAGCTGTTTCGCCACCCTGCGACGCCGCGGCCGGCGAAGTGGGTGGCGTTGGCGGTGCTGGTCTATGCGATCAGCCCGATTGACCTGGTGCCGGACTTCATTCCGCTGCTGGGCCAGATCGATGACCTGATCATCCTGCCGCTGGGGCTGTCGCTGGCCGTGCGGCTCGCGCCGGCCGGGCTGTGGCAGGCGCAGTTGGCCGATGCGCGGGCGCATCCGGACCAGGTGCGGCGGCTGGCGCGGCGGGCGGGGTGGGTGTTGATCGGGCTGATCGCCGTCAGCCTGTCGCTGCTGGTGGCGTTGATCGTGGCGCTGGTGCGCAGCTTCGGCTGAGCGTGCCGTGCGGGCCCGGCCGGGCGCTCACTCACGCGGGCGCGGCGCGGCTGGCGGCAGTTCGGCGCTCGGCACACCGTTCCCGGCGCTGCTCGGCGCCGCTACCGAGGCTGGCGCAGCCCCTGCGGCGCGGGCCTGCGCGCGAAAGGCCGCGGGTGTCATCCCCGTCCAGCCCTTGAAGGCGTGGATGAAGGCCGCCGGCTCGGCATAGCCCAGCTGCTGGGCCACGGCCTCGATGCCCAGGGCGCTGCCGGTGAGCAGATGCCGCGCCTTGTCCTGGCGGGTGCGGGCCAGCAGCTCGCGGAAGCTCGTGCCCTCGTCCTGCAGCTGGCGGCGCAGGCTGCGCTCGGCCAGGTCGAAGCTGCGGGCCACCTCGGCCGCGCTGGGATAGCGCTGCACGAACAGCGCCAAGTGGGCCAGCACGCGGTCGGCCAGGCGGTCGCCGGTGGTGCTGCGCTGGGCCTGCAGCTGCTGGTCGCACAGACTGACGAAAAGCGCATGCGCCGTCGGGTCGGCAGTGGGAAAGCGCAGCTGCAGGTGCTCGTTGCGCAACCAGAAGCGCGCCTGCGCATGGCCGAAGCTCACCGGGCAGCCGAAGTGCGCCTCGTAGGCCGCGGCCTCGGGCGGGCGCGGATAGGGCATCTCGATGCGCTCGGGCTGGATGTCCAGGCCCAGGCCCTGCTGCATGTCGCGCAGCAGCTTGTAGGTGCCGGCCACTTCGCCATCGACGCGGAAGCGGAAGGGTTGCTCCGCCATGGGCATGGGCGTGAGGACCAGGGCGCTTTCGCGCTCGCCGGGCTCCAGGCTCAGCGTGCCGAAGAGGAAGGTCAGCTCCTGGTACTTGATGCCGGTCTGGAAGGCCTGCCAGGCGTTGTCGCAGGTCATCAGCAGCATGGCCAGCGGGCCGTAGCCGCCCAGGCCGTACTCGGTGCCGAGCTTCAGGCCGGCAAGCGGGTCGCGCAGGCCGGCCGCCAGCTCGGCATAGATGCGGATCTCGCGCGCGCGCTCGATGCGCGTGTCCGGGGCGATGGTCTCCAGGTCCAGCCCGTGGCGGGCGAGCACCGGCGACGGGTCCTCGCCCAGCTTCTTCAAGCCGCGCACGGTGTAGAGCAGGCCGAGGACGGATCGGGTGGGCATGGTGAAGCCGCGCAAGACGGCAGTAGAGCGCCACGACGCCGGGCCGGTGGGCGCCCGGATGCCTAGGGGGGCAACCCGACGATGGCCGGAGCCGCCGTGGGGGGCTGCTCGCTTACCCGGACACCGGCCGCAAGAGCAGCCAAGCGGGCGGCGATCTGGCCGGAATTATCAATTTCTCGCCGAAGCGCGCCTAGCCCGGGCTTGCACCCAGGCCCACCATGCGGCCACTCAGACGAACGCGCACTGCGTCACACCCCAGGAGACCGCCATGTACCAATCCCCGGACCCCCTGCACCCGACCGCCCGCCCGGCCAACCCCGGCGCCGCGCCCACCGACACCCTGCCCAAGCGGGTGGAGGTGGTGGTGGTGGGCGGCGGCTTCGGCGGCCTGTGCATGGCCATCAAGCTCAAGGAGGCCGGCATCACCGACTTCGTGCTGCTGGAGAAGGCCGACGAGGTCGGCGGCACCTGGCGCGACAACCACTACCCGGGCGCCGCCTGCGACGTGCAGTCGCACATGTACTCCTTCTCGTTCGCCACCCAGCCGAACTGGACCAAGCGCTATGCGCCGTGGCATGAGATCCAGCAGTACATCCTGAACGTCACGCAGCGCTATGGCGTGCGGGCCTACACCCGCTTCGGCCGCGAGGTGGTCGGTGCGCGCTTCGACGAGGCCACCGGCCTGTGGACGCTGAAGGCCAACACCGGCGAGACCATCCAGTGCCGCCACTGGGTGCTGGCCTCCGGCCCGCTGCACGTGCCGGCCATCCCGAACATCAAGGGCCTGGACAGCTTCAAGGGCAAGGTCATGCACTCGGCCCAGTGGGACCACAGCTACGACCTCAGCGGCAAGCGCGTGGTCTCCATCGGCACTGGCGGCAGCGCCATCCAGTACGTGCCGGAGATCGCACCCAAGGTCAAGCAGCTGCACGTCTTCCAGCGCTCGGCCGCCTGGGTCATCCCGCGTGACGAGCGCACCTACAGCGAGCTGCGCAAGAAGATCTTCGCCGCCCTGCCCATCACCCGCACGCTGCACCGCTGGCGCCTGTACTGGACCAATGAGTCGCGCGTGTGGCCGATCTTCAACCCGTCGCTCGCCCGCATCGGCGAGAAGCTGCTGAAGAAGTGGATCGCCTACCAGGTCAAGGACCCGGTGCTGGCCAGGAAGCTCACGCCCGACTACACCCTGGGCTGCAAGCGCGTCCTCATCTCCAACAAGTGGTATCCCACCTTCAACCGGCCCAACGTGGAGCTGGTGACGGACGGCATCCGGGAGGTGACGGAGAACGGCATCGTGACCAAGGACGGCAAGCTGCGCGAGGCCGACTGCATCATCCTGGGCACCGGCTTCATCGTCGATCCGCGCATCTACATGCGCGACTTCGAGATGGTGGGCCGCGGCGGCCACACGCTGGCCAAGGACTGGGCCAAGAGCCCGACGTCCTACTTGGGCATCACCACGGCGGGCTATCCCAACTTCTTCCAGCTGGTCGGCCCGCACACCGGGCTGGGCCACAACTCGATCATCTTCATGATCGAGCAGCAGGTGAACTACATCATCCGCTGCATGCAGCAGCTCAAGGCCAAGGGCGCGGACTACCTGGACGTCAAGCCGCAGGCGCAGGCCGACTTCCTGGCCGAGATGACGCGCAATCTCAAGGGCACCGTCTGGAGCACCGGCTGCAAGAGCTGGTACCAGACCGCCGACGGCATCAACTTCGCCATCTGGCCCAAGAGCACCTGGAAATACTGGCTGGCCTGCCGCACCGTGAAAGTCGAGAACTACGAATGGGTTCGCTGCCAGGCGCAGGCCCACGCGACGGGGGCGGCCGGCGGTGCGGCCCGCGCTGCGGCTTGAACGCAGCGAGCGTCGGTCAGTCTGCCGTGCCGCGGCCGCTCGATGGGCGCAAGGGCGCGGGCGGGGCGGCGGGCCGTCCTCCCTGGCTTGAATCGCTGGCCGGACAGGCGGGCCGACAGGCCGCCAAATACCGCTAAAAACCAACCGCTAAATAGAGCGACGGCGCGGTCTCTTGCGAGCCGCGCCGTCTTTCGTCTGTCTCCCGAAGGCGCCGTCCCGGACGCCTCCGAGGGGGCGCTTGCCCCCTTCCACCTGCCGCGACTGCGGGGCATCACTCCCGCGCGCGGCAGCAGCGATGTCAGCGCTGCACGCGGCGGCGCGAGGCCACCATGCCGATGGCGCCCAGGCCGGCGAGCATCAGCGCGTAGGTTTCGGGCTCGGGCACGGCCGAGATGTTGATGTTGCCGCCGTAGGAGCCGGAGGTGGCGCCGCCGCCGACCACGCCGGAGATGGTGAGCGTGTAGCTGCCGGTGCCGATGGTCGTCGGGGCAAGCGTGTAGACCTCCAGGCCGTCCGTCGAGGTGGCCGTCGGCGCAAAATTCCAGCTGTTGGTGCCATCGGACAGCACGATGGACGTGAAGTCCCAGTCCTGCTTGGGCTGCAGCCACACCGAGATGGCCGAGCCGTCGATCACACCAGGCGTGACGAGGTCGAAGTAGAACTCGTCGGTCCACGTGCCGGTCAGGTGAGCGCCGCCGAAGAAGGCGCTCTTGCCGTCGGCGTTCGAGACGAAGGTCAGCGCGCTCGCGGCGAACGAGCCTGCCGAGGCCAAGGCCAGCGCGACGCCGGCAACCAGGGTCTTGAGTTTCATGTCTGCTCCAATTGCTGTCTGAGAGTCAAAACCTCCGCCTCTCACGGTCGAAGGAGCTACCCCGCCGCAGATCCGGCGAAGCCTGGAGCAGTTATAGGTGCCGCGGTTCCGCAGCGCATCACCCTTGTGCGGAGCGTTCCCATGATTTAGGGATGCACCATGCTGCGGCGCAGCGACGGTCGGAAAAAACGCGGTGTGTATACGCTGGTTTGGCGGTAGCGCCTGTTTGAAACGCCGCCGCCGGCAAATCTGACCGGCGGCCGCGGCCGGCAGTCCCGGCGTGCGATCAACGGTGGAAAGCGCCCTCGCGCTCGGGCTGGTAGATGACCGCTTCGATACGCACGGTGACCGCGCCGGAGGGGGCAGGCCAGCTGATGCGCTGCCCGACCCGCAGGCCGAGCAGCGCGCTGCCCACGGGCGCCAGCACGGACAGCGCCCCGGCATCGGCGGCGACATCCCGGGGATAGACCAGCGTGCGCTCCATCGGTTCACCCCCCGGCTCCACGGTGAAGCGCACCGTCGCGTTCATCGTCACCACATCGGGTGGCATGTCCTGCGGCGCTCGCACCTCGGCGCGATCCAGCTCGGCCTGCAGCGCCGCCGTGGTCGGCGTTGCCGGGGTGGCCTCGAGCAGCCGCTCCAGGCGCTCCAGATCCAGGGACGACACGATGATGGGGGGCTGCATGCGGGCTCCTTCCTGGGCGGCGTCATGGAAAGACGCGATCAAGAAAAAGGCCGCCCGGCGGGGGCGGCCCTAGAAGCCCTGCATCCTAGGCGCCTGGGCAATCCGCACGCAAAGGGTGCGGTATCGCCGGCGCCGCGCTCAGCGGGATTGCGCCTTCAGCTCTTGAACTGCAGCGACTTCAGCTCCAGGAACTCTTCCAGCCCGAAGTGGCCCATCTCGCGGCCGTGGCCGGACTGCTTGTAGCCGCCGAAGGGCGCGAAGAGGTTGAAGCCGCCGCCATTGATGTCGACCTGGCCGGTGCGGATGCGGCGGGCCACGCGCTCAGCCTCGGCGTCGTCACCGGCCCACACGGCGCCGGCCAGGCCGTAGATGGTGTTGTTGGCGATGGCCACCGCCTCGTCCTCGTCGCGGTAGGTGAGGATGCTCAGCACCGGGCCGAAGATCTCCTCCTGGGCCACGGTGGCATCGGGCTTGACGCGGCCGAGCACGGTGGGCTTCACGTAATAGCCGGTGGGCAGGTCGGACGGCGCATCGGGGCCGCCGCACAGCAGCTCGGCGCCTTCCTCGATGCCCTTGCGGATGTAGCCGCGCACGCGCTCGCGCTGCACGTCGGAGACCAGCGGGCCCAGCTTGGCGGTGTCGCCAAAGGGGTCGCCGATGGTGAAGCGCGCGGCCACCTCCACCGCCAGCTTGGCGGCCTGCTCGTACTGCGACTCGTGCACCAGCATCCGCGTGTGGGCCGAGCAGGTCTGGCCGCTGTTGAGGAAGCAGGCGTTCACCGTGCCCTTCACGGCGGCGGCCAGGTCGGCGCTGGGCAGGATGACCGAGGCCGACTTGCCGCCCAGCTCCAGCGCCACGCGCTTGATGGTGGCAGCAGCCACCTCGCTGATGCGCCGGCCGGCGCGGGTGGAGCCGGTGAACGACACCATGTCGACTTCCGGATGCGCCACCAGCGCCTCGCCGACCACCGGGCCGGTGCCCGAGACGAGGTTGAACACGCCCGGCGGCAGGCCGGCGGCGTCGATCACCTCGGCCAGCACGAAGGCATTGAGCGGCGTGACCTCGGACGGCTTGAGCACGATGGTGCAGCCCGCGGCCAGTGCGGCCGCCACCTTGGCGGCGATCTGGTGCAGCGGGTAGTTCCAGGGCGTGATGGCGGCCACCACGCCGACCGGCTCGCTGATGACCTTGGAGTGGCCGACCCTCTCTTCCCAGGGGTGGCTGGTGGCCAGCTTGGCGTAGTAGCCGAAGTTGGCGATGGGGGTGCCCACCTGGATCATGCTGGCCAGCTTGAGCGGCATGCCCAGCTCGCCGGCGATCAGCTGCGCCAGCTCCGCCTGCCGGGCCTTCAGGCCATCGGCGATCTTTTGCAGGTAGCCGGCGCGCTCGGCCGGCGAGGTGGCCGCCCAGGCGTCGAAAGCGGCGCGGGCGGCGCGCACGGCGGCGTCGGCATCCTGCGCATCGCCCTCCGGGATGCGCCCCATCACCGCCTCGGTGGAGGCATTGATGACGTCGATGCGGCCGGCGCCGTGCGGGGCCGTCCAGCGGCCGTTGATGTAGAGCTGCTCGCGTTGCTGCATGGGGTCTCCTCGTTGGGCGCCGGTGGCCGGCGGCTGTGAAGGCGACAGCGTAACGCGGAAACGCCGGGCCGTCTGCGGCTCGGGAGGCCGTGCTGCCATGCGGAACTTGGCGATCGGGGCGACGCCGGGGCGCTGCGCACAGTCCCGGTGTGCCCGGCCTCGCGCGGCCCGCAGCCTCAGGCTGCGTCCAGCGTCGGATAGTCGGTGTAGCCCTCCGCCCCGCCGCCGTAGAGCAGCTTGGGCTTGACGGCATTCCACGGCCGGTCCTCGCGCAGGCGGCGCACGAGGTCGGGGTTGGCGATGAAGGGGCGGCCGAAGGCGACGAGATCGGCCTCGCCCTTCTCGATCACGTCCAGCGCCATCTGCCGGGTGTAGTTGTTGTTGACCATCCAGGGCGCCTTGCAGCGCTGGCGCAGGGCCTGGTAGTCGAACGGCGCGATGTCGCGCGGCCCGCCGGTCTGGCCTTCGATGACGTGGACGTAGGCGAGCTTGAGCGGGGCGAGCTGCTCGGCCACGTAGTTGAAGAGCGGCTGCGGGTTGCTGTCGCTTGCATCGTTGACCGGGGTGACGGGCGACAGGCGGATGCCGGTGCGGCCGCCGCCGATCTCCTCGGTGACGGCGCGCATGACTTCCAGCAGGAAGCGGGCGCGGTTTTCGATGGAGCCGCCGTAGTCGTCGTCGCGCTGGTTGGAGCCGTCGCGCAGGAACTGGTCGATCAGGTAGCCGTTGGCCGCGTGGACCTCCACGCCGTCGAAGCCGGCGGCGATGGCGTTGCGCGCGGCCACGCGGTAGTCCTGCACGATCAGGGGGATCTCTTCGGCGTCCAGCGCGCGGGGCTCGGAGACGTCGACGAAGCCTTCGGTGGTGAAGGTCTTGGCCTGGGCGCGGATGGCCGATGGCGCCACGGGCGCGGCGCCGCCGGGCAGCAGAGACACGTGGGAGATGCGGCCCACGTGCCAGAGCTGGATGACGATCTTGCCGCCGGCGGCGTGCACGGCGTCGGTGACGCGCTTCCACGCGGCGATCTGCTCGTCACTGTAGATGCCCGGGGTGTCGAGATAGCCCTGGCCCATCGGGCTGATCTGCGCGGCCTCGGTGACGATGAGGCCGGCCGTGGCGCGCTGGCGGTAGTACTCGATGGACAGCTCGTGCGGCACGCGGCCCGGGGCGGCGCGGTTGCGCGTCAGCGGGGCCATGACGATGCGGTTGGCGAGATCGATGTCGCCGATGCGGATGGGGTCGAACAGGGTCGGCATGGGGTTCTTTCTTGAGGTGTGCGGCAGGGCGCGCGCCGGCCGGCCTGGGATGAGCGGATGCGCCGGTGCGCGGGCGCCTAGGGTACGCGCGCGTCTACAAGACCGCAGGCAGCGCTTGGGTTTTGATTTCCGTGCTTGGTGACGGGCTGCACGCCGCGCGGTGGCGCGGCGGCGGCAGGCAGGCGCGCTTGTCGGCATGCGCCCGCAGCGGCGTCGGTGCGGGATGACGCCGCGGCTCGGGCCGGGACGACAGCCCCGCGCCACCCGCCGCCCTAGAGTGAGTCACATCCGCCCGGGCCGCGCCGCGTGCCGGCCCGCCTGCACAGCTTTGAAGAGACGACAGGAGAGACCGCCATGAAGACCACCGTCAAGACCCCGTGGAGCAAGAAGACCGGCGTGGCCGTGATCGCCGGCGTGCTGGCTGCCGCCGCCCTGGTGGGCTGCGAGCGCCGCGACGAGCAGGTGTCGCAGACTCCGGGCCAGAAGCTCGACGAGGCGATTGCCGACAGCCGTGAGGCCGGCCGCGAAGCCAGCGCCCGCATGGAAGCGCGCGTGGACCAGGCCCAGGCCTCGGCCGAGCAAAACGCGCAGGAAGCCAAGGTGGCGATCGCCGAGCGCACCGACCAGGCCAAGGCCGCGGTGGAGCGCGGGGCCGAGAAGACCGCCCAGGCGTTCGACGACGCCAAGGTGACGGCTGAGATCAAGTCCGCCCTGATCAAAGACGAGACCCTGCAGGCCACGGCGATCAACGTCGACACCAAGAACGGGGCCGTCACGCTGACCGGTACCGTGCCGTCGCAGACGGCGCGCGAGCGTGCGGTGTCGCTGGCGCGCAAGGTGGACGGTGTGGCCTCGGTGCGCAGCGACCTGAGCGTGACGACGCCGGACACGCGCACCTCGTCCTCGTCCAGCAAGGACTGATACCGGGCCGCGGCCGGGCCCACGGCTCGGCTGTGCCGCCCTGCCTCCTGCCGGCCGTGACCGGCGCCGCACCCGGCCGGGGCAATGACCCCGCCGGGATGCGGCTTATGCCGTCTTGCCCCTGGGCGCTGCGGGCCCCTACCATGGTCGGTCCTGCTGCTTTTTCCGACCACCGGCCGCGTGGTCCGCGCCCATGAGCATCGACCCCCAGCTGCGCTCGCTGAACATCGACATCCCCGCGTGTCCGCAGACGCTGGTGAAGCTGTCGTTGCTGATGAGCCAGGACGACGCGCGCGTCGGCGAGATGGCCGAGCTGATCGAGGCCGACATGGCGCTCGCCTCGGCCATCGTGCGCACCGTCAACTCCGCGCTCTTCGGCCTGCTGCACCGCGTGCAGACCGTGCACGAGGCGGTGCGCTACCTGGGCATGCGCGAGGTGGCCGGCATCACCTTCGAGATGGGCCTGCGCGCGGCCTTCCCGCCCGGGCCGCTGCTCGAGCGCATCTGGGACCGCGCCGGCCTGCGCGGCCTGGCGATGAGCCGGGTGGCCGCGCAGCTGGAGACCGACGCCTGGCTGGCCCACACCTCGGGGCTGTTTGCCGAAAGCGGGCGCGCGGTGCTCTATGCCTATGACCGCCAGCGCTACACCGAGCTTGAGGCGGCCGCGGCGGCCGACGAGGCGGCGGTGATCGCTGCCGAGGTCGAGGCCTTCGGCGTCAGCCACGCGGCGCTGGGCGCGGCGCTGTGCCGCTCCTGGGGCCTGGCCGCCGACGTGGCGGCCTTCGTGCGCGCCCGGCCGCAGTCGGCCGAGGACTGGGCCCGCGAGACGCCGCGCGTGCAGCGCCTGCTGGCCATCGGTGCCGAGGTGGATGCCGCGCTGGAGCCGCTGCAGGCGCACGAGTCCGGCGGCCTGCTGCGTGCCGATGCGGCCTGCGCGCTGGTTGGCTGGTCGGCCGAGGCGGTGCGCGAGGTGACCGCAGCCGTGTGCGCGCCGCTATCCGCCCCCGGCGGCCCGGCCGGCGCGGGGCGGTGAGCGGGCCTCATCCGTCGCCGGACGCCGCGCCGGACCACGCCTGCCACGCGCCCGCCGCGGCCCCGGCCTACACGCTGCGCGGCGTGGGCAAGCGCCATCCCGGCGGGCTGCTGGCCTTGTCGGGCATCGACCTGGCGCTGCCGGCTGGCGGCTTCACCTGCCTGCTGGGCGCGTCCGGGTGCGGCAAGAGCACGCTGCTGCGCCTGCTGGCAGGGCTGGACGAGCCGAGCGCCGGCACGCTGCAGCGCACCGCGCCGCACGGTTCGGGCGACATCGGATTCGTCTTCCAGGAGCCCACGCTGATGCCCTGGGCGAGCGTGCTGGACAACGTGGCTCTGCCGCTGCGGCTGCAGCGCCGCCCGCGCACCGAGCGCCAGGCCGTGGCGCGCGAGCAGCTCGCTGCGGTCGGCTTGGCCGGCTTTGAGTCCGCGCTGCCGCGCGAGCTGTCCGGCGGCATGAAGATGCGCGCCTCCATCGCCCGCGCCCTGGTCACGCGGCCGGCCACGCTGCTGCTGGACGAGCCCTTTGCCGCGCTGGACGAGATCAGCCGCGAGCGGCTCAACCGCGACCTGCTGGCCCTGTGGGCCGCGCGCCGCTTCACGGCGGTGTTCGTCACCCACAGCGTCTGGGAGGCGGTCTTCCTGGCCGAGCGCATCGTGGTGATGAGCCCGCGGCCCGGGCGCGTGGCGGCGGTCATCGATGTGCATCCGGCCCAGGCGCGCGACGACGCCTGGCGGGCCAGCGCCGACTACGCCGCGCGCTGCGCCGCCGTCTCCACGGCCTTGAGGGCGGCGGGTGCAGGTGTGGGTGCGGCCGGCGATGAAGCGCGCTGGGCGCCGGGCGCCGCGACGACCGGCACGGCCGCTGCGGCCGCACCCGGCATGCAGCCATGAGCCCCCAGCCGCCACTTGCATCACCGGGTGCGGCGACCGGCCAGCCGCGCGACCCGCTGACGGCTGCGCCGCCGCGGCCAGCCGCGCCGCATATCGAACGGCGCCTCACCGCCGCCGTCCGGGGCGTTGTCGGCCCGCTGATCGTGGTGCTGATCTTCCTGCTGGGCTGGGAGGCGGCGGTGCGCGTTTTCGACGTGCCGGCCTACCTGCTGCCGGGCCCGCTGGCCATCGCGCGGGCGCTGGCGCAGGGCTTTCCCTCGCTGGCCGCCAGCTGGTGGGTCACGCTGCGCATCATGGCCGCGGCCCTGCTGCTGGCCGTGGCCGGCGGGCTGCTGCTGGGCGCGTGGTTTGCGCTGTCGCCGCGTGCGGAGCGGCTGCTGGCGCCGTTTGCGGTGGTGCTGCAGGTCACGCCGGTCATCGCCGTGGCGCCGCTGATCCTCATCCTGACCGACAGCGCGCTGGCCACCATGCTGGTGTGCGCGTGGATCGTCGCCTTCTTCCCCATCGTCTCCAGCACGGTGACCGGCCTGCGCAGCGCGGATGCGAACCTGCGCGACCTGTTCCGCCTCTACCGTGCCAGCCGCTGGCAGACCCTGCGGCTGCTGCTTGCGCCCAGCGCGCTGCCCTACTTCCTGGGCGGGCTGCAGGTGGCCGGCGGCCTGGCGCTGATCGGCGCGGTGGTGGCCGAGTTCACCGCCGGCGCCGCCGGGCGCGAGACGGGCCTGGCCTCACGCATCCTGGAGGCGAGCTTCCGCACCGAGATCCCCAAGATGTTCGCCGCGCTGGTGCTGGTGTCGGCCACCGGGGTGGCGGTGCACCTGCTGCTGCGCGCGCTGACGCGCCGGCTGATCGGGCGCTGGCATGAGTCGCAGCGCTGAGGGATGAGGGCGACGTCGCGCGCTGGCCGCCGAAGCGGTACCCCCAGGCCTGCCGGCACGGGCCGCGCGGGCTGTGCCATCCTTGCCGCCACCTCGCACTTTCCTTGCCGACATGACCGCCCGCCGCCGCACGACCGCCTTGCTTCCGGCCCCGGCCCTGGCCCTGGCCGCCCTCGCCTTGCTGCCCGGCGGGCCCGCCATGGCGGCCGACCGCGTCACCCTGGCCACCAACTGGAAGGCCCAGGCCGCGCACGGTGGCTTCTATCAGGCGCGGGCCGACGGCACCTATGCGCGCTACGGGCTGGACGTCACCATCCGCCCCGGCGGGCCGCAGGTCAACAACCGGCCGCTGCTGCCGGCCGGCAAGGTGGACTTTTTGATGACCGGCAACCTGCTGCACAGCTTCGACAACGTGAAGAACGGCGTGCCGGTGGTCGTGGTGGCCTCGTTCTTCCAGAAGGATCCGCAGGCGCTGTTCGCCCATCCGGACTCGGGCGTGCGCGAGTTCAGGGACCTGGCCCGCGCGCCGGTGGTCTACGTGGCCAAGGACGCGCAGTTCTCGTGGTGGCCGTGGCTGAAGTCCGCGCATGGCTTCAAGGACGCGCAACTGCGGCCCTATGCCTACAACCTGGGGCCGTTCCTGGCCAACAAGCAGTCGGTGCAGCAGGGCTATGCCATCGAGGAGCCGATCGCCATCGAGCGCGCCGGCGGCTTCAAGCCGCTGACCTTCCTGCTGGCCGACCACGGCTACCAGACCTACTCCACCACCATCGAGGTGCGCCGCCAGATGGCCGACCGGCAGCCCGACCTGGTGCGCCGCTTCATCGACGCGTCCATCCTCGGCTGGGTGAACTACCTGTACGGCGACCGCCGCGCGGCCGACGCGCTGATCCTGCGCGACAACCCCGAGATGACGGCCGACACCATTGCCCGCTCGGTGCAGCTCATGCGCGACCTGGGCATCGTCGACAGCGGTGATGCGCTCACACAAGGCATCGGCGCGATGAAGCCCGAGCGCGTGCGCGCCTTCTATCAGCAGATGGTGCAGGCGGGCCTTTACCAGCCCGGCGAGGTGGACGTGGCGCAGGTGGCCCGCTACGACTTCGTCAACCGCGGCATCGGCCTGGCCGAGAAAGCCCGCCTGACCGGTGGGGCCGCCCGGCCACAGCGGCCCAACGTGTCCATCCCCCGCACGCCGTCGCGCGAGTCCGCGCGCTGAGATCCGGCGCGCGCCAAACGTTGAAAAGTTGACGCGCCCCGGGTGCTGACCCGGGTCAAGCCGGTCGCTGCGCGCGCCGAAGTCGGGGCGATGCACCCGGTCGTTTCCGCGCCCGCCCCCGATTGCGCTGCCGCGGACAGCCCCGCTGCGGGGGGTGATGCCCTGGCTGGGGACCCGCTGCTGCGCCAGCAGGTGCGCCGCGACCAGGTGCGCATGCTGTTCGACCAGATGTGGCTCACCACCTGGGCCGCGGCCGGCTTTGCCGTCGTGCTGGCGGCATTGCTGGCCTCCAGTGTGGCGCCGGCCAAGGTGGCGGTATGGCTGGCGGCCAAGCTCCTGGTGATCGTGCCGCGCCTGGTGCACGCACGGCTCTATCAGCGCTGCCGCGATCCACACCAGGCCCACTGGTACCGGGTCTTCATCGTCATGCTGGCGGCCGACGCGGTCGTCTGGGGCATGGCCGGCTGGTGGCTGCTGCCGCTGGACCGGGTGGACATCGCGGCCTTGATCGCCGCCAGCCTGGTCGGTGCCACCGCGCTGGCCACCTTCACGCTCTACAGCGACGGGCGGGCCGCGATGTGCTTCGTGCTGCCGGTGATGCTGCCCATGGCCGCCTACCTGACGCAGCGCGGCGACCGCTATGGCGCCTTCGGTGCCGGCGCGGTGTTGCTGTTCACCGTGCTGCTGCTGCTGGAGACGCGGCGCTCGCAGCGCAACCTGGTGGAGCTGCTCAGCCTGCGCTACATGACCGACCGCATCGCCCGCGAGCGGGCCGACGCGCTGCAACTGGCCCAGCGCCACAGCGCGGTCAAGAGCCGCTTCCTCGCCACGATGAGCCACGAGCTGCGCACGCCGCTGCACGGCATCCTGGGCCTGACGCGTCAGGTGCGCGAGCGGCTGGAGCGGCCGGCCGATGGCTCCGGCGCGCCCGGCGGTGCGGCCGAGGCCCGCCGCCTGGCGCTGGTGGAGCGCTCGGGCCAGCATCTGCTGACGGTGATCAACGACGTGCTCGACTTCTCGCGCATCGAGGCCGGCCGCCTGGCGCTGGTGGAGGAGACCTTCGACCTAGCCACTCTGGTGGACGACGTGCTTGCGCTGTCGGCCGTGGCTGCCGCCGACAAGGGCCTGTCTTTGCGCTGCCGGCTGCGCGTGCCTCGGCCCTGCCGCGTGCGCGGCGACGCGGCCCGCGTGCGCCAGGTGCTGCACAACCTGGTGGGCAACGCCGTCAAGTTCACGCCGCGCGGCAGCGTGCTGGTCTCCGTCTGGCGCGAGGGCAGCCCCACGCCGGCCCCCGTGCGGCCAGGGCCCGCGACGGATGCACCGGCCAGCGACCGCGTGCTGATCGCCGTGCAGGACACCGGGCCCGGCATCCCGGCAGCCGAGCTCTCGCGCATCTTCGACGCCTTCCACCAAGTGGATGCGGCCGACAGCCGTCGCCATGCGGGCACCGGCCTGGGCTTGTCCATCTCGCGTGAGCTGGCCCGCGCGATGGGCGGCGACCTGGTCTGCGCCAGCACGCCGGGCGAGGGCTCCACCTTCACTTTCAGCGTGCGCCTGCCGGCGGCTGCGCCGGCCGCCGCGGCGACCCTGCGCGCCCGGGGCGGCAAGGCTGGCGCGCGCGCTGCCCCGGGCGGCTCGACAGGCTCGGCCGCGGCTGGGGCCGAGGGTGCCGTTGCTGCGGCTCCGGGTGGGGTTGCAGGAACAGCTGCACGAGCAAGTGCAGCGCCCGCCGAGCCGCCTGCCGCCACGCTCTCAACCGCAGCGGCCCCTGGTGCGCCGCGCGCGCCGTCCGCGGCGTCGGCTGCGGGCGGCCCCGCTGCGCGCCCGCTCGCCGGGCTGCGCGTGTTGCTGGCCGAGGACAACCCGGTCAACGCCCTGGTTGCCGAGGCTGTGCTGCAGCAGCTGGGCTGCGTGGTGGAGACGGTGGAGGACGGCGCTGCCGCCGTCGCCCGCGTGCAGGCCGGCTGGGCCGGCGGCGATGGGGCCCCACCTGCCGCGGCGCCCATCGACCTGGTGCTGATGGACTGCCAGATGCCGGTGATGGACGGCTACCAGGCCGCGCAACGCATCCGCGCCGCCGAAGCCCGGGCCGGCCGCGCCCGCGGGCCCGTGCCCATCGTGGCGCTCACCGCCAGTGCCCTGCCCGACGACCGCCAGCGCTGCCTGGCCGCCGGCATGCAGTCCCACCTGGCCAAGCCCTTCAACAACGAGGAGCTGGTCGCGGCGCTGCACGCACTGCTGGGGGCCGGCTGAAGCACGGCCAAACGACAACGCCCGGCACGAGGGCCGGGCGTCAGCATGCCAAGGCCGGGTACCGGCCGGCCTGTGTGACTGTGTGCAATAGGCGCTTACTGCTTGATCGCCTCCACCTGGATCACCAGGCGCACCTCGTCGGGCACGGCGCCCTGCAGCTCATTGATGCCGAAGGCGCTGCGCTGGATGGTGGTCTCGAAGTCGCCACCGCAGACCTCGCGCTTGAGCATCGGGTTCTCATAGCAGTTGAAGCCGTTGGCCTTGAGCGTCACCGGCTTGGTCACGCCGTGCAGCGTCAGCTGGCCGGCCACCTCGGTGACCTTGTCGCCGCTGAAGCTGAACTTGTCGCCCACGAAGGTGGCCGTCGGGTACTGGGCGGCGTTGAAGAAGCCTTCCTTCAGATGCTTGTCGAAGGCCGGGGTGCCGGTGTTGATGGCGGTGGTGTCGATGGTTACCTCCACGCGGCCGGTCTTGGCTGCGCGGTCCAGCGTCACCGCTCCCTTGGTGTTGTCGAAGCGGCCGCGGTTGGTGGACGTGCCGAAGTGCTTGACCTCGAAGGTCACGAAGGTGTGCTTGGGGTCGACGCTGTAGCTGGCCGGGGCGGCCTGCACGCTGAGGGCCAGCAGCGCAGTGGCAGCGGCGGTCAGGGTGGCGGCAGTGGCAAAACGGGTCATGGACAGGCTCCTGTGGGGATAAGGGGTCGGGGATCGACGACGGGCTGTGCCGGCTGGGCCGGCGGTGAAGGAATCGAACCAGGCGCGACAGGGCGCGCCGCGGTGGCGCAGGTACAGCCGGGGCCGGCGCTCATCCCGGCAGGCCGCTGAGCGTCAGCCGGAAGTCCACCTGCACCTCGTCGGCCACCATCGACGGGTCGGCCCATTCGCCGCCGCCGATGTTGAAGGCCAGGCGCTTGAGCGTGAAGCTGCCCGTGGCGAGCTGGTTGGCGCCGGCGCGGGCCAGCGTCACCGGCACGACGATGTCGCGCACCTGGCCCTTGATGCTCAGCTTGCCGGCCACATCGAACCGGCCCGGGCCCGCGGCCTTGATCGCGGTGGACTGGAAGCTGGCGCGCGGAAAGCGGGCGGTGTCGAACCAGTCGGGCTTCCTCAGCTCGGCCGTGGTGCCGGCGTCGCCGATCTCGGCGCTGGCCAGGTCCACGCTGAAGCTCACCTTGCCCGCCTGCGGCTGGCGCGGGTCGAAGGCGATCTGTGCATCGAAGCGCTTGAAGTGGCCCTCTACCGGCACGCCCATCTGGCGCGTGACGAAGCGCACCTCGCTGGCCGCCGGCACCAGCCTGGATGCCGGGGCCGCAGCGCTGGGCGTGCGGACTGCAGCCGGCGCCGTAGCCGGCGCAGCGGCCTGCGCACGGGCAGGGCCCGCAAGGGCCCATGCGGCGGCCAGCAGCAGCACGGACAGGGCGGCAGCCGGCGGCAAGGGCGTGCGGGCGCGGGCGGCGGTCAGATGGGGGTGTCGGGTCGTCATGCGGGGTTCGGCGGTCACGGTCGGGATGCGATCGGGTGAGCGGACGGGGTGAGCGGACGGGGTGGATGGCGGGGCCTTCAGCCCCCAAGGCGCATGCGCGACATCAGCCCGTCGCGGTCGATGAACTGGTGCTTGAGCGCAGCCAGCACGTGCAGCACCACCAGGCCGGCCAGGCCAAAGGCCGAGAGCTCGTGCAGCGGCTTGATGGCCTCTGCCAGCGCGCGGTCGTGCGGCACGAAGTCCGGCAGCGGCAGCACGCCGAACCACACGATCGGGAAGCCCGCTGCCGAGCTGTAGGCCCAGCCCGTCAGCGGCACGGCAAAGAAGAACAGGTACATCAGCCCATGCGTGGCGTGGTAGGCGGTGCGCTGCCAGCCGGGCATGGCGGCCTGCATGGCCGCAGGCAGCGGCGGCGCACGGTGCGTCAGCCGCCACAGCAGCCGCAGCGCCGACAGCAGCAGGATGGCCACGCCGGCCCACTTGTGCCAGTTGTAGAGCTTCAGCCGCGTCGGCGACAGCGGCAGGTCGGCCATGTACAGGCCCACGCAGAAGGCGATGACGATGGCCGCGGCCAGCACCCAGTGCAGGACCACGGCCACCGGGCCGTAGCGCTCGGCGGTGCTGCGAGTCGGGATGCGGTTCATGCGGGCTGCCCTCCGGATGGCGGACCGGGCTGGCATCCCAGCGCCGGTGCCGCGGCTTGTCATGGTCGCGCCATGATGCGCCGCGGCGGAAAACCGGCGGTTCATCACGGTTGACGCGGCATTTCAACCGCTTTGAACGCCCACTGATGGCTTGTGCGGCTCAACCCCGGCGCGCGTGCGCCGAAACCCGAGGAACGCCCGGCCCACCGCTTGCGGGCCCGTGCGTGACGCCGCCATGAAGATGGAAACCCCGCCTCCGCCGCCGCCCGCCGGCCCGCCCACGCTGGCGGATCTGCTGCTCGGCCACGACCCCCGGCAGCGCCTGCGCGTGTCGCGCTCGCTGCTGGCCGCGCAGGCCTATCTGGTTTGCGTGGCATTGATGGGCTATGCGGTGTGGGTCAACTTCATGCAGCCGCGCCCGGCCCTGGTGCTGTCCGGCCTCATCGTCGCCAACATCGCCGTCTTCTATGTGCTGCTGCGCTCGGGCTTCAACCTGCGCTTCGCCGAGCCGGCGCTGACCCTGCCGCAGATCCTGTCGGCGCTGACCTGGATCGTCGGCGCCTATGCCATCACCGGGCCCGTCCACGGCTCCACGATGATGCTGCTGGCACTGGTGCTGATGTTCGGTACGTTCAACCTGGACGCCCGCGGCGCGCGCATCGCCAGTGCCTACTCGGTGGTGCTGCTGGGGCTGACCATCATCTACAAGGTCTTCACCGAGCCGCACCACTACAGCATCGAGCTGGAGGTGGCCAACTTCGTGCTGGCTGCCACCACCATGCCCACCGTGTCGGCCCTGGCCGCCCAGCTGGCCCGCATGCGCGCCAAGCTGCGCGCGCAAAAGGATGAGCTGGCCCTGGCCCTGGAGCGCATCCAGCTGCTGGCCACCCGCGACGACCTGACCGGCCTCTTCAACCGCCGCCACATGCTGGAGGTGCTGGAGCAGGAGCGTCGGCGCTGTGCACGCTCAGGCGGCCGCTTTTGCGTGGCCATCCTGGACCTGGACCACTTCAAGCACGTCAACGACACCCACGGCCACGCCGTGGGCGACGAGGTGCTGCGCCAGTTCGCCCAGCAGGCGCTGGCCGTGCTGCGCGAGGCCGACGTGCTGGCCCGCTGGGGCGGCGAGGAGTTCCTGCTCGTGCTGACCGACGGTGACACCCAGCGCGCCAAGCTGGCGGTGGAGCGGCTGCGCGAGCATCTGCTGGCCCATCCCGGCGCAGCCAGCGTGCCCAGCCTGCGCATAAGCTTCTCTGCCGGGCTTACCGCTTACCAACCGGGCGAGGCGCTGGACGCCACCATCGAACGCGCCGACCGTGCCCTCTACTGCGCCAAGGCCCACGGCCGAAGCCGCACCCAGGTGAGCTGAGGCCCGGTATGCGGGCCCCTCAACTGCGGTGCGGGCCACATGGGCGGCACGCCGCCTGCACGGTGCCGCAGTCCGGGGACAACCCTCGGCCACATGGCGCGGGCGGGCAAGTTGCCGCCGCCCGCGCTGCCTAAAGTCGCGCGCCCGGCGCGCCGATACAGCGCACAGGCGCGCTGCCTGCATCGTCCGGTGCAGCCGCCCGCCGGCCGCCACCCGGCCCCCGACGATCTGCCGACCGACCCTGCCGACCGATCCCGTCTCCGCACGCATGGCCACAGCCGCCTCCCATCCCGACCCCGCCCCAACCGCGTTGCCCCGTGCGGCAGGTGGCCCGGCCGAGCCGTCCGCCCACGCCGCCGGAGCCGCCGGCGTGTCGCAACCGGCGGACGCGGCCGATGGGGCCGGTGTGGCGAGTGCCGCGGATGCGGCGGATGCCGCCCCGGGCGCCGCCTCTCGCGCCCCGCGCTGGCTGCGCATGCTGGGCGACCTGGTGCTGAGCACCGATCGGCGTCAGCGCCTGCGCATCGCCCGTGCCATGACCTCCATGCTGGTCTACGCGGTGTGCATCGGCTTTATCGAATATGTCTCGCGTCAGGGCATGGTCGACTTCCGGCCCGTGCGCCCGCTGCAGATCGCGCTGGCCGGCTGGGTCATCTTCATCTACGCCTGGCTGCGTAGCGGCCTGAACCAGCGCCTCAAAGACCCAGCGCTGACCCTGCCGCAGATCTTTGGCGCCATCACCCTGGTGGCCGCCGCCTACATGATCTGCGGCCCGCTGCGCGGCGCGCTGATGATGCTGCTGGCGCTTACGCTGGTCTTCGGCATCTTCAACCTCGATGCCGCCGGCCGCCGCGCCAGCTACCTCTATGCCGTCGCGCTGATGGCCGTGGTCATGAGCATCATGGCCGTCGGCCGCCCCGAGGACTACCCCGCCGGCATCGAGCTGGCGCACTTCATCCTGGTGGCGACCACCCTGCCCGTCATCTCCGTGCTGGGCGACCAGCTCAGCGCCATGCGCCACCGCCTCAAGCGCCAGAAGGCTGAGCTGGAGGACGCCTTCATGCGCATCCAGGAGATGGCCATCCGCGACGAGCTCACTGGCCTGTACAACCGCCGCCACATGCTGGAGGTCATCGCCCAGCAGATCAAGCGCCTGGAGCGCAGCGGCGCCAGCTTCAGCCTCGTCATCCTCGACCTGGACCACTTCAAGCGCATCAACGACACCCTGGGCCACGCCGTGGGCGACCAAGTGCTGCGCCACTTCGCCCAGGTCGCCCGCAGCAACCTGCGCCAGACCGACGTCATCGCCCGCTGGGGCGGCGAGGAGTTCCTCGTCCTGCTGCCCGACACCCCCGGCGACCAGGGCATCCAGGGCGTGCAGCGCATGCGCGCGTCCCTCGCCGAAGGCCCCCTGGTCGAGCAGCCCGAAGTCAAGGTCACCTTCTCCGCCGGCCTCACCGAATTCCAACCCGGCGAAACCCTCGAGCAAGCCATCGAACGCGCCGACCAGGCGCTCTACCAGGCCAAGGCGCGGGGGAGGAATTGCACGAAGGTGGCGTGAGGGGGGGGCGCTTCGCCGCACTCCATTCGCAAGCCGGCGTCCCGCGGGGCGCAGTAGGCACGGTTCTCGCCCTGCCTATGCGGCAGTGAACCGCGTGCCGCCCGATCCTCGGCAGATACCCCTTTGCTGAGCTGCCTATGCGGCAGTGAACCTGGATCTGAGCCATCTGCTGGCCGACATCCATTGCTGAGCTGCCTATGCGGCAGTGAACGGCAAGAGGAGCACAGCCGCGCGTTTGCCGTGTTGCTGAGCTGCCTATGCGGCAGTGAACGATGCGCTGTCGGCATTGATCCTCGCGCTGCTTTGCTGAGCTGCCTATGCGGCAGTGAACGCGGTTTGG
This sequence comes from Pseudomonadota bacterium, assembly GCA_049321005.1. GTDB lineage: Bacteria > Pseudomonadota > Gammaproteobacteria > Burkholderiales > Burkholderiaceae_C > Aquabacterium. The sequence goes on from JBMOQL010000010.1 coordinate 20,700, forward strand.
CTGCTTCAGTCCTCGACCCTCAATTGCTGAGCTGCCTATGCGGCAGTGAACCCAGAAATATTTCAGGTGCCATCGAGACGTCTTTGCTGAGCTGCCTATGCGGCAGTGAACCTGCGCTACTACCTCAAGCCGGGCGACGACCATTGCTGAGCTGCCTATGCGGCAGTGAACTCCTCCACCGCGCTAGACCCGGCCGAGCTGCTTTGCTGAGCTGCCTTTGCGGCAGTAAACCTGAAACGGGTCTACACCAACGCGGGCGGGACTTGCTGAGCTGCCTATGCGGCAGTGAACTGCGTCCTCTACTACATGCGCGACGGCCGCATTTGCTGAGCTGCCTATGCGGCAGTGAACGCGGGCCAGCTCGGCCAAGCTCTTCTCAGGCTTTGCTGAGCTGCCTATGCGGCAGTCAACCCGACGCCACCACGCGAGCGGCTTCAGCGCTCTTGCTGAGCTGCCTATGCGGCAGTGAACAGGGAGTCGGCCCGCTCCGGAGCCATGCAGATTTGCTGAGCTCCCTATGCGGCAGTGAACCTTCACGGCCGGCGCCGCGCCTTCCCCTTGTCTTGCTGAGCTGCCTGTGCGGCAGTGAATGCTGCGCGCTTCCCGGTGAGGCTTTCAATGATTTGCTGCGCTGCCTATGCGGCAGTGAACGATGAGGAAGACGCGCTCCTCAATCAGGCGCATTGCTGAGCTGCCTATGCGGCAGTGAACATCACCAACATCCTCGGCCGCGAGCGTGACCTTTGCTGAGCTGCCTATGCGGCAGTGAACAAGATGCGATCCGTCACGCGCGACCAGCCCGATTGCTGAGCTGCCTATGCGGCAGTGAACCAGAGGGCCGCCGGCCTGCACGTAGACGATCATTGCTGAGGTGCCTATGCGGCAGTGAACGGTGCACCTGTCAGCCGCTCGGACACGTTCAATTGCTGAGCTGCCTATGCGGCAGTGAACATGACCGGCTTCGACAACGTGGCACGCATCACTTGCTGAGCTGCCTATGCGGCAGTGAACGAAACCCGTGCCAGTGTGCGCGGCGCACGTGTTTGCTGAGCTGCCTATGCGGCAGTGAACGACGCGTCGTAGCCGGCGAGCTGCGCGACGGTTTGCTGAGCTGCCTATGCGGCAGTGAACATCTCCAGCCGCTCACCTCGGCTGACGGCAATTTGCTGAGCTGCCTATGCGGCAGTGAACGTCGGCCCTCATGCCATCACCCCGCCGGCCTGTTGCTGAGCTGCCTATGCGGCAGTGAACGATGCGCCGGCCGCTGAGCCCGAGCGGGACCATTGCTGAGCTGCCTATGCGGCAGTGAACGGGTGGGCGCCCACCGGCCAGGCGGTGATGCGTTGCTGAGCTGCCTATGCGGCAGTGAACTCATGCGTTTCATGTGGTCATTCCTTCGGCTTTTGCTGAGCTGCCTATGCGGCAGTGAACGTGTCCAACCTGCGCCGCCTGGCGCTGGCGCTTTGCTGAGCTGCCTATGCGGCAGTGAACGAAGTCCGCGCCGGCTGCGTGGATCTGCTCCATTGCTGAGCTGCCTATGCGGCAGTGAACGGACCCTGCGCGGCCTCGTGTGCGTCGCTGAATTGCTGAGCTGCCTATGCGGCAGTGAACGAGTGGCACGCGGAGCACGGCCGGAATTTGCATTGCTGAGCTGCCTATGCGGCAGTGAACATCGAGCATGGCTTGCCGCTGCTCGACGGTCATTGCTGAGCTGCCTATGCGGCAGTGAACTTGGCCGGATTGAGCACGCTGCCGCCGTTGGCTTGCTGAGCTGCCTATGCGGCAGTGAACTGCATGTCCGACTGGCAGCCCATGATCGTGCTTTGCTGAGCTGCCTATGCGGCAGTGAACTCAAAGCTGGCCGATGCCCTCAACCACGCAGATTGCTGAGCTGCCTATGCGGCAGTGAACCTCGGCATGGCCTTTGCGCTGCAACTCGGCCATTGCTGAGCTGCCTATGCGGCAGTGAACGCCTCGGAAATGGGCAAGGGCGTCTGGCTGAATTGCTGAGCTGCCTATGCGGCAGTGAACATGGTGTCGCCCTCGGGGTCGATGAGACGGTATTGCTGAGCTGCCTATGCGGCAGTGAACCGTCGGTGCAGTGCGCCGGGCTGCGATCCATTTTGCTGAGCTGCCTATGCGGCAGTGAACACACAGGCGCTAAGCAAACCACCATTAGGAATTTGCTGAGCTGCCTATGCGGCAGTGAACCAGCTGGGCCAGGGCCGGCGGCAGATCTGCGGTTGCTGAGCTGCCTATGCGGCAGTGAACTTTCAGTGCGTCGGCGCCGTCGTCGTCGTAGATTGCTGAGCTGCCTATGCGGCAGTGAACTGGAGCGCAAGGCGGGCCGCACGCTCTACGTTTTGCTGAGCTGCCTATGCGGCAGTGAACGAACGAGTAAGCCGCCTCATCCCCGTAGTCGCTTTGCTGAGCTGCCTATGCGGCAGTGAACCGGAACCAGCGCTGATCCCACTCGGTCCACCGTTGCTGAGCTGCCTATGCGGCAGTGAACGGCAACGGCGAGTGGTCCCGGATGCGCCACGATTGCTGAGCTGCCTATGCGGCAGTGAACCAGATGAGCGAGAGTGACCTCGCCGGCCGTCTTTGCTGAGCTGCCTATGCGGCAGTGAACCCGTCCGCCGTCTACCGAGGTCGCCGGTGACTTTGCTGAGCTGCCTATGCGGCAGTGAACCGGTACGGGGAGCTGGCCGCGCCGCGCGTGGTTTGCTGAGCTGCCTATGCGGCAGTGAACAGCCAGCGGGTTGCGTCGGGGCATGCCGGGATTTGCTGAGCTGCCTATGCGGCAGTGAACCCCGGGCTGAAGGCATGGATCAAGGCGCGCTGTTGCTGAGCTGCCTATGCGGCAGTGAACGGATGGCAGCGTGAGCGGCAGCGGCCTCGCGTTTGCTGAGCTGCCTATGCGGCAGTGAACGACGCGCTAATGGAGGCCAGCACCTGCTTCTTTTGCTGAGCTGCCTATGCGGCAGTGAACCAGAACGGCGAGCCGTGCATGTGGCTGGGCAATTGCTGAGCTGCCTATGCGGCAGTGAACCTTTGATCGGATGCAGCAGCCTGCGCGGCGTATTGCTGAGCTGCCTATGCGGCAGTGAACTAGAGATAGTTCGCGCTCATGCCCGCCAGCGATTGCTGAGCTGCCTATGCGGCAGTGAACTGGTACGACCTTGACGCGCCCCACAAGGTGGTTTGCTGAGCTGCCTATGCGGCAGTGAACTTGGATCATCTCGAAGATCCCCGCCGCGCAGATTGCTGAGCTGCCTATGCGGCAGTGAACGACTTCACGGACTTCAACATGTCGAACCCGCTTTGCTGAGCTGCCTATGCGGCAGTGAACTCAGGTTGACGCTGACCGCGGCCCGCCATCCGTTGCTGAGCTGCCTATGCGGCAGTGAACGTTCGTGGTCCAGCGCTTCCACTCCTCGGAGATTGCTGAGCTGCCTATGCGGCAGTGAACGTATAGGGGTTCGTTTGATCGATGCTGCCGAATTGCTGAGCTGCCTATGCGGCAGTGAACTATTTGATGCTGTGACGGTCGTTACGCCCTCTTTGCTGAGCTGCCTATGCGGCAGTGAACGAGATGCTGGACGCCCCGCGCAACTTCTGACGTTGCTGAGCTGCCTATGCGGCAGTGAACACGGAAGACCGCATCGCGCTAGCCGCCGTCATTTGCTGAGCTGCCTATGCGGCAGTGAACTGCAGCTGCACGACATGGCCAGCTTCGTGAGCCTTTGCTGAGCTGCCTATGCGGCAGTGAACCAGCTGTAGACGGCGCGGTGGTCACGCCAGCCTTGCTGAGCTGCCTATGCGGCAGTGAACCCGGCGGTGGCGCCGTTGGCCACGTTGACCCATTGCTGAGCTGCCTATGCGGCAGTGAACGCCGGGGCCGCTCAGGGCTGGCGGCCCTTCCCTTGCTGAGCTGCCTATGCGGCAGTGAACACAACAGCCGCTCGATCGGCATCTGCCTGACTTTGCTGAGCTGCCTATGCGGCAGTGAACGAGCCCTGCACGTCGGTCAGCGTGCAATTGCCTTGCTGAGCTGCCTATGCGGCAGTGAACGTCGGTCACTGGCTCGGCCTCGTCTACCCACATTGCTGAGCTGCCTATGCGGCAGTGAACCTGGGCAATCGCGATCGCGTGATCCCCTTCGATTGCTGAGCTGCCTATGCGGCAGTGAACGTGGTCTCGATCACATGGCCCTGCCGCAAGGTTTGCTGAGCTGCCTATGCGGCAGTGAACGGTGGTGCCGTTTTTGCGGCACTCCACCCGCTTTGCTGAGCTGCCTATGCGGCAGTGAACGACAACCCCGACCAGATGCGCTACCCCCGCAATTGCTGAGCTGCCTATGCGGCAGTGAACAAGCCCCTGTCCTGGCTAAAAGCCAGCGATGACAGGGGCTTGGGGGGCACTCTGGGCGGCAGACCTAAATATTCAAGTCCTGCCTAAGTGCTTGATTTAGCGAGGCAGCAGGAGCGCTGCAAGAAAAGGGTTCAAAACCAAGGCACGGTCCCCGTGGTGCTCAGCCCGTAAGCGTTGAACGCACCCGGAACCTGTTCGGGCTGAATAGGTCCGTGTGAAAGGAACATGCGGAAGGTCTGGCCCGTGCTGGCACTGCGGACCTGTACGAAGGGCAGGTCGACCGTTCGGGCAACGGATTCGGGCAGTCGCTCCCGCGCTGTCGCAGCATCCACGCCGTGCCGGCGCATGTAGCGGCGGCGCAGGCGCTCCACGTTGCTTTTGGCCTGGACCCGCTGTACCCGGCGATGCCTGGCCCCGGGCGGCACGGCGGCCAGCTCACTGACGTCGACGTGGTCTGCCACGCTGCCCAGCCAGGGCAGCCTCTGCAGCTCCTGCAGGCGATGAAGGCCACCGTGGAGGCGGAGCCGGTCGCCCAACGTCGGCGGCTCACGTCGCATGGCCGGGAAACTCACGCCAACATCGTCGCAGCGCAGCTGCACCAGCGCCCGATGCAGCCGGCTGTACAGCGCGGACATCAGGTGATGGGAGGGCGATTCAGGGTCAGGCCGCAGTCGGATATCGATGTAGTGGTCCACCTATCACTCCTTGCCCGCATCACCGAATACCCCACCACGGATCAATGTCGCCATGACGAAGTGCTGCTGGTCCTCGGCAGGAACCTTGTCCTTCAGCAACCAGTTGTCCAGCAGGCTGTAGAAGTCGTGGCCCTTCTTGGGCTGTCGGCAGGCCTTGCCCAAGGTCGTGATGGAGCCATAGGGCTCGACTGCGATGGGGCCTAGGGTATCGGCTTCTTCGTGCCAGGTGTCGATGGTGCGCAGGGCGTTGCCAATCTTTTGCGAGTGCAGGCCTGCCGTGCCGTCTACGCTGTAGAGGGTCTTGCTCTTGCGGCTGCTGCCTTTATCAAGATCCTCTTTATCAAGAATCATCTCCTGGGACGGGAACACCTCCTGGCCATTGCCCAAGCGCACGAATGCTGTCACCTCAAGCAGCACGTGTTGCTGGCCCGCCAAGCCGCTTCGGATCACCTCGGCCAGTTCAGACAGCGCCTGACGTGCGGACTCCGGTGCATCAAACGCCTTGAGCGACAGCGACAGCGCGTCGAACGCCCAACTGGCGATCGCAGCGCCGTCGCGCAGATGGCGCACCCGGACCTCGACCTGTCCCGCGCCAACCCGGTTGCGCCACAGAAAGCGGCCGTTGGCCAAGTTGCAGGCATAGCGCCGAGCCAGCTCCGAGAAGCGGTGAGTGCTCGCATAGCCGAGGATGGTCTGCAGCAGCTTGTCTTGGTACGCAGCGTTGTTGCAAGCGTTCGGCGTCCCGGCACCGCCCAGTACCCGGAGCGTGAAGCTCACACGCAGCGTGTCGGCGTCCGCGGGCAAAGCTGCCACATCCACCGTTTGCAGGTTCGGCTTCTCGATGGCCGCATCCAGCTTGGCCGAATCCTGGTCTTTGGTTTTAAGCCGGTTGGAGATCGTGCCGCGCACGGATTTTTCTCGCACTTCAATAGGCTGCCAAGAGCCCTGCTCGTCACGTTCCGCCCACCGTCCGGCGTGGAAGACGCCATCGGAGGGGTCAAGCTTGCGTTCGAAAGCCAGGACGGATGGGGTCTTCAGTTGCGGTCCAGTTGCCATGTCAGATCTCTCCTTGGATGTCAGAGGGTGCCGGTGTGTCGGCGTACGAATTGATGCAGCGGTAGACCCCTGTCGTGTCGTCATAGTCCGGAAACCACAGCAGGTCTTCGACGCGCCGCAATCGATGCGGGCTGATCCATTGCCCGATGGAATACACGCTCTCCACGAATCGAGCGGGCGTATGCGTGTCGCGGGCGCCGGATACCGTGCCGGGTTCATACAGCGGTGACAGGGCGCCGTAGCCGACCGGGATGGGCACCAGCCAGCCGTCGCGCGGGTCCCGGGCCCACCGCACTTCAGTGAGCGATTGGCCGGTACGGCTGTCCACCGTTGTTTGCTGCACCGCCCGATGGGTCCAGCGCGAGAGGCCCAGCCAAGCGTCGTACAGACTGGCTTGCGGGCATGCCTGCTGCATCTCGGCGTGGCGCTTGTGGAGCAAGTCGTCGCGACAGACCAGCGCATAGCCCGGCAGCCACCGTCGCATGAGGCGGCGCATCGCCTTGCGGCCCTCTTCAGCCTCCGGGGGCATCAACCAAAGGTACGGACGCTGCCGCGCCTGAGGCACATCGCTACGGGGCACGATGCTGCCCCCCGCGACTCGCAACTGCGACACCTGATCCGCAATCTGTTCCGCCAGCGCTTGGCGTGAACCTTGGTCAATTGCATCCGCAGACAACCCCACCGCGAACACCAAGGTGACATCCAGATGCGCTCGGCCCTCCTCGACGATTGCGGGAGGGCGGCCGTCCCGCAACGCTGGATTACGGGTCAAGCGGAATCTGCGTGGGTTTCCATGCTCGGTGACCTGCGGATCGAAGCCATGACACAACACGCCGAACCCGCTGAATGCCACGCTGGCAGCCGGGCCGAGCTTGCGAGAGAGGGCCGTCATCAGGCCGGCGAACGCAGAGATGGCCGGAAAGCCCCACGTCATGGGGCTGGAGATCGCGTTGGCGTTCTGCACCCGCAGACGCGGCAGCACGAGCAGGCCACGTTCGGAAAGCCGATCAGCGTCATGACTCATCACTGACCTCCGAAGTTTCGGCTTCCAACTCGTCCAAGGCGAGCTTGCGCCATTCCAGGAACTCAGGGTGGCCCATGCTCAGCTTGCCGGACAGGCGGGCATTGAGCCAGTTCGCAAATGCTGTGGCGACCGCCTCTGGCGTGTCGGTCGGGAGCGGCCGCCCCTCTTCAGCCCGTTGCCGGGCGAAGCCAATCGGGTCCAGCCAGTGACGCTCGGCATCGGGCAGACAGTGGCTTGGTTCGGCGCTCCAACCGGGTGGCTGATCGCGATAGGCGGCGGCGAGTTGCAGCAGCGTGTCGATAAGCTCCTCCACCAAGCCTTGGCGCTTGTGGCGCGTCTCGAGGGTTGGATCCGGGTCAGCTTCCAGAAAGGCCCGGAGAGACCGCAGCAGCTCACGCACCTCGGGCATGCGTTCGAAGACCCGCAACACGGAGTCCCGTCCCTTCAATGACCGAGGACCTTTCGTCTGCCATACCGGCGGCAGAGAGGGCAACAGATAGTTCTCGCCCCGGCGTTCACTGTTGAGCTGGCTGATGTTCTGCGGCTTGCTGCCACCGAGCTTTTGCACCGCCAACTCCCCGTAGTCGTAGACCGGTTGCTCGCAAAAGACTCCTTCCTTCCGTGCTGCGCGAGCAGCCTTCGCTTGGTCACCGAAGCGGTGTTCCTGGAGCACGCCATAGCCCCGGTGGGCCAAGGACGACGCGTACAGCGGCAAAAGGAGATGGAATGATGAGTCGTCGTGAGGATCGTCGCCAACCGGCCAGTAGATCTGCTTGGCTAGTCCGTGAGAAGCTGGTGTGGCGCAGATGCGCTTGGCGTCGGCGAACGCCCGCCACGCGAGCATCCACTCGGCTGCTTGTGAGGCGTTGTCGCCAAGGGCGCGCATGAGATCCGGATCGGCTGCTCTGGCGAGTTCCAGGAACGTGCTGCCGTCATGGCTCAACCTAAGGAACTTGAATACGTCTAGTGCGGCGGCATTTCCATCGGCGTCGAGCGCGAACTCGTCTCCGAGACAGTGGCTGCCTACTACGCTGCGTTGGGGGAGTTCGCTCGGTGGGCAATAGAGACTGGTTCCCTCAGCCTTGGAATGAGTTGCCTTGAGGGTATGGGTCGCTAGCTGAATCTGACGGATGCGGCGGGCGGCACCCGCCAGCCAGGCGGCTGGATCGTGATGTGCGGGGTTGGTGGAGAGTGATGGCGCATCGGGTGCGGCCTTCTCAGTCTTGGCTTTCTGGCGTTCTCTCATGAACTCCTCGACCAACCGACGTAGCTCCTGCTGTCGACCTGTCAGCGAGGTCTGCATAAAGGCTCCTGACGTACTGTTTGAATGGCGCAGTTAAGCGCGGAACGGCGCTGTTGCATTTCCGAAGACTCAGCTCGTCACGGCATGCTTCTCCTTTGTATTGGTGATTCAGCATTGAGGCGGAAATCCATCACCTTCGGTATCTGGCGAACCCAAGTGCCGGGTGGAAGCGCCAGCCGTCGTCGCTGGCGGGCAAGGAGGCTGTGCCGAAGCGTTCGGCACAAGCGCCAGGTGTCAGACCGGTGCCCTCTGCCAACGCGTTCAGCTCGATCAGGTAGTCGCCGGCCGCCCAAGGTGCGATCCGGGCACCGGCCACCTGCTGCGGCGGAACCGCATGCAGCAGGTGAGGTGCGCTCACATAAGCCGGCTGGCCCTTGGCGTGCGTTTCCGGGATGAGGGCCAACTCGTAGCCATCGCGGTCCTCGTTCGGCCGCAACAAGACTTCCACTGTCGGCTGGGTCTGCCGTCTGAAGGGCTGCCGCTGAGGCAAGAGGCCGGTCAGCAAGGCATCCTGAGCGGGCAGCTGCCACCACGAGGCCGCGCTTGCGGCGGGCTGCGGCGCAGCGGCACGTCCCCACGGCCCTTTGCGGGCCGCTTGTGCCGGCTGCCCCAGCGATCGGCCTTGCATGGTTTGCAGCAAGCGCGCGTGCTCCAGGTCGATCAAGCGCTGGCGCGGCTTCAACGCGGACGCCTCCGGACATTGGATCCGCGGTCTAGCGTCGAGGGCGCCCAGATCGATGCCTTCGAGCAGTTGGTGGAGGTCATGGCTGTCCAGCGGCCAGTCCGCACTCTCGAAGCCCGGTCGGCAGAAGGCGGGCTGCCCGGGCTGCTGAAGCGCTCTCAGGTTCGTCTGGAACACATGAATGTTGGGCGCCAAGCAGGCCTCGTCGCGGTGACGCTTGACCCGCCCGGCGAGCTGGATCAACGAGCGCATCGACGAGGGCTCAACGACGGCCCAGTCGTAATCGTGATCCCGGCCGACCTCGCTGACGGCCGAGGCCAACACGACGAACAGCTGGTCAACTTCCGCAAAGTGGTCGATGCGCTGCCGGATGTCCGGCAGGTCGAACACAGCCGTGGGCTCTCGCCGGTTCAGCGCGGCATCGAGCTGATGTTCGATGGCTGAGCGCAGCAGCAGCGGGTACTGCGAGTGATAGACGCACAGATGGATCCGCAGCCCTGCGGGGGCGCCCAGCCGATAGAGCGCCAGAGCGACCTCGTAGATCGGCTCAATGTTGGCCATGCGGACGAGCCCGAAGCTGATGCGTTTGCCGCTGTGCGGGTCTGCGGTGTGGTGGCGCTCGTGCAAGGTTGCGGCCGAGTCCAGAACCGCCCGCGCGAACCCCTCATGCAGCGCGGTGCCATGCAAGCCGGCCAGCGGCAAGTTGACGATGCTGGCGCGGCGGCGGACCGGGGCGGCTTTGGTGATGAGCGCCCTGCTGCGTTGTCCGACGAAGCTGGCGTGCGCGGTGCTGAAGGCGTCGCTGTCGGCACAGTCCACCTGCGAAACGCCGAATTCGTCCACCCACGCGCAACACACCGGCGGGACGGCTGGCCCTGATGCTGGCCGGCTGCTTCGGTTGCGATGGTGGTGGCGACGCCCTTCGCGGTAGGCGTCGAAGAGCCCGCGCACCAGCGCGGGTGGCAGGGTGGCTGAAGAGAGCAGCACGCGGGCACCGAGCAGCCCGGCCCAGTGCACCAGCCGCGTCAATGCGGGCAGGTCATCAATGTCGAAGTCGTCCGGCTCGTCCAGCACCAGATCGCCGCTCATCAACCGCAGCATGGGTCCGATCTGGCGGCCGCCTCGCTGACTCTCGGTGGCAGGCGTGAGGTGGTCGATGGTGCACACCAGCAGCGGGGCGGCCACCAAGCGCATGATCTGCGGGTCGGCGAGGCGCCGCAGCAGCGGGTGGTCTTTCTCGTTGCCCTCGACGTACTGCACCGAGCCCTCTTCCTCGTGCATCAGCTGCTGAGAGGACGCTGAGCCCGTCGCCTCGGCGAGGCGCTCATAGTGCTCAAACAGTCTCAGCGTGGCCCCGCCGCCGACGCGGATCGCCAGCTCATCCGCGCTGAGGCCCAGCAGCTGCTGGAACGCGCGACCGGTCTGCAGCGTGAGGGTGCGCAGCCCCATCGCGAATGCACAGCGCATGCCCTTGGCCGGGTCGGCGAGGCTATACATCACCCGGGCGTTCGCCAGCGTCTTGCCGCACCCGGTCGATGCCATGTTGACGATGAATGCCCCTTGTTCCGCACTTCGGCGGCTGATCCCAGTGGCCATGTCGGCCGCCCTGTCCTGCCAACGAAAACGCTCCTCGCGCGAGCGCTGCCGCAGCTTGCGATGGCGACCGAGCCGGGGCAGGTGGTCCGCGAAGTCCGGCAAGTGGCTGGTGATGGCTGCTCCGTGAGAGGCCACGCCCAGCAGGTGCTCGTCCAGTGGCTGGTTCAGCACGCGTTCGCCCGCCCCGGTGACGCAGGTGTTGGCCCACAGCGGGTAACCTTCTGCACCTCTGATCCGGTCCGCATGCGAGCCACTGAGGCTCGAGTAATAGTGGTCTGCCAGCATCAGCGACAGGCGCGACAGGTGCATGACAAAGGGATTGGCCAGCCAGTTGCCGTGGTCAGGCGAGGCCATGAGCTGGCGCAGCCGCCGGGCGATGCGTGCGGCGCGTTGCTTCCACAGCGGGGTAGTGGCAGGCAGCTGATCGAACAGCCAATACGGGCGGATGGCGTCGGTGTCGCCGCGGGGCGCCTCATCGTTCCAGCGGGCATCTACGCGCTGCAGCGTGTTCTTGAGCCAAGTGGGCGTGAAGGTTTCCTCGCTGGGCAGTAGCGGCAGTCGATGATGAGTCACCACCAGCCAGCCGATCGCCTGCGCAAGAGGCGCGTGTGCCAGTGCCGCGAAAGGCGGCGATGCATCGGCGTCCAGCCCATCGCGTACCAGGCGCGCGGTCCAGGTGGCGTCGTCGTCAGCCGTGGGTGTGCAAAGCCGCTCCAGCCACGCTTCATCGGTGTCCCGCCCCACGAAGGCCTGGAACAGGCGCAGCGAGATCCACTCGTGCCGGTACAGGTTGCGCTCCGAAGCGTCACCGTGCAGCTTGCGCTGGAACGCACGGCAAGCCTTGCCCAGGTCGTGAAGCAGCCCGGCCAGTTGGGTCAGCAGCTGAATGTCTTCAGCGGTGTGCCAATCGTTTTCATCCTGGCGCCGAAGTACGTTGCGGGTTGTGGTGTTGGTCGGCACCGCGCCGTCGCCGTTGAATCGGCGCGCATCACCGACGATCCATAGCAACTCGCTGCGGTCCAGCCCACGGATCCAGTGGCAGGCCACAGCCGTGTTCTTGCGTGCCGTCTTGCGCAAGAGGCGGCGAAGTGTGTCGAGCCCGGCTTCGGTGATCGGTGTCTGCCAGGTTCGGTCACCGCGCCGCTCAGCGAACTGGTCGAGGATCCGGCGCGTCTCGGTCAGCGCGCGCTTATCGCATTGCGACACGAGCAGCACGTTCATGCAGTGGGCTCCTGCAGCGAGCGCCCGGCCATCTGGACCGCTACGGTCTTGAGCGTCTCAATCATGAAGTCCAACGACTCGCTGCGGGTCATTGCTTCAATGCAGGCCTGCCTGAACTGCTGCTCTGTGTCGCCACGCGCGGCCGAGACAAAAGCCTGAGGTAGGACAACGGCGTCCTTCACCAGATCCGCAACGTCAAAGACCAGCCCTCCGCGGCGAGTCTTGCCGTGAAGCACCGCCAATCCGTGCGGCAGGCCCAACACCCAGGTGGCCGTTGCAGCTAAGCCGTAGGCCAGGTAGTTCCCGTGATCCAAGAAGGCATTGGCGGTATCCGCGCCTTCCCCTCGCTTGGCGCGGGTGAAGCTGCCGTAACGGGTGGTTTGGGATGCCAGCCTGTAGAGCTGCTTGGTCAGACGCGCCTCCTCCGTCAGCAAGGCTGGCACATCGGGCGCTGCCGCCACAGCCGGCAGCACCTGGCTCAGTAGGGCGTCGAGAAGCCCCGCCTCTATGGCATACCCTTGATCCTTCAGCGACTTGCTCAGCAGCCAGTGCTGGCGCAGCCGTTGCAGGCGGGCCTGCTGGAAGGCGCGTGCTGCTTCAAGCCGAAGGCCCTCATCGAACCAGAAACGTACCCAGTGCTGCAGGTATCCCGTTGGTCGGTACTCGCTTTGCGGCTGAAACCAAGCGACATCGAGCTCCCGCTCCCATGCCGAGAAGAGCGGCGTCCCGCCCCCGCCGCAGAAGCCAAGCAGCACCCCGGCCTTGCTCAGTTCGCGTACCGCCGCCTGCGTGATGGAGGTACCCGTGCCCAAGAGCACGGTTGTGGTGTTCGCGATCGGGATGTTCCAGTAGAGCGAGCGCTTGCCTTCATCGGTGACGTACTCGACCCTGCCTCCATTGACGAGGACCCGGCAGTGCTCCAAGTAATAAATGTTGGCCCGCTTGGAATGCAGGATGGTTTTGAGGTCTGAGGGCGGGATGTCGTCCATAACGGCGCTCTAAAGCAGTTGCAGAGGGATCATGCGCAGTGGCGGGCTCATGGCGTGAGCCTGCCCAGCGCCACCCTCATCCTTGTCACCACCTCCTCCCGCAGGCCGTCGGGCGCCAGGACTTCGACCTCGGGTACATGGCGCAGGATGTCCATGACCAACTCCCGGGGGTCGGCATAGGGCAGCTCCAGCAGCCAGCGGCCGGCGTCGTCCCAGTGGCCGCGCTGTTGTGGGTGCCACGTTTCGGCGGCCACCCAACGGGCCCGGTCGGCGGAAAAGCGCAGCCGGGCCCACTGCACCTCGCGGCCGGCGAAGATGCCGTAGCCGGCGCCCAGCGTGGCGTCGAGCTCGGCGTCCGGGACGTCGATGGCGGGCTGGTCCAGCAGGCGCACGCGGCGGATGGCGTCGACGCTGAAGCTGCGCAAGGCCTGACGCAGGTGGCACCAGGCGTCCAGGTACCAGTTGTCGCGGTAGTGGACGAGGCGCTGCGGGGAGACCTCTCGCTCGCTGTCTTGCGCGTTGCTGCGACCGTGGTAGTCGATGACCAGGCGCCGGCGCTGCAGCAGGGCGCTGCCCACGGCTTGGAAGTGCGGTAGATGCACTCGGCGCGCGCCGACGGTCTGCACGCGGATGCGCCGCGCCACGTCGCTGCGCGGCGGGGTGCCGCTGCCCAGGATCTCGCCCAGGCGGCGCATCAGCGGGTCGATGTGCGGGCCGAGCAGGCCACCGGCGTCCAGGTGGGCCAGCAGGTGCTGCATGGTCAGCAGCGCGTGGATCTCCTCGGCGGTGAACCACAGGCCCGGCAATTCATATTGCGGGCCGATGCAGGGCTGCTGCCGATCCAGCCGCCAGCCGCCGCGTTCACGGTCGAAGACGACCGGTGCGTTGAAGCGGTCGCGCAGCAGTGCCAAGTCGCGCTTGAGCGTGGCAAACGACACCTCCAGCTCGCGCAGCAGCGTGTCGCGATCCAGGCAGCGGCCGGCGTCCAGCCAGGCCTTGAGCTTGTAGAGCCGCTCGGTCTGCGCCATGGGCCTCCCCTCCCAGGACTGCAAATCGGAGGCGGCATGGTGGCACACGCCCGCGGCCGGCCAGGCCGACGTGCGTCAACAAAAAGGCGGCCGGTGGCCGCCCCTGTTCGAGTCAGGCGCCCAACGCCTTCTCGATATCCCCCACCAGCTCCTTCGGCTTGTCCGTCGGGGCGTAGCGCTTGATGACCTGGCCGTCGCGGCCGATGAGGAACTTGGTGAAGTTCCACTTGATGGCCTTGGTGCCGAGGATGCCGGGGGCCTGCTCGGTGAGCCATTTGTAGAGCGGGTGGGCGTCGGTGCCGTTGACGTCGATCTTGGCCATCATGGGGAAGCTCACGCCGTAGTTGAGCTGGCAGAACGAGGCGATCTCGGATTCGCTGCCCGGGTCCTGGCTGCCGAACTGGTTGCAGGGGAACCCGACGATGACCAGGCCGCGCGGGCCGTAGGTCTTCCACAGCTGCTCCAGGCCTTCGAACTGCGGGGTGAAGCCGCATTTGCTGGCCGTGTTGACGATCAGCAGCGGCTTGCCGCGGAATTCGCTCAGGGCGACGGGCTGGCCGGTGATGGAGGTGGCCTGGAAGTCGTAGACGCTGGTCATGCGAGGGCTCCGGTGTGTGGCGGACTGCAGGTGCGCGGGGAGGGGGCGCCTGCGCCGCAAGGCGGCTGGCCGGCGGGATGCTACGTCGTCATGGCGGGTCTTGCAGGGCGCGGCCGACGTAGCCGCCGGTTCAGGCCGCCTTGTATTGCTTGGGTTGTAGGGGGCGTGCCGAGCGAGGGGGCCGGGCAAATTGCCGCGCATGGGGGCAAGCAAGGGCGATCCGCCGTTGCGCACGACGGCGAGCACGCAGAGCCATTGCGGTAAAGGTGGTCTGCGTGCGCTGTTGTGCGCTTTGGCTGGGGGTCTGCGCACGGCCCGGATGGCGGGCCGGACACAGTGCGGTGGCGTCTCAGCTGGCGTCCGAGTCGTCCCATTCCTGGCCGGGGCCGTCGGCAATGCCTTCAGCAGCCGCGCGCATGACGCGGCGCACGGTGTCGCCGGAAAAGCCGCGGGCGAGCAGGAAGCGCTGCTGCCGCGCGCGCTCGGCCACGTCTTGCGGCGGGCGGCCGAAGCGCTGCTGCCACAAGGCGGCGGCGCGCTGCAGTTCAGTGGCCTGCAGCGCGGCGAGCACCGGCGCGGCTACCTCGCGCTCCACGCCGTGCTGCTGCAGCTCCTGGCGGATGCGGGCGCTGCCGTAGCGGCCGGCGCGGCGGTGGGCGACGGACTCGGCAAAGCGCTCGGCCGACAGCCAGCCGCGTGCGGCGAAGTCGTCGAGCACGCGCTCGATCTCGTCGGCATCGTCGCTGTGGCGGGAGAGCTTGCGCGCCAGCTCCAGCCGGGAGTGCTCGCGCGCGGCCAGAAAGCGCAGCGCGCGGGCTTTCAGCGACAGCTCAGGCTTGGGGCGCGGCATGGTGCACGCGCAGCGAAACGAGCTGCGCCCTGCAAAGACAGCAGCCGGGTCATGCCCGGCTGCTCAAGGGTGAAGGACGGAGTCATCGCCGGCGTCATCGCCGCAGCGTCTGGCGCCCGGCCCGGCCTTACTCCTGCGCGGCTCCGGCGGCCGGGGGCAGCAGCGTGATGCCCAGCTGCTCGCGGATCTTGTTCTCGATCTCGTAGGCCAGCTCGGGGTTCTCGCGCAGGAACTCGCGGGCGTTGTCCTTGCCCTGGCCGATCTTCTCGCCGTTGTAGGCGTACCAGGCGCCGGACTTGTCGACGATGCGCTGGGCCACGCCCAGGTCGATGATCTCGCCCTCGCGGCTGATGCCTTCGCCGTAGAGGATGTCGAAGTCAGCCGTCTTGAAGGGCGGCGAGACCTTGTTCTTGACGACCTTGACCTTGGTCTCGTTGCCGATGACCTCATCGCCCTTCTTGATGGAGCCGACGCGGCGGATGTCCAGGCGCACGGAGGCGTAGAACTTCAGCGCGTTGCCGCCGGTGGTCGTCTCAGGCGAGCCGAACATCACGCCGATCTTCATGCGGATCTGGTTGATGAAGATGACGGTGCAGTTGGTCTTCTTGATGGTGGCGGTGAGCTTGCGCAGGGCCTGGCTCATCAGACGGGCCTGCAGGCCGGGCAGGCTGTCGCCCATCTCGCCCTCAATCTCAGCCTTGGGCACCAGGGCAGCCACCGAGTCGACGATGATGAGATCCACCGAGCCGGAGCGCACCAGGGCGTCGACGATCTCCAGGGCCTGCTCGCCGGTGTCGGGCTGGGAGATGAGCAGGTCGTGCAGGTCCACGCCGAGCTTCTGGGCGTACTGCACGTCCAGGGCATGCTCCGCATCGACGAAGGCGCAGACGCCGCCGAGCTTCTGCATCTCGGCCACGACCTGCAGCGTGAGCGTGGTCTTGCCGGAGGACTCGGGGCCGTAGATCTCGATGACGCGGCCGCGCGGCAGGCCGCCCACACCCAGGGCGATGTCCAGGCCCAGCGAGCCGGTGGAGACGACCTGGATGTCCTCGGCCACCTCGCCCTCGCCCAGGCGCATGATGGAGCCCTTGCCGAACTGCTTTTCGATCTGCGCCAGCGCGGCCTGCAGGGCCTTGGCCTTCTCGGGATTCAGGGGGGTCTTGACCGGGGCGTCCATCGTGTCTGTCTCCAGGAAAGTTCGGCCGCATTATCGCCGATGCTGGATGTTTGTACAGTAGATTGTCCTCCCCCCAGGAGGGCTGGCCGCAGGCTTGGCGGCTTGACGCATCTCAAGCGGGCGCCCGCGCGCCGTGCGAACAATGGGGCGGGCCGACAGCCGACCGGCCCACACCACTCCCGCCCATCAGGCCACAACCTGGAGACCGCATGCCGACCGAGCACCACCCGCTGATCAAGGACTTCCCCGAGCTGCGCGAGCGCATCCACGCGCTCAAGGGCGACAGCCACTTCAGCCGCCTGGAGCGGGCCTACGAGGAGCTGGACAAGCGCGTCGTGCGCATCGAGGAGCGCATCGAGCACACGTCCGAGGACGAGCTGGAGCGCCTGAAGGTCGAGCGTGTGCGCCTGAAGGACGAGCTCTACCGCTTGCTGACGGCCACGGCCTGATCGGGGCCGTACAGGCGTGCCGGGCGCGGCGCAAAGCCGCGTCCCTACAATCGCAGGGCTGGCCAAGGAGCGCTGCGACGGCCCGGGAGGGCCGCCAGGCTTGGCATAGCGGCCGCGCTGCCCTGCAAAGGGCCGCGCGGCTTTGCCTTTGGGGTGGCCGCCGCTGCCTCGGGTGATGACCAACGGCGCTCGCCTCGTCCCTGATCCGATGCGGCCCGCCGGGCGCCGCGCGGCGCCGGTGGCGGGCGAGCGCGCCGCGCCCGCCCCGTGCCGTGGGCCGTGCGGCACGGACGGTCCGCGCAACCGCATGCGCCCCGCGCATCGCCTGCCGCCATGACCGCAGCCGCCGACCCCGCTCATCCCGCCGCGCCCGACGCGGCCTCCGAGTCGACCACTACCGCGCCGCCGCCGCTGCGCCTGTCCGGCCTGGAGCCGGTGGCCATCGGCGCCGGCACGCTGTTCGTCAACGTGGGCGAGCGCACCAACGTGACCGGCTCCAAGGCGTTCGCGCGGATGATCCTGGAGGGCCGCTTCGAGGACGCGCTGTCGGTCGCGCGCCAGCAGGTGGAGAACGGCGCGCAGATCATCGACATCAACATGGACGAGGCCATGCTGGACAGCAAGGCCGCCATGGTGCGCTTCCTCAACCTCATCGCTTCCGAGCCCGAGATCGCGCGCGTGCCGATCATGATCGACAGCTCGAAGTGGGAGGTGATCGAAGCCGGCCTGAAGTGCATCCAGGGCAAGGGCATCGTCAACTCGATCTCGCTGAAGGAGGGCGTGGACGCCTTCAAGCACCAGGCCAAGCTGATCCAGCGCTATGGCGCTGCGGCCGTGGTGATGGCGTTTGACGAGCAGGGCCAGGCCGACACCTACCAGCGCAAGATCGAGATCTGCGAGCGGGCCTACCGCATCCTGGTGGACGAGGTGGGCTTCCCGCCCGAGGACATAATCTTCGACCCCAACATCTTCGCGATTGCCACGGGGATCGAGGAGCACGACAACTACGCGGTCGACTTCATCGAGGCCACGCGCTGGATCAAGCGCAACCTGCCCGGCGCCAAGGTGTCGGGCGGCGTGTCGAACGTATCGTTCAGCTTCCGCGGCAACGAGCCGGTGCGCGAGGCGATCCACACGGTGTTCCTGTATCACGCCATCCAGGCGGGCATGGACATGGGCATCGTCAACGCCGGCATGGTCGGCGTCTACGACGAGCTGGATGCGGAGCTGCGCGAGCGCGTGGAGGACGTGGTGCTCAACCGCAAGCCCGCGTACAAGCCCGGCGAGCCCGAGCTGTCGCCCAGCGAGCGGCTGATCGAGATCGCCGAGCGGGCCAAGGGCGCGGCCAAGGATGACAGCGCCAAGCTGGCCTGGCGGGCCAAGCCGGTGGAAGAGCGGCTGACGCATGCGCTGGTGCACGGCATCACCGACTTCATCACCGAGGACACCGAGGCCGTGTGGCGCCAGATCGAGGCCCAGGGCGGCCGGCCGCTGCACGTGATCGAGGGCCCGCTGATGGCCGGCATGAACGTGGTCGGCGACCTGTTCGGCGCGGGCAAGATGTTCCTGCCGCAGGTGGTCAAGAGCGCCCGCGTGATGAAGCAGGCCGTGGCCCACCTGCTGCCCTACATCGAGGCCGAGAAGGCGCAGATGGCGGCAGCCGGCGGCGACGTGAAGGCCAAGGGCAAGATCGTGATCGCCACCGTCAAGGGCGATGTGCACGACATCGGCAAGAACATCGTCACGGTGGTCCTGCAGTGCAACAACTTCGAGGTGGTCAACATGGGCGTGATGGTCCCGTGCCAGACCATCCTGGACAAGGCCAAGGAAGTCGGCGCGGACATCATCGGCCTCTCCGGCCTGATCACGCCCAGCCTGGAGGAGATGCAGCACGTGGCCGCCGAGATGCAGCGCGATGCGTACTTCCGCGAGCGCCGCACGCCGCTGCTGATCGGCGGCGCCACCACCAGCCGCGTGCACACCGCGGTGAAGATCGCGCCGCATTACGACGGCCCGGTGGTCTATGTGCCCGATGCCTCGCGCAGCGTGGGGGTGTGCAGCGATCTGCTGTCCGACGAGCGCAGTGCCGCCTTCCTCTCGGAGCTGAAGGCCGACTACGAGCAGGTGCGCGCGCTGCACGCCGGCAAGAAGGCCACCCCGCTGGTGCCGCTGGCCCAGGCGCGGGCCAACAAGACGCCGATCGCCTGGGCCGGCTACACGCCGCCCAAGCCCAAGGCGCCCGGCCGGCGCGTCTTCAAGAACCAGGACCTGGCCGAGCTGGCCGCCTACATCGACTGGGGCCCCTTCTTCCAGACCTGGGACCTGGCCGGGCCGTATCCCGCCATCATGAACGACGAGGTGGTGGGCGAGGAGGCGCGCCGCGTCTTCGCCGATGCCCAGGCCATGCTGCAGAAGATCATCCAGGGCCGCTGGCTGACGGCGCATGGCGTGATGGCCCTGCTGCCGGCCAACAGCGTGGGCGACGACGACATCGAGATCTACCGCGACGAGTCGCGGCAAGAGGTGCTGATGACCTGGCGCGGCCTGCGCATGCAGACCGAGCGGCCGGTGGACACGCTGCCGGATGGCAGCAAAGTGAGCCGGCCCAACCGCTGCCTGGCCGACTTCGTGGCTCCGAAGGGCGTGCAGCCGGACTACATCGGCCTGTTCGCCGTCACCGCCGGGCTGGGCATCGAGCACAAGGAGGCCGAGTTCCTGGCCCAGCACGACGACTACTCGTCCATCATGCTCAAGGCCCTGGCCGACCGGCTGGCCGAGGCCTTTGCCGAGCGGCTGCACCAGCGCGTGCGCACCGAGCTGTGGGGCTATGCCAGCGACGAGGCGCTGAGCAACGAGCAGCTCATCCGCGAGGCCTACCGCGGCATCCGCCCGGCGCCCGGCTACCCGGCCTGCCCGGATCACCTGGTCAAGCGCGATCTGTTCCGCGTGCTGGATGCGCACGAGATCCACATGAGCCTGACCGACAGCCTGGCGATGTGGCCCGCGTCCAGCGTGTCGGGCTTCTATCTGGCGCACCCGGATGCGGCGTACTTCAACGTCGGCAAGATCGGCGAGGACCAGTTGCACGACTGGGCGCTGCGATGCGGGCTGAGCGAAGACGACGCCCGCCGGGCGCTTGCGCCGCTGCTCTGAGCGCGGCTGCAGATGCTCGTCCGCTGACGCACCGGCAGCGACGGTGCGACGGCTGCTGGTGGGGGCTCACTTTCCCAATGCCCTGGAGAGGTGGACGGGCCGGCGGCCGCGCCGCACACCTGCTTACACGGTGACCTTGCACACGGCGCGGCCGACCAGCGTGGTCAGGCCGCGGCCGGTTCGTAACGGCGCGTAGGGGCGGCCGCAGCACATGTGGTCGCCCGCCGGGCCCCGGCGCGACTCACGGGGCCGCAGAACGGGCAGTTTTGGTCAGAAAAACGCCGGGCACGGATGCCGCTACCTGCTGCGCCCCAGGGGGCCGCTGCAGGAGGGGCGACATGAGGGAAAAACAGGATGCCGGGCACAGCGCCCGCGGCGCGTCGGCGCATGTGCCGCATCGGGTGGCGGGGTTGGCCGCGCCGTCGGCTGCCGCAGGGCGGGCTGGCAGGCCTCAGCGCCCCGTGCTGCGGCACCTGGGTGCCGCGTTGGCCGCAGCCTTGCTGCTCGCGGCTTGCGGCGGGGGCTCCAGCGGTTCGGACAGCGGGCCCAACGCGCGCGTGCAGGCCATCAAGCCGGCCAACGATGCCGATGCCCGGCGCTTCCTGGCTCAAGCCACCTTCGGGCCGGACGACGCGCAGCTGGCCGAGGTGAACCGCCGCGGCTTCAACGGCTGGATCGACTGGCAGTGGACCCTGCCCTACACCCCGGTGCTGGCGCACTGGGACGCCGAGAACGCCCGTATCCGCGGCCTGAACCCGAATGACCGTGCACGCAGCGGCGAGCTGCTGCAGGCCTTCTACCAGCGCGCGCTCTTCGGCCAGGATCAGTTGCGCGTGCGCGTGGCGTATGCGCTGTCGCAGATCTTCGTCGTGTCCACCGTGGACAGCACGCTCGGTGATCAGACGCGCATGGTGGCCAGCTACTTCGACATGCTGCAGACCACGGGCCTGACCACCTACCGGCAGCTGCTCGAAGGCGTGGCCCGCCACCCTGCGATGGGGATCTATCTTTCCCACCTGCGCAACCAGGGCGAGGACGCCGCCACCGGCCGCGTGCCGGACGAGAACTTCGCGCGCGAGGTGATGCAGCTCTTCTCCATCGGCCTGGTCAAGCTCAACACCGACGGCACGCCGGTCATGAGCAACGGCGTGGCGGTGGAGACCTACACCGCCGATGACGTGAAGGGCCTGGCCAAGGTCTTCACCGGCTGGAGCTGGGCCGGCCCGGACAAGCACCGGGGCCGCTTCTACGGCTGGGACGGCTACCAGGATGCCAACCGCTACCTCATGCCGATGCAGGCGTACCCGGACTTCCATTCCCGGTCCGAGAAGCGCTTCCTGGGCGTCACCATCCCGGCCGGCACTGCGCCGGAGGCCGCGCTGAAGACCGCGCTGGACACGCTGGCCGCCCACCCCAACACCGCACCCTTTATCAGCCGCCAGCTCATCCAGCGCCTGGTCACCAGCAACCCCAGTGCAGGGTATGTGCGCGACGTGGCCGAGGCCTTCAGCCGCTCGGGCGGCGACATGAAGACCGTGGTGGCCACCATCCTGCTGCACAACGAGGCGCGCAACTTGGCCTACCTGAGCGACCCGCAGCACGGCAAGCTGCGCGAGCCGGTGCTGCGGCTGACCGCGCTGCTGCGCGCCTACGGCGTCAAGTCCAACAACGGCAAGGCCGATCTGCGCGGCACCGACAACCCCGGCACCGAGCTGGCGCAGACGCCGCTGAACGCGTCGTCGGTCTTCAACTTCTACCGCCCCGGCTATGTGCCGGCGGGCACGCAGGCCGGCTCGCGCGGCATGGTGGTGCCCGAGATGCAGATCGCCAACGAGACCTCGATGGCCGGCTATGTCAACTTCATGGCCGGCGGCATCGTGCACGGCTTCGGCCAGTGGGGTGTGATCAGCGACACCGGCGGCCGGGAGGGCCGCGACCTGCGCCTGCCCTTCAACCGCTACTCACCCGCGGCGGACTTCAACGCCAGCCCGCTGCGCGCCCTGGCCCGCAGCGACGTGCCGGGCCTGATCGAGCACCTCAACCAGCGGCTCTTCTATGGCGCGATGTCCGAGGCCCTGCGCGGCGAGCTGGTCAGCGCGGTACAGGCCGTGCCGGCGAACTCCACCACGCCCAGCGCCTACGAGGAGCAGCTGCGCCAGCGCATCTGGATGGCGCTGACGCTGGCCGTGGCCTCGCCCGAGTACATCGTCCTCAAGTGAATCAGCAAGGGGCCGCGACATGACCACCTCATCTGCCAGCCGCCGGGCCTTCCTGCAACGCGCCGCCGCTTTTGCCGCGCTGGGCGGCGGCGGGCCGCTGGCGCTCAACCTGGCGGCGCTGTCCAGCGCCAGCGCGCAGTCGGCCTCCGGCTACCGCGCGCTGGTGTGCATCTTCCTCAATGGCGGCAACGATGCCTTCAACATGGTGCTGCCTACCGACGATGCGTCCTGGGCCGCCTACACCGCCACGCGCAACCAGGCGCCCAGCAGCATCGCGCTGCTGCGCGACGTGGCGCCCAACTCATCGGCTGCGGCGAGCTCGGTAGAGCGCCTGGGCGGCGTGCTGCCCATCTCCCCGGCCACGGCCCAGGCGGTGCAGGGCCGCAGCTTTGCCCTGCACCCGGCGCTGTCCGGCGTGAAGGCGCTGTTCGACGCGCGCCGCCTGGCGGTGGTGGCCAACGTCGGGCCGCTGATCGCGCCCACCACCAAGGCGCAGTACGGCCAGGCCAGCCATGCCAAGCCAGCCAAGCTGTTCTCGCACAACGACCAGAGCTCGACCTGGCAGTCCTTTCGCCCGGAGGGCGCCAGCCAGGGCTGGGGTGGGCTGATGGGCGATGTGCTGGCCTCCGGCAACGGCAGCGGCGCCACCTTCACCGCCGTGTCCGCATCGGGCAACGCGGTGTGGCTGACCGGGCGCAGCACGCTCGCCTACCAGGTGTCCACCACCGGGCCCATCGCGGTGGGCTGGGTGGACGCAGCAACGGGCGTGCGCTCTCTGCACGGCTCCACGCTGGGCTATCAGGCGCTGCGCCGCGTCATGACGGCGCCCCCCAGCGGCGGGGCCGCTGCGCGCCCGCTGCAGGCCGACGTGGCCACGCTCTACGGCCGCTCGCTGGACGCAGAGGGTCGGCTGTCCAGCGTCATGCCGAGCGCGGCCGCAGCACCCTATGGCACACCGCCCAGCGGGGGCGCGGCCTACGACCAGAGCAAGGACCCGCTGCTGCAGTTCATCCACCCCGGCACCGGCCAGGCCACCGGCAGCAGCCTGGCGCGGCAGCTGCAGGCCATCGCGCGGCTGATGGCAGCCAGCCAGGCGCTGGGCGTGCGTCGGCAGGTGTTCTATGCCAGCCTGGGCGGCTTCGACACACATGACAACCAGGTGGCCCAGCACGCCATGCTGATGGCCCAGCTCAACCAGGCGCTGGTGTACTTCGATACCGTGCTGGGCCAGTTGGGCCTGCGCGATAGCGTGGTCACCTTCACGGCCTCGGAGTTCGGCCGCACCTTCACCAGCAACGGCGACGGCACTGACCACGGCTGGGGCTCGCACCATCTGGTGATGGGCGGCGCCGCGCTGCGCGGTGGCGACATCTTCGGCCGCTTCCCCACCTACGGCAGCGTGCGGGACGCCGGCGGCGCCTTTGCCAGCAGCCCGGATCAGCTGGGCAACGGCGTGCTGCTGCCCAGCGTGTCGGTGGACCAGTACGCGGCCACCCTGGGCCGCTGGATGGGCGTGAGCGACAGCAACGCGCTGGCCATCCTGCCCAACCTCAGCCGCTTCAACGCCAGCGAGCGCAACCTGGGCTTCCTGGCCTGAGCGGGTGCGCGACGAGAGCCCGACGGGCCGGCGTTGACCGCACCGAGCGCGCAGAGCCACGCCAGCGCATACAGCGCATCGCGCGCATGGCGCGCATGGCGCGAACAGCGCACCGGAAGCCCCCGCTCGGCCCTGCACAGGCCGCTGCGGCTCTCGGCGCCCGGCCCTGTGCCGTGTGGCTGGATGAGGCGCGTGCGCCGCAGCCGGCTGGCCCGCCGCAGCGCACCGCCCGCGGGTATCGACACCTGCTGAGCCGCCGCGCCGGTCAGGCCGGCGCGGTGCCGGTGGTCGGCGCAGACGGGCCCAGCCGCCCATCGGCCGCGGCGACGGGGACGGTCGGTCGCGGCGCGGCGGCCGCCTGCTCCAGGGGCGCGGCGGCCAGCTCGGCCAGCGTGCGGTCGAAGTGGTGGATCAGCCGGTCGATGGTCTGGCGCTCGATCTCGGCGGCCGGCCAGCTCACCGTGACCACGTAGCGGCCCTTCAGGCCGATGAAGGCGAACAGCGGCGAGAAGTTGGGTACCGTGGGGAAGAAGCCGGCCAGCTGCACCGGCGCGCCCGGCGGGTTGATGCCGTCCACCAGGCCCAGCGTGGTGGCATGGCAGCTCAGGGGCTGCAGCGCGTCGCGGCGCTTGACCAGGGCCGCCAGTGCGGAATACGCCTTGCGGCCCATCAGCGGCACCAGCTCGGCGGGCAGGAAGGGCCACAGCCGCTCGCGGCGCTCGAAGCGCGCCAGGTGGCCCTTGACCTGCGCATCCAGCGCCTTGAGCCGCTCGGCCAGCGGCAGCGCGGCGCGGTCGGCGAGCAGCACCGAGGCCACGTAGTTGCCGAAGGCCGGTGCACGGCCCTGTGGGAAGTAGCGTCGCAGGTCCACCGACATGCGCATCACCGCCACGTCGTCCGGGCGGCTGCTGCCGGCCTCGCGGGCGACGGCGAAGAACGCGCTGCCGGTCAGGGCCAGCAGCAGCGTGTTGACCGAAGCGCCGTGCGACTTGGCCAGGCGCTTGAGCGCGTCGGCGTCCAGGGCCAGCGTGTGGTGGCGCACGCCGATGCGGCAAAAGCGCGGATGCGGCCGGCCGGGCAGGCGCACGATGTGGCCGGCCCCGACCTGCCGCTGGTCGGCACGCGCCCCGCGCCAGCCGGCCAGCAGCGCGCGGGGCCAGTCGGCCAGCTGTGCGGGCAGCAGGGCGGGGATCATGGACGGACTCTCCAGGGGCTGCGGCGTCATGGGCTGCCCGCCCAGCGCGGCGAGCAGCGCGCCCA
Organism: Pseudomonadota bacterium; assembly: GCA_049321005.1. GTDB lineage: Bacteria > Pseudomonadota > Gammaproteobacteria > Burkholderiales > Burkholderiaceae_C > Aquabacterium. Next base: position 45,971 of record JBMOQL010000010.1, read on the forward strand.
CCATCTGCATCATCGAGCGGCCGTCGCAGACCACGTGGTGCACGCTGAAGAAGAGCACCGGCTCGCTGGGATGGGGCAGCAGCCGCGAGCGCAAGGGCAGCCCGCGCTCCAGCGACAGCGGCTCGTTAAGCAGGTGGGCGTGGTAGTGCTCCAGCGCCTGCGCGTCCTGCGGGTCCACGCCGGTCTCCACGCGATGGGCCACGTCCAGCAGCTCGTCCAGCGCGGCGTCGTCGGGCAGGATGCGTTGGCGCCAGCTCGTCCAGGTGGGCTCGATGACGGCGCGCAGGCGCGGGAAGGCGCTCAGCAGCTCGCGCAACGCGCGGCGGACGGCCTGGGGCGTGACCGGCTGCGCCCCCGGCGCCACGGCCAGCCGCAGCAGATAGCACTGGGCCACGGTGCCGGCGATACCGTCCACGGCCAGGTAGGTGTGCTCGGAGCGGTTGAGCGCCAGCGTGTCGCGGCCGGCCGGCAGCACGGCGGTGGGGAGGCGGTCGGCAGGCATGCGGGCCAATGTAGTGAGCGCTCCGGCGGGCCGGCTTGGCGAACACCCTGAAAGCCAGGCAGCGCCCCCGTGAATGAACGAAGCCTGCATCCGGTCGTGGCGGGCGGGGCGGCAAGCCGGTGGGGCAGCCGCGTCGACCAGCGCGGCCGCCTCAGCCCGGAGCGCCGCGCGCCCGACACCCCGGGGCGCACCAGGATCGTGCATCCGCCGGGCGCGGTCTGCCGCTGGTCCTACAGCCCCGGCGGGCCGCGGCACCTAGCATCGCCCGCATGATCCGGTCTCTCTTCGCCGGCCGGGATGGTCGGCCGGCCGCGGCCGCGCGGGCGGCCACCCCGCCCAGCCGCTGGGCGCGACGCTGGGCGCTGCTGCGGCTGTCGCTGCGCTTCGTCGTGCCGCTGGCCATCACGCTGACGCTGCTGGCCTACCTCATCGTGCCGCTGGTCGATGGCCTGCTGATGCGCTGGGCTGCGCGTGATCTGGACGCGCGCGCCCAGCTCGTGGCCGACGCGCTGGAGGAGCCGTTGAACGCCTCCACCGGCGAGCTCGACGCCCCGCGCATCGCCGCCACGCTGGAGCGCATGACGCGCGATGAGCGCATGCATGCGCTGGCCGTGTGCGACACAGCGGGGCGGCTGGTGGCCAGCACCGTGGCCTATCCGCGCGAAGCCGGCTGCTTTGACGGCAACACGCCGTCCACGCTGCGCCAGCCCTCTGGCGAGCGGCTGGGTGAGCGGCTGCCGGGCCGCGAGGCCCGGCGCCGGGCCGAGTCGGCAGAGCGCGATGACGCCGACAGCCGCCGCACCGACAAGCCGGCGATGGGCGATCGTGCCGAGGAGGGGGACCGAGCCCCGGGCGCCTCTGTCGGTGGCGAGCTGGCTCCCGCCGGCGACCTGCACGTGACCCGGCTGCCGCTGCGCGCCGGCGGCGTGGAAGTCGGCACGCTGGTCACGCTGCACGACACCAGCTTTGCCTTCCGCCGCAGCGCGGAGACGCAGCGCTACGTCATCGGCCTGTTCGTCGGCCTGGGCCTGGCGATCGCGCTGATCACCGTGCTGGTGGCCCACCTGAGCTGGCGCGGCTGGGTCAACGGCGTGCGTGCCTTCCTGCGTGGCGATGGCCTGCTGCGGCCCTTCGAGCCCGCCGCGCCCGAGATCCAGCCCCTGGTGGGCGACCTGCGCCGGCTGCTGCGCAGCGTGCATGAGGACCGCCGCATCCTCAAGGACACCACCATCCAGTGGCGGCCGGAGACGCTCAAGCTGCTGCTGCGCGAGCACCTCTTCGGCGAGGAGGTGATCGTGGTGTCCAACCGCGAGCCCTATCTGCACCAGCGCCAGGCCGACGGCAGCATCGCGGTCAAGCGCCCCGCCAGCGGCCTGGTGACGGCCGTGGAGCCGGTGATGCGCGCCTGCTCGGGCACCTGGATCGCCCACGGCAGCGGCAGCGCCGATGCCGACGTGGTGGACAAGCACGGCCGCGTGGCGGTGCCGCCCGGCGCCAAGGACGGCAGCTACACGCTGCGCCGGCTGTGGCTGTCCGAGGAGGAGGAGCGCGGCTACTACTACGGATTCGCCAACGAGGGCCTGTGGCCGCTGTGCCATATCGCACATGTGCGGCCGGTGTTCCGCGAGGAGGACTGGAAGCAGTACAAGCGCGTCAACGAGCGCTTTGCCGACGCCGTGGTGGCCGAGGCGCGCACGCCGGACCCGGTGGTGCTGGTGCAGGACTACCACTTCGCGCTGCTGCCCAAGCTGCTGCGCGAGCGGCTGCCGCGCGCCACCATCCTGACCTTCTGGCACATCCCCTGGCCCAATGCCGAGAGCTTCGGCATCTGCCCGTGGCGCAACGAGATCCTGGAGGGCCTGCTGGGTTCGACCATCCTGGGCTTTCACACGCCCTACCACTGCCAGAACTTCCTGCACACGGTGGACCGGTACCTGGAGGCGCGCATCGCGCACGACACCGACACGGTGACCTTCCGCGAGCACCGCACCAAGGTGCGCGACTACCCCATCTCCATCCACTGGGCGGGCCCGCTGGCCGACGCCGCCGAGGTGATCGCCCGCGACCGCGCCGAGATCCGCGCGCGCTATGGCCTGCCGGCCGAGCACCGCATGGGCATCGGCGTGGACCGCATGGACTACACCAAGGGCATCGTCGAGCGCTTCATGGCCGTGGAGCGGCTGCTGGACCTGCACCCGGAGTGGATCGGCCGCTTCACCTTGGTGCAGATCGCCGCGCCGTCGCGCTCGTCGCTGGATGAATACCGCCACTTCGAGCAGCGCGTGCGCGAACAGGCGCAGCGCATCAACACCCGCTTCGCCCGCGAAGGCGCGCCGCCGCCCATCCACCTGCTGGTGGAGCAGCACGACAGCGAGGAGGTGATGCGGCACTTCCGCGCCGCTGATGTGTGTGTGGTCACCAGCCTGCACGACGGCATGAACCTGGTGGCCAAGGAGTTCATCGCCGCGCGCGACAACGACGATGGCGTGCTCATCCTCAGCCGCTTCGCCGGCGCGGCCGGCGAGCTGGTGGAGGCGCTGATCGTCAACCCGTACCACATCGACCAGGCGGCCGAGGCCCTGCAGCAGGCGCTGACCATGCACCCGGCCGAGCAGCGCGAGCGCATGCGGTCCTTGCGCGAGCGGGTGCAGGACTTCAACATCTACCGCTGGGCCGGCCGCATGCTGCTGGATGCCTGCGAGGAGCGCCAGCACGAGAAGCTGCGCGACCGCATCGAGCGCGCCACGGGCCAGTCCGTGGCCGATCTGGAGAAGCCGGCGCGCTGAGCCCGCGACGAGCCGACGGCCACCCTGCACGCACAGGAGAAGCGGGCACGATGATTGCGCTGCATCCACCCATGCACTACCTCTTCTCCGAGGAAGGCTCGCGCGCGCTGGACTACGCCGCCGTCGGCCGCACCCTCTTCGCCTTCGATTTCGACGGCACGCTGGCGCCCATCGTGGCCCGGCCCGAGCAGGCCCACCTGCTGCCTGGCATCGGCGATGCATTGAGCCGCCTGGCGCAGACGGCGCCGGTGGCCGTCATCTCCGGCCGCGACCGGGCCGCGCTGCTGCAGCGCCTGCCGCCGGCGCTGGCCTATGTGGTGGGCAACCACGGCAACGAAGGCCTGCCGGCCGGCGATGCCAGTGAAGGCGCGGCCAGCGGCCCGGCCGCCGCGCGCGACATCTGCACCGGCTGGCTGCGTCAGCTGGCCGACGAGCACGGCCTGCCGCATGCGTTGCCCGGCAGCCTGATCGAGGACAAGGGCGTGAGCCTGTCTCTGCACTGGCGGCTGGCCGCCGATGCCGAGGCCGCCGAGGCCCGGCTGCGCGCCGCCGCCGCCGCGCTGCGCCCGGCGCCGCGCGTGATCGACGGCCTGTTCGTGCTCAACGTGCTGCCGCCGCAGGCGCAGACCAAGCGCGAGGCGCTGCAGGCGCTGATGGACCACAGCCGCTGCTCCACCGCGATCTTCGTGGGCGACGACATCACGGACGAGCTGGTCTTCGAGGACGCGCCCGAGCACTGGCTGACGGTGCACGTGGGCGCTGGCGAGCCCAGCCATGCGCGCTACTTCGTCAACGACCCGCACGAGGTGCATTCGCTGCTCATGGCCATCCTGGCCCGCCGCGAAGGCCCGCCGCGGCGCGCGGCCGGGGGCGGCTGAGCGCCGGGCCCTCGCTGATTCGCGTCCACGATCGCGCGTCGGTCTTGCTGCACGCAGCGCTGCGCGGGCCCATCGCCGCGGCGTGCCTCAGGGCGTGCCTCAGGGAGTGGTCGGCCGTGACGGCTGCGGCGGTGCTCCGGGCGTGCCCGGCTGCTCCAGCTCGGGCGTGGGCGAGCGCTGCTGCTCCACCGGCGCGCGAGGCGTATCGGCCACCGTGCGGTCCTGCACGGCGGCCAGGCTGTCCACCTCGATGCGCTCGCGCGGCAGATAGTCGGGGTAGTCGCGCTGCATCAGGGCCATGATCTCCTCGCGGATCAGGCAGCGCAGGTCGAAGTTCTTGCCGGAGTCGGCCGAGCTCACCAGCACACGGATCTGCATGGTGCGCTCAGTGAAGTCCGTCACCTGGATCACGCACACGCGGCCGTCCCACAGCGGCGAGGCCTTGACGATGCGCTCCACCGCCTCGCGCAGCGGTGCCACCGGCGTGCGGTAATCCAGCCACACCATCACCGTGCCCATGATCTGCGCGCTGTTGCGCGTCCAGTTCTGGAACGGGTTCTCGATCCACCACTGCAGCGGCACGATGAGCCGGCGCTCGTCCCAGATCTTGAGCACCACGTAGGTGCCGGTGATCTCCTCCACCCGGCCCCATTCGCCCTGCACGATGACCACGTCGTCCAGCCGGATCGGCTGGGTGAAGGCGATCTGCAGCCCGGCCAGCAGGTTGCCCAGGATGGGCCGCGCCGCCAGGCCCGCGGCAATGCCCGCCACGCCGGCAGATGCCAGCAGCCCGGCGCCGATCTGGCGCACGCTGGGGAAGGTCATCAGCGCCATCGCCAGCCCGATCAGCGTCACCAGCGACATGACGGTGCGCGTGACGACCTTGGTCTGCGTGGCCAGGCGCCGGGCCATCAGGTTGTCGGCCACGTCGATGGGCTTGAGTGCCACCACCGCGTCGCCCAGCCCGCTGACGATGCGCACCAGCAGCCAGGTGGCCACGCCGATCACCGCCACGGTGAGCATCTGGCGCAGCGAGCCGATGCCACGCAGGTCATCCGGCGCGTTCTGCACCACCACGTTGAGCACGAGCAGCGGCAGGAACCACGCCGCCGGCCGGCGTGCGGCCGTGGTCACCGGCCCGATGAAGCGCGTGCGCGGCGCCAGGCGCTGCACCACCTTGTCGATCACCCGGTAGACGACCCAGGCCAGCAGCACGCCCACCACCGAGGCCACGGCAATGCCCACCCAGGGCGACAGCTCATTCCAGTCACGCATCAGCTGATTCATGCCGCCCCAGGGGGCAAGGTGCGTGCCCCGGGGGGGCAATGGCGTGCCAACCCGGTGACGGCCGGCGGCAGCCGCTCTTTAAATCACCGCTGTCCCAGCTGCTCCCAGCGCTCCAGCAGCGCCATCAGCTCGTCGTCGATGGCGGCAAAGCGGGCGTGCTTGGCCGCTGCCCCTTGCGGGTCGCGCTGGTAGAGCGCGGGGTCGGCCAGCTCGGCTTCCAGGGCCTTCTGCTCGGCCTCCAGGGCGGCGATGCGGTCGGGCAGGGCGTCGAGCTCGCGCTGCTCCTTGTAGCTGAGCTTGCGCGGCTTGGCCGCATCGGCCGGCGCGGGGGCCTTGGCCGGCTTGCTCTGCGCGGCCGGCGTGGCCGGTGCGGCAGCCGGGCGCGCGGCTGCCGCGGACAGGGCGGCGGCGCGCTGGGACTGCTGCAGCCAGTCTTCCACGCTGCCTTCGTATTCGCGCCAGCGGCCGTCACCCTCGCTGGCCAGGATGGACGTCACCACGTTGTCCAGGAAGCGCCGGTCGTGGCTGACCAGGAACACCGTGCCGTCGTAGGTCTGCAGCAGCTCTTCCAGCAGCTCCAGCGTGTCGATGTCGAGGTCGTTGGTCGGCTCGTCCAGCACCAGCACATTGGCCGGGCGGGCAAAGAGCCGCGCCAGCAGCAGCCGGTTGCGCTCGCCGCCTGAGAGCGTCTTGACCGGCGAGTTGGCCCGCGCGGGCGAGAAGAGGAAGTCGCCCAGGTAGCTCATCACGTGCTTCCGGGCCCCGCCGATCTCGATCCACTCGCTGCCCGGGCTGATGGTGTCCGCCAGCGTGGCGTCCAGGTCGAGCGCATCGCGCATCTGGTCGAAGTAGGCGACCGTGAGGTTGGTGCCGCGCTTGACCGCGCCGGCATCGGGCGCGAGCTCACCCAGGATGAGCTTGAGCAGTGTGGTCTTGCCCGCGCCGTTGGGGCCGATCAGGCCCACCTTGTCGCCGCGCAGGAGGGTGCCGCTGAAGCCCTGCACCACCGCCTTGTCGCCGAAGCGCTTGGACACGCCCTCCAGCTCGGCCACGATCTTGCCGCTGCGCGCGCCGGCGTCCACGTCCAGCCGCACGCGGCCCACGCTCTCGCGCCGCGCGGCGCGCTGGCGGCGCAGGTCCTCCAGGCGCTTGACGCGCGAGACGCTGCGCGTGCGCCGGGCCTCCACACCCTTCCTGATCCACACCTCCTCCTGCGCCAACAGCTTGTCGAAGCGGGCGTTGGCCAGCGCCTCGTCGGCCAGCTCGCGCGCCTTGGTCGATTCATACGCGGCGAAGTTGCCCGGGTAGCTGCGCAGCACGCCGCGGTCGAGCTCGACGATGCGCGTGGCCACGCGGTCGAGGAAGGCGCGGTCGTGGGTGATGACGACCACGCTGCCGCGGAAGGCGATCAGCAGCTCCTCCAGCCAGGCGATGGCCTCCAGGTCCAGGTGGTTGGTCGGCTCGTCCAGCAGCAGCACGTCGGGCTGGGCCACCAGCGCGCGGGCCAGGGCCACGCGCTTCTTCTGGCCGCCGGAAAGCTGCTCGATGGCCGCCTCGCCGGGCAGGCCCAGCCGGTCCAGCGTCTGCGCCACGCGCTGCTCCCAGGTCCAGCCGTCCAGGTGCTCGATGCGGCTTTGCAGCGCATCCAGATCCTCTCCTGGCGCATGGGCCTCATAGCGGCGGCGCAGCTCCTGCACCTCAGCCAGGCCCTGGGCCACGGCGTCGAACACGCTGGAGCCGTCTGCAAAGGCAGGCTCCTGGGGCACGAAGGCCACGCGCATGCCCTGCTGCAGGCGCACTTCGCCGTCGTCGGGCCGCTCCAGCCCGCCGAGGATCTTCAGCAGCGACGACTTGCCCGTGCCATTGCGGCCAATCAGTCCGACGCGCTCGCCGCTCTCCAGCGAGAAGGCGGCGCGGTCAAGCAGCGGGACATGGCCAAAGGCCAGGGAGACGTCGGTGAGGGTGAGGAGGGCCATCCACGAATTGTCGGGTGGTGGGGGTCAAGGCTGCGCCAAAGGGTTCAGTCCCCAAAAAATCGGACTGATGTGATATCTGGCCGTTATCAAACGTATCACTTTGTTCATTTCGGGCTGGGGGGCCGAGAATGCCTTTGGCGGCGTCGGGCCCCTGTCAAGGGATTGCCCGCTGCCGCAGCCGGATTCCGTGCACCACTGCACGGAGACTGATTGGTTTGCGAAAGAAACCGCTCAGTCTGCGTGGGCGCAGGCCGTAAAGCTGACCGATGAGGCCGCAAGTCGCGGCGGCCTGCCTTGTCGGCGCCTTGCACGTGGGAGCACCTGCCCGGACGCCTTCCCGAACTCAGAAGTAACCCTTGTGGAGTGACCATGAAGCTTGATGACATCACCGTGCGCACGCGACTGAGCCTGGGTTTCGGCCTGCTCGCTGCCCTGGTGCTGACCGTGGCCGGGACCGGCCTGTACGCGATCAGCCAGTCCAACGCCCGGCTGGAGGCGTTCGTCAATGGCATCAATGCCCGCGCGCGGCTTGCCATGCAGGCCCAGGCTGCCATTGACCAACGCGCGCTGGCGGCGCGCAACATCGTGCTGGCCACGGACGACGCTGCCCGTGCGGCCCACAAGGCGGAGGCTCAGGCTGCGCACCGCGCGGCCACCGAGCGCATGGCGCAACTGGTGGAGCTCGGCCGCGCGCCCGACGTGAGCGAGCGCGCGCGCGGGATGATCAACGACATGGCGCGCATCGAGGCAGAGTACGCCCCGGTGGCGCTGGACATCGTGGCCATGGGCGCTGCGGGTCGGCGGGACGAGGCGGTCGCCCGCATGAATGCCGACTGCCTGCCCAAGCTCCGGGCTCTGGAGGGCGCCACTGCGACTTACCTGCGGTTCACGGAGGACCTGGCGCGTGACCGCATCGCCGAGGCTACCGCGGCCTATGTGCGGCTGCGCAATGTGCTGATCGGACTGTGCGCCGTGGCGGTGGTCGGGGCGTTCGCAGCGGGGTGGCGCATCACGCGCGGGGTGCTCGCTGCCCTGGGTGCCGAGCCCGCCGAGCTGGGCCGTGCCGCGCAGCGCGTGGCCGAGGGCGACCTGCGCCCCGTGCCCCGTGCCGAGGGCGCGCCGGCCGGCAGCGTGCTGGCCTACTTGGGGCATATGCAGTCGGCCCTCGCCGGCCTGGTGGCCCAGGTGCGCGAGTCCTCCGAGTCCATCCTCACCGGCTCGTCACAAATCGCCACCGGCAATGCCGACCTCAGCCAGCGCACCGAAGAGCAGGCCAGCAGCCTGCAGCAGACGGCCGCCTCCATGGAGCAACTCACCGGCACGGTCAAGGCCAATGCCGACACCGCTCAGCATGCCAACGAGGTCGCCAGCCGCGCGTCCGGCGCCGCCAGCCACGGTGGCGAGGTGATGGGCCAGGTCGTGGCCACGATGGAGGAGATCAGCGAGGCCTCTCGCCGCATCACCGACATCATCTCGGTGATCGACGGCATCGCCTTCCAGACCAACATCCTGGCGCTGAACGCCGCGGTGGAGGCGGCGCGGGCCGGCGAGCAGGGCCGCGGCTTCGCGGTGGTGGCCGGCGAGGTGCGCAGCCTGGCCCAGCGCAGCGCGCAGGCGGCCAAGGAGATCAAGTCGCTGATCGGCCAGAGCGAGGAGAAGGTGGGTAGCGGCACCCGGCTGGTCCACGACGCCGGCCGCGCCATGCAGGACATCGTCGGCCAGGTGCGCGAGGTGACCACGCTGATCAGCGAGATCTCGGCCGCCACGCGCGAGCAGACCAGCGGCATCGGCCAGGTCGGCACCGCGGTGTCGCAGCTGGACACCGTGACGCAGCAGAACGCCGCGCTGGTGGAAGAAAGCGCCGCGGCCGCCGAGAGCCTGCGCCATCAGGCCGAGAGCCTCACCGAGCTGGTGCGGCGGTTCCGCCTGGACGGCGCGGTGGCCTGAGCGGCGCGGCCATTGCCCGGCGCATGCGGCTGGCTTTCGGACGGGCGGCCGATCAGCCGCAGCCGCGGCGATGATGGCCGTGCAGCCCAAGGCCGCGCCGGCAGGCACAAGCGCTCCGTCCCGCCGGGCACCGCCTCAGCGGCCGGCGGAAAGCCCGGGCGCGGTCGAGGTCGCCGGTGTCGCGGTCGAGGTGCGACAACGCCGCCCCTGCCCTCGCGCCTACAGCGACCGCCCGTCGAAGTGCTGCACCGGGATCGCGTCCAGGTCCAGCTCGTCGATGCAGCGCACATTGACCGCCACCATCGCGCGGCCCTGCGGGTCGGCGCCCTCGCCATAGGGGTGGATGCCGCAGCGCGGGCAGAAGCGGTGGCGGATGACGTGCTTGTGGAAGGTGTAGGTGGCAGCGGCGTCCTCGGGCGTGAGCAGCGTCACCTGCTCGCGTGGCACGAACCACAGCAGCGCGCCCTTGCGGCGGCACATGGAGCAATTGCACGACGCCACCTGGGCGATGTGGCCTTCGGCCTGCAGGGCGACCTGGCCGCAGTGGCAGCTGGCACGGTAGGGCATGGGGCTCTCCGGTGGATGGGGAGCCGGCATTCAGGCATGACGGACGGTGCCCGGCAAGCCCCTGCGGCTCATGCAAGGACGACGAGCCAGCCGCCGCTCCTCAACCGTTGAACGAATACACCAGCACACCCAGCGCCGGCACGATCACCAGGTCCTGCTCATGCCCCGTGGTGAACCAGGCGCCGGGCGTGTCCAGCGCCCGGCTGACCTCGCGCAGCACGGTCGGCTCGTCGTCGATGCACGACCAGCCGCGCAGCAGCCGCGGCCCGTCGTCGTCGCGCGCGGCCGGGCCGGCCTGCCAGGCGGCGTAACGGTGATAGCCGTCTCCGTCGCGCCCCTGCGTGGCATCACGCAGCGCGGGCAGGCCGTCGCGCCGCAGCCGCTCCAGCGTCGCGGGCTGAAGCCTGAAGACCACCAGCCCGCAGCCCTCGCGCAGGTCGGACTGCTCGTCGTGATAGACCACCTCGCCCAGCTCCAGCCCGGGCGGGATGGCTGCCTCGTACAGCCGCATCTGGGCGTAGTCGCAGCCCTGCACCGGCAGCATCACGGCCAGCACGGCCCAGCCCAGCAGCAGGCCGGCGCGGCGCAGCGTCGGCCCGGGCAGTGGGCCGCCCAGCGCTGCCCAAGCCCGCCGCAGCGCCGCACCGGCCAGCCGGGCAAGGCAGAAGGTCAGCGCGCCAAAGGCCGCCACCACGCCGAGCGCGGCCAGCAGATACAGCAAGAGCATGCGTGCGCTCCGCGAGAAGGCGCAAGGGCCTCAGCGACCCGGCGGCACGCCGGTGGACACGTAGGACTCGAAGCGCCCGCAGTGCCGGGCCACTTCGGCCCGCGTGGTGGCCGAGCCCAGGTCCGCATCGGCTCGGCGCCAGTCGGCGCAGCTCTGCCACAGCCGGCGGCCGGTGGGGTCGTCGGTGCGCTGATCGCGCAGGGCCGCCTGCTGCGCCGCTTGCCGTGCGGCCTCGTGCCGGGCCGCTTCAGCTGCCGCGGCGCGGGCCTGCCCGGCCTGCGTGTGCATCGAGCGCTGCAACCCGGCCATCGCCGCTTCGGCCTGATGGGCCGCGATGCGCGCGGTGATGTAGGTGGACAGCAGGTTGCCCACCGTCACGCCGACGATGATCACGGCCAGCCAGGCCAGGTAGGAGGGCGCCACAGCGGGCGCGGCGCGGCGCGGGTCGAAAGGGTTGTCGTAGGCCATTGCGGTGCAGCCGGGAACAGCAGGGCCGCAGTGTCCCGCAGGCCGCGGCCCTTGGCGGCGCCCTGCCGCACTCAGCGCGCCTGCCGCTCCAGCGACAGCAGCAGCGCCACGATCACGCCCAGGCTCACCAGGGCCAGCCCCGCGCCACCCGGCAAGCCGAATCCGCGCACATGCACCCAGCCCAGCAGGCAGGCTGCGGGCACGGCCAGCGCGGCGCAGCGGCCCAGGTTGGTCGTCAGCCGCGACACGCCCAGCACCAGGCCCGGGTGGTCGTGCTTGAGCCGGTTCTGGGCCATGCAGGCGGCCACGATGCCCAGCCCCACCAGCAGCGTCACGCCCAGCCCCACCAGCGCGAGGAAGCCCATCAGCTCGTCGAGCTGCGCCAGGTAGCGCGGCACCTCGTCTAGCAGCGCCTGCGGCGGCGCGGCCTGCGCCTTGAGGTCCAGCCGCACCTCGGCCACGCGATAGCGCAGCCCCGCGTAGCCCGCCCCGAGCAGCGCATGCGCCGACAGCAGCCAGGTCAGCCGCTGGTTGATCAGCTCGTCCTCATGCCGCCAGCGGTCGCGGGCGTCGATGCTCGGACCATCCATCGCGGCTCCTCTTGTTGGCCATCCTGCGCTGCACCCGCCGCGCCGGGCGCGCCTCGCTCACCCGCCGTACTGGGCCATGAACTCCTGCTCCGTCAGGTTCTTGGTCTGCTGCGCAAAGCTGTAGTAGCCGGGGTTGCGGTCGATGAAGATCTGCTCTTCGAGCTTGAAGCTCGCCTGCTCATCGAAGAGCCCGGCGGGCAGGTAGTAGTCGCCCGTCGGCTTGATGAAGGTGAACAGGTGCGTGCCGCAGGTGCGGCAGAAGCCCCGCTCGGCCCAGGCTGAGGACGCATAACGGGTGATGTGGTCCGCGCCGTCGAACTCCACGCCCGTGCCGCCATGCACGGCCAGCAGCGGGCCGCCTCCCCACTTGCGGCACATGCCGCAGTGGCAGGCGCCCACGCTCGTGGAGTGGGGGGCTTGCAGGCGCACGGCGCTGCACAGGCACGAGCCTTTCATCATGGGTCTCCGGTTGGGCATCCAAATGGGATGGCGCGATTCGCTCACAGGCCGGTGGGGGCGTCAATCCCCACGGGTGGATCGCCCGGCCGGCCGCTCCACAAGGCGGGCGCCACGGCGAAAAACAGCAGCGAGGCCAGATACACGCCGCCCGACACCGGGTCCCGGCTGGCAACGTACTCCTCTAGAGACCGCGCGCCGAGGAGCCAGGCCACCGCCAGCTCTGCGAGCACCAGACAGGCCAACGCGAAGAGCCCGGCCGTCAGCCGCTGCCGGCGGGAGAACCCCGGGTGCTGCCGCACCAAGCGGCGAGAGGCCCAGACGATGACCGCCAGCATGACCGGCGCCTCGATGAGCTCAGCCGTGCGCACACCCAGCGCGGGCACGAGAAGCGGGATGCGAACACACGCCAACGCGAAACCGGCGCCGAATGCGAGCATGAAGTAGATCAGCCCCGCCTGGAAGATGCGCATGGTCTGCTTTCTGATTCGCCTCAAGAGGTGGGGAGGGTCCGCGGCGGCGGCCCTGCCGGGCCGTGCCCGTCTATCGCACGGCCTCGGGCCCGGGCCTCAGCCCCAAGCCGCCGAATCGATATCTGCCCGGCGCGCGAACGCCGGCCGCGCAAACCAGTAGCCCTGCATCAGCCGCACGCCGGCATGCAGGAAGAAGTCGCGCTCGTCGGCCGTCTCCACGCCTTCTGCGATCACCGTGATGCCCAGTTCCTGGCAGATGCGCAGCACGCCGCGGGCGATGGCCTGGCGGGAGCGGCTGGCATGGACGTTGCGCACCAGCTCCATGTCGAGCTTGACGATGTCGGGCTGGAAGTTGGCCAGCAGGTTCAGGCCCGCGTAGCCGGCGCCGAAGTCATCCAGCGCGGTAAGGAAGCCCATGCGCTGGTATTCGGTCAGCACCTCGGCCAGCCAGGCGCCATCGATCACCTGCTCGCCTTCGGTCGTCTCGAAGACCAAGCGGTCCAGCGGCCAGCCGTGGCTGCGGGCGCTCTCCAGCGTGGTCTGGATGCAGACCTCCGGGCGGTAGATGGCATTGGGCAGGAAATTGATGGACAGCCGCTCCTGCAGGCCGATCTCGCTGGCGGTGCGAATGGCCTTGACGCGGCAGGCCTGGTCGAAGCGGTAGCGGTTGGCATCCGACACCTGGGCCAGCACCGTGGGTGCGGGCTCACCACCGGGGCCGCGCACCAGCGCTTCATGCCCCCAGAGGCTGCGCGCAGGGACGTCCACGATGGGCTGGAAGGCGTATGCGAAGTCAAAGCCCAGGGGCTGGCGCGCGCAATCGCCCGGGCAGCGGGGGTCGGGACGCACTTGGACGTTGGGCAGGGGCATGGGGCTCGCGCAGGACAGGCAGACAAGGCCGTGGGGGCTGAAGGGCAGAGGGGCCGGGCCATCTTGCCGGGCGCATCAGGCCTTGGCTATCGGCATGCGCACGCATGGGCGTGGCGTTGTTGGCAGAGCCAGCCCAGCCGAGTGGGGAGCCTGCGCAGGGTCAAGGCCGGTGAGCCGGGGGCGCCCGTGGCCTGGGGCGGGGGCCCTCAGGCTGCTTCTCCGCATGCTGCCGGCCGCGTGCCTCCGATGCCTCTGCCGGGTGAGGACCTGGTTCTAGGTGGGCGGCAGGCGCATCAGGCGCGAGGCCGGCAGCGGCCCGCGCAGTTGGGCCAGCAGGGCCACCGCCCAGGCGGTGTCGGGCGGGTAGCGCCGCGCTGCCGAGGCGGCGCCGGTCGTGTGCTCTGCTGCTGCCAGGGCATCCCTACGGGCTTGCTCCGCTGCCCAGGCGCGCGGCAGTTCGCGCCAGCCCAGGCGTGGGTGGCGGTGGTGGGTGTCGTGATAGTTGAAGTGCAGCAGCGTGGCCGACATCCAGCGCGGCAGGCGCAGGGTGCGGCTGGCAGGCGCCTGGCTTGCGCTGCCCGGTGCCGGGGCCAGTGCGGTGCCGTAGTGGTAGACATTGTCATGCAGCGAAACGAGCAGGGCGCGGGCGGCCAGGGCGGCGGCCAGCATCCAGGCGTGGCGGCCGTAGAGCCCGGCGCTGGCTGCCCACAGCGCGGCGATCACCGCGCCGTCCAGGCGCAACTCGCGCAGGGCCTCGGGCATGGTGAGGCTGTCCAGCAGCCGGGCCCGCGGGGTGGACGGCGCCTGGAGCGGGGTGGTGGCCCAGGCCGGGCTCCGCGCGGTGGCCGCCTGCGGCATCTCAGGCGCATCTGGCGGGCCGGCCGTCGCCGTGTCGCTGGCGTACGGGGCCGCCGCGCGCTGCGCCCAGCGGCGCAACACCCGGCGCGGCAGCCAGGCCAGCCAGCCGGCAGCCGCCTCAAGCAGATACAGCCCGCCCAGCACCTGGGCGTAATAGCGTGGCGCCGCATGCAGCCAGCCGCGCAGGCCACGTGAGCACGCGCCGCCGTGGCGATCGTCATAGACCTCCGTGGCCTCGCCGGGCTGGCGGTTGTGCTTGTGGTGCAGCAGGTGGCCCAGCCGCAGCACACGGTAAGGCGCGCCGAAAAGGACGGACAGGCCGCGGCCGATGCGCTGGGTGGTGCGCGCAGACGCGCCCAGGCTGCCGTGCACGCACTCATGGATCAGCGCCCACAGGGTCAACGACAGCGGTGCCAGTGGCAGCAGCAGCGCGCCCCAGGCCGCATCGCGCGGCAGCAGCACCGCCGGCAGCAGGATGAACTGCAGCAGCTGCGTGAGGGCCAGCAGCGCGACGAGGGCGAGGTTCAAGGGCGGCATGGCGGATGTGCGGCTCAACGGTGACGAACGGGGTGGCCGTGACAACCGCGCCCCGGCGACGGCTGCCGCCTGCCCTTGGCGAACCGCATGCCACCGGCATCCCCGGGGGTTGGCCGGCGGTTCGCGCATCGTGCAAGTCCGCGCCGGGCCGGTGGCCGGCGGCTGAAAGCCCTCCAGCGCGCAGCCCGTTGCCCCGCGCGGAGCGTGACAAATCACCGCTGTGGGCCGCTCGCGCCGGCCTGCACCCTCCCGCGGATGCGGCGTCGTCCGACACGCGCGGTGCGGAGGGGCGCTTAGAGTGAGCGCAGGGCCGATGTGCCCGCCCGCCGTCAAGCCTCCTGTGCGCTGTGCGGGCCGAGAACCAGAAGACCCCACGAGCCGCCGGCACACACCGGCGTGCGAAAGCCCCTCATGCACTATTTCCTGTCCGGCGAGATCCTGGCCCTGCGCGAGCAGGTGCAGGCCATCGCCGCCGAGGTGGTCCTGCCGGCCGCCGAGCAGGTCGATGCCCAGGCCGCCTGGCCTGAGGCAGGCCTGCGCGCGCTGGCCGACGCGCGGCTGACCGGCCTGACCGCGCCGCAGCGCGTGGGCGGCCACGGGCAGGGCCTGCTGGCACTGGCCGCGCTGACCGAGGCGCTGGGCCGCGTCTGCGCGTCCACCGCCATGTGCTTCGGCATGCACGGCGTGGCCACCGCGGTGATCGCGGCCAAGGCCACGGCCCATCACGACGAGTACTACCTGCGCCCCATCGCCGAGGGTCGCCACCTGACCACGCTGGCGCTGTCCGAGGGCGGCACCGGCGCGCACTTCTTCATGCCGCAGACGCCGCTCGTGCGCGAGGGCGACACCTATGTCGTGAGCGGCAGCAAGCAGTTTGTCACCAGCGGCGGCCATGCCGACTCCTACGTGGTGTCGACGCTGGCCAGCACCCCGTCGGACCTCGGCGATTTCAGCTGCCTAGTGATCGACCGCGACACCCCCGGCGTGGGCTGGGGCCCGCCGTGGGCGGGCCTGGGCATGCGCGGCAATGCCTCGCGGGCGATGCTGCTGCAGGACGTGTGCGTGCCGGCGGCCAACCTGCTGGGGCACGAGGGCGACCAGGTGTGGTTCGTCTTCGAGGTGGTGGCGCCCTTTTTTCTGACCGCCATGGCCGCCACCTACGTGGGCGTGGCCCAGTCGGCGCTGGATGCGGCGGTGGCCCACCTCAAGACGCGGCGCTATGCGCACTCGGGCGAGTCGCTTGCCGATGTGGAGCTGCTGCAGCACCGCATCGGCCAGCTGTGGATGGGCGTGGAGCGCAGCCGGCTGCTGCTGCATCACGCCGCCCGGCTGGGGGACCTGGGCAGCGCGGAGGCGCTGACCTTCATCCTCGCGGCCAAGGCGGATGCGGCCAACACCGCGGTGGCGACCACCAACGAGGCCATGACCCTGTGCGGCGGCTCCGCCTACCGCGACAACAGCAACCTGGCGCGCGCGCTGCGCGACGCGCGCGCCAGCCACGTGATGGCACCGACCACCGACATGTTGACCACCTGGACCGGCCGCAGCGCGCTCGGACGGTCCCTGTTCTGAACCGCCTGCCGTCCATGCCTGCCCGCGTCCTGCTCTACACCCGCCACGACACCCCGCCGCTGCCGCTGACCGAGGGCGTGCGCGACGTCGTCCGCGCGCTGGACGCGCAGATCGAGGAACGCTCCCTGACCGGCGACGATGCCGGGTCTGCCGCGGGCGACGAGCCGCAGGTCATCGTGATCGGCCCGGACGTGCCACAGCCGCTGAGCCTGGCCCGCCGGCTGGCGCGCCAGTGGCCGCAGGCGCGCTGCGTGCTGGCCGTGGACCCGGCGCAGGAGGCTCAGGTGCGCCAGGCGGCCGTCTTCGGTGCCCCGCCCGGTGGGCGCTGGACGCTGGAGCGCGCCGACAGCCCGCAGCTGGCCCAGCGCATGGCCGAGGCCCTGGCCGCTGCGGCCCAGCAAGGCCGGCTGCGCACCACGCTGGACCGCATGCGGCTGCAGCTGCCCACGCAGGCCAGCGTCGACCCGTCCGAGTACCGTCGCCTCGTCGCCTCCGACCGCTACCTGGCCAGCGTGCTGGGCGCCGCGCAGGATGCCATCGTCTCGGTTGACGAGGCGGGCCGCGTGGTCACCTGGAACACCGGGGCCGAGCGCCTCTTCGGCCGCCGCCAGGCGCAGGTCAGCGGGCTGGCACTGGCCGCGCTCTTCGACGACCCGGATGCCTTTGCCACGGCCGTGCGTGCCGTGCAGCAACTGGGCCCGGCCGACGGCCCGCGTCAGGCTTTCGCCATGCAGCGTGACGGCCAGACGCGGCAGATCGAGGCCACCTTCGACCTCATCCGCAACGAGCAGGGTGGCGCCATCGGCGTGCTGGCCCTCATGCGCGACGTGACCGACCAGCGCGCCGCCGAGCAGGCGCTGCAGGCGGCCAGCCGGCAGAAGGACGAGTTCCTGGCCATGCTGGCGCACGAGCTGCGCAACCCGCTGGCGCCGATACGCGCCGCCTCCGAGATCCTGCGCCGGCTCAACAGCACCGACGCCCGCGCCCAGCAGGCCGCCACCATCATCGCCCGCCAGGTCGAGCACATGACCGGCCTGATCGACGACCTGCTGGACGTGGCCCGCGTCACCCGCGGCATGGTGGCGCTCGAGCGCGCACCGGTGGACCTGGACAGCATCGTCTCTCCCGCCGTGGAGGAGGTGCGCGCGCTGATCGAGGCCAAGCGCCAGACCTTGCTCGTGCCGGCCTTTGGCGAGGCGCTGCACGTGGACGGCGACCGCAAGCGCCTCACCCAGGTTGTCGCCAACCTGCTCAACAACGCCGCCAAGTACACGCCCGAGGGCGGGCGCATCTCCATCGAGCTGTCGGCCACGCCCGAGCAGGTGCAGCTGGTGGTGCGCGACACCGGGGTCGGCATGGATGCCGAGCTGCTGCCGCGCGTGTTCGATCTCTTCAGCCAGGGCCAGCGATCGCACGACCGTGCGCAGGGTGGGCTGGGCATCGGCCTGGCGCTGGTGCGCAACCTGGTGCAGCTGCACGGCGGCAGCGTGCGGGCCTGCAGCGACGGTCCCGGCCGCGGCAGCTGCTTCACCGTCACGCTGCCGCGCCTGCAGGTGCAGCCGCAGCCTGTGCAGGCCGAGGAGCCGGCGCCGCCGCCCGATTTCCCGGCCGGCAACCGCCTGCGCCTGATGGTGGTGGACGACAACCGCGACGCCGCCGAGACCCTGGCCCTGCTGCTGGAGTCGCAAGGCCACACGGTGGACGTGCAGAACGACCCGCGCGCCGCGCTGGAGCGTGCCGACCGCGTCCATCCGGACGTCTTCATCCTCGACATCGGCATGCCGCACCTGGACGGCTACGAGCTGGCCCAGCGCCTGCGCGCCCGCCCCGGCGGCATGCAGGCCGTCATCATCGCCCTGACCGGCTACGGCCAGGCTGAGGACGTGGCCCGCGCTCGCAATGCCGGCTTCGACCACCACCTGGTCAAGCCGCTGGATGCGTCCAGGCTGTCCACGCTGCTGCAGGACGTGGTGCCGCAAACACGGCATTAAGGGCGGGACGGGCGAGCCGGGTCGCATCGGCGGGCGCGCCCCCTCGCGCGTCGGCGCGGCACATGTGTTGCCTGCTGCAGTCATCGTGCTCCATCGCCTGCCCGACCTGTTGCCCGACCACAGCCTGGCGCTGCTGGCCGACCCCTACCGCTACATCTCGCGCCGCTGCCGCCAGGCCGGTGTGGACGCCTTCGAGACGCGGCTGCTCGGCCGGCGCACGATCTGCATGAGCGGCCCGCGCGCGGCTCAGCTGTTCTACGACCCGCAGCGCTTCATGCGCGAAGGCGCCGCGCCGGAAACGCTGAAGTCCACGCTCTTCGGCCACGGTGCGGTGCAGGGGATGGACGGCGCGGCGCACCGGCGGCGCAAGTTGTTGTTCATGATGATCGCGGCACCGGCGCACACGGCGGAGCTGACGGCGATGGTGGAGGCCGCCTGGGCGCGGCGCATCGCCGGCTGGGGCCCGGCGCCCGTGGTGCTCTACCGCGAGGCGCAGGCTGTCCTGGCCGAAGCGGTGTGCGCCTGGGCCGGCGTGCCGCTGGCCGGCGGCGACCTGCCGCAGCGCACGGGCCAGCTCGTGTCGCTGTTTGATGAGGCGGCGCCCAACTCCTGGCGCCACCTGCGCTCGCGCTGGCGCCGTCACCGGGCCGAGCGCTGGGCCTGCGGCCTCGTCCGCGATGTGCGCGCCGGCCGCCTGGCCGTGCCCGCACGCTCCGACGGCAGCCCGCGCGCCTTGGCGCTGGTCGCCCATGCAAGCGACGTGCAGGGCCGGCTGCTGCCCGAGCGCATTGCGGCCGTCGAGCTGCTCAACGTGCTGCGGCCCACGGTGGCCGTGTCGGTCTACGTCGTGCAGGCCCTGCACGCCCTGCACCACCATCCGCAGTGGCGCCAGCCGCTGCTGGCCGGCGACGCCGTGGCCAGCGAATGCTTCATGCAGGAAGTGCGGCGCTTCTATCCCTTCTTCCCGACCGCGGTGGCCCGGGTGCGCACCGGCTTCGATTGGGGTGGCCTGCACTTCCATGCCGGCCAGCGCGTGCTGCTGGACCTCTATGGCACCAACCACGACCCATCCAGCTGGGCCCAGCCGCATCTTTTTCGCCCGCAGCGCTTCCTGGAGCGCATGCCCGGGCTGTTCGACTTCATCCCCCAGGGCGGCGGCGAGGCGGCCCACGGCCACCGCTGCCCGGGCGAAGGCATCGCCCTGGCGCTGATGACGGCGTCCGTGCGCACGCTGGCCGCGCTGGACTGGAGCGTGCCGCGGCAAGACCTGCACATCGACATGCGCCGCCTGCCGGCCCTGCCGCGCAGCGGCTTCGTCATCTGCGATGTGCGCCCGGCGCGGGTGGCCCAGCTGCCCACCGGCGCCGATCCCCGCGTGCGCGGCGAGCACGGCCCCCGCTACGGGTCGGTGTGACGCGCGCGGGCCGTGAGGCGCCCGCGGCCTTCAGGCCCCGAGCGCCCGGCCGCCCAGCGTCGGCTTGAAGCGCTGGGTCAGCGTGTGCAGGTCCACGTTGACCAGGTCCTTGTTGATCTCCTCGACCAGCGCGGCCTGCACGCAGGCATCCAGCAGCGGCCGCAGCCGGCCCAGGAAGCGCGGCGCCGCCACCAGCTGCAGCCGGTCGAAGCGCTGCTCGCGCCGGGCCTTGCACAGGTGCTCGGCCACCAGCCGCGCGAACTGCTCGGCCTCCTTGTCCAGCGGCGCGGTGCGCGGCTCGGCCGTGTGGGCCTGATGGCGCTCGCCCTTGCCGAAGTAGCGGCCCTGCGCATCGCGCTGCAGGTCCGCCGCGTCGGCTCGAGCGGCCGGGTCGGTCAGCACCTCGATCTCCTGCAAGTCCCGCCCGGGCTCGCCGGGCGTCAGGATGCGGGCACGGCCTTCATCGGCCACAACGATCCACGTGGTCAGCATGTCGTCTCCTGTACGAGCAGATGCAAGGCATCCGATGCAGCCGGCGCGGCAAACATGATGCCCTGCGGCTGCGGAGCCGGCGTCGACTTCGCCACGGGCTGATCAGGGGTATGCGGGGCGGGGTAGGCCCAGGCGACGGGCGGCCCGTCTGGCGCAGCGATGCATGCCGGATGGCACACGGGTTGTGCGTCGACGAGCCCATCCCATACCGCGTCATGCGGCCCCCTACGACACCCCACGGTGCCCGTGCTGAGAGGTGGACGCACCACAAGTGAGGTGCGGGCCGCGGCTCCTTACGCCAGCCCCAGCCCACCCGCGTGATGCCGCAGGTGATCCTCGATCACCGTCTGGATGAAGTAGTAGCCGTGGTCGTAGCCTGCATGCCGGCGCAGCGTCAGCGGCTGGCCGATGGCGGCGCAGGCCTGCTCCAGCGCCTCGGGGTGGAGCTGGTCGGCGAGGAAGTTGTCGGCCTCGCCCTGGTCGACCAGGATGCCGGCGGGGTAGGGGGCTGAGGCTTGCGTGCGCATCAGCTCGCTGGCGTCGTGCGCGGCCCAGGTGGAGCGGTCTTCGCCCAGGTAGCCGGTGAAGGCCTTGATGCCCCAGGGGCAGCGGCTGGGCGCGGCGATGGGCGCGATGGCCGACAGCGTGCGGAACACACCGGGGTGGCGCAGTGCCAGCGTCAGCGCACCGTGGCCGCCCATGGAGTGGCCCATCAGGCCGAGGCGTGAGGTGTCGATCGCCGGCGAACCCGGCAGCGTATGCGGCAGTGCGTCCAGCAGCCCGCGCAGCTCATCGGCCACATAGCTCTCCATGCGCCAGTGCGCCCGCCAAGGCGCCTGCGTGGCATCCAGGTAGAAGCCGGCGCCGACGCCGAAGTCCCAGTGCTCAGCCTCGCCCGGCACGCCGGCGCCGCGCGGGCTGGTGTCCGGCGAGACGAGCGCCAGGCCCAGCTCGGCGGCGATGCGCTGCGCGCCGGCCTTGACCGGGAAGGTCTCCTCCGTGCAGGTCAGCCCGGCCAGGTAGATCACGGCCGGCACGCGCACGCCCTGCAGCGCCTGCGGCGGCAGGTAGATGCCCAGGCGCATCGGCAGACCGATGGCGCGGCTGTCGTGCCGCAGGTAGCGCTGCACGCCGCCGAAGCAGGCGTGCTCGCTGATCACTTCCACGTTCATCAGGTTCTCCGAAGCGCTGCAGCCGCCGCATGCCGCCGCGCGATCAAGCGCAGGCCGCGGATCCGGCTCCGCCGGTCCACCGGCGTCGCGCCCTTGAGGGGGACGCGCGCAGCGCAAACATCGGTGGAGGGGTGGCTCAGAACACCACAACAGAGCGGATCGACTCGCCGCGCTTCATCAGCTCGAAGCCCTCGTTGATCTGCTCGAGCTTGAGCTTGTGGGTGATCAGGCTGTCGATCTCCAGCTTGCCGTCCATGTACCAGTCGACGATCTTGGGCACGTCGGTGCGGCCGCGTGCGCCGCCGAAGGCCGAGCCCTCCCACTTGCGCCCGGTGACCAGCTGGAAGGGGCGGGTGGAGATCTCCGCGCCGGCCTCGGCCACGCCGATGATGATGCTGCGGCCCCAGCCCTTGTGGCAGCACTCCAGCGCCTGGCGCATGGTGGTGGTGTTGCCGATGCACTCGAAGCTGTAGTCGGCCCCGCCATCGGTCAGCTGCACGATGGCGTCCACGATGTTCGCGCCTTCCTCCTGAACCTTCTTGGGGTTCAGGAAGTGCGTCATGCCGAACTGCCGGCCCAGGGCTTCGCGCTCGGGGTTGAGGTCGATGCCGATGATCTTGTCGGCCCCCACCATCCTGGCGCCCTGGATCACGTTCAGGCCGATGCCGCCCAGGCCGAAGACGACCACATTGGCCCCGGCCTCGACCTTGGCCGTGAACAGCACCGCGCCCACGCCGGTGGTGACGCCGCAGCCGATGTAGCAGACCGTCTCGAACGGCGCGTCCTTACGGATCTTGGCCAGCGCGATGGCCGGCACGACGATGTGGTTGGCAAAGGTGGACGTGCCCATGTAGTGCAGCAGCGGCTGGCCGTTCAGCGAGAAGCGCGAGCTGCCATCGGGCATCAGCCCCTTGCCCTGCGTGGCGCGGATGGCCTGGCACAGGTTGGTCTTGCGCGACAGGCAGAACTTGCACTGCCGGCACTCCGGCGTGTAGAGCGGGATGACATGGTCGCCGGGCTTCAGGTCGGTGACGCCCGTGCCCACCTCCAGCACAACGCCCGCGCCTTCATGGCCGAGGATGGCCGGGAACAGCCCTTCCGGGTCGGCGCCGGAGAGCGTGTAGTAGTCGGTGTGGCAGATACCGGTGGCCTTCACCTCCACCAGCACCTCGCCGGCGCGCGGGCCTTCCAGGTCGACTTCTTCGATGGTCAGCGGGGCGCCGGCCTTCCAGGCGACGGCAGCGCGGGTCTTCATGGGTGAACCTCTTCGGGTGGTGGTGCAGGCGCGGCAGCCTAGCCGCATTGAGGCCGCGATGCCAGGGCGGGGCTATGGCCCCGGGCGCGGCGCCAGGCTCGCATCAAGGCGCAGGCCACAGCCGGCCGGCGGCCAGGGCCTGCTGCCAGTGGGCTGACCAGGCGTCCACCGCGGCCAGCGCGGCGGCCAGGCCTTGCTCGGCGGCCAGGCGGCGCGCGGCCAGCACCTCGGCCAGGCTGCTTTCACCCAGGGCCTGGCCGCGGGTCAGCGCCTGGGCGCTGCGCTCCAGCCGGGCGGCCGCCTCGGCGGCCTGCCGCCAACTGGCATGGCTGGCGTGCAGCCGCTCGCGGCGGGCGGCGGCTTCGGCCGTCAGGCGGCGGCGCAGCTCGTCATGCTGGGCCTGCTGGGCGGCCAGCCGGGCCGCACTGGCCTGCACGCCGGCCGCGCGGTAGGCGCCGCCCAGCGGCACGGTCAGGGCCACGCCGAACTGGCGCTCGCCGTCCAGCGGGCTGCGGCCCACGCGTACGCCGACCGTGGGGTCGGGGCGGCGCTCCAGCTCCTCGGCTCGCAGGGCGGCCTGCTGGGCTTGCAGCACGCGCTCGGCCGCCTGCCATTCGGGCAGGCCGGTGGCTTCGGCGAGCGAGTCGTCCGGTGCCGGCCCGGCCGGCGGCGTTAGGGCCGCCGGGGATGGCGGCGGCGGCAGGGGCCCCGTGGCCGACCCGGGCTCCACCCCGGGGAAGCGCAGGCGCAGCGTCTGCTCGGCCGTGCGGGCACGGCCCTCGGCGGCCACGGCTTGTGATCGCGCCTGAGCCACGGCCGCTTCGGCCTGCAGCCGCTCTACCTCGGACGCATCGCCCAGTTGCTGGCGCCGGGCCACGGCGCGGGCTTGCTGATCCAGCAGATCGGCCTGGCGCTGCCAGACGCGGGCGGTCTCGCGCTCGCGCCAGAGCTCCACCTGCGCATCCAGGAGGGCGCGGGCCTGCTCGCGCCAAGCCTGCAGCCAGGCCGCCTCGGCCGCGGCCACGCGGGCGCTGCCCAAGTGCTCGGCGGCGTCTTGCTTGCCGGGCAGCCGCCACGGGCGCTCCAGGCTCAGCGTCCAGTCGGTGCCCTGGCGGCGCAGCGGGTCGTCGGTGCGGCGGCGCTCGGCGTTCAGGCCCAGGGCCCATTCATGGGGGCCGACGCGCAGCTGCCGCTGGCCGGCCTGCTCGGCCTCCACCAGATGACGCGCGGCCTGCACGCCAGGCGACTGGCTCAGCACGCGGGCCACGGTGTCGGCCGCGGGCAGCAGGGCGGCGGAGCCGGTCTGATCGGCGGGGATGCCGCCGGGGGCGCCGACACTGGCCGTGGGCGTGGCGGGCGTGACAGGCGTGGCGGGCGTGGCGGGCGATGGGGCCCCGGGCACGGCGGAAGACGCGGCCCAGGCCGGCACCGGGCCAGCTGCGCGGGCCGCAGCGGACGCGGGGGCTGCGGGCATCGCGGCCGCCGCCAGCAGCAGGGCGGCCAGGGCAGGAGACAGCGGCCGGCTCATGCTTGGGCCTCCGACTGGGCCACTGGCCCGGCAAAGCGGCCGCGTCCCTCCACCGGCGTGATCCAGTAGCCGCCTTCCAGTCCGGCCAGCAGCTCGGTCAGCCGGCCGATCAGTGCCGTGCAGCGGTCGCGGTCGAGCAGCAGCCGGGCCACGGTGCGGCGGGCGAAGCCGCGCACCTGGTCTTCCTCCCGGGCCAGGTGGACGAGCGGGCCGCGGGCGGCCACCTCGTACATGCTGAACTCCACGTCGGCATGCTCGTCGGTCATCAGGTAGTCCACCAGCTGCTGGGCGGCATGCGCGGGCACCAGCACGGTCAGGCAGACGGTCGAGCCTTGGGGCTCCATGGGGTTCTCCTTCCAAGCCTTCAGGTCAGGATGCCGGGCCGGCCTGCGCCGGCAGGCCGAAGCGGCGGAACATGAGCGGCAGCAGCAGCAAGGTCAGCGCGGTGGAGCTGACCAGCCCGCCGATGACCACGACGGCCAGCGGCTTCTGGATCTCCGAGCCCGGGCCGGTGGCGAACAGCAGCGGCACCAGGCCGCCGGCGGTGATGGCCGCGGTCATCAGCACCGGGCGCAGCCGGCGCCGCGCGCCCTCCTCCACCACGCGGGCCAGCGGCAGGCCGCGGCCGAGCAGCTCGTTGAAGTGGCTGACCATGACCACGCCGTTGAGCACGGCGATGCCCAGCAGCGCGATGAAGCCCACGGATGCCGGTACCGACAGGTATTGCCCCGCCAGGCCCAGGGCGAAGACCCCGCCGATCAGCGCCAGCGGCACGTTGGCCAGCACGAGCGCGGCCTGGCGCACCGAGCCGAAGGTGGAGAACAGCAGGAAAAAGATCAGTGCCAGCGCCACGGGCACCACCAGCGACAGCCGGCGCGCGGCGCGCTGCTGGTTCTCGAACTGACCGCCCCATTCGATGGCATAGCCGCTGGGCAGCGGCACCTGCGCGGCCACGGCGGCCTTCGCCTCGTCGACAAAGCCGACCAGGTCGCGGCCGCGCACGTTGGTCTGCACCACCACATAGCGCTGGCCGCGCTCGCGATCCACCTTGACCGGGCCGTCCACCCGCCGCAGCCGGGCCACGCTCTCCAGCGGCACCGATCGACCGTCTTCGGTGGTCAGACGCAGCGCCGCAAAGTCGGCCGGCGAGCCGCGCAGCGCCTCGCTGCCGCGCACCACGAGTGGTATGCGCCGGCCTTCCTCGTGCACGGTGCCCACCGGGCGGCCCTCCACCCAGCGCCGCAGGTCGGCCTGGATGCGCTCGGCGCTCAGGCCGTGGCGGCCGGCCGCCAGGCGGTCGATCTCCACCTGCAGGTACTGCACGCCGTCGTTGCGCAGCGTCAGCGTGTCGGTGGCGCCGGGCAAGGCGGCCACGGTGCGCTCGATGCGCTGCGCCAGCTCGCCCAGTCGGGCCAGATCGGCGCCGTAGAGCTTGATGGCCACGTCGCCGCGCACGCCGGTGAGCATCTCCGACACGCGCATGTCGATGGGCTGGGTGAAGGCCGGCTCCACGCCAGGAAAGCGCGCCATGACGCGGCGCAGCTGGTCGGTCAGCCACTCCTTGTCCGGCTCGCGCCACTGATCGCGCGGCTTGAGCACGAGGAAGGTGTCGGTCTGGTTCAGGCCCATCGGGTCCAGGCCCAGCTCGTCGGCACCGCTGCGCGCGACGATGCCCTGCACCTCGGGCACCTCGGCCAGCACCGCCTGCTGCACACGCAGGTCCAGCGCCACGGTCTGGTCCAGCCCGATGGAGGGCAGCTTCTCCAGCTGCATGATGAGATCGCCCTCGTCCAGCGTGGGCATGAAGGATTTGCCGACAAAGGCGAAGACCACGCCGGCGGCGACGACGGCCACGCCCGCGCCGCCCAGCAGCGCTTTCTCATGCCCCAGGGCCCAGGCCAGGACGCGCGCATACGCGGCCGACAGCCGGCGCACCAGCCACGGCTCGTGCGCAGGGGCACGCTTCATCAGCCACGACGCCAGCACCGGCACCACGGTGAAGGACAGCAGCAGCGACACCCCCAGCGCAAAGACGATGGTCAGCGCCACCGGGGCGAAGAGCTTGCCCTCCAGCCCCTGCAGCGTCAGCAGCGGCAGGAAGACGATCATGATGATCGCGATGCCCGAGACCACCGGCACCGCCACTTCGCTGGCCGCGCGCCAGATGGCATGCAGCAGCGGCGGGCGCGCACGCCGGCCGTCGTCGGCCAGCGCGGTCTCGATGTTCTCCACCACCACCACCGCGCCATCGACCAGCATGCCGATGGCGATGGCCAGGCCGCCCAGGCTCATCAGGTTGGCCGACAGGCCGTAGAGCCGCATCAGCACGAAGGTGCCCAGCGCCGCCAGGGGCAGCATCAGCGCCACCACCAGCGCGGCGCGCAGGTTGCCCAGGAAGGCCAACAGCAGCACGACCACCAGTGCCACCGCTTCCAGCAGCGCCCGGCCCACGGTCTGCACCGCGCGGTCCACCAGGCTGGAGCGGTCATAGAAGGGCTCCACCTTCATGCCCGGCGGCAGCGCCGGCGCCAGCTCGGCCAGCCGTGCCTTGACGGCCACGACCACCTCGTGTGCATTGGCCCCGCGCAGGCCGAGCACCAGCCCCTGCACCGCCTCGCCGCGGCCGTCGCGCGTGACTGCGCCATAGCGGGTGAGCTCGCCGAAGCGCACATCGGCCACGTCGCCCACGCGGACCACGGCGCCGTCAGCCGCGCGCACGACGGTGGCCCGCACATCGTCCAGCGTCTGGATGGCACCCTCGGCACGCACGATCAGCGCCTCCTCGCCAGCGGCCAGGCGGCCGGCGCCGTCGTTGCGGTTGCCGGCGGCCAGGGCGGACTCCAACTGGTCCAGCGTCAGACCGCGGGCCAGCAGCCGCTGCGCGTCGGGCACCACCTCGAAGGTGCGCACCCGCCCGCCCAGGCTGTTGACGTCGGCCACGCCGGGCAGCGTGCGCAGTGCCGGGCGGATCACCCAGTCCAGCACCTGGCGTTTCTCGGCCAGCGACTGCGGGCCCTCCAGCGTGAACATGAACATCTCGCCCAGCGGCGTGGTGATGGGTGCCAGGCCGCCGGAGGTGCCAGGCGGCAAGTCCTGCATCACGCCGGCCAGGCGCTCGGCCACCTGCTGGCGCGCCCAGTACACGTCGGTGCCGTCGTCAAAGTCCAGCGTGATGTCGGCCAGCGCGTACTTGGACGTGGAGCGCAGCATGCGCTGGTGCGGGATGCCCAGCAGCTCCTGCTCGATGGGCACGGTGATGCGGGACTCCACCTCCTGCGGCGTCATGCCCGGGGCCTTGAGCACCAGTTTGACCTGGGTGGTGGAGACGTCCGGGAAGGCGTCCACCGGCAGCGCGCGCCAGGCGATCACGCCGGCGGCCACGCCCATCGCGGTGAGCACCAGCACCAGCAGGCGCTGGCGCAACGAGAAGTCGATCAATCGGCTGAGCACGGTGCCTCCGGATCAGGGCTGCACCAGCGCCAGCAGCGCCGCGGTGCCGGCCACCACCACCCGGGCCTGGGCCGGCAGCCCGGCCACGGCCGCCCGGCCCTGGGCGCTGGAGCGCACCTGCACCGGCTGCAGCCGGTAGGCGCCGGGCGCGGTCTCGATGAACACGGCGTCGCCGCCGGCATGGCGCACCACCGCCGCCGCCGGCACACTGGCCAGGGCCGGCTCGCCGGTGCCCGTGGGGCTGGCCTCCACGGCGGCCTCCACCTGCTCACCCGGGCGCAGCGGCGGCACGGCGGCGCGCTCGTCCAGGGCCACCTCGGCGCGCACGGGCACCGTCTGCGTCGCCTCGTCCACCGCGCCGCCGATGGCGATCAGCCGCCCGCGCACGCCGCGGCCGGTCACCTCGACCGCGTCGCCCAGGCGCCAGCCGCCCACGGCCTGCACCGGCACCTGCAGCTCCAGCCACAGGCGCGACAGCCGGGCGATGCGGAACAGCACATCGGCCTGCTCCACGCGCTGGCCCACGGTGGCCGGGGCCTCCAGCACCACGCCGGCCAGCGGGCTGCGCAGCACCAGCTCGCCACCCAGGCCGCTGCCCGCGCCGGCCTGGGCCAGCGCCCGGCGGCGCTCGGCCGCCAACGCCTGGGCCTGCTGCTGCGCCGCGCGGCTGGCCTCCAGCCGTGCGCGGCCGATCAGGCCTTCGCGGAAGAGCTGTTCGTCGCGCTCGGCCACGCGCCGCGCCAGGTCAGCCTGGCTGCCGGCCTGCAGCGCCTCGCGTTGCCAGGCCTGGCCCTCCTGGCTGTAGAGCACGGCCAGCACCTGGCCGGCGCGCACGGTGTCACCCAGGGCCACCGACTGCGACACCAGCCGCGCCGGCAGCGGCGCCGTCACCACGCGCTGCAGCCCGGTGGGCACGCTCACGCGCGCCGGGTAGCCGCTGCGCGGCCGGGCCGGCTGTGGCCCTTGCACCTGCACGCCCAGGGCAGCGATCTGCGCGGGCTGCAGCCGCACGGTGGGCGGGGCGGCCCGGGTGGCAGCGGCCGCCAGGGTCAGGAGCAGCGCCAAGAGCAACGACGCGGGTCGCGAGGGGAGCCGCAACGAAAGGGGGGTCAGGACGACAGGCTTCATGCCACCCGAGCCTGCCGCCCGGGGCTGAAGCCAATCTGAAGCCGCCGCGCGGCCCGTGGTGCTACGGTGACGCCACCACCGCCCGCCCCGCGTCCCCCATGCGCCTGCTGCTGCTCGAAGACGATGCCATCCTCGGCGAAGGCCTGAGCGGCTTCCTGCGTGCCGAGGGTCATGTGGTGGACTGGTTCCAGCGCCTGCTGGACGTCCCGGCGCTGGACGGCGAGCCCTACGACGCCTGGCTGGTGGACTGGCAGCTGCCCGATGGCTCGGGGCTGGACTGGCTGCGTGGCCTGCGCGCCCGCGGCCATGCCACGCCGGCCTTGATGCTCACCGCCCGCGATCGCCTGGCCGACCGCATCCGCGGCCTGGACACTGGCGCCGACGACTATCTGGTCAAGCCGTTTGCGCCAGAGGAGCTGCTGGCCCGTCTGCGCGCCGTGCAGCGCCGCGTGGCCGGCACGGCGTCGTCCGGCGTGACGCTGCGCGGGGGCGTCACGGTGGACCTGCATGCCCGTGCGGCCTTCCTCGATGGCGAACGCGTGGACCTGACCCACCGCGAGTGGAGCCTGCTGGAGGCCCTGGTGCAGCGCGCCGGCCGCATCGTGCCCAAGAGCACCCTGGAGGCCCTGCTGCTGGGATTTGGCGGCGAGCTCTCCAGCAACGCGGTGGAGGTGCACGTCAGCGGCATCCGCCGCAAGCTGGGCCACGCGGTGATCGAGACCGTGCGTGGCCTGGGCTACCGGGTGACGCCATGAGCCGCACCGGCGTGCCCTCCATCCGCCGCCGCCTGGCGCGGGTGGTCGTGGGCATCTCGCTGGCCTGGAGCCTGGCGGCCTTCGGCGTGGTGTGGGCCGTGGTCTACCACCAAGTCGACCGCGTGATGGACGGCGCGCTGCAGGAGTCGGCGGAGATCCTCTTCGGCCTGCTGCACGCCAATGCGGCGCAGCTGCCCATCGGCTCCGGCGGCTCGCTGCCCGCGCCGCCGCACGACGAGCACCTGGTGTGGCAGCTGGTGGCCGCCGACGGCCGCGTGACCTGGCGCTCGCACCGCGCCCCGGCCGCCCCACTTGCCGCCCCACTTACCGGCCCCGCGGCCGCATCACAGGAGGCCACGGACGAAGGTGACGGCTGGCACGTGCATCTGCTGCCGTTCGACTCGCGCGGCACCGTGCTGGTCGTGGCACAGCGCCACGCCGACCGCCGGGCCGCCCGGCTCAAGGCGGCCACGGCCACCGCCAGCGGCGCGCTGCTCGTCGGCCTGGCCTGCGCGGCGTGGCTGCGCCGCCGCGTGCGGGCCGAGCTGCTGCCGGTGCTGCAGCTGTCGCGCCAGGTCGCCCGCTACCACCCGCTTGAAGCCGCCGCCGGCCTGCCGCCGGCCACCCGGGCCGAGCTCGTGCCGCTGCGCGATGCCGTGCTCCACCTTGGCGAGCGCCTGGCCCAGCGCGTCACCAGCGAGCGGGCCTTCAGCGCCCATGCCGCGCACGCGCTGCGCACCCCGCTGGCCGGTGTCGGCGCCCAGCTTGCTCTGGCCCAGCGTGAGAGCCCGCCATCGCTGCAGCCGCGCCTGCAACGCGCCCGCGAGGCCGCCGACCGCCTGGGCCGCGTGGTCACGGCGCTGCTCACACTGTTTCGCAGCGGCACCGAGCCCGCCTGGCAGAGCGTGGACCTGGTCGCGCTGCTGCGCAGCCTGCCGGTGGAGGGCCTGGCCGTCGAGCCGCCCGTCCAGCCCGCCCCCTGCCATGCCGATCCCGACCTGCTGGCCGCCGCGCTGCTCAACCTGCTGGACAACGCCCGCCGCTATGGCGCCACACGGGTGCAGGCGTCCATCGTCCAGGACGGCGTTCTCACCCGCATCCGCCTGGCCGACGACGGCCCGGGCATCGACCCCGGGCAGCGCCAGCGCATGCAGGCCGCGCTGGACAGCGAGCGCTATGACGACGGCCTGGGCCTGGGCCTGATGCTGGCCGACCGCGTGGCCCGCGCCCACGGCGGCCGCCTGGCCCTGCTGCCCGCGCCCGCCGGCTTCGCGGTGGAGATGACCCTGGCCGACAAGCCCGGCCCGATCGCTACTGCGCCGCTGCACGAAGCCGGCACAGCGGGCGGGTGAAGATGCCCGCCACGGTGAACCGGCAAGGAGCCCGGGCTGAGCCCGGCGTGAGCCGGGACGGGCCGTGAATGCGTCAGGAGCGCGTCGGCAGGGGCTGCAGACGAGCGCGGACAAGCCAGCCAGCGCTCAGCGCGCCGCGTGCTCAACGCTCAACGCTCAACGCGCCGTATCGCCCGTGCCCGCCCGCGCCTGCAGCGCATCCATGAAGAGCGCCGCCACGTCGCAGCCGGTCTGCTGCGTGATCTCCTGGAAGCACGTCGGGCTGGTGACGTTGATCTCGGTGAGGTTCTCGCCGATCACGTCCAGCCCCACCAGCAGCAGCCCGCGCGCGCCGAGCACCGGGCCCAGGGCCTCGGCGATCTCGCGGTCGCGCGCGGACAGCTCCTGCGCCACGCCCTTGCCGCCGGCAGCCAGGTTGCCGCGCACCTCGCTGCCCTGCGGGATGCGCGCCAGGCTGTAGGGCACCGGCCGGCCGTCGATCAGCAGCACGCGCTTGTCGCCCTGGGCAATGGCCGGCAGGAAGCGCTGGGCCATGATCGTGCGCTCGCCGTTGAGCGTCAGCGTCTCCAGGATGCTGCCCAGGTTGAGCCCGTCCGCACCAACGCGGAAGATGCCCATGCCGCCCATGCCGTCGAGCGGCTTGAGGATGATTTCCCCCTGCTCGGCATGGAAGGCTCGCAGCGCATCCATGTCGCGGGACACCATGGTCGGCGCAATGAACTGCGGGAACTCCAGGATGGCCAGCTTCTCCGGGTGCTCGCGCAGCGCCCGCGGATCGTTGAACACCTTTGCCCCCTCGCGCTGCGCCTGGGTCAGCAGATGGGTGGCGTAGAGGTACTCCGCGTCGAACGGCGGGTCCTTGCGCATCAGCACCGCATCGAAGTCGCGCAGCGCATGCGTGGCCGGCTCGCCGGCTTCATACCAATCGTCGTCGCGCCCGGTCAGGTGGATGCGCTGCACCCGCGCCTGCACCGGCCCACCACGCTGCCAGCGCAGCTGCGGCACCTCGCAGGCGAACACCGCATGGCCGCGTCGCGCGGCCTCACGCATCATCGCGAAGGTGGTGTCCTTGTAGACCTTGAAGGTGGCCAGCGGGTCGGCGACGAAGAGCAGCTTCATGCCGACACTGTAGTGCCGCCGGAGGTCGGCCGCCTAGCGGCGCGGTCAAGCCGCGCCGCCTCAGATCTCGACCTTCGACCCCAGCTCCACCACGCGGTTGGTCGGCAGGTTGAGGAAGTCGGCCGCCGCCGCGGCATTGCGGTGCATGCTGGCGAAGAGCTTCTCGCGCCACGGCGCCATGCCGCTGCCCACCGTCGGGAAGACGATGTCGCGGGACAGGAAGTAGCTGGTCTGCATCTCGTCGAGCTTGACGCCGCGCTTTTCGAGCAGGCGCAGCGCCGCTGGCACGTCCGGGTCATTCTTGAAGCCGAAGTGCAGCGTGATCTGCCAGCAATCGTGGCCCAGCGACTCGATGTCGCAACGCTTGTCGAAGCCCACCCACGGCACCTCGTGGTTGATCACGGTGACGAACAGGTTGTGCTCGTGCAGCACCTTGTTGTGCTTGAGGTTGTGCAGCAGCGCGTTGGGCGTCATGCCCTTGTCGGGCACCAGGAAGACGGCGGTGCCGGGCACGCGCAGCGGCGGCGCGGCGAACACCGCGTCCAGGAAGTCCGGCAGCGCGATGGCGTCGGCGCGCACGCTCTCGCGCATGAGCTTGCGGCCGCGGTACCAGGTCGTCATCAGGATGAAGACCACCAGCGCGATGGCCAGCGTGAACCAGCCGCCGTGGATGACCTTGGCGATGTTGGCGCCGAAGAACACCAGCTCGATGGACAGGAAGAACGCCGTAGCGCCCAGGCACAGCCACAGCGGGTAGTGCCAGCAGTAACGCACCACGAAGAAGGTCATCAGCGTGGTGATGACCATGGTGGAGGTCACCGCGATGCCATAGGCCGACGCCAGCGCGCCCGAGCCCGGGAACATGCCCACGGCCAGCACCACGGCGCCGTACTGCATCCAGTTGACCACCGGGATGTAGATCTGGCCCGTCTCCTTGACCGAGGTGTGCAGCACGTTCATGCGCGGCATGTAGCCGAGCTGGATGGCCTGCTTGGTGATGGAGAACGTGCCCGAGATGGTGGCCTGCGAGGCGATCACCGTGGCCGCCGTAGCCAGCGCCACCATGGGCAGCACGAACCAAGCTGGCACCAGGTTGAAGAAGGGGTTGTCCACGGCCGACGGGTCCGACAGCAGCAGCGCGCCCTGGCCGAAGTAGCACAGCACCAGCGCCGGGAAGACGACGTTGAACCAGGCCAGCCGGATGGGCCCCTTGCCGAAGTGGCCCATGTCGGCATAGAGCGCCTCGGCGCCGGTGATGGCCAGCACCACGCTGCCCAGCACGACGAGCGCCGACCAGCCCTCGTGCACCATGAACTCCAGCGCGTAAAGCGGGTTGAGCGCGCCCAGCACGGTGGGCTCGCGCACGATCCAGGTGGCGCCCCAGAAGCCGATCACCAGGAACCACACCACGGTGATGGGCCCGAAGAACTTGCCTACCGCGCCGGTGCCGTGCTTCTGCATGGCGTAGAGCACCGTGATGATGACCAGCGTGGCTGGCACGATGTAGGGCTTGAAGCTGGGCGTGGCCACCTCCAGGCCCTCCATCGCGGACAGCACCGAGATCGCCGGCGTGATGACGCCGTCGCCATAGAACATCGCAGCGCCCAGCAGCCCCATGCCGATCAGCACCCGGCGCAGCAGGGGCCGCTCAGCTGTCGCGCTGGAGACGAGTGCCATCAGCGCGATGGTGCCGCCCTCGCCGTTGTTGCTGGCGCGCAGCACGAGGATCACGTACTTGAGCGAGACGATGAGGGTCAGTGACCAGAACACCATGGACAGCACGCCCAGGATGTTGTCGTGGGTCAGCTGCGCATGGCCGGTGGCGAAGACCTCCTTGAGCGCATACAGCGGGCTGGTGCCGATGTCGCCGTAGACAACGCCCAGGGCGCCGAGGGTCAGGGCGGCGACTTTGGCCGGCGAGCGGGCTTCAGTGGAGGGGGTCACGTCGGCAGGGTGTCTCGGTGTGGGCCGGCAGGCGGCGGCATTCAGTCGGTGTAGACCTCGGCGTCCGGGTCGGTCGCTTCCAGCTCATAGCTGGCGGCCAGCATGGCCAGGCGGCCCACCACGCCGTACATGTAGAAGCGGTTGGGCGCGCTGGCGCCGGGCTTGGCCCCCGGGCGCGGCAGGTGGGTGGGCTCGGCGAAGGCCAGCGGCACGAAGCTCGCACCCGGCGCGTTGAGGTTCTCATCGACGCCACGCTCGGCATGCACGCGGTAGAAGCCGCCGACCACGTAGCGGTCGATCATGTAGACCACCGGCTCGGCCACGGCCTCGTTGATGCGCTCATAAGTCGGCACGCCCTCCTGGATGATGACCTCCGACAGCGTCTGGTTGTCCTTGGTCACCGACATCTTGTTGCGGGTCCGCCGGTTCAGCTCGGTCAGCTCCTTGGCGTCGCGCACGGTCATGATGCCCATGCCGTAGGTGCCGTTGTCGGCCTTGACGATGACGAAGGGCTTCTCGTTGATGCCGTATTCCTTGTACTTGCGGCGGATCTTGGTCAGCAGGGCATCGACGTTGGTCTGCAGGCATTCGGTGCCCGTGCCCTCTTGAAAGTCCACCTCACCGCAGCGCGAGTACATCGGGTTGATCAGCCACGGGTCCATGCCCAGCAGCTTGGCGAACTTCTTGGCCACTTCCTCATAGGCGTGGAAGTGCTGGCTCTTGCGCCGCACCGCCCAGCCGGCGTGCAGCGGCGGCAGCAGGTACTGCTCGTGCAGGCCCTGCAGGATCTCGGGGATGCCAGCCGACAAATCGTTGTTGAGCAGGATGGTGCAGGGATCGAAGTTCTTCAGCCCCAGGCGGTGCTTGGTGCGCACCAGCGGCTCCAGCGCCAGCGTGCTGCCGTCGGGCAGGTTCAGCTGCGTCGGGGCGGTGATCGTTTCGTCCAGCGTGCCCAGGCGCACGTTCAGGCCGGCCAGGGTGAAGATCTCCATCAGCCGCGCCACGTTCATCAGGTAGAACGTGTTGCGCGTGTGCTTCTCAGGGATCAGCAGCAGGTTCTTGGCCTCGGGGCAGATCTTTTCGATGGCGGCCATCGCGGCCTGCACGGCCAGCGGCAACATCTGCTCGGTGAGGTTGTTGAAGCCGCCCGGGTAGAGGTTGGTGTCCACCGGCGCCAGCTTGAAGCCGGCGTTGCGCAGGTCCACTGACGTGTAGAACGGCGGGGTGTGCTCCATCCACTCCAGCCGGAACCACCGCTCGATGGCCGGCATGGACTCGAGCATGCGCTGCTCCAGCTCGTTGATGGGGCCCGTCAGGGCGGTGATCAGGTGGGGAACCATGGGCGTGGGCCTGGGCGAGAGAGTGGGCCCATTCTAGGGAGAGCAGGCGACATGCCCCGCCTGCGACCCTGGCTGCCGGCGGGCATGAAAAAAGCCGCCGGAAGGCCGGCGGCTTGGGGGAATGCGGTGGGCAGGCCGGCCCGCAGGCCGGCTGCCGTGCATCAGTTGTGGTATGCCGTCTCGCCGTGGTAGGTGACGTCCAGGCCCTCGCGCTCCTCCTCTTCGGAGACGCGCAGGCCGATCACCATGTCGACGATCTTGTAGGCGATCAGCGACACCACACCCGACCAGACGATGGTCAGCAGCACGCCCTTGAGCTGGATCCACACCTGGGCGCCGATGCCGTTGGAGCCCACTGTGGCCGTGACCCAGTCGGTGACCAGGCCGGGGCCGCCCATGGCTTGGGTGTTGAACACGCCGGTTAGCAGCGCGCCGAGGATCCCGCCCACGCCGTGCACGCCGAAGACGTCCAGCGAGTCGTCCGCGCCCAGCATCTTCTTCAGGCCGGTCACGCCCCACAGGCAGACGAAGCCGGCGGCGAAGCCGATGACGATGGCGCCAACGATGCCCACGTTGCCCGCGGCGGGGGTGATGGCCACCAGGCCGGCGACGGCACCGGAGGCCGCACCCAGCATCGAGGCCTTGCCCTTGAACAGCGCCTCACCCAGGCACCAGGCCAGCACGGCGGCCGAGGTGGCGGTGAAGGTGTTCAGGAAGGCCAGCGCGGCGGAGTTGCCCGCTTCCAGCGCGGAGCCGGCGTTGAAGCCGAACCAGCCCACCCACAGCAGCGCGGAGCCGACCATGGTCAGCGTCAGCGAGTGCGGGGTGAAGGCCTCGCGGCCGTAGCCGATGCGCTTGCCGAACAGCCAGGCGCCAACCAGGCCGGCCACGGCGGCGTTGATGTGCACCACGGTGCCGCCGGCGAAGTCCAGCGCACCCCATTGCCAGATCAGGCCGGCCTTGCCGTTCATCGCGTCGACCACGTCGGCGCTGCTGTAGGCATCCGGGCCCATCCAGAACCACACCATGTGCGCCATCGGCAGGTAGCTGAAGGTGAACCACAGCACCATGAAGAGCAGCACGGCGGAGAACTTGGCCCGCTCGGCGAAGGCGCCGACGATCAGGCAGCAGGTGATGCCGGCGAACGTGGCCTGGAAGGCGACGAAGACGATCTCGGGGATGACCACGCCCTTGCTGAAGGTGGCCGCCATCGAGAAGGCGCCGGTGGCCGGGTCGAAGATGCCCTTGAGGAACAGCCGGTCGAGCCCGCCGATGAAGGCGTTGCCCTCGGTGAAGGCCAGGCTGTAGCCGTAGATGGCCCACAGCACGACGATCAGCGAGAACGTGACCATCACCTGCATGAGGACGGACAGCATGTTCTTGCTGCGCACCAGGCCGCCGTAGAACAGCGCCAGGCCGGGGAGGGTCATCAGGATGACCAGCAGGGTGGAGACCAGCATCCAGGCGATGTCGCCCTTGTTGGCCGTGGGCGCGGCTGCGGCCGGCGCTGCCTCGGCGGCGGAGGCGGCCGGCTCGGCGGCGACTACAGCAGTGGCAGCCGGGGAGGCCGCCGCATCCGGTGCGGCGGCCGCTTCGGCCGAGGCCGCGGCAGCCGGCGCGGAGGCCTCGTCCTGCGCCAGGACGGGCGCCGCGAAGCCCAGGCCGGCAAGGGCCAGGGCGAGGGTGGCGAGTAGCTTTCTCATGGTTGGTGCAACTCTTTCGTGTGTGCGGAGCGTGCCGCGCGACTCACAGGGCGTCCTTGCCGGTCTCGCCGGTGCGGATGCGGATGACCTGCTCCAGGCTGGTGACGAAGATCTTGCCGTCGCCGATCTTGCCGGTGCGGGCCGATGACTCGATGGCCTCGATCACGCGGTCGACGATGGCATCGTCCACGGCGGCCTCCACCTTCACCTTGGGCAGGAAGTCGACCACGTACTCCGCGCCGCGGTACAGCTCGGTGTGGCCCTTTTGTCGACCGAAGCCCTTGACTTCGGTCACCGTGATGCCCTGCACGCCGATGGCGGACAGGGCCTCGCGGACTTCATCAAGCTTGAACGGCTTGATGACGGCGGTCACCATCTTCATGGCTGGCTCCTTGGGATGTGGGGATCAGAAAGACTTGAAGACCGACACCACCACGCCGGTCTTGCCGCCGTCGCGCAGGTTGGCGGTGGTGAAGTAGTCCTTGTCGCTGGTGCCGACGACCGACAAGCCCAGCAGCCAGCCGTTGAGGTCCTTGGTGACGCCGACTTTGTAGTCGGAGACGTTGTCGTCCTGCAGGCCGGCATCCTTGCCGTTCTTGACGTACTGGTAGCCGTAGTGCGCGTTGACGCCCCAGCCCTGGCCGAGGTCGTAGGCAAATCCCAGGTCGATGTAGTAGTTGCCGTCGGTGTCCACGCTGGTGCCGTCGCCCAGGCCGAAGAAGTTGGTCAGGCCGTAGCTGAGCTTCAGCGTGAAGTAGCTGAAGCTGGCGCCGATGTAGACCTCGCCCTGGTCGACATGGCCCAGGCCGCCCTTGTCGCCGCCGCTGGGGTAGTAGTAGTACAGCGCGCCGACATCAAGGTTGACCGGGCCGGCAGCGAATTTGTAGCCGCCGTAGAAGTCCATCTCGAGGCTGGCGCCGCGGTACAGGCCGGACTCGACATTGGAGTTCCAGTTGCCCAGGTAGAAGCCGGAGCTGTGGGCGAAGTCGATGCCGCCTTGCAGCGTCGGGTTGTAGCCGGTCTGCGTGAAGCCGCGGAAGCGGTAGTCCGAAGCCAGCGTCACGTTGCCGGTGATCGTGTAGTCGGGCTTGGACTCCTGGGCGATGGCAGCAGCCGGAACGGCGAGGGACGGCAGCAGGGCCAGGGCGGTCAGGGCGACGAGTTTGTTCATGCAAGGCTCCAGGTGTGTGGACGCGGGGGTGGTGAAGGGAACGCGAGTGGGGCCCTTTCTGCACGATCCATGCCACGCACCGGGGTGAGCCGGCGCCGCGTGAGCGCGTGACGGATCTTCACGCAGGGCCCACGGGGCCGATGCGGGGGATGCACCAATGCAGGGCCTTTGCGGGCGCGCGCGCAGCCGGCGGCCGGCCGCTCACCAAGATGGGGCGCCGCCCCTTGCGGGGGAAGGACAGATGCCGGCCCTCCTGTCTACAGTCGCCGCCGCCCTGCCGGCGCCGTGCCGTGGGCACACCCTGAGCACCCCCCACCAGGAAGGCCCGCTTCATGTCGCTTGCCATCGTCCGCAGCCGCGCCCTGGACGGGCTGCAGGCACCGCCGGTCACGGTCGAGGTGCACCTGGCCAACGGCCTGCCCAGCTTCACCCTGGTGGGCCTGGCCGACACCGAGGTCAAGGAGGCGCGTGAGCGCGTGCGCGCCGCGCTGACCAACAGCGGGCTCGAGTTCCCGCACAACAAGCGCATCACCGTCAACCTGGCGCCGGCGGACCTGCCCAAGGAATCCGGCCGCTTCGACCTGCCGATCGCGCTGGGCCTGCTGGCGGCCAGCGGGCAGATCGACGCCGCCAGGCTCGAAGGCTGGGAATGCGCGGGCGAGCTGTCGCTGGCCGGCGAGCTGCGCCCGGTGCGCGGTGCGCTCGCGATGGCCTTGGCTCTCCGGCGCGAGGGCGCCGCCCGCGCCCTGCTGCTGCCGCCGGCCAGTGCCAGCGAGGCGGCGCTGGTTGAAGGCCTGCCGCTCTATGAGGCGGCACATCTGCTGGACGTGGTGCGCGCGCTGCTGCCGGGCGACCAGGAGAGCGGCGCCGATGCCGAGCTGCGCCGCGCCCGGCCGTTGCCGGGCGGCGAGCCGCCGCCGCTGCCCGATCTGCTCGATGTGAAGGGCCAGTCCGGCGCCAAGCGCGCGCTGGAGATCGCCGCGGCCGGCGGCCACAGCCTGCTGATGATCGGCCCGCCGGGCACCGGCAAGTCCATGCTGGCCCAGCGCTTCGCCGGCCTGCTGCCGCCGATGGCGCTGGACGAGGCGCTGGAGTCGGCCGCGGTGCAGAGCATCGCCGGGCGCTTCGATCCGGCCCGCTGGCGGCAGCGCCCGCTGCGCCAGCCGCACCACAGCGCGTCGGCCGTGGCCCTGGTCGGTGGCGGCTCGCCGCCGCGGCCAGGCGAGATCTCGCTGGCGCACCGCGGCGTGCTGTTCCTGGACGAGCTGCCGGAGTTCCCGCGCGCCGCGCTGGAGGCCCTGCGCGAGCCGCTGGAGACCGGCGGCATCACCATCTCGCGCGCGGCGCGGCAGGCCGAGTTCCCGGCCCGCTTCCAGCTCATCGCGGCGATGAACCCCTGCCCCTGCGGCCACCTGGGCTCCACGCTGCGCACGTGTCGCTGCACGCCAGAACAGGTGCTGCGCTACCAAGGCCGGCTGAGCGGGCCGCTGCTGGACCGGCTGGACCTGCAGGTGGAAGTGCCCGCCGTGCCGCCCGAGGTACTGGCCGCCGCGCCCGATGGGGAGCCGACCACGGTGGTGGCCGAGCGCGCTGCCCGCGCCCGCGCCGTGCAGACCGGGCGCCAGGGCTGCGCCAACGCGTTGCTCGACGGCCGCGGGCTGGATGCGCATGCGCAGCTCGACGCGGCGGCATCGGCCTTCCTGCAGACCGCCGCCAGCCGCCTGGGCTGGTCCGGCCGCGCCACGCACCGCGTGCTGCGCCTGGCCCGCACCATTGCCGACCTGGCCGGATCGGCCAGCGTGCAGACGGCGCACGTCGCCGAGGCGGTGCAGTACCGGCGGGGGCTGCTGGCCCAGTAGGGGAGCGGGCGGGGGAGCGGGCGATCCAGGGGCCACCCAGGCCGGCGTCCCCGGCGCGGACAGGCCGGTGGAGGCGGGGCTATGCTGCGGCCCGTCCGAGCCCAGGCCGGCCGTTGCGCCGGTGTTCACCAGGAGACGCCATGACCGCCATCGCCCTGCGCCTGATCGCCTTTGCCTGCATTGCCGCGGCCCTGCCGTGTGCCCAAGGTGCCGACACTGCGGCATCCGGGAGCCGCGCCGGGTTGCCCGGGGTGCCGCCGGCCGGCCAGGCGCCCGCGGTCAAGGTGGAGAACGCCTGGGCCCGCGCCACCGTGGCCGGGCAATCGTCCAGTGCCGCCTACATGGTGCTGACCGCCGATGCCGCGCAGACGCTGATCGCTGCCCGCACGGACGTCGCCGGCCTGACCGAGCTGCACGAGATGGCCCTGCAGGGCGACGTGATGCGCATGCGGCCACTGCCTGACGGCCTGCCGTTGGTCGCGGGCCAGGCGGTGGCGCTCAAGCCCGGCGGGCAGCACATCATGCTGATGAAGCTCAAGCGCCCGTTGCAGGCCGGCGAGGTGCTGCCGCTGACGCTCACCTTCAGGGGCGCCGACGGGCGGCTGCGCACCCAACAGGTGCCGGTGACGGTGCAGCGCAGCGCGCCGGCCGGGGTAGGCGGTATGGGGCACATGGACGGTCGGATAGATGGTCAGATGGATGGTCAGATGGGCGGCCACATGGGCGGCCACGACATGCCCGCGGGCCACGGCCACCGGCGTTGATGGTGAGCGCAGGGGCCTTGCGCGGGGCGCTGCCCGCCCGCCGCAGTGCCGGCCAGCGCAGCGGCTGAAGTGCTGTTCTGCCGCGTTGGCTTTCTTCACCTGACCAGCCCCAGCCCCGGAATGTCCGCCCTGCTGCGCCGCGCCACGCCGGCCGATGTAACGGCCGTGATGGCCCTGCAGGCCTTGGCCTACGGCCCGGCGCTGCTGGAGCCGGCGCAGGTGATGGCTGACCGGCTGGCTTCTGCCGCCGGCCGCTGCTGGCTGGTGGAGGACGCCGAAGGGCCCTGTGCCTACCTGCTCACGCATCGCACCCAATTGGGCCATGTGACGCCCCTGGGTGGCGGCTTCGCCCTCGTCGACGGCTGCGACAGCCTGCACCTGCACGATCTGGCCGTGGCGCCGCGGGCGGCCGGCCGCGGGCTGGGCGGCCGGCTGGTGGAGCGGGCGCTGCACTGCGCGGCAGACGAGGGTCTGGCGTGGTCGTCGCTGGTGGCGGTGCAGGGCTCGCAGGGGTTCTGGCAGGCACGGGGCTACTCGGCGGGCTCAACCGTGCTGACGGCGCGTGAGGCCGCGCATCTGGCCAGCTATGGCGCGGCGGTCTACATGACGCGGGCGGTTGCCCAGGCGACACGCTGATCGGGCCCGGGGGCGCAACAGCCTGATCGGGCTCATGGCGCCGATCAGGCCGGCGGGCGCATCAGGCGGTCTCGTGTCGCCGCGGCGCACGGCGCGCTTACCGGCGTGGCCCTCTTGGCCGTGCCCCGGGAACGCCGGCTGCTGGGGCCCCGTCATGGCGCCCACCCTGCAGCCCTATCGCGACCTGAGCGGCCACTCCGGCGTGACGGCCTACCGGCTGGGCCGCGACTGGATCGATGTGGAGTTCGAGGACGGCGCGCTCTACCGCTATACCGCTACCAGTGCGGGGGCGCAGGCCGTCGAGCAGATGAAGCAGCTGGCCCAGGGCGGCCGCGGCCTGGCGACCTTCATCGTGCGCCACGTGCGGCAGCGCTATGCCGCGCGGCTGCGGTGAGCGGCCCGCCGTGGCCGGCAGACGGGCTTGGCCGCTCAGCCCCGCCGCCAGTACACGTCGTCGCCGGCCAAGCCGTCCAGGTTGGCACGGTTGAGCACGCGGGCCAGCACGAAGAGCAGATCGCTCAGGCGGTTGAGGTACAGGCGCGGCGCGTCGCGCAGCGGCTCGCTCTCGTGCAGTGCCACCACGGTGCGCTCGGCGCGGCGGGCCACGGTGCGGGCCACGTGGGCCAGCGTGGCCGATCGGCTGCCGCCCGGAAGGATGAACTCGCGCAGCGGCGGCAGCTGGGCGTTGTGGTGCTCCAGCGCCTCGTCCAGAGCGGCGACAGCCGCCTCGTCGAGAACGGGCCGTCCCGGCAGGGCCAGCTCACCGCCCAGGTCGAAGAGGCGGTGCTGCACCTCCAGCAGCAGCGTGCGCACGTCCTGCGGCAGTGGCTCGCACAGGATCAGGCCGATCTGTGCGTTGAGCTCGTCCACGTCGCCCAGCGCCTGCACACGCGGCGCGCTCTTGGACAGGCGCTGGCCGTCGGCCAGGCCGGTCTGGCCGGCATCGCCGCTGCGGGTGACGATGCGGCTCAGGCGGTGTTGCATGGCGGGTCTCGTTGGGGCGATGAAGTGACGCGGTGCGCGGCCCGATCGCGACGATCAAGGCGGGCCGGGCCCGCGGCGGTGCAAGGCGGCGGCCATTATCCAAAGGCGCTGCCGGGCCCGGCAGCGCAAAGGACAATCCGCCGCCGCCCGTGCCCGCTCCCTCGATGACCTCCGTCTCCCCTGCCCTGCCCGCCGGCCCCTCGCTGCGGCCCGTCCTAGCCCTGCTCAGCAATGCCTTCGTCTGGGGCCTGTCGTGGTGGCCCTTGCGCGAGCTGCAGGCCCGGGGGCTGCATCCGCTGTGGGCCACATCCCTGTTCTTCGTGCTCGGCTGCGTGCTGGTGCTGCTGTGGCGGCGCGGCGCCTGGGCCAGCCTGTGCGCCGCCCCGTCGCTGCTGGTGCTGGCGCTGGCCACGGGCGCAACCAATGCAGCCTTCAACTGGGGCGTGGCCACGGGTGAGGTGGTGCGCGTGGTGCTGCTCTTTTATCTGATGCCGCTGTGGGCGGTGTTCCTGGCGCGCTGGCTGCTGGGCGAGCCGCTGACGCGCGCCGGCCTGGCCCGCGTGGCCCTGGCCTTGATGGGCGCGGTGCTCGTGCTCAGCCCGCCGGGCAGCGGCTTCAGCTTGCACGGGCTGCGGCTGCATGGCCTGGCCGATGCGCTGGGCCTGATCGGCGGCTTGTGCTTTGCGCTGACCAACGTCTGGCTGCGCCGCGAGGCCGCGCGCCCGGCCGCGGCCCGCGCGCTGGCCATGTTCATCGGTGGCGCGCTGCTGCCGGCCGCGCTGGGCGCGGTGCTGGCCGCGCGCGGCATCCTGCCCTGGCCGCCCGCGCCGGCTGCCGGCTGGGTCACCCTGGCGCTGGCCCAGGGCGTGGTCTTCGTGGCGGCCAACGTGGCGCTGCAATACGGCGCGGCGCGGGTCAGCGTGGCGGTGGCCTCGGTGGTCATGCTCACCGAGGTGGTCTTCGCCGCCGCATCGGCCGTGTGGATCGGCGGCGAGACCCTGCAGCCCTCGCTGGGCCTGGGCGGCGCGCTGATCATGGGCTCGGCACTGCTGGCGGCGCTGGAGCGGCCCAAGGGCTGATCAGCCTGCAGCGCGGCGCGCGGCGCCGCCCGGGCTGCCAGGGCGCCCGGCCTGGGTCATGCCTTGAGGCTAGGGTGCTGCGCTGAAGCAGCCCCGGAGAACGCCCGTAGGCCGGATCAGGCCGCCCGCCGAGCCAGGCGATCGTCCACGGCAGCCGCCGCAGCCGGCTGCGCCTTGCCGAACACCAGCGTGCCGTCGTCGATGTCGCCACGGCGCAGCACCTGGATGTCGCGGAAGTAGTTCTGGT
The DNA here is from genome assembly GCA_049321005.1 of Pseudomonadota bacterium. Taxonomy (GTDB): domain Bacteria; phylum Pseudomonadota; class Gammaproteobacteria; order Burkholderiales; family Burkholderiaceae_C; genus Aquabacterium. Next base: position 89,848 of record JBMOQL010000010.1, read on the forward strand.
GCAGCTTCCACGGTGCGCGATCGCCCTGCTGCGGGAAGCGGCCGATGCCGCGCAGCACATAGCCAGAGGTGAAGTCCAGCAGAGGCTCGGGCTGCACGCTGGCGTCGCGGTGTGGCACGGCGATCTGGTTGCCGGTGGCGCGCAGGTGCTTGAGCAGCCGGCACACGTACTCGCAGGTGAGGTCGGCCTTGAGCGTCCACGACGCATTGGTGTAGCCGAAGGCATAGGCCAGGTTGGGCACGTCCGACAGCATCATTCCCTTGTAGCTGAGCGTATCGTGCGGCTCGATGCGCCGGCCGTCCACCACGATCTCCATGCCGCCAAAGGCCAGCAGGTCCAGCCCGGTGGCCGTCACCACCAGGTCGGCCGGCAGCTCCTGGCCGGAGCGCAGGCGGATGCCGTGCTCGGTGAAGCTCTCGATGTGGTCGGTCACCACCGAGGCCTTGCCCTGGCGGATCACCTTGAACAGGTCGGCATCGGGCACCAGGCACACGCGCTGGTCCCAGGGGTTGTAGCTGGGGCTGAAGTGCTTGGACACGTCGCAGGACGGGCCGAGCGCGCGCTGCGCCTCCTTGAGGATCAGCTTGCGGATGAGCTGCGGCCGGCGCTTGGACAGGCGGTAGAACAGCGCGCTCTTGAGCACGTTCTTCCAGCGCGTGATGCCATAGGCCAGGCGCAGCGGCAGACGCCGGTTCATCCAGTTCGCCAGCTTGTCCTGGCCGGGCAGCGCCAGGATGTAGGTCGGCGAGCGCTGCAGCATGGTCACGTGCGCCGCCCGGTCGGTCATCGACGGCACCAGCGTCACCGCGGTGGCGCCGCTGCCGATGACCACCACCTTCTGGCCGCTGTAGTCGATGTCCGGCGTCCACTTCTGCGGGTGCACCACGCGGCCCTGGAAGCGCTCGATGCCCGGGAAGTCGGGCGTGTAGCCGTGCTCGTAGTTGTAGTAGCCGGTGCACAGGAAGAGGAAGTCGCAGGTCAGCGTGGCGCGCTCGCGCTGCGGGCCGCGCTCCACCTCCACCGTCCAGCGTGCCTGGCTGCTCGACCAGCTCGCCCGCAGCACGCGGTGCGACACGCGGATGTGCCGGTCGACGTCGTACTCGCGCGCCGTCTCGTGGATGTAGGCCAGGATGGACGGCCCGTCGGCGATCGCCTTGGCATTCGTCCACGGCTTGAAGCGGTAGCCCAGCGTGTACATGTCCGAATCCGAGCGGATGCCCGGATAGCGGAACAGATCCCAGGTGCCGCCGATGGCGTCGCGCGCCTCCAGCACGGCAAAGCTGCGGTCCGGGCAGAGCTGCTTCAGGTGCACCGCCGCGCCGACGCCGGAAAGGCCGGCGCCGACGATCAGCACGTCGAGATGTTCGGGGGTCATGCGGGTCTCCTCATGTCATGGCCGATGCGCGGGCTGCTGCGCCGTGCAGCGGGTGAAGCGTTCGATTCTGAAGGGGCTTACATGCGGCAGCTGACATGCCAGCGACAAGGCCTGTCGCGATGCATGCCGTGCGAGCCGGCTGCCGCCTCGACCACTATGCTGCGGGCGGTGAACGAACGCCGCTTTTCCTTTCGCGCCGCCATCCTCGACCTCGACGGCACCCTGGTCGACACGCTGGGCGACTTCATGGCCGTGCTGGGCCTGACGCTGAATGATCTGGGCTTGCCGCCGGTCGGCCGGGACTTCGTCGCCCGCACCATCGGACAGGGCACCGAGCACCTGCTGCGCAGCGTGTTGCAGGACGTCATAGGCGGCGAGGATGCGGCGTGCATCGACGCCGTCTTCCCGCAGGCGATGGCGCGCTACACCGCGCATTACCCGGTGATCAACGGCCGGCATGCCGAGGTCTTTCCGGGGGTGGTGGAGGGTCTCGTCCGCCTGCGTCAGCACGGCCTGCCGCTGGTGTGCCTGACCAACAAGCCGACCGCCTTTGCCGAGCAGTTGCTGATCGCCAAGGGACTGCGCAGGCACTTCGCCCACGTCTTTGGCGGCGATGCCTTCGCGCGCAAGAAGCCCGACCCGCTGCCGCTGCTGAAGGCGTGCGAGGCGCTGTCCATGCCACCGGCGGTCACGCTGATGATCGGTGACTCGCGCAACGATGCCCAGGCCGCGCGCGCGGCCGGCTGCCCGGTGGTGCTGGTGACCTATGGCTACAACCACGGTGAGCCGGTGCACCAGGTGGACGCCGACGGCTGGATCGAGCGGCTGGACGCGCTGCCCCTGTAGCGCTGCCCCACCGGCGCTGCGGCGCGGCCCGGGCGGTCAGTCCAGGACGCCGTCGCCCGGCCCGGGCTTGGACCCGGGGCCCGCCGGCTTGGTGGCCGTGTCGGCCTGGCCCAGCATCGCGAGCTTGAGCTTGGCGTCCACCGGCGGCTCGCCCAGCCAGATCTTGAGCAAGGTACGGAAGAACTCCGGCTGGGGGAAGGGCTCGCCTTGGATCGCGCCGCGGAAGGAGGCGATCAGGCCCCCGGCCGGTGTCCAGTCCAGCTGCAGCACGTCGCCGGCCACGGCCTTGTCATAGCGGCTGGCGATCTGCCCCACGCGGGCCACGTCGGGCACGATCTTGATGAAGTCTTCCTTGGTGGCGTGCGTCTGCACGCCGCGCGAAACCATGCGGCCGAACTCGGCGATGGACAGCTCGCGCAGCAGCGTCAGCGTCACGCGCTTGGGGCCGGGCATGTCCAGCGCTTCCTGCGCCGACTGCGTCTTGCGCGGCAGGTACAGCCCTGCGGCATAGAGCGGGAAGATCAGCTTGTAGCGCACGCCTGCGCCGTTGAGCACCAGCCGCGCACCGCCCACCGTGGCCGCCGGCTCGAATTTGACGCCCGACACCACCATGGCCTGTGCCCGGGCCGCCCCGGGCAGCAGCCCGCCCAGGCCCAGCACGCCGGCTGACGTGGCAGTGGTGAGGAAGGCGCGGCGATCCAGAGCGGGCATGTGGGTCTCGGGCTCCTGTGCCGGAGCGGTGGGGGCCAGGCGGGACGGCGAGCATGACACAGCGCGCCCGTGCCTCCCATAGGCGCAGCCCTGATCCGCGCTGCAGCACGGCGGAGCGGTCGCGGCCGCGCGCCTGCCTCTCGCACGGGGCCGGCTGATAAACTGCCCGCCATGTTCATGCCGCGCAAACTCACCAAGGGATCGCACGATCGGGGAGCCTGGCCCTGGCGATGCCCGCTCGTCTGGTGAGTGCCGCTGCGCGCTGACGGACGGTCCCCGGCCTCTGCCGCCCCCTGTGCGGCGATCGCTGCGCCGAATCCGCCCTCCTCGCGCTCGTGTCCGGGCCTCCGTGGCCGGCACCCTGCGGCCCGAGCGTTGCCCCCGTCGATCCCGGTGCACCGGCCGGCCCCGGCCAGCCCTCAACCGGGACAAGGGCGCGCGACACGCGGCCTGCACTGAGCAGGCCATCCCCGAGCCCCCGGTCGCTGCTGCGCTTTCCTTCCACGCAGCCTGGGCCGGACGACGAAGGAGCCCGAGATGAACACCGCGTCCCCTGCCAACGCATCCCTCGCCGTTGACGCGGCTGCCGCTGAGCTGGCCGCCCTGGCCCCCGCCCGGTCTGCCGCCGACTTCAAGCGCCTGGCCCAGGCCGGCTACAACCGCATCCCGCTGGTCGCGCAGAGCTATGCCGACCTCGACACGCCGCTGTCGCTCTACCTGAAGCTGGTCGGCGAGCCCGGCCATCCGCAATCGGCCAACAGCTTCCTGCTGGAGTCGGTGGTCGGTGGCGAGCGCTTCGGCCGCTACAGCTTCATCGGCCTGCCCGCGCGCACGCTGCTGCGCGCCAGCGGCTACGGTGATGAGGCCCGCACCGAGGTCGTCACCGACGGCCGCGTGGTGGAGACGCTCAGCGGCAACCCGCTGGACGTGATTGAGGCCTACCAGGCGCGCTTCAAGGCGGCCATCCCGCCGGGGCTGCCGCGCTTTTGTGGCGGGCTGGCCGGCTACTTCGGCTACGAGACGGTGCGCCACATCGAGCCGCGCCTGGCCCATGCGCGCAAGACCCAGGGCATCGGCACGCCCGACATCCTGCTGCTGCAGTGCGAGGAGCTGGCCGTCATCGACAACCTGGTGGATCGCCTCTACCTGATCGTCTATGCCGACCCGGCCCAGCCGCAGGCCTATGAGCGCGCCCAGGCCCGGCTGGCCGAGCTGCAGCAACGCCTGAGCCGCACCGTGGCCACGCCGCAGGTCGCACCGTCCCAGGCCCACCCGGTGGAGCGCCATTTCGCCCAGGCCGACTTCGAGGCCGCGGTGCTGAAGGCCAAGGACTACATCGCCGCCGGCGACTGCATGCAGATCGTCATCGGCCAGCGCCTGCAGAAGCGCTACACCGCCTCGCCGCTGAGCCTGTACCGCGCGCTGCGCTCGCTCAACCCCAGCCCCTACATGTACTACTACGACCTGGGTGACCACCAGATCGTCGGCTCGTCGCCGGAGATCCTGGTGCGCCAGGAGCATGTGGAAGGCGGCGGCCAGACGGTCACCATCCGCCCCATCGCCGGCACCCGCCCGCGGGGCGCCACGCCCGAGCAGGACCGGGCCAACGAGGCCGAGCTGCTGGCCGATGCCAAGGAGCGCGCCGAGCACGTCATGCTGATCGACCTGGCGCGCAACGACGTCGGCCGCATCGCCGAGACCGGCAGCGTCAAGGTGACCGAGGCCTTCGGCATCGAGCGCTACTCGCACGTCATGCACATCGTCAGCAACGTCGAGGGGCGGCTCAAGCCCGGCGTGAGCGCGCTGGACGTGCTGCGCGCGAGCTTCCCGGCCGGCACGCTCAGCGGCGCACCCAAGATCCGCGCCATGGAGATCATCGACGAGCTGGAGCCGGTGCAGCGCGGCATCTACGGCGGCGCGGTGGGGTATCTCAGCTTTGCCGGCGACATGGACGTGGCTATCGCCATCCGCACCGGCGTCATCAAGGACCAGACCCTGTACGTGCAGGCCGGCGCCGGCGTGGTGGCCGACTCCGTGCCCGAGCTGGAGTGGAAGGAAACCGAGGCCAAGGCCCGCGCCGTGCTGCGCGCGGCCGAGCTGGTCGAACAAGGTTTCTGAGATCCCACGCCACACCGTACGGAGGACACCATGCTCCTGATGATCGACCAACTTCAGGTGGGTCTCACGGCATCCCGCCACGGCCCGCAAACCCGCGCCAGTGCTGGCGATTGGGGCTCTTGACGTCTCACGACGGACCGCCTCAGCCCGGCGAAAAGCGGGTATCGATGCGGGTATCGAAAACGCATGCAGATCTCCCGCCGCGACCTCTACAACCGGGTGTGGTCCACGCCCATGAGCAAGCTGGCCCGAGAGCTGGACATCTCGGATGTCGGTCTGGCCAAGGCTTGTCGCCGGCACAACATCCCTCGACCGCCGCGCGGCTACTGGGCAAAGCTGGCGGCAGGTAAGGCGCCACCCAAGCCAGCGTTGCCCTCGTTTAAGATCGACACCGTCGAGCTGGACGCTGCGCGGCATCGCATCGCGGAAACGCCGAAGGTCGATATTGACCGAGCCAGCATCAAGGCCGCACAGGCGGCGCAGGGCGACGCCTTTGCGGGAGTGGCTGCCGCGACCTTTGAGCGGCTGACCAACGCGAAGCCTTCGGCCGACGGCTTCGTCACCTGCGGCTCATCGCGCGTGATGGCCTGTTCGCTCAGCAGCGCGACGGTGGAGCGAGCTTGCCGGGTGCTGGACGCGATCGAACGGGCCCTGCCTGCTGCGGGTGCGCGCCTCGCCCACAACCAGGAAGGAAAGCGCGTCGAGGTCGATGTCGGCGGCGAACGCCTGGGCATCAGCCTCGCCGAGAACTACACGCGGACCGAGACGGTGGAGGTCGATCCGAAGTATTCGTGGATGAAGTCGCGGACTTTCACCTATCACTTCACCGGCGAGCTTCGCCTGACGATCACGGGTGACTTCTCGGGCCGCAAGTCGTGGGCCGACGGCAAACGCTCGCGCCTGGAGGAGAAGGTCGAAAGCATCGTCGCCGGCTTGGCGAGCGGCGCACAGGCGATCGCCCAGCTGAGGGCTGAGCGAGAGGAACAGCGCCGTCGTTGGGCAGAGGCAGCGCGCGAAGCCGAGATCGCCCGTGAGCGACAGCGGCGCCTGCGCAACTTCTGGGAGCAGCTTCAGAAGGAAGCGGCAGCCTGGCACCGGTACTGCGAGGTCAAAGCCTACGTCGAGCACCTGCAGAGCCAGATCAACGCGGGCGAGCCGCTGTCCGAGCAGAGCCGGGAGTGGCTGAGGCTTGCCGTGCACCTGGCGAGGCTGACCGATCCGACGAAAGGGAGGCTCGAAGCGCTGCAGAGAGGCATTTCAGGCTACGACTACGACTTGCCGTTCGGAAAGGCGATCGTCTCGTAGCCACGCCGTCGATCAACGACTACCCGTCATCCAGCTAGGCTTCCCCATTCAACTCGCGCGGCGGCTGCCGCGCCCAATCCGATGTCTCGTTCACGTCTGGCATCGAACGCTGCAGCGACGACAGGAGTTCACTAGAGCGCCTCTCGCTTTCGGCTTCGATCTGCCTCTCGCGTACCGCGACGTCAACTTGATTGCGCCAGCCTAGTGCCACCAGGAGGCCAAACGCCGACACTCCAAGGCAGCCACCAGCGATGAGATACATCCAGTGCCAAGAGCTGCCTACTAGCGTCTTGGAAGCCCATGGCAGCAGTGCCAGAGCCACGCACACGGCGAGGAGTACGGTCAACAGCAGGACTCGCCTGCGAATGTCGTCAAGCATGTGCTCGACGTTCCGCAGTTCCGAGAGGCTCAGCCCTGACAGTGAACGCATGCGCTCCTCTGCGTGCTTCTGCGCTCCCCAAACAAATGCGATCGCCGTGCCAGCCGCCGATGCGATGGTGGCCGACGCGGCCCAAATCATGTCCGGGAGTACCCACCGGAAGGCCAATTCACCTAGCAGCAGGCCACACGTAGCCACGACGAACAAGATCGTCGGGCCTGGGCGCTGCAGTGCCTCAATCATGTGGACTCGATGTCTCCGGCTTCGACCTTCTGCAGCAACCAGTGTTCCATGCGGTCGAAGACCTCGACGGTGTCTGGCAGACCGTCGTACAGGGTCAGCGATTCCTTGCCGGTCAACCTCAACTCGTCACCGTGGACCGAGGATCCATCGGCGAGCTCAATTCGCGTGTCGACGCCTTCAGCGTGACGGAGCGCGTGTCCCAGGCGATTCAGGACGTCTTGGCTGTGGTCCTCTTTGGTCTTCCGTCGGTCGATCGTTAGAAGCAGCTTGTACGACACCTGCGAGTCGTCGAGGCCCTTCAGATTCAGTCCACTGAAGCCTCGGACCTTGCCTGCCAGTACGGCGAGCGCATTCAGGATGTCGGAAGACGCGGCCGACGCTGCATCACCGGAGACCGAGATCGATCGACTCTCAGTCTCTGACGCTACGGCTTTTGGGCTGGTGTCCTGACCTGACGCCAGTACTCCGCCGATCTGGATGTTCCGTATTGGTGTGTCGCGAAGCCGCTTCGCCGTGACACGTGCAGGTCGATCATTCAACTCGAGAGAGCCGCAACTCTGCGTCTCGGGTCTGGCAGCAAAGAACCAGCGCAAGAACGCTTCGAGATGCGATGCCCTCAGGGCGGATGATTGCATCAATACCAGGTGGTTCTTGAAGATCGTGAAGAACAGCAGCGACTCGAGCCACTCCGTAGGCTTTCCGCCTTGCTTCGGCGGCGTGTATTTGCCGACGGGAGCAGTTTTCGCTCCAGGGTCGTCAAGAATTGCTGCAGCAGCTGTGCCGGGCGTGTACCTAACGAGGACACCGCTCACGAAGCCCTTGCGGATCCGGTGCTCGTTGAGCAGCAGCCACTCGGGTGCTTGAGGGTCTCCGAGTGGCTGTCGCCGGTCCGCCAGAGTAGGCGCACCCTTCAGCGCCTGCGCGAGCGACGACCCCAGGTCGTGCTTCGAGCCCAAGAACCTCGCCGACTTGTAGATGAACGTCTTTGGGCTGACCCGTTTGCTCACTGCGCTCGCCTCCCTGGTCGGCAGTCTACTGATGTTGTTGAGCGCCGCCTGGTTCGAGGTGTCTCGGTCGTCGTCGTTCGGTTGGTCCACCAAGGCCCTGAAGCTTCGGGCTCTTGGCCATGGCAGTTCCGCGAGCAGCCTTGACGTCCGGATCGTCGATGCGAGATTGGTACGTCGACTGAACTTGAGCGTCAGGGCGACGAAGGTATCTGATCGCTATGCCCCTCACCGACATCAAGATCCGCCGGGCCAAGCCCGCCGACAAGCCGATCAAGCTCGCCGACACCGCGGGCCTGTACCTCGAAGTCAAGCCCAGCGGCTACAAGCTCTGGCGCTATCGGTACCGCATCGCCGGGCGCGCGAATCTGTTCGCCATCGGCGAGTAACCGCAGGTCTCGCTGACCGATGCGCGCAAGGCGCGTGACGACGCCCGCGAGTTGATCCGCCAGGGGCGCCATCCGGCCCACGCGCGGCAGACCGAGCGCATGCGGCAGATCAACGCCGACGCGCTGACCTTCAAGGTCATCGCCGAAGAGTGGATCGAGAAGAAGCGCAGCCGCTGGGCGCCGTACTACCTGATGCAGGTGGAGCGCGGCATGAAGAAGGACATCTACCCGCGCATCGGCCGGCTGCCAATCCGCTCCGTCACCGCGGCCGACGTGCTGGCCATCCTCGACCGCGCCACCAAGCGCGGCGCCGAGGTGGTGGCGCTGAACCTGCTGCAGTGGTGTTCGCAGGTGTTCCGCTACGTCGTGGCCACGCTGCGCGCCGACCACGACCCGGCCTCGGCCCTGCGCGGCGCCGTCATCTGCAGCCGCTGGCTGAACGTGGGGTGGATCGAGTCTGGAACGTCGTGGCCCTGTGCCCGACGCATCACCGGGAGGCGCACTATGGCAGTCGACGAGTGCAGATGAAGGTACAGCTCCTGGAACTGCTCACGACGATGTACCCCCAGCAGGCTGGAAAGCAGACAGGCCCTGCGGCGTGACATCCGTTGGCGCGTACCGCGCTGACCGGAGTTGCTGCCGTCGGAAGCGGCGGCAAGTGCCTGATTTGTAAGGGATTCGGGTGCCCCGGGGTGGCTCCCGACCTCTGGCTGAGGGGTCAACTGACCTGCTCGTTGCCTGTGTATATACAAGGCGACTAGAATCGGTGGCTCGGACGAAGTCGGGGGTGAGATGCAGAACCTCAAGATCACAGACGCGGTGGCGAAAAAGCTCAAAGACAAGCATGGTGTCGATCGCAGAGAGGTCGAGCACTGCTTCGTGAACCGCTTGGGGCGCCTTCTGGAAGACAGACGAGCAAGGCACAAGACCAACCCGCCGACCCTCTGGTTCTTGTCTAAGACCAATCAAGGGCGCATTTTGAAGGTTGTGTATATACAAGTCGGCCCCACAATCGAACTGAAGTCCGCCTTCGAGCCGAACGCCGAAGAGCTCGCGATCTACGCGAAGCACGGTGGCGTCGCTTACTGAATCAATGAATACGGAGAGAAAAATGGCCGCAGCAAAGATCCCGAACACGATTGAGGCTTGGGAAGAAGGCCTTCTCGGGCGCGACGAGAAGTACGTCGCCGTAGCGGACGCTTCCCACGAAGCAGCGCTGGATGAGGCGCTTGGCCTGCAAGCGATCTCGATTCGCCTGCCCCGACAGCTGATCGAGCAATACAAGTTGATCGCGCACTTCCACGGCGTGGGGTACCAGCCGTTGATGCGTGACGTCCTTGCCAGGTTCGTTCCAAACGCCCTCAAGGAGATCTTGGAGGCCGAGCAAGAGAAGGCAACGCTCGCCAACGAGAAGACGCTCCTGCCAGAGCGTCGGAAGAAGGCCGCCTGATGGGGCTGCCGGGGGATTGGCCCTCGGCAGCTTGCCTACCTGCCGGTACCGCCACTGCAGCGCGAGGCTGACTCGACTGATGCTCAGCGAACGAGCGGCATCTTGCGGCCCGGCCATAATGCGTGTCATGTCTGCGATCCGTCCGATCACCGCAGCGCGCTCCGGTTGGCGTTGGCGCAAGCCATCGGCCTGACCACCCCTACGCGCCCCCAGCGGGCGCCTTCCGTCCCCACCCAGCACCGCGCGCCGGCCCCGCCAGCGTCGCAAAAAGCGGGTATCAAAGCGGGTACCGGATCAGGATGCTCCCCGGAACATCCAATGAAATCAAAGGGTTAGAGCGCACATGCTGCTGATGATCGACAACTACGACAGCTTCACCTTCAACCTGGTGCAGTACTTCGGCGAGCTCGGCGAAGAGGTGCGCGTGGTACGCAACGACGCCATCGCGCTCGACGAGATCGAGGCGATGAAGCCCGACCGCATCGTGCTGTCGCCCGGGCCGTGCTCGCCGGCGGAGGCGGGCATCTGCGTGCCGCTGCTGCAGCGCTACACCGGCCGCCTGCCCATCCTGGGCGTGTGCCTGGGCCACCAGGCCATCGGCGCGGCACTGGGTGGGCGCGTGGTGCGCGCCGGCCGGCAGATGCACGGCAAGACCAGCGTCATCCGCACCGACCAGCGCGGCGTGTTCAAGGACCTGCCGGAGCGCTTCACCGTCATCCGCTACCACTCGCTGACCATCGAGCGCGAGACGCTGCCCGATTGCCTGGAGATCAGCGCCGTGGCCGAGGACGACAACGAGATCATGGGCGTGCGCCACACCGGCCCGAAGGCCGATCCGAGCTTCGCCCCGCTGGAAGGCGTGCAGTTCCATCCCGAGTCCATCCTCACCGAGCATGGGCACGCGATGCTGAAGAACTTCCTCACGCTGTGAGCACGGCCGGGATGGTGGCAAGGGATGCGGCAGTGAACGCGGGGCTAGAGCCTCGGGGCGATGGCCCGCCGGTGATCAACGCCCACGGCCAGCCGGTCGGCGCCGACCTGGCCCCACCCTGGCAGCCGCCGCCCTGGCCGCCACGCGAGCCCTTGCAGGGCCGCTGGTGCACGCTGGAGCCGCTGGATGCCCACCGGCATGGCCCGTCGCTGGTGGAGGCGGCTGCCGCCGAGCCGACCGGCGCATCGTGGACCTACCTGCCCTACGGCCCCTTCGCCTCGCCGCAGGCCCACCTGGACTGGCTGCGCGACATGGCCGGCAAGCCGGATCCGCAGTTCTTCGCCATCGTGGATGCGGCCGGCTGCCCGGTGGGCGTGGCGGCCTACATGCGCATCGAGCCGCGTCATGGCGTCATCGAGATCGGCCACCTGTACTTCTCGCCCGCGCTGCAGCGCACGCCGGCGGCGACCGAGGCGCTGAGCCTGCTGATCGGGCGGGCCATCGAGCTGGGCTATCGCCGCGTCGAGTGGAAGTGCGACAGCCACAACGCGCCGTCGCGCCGCGCCGCCGAGCGCCTGGGCTTTCGCTTCGAGGGGATCTTTCGCCAGCACATGGTCATCAAGGGCCGCAACCGCGACACGGCCTGGTTCGGCCTGACCGATGGCGACTGGGCCCGGCTGCGGCCCGTGCACCAGCGCTGGCTGAGCGCCGACAATTTCGATGCCCAGGGCCGCCAGCGCACGGCCCTGTCCACGCTGACCCGCGCGGCATGTGCCGGCTGATCACCGCGCCACCCGACCGAATGCCATGACCGACATCACCGACACCCAGGCCCTGCAGCGCGTCATCGAGCACCGCGAGATCTTCCACGACGAGATGCTGGGCCTGATGCGCCGCATCATGAGCGGCCAGACCACGCCGGTGATGATCGCCGCGCTGATCACCGGCTTGCGGGTCAAGAAGGAGACGGTGGGCGAGATCGCGGCCGCGGCCCAGGTGATGCGCGAGTTCGCCACCCCGGTGCCCGTGGCCGATACCGCCGGTCTCGTGGACCTGTGCGGCACCGGCGGCGACGGCGCGCACACCTTCAACATCAGCACCTGCTCGATGTTCGTGGCCGCGGCTGCCGGTGCGCGCGTGGCCAAGCACGGCGGGCGCAGCGTGTCGTCCTCCACCGGCAGCGCCGACGTGCTGGAGGCCCTGGGCGCCACGCTCACGCTCACGCCGCAGCAGGTGGCGCAGTGTCTGGCCGAGACCGGCATCGGCTTCATGTTCGCCCCCAGCCACCACAGCGCCATGAAGCATGCCGCGCCGGTGCGCAAGGAGCTGGGCGTGCGCACGCTGTTCAACATCCTGGGCCCGCTGACCAACCCGGCCGGTGCGCCCAACCAGCTGATGGGCGTCTTCCACAAGGACCTCGTCGGCATCCAGGCGCGCGTGCTGCAGCGCCTGGGCTCGCGCCACGTCATGGTGGTGCACGGCTGCGACGGGCTGGACGAGCTGACCCTGGCCGGCCCCAGCTTCGTCGCCGAGCTGCGCGACGGCAGCGTGCGCGAGTACACGGTCGAGCCCGGCGACTTCGGCCTGATGACGGCCGAGGCCACCGCGCTGCGCGTGTCCGGCCGCGAGGAGTCGGTCGATGTGATCCAACGCGTGCTGGCCGATGAGCCCGGCCCGGCGCGCGACATCGTGCTGCTCAATGCCGGCGCGGCGCTGCTGGTCAGCGGCGTGGCCGCCTCGCTGGCCGACGGCGTGGAGCGTGCGCGGGATGCCCTGGCCAGCGGCCGCGCCGCCGAGAAGCGCGACGCCTTCATCCAGGCCACGCGGCGGCTCGGCGCTGCGGCCTGAATGCGGTCTGCCGCGCCGGCCTACCGCGTCCCTCTACCGCTCCTCTACTGCGCCCCTCTACCGCGTCCGCTGACCCACGTCCGCTGACCTGCGTTCGGTTCCCGCGTCCGTTTCTGCCCGCCCGCCACCCGCGCCGATCCCGCCCGCCGCTCGCACCCCGCCTTCTGCCGCCGCGCCGCCGCCTCGCACCGAGACCCACCATGTCCGACATCCTCAACCGCATCGTCGCCACCAAGCGCGAAGAAGTCGCCGCCGCCCGCCAGGCCCTGCCGCTGCCCACCCTGCGCGCCCAGGCCGAGGGCCGGCGCGACGTGCGCGACTTCATCGGCAGCCTGCGCGCCAAGGTCGCGGCCGGCCAGGCCGCCGTCATCGCCGAGGTGAAGAAGGCCAGCCCCAGCAAGGGCCTGCTGCGCGACCCGTTCGTGCCAGCCGACATCGCGCGCAGCTATGCCGAGCATGGCGCGGCCGCGCTGAGCGTGCTGACCGACCGCGACTACTTCCAGGGCTCGCCCGACTACCTGCAGCAGGCCCGCGCGGCCTGCGCGCTGCCGGTGCTGCGCAAGGACTTCATGGTCGATGCCTATCAGGTCTACGAGGCGCGGGCGATGGGCGCGGACTGCATTCTGCTGATCGCCGCCTGCCTGGACGACGCCACCATGCGCGACCTGGAGGTGCTCGCGCATGAGCTCGGCATGGCCGTGCTGGTGGAGGTGCACGACGGCGCCGAGCTGGACCGCGCGCTCAAGCTGCGCACGCCGCTGGTGGGCATCAACAACCGCAACCTGCGCACCTTCGAGGTCACGCTGGACACGACGCTGGGCCTGCTCGCGCAGGTGCCGGCCGACCGGCTGCTGGTCACCGAGTCCGGCATCCTCGGCCCCGACGACGTGCGCCGCATGCGCGACGCGCATGTGCACGCCTTCCTCGTCGGCGAGGCCTTCATGCGCGCGCCCGACCCGGGGGCGGCGCTGGCGCAGTTGTTCGGGGGCTGAGCGCGGCTCGCGACAAGCGTGTCGTGGTCGCGCCCATGCCGCCCGCCCGCCCCGCCATCCGCCATCCGCTGAGCCTGAGGCCAAGCCACCCGGCATGAGCGACCTGTTCCCGTCCGACCCCGCCCGGCCCGACAACGCGCTCGTCGAGCCGCTGGATGCGCACTTCGACCGCGTGCGCGGCGGCTGGCGCGCGGTCACCGAGGCCTTCCGCCACAGCGAGACCGGCCGCCGGCTGATCGACGCCGTCGAGGCCCGCCGCGCGGCCGGCGCCTGCATCTATCCGCGCGAGCCGCTGCGGGCGCTGGCGCTGACGCCGCTGGAGCAGGTGCGTGCGGTCATCCTCGGCCAGGACCCGTATCACGGCCCCGGCCAGGCCGAGGGGCTGGCCTTCTCGGTGCCCGAAGGCCAGCCGCTGCCACCCAGCCTGCGCAACCTGTTCAAGGAGCTGCAGCGCGACCTCGGCATCGCGCCGCCGCGCCACGGTTGCCTGCGCCGCTGGGCCGAGCAGGGCGTGCTGCTGCTCAACACCAGCCTCACGGTCGAAGACGGCCAGCCCGCCAGCCACGCCAGGCTGGGCTGGGAGGCGCTGACCGATGCGCTGATCGCCGCCGTGGCCGAGCAGCCGCGGCCCGTCGCCTTCCTGCTGTGGGGCGCGCATGCGCAGAAGAAGCGCGCGCTGATCGACGCCCATACCGCGGCCGCGCATGCGGTGTGGATGGCCAACCACCCGTCGCCGCTCTCGGCCACGCGCGGGCCGGCGCCGTTCATCGGCTGCGGGCACTTCTCTGCGCTGCGGCGGTTCGGTCAAGCGCAGGGCTGGGCGGTGGAGTGGTGAACGCCCGGCCCGCTTGAGGCGCATGCCGATCCGGCGACGGACGACCGGCGGCCGCAGGACAGCCGCCGACCCGACCCGATCCGGGATCGCCGCGCGGCGCTCAATAGCTCGGCGCCTGCGCCGCCACCGCGGCGGCCGGCCCGCGCTGATGCAGCAGGAAGCGCTTTTCCACCAGGTGCCATGAGGCCAGCGCGATCAGCGGCAGCAGCACCGCGAGCAAGGCCAGGCCGAGGTAGGGGTGGGCCTTGAACGCGCCCAGCGCGATCAGCGTCTGGATCAGCGGGAAGTGCCAGACGTAGATGCCATAGGACAGGTCGCCGAAGCGCGTGGCGTTGACGAGCCGGGGCAGGGTGAGCGCGACGAACACCACGCAGCCGGCCAGGGCCAGCGGGTAGAGGTAGGTCCAGTCCAGCGCGACGGCGGCGAAGAGCGCCCAGGCGCAGACCGCGCCCATCGCGGCGCCGTGCCGCGCCACCGCCTCGCGCGCGTAGTAGAGCGCCGCACCCGGCAGGAAGTACATAAGCTGGCCGGGCATCTGCTTGGCCAGCTCCAGCCAGCCGCCGCGGCCGGTGCGCTCGGCCAGGTGGGTGAAGCCCCCCCACCACAGGCAGGCGGCGATGTAGCCGGCGATGAGCACCGGCCAGGGGCCCAGGCGGCGGATGAGGGCCACCAGCAGCGGCACGCAGGCGTAGAACATCACCTCCACCTTGATCGTCCACAGCGCGCCGTTGACCGCGGACAGCGGCTGGCCTTCGAACACGCCGGGCAGCGACGGCTGGATGAAGTTGAGGAAGGCGAGGTTGGCCAGCAGGTACTTCAGCGTGGCGGCGCCGAAGTACTCGCGCAGCGGCAGCGTCGTCAGGCCCGCGCCGATCAGCACCATGCCGACGACCACGGCCACGTAGGCGGGCAGGATGCGCCGGCAGCGCTTGTCGATATAGCTGCGCAGCGATGTCGAGCGCTCCCAGCTCTGCACGATGAGGTAGCCGCTGATGACGAAGAAGGTCGACAGCGCGATCTTGGTGTCGATGCGGCCCAGCCAGGCCAGCGCGGGATCGCCGGTCAGGTCCACCACGTGCAGCGCGACGACGCCCAGGGCGGCCAGCAGGCGCAACAGGTCGAAGTTGTTGTCGTGCTTCATGGCTGCGCGGTCGGGGAGCAGAGGGCAGGGGCGGCCGCGGCGTCGGCAGGCGCAGCGGCCGGCGCGGGCGAGGGGCGGGGCGCTCGGGCGTCGGCCGCCGATAGGGCGACCGCGTCGGGGCAGGAGAGGGGCGGGGCCGCGGGGAGGGCCGGGACCGGCAGGCGTGCGGACGGCTGCGCCCCGACGCCGCCCCGGGCCGGCGACGCATCGGGCGCTACGCGAGCCGCCGCGGCCGCATCGGCCACTGCTGGACCTGGCGAGGAGGGAACGGCCACGGATGGATCGGCCGCAGACGGATGGGCCGTGGCTGGTTCCGCCGCCGTCAGACCCGCGGCGAGCCATCGCCGCGCCAACGTCTTGCCCCAGCGCTGAGTGGGCCGCTCCACCCCGCGCCAGCCCAAATGGGCCAGCAGCAGCGCGACCGCGAAGCTGGCGCCGAACAGCAGGGCGGCGGACGCGGTGGTGGGTGGCAGCAGGGCCGACCACAGCTTGCCGGCCAGCGACAGCACCAGCAGGTGCACCAGGTAGAAGGAATAGGACACATCCCCCAGCGCCACCCACAGCCGCTGCCCCGGCCAGGCGCCGCGCGGGTTGGCCGCCACCGCGCCCAGCGTGACCAGCGCGCAGGGCAGGGCGCACACCGCCGCACGCCACGGGCGGTCGAAGAACACCTGCTCCAGCGTGGCCGGCACCACGGTCAGGCCCAGCGCGAAGAGCGCCAGCCCCGCGATCACCAGCCGCGGGCCCCAGGCGGCGCGCACATGCGGCAGCAGCAGCGCGGCGGCGGCACCTGCGATGAAGTTGAGCGTCAGCGGGTCGCCCGCTACCCGCCACGCGGGTGCGGCCTGCGCGGCATCCCAGGCCTGCGCGCCGATCACCGCCGCGGCCCACAGGGCCAGCGCCGCCGGCAGCCGCCACGATCGCCCCGCGCCTTGCGGCAGCAGCGCGATCAGCGCGGCGAAGACCAGATAGAAGTACAGCTCGTGCACCAGCGTCCAGCCCACCGACAGCAGCGGCAGCATGGGCTGCGGCAGCAGCAGCAAGGACGCCACCACATCCACCTGCCCGCCCTGCGAGGCGTTGACCATGCCGGGCTTGAGCAGATAGACCACCAGCACGGCGGCACTCACGCACCAGTAGGCCGGATAGATGCGAAAGGCGCGCTCCAGCAGGAAGCGTGCGGCCTCGCGTGGCGCGCCGAAGCGCTCGCGCGTGATGGCGACCATGATGAAGCCGCTGATGGCGAAGAACAGGTCCACCGCCACGCTGCCCAGCCAGCCCATGCGGCCGATCAGCACCGCGCCCTGGCCGTACTTCTGCTCGATCAGCATGGCGTGCAGCAGGAAGACCAGCGCCGCGGCCATGCCGCGCAGCGCCTGCAGGTTGTCGTTGCGGGCCAGGCCCGGGGCGCTGCCCCCGCCGGCGGTGGACGGCCGGCCGCCCCGGCCTGCGCACGGGCCGCCATCGCGCGTCGCACGGCCGATGCGGCGGGCGCCGCTCACGCCAGCCTCCACGGCCGCAGCCAGGCGGCGAACAGGGCCAGGGCCAGCAGTGCCATCGCGCCGGCCAGCAGCAGCTCATGGACCGGTGTGGCCGCCGGCAGCGGCTTGAGCGCCAGCGCACACATGGCCAGCGCCGCCGCGCTGGCTGCCACCTGCGGGCCCAGGCGCAGCGGCCGCCAGAGCCGGTGGGCGCGCATCAGCAGCCAGCCGGTCAGCACGGTGCCGGCAAGTGTGGCCAGCACGATGCCCAGGGCGCCCAGCCACCAGGCCAGCAGCGGCAGGGCGAGCGCCTGCAGCACGCTGCCGGCCGCTTCCCAGGCCAGCGGGGCGCGGGTGTCGCCGCCGGCATAGCTGTAGCGCGCCAGCGTGCTGTTCCAGCTGGCCACGACCATGGCCACCGCATACCAGGCCAGCAGCAGCGGCAGCGGCCCGGTGCCCGGCACGCGCGGAAACAGCAGCGCCACCAGCGCATGCGCGCCCAGCATCAGGCCGATGGCCGCGGGCAGCGTCAGCAGCGTGACGGTGGCCATGCCGCGGCGCAGCAGGGCCAGACGCTCGCTGCCGGCGCGCGCGCTCATCACGCCCAGCAGCACCTGGTTGAGGCTCATCAGCGCCACCAGCGGCAGGTTGATCAGCTTGCGCGCCAGGTTCAGCACGGTCAGCGTGCCGTCGCCCAGATAGGAGCAGGCGATGCGCTCCAGCAGCGCGATGCCCTGGCCCAGCCCGGCGCTGGTGACCAGCGGCCACAGCCGGCCGCCCAGCTCGCGCAGCGGGGCCCAGCGCAGGGCCAGCTGCGCCGGCCGCAGGCCCGCGCCCCGCAGCGACGGCAGCATCACCGCGGCCATCAGCACGCTGCCGATGACGAAGCAGCCGGCCACCTCGACCTCGCTGGCCGCGCCGCGGCGCCAGCCCAGCCAGACGATGGCCGGCAGGTTGTAGAGCAGCGAGCCGGCCCCGGCCAGCAGAAAGCGCCCCTGCGCCTGCAGCGGCACCGTCCACAGCGCCTGCAGCACGGTGCCGGGCACGCTCCACGCCAGCACGCCCAGCGCGGCCGCGGCCACCTCGCGCTGCGGCGCATCCAGCCCCGGGCCGATCAGCCGCACCCAGGCCGGCGCGCCGAGCATCAGCGCAGCCGCCAGCGCCAGGCCGATGGCCAGCAGCCCGCCGGTCAGCGTGCCCAGCCAGGGCAGCCGCTCGCGCTCGGCGCGCGCCTGCCACAGCGACAGCCCGGCGGAGGACAGCACGCCCGCGGCCAGCACCGCGCGCAGGGCCTCGGGCAGGAACATGGCGACGAGGAAGGCGTCGGTGCGCGCCCCGGCGCCCCAGGACGCCACCAGCAGCCACTCGCGCGCAAAGCCCGCGGCCAGGCCGGTCAGCGTGACCAGCGTGAGCAGGGCGGTGGCGCCGAACATCCCGCCTCCCCCGCGCTAGTGGAAGAGCGTGAACAGCCCCTTGCCGCCCACCTTGTAGTTGAACTCGCTGCAGCGCTCGCCCAGCACCCGCGCATCCGCGCCGCCGACGATGGTGCAGGGCGCCACCGGCTTGCTGACCACCGTGCCGGCCGACACCACCGCGCCGCGGCCGATCTCCGCGCCAGCCAGCAGCACCGCGCGCGTGGTGATCCAGGCGTAGTCGTCGATGCGGATGGGCAGGCCCACGGCCCAGAACTCGGGCGCCTGCAGGTCATGGCCGCCGGCGATCATGATGACGTGCGAGGCCACGGTAACGTGGTCGCCGATGCTCAGGCCGGCGCGGGCGTCGATCTGGCAGTGCCAGCCGATGCAGGTGTCCTCGCCGATGCGCAGGCCTTCTACGCCCAGCACCTCGGTGTAGCGCCACAGCGTGGAGCCGCGGCCGATCCGGGCGCCGCCGATGCGCAGCCAGGCCAGGCGGATGGTGTGGCTGGGGATGCGGTTGATCAGCGAGTTGTAGAGCAGCTCCCAGACGCGGCGCCAGCGGTCCACCAGCGTCGGCCAGTTCAGGCCGTAGAGCGGCACGAAGCCGGTCGGCACCTCGCTCTTGAGCAGCGCGTAGAAGCGCCGCGCCAGCGGATGCTCGATGCGCTTTTCCACGTCCAGGTAGCTGATGAAGGTGCGCACGCGGCCGTCGCGGCGCGGCTCTTCGAACACGACATCGTGGCGCAGCATCCAGTCCCAGGCTTCGCGCAGGTCGGCCGCATCGCAGCCCAGGCGCCGGGCATAGTCGGGCAGGCGCTGCGCAAGGTCGTGGCTGTGGAGCAGGCGGTGTTTCATCGCGGGGCGGGGGCGGGCGGCAGCGGTGCCGGGCAGGCCGCACGCACATCGCGTGCCTCCTGCAGGCTGATGGCCATGAACAGCCAGAACAGCGCCAGCAGCACCTGGGTGAAGCTGAAGTAGTGGTCGATGGGGCCGGTGAAGAGGGCGACGACGATGGAGCTGACGCTGCCCAGCCGCATCGCGGTGACGGCGTCGATGTGCGTCAGGTCACCCAGGCGGCGCACCTCGCGCCACCAGGCCACGGTCAGGCCGATGAACAGCAGCGCGGCCGGCACGCCGAGCTTGTAGGCGTAGTTCAGCCACAGGTTGGAGATGCCCAGCAGGTCGGCATCCGGCGGCGG
Source organism: Pseudomonadota bacterium (assembly GCA_049321005.1). Taxonomy (GTDB): domain Bacteria; phylum Pseudomonadota; class Gammaproteobacteria; order Burkholderiales; family Burkholderiaceae_C; genus Aquabacterium. The sequence goes on from JBMOQL010000010.1 coordinate 109,513, forward strand.
GTCCACCTTGAAGCCGACCCCCAGCGGATAGCGCGCGATGGCCCGCGGGTAGTTGGCGTATTCATCGAAGCGCACGCCGGTGGACACGTCGCTTGAGGAGAACAGCGACAGCAGGCGCTTTTGCGCCGGCGCATAGACGGCAAGCATCACCGCGGCCAGCACCGCGCCGATGACCAGCATGCGCCCGGCATGCGGCACGCGCCGCGCGGCCAGCCAGGCCACCAGCGCGCCCATGCACAGCAGTGCCCCGCGCGAGCCGCTGAAGACGATGCCCGCCGCGCCCAGCAGCGCCACCGTGTAGCCCAGGGCGCGCCGCCAGCCGGTGTGGGCCACGCCGTAGAACAGCGCCAGCGGCACGCCCAGCAGCAGCGCACCGCCGGTGGCGTTGGGATGCACCCAGGGCGAGGCCATGCGCGCCGGGTCGGCGCCGAAGATGTCGTCCAGCGCCTCGGGGTGGGCATAGCGCAGCGCGGTCAGGATGGGCTTCATCGCCAGCGCATCGCGCGTGGCGGCGAACAGGCCCACCGACAGCAGCACCAGCCCGAGGTAGCCCAGGAGCAGGCAGACGATCAGGCGCTCGCGCGTCTCGCGTGTCCCCGCCAGCATGGGCACCAGGAACAGCAGCGACAGGTTCAGCAGCCAGCGCACCCAGTTGACCGGGCCCGCGCCCTCGGCCGTGACCATCAGCTGCCCGGCCACCAGCGGCACGACGCTCCAGGCCATCAGCCACCACATCCACCGCTCCGTCGGCCCGCGCGGCCAGCGCACGCGGCCCAGCAGCAGTTGCCAGAGCACGCCCAGCCAGGTCACGGCCAGCAGCGCCTCGGAGACGGTGATGCGCACGCCCAGGGAGAAGGTGGTCCACGGGATCACCGGCGCGACCAGGCAGAACAGCAGCAGCCCGCGCAGGGGCTGCACCATCACCGTCACACCCGCGGCCACGGCGACGAGTGCGAGCAGCGCCAGCGGCCAGCTGCCGGCCAGCATCAGCCCGCCGAAGGCCACGCCCAGCAGGCCGGCCAGCCACAGGCCGGGCCGCCAGGGAGCCGGCTGCGAGGGAGCGGGCTGCGAGGGGCGCGGCGGCAGCAGCAGCGTGGGCTGCCCGTGAGGGGTGCTCATGCCAGCTCCTCCACCAGCGCATCCAGACGCTCGCGGTAGGCCGGCACATCGAAGCGCCGCGCCCAGTCGCGCAGCTCGGACACGCCCTCGCCGCGGCGGCGCAGCGGCTCGGCCAGGGCCTGCATCAGTGCGGTCAGGCCGGGGCCGTCCTGGGCATCGAAGCGCGGCGAGCCTGGCGGCGTCACCTCGTCCAGCGCCGTGCCGAGCGCGGTGGCCACCGGCGTGCCGCAGGCCGCAGCCTCGATCACCGGCAGGCCGAAGCCTTCGGCATACGACGGGTGCCACAGCCGCTCGGCGCCGCGCAACGTGGCGCGCAGCTCGGCATCGTCAAGATCGGACAGCCAGACGAGGTCATCGTGCGTGCCCGGCAGGTCGGCCGGGTGGCCCACCAGCACCAGCGGCGGCACGCTGTCAGGCGCCAGCCGGCGTGCATTGCGCCAGGCCTGCACGAACCAGGGGATGTTCTTGCGCGGCTCGCGCGTGCCCACCACCAGCCAGTAGCGCGGCGGCAGGCCGGCGGGCACCCGCTGCGGGCCGTCGCGCCAGGGAGATTGCGGCACCGCATTGGGCAACACCCTCACCTTCGCGGCGGCGGCCGGGAAGCGCTCGGCCAGCTCGCGCGCGGTGTAGGCCGACGGCACCCAGATGGCATCGGCCGCGCGCACGGAGTAGGCGATGCCCAGGTGGTCCGTCACCCGGTATACCGCCTCCCTCAGCGCCGATCCATGCCGGTTGCGCAGCGTCAGCTGGAAGACGTCGTGCAGCAGCAGCACGCGGCGCGCATGGTTGCCCAGCCGCGGCGGCAGCCCCATGTTGATGGTGGCGATGTAGAGGTCCACCTCGCGCGCGCCCAGCGTGCGCGGCAGGAAGCGCCATTCGAAGCGCAGCCGCTCGCCCAGCCGATGCAGCCCGTCTATCGGGCTGGGTGCGGCCGGGCACAGCGCGAACTGCCGGTGCGGATGGTCGGCGGGTGCTGCGGTGCACAGCAGCACCTCGGTGCCCGGGCGCTGGCGCAACGCGGCCTCCATGGCCAGCGCTTGGCGCGCCATGCCGGAGCGCGGCGCGGCGGTCACCGGGCGGAAGTCCAGCGCTATGCGCATGGCGCCTCCTGCTTGGCTTGCGTGGCCGGGGCAGACCTTGCACGCCGCGGCGTCAGCCGCGCGGCAGACTCCCATACCGTCTGCAGCTGTGCCGCGGCCAAGGACCAGTCGTGGTGCGCGCGGACCCAGTCGCGCGCGGCCTCGCCCTGGCGGTGGGCTTCCGCGCGGTCCTGCAGCAGCCGAGCCAGGTGATCGGCCAGGGCCTGCGGCTCGTCGGCCACGCACGCCAGCGGCGCCGCTCCGGCGAGCTGCCGGCGGGCCAGCCCCAGGCCGGAGATGCCCTCGCTCGTGCTCACCAGCGGCAGCCCCGCGGCCAGCGCCTCCAGCACCTTGAGCTTGGAGCCCCCGCCCGCGCGCAGCGGCGCGATGAAGGCCGAAGCCTGCCGCTGCACGTCGCGCAGGTCGGGCACATAGCCATGCCACTCGATGCGCGCATCGCTCCAGCGCCGGGCCCAGTGCGCAGGCAGCGCATGGCCACAAATGGCGATGCGCGCCTGCGGCCGGGCCTGCCACAGCCGGGGTGCGATCTCGTCCAGCAGCCAGGCCACCGCGTCCAGGTTGGGTGCGTACTCGAAGTTGCCGACGAAGAGCACCCGCTGCGCGGCCGCATCCGGCCGCACCTCGGCAAAGGCCAGCGTGTCCACGCCGTTGCCCACCACGCGCGTGGGCCGCCCGGCGATGCGCGATAGCGCCTGCGCGTCCTCATCGCACACGGCCACCACCGTGGCCGCGCGCGAAAGCACCTGCCGCTCCCAGCGCCGCTGGCGCCAGCGGTCCAGGCGGCCGAGCAGGCGCAGTGGCAGCGGCCACTTGTCGTAGGTGGCCGCGCCCAGGGCGGACTCGACGTTGTGCTCGGTCAGCACGAAGGGCTGATCGCGCCGCGCCAGCTCCGCCTGGTAGGGCTGAAAGCCGTAGCTGTGCTCGATCTGCACCACGTCCCAGGGCTCGTCCAGCAGCCGGGCAAAAGTGCGCGACAGCGCCGGCGCATGGCCGTTGACCGTGGCCAGCAGCGGCCGCGTGGAAAGCGCCGCGCGTAGCAGCGTCAGCGGATGCTTCAGCGGCCGGCGCGGCAGCACGATCAGGCGCTCCACCAGCGGTTGCAGCGCCGCGCGCGTGGCCTCGTCCAGCGGCGTCTTGCTCTGCACCAGCAGCGTGATCGCATGTCCGCGGGCGGCCATCTGCCGCAGCAGGTGGTACTGCCGCGCCTTGCCGCCGCTGGTGATCGGCCAGGGCAGATAGGGCAGGGTCCAGAGCACGCGCATGGGCCGCCTCGTGTCAGTACACCAGCATCTGCAGCGTGCGCGTCACCGGCAGGCTGATCGCGTCGGCATCGGTCAACGCCGTCTGCTTGCCCGTGAGCGGGTCGTGCAGCGCGGCCTGCTTGAGGCCCGGCAGCTTCAGCGTCGTCGGCGAGTCGGCCCACACCATCCACAGGCGACGACCGTCCTCGCGCGTCCAGCCGATGCTCACCAGGCCCTTGGGCAGGCCGCCGTCCACCTTGGGCGCGCGGCCCGGGGCCAGGCGCGGCCCGCAGATCGACAGGAAGCGCTGCAGCGCGTGATAGACCGGCTTGGGCTCGCCACTCTCGCGCAGCAGGCCGTAGCGGCGGTCGCGCACGCCGGCGCGCTCGTCCAGATCCGCCAAGGTGAAGAGAAAGACCTTGTCGTAGTCCAGCGCGGCCATCAGCGCCAGCCGGCGCAGCGTGTAGTCGGCCTGGCCGTCCTCGCCGATGATGGGCTGCTCTTCCCTCGGGCCGGCGTAGCTGGACCAGCCCCATTCGGTCGCCCAGATCTGCTTGACGCCGGCCGCGCGCAACCACTTGTGGATGAAGGGCGCGTGGGTGAGGAAGTCGCGCGAGCCGTCGTCCGCGCCCTCGGGCTCGGCGGTGTACGGGTGGTAGGCGACGATCAGGTCCAGACCATAGGCGCCGAGCTTGCCCATGTCCTCCAGCATCAGCCCGCTGCGGCCGTACATCTGGCTGTAATAGGCCATGCCGGCCATGGCGATGGGCTTGTCCGGCTGCACGGCGCGCAGGCCCATCACGGCCGGCGCCAGCAGCTTGGCATAGCCCTGCGGGTCCGCCTTGGGCAGCCAGAAGCCGGGGATGTTGGGCTCGTTCCAGACCTGCCAAACGTCCACCTGCGGGTAGCGCTTGGCCAGCTGCATCAGGCGCTGCGCATAAGCGTTGGGGTCGCGCGGGGGGAACTTGTCGAAGTGCTTCTCGCCAATGGCCGTGGCCGGCGCGCTGCTCAGGAAACGCGGCGTGCCCACCACCGTGGTGATGCTGTGCAGGCCTTCGTCGCGCACCAGGGCCATCATGCGGTCCACGTCCTTGAGCTCGAACTGCCCGGCCCGGGGCTCGATCAGCATCCAGTGCAGGCCCAGGCGCAGCCACTGCAGCCCCAGCTTCTTGAAGGCCGCCACCTGTTTGCGCGCCATCTCCTGCGGCACGTACTGGAGCTGCGCGTTGACGCCGAGGAAGTCGCGCCAGACCACCGTGCGCTGCGGGATCAGGTCCAGCGTCTTGGGCCGGCCCCAAGCCACGGCGGGCAGCGCCGGCAGCACGGCGGCGGCCACCGCGACCGCGCCGGCCCGCTGCAGATGGCGGCGTCGGGACGGGTTCATCGCGGCGTCTCCACCGGCCGCCCGGCCAGCACGCCGGCCGGCCTGCCGGCTGCGGCGCGCGCGCGCACGGCGTCGAAATGCGCGCGGAAGCGCCGCGCCGTCTGCGGCCAGCGTCGTTGCGCGGCCAGCTCGCCGGCGCGCTCGGCCCAGTCGCGCAGCTGCCGCGGCTGCTCCAGCAGCATCTCGATGCGTCGCGCCAGCGCCGGTACGTCGCCCTGCGGGAAGGCCGCGCCATTGCCGCTGGCGATCTCCTCGGCAAAGGCCCGCGCGTCGGAGGTGATGGCGCCGCGCCCGCACGCAATCGCCCAGGCCAGCGCGCCGCTGGTGCCGCGCATCTGGCCCAGCCAGGCCAGCTTGCGCGACTCGCGGTAGGGCAGCACCACGGCGTGATGGGCCTGCAGCAGCGCCGGCACGTCGGCCTCGTCCACGTCCAGGGCCCAGTCCACCAGCGTGGACAGGCCCAGGGCGTGCACGCGCTCGCGCAGCGTCTGCAGATAGCTGCCGCGGCTGCCGAAGGCGATGTCCGGCGCGGTGCCGCCGGCCAGCGTCAGGCGCAGCCGCGTCACCCAGCCCGGCTGGCGCTGCACCAGCAGGGCCAGCGCATCGAGCAGGTCCTCGATGCCCTTGCCGGCATAGATGAAGCCGAAGTACACCAGCCGCAGCGGCCCCTGCGGCGGCAGCGCCGGCAGGCTGGCCGGCGCCACATCCAGCGTGCCGTGCGGGATCACGCTGATGAGCTCCGGCGGCAGGTGCAGGCGCCGCGCCAGCGCGTTGCCGCCCGTGCGCGTGAGCGTCACGCAGCCGTCCAGACCCTGGGCCACGCGGCGCTCGTCGCGCAAGGCCCAGGCGTCGGTGGCCAGTGCGGCGGCCTGGCGCAACGCGCGTGGGGCCGGGCTGCGCTCCAGCGCCAGGCCGAGCGCGTGCATGGGTCGCCACACCAGCCGCTCCGGGTCGTGCACCGTGGCCGACAGCGCGGGCACCGCCGCGCCCGCGGGCTGCGCGCGCCGCCAGGCCTGCAGCGCGCGCAGCGCCAGGTACTCGCGCTGGCGGCCGCCGCCCAGCTCGGCATGCACCACGTCCACGCCACGCCAGTCCTGGGCGTGCACCCAGGCACGCGCCTCATGCAGCGAGCCGAAGGCCGCGCGCTGGTCCAGCGGCGCATCGACGGCCACGCCGCTGGCGGCCAGCGCCTCGCGCCAATGGGCTGCATAGTCGGCGATGCCGGTGCGCTCGGGCGGCAGCGGTGAGAGCAGGGCGATACGCATCGCGGCCTCGCTCAAGCCTGGGCCGGGCGGCCCAGCCGCAGCAGCCCGGCCGGCACCTCGAAGTGCCGGCGGTTGACGATCACGCCGTCGACCTTGCCCACCGCGTTGCGCAGGATGGTCAGCGCGTTCTCCACCATCGGCACCGTGTTGCTGCGCGCCTGCACCACCAGCAGCACCACGTCGGCGCGCGTCAGCCGCATCAGCGCCTGGCGGTCATCGAGCAGCCCGCTGGCGTTGAGCAGGGCCACATGGCCCGGCGCCGCGCGGCCGCTCTCCGGGTTGACCTGCACCGGCACACCCTGCTCCTGAAGCAGTGCGTGCAGCCGGCTGATGAGGAAGCCAGCACCTTCGCCGCGACGCGCAGCCGTCAGGCCCACGGTCAGGCCCTGCTCCAGCCGTGCCATCGGCAGCATGCCCACGATGTGCAGCACGCTGGCCTGGAAGGCGTTGTCCTCGTCGGCGGCCGAGCGCACCTCGCGCACCGTGGTCCACAGCGGCACCCCGAAGCGCGCCTGCATGCCGCCGCCGTCGTGCACGCGCTGGTCCAGCAACGAGCACAGGTAGACGGTCAGCAGCCCGACGAAGGCCCCGGCCGGCAGGGCGGCCAGCAGCAGAGCCAGGCTGGGCGGTGACACCCGCGCCGGGTTGAAGGTGGCCGCCTCCACCACCGCCACGTTGCTGATGCGGCTGGCGTCCAGCGCCTGGTCGATGCGCGCCTTCTCCAGGTTGTCCAGGTAGAGGCCGCGGTTCTTCTCGGCCACGGCCAGCGCCTGCTGCAGCCGCGCCAACTCGGGCTCCACGCCGAGGATGCGGCGGCGCTCGGCCTCCAGCTGGTCCAGCTCGGCGGCGTAGCTGGCAGCAAAGCGCTTGAGCTCCTCCAGCCGCACCGACTTCTCCAGCGCGCCGCGCTGCAGCGTGGTGGTCAGCTCGTTGGGCGCAAAGCGCCGCGAGCGCTGCACATCGCGCTCCTCGGCCTGCAGCTGCGCCTCGGTGCGGCGGATGGTCTCGTCCAGCGCCACCACGGGCGGGGCTGTTTCCTTGTAGACGCGCAGCAGCTCGGCGCGCTGGCGGCGCAGGTCGCTGAGCTGGGCATTGAGCGCCGTCCACGTCGGCCCGAAGCCGACCTCGCGCTCCATCTCGATCTCCTTGGGCAGCGACGCCGCCCGGCTCGTGCCCACGGCCACGCCACGCTCCAGCGCCGCACGCTCGGCGCCGATCTCCGCCTGGCGGCTGCGCAGCTCGTTCATGCGCGTGGACACCGCCTCCAGGCGCTCCTGCGCGCTGATGCCGTTGATGGTCAGCAGCTGCTCGCGGATCGCGGCCTTGTAGGCGTCGATCTCCTGTTGCGCCTGATCGCTCTTGGCCGTGTAGAAGGCCACCAGGCTGTCGCGGCCCAGCACGCGGGCGCGCTCTTCCTGGTAGGCCTGCACCCAGGCGGCCATCACCTTCTGCGCGACCACCGGGTCGTCCCATGAAAAGCGCATCTCCATCACCGCCGAGCCGCTGGCATGCGTCACCTGGAAGCGCTCGGCCAGCTTCTCGGCCAGCCGGTCCTCGGGGCTGCGCAGCTCGGTCAGGCCGATGGCCGCCAGCCCCGTGCGCAGGCCGTCGATGGTGGCGGCCATGCCGCGCTTGAGCTCGTGCTTGATGCGGGCGAAGAAGCCCTGCGGCGGCCCCTGCTCGCCCACCTCGGCCAGGTAGCGCTGCACCACCTTCTGCACCACCGGGCGGCCGGTGAGCATCTTCTCTTCGTCCACGATCGGGTCACGCTGCGTGGTCTGGGGCACCACGGTCGGGCGATCGCCGGCTTCGATCGGCACGGCCAGGTTCTCGCGCCCGGGCTTGACCAGGAGCTTGGCCTCCGACGCGTAGCGCGTGGGCAGCAGGAAGGCGCCGGCCACCGCCAGCACCGCGGTCAGGCCCAGGGCCCAGAGGAACTCCCGCCGGTAGATGAAGAACAGGCGCAGCAGGTCACGGAAGCTTCGGATCTCGATCATGGTGAGCTAGCGCACGTCCTTGCTCACGCTGACCCCGAAGGACCGCGCAAAGGGCAGGAGCTGGTTGAAATACACCTCCACGCCGTCGCCGGCACGGCCGGCCGCCGACTGCGGCACGAAGAGGATGTCGCCGCGCTGGAAGGCCAGCGTCGGGCGGCCTTCAGGCGTGGGTTGCAGGAAGCCGGCGAGGTCCATGAACCACACGCGGTAGCGCCCGGTCTCGTCCATGCGCAGCAGCGCCACGTTGGCCAGATCGGCCGAGGGCAGCACGCCGCCGGCGGCAAAGAGCGCCTGCTCCAGCGTGGCCACGGCATTGAGGTCCAGTGGGCCCGGCGTGCGCACCGCGCCGCCCACCACCACCCGGCTGCTCGGCGACGCGACGATGTTCACCGTGACGCGCGGCTCCAGGTAGTAAGGCTCCAGCGCCTGCGTGATCGCTGCGGCCACCTCGTCGGGCGTCTTGCCGGCCGCTTCCACCCGGCCGACATAGCGGAAGGAGAAGCTGCCGTCCGGGCGCACCTGATAGAGAGACTGCTGGCTGTCGTCGACCAGGCTGCGGATGTCGAGCACTGCCACGTTCTGCGCATCACGCATCACACGCAGCGTGTCGCCGGCCTGGATGCGGGTGGGCGCGCGGCCCATCTCGGCGGCGCGCTCGGGCGTCAGCCGCCAGGCGGCTACCGTGTCCGCTGGCGGCGGCACCAGCGTGCCCGGCGGCGTGCAGGCGGTCAGCAGTGCGGCCGCCGTACAGGCCAGCGCGCCGAGCGGCCTGCGCAGGGCGCCCACACGGAGGATCGCAAGAGCGTGGCTCATCGCCGCTCCTTGGCCAGCACGGTCTGCGAACGCGCCCGCCACTGCTGATACTGCACCGCCAGTTGGGCGCGCGACGGCCGGCGCAGCCACGGCACGCCGAACTTGACGAAGAAGCGCTTCATGCTGGCCAGATGCGTCTGCCCCGACGATGACCAGATCCCTGCCTTGCTGTGCCGCTGATGGTCGTGGATGAGTTCCACCTCCGGCAGCGCCATCACCGTCCAGCCGTACACCCACATGCGCGCGCAAAGATCCACCTCTTCGAAGTACAGGAAATAGTCCTCGTCCATGCGGCCGACTTCCTCGAAGGCGGAGCGGCGCACGACGAAGCCCGTGCCCATCACCCAGTCGGCCTCGAACGGCCCGCCGGACCACTTGCCCAGCAGCAGGTGCGATTCCACCAGCCGCCGCCGCACGCCCGGCAGCGCCCCCAGCGGCGTGCGCCGGGCCACGATGTCCACCAATGAATAGAAGCGCCGCGCTGAGTACTGCAGCGTGCCGTCAGGGTTGATCAGCTTCAGCCCCGCGATGCCCAGCCGCGGCCGGCGCACGAACAGCTCCTGGATCACCGGCACCTGGTTGCGTCGAAAGCGCGTGTCCGGATTGAGCACCAGCACCAGGTCGGTGGACAGCGCGGCCATGCCGAGGTTGACCCCGGCGCCGAAGCCCCCGTTGCGCGCCGACAGAATCACCCGTACCGGCTCCAGGTCGGTGCGCAGCCGCGGCCCCGAGCCGTCTGGCGAGAGGTTGTCCACGACCACGATCTGCGCCGCCGACGCAATGCCGTGCTCCAGCAGCGAGGCGACGCACTGGCGCGTGAGGTCGTAGGTGTTGTAGTTGACGATCACCACGCCGAGCGTGGGGGCCGGTCCCGGACGTGCCGGCTCGCCCCCGGCTGGCTGGAAGGACGTCATTGTTCGATTCCCGTGTGCTGGGCGGCTGGGGCAGCAAGTTCCGAGCCGTCGTCCGCGTCGGGCTTCCTTGGCGAACGGGCGCAGGCTAAGGGTTATGCCCAGGCGCCCGCCATCCCGCGTTTCAGCGCGTCGGGCGCATCGCGGAACGATTTCACGATTTGCCCGCAACACGCGGACCTTTCGTTGTCCCAAACCCCCACTTGCCACCTTGTTCTGGCTTGGCTACACTCGCGGGCTCGCCTCGGAGGGGTGCCCGAGTGGCTAAAGGGGGCAGACTGTAAATCTGTTGGCTTACGCCTACGCTGGTTCGAATCCAGCCTCCTCCACCATCAGGCGAGTAGCTGTTTGTCCTCAGGCGACGTTGTCGCCGGCTCCCTGTGCAGGCTGTCCTGCCGGGGTGTTGGCAGGCTGGGGCGGCGGCGCGGAATGTGCTCCCGGGCGGGAGTAGTTCAATGGTAGAACCTTAGCCTTCCAAGCTAATGACGCGGGTTCGATTCCCGTCTCCCGCTCCACGAGTCGGGCGGGCGTGCCGGTCGCCCGACGCGCAAGGAAGGTTGAGAGTCGGTCAGGTCTGTTGGCGCTGCGGAGCGTGTCCGTTGCGCCAGTCGTCGGCACCGGCTTGCGTGTGGGCTCCTGCCCGGCGCGCAAGCCCGTGTCGATGCCCATGTGGCTCAGTGGTAGAGCACTCCCTTGGTAAGGGAGAGGTCACGCGTTCGATCCGCGTCATGGGCACCACCCTCACATCGAAGAACCGCTGGCAAGCACTGTCACCTCGCTAGGAGCGCAACATGGCAAAAGGCAAGTTTGAACGGACCAAGCCGCACGTCAACGTGGGCACGATCGGCCACGTGGACCATGGCAAGACGACGCTGACGGCGGCGATTGCCACGGTGTTGGCGGCCAAGTTCGGTGGCGAGGCCAAGAAGTACGACGAGATTGATGCGGCGCCCGAAGAGAAGGCCCGCGGCATCACCATCAACACCGCGCACGTTGAGTACGAGACGGCCAACCGCCACTACGCGCACGTTGACTGCCCCGGCCACGCCGACTACGTCAAGAACATGATCACCGGTGCGGCCCAGATGGACGGCGCCATCCTGGTGTGCTCGGCCGCTGACGGCCCGATGCCCCAGACGCGCGAGCACATCCTGCTGGCCCGTCAGGTTGGCGTGCCCTACATCATCGTCTTCCTGAACAAGTGCGACATGGTCGACGACGCCGAGCTGCTCGAGCTCGTCGAGATGGAAGTGCGCGAGCTGCTGTCCAAGTACGAGTTCCCGGGCGACGACACGCCGATCATCAAGGGCTCGGCCAAGCTGGCCCTCGAAGGCGACAAGGGCGAGCTGGGCGAGCAGGCCATCATGAAGCTGGCCGAGGCGCTGGACACCTACATCCCCACGCCCGAGCGCGCCATCGACGGCGCCTTCCTGATGCCGGTGGAAGACGTGTTCTCCATCTCCGGCCGCGGCACCGTGGTGACCGGCCGTGTCGAGCGCGGCATCATCAAGGTCGGCGAGGAAATCGAGATCGTCGGCATCCGCGCCACGCAAAAGACCACCTGCACCGGCGTGGAAATGTTCCGCAAGCTGCTGGACCAGGGCCAGGCCGGTGACAACGTCGGCATTCTGCTGCGCGGCACCAAGCGCGAGGAAGTCGAGCGCGGCCAAGTGCTGTGCAAGCCCGGCACCATCAAGCCGCACACGCACTTCACCGCCGAGGTGTACGTGCTGAGCAAGGAAGAAGGTGGCCGTCACACGCCGTTCTTCAACAACTACCGTCCGCAGTTCTACTTCCGCACCACCGACGTCACGGGCTCCATCGAGCTGCCGCAGGACAAGGAAATGGTGATGCCGGGTGACAACGTGACGATCACCGTCAAGCTGATCGCCCCGATCGCCATGGAAGAAGGCCTGCGCTTCGCCATCCGCGAAGGCGGCCGCACCGTCGGCGCCGGCGTGGTCGCGAAGATCGTCGAGTAAGCTCGCCGCCCTCAACCCACACCACAGGAGCATCCGGGTACCGAATTTTTGCGACGAGTTGCGTCGCGAGAGCCGCCAAGTGAGCCTGAATCGCGCACAGCCGTACTCCGGTACGGCGAGCACGTGAAGACTCAGTCGGCGGGTCGCAGCAGCAAGGCGCCGCAAAAAGAAGGGGTATAGCTCAATTGGCAGAGCGTCGGTCTCCAAAACCGAAGGTTGGGGGTTCGATTCCCTCTGCCCCTGCCACCCGGCTCCACCAACCGATCGCCGCGTAGATCGTTTCCCCGCAAGAGCCCGTCGCAACCGATGGGCAGCATCCAGCCCGCAGGCGCCGGCTCCATGACAGGGGCCCGCACTCCGCGGGCTTTGCTGCCTCCGGCTGGCGATGAGCCAGCCCAGACGATCCGTCGACATCCCAGACGTATGACCCCCTCCCAAGTCGAAACCGTGGCCTCCGGCGCGGACAAGGCCAAGCTGGCCGGTGCCGGCGTGCTGGTGGTCGCGGCCATTGCGGCCTTCTACCTGCTGGGCCAGCAAGACCTGTGGCTGCGCGTGGTTGTGCTGCTGGTGTTGCTCGCCGTGGCCGTGGCAACCTTCTTCACCGCCGAGCCAGGCAAGGCCCTGATCGCCTTCGGTCGAGACTCCTGGAAGGAGCTCGGCAAGGTGGTTTGGCCGACGCGCCCCGAGGCGATGCAGATGACGGCTTACGTCTTCGCCTTCGTCGTCGTCATGGCCCTCTTCCTGTGGCTGACTGACAAGAGCCTGGAGTGGGTGATCTACAGCCTGATCCTGGGCTGGCGTTGAAGCAGCGGCCTGTACACGAGGTTCCCCCCGATGAGCGAAGTCGAATCCTCCTCCCCCGCTGCCGCACCCCTGCGCTGGTATGTCGTCCACGCCTACTCGGGCATGGAGAAGGCCGTGGAGCGCAATCTGCGCGAGCGTATCGACCGCGCCGGCATGCAGAGCAAGTTCGGCCGCATTCTGGTGCCCACCGAGGAGGTGGTCGAGGTCAAGAACGGCAAGAAGGCGGTCACCGAGCGTCGCTTCTTCCCTGGCTACGTGCTGGTCGAGATGGTGATGGACGACGAGTCCTGGCACTTGGTCAAGCACACGTCCAAGGTCACCGGTTTCGTCGGCGGCGCCAAGAACCGCCCGGTGCCCATCTCGGAAGACGAGGTCATGAAGATCGTCAACCAGATGCAGGAGGGCACCGAGCGCCCGCGCCCCAAGGTGGAGTGGGAGGTTGGCGAAGTGGTGCGCGTCAAGGAAGGCCCGTTCACCGACTTCAACGGCGCCATCGAAGAGGTCAACTACGACAAGTCCAAGCTGCGCGTGTCGGTCACGATTTTCGGCCGTGCCACGCCGGTGGAGCTGGACTTCCACCAGGTCGAGAAGATCTGAGCAGGCAGCCTGCACGGCGGCGTGCAGGCATGAAATACAGGGCTCGATGGCGGGCCCGGCGGGCGATGAGCCGGCCCAACCGCCATCCGCTGCTGCCGCTTGCGTGAAAGCGGTCTGAGGAGCCCCGGTAGCCAGTCCAGGGGCGTTTGCACTCACCCCCGGCGACCGGCCGTTGCCAGGGGCTGCAGGAGAAATCATGGCCAAGAAGATTGTCGGCTTCATCAAGCTGCAAATCCCGGCCGGCAAGGCGAACCCCTCGCCGCCGATCGGTCCCGCGCTGGGTCAGCGCGGTCTGAACATCATGGAGTTCTGCAAGGCGTTCAACGCCCAGACCCAGGGCATGGAGCCCGGTCTGGTGCTGCCGGTGGTCATCACCGCCTACGCCGACAAGAGCTTCACCTTCGTCCTCAAGACGCCGCCGGCGACCGTGCTGATCAAGAAGGCGATCAAGCTGGAGAAGGGCTCCGCCCGTCCGCAGACCGACAAGGTCGGCAAGCTGACCCGCGCGCAGATCGAAGAGATCGCCAAGACCAAGCAGAAGGACCTGACCGCAGCCGACCTGGAAGCGGCGGTTCGCACGATTGCCGGTTCCGCCCGCTCGATGGGCGTGATCGTGGAGGGGGTGTGAGATGGCCAAGCTGACCAAACGCCAGAAGGCTCTCGAGGGCAAGGTCGACAGCACCAAGCTGTACGCGATCGACGAGGCCCTGAAGATCGTCCAGGAGTGTGCCAACGCCAAGTTCGATGAATCCATCGACGTGGCCGTGCAGCTGGGTGTGGACGCCAAGAAGTCCGACCAGGTGGTGCGTGGTGCCGTCGTGATGCCCAACGGCACCGGCAAGACCAAGCGCGTGGCCGTGTTCGCCCAGGGTGCCAAGGCCGAGGAAGCCAAGGCTGCCGGCGCCGACGTGGTCGGCATGGAAGACCTGGCCGAGCAGATCAAGGGCGGCAACATCAACTTCGACGTGGTGATCGCCTCGCCGGACACGATGCGCGTCGTCGGCACGCTGGGTCAGATCCTCGGCCCGCGCGGCCTGATGCCGAACCCCAAGGTTGGTACGGTGACGCCGGACGTGGCCACCGCGGTGAAGAATGCCAAGGCCGGTCAGGTGCAGTTCCGCATCGACAAGGCCGGTATCGTGCACGGCACCATCGGCCGCCGCTCGTTCGACGCCGACAAGCTGCGTGGCAACCTGGCCGCGCTGCTGGATGCGCTGACCAAGGCCAAGCCGGCGTCCAGCAAAGGCGTGTACCTGCGCAAGGTGGCGGTGTCCTCCACCATGGGCGTGGGCGTGCGCGTGGACGTCGCGTCGATCACCGCCGCTCAGGCCTGATCGGCAGCCAAAAAAACACCGGGCCGGCGGTCGTCTTGCCGCCGTGTCCGAAGAGATTGGTGGGCCGGGTGGTCCGCGCCGGTGCCGGCTGTCAAGCCGGCCACGGCGCGACACCGGGGCCATCCAAGACCGTTGGCGCAGTGGGGCCCGGCACGCCGGGCGGTTGCTGCTTAATCGGTGCGGCAGGCGACGAGCCTGGCGTGTGAAGCCAACGCAGATGGCGGTCCCGCCTGAAGGGTCGCTGGCTGCCCCGCCGGGGCGGCCGGGTTCCTGGAAGGAAGGTCGCTGCAACCTGGGTGCACCCCGGGGCTCGCTTGCCCTGAGGTGTTTTTCAAAGGAGTGGACCTTGAGTCTGAATCGCAACGAGAAAGCTGCCGTCGTGGCGGAAGTGTCGGCCCAGGCGGCCCAGGCACAGACGCTGGCGCTGGCCGAGTACCGCGGACTCACGGTGGAACACCTGAACGCGCTGCGCAAGACCGCGCGCGAGCAGGGCGTGTACCTTCACGTGCTGAAGAACACGCTGGCTCGCCGCGCCGTCAACGGCACGCCGTTCGAGTGTGTCGCCGAGAGCATGACCGGCCCGCTGATCTACGGCTTCTCCCAAGACGCCGTGGCTGCGGCCAAAGTCATCGCGGACTTTGCCAAGGGCAACGACAAGCTGGTCATCAAGGGCGGCGCCTACGCCGGCAAGGCCCTGGACGCCGCTGGCGTCAAGGCCCTGGCCTCGATCCCCAGCAAGGAAGTCCTGCTGGCGCAGATCGCTGGCCTGCTGAAGTCGCCGATCGCCCGCACGGCCCGCGTGCTGGCCGCGCTGGCCGAGAAGAAGGGCGAAGCCGCCCCGGCCGCCTGAACGGCACACGACAGCAACGCATCAACCTTTCAACGAATCTAGGAACTCAAAATGGCTTTCGACAAAGACGCTTTCCTGACCGCCCTGGACAGCATGTCCGTGATGGAACTCAATGACCTGGTCAAGGCGATCGAAGAGAAGTTCGGCGTGTCCGCCGCTGCTATGGCCGCTCCGGCCGCTGGTGGCGCTGCTGGCGGCGGCGCTGCCGCAGCCGAAGAGAAGACCGAGTTCACCGTGGTGCTGGCCGAAGCCGGCGCCAACAAGGTGGGCGTGATCAAGGCCGTGCGCGAGATCACCGGCCTGGGCCTGAAGGAGGCCAAGGATCTGGTCGACGGCGCGCCGAAGCCGGTCAAGGAAGGCGTGGCCAAGGCCGACGCCGAGGCGGCCAAGAAGAAGCTGGAAGAAGCCGGCGCCAAGGTCGAACTCAAGTAAATCGGCCCGGAGCTGCTGCGCGGCCGGATCTTGGCGCTGCGATGCTCGCCGTACCGCAAGTACGGCTGTGCTTCTCGCGCCAACCTCCAGCCGCTCGCGACGCCCCGCATCCGATTTACGGCCGGTCTGCGGACCGGCCTTTTGTCCTTCATGGGTTTCGGCCCGGGAGGGCACCTGAAAGGGAACCGCGCGCGACAATGCTCGGTTCCTTTCCAAGTGTTCTCTGATCCGACTGCGGAGAACCGGTTTGGTCGAGCCGGGGTGCAATGCCCCGGTTGTCTGCCAGCGGCTGGTAGTGGCCAGCCACCAAGCATCAGGCCTTGCGCACGCCCCCCCGCGCGAGCCCACCTGGCATGCCAGTCGCCGAAACGATGTGCGCCGCCACGGCCAGGCGGCGCCTCGACACGGAGTCTCTATGGCGCAAGCAACCCCCTACAGCTACACCGAGCGCAAGCGTATTCGCAAGAGCTTTGGCAAACGCGCGAGCGTGCTGAACGTTCCCTATCTGCTGACCATGCAGAAGGAGTCCTACGTCGCCTTCCTGCAAAAGGACGTGCCGCCCGCCAAACGCAAGCCCGAGGGGCTGCAGGCCGCCTTCCTGTCCGCGTTCCCGATCGTCTCGCACAACGGGTTCGTGGAGATGAAGTTCCTCGAATACAACATCGCCAAGCCGGCGTTCGATGTGCGCGAGTGTCAGCAACGGGGGCTGACCTTTGCCGCCGCCGTGCGGGCCCGCCTGCAGATGATCATTTATGACCGCGAGACCTCGACCTCGCAGTCGAAGGTGGTCAAGGAGATCAAGGAGCAGGAGGTCTACATGGGCGAAGTGCCCCTGATGACCGACTACGGTTCCTTCATCGTCAACGGTACCGAGCGCGTGATCGTCTCGCAGTTGCACCGCTCGCCCGGCGTGTTCTTCGAGCACGACAAGGGCAAGACGCATTCGAGCGGCAAGCTGCTGTTCTCGGCGCGCATCATTCCCTACCGCGGCTCCTGGCTGGACTTCGAGTTCGACCCGAAGGACATCCTTTACTTCCGCGTGGACCGTCGCCGCAAGATGCCGGTGACGATCCTGCTCAAGGCCATCGGCATGAATCCCGAGGCCATCCTGGCGCACTTCTTCGTCAACGACAGCTTCCGCCTGATGGACTCGGGCGCTCAGATGGCCTTCGTGCCCGAGCGCCTGAAGGGCGAGGTCGCACGCTTCGACATCACCGACAAGTCGGGCAACGTGATCATCGAGAAGGACAAGCGCATCACTGCGCGTCACGTGCGCCAGCTGGAGCAGTCCGGTACCGACTTCATCACCGTGCCGGAAGACTTCCTCGTCGGCCGGGTGGTGGCCAAGAACATGGTCGACCCGGATACCGGCGAGATCCTGGCCAAGGCCAATGACGAGCTGACCGAGACGCTCCTCAAGAAGCTGCGTGCCGCAGGCGTCAAGGAGGTCGAGTGCATCTACACGAACGAGCTCGACCAAGGCGCGTTCATCTCGCAGACGCTGGCCAGCGACGAGACCGCTGACGAGCTGGCTGCGCGTGTGGCCATCTACCGCATGATGCGCCCCGGCGAGCCGCCGACGGAAGACGCGGTGCAGGCCCTGTTCCAGCGCCTCTTCTACAACCCGGACACCTACGACCTGTCGCGCGTCGGCCGCATGAAGTTCAACGCCCGCGTGGGCCGCGACAGCGCCGAAGGCCCGATGGTGCTGACCAACGACGACATCCTCGACGTGGTCAAGATCCTGGTGGACCTGCGCAACGGCCGTGGCGAGGTGGACGACATCGACCACCTGGGCAACCGCCGCGTGCGCTGCGTGGGCGAGCTGGCCGAGAACCAGTACCGCTCGGGCCTGGCCCGCATCGAGAAGGCCGTGAAGGAGCGTCTGGGCCAGGCCGAGACCGAGGCCCTGATGCCGCACGATCTGATCAACTCCAAGCCGATCTCGGCTGCGCTCAAGGAGTTCTTCGGTGCGTCGCAGCTGTCGCAGTTCATGGACCAGACCAACCCGCTGTCGGAGATCACACACAAGCGTCGTGTCTCGGCCCTGGGTCCGGGCGGTCTGACCCGCGAGCGCGCCGGCTTCGAGGTGCGCGACGTGCACCCGACGCACTACGGCCGCGTGTGCCCGATCGAGACGCCGGAAGGCCCGAACATCGGCCTGATCAACTCGCTGGCGCTGTATGCACAGCTCAACGAGTACGGCTTCCTCGAGACGCCGTACCGCCGCGTGGTCGATGGCAAGGTCACCGACCAGATCGACTACCTGTCGGCCATCGAGGAAGGCAAATACGTCATCGCGCAGGCCAACGCTTCGCTCGATGCGGAAGGCCGGCTCACCGATGAGCTGGTGTCCGCCCGCGAGAAGGGCGAATCGGTGCTCACCAGCCCCGAGCGCATCCAGTACATGGACGTGGCGCCGACCCAGATCGTCTCGGTGGCGGCCTCGCTCGTGCCGTTCCTGGAGCATGACGACGCCAACCGCGCGTTGATGGGCGCCAACATGCAGCGTCAGGCCGTGCCCACGCTGCGCCCGGAGAAGGCCTTCGTCGGCACCGGCGTGGAGCGCGTGGCCGCCGTCGACTCGGGCACCGTCGTGGTGGCCAAGCGTGGCGGCGTGGTGGACTACGTCGACACCAACCGCATCGTCATCCGCGTCAACGACAGCGAGGCGGTGGCCGGCGAAGTGGGTGTGGACATCTACAACCTCATCAAGTACCAGCGCTCCAACCAGAACACCAACATCCACCAGCGCCCGATCGTGCGCCGCGGTGATGTGGTGGCGGCCGGCGACGTGGTGGCCGATGGCGCCAGCACTGACCTGGGCGAGCTCGCGCTCGGCCAGAACATGCTGGTGGCCTTCATGCCCTGGAACGGCTACAACTTCGAAGACTCGATCCTCATCAGCGAGCGCGTCGTCGCCGATGACCGCTACACCTCGATCCACATCGAGGAGCTGGTGGTGATGGCCCGCGACACCAAGCTGGGCTCAGAGGAAATCACCCGCGACATCCCCAACCTGTCCGAGCAGCAGCTGGCGCGCCTGGACGAATCCGGCATCGTCTACATCGGTGCCGAGGTCGGCCCTGGCGACGTGCTGGTGGGCAAGGTCACGCCCAAGGGGGAGACCACGCTGACACCGGAAGAGAAGCTGCTGCGGGCGATCTTCGGTGAGAAGGCGTCCGACGTGAAGGACACCTCGCTGCGCGTGGACCAGGGCACGTCCGGCACCGTCATCGACGTGCAGGTCTTCACCCGCGAAGGCATCCAGCGCGACAAGCGCGCCCAGCAGATCATCGACGACGAGCTCAAGCGCTTCCGGCTGGACCTCAACGACCAGCTGCGCATCGTCGAGGCCGATGCCTTCGACCGGATCGCCAAGCTGCTGACCGGCAAGACCGCCAACGGCGGCCCGAACAAGCTGGCCAAGGGCAGCGCGATCACCGCCGAGTACCTGGCGTCGGTGGAGAAGTTCCACTGGTTCGACATCCGCCCGGCCGACGACGAGCTGGCCAACCAGCTGGAGTCGATCAAGAACTCGCTGGAGCAGACCCGCCACAGCTTCGACCTGGCCTTTGAAGAAAAGCGCAAGAAGCTCACCCAGGGCGACGAGCTGCCCGCCGGCGTGCTCAAGATGGTCAAGGTGCACCTGGCCGTCAAGCGCCGCCTGCAGCCCGGCGACAAGATGGCCGGCCGCCACGGCAACAAGGGCGTGGTCTCCAAGATCGTTCCGGTCGAGGACATGCCCTACATGGCCGACGGCACGCCGTGCGACATCGTGCTCAACCCGCTGGGCGTGCCCTCGCGGATGAACGTCGGCCAGGTGCTGGAGGTTCACCTGGGCTGGGCGGCCAAGGGCATCGGCCAGCGCATCGGCGACCTGCTGCAGCGCCAGGCGGCCGCCAGCGAACTGCGTCAGTTCCTGGACCAGCTCTACAACAAGTCGGGCGGCAAGCCTGAAGAGCTGAGCCAGATCAGCGACGACGAGGTGCGCGAGATGGCCGCCAACCTGGCCAAGGGCGTGCCCTTCGCCACGCCGGTCTTCGACGGCGCCAAGGAAGAGGAGATCCGCGGCATGCTGCAGCTGGCTTACCCGGCCGACATCGCCAAGGCCAAGGGCCTGACGCCCACGCGCACGCAGGCCACGCTGTACGACGGCCGCACCGGCGATGCCTTCGAGCGGCCGGTCACGGTGGGCTACATGCACGTGCTCAAGCTGCACCACCTGGTCGACGACAAGATGCACGCCCGCTCCACGGGCCCGTACTCGCTCGTCACCCAGCAGCCGCTGGGCGGCAAGGCGCAGTTCGGCGGCCAGCGCTTCGGCGAGATGGAAGTCTGGGCCCTGGAAGCCTACGGCGCGTCCTACGTGCTGCAGGAGATGCTGACCGTGAAGTCCGACGACGTGAACGGCCGCACCAAGGTCTACGAGAACATCGTCAAGGGCGAGCACGCCATCGATGCCGGCATGCCGGAGTCGTTCAACGTGCTGGTCAAGGAAATCCGTTCGCTGGGTATCGACATCGAGTTGGAGAAGAACTGACGTTCAGCGGGATCGCCGGCATCCGTGCCTGGCGATCCGTCCCCGTCGTTTCGCCATCCAACTGCGCTGAGTTTTTAGGAGAAAGCCATGAAAGGCTTGCTGGATCTCTTCCGTCAATTCACCCCTGACGAACACTTCGATGCGATCAAGATCGGGCTGGCTTCGCCCGAGAAGATCCGTTCGTGGTCTTTCGGCGAGGTGAAGAAGCCCGAGACCATCAACTACCGGACCTTCAAGCCGGAACGTGACGGTCTGTTCTGCGCCAAGATCTTCGGCCCGATCAAGGACTACGAGTGCCTGTGCGGCAAGTACAAGCGCCTGAAGCACCGCGGCGTGATCTGCGAGAAGTGCGGCGTCGAAGTCACGCAGACCAAGGTGCGCCGCGAGCGCATGGGCCACATCGACCTGGCTGCCCCCTGCGCGCACATCTGGTTCCTCAAGAGCCTGCCGTCGCGCCTGGGCCTGGTGCTCGACATGACGCTGCGCGACATCGAGCGCGTGCTGTACTTCGAAGCCTATGTGATCGTCGACCCCGGCATGACCCCGCTGAAGAAGTTCGGGATCATGAGCGAGGACGACTACGACGCCAAGAAGCGTGAGTTCGGTGACGAGTTCATCGCGCTGATGGGTGCCGAGGGCATCAAGAAGCTGCTCGAAGAGATGGACATCGATGCGGAGATCGACAAGATCCGCAACGACATGACCGGCTCCGAGCTGAAGATCAAGAAGAACTCCAAGCGCCTGAAAGTGCTGGAGGCCTTCAAGAAGTCGGGCATCAAGCCGCACTGGATGGTGCTGGACGTGCTGCCGGTGCTGCCGCCGGACCTGCGCCCGCTCGTTCCGCTGGACGGCGGCCGCTTCGCCACGTCGGACCTGAACGACCTCTACCGCCGCGTCATCAACCGCAACAACCGCCTGGCGCGGCTGCTGGAGCTCAAGGCGCCCGAGATCATCGTGCGCAACGAGAAGCGCATGCTGCAGGAGGCGGTGGACTCGCTGCTGGACAACGGCCGCCGTGGCAAGGCCATGACGGGCGCGAACAAGCGCGCGCTGAAGTCCCTGGCCGACATGATCAAGGGCAAGAGCGGCCGCTTCCGCCAGAACCTGCTGGGCAAGCGCGTCGACTACTCGGGCCGCTCGGTCATCACCGTGGGTCCGACGCTCAAGCTGCACCAGTGCGGCCTGCCCAAGCTGATGGCGCTGGAGCTGTTCAAGCCGTTCATCTTCTCGCGCCTGGAGGCGATGGGCATCGCCACCACCATCAAGGCGGCGAAGAAGGAGGTCGAGAGCGGCACACCGGTGGTGTGGGACATCCTGGAGGAGGTGATCAAGGAGCACCCCGTCCTGCTGAACCGCGCCCCGACGCTGCACCGCCTGGGCATCCAGGCCTTCGAGCCGGTGCTGATCGAAGGCAAGGCGATCCAGCTGCACCCGCTGGTCTGCGCCGCCTTCAACGCCGACTTCGACGGCGACCAGATGGCCGTGCACGTGCCGCTGTCCATCGAGGCGCAGATGGAAGCCCGCGCGCTGATGCTGGCCTCCAACAACGTGCTGTTCCCGGCCAACGGCGAGCCGTCCATCGTGCCGTCGCAGGACGTGGTGCTGGGCCTGTACTACGCCACCCGCGAGCGCATCAACGGCCGTGGTGAAGGCATGGTCTTCGCCGACATCGCCGAAGTGCAGCGCGCGCTGGACAACGGCGAGGTGGAGATCACCGCCAAGATCAACGTGCGCCTGACCGAGTGGGTCAAGGACAAGGACACCGGCGAGTTCATGCCCGAGACCAAGCTGGTCGAGACCACCGTGGGCCGCGCGCTGCTCTCCGAGATCCTGCCCAAGGGCCTGCCCTTCAGCAACATCAACAAGGCGCTGAAGAAGAAAGAGATCTCGCGCCTGATCAACACCTCCTTCCGCAAGTGCGGCCTGAAGGAAACCGTGGTGCTGGCCGACAAGCTGCTGCAAAGCGGCTTCCGCCTGGCCACGCGCGCGGGCATCTCCATCGGCATCGACGACATGCTGGTGCCCAAGGAGAAGCACGGCCTGATCGAGCGTGCGGAGAAGGAGGTCAAGGAGATCGAGCAGCAGTACGTCTCGGGTCTCGTGACCGCCGGCGAGCGCTACAACAAGGTCGTCGACATCTGGGGCAAGACCGGTGACGAGGTGGGCAAGGTCATGATGGCCCAGCTCGCCAAGCAGAAGGTCATCGACCGCCACGGCAAGGAAGTGGATCAGGAGTCGTTCAACTCCATCTACATGATGGCCGACTCCGGCGCCCGCGGCTCGGCTGCCCAGATCCGCCAGCTGGCCGGCATGCGCGGCCTGATGGCCAAGCCGGACGGCTCGATCATCGAGACCCCGATCACGGCGAACTTCCGCGAGGGCCTGAACGTTCTGCAGTACTTCATCTCCACCCACGGCGCCCGCAAGGGCCTGGCGGATACGGCGCTGAAGACCGCGAACTCGGGCTACCTGACGCGCCGCCTGGTCGACGTGACCCAGGATCTGGTGGTGACCGAGGACGATTGCGGCACCGATCAGGGCATTGCCACGCGCGCACTGGTCGAAGGCGGTGAGGTCATCGAATCCCTGCGCGACCGCGTGCTGGGCCGCGTCACGGCCATTGAGGTGCTGCATCCCGAGACCCAGGCCACGCTGCTGCCGTCCGGCCGCATGCTGGACGAGGACGCCATGGACGAGCTCGAGTCCGCCGGGGTCGACGAGGTCAAGGTGCGCACGCCGCTGACCTGCGCCACGCGCTTCGGCCTGTGCGCCAAGTGCTATGGCCGCGACCTGGGCCGCGGTGGCCTGGTCAACGTGGGCGAGGCGGTGGGCGTGATCGCCGCGCAGTCGATCGGCGAGCCGGGCACGCAGCTCACCATGCGGACCTTCCACATCGGTGGTGCGGCCTCGCGTGCGGCGGTCGCTTCCAGCGTCGAGGCCAAGTCCGACGGCATCATCGGCTTCAATGCCACGATGCGCTACGTGACCAACGGCAAGGGCGAGCTGGTGGTGATCTCGCGCTCTGGCGAAATCGTCATCACCGACCCGCATGGCCGCGAGCGCGAGCGCCACAAGGTGCCCTACGGCGCCACGCTCAACGTCAAGGCCGACCAGCAGGTCAAGGCCGGCCTCGTACTGGCCAACTGGGACCCGCTGACCCGCCCGATCATCACGGAGTTCGCCGGCAAGGCGAAGTTCGAGAACGTCGAGGAAGGCGTGACCGTGGCCAAGCAGGTGGACGAGGTCACCGGCCTGTCCACCCTGGTGGTGATCGACCCCAAGCGCCGCGGTGCGGCCAAGGTGGTGCGCCCGCAGGTCAAGCTGCTGGACGCGCAAGGCCATGAGGTGAAGATCCCGGGCACCGATCACTCGGTGACCATCGGCTTCCAGGTCGGCGCCCTGATCCAGATCCGCGACGGTCAGGACCTGGCCCCGGGCGAGGTGCTGGCCCGCATCCCGGTCGAAGGCCAGAAGACCCGCGACATCACCGGCGGTCTGCCGCGCGTGGCCGAGCTGTTCGAGGCCCGCACGCCCAAGGACAAGGGCGCGCTGGCCGAGATCACCGGCACGGTGTCCTTCGGCAAGGAGACCAAGGGCAAGGTGCGCCTGCAGATCACCGACCCGGACGGCAACATCTGGGAAGAGCTGGTGCCCAAGGAGAAGAACATCCTGGTGCACGAAGGCCAGGTGGTGAACAAGGGCGAGCTGATCGTCGATGGCCCGGCCGACCCGCAGGACATCCTGCGCCTGCTGGGTATCGAGGAGCTGGCGCGCTACATCGTCGACGAGGTGCAGGACGTCTACCGTCTGCAGGGCGTGAAGATCAACGACAAGCACATCGAGGTGATCGTTCGCCAGATGCTGCGCCGCGTGCAGATCGTCAACCCGGGCGACTCGTCCTACATCGCCGGCGAGCAGGTGGAGCGCTCCGAGCTGCTCAACACCAACGAGCGCCTGCGTGCCGAGGACAAGGTGCCTGCCACCTATGCCGACGTGCTGCTCGGCATCACCAAGGCCTCGCTGTCGACCGATTCCTTCATCTCCGCGGCCTCCTTCCAGGAGACCACCCGCGTGCTCACCGAGGCGGCCATCATGGGCAAGCGCGACGAGCTGCGTGGCCTGAAGGAGAACGTCATCGTCGGCCGCCTGATTCCCGCTGGCACCGGCCTGGCCTACCACCAGGCACGCAAGGCCAAGGAGGAGATGGACGAGGCCGAGCGCCGCAGCATCGCGATGCAGGAAGCCGAGGAACAGGCCGCGCTGGCCCTGGCCCAGGTGGACGAGGGCCTCGGCGAGGAGGCCCAGGCGGAGCCCCAGGCCACGCCGCCCGCGGCCGAGTGAGCCGCGGGTGGGCCGCGTGGCGCCTGAGGGCGCTGCGCGGCCCGCCATCCTTGCAAGCCCGCCCGGCTTTGGCCCGGCGGGCTTTTTCATGTCCGGGTGCCGGCCGGGAAGCGGCGGGCGAGCCGCTGCTACATTGGCCCGCTACCTCGCACCCCGCAGATGTTCATCCTCAAGCTGCTGCTGAAGAACGCCTTCCGCCACCGGCTGCGCACCATGCTCACGCTGGTGGGGCTGGTGGTGGCTGTGTGCGCATTCGGCCTGCTGCGCACGATTGTGCAGGCCTGGTATGCGGGCGTGGACGCAACGTCCAGCACGCGGCTGATCACCCGCAGTGCCATCTCGCTGACCTTCCCGCTGCCGCTGCACTATGCCGAACGCATCCGCGGCGTGGACGGCGTGACCAGCGTCACCTGGGCCAACTGGTTCGGCGGCATCTACCTCACCGAGCGCAACTTCTTCGCCCAGTTCGCGGTGGAGCCGCAGAGCTACTTCGCGCTCTACCCCGAGTTCCGCCTCAGTGATGACGAGAAGCAGGCCTTCTTGCGCGACCGCCAGGGCGCGGTGATCGGCGCCAAGCTCGCGCGCAAATTCGGCTGGAAGCTGGGAGACACCATTCCCCTGCGCGGCACCATCTATCCGGGCACCTGGAACTTCACCGTGCGCGGCATCTACCACGGGGCAGATGCCAAGACCGATGAGCAGCAGATGTTCATCCACTGGAAGCTGCTGGCCGAGAGCCTGCGCAAGCGTGCGGGCGGCGCGGCCCAGGCGGATCACGTGGGCGTCTACATCGTGGGCATCGCGGAGCCCAACGATGCGCCGCTGGTGGGCCAGCGCATCGACGCCCTCTTCAAGAACTCGCTGGCCGAGACGCTGACCGAGACCGAGAAGGCCTTCCAGCTCGGCTTCGTGTCGATGAGTGAAGCCATCCTGATGGCCATCCAGGCGGTGAGCTTCATCGTCATCCTCATCATCATGGCGGTGATGGCCAACACCATGACCATGACGGCGCGCGAGCGGCTGGCCGAATACGCCACGCTCAAGGCCCTGGGCTTTGCGCCGGGCTTCGTCGTCAAGCTGCTGTTCGGCGAGAGCCTGATGATCGCCGCCGTCGGCGGGGCGCTGGGCATGGCGCTGACCTTCCCGCTGGCCCAGGCCTTCGTGCAGGCCACGGGCACACTCTTTCCCGTCTTCCGTATCACGCCGGGCACCATGGGCCTGCAGGTAGCCGCAGTGGTCATCGTTGGCGTGGTGGCCGCCGCCTGGCCGGCCTGGAAGATGTCGCGCATTGACATCGTGCAGGGGCTGCGGCACGTGGCGTGAGGCCATTGCCGCGCATTGCCTGCACCCAGCCTGCCGCCCCAACCGCCCGTCCGACCGGCACCCGCATCGCACCCGCATGGCCGCCCTGCGCACCGTCCCGCTGAGCTACATCGCCCGCAACCTGTGGGTGCGCCGTGTCACCACCGCGCTGACGGCCGCCGGCATGGCGCTGGTGATCTTTGTCTTCGCCACCGTGCTGATGATGAGCGCCGGGATCGAGGCCACGCTGGTGGCCACCGGCAGCCCGGACAACGTCATCGTGCTGCGCAAGGGGGCGGGCGCGGAGATCAACTCGGCCATCGCACGCGACCAGGCCGCGGTGATCGCCAGCCTGGCCGGCGTGGCCACCGACGCGCGCGGCCAGCCGCTGCTGGTGCGCGAGCCGGTGGTGCTCAATACCCTGCCCAAGCGCGGCAGCGGCCAGCCCAGCAACGTCACCGTGCGCGGCACCGATGCTGACACGGTGCTCACGCTGCGACCACAGGTGCGGCTCGTGGCCGGACGCATGCTGCGCGCGGGCACGTCGGAGATCGTCGTCGGCCGCGCAGTACAGCGCGGCTTTGCCGATGTGGACCTGGGCCGCAGCCTGCGCTTTGCCGGGCGGGAGTGGACCGTGGTTGGGGTCTTCGATGCCGGGCGCAGCGGCTTCGACTCGGAGATCTGGGGCGACGCCGAGCAGATGATGCAGGCCTTCCGCCGCCAGGGCTACTCCAGCGTGGTCTTCCGGCTGGCCGATGCAGGCCGCTTCGACGCGGTGCGCCAGGCGCTGGACGGCGACCCGCGTCTGATGCTGGAGGCCAAGCGCGAGCAGGTCTTCTATGCCGAGCAGTCGGAGGCACTGGCCACCTTCATCCGCATACTGGGCCTGGCGCTGTCGGTGATCTTCTCCATCGGCGCCATCGTCGGCGCCATGATCACGATGTTCGCCGCCGTGGCCTCGCGCATCGGCGAGATCGGCACCCTGCGCGCGCTGGGCTTTCGCCGGGGTGCAGTGCTGGTGGCCTTCCTGGGTGAGTCGCTGGCCCTGTCGCTCGTCGGCGGCCTGGCCGGCCTGGCGGCTGCGGCGCTGATGCAGAACGTGGATATCTCCACCGTCAACTTCCAGACCTTCTCCGAGATCGCCTTCCGCTTTGAGCTGACGCCCGCCATCGCGACGCAGACCATCGCCTTCTCGCTTTTCATGGGCCTGCTCGGCGGCTTCGTGCCCGCCTGGCGCGCGGCCCGGATGAAGATCGTGGACTGCCTGCGGCAGGCTTGAGCCGGCGCGGCAGCACAAGTTGCCGCACGCCGCTCCGATGGTGAAGACACCCACCGGAGCGGGCGCCGCTCGCAGCACGCTTATCGCCCGAGCGCGGGGGAGCCGGGGCGCCAGCGCTTGGGCGCGGGCGCCGGCCCGGCTAGTGTGGCTGCGCCTCGTGCAGTGCTCTCACATGAACCCTTCGTTGACACCACGCGTTGCTTGCCCGGGCCGCATGGCGCTGCTGCAGGCCTATCGGGGGCTGGCCGCCATGCTGATCGCGGTCAGTCATCTCAGCATTGCATTCGATCGGGCCGGATCGGACGCCCTGGGGTGGGTGCATCAGCTGGGCCGCGTCGGCGGCGTGGACTTCTTCTTCGTCCTTAGCGGCTTCCTCATCTATCGCGCCTATTCCGGGGACGCAGGGGTGGGGCGCGGTGCGCGCTTCCTGCGTCGGCGGCTGCTGCGCATCTACCCCTTGGTGTGGATATTCACGCTGCTGAGCCTGCCGATCTATGCGATGGCAGGGGCGTATGGTTTCGGCGACGGACATGAGTTCGAGCCGGGCCGCCTGCTGAAGTCCCTGCTGCTGTGGCCGGATGAGCTGCAGCCCATCCTGGGCGCCACCTGGTCGCTGCGCCACGTGGTGGCGTTCTACTTGGTGTTTGCAGCTTTCCTGCGCTGGCCTGCGGGGGTGGCGGTCGCTACGACGATCTGGGCGGGCGCCGTGGTCGTCCTCGGCCTGCTGGGGAGAGTGCCACTCGCGCCACCAGAGCTGGCTTTCATCTTCAGTCCGTTCAACTTGGCATTTCCTTGCGGCTGCTTGCTGGCGGCCGGTCTGCACGGGCGCAGGGTGCCGGGTGCGGTCGCTTGGCTGCTGGGCGGCACGACGCTGTTCGTGCTGGCATGGACCACCCGGGGCGAGATCGCAGGCGGCCAGTTCAAGCTGCCGCTCTACATCGCGGGCACCTGCTTGCTGATCGTCGGTGCGCAGGCAGTGGAGCAGCGGCGCCGGCTGGCGCTGCCGCGTTGGATGGATGCCCTGGGGGATGCCTCGTACGCCATGGTCGTGGTCAACCTGCCCGTCGTGCTGGCGGCGGGGAAGCTGCTGGCGGCCTGCGGGTTGATGCATGGCGCGCACGTCTGGTGGGCCGTTCCGCTCTTGCTGGCTCTCGTGGTGGCGACCGCCCTCTTCACGCATGTGGTGATCGAGAAACCGCTCGCCCGCTGGCTGTCGGCCCGCGTGGAGGCGCCCGGCTCGCTGTCGCCTGCACGACCTGCGCTGCGCTCGGCCGGCTGGCGTTGAGCGGTCGGCCGGGGGCCTTGTCGTGGCCGGGGTAAGGGGGGTGTGGGTTTCCCCGGGGCGGCATCAGCTGGCCGGCACGGCCTGAGCGGACATCGGCGCGTCATGATGGAGGGCGATGAAGCTCGCCCTGCTGTCCGACATCCATTCCAACATCCAGGCCCTGGACGCCTGCATCGACCATGCGCGCGAGGAGGGCGCCACGCGCTTTGCGCTGCTGGGCGATCTCGTCGGCTATGGCGCCGATCCGGGTGCGGTGGTCGAGCGGGTGCGGGCGCTGGTGCAGCAGGAGCAGGCGCTGGCGGTGCTGGGTAACCACGATCTGCTGGCGCTGGAGCCGCCGGCCCAGGCGCGCCAGCGCGGCGAGCTCACCGCGCAATGGACGCACGATCAGCTCACGGCCGAGCAGCGGGCCTTTCTGCGCGAGCTGCCGCTGACTGCTCGGCTGTCGCCCGAGGCGCTGCTGGTGCATGCCAGTGCCGACGGGCCAGAGCGCTGGCACTACGTGGTGGACGCCAGCGGCGCGGAGCGCAGCCTGTCTGCCGCTGCGCTGCAGGACCCGGCCGTGCACTACGTCTTCAGCGGCCACGTGCACGAGCAGGCGCTGTACTTCATGACGCGCACGGCCAAGCTGATGCAGTTTGCTCCCCAGCCCGGCGTGCCGGTGCCGGTGCTGCCGCACCGCCGCTGGCTGGCCATCGTCGGCTCGGTGGGCCAGCCGCGCGACGGCGACGCACGGGCGATGTATGCGCTCTTCGACGACGCGGCGGCGCAGATCACCTTCCACCGCGTGGAGTACGACGTGACGGCTGCGGCTGCGGCCATCCGCGCCGCAGGGCTGCCGGCCTTCGATGCCGACCGGCTGGAGCAGGGCTGGTGAGCCGGCGCGGGCGCACGAGCGGCGCTCCTCGCACCGATCGGCTGATCCGCACCATGCGCCTGCCCCGCGCCCGGCACGACGCTCAACGCGCCGCCTGTTCATGACACGCGATGGGAGGACGCAAGCGCCATGAAACTGCTCGAACCCGGCACCGAGATCGACGGCTTTCGCATCCGCGAATGCATCCATGCCGGCGGCATGGCCCACATCTATGCGGTGAGCTATGCCAGCGGGGCGCCTGACCCGGGCTTTCCGATGGCCATGAAGATCCCACGCATGACCCAAGGCGACGGCGCGGAGACCATCGTCAGCTTCGAGGTCGAGCTGCAGATCCTGCCCACGCTGACCGGCCCGCACGTGCCCCGCTTCGTGGCGGCCGGCGACCTGGTGCGTCTGCCCTATCTGGTGATGGAGTACGTGCCGGGCCGCACGCTGCAGCACTGGCTGGATGAGCCCGATCGCCCGGATGCCGGCACCATCGCCCGCCTGGGCGCGGCCACGGCGCTGGCGGCGCACAGCCTGCACCAGCAGAACGTCTGCCACCTGGACCTGAAGCCGGCCAACGTGCTGATCAAGGACGACGGCTGCGCCGTGCTGCTGGATTTCGGCCTGTCCTGCCACGCCCACTATCCGGACCTGCTGGCCGAGGAAATGCGCACCGCGGTGGGCTCGCCGGCGTGGATCGCGCCGGAGCAGGTGGTGGGCGTGCGCGGCGACCTGCGCAGCGACATCTTTGCCATCGGCGTGATGCTTTACGAGCTGGCCACGGGCGAGCTGCCCTTCGGTGCGCCCGTTACCCGCGGCGGCCTGCGCCAGCGCTTGTGGATGACGCCCGCTCCGCCGCGCCAGCACAACGCCGACGTGCCCGAGTGGCTGCAGGAGGTGATCCTGCGCTGCCTGGAGCCCGAGGCCAGCCGCCGCTATCCCAGCGCCGCGCACCTGGCCTTCGACCTGGCGAATCCCGAGCAGGTCACGATCACCGAGCGCGGCCGGCGCGTGCGTGGCGTGGGCTTTCGCGAGCACCTGCGCCGCTGGATCAAGGCCGCGGGCATGCAATACGAGCCCAGCCCGCTGCCGGCCCAGCAACTGGCCGAGGTACCCATCCTGATGGTGGCCGTCCCCTACCGGGACGCGACCGATGCGACGCTCTATGCGCTGCGCCAGGCGGTGGCGCGCTCGCTGGGCATCCGGCCCGGGGCGCGGCTGGCCTGCGTCAGCGTCATCTCGCCCTCATCGGCCGGCCATGCCGACCATGCGCGCAGCGAAACCAGCCGCCACCGCCGGCACCTGGCGCGGCTGCGCCAGTGGGCCGCGCCGCTGGACCTGCAGGGCCACCAGGCAAGCTTCCATGTGCTTGAAGCGTCCGACGTGGCCCAGGCGCTGGTGCGCTATGCCCAGGGCAACCAGGTGACGATGATCATCATGGGCGCGGCCACGCACGGCGTGCAGCTGCAGCGCTTCATCCACACCGTGCCCATTCGCGTGGCGCGCGACGCGCCGTGCACCGTCATCCTCGTCAAGGAGCCGCCGCCGGTGGGCGCACCGGCCGCCGCAGCGCAGCGGATCAAGGCAGCACCTGCACCGTGACGATGGCGCTGTCGGCGCGCAGGCCGGCGACGTCCGTGGCGCGCGCGAAATAGCGCACCGTGCTGCCGGCCGCCGCACTGCTCGGGATGGTGGTCTGGATCTCGTAGCGTGACGACGGGCCCAGGGCGTAGAGCAGCACGTCGCCGCCTGCATCGCGCCGGTAGAAGGCCACCTGGTCGATTCCGATGTCGTCGGCCGCGCCGGCGGCCAGCGTGACGGTCTCGCCTGCCCGTGCCGACGTGGGGGCGATGACCAGCGTCACTTGCGGCCGCTCGCCGCCATCACCGATGCTGAAGTAGACGCCGCCGCCGCAGGCAGACAGCAACGCGCCGGCGGCCACCATCGCGGCCGCCCCGGCGAGCCGCAGCACCGGGCGACGCGGCGGGCGGTCGGCTCCGGGGCGGGGCAGCAGGTGCGGCAGCGGACGGGGCATGGCGGGATAGGCTGAGCGGCTGCAAATGCAGTCGCGCCGGGGCCGGGCAAGCACGGTGCCGCCGGCGCGCATGTCGGCCATTTTGCGGCCCGGGCAGCGTGTGCGCCGATGGGCGGCGCGCCGCTTTGCACGAGTCCGCACGGCCTGCCGGCGGGGCGACTGCGGCAGCTGCGGGAAAGCCCCGGGGGGAGATGGCGGCTCGCCGTCGGAGCTTGTCGTGCCTTATTCCGTGCCTGTCGCGGCCCATCCTGCCGTCTGGCGGCCGGGCTTCCTAAAGTGAGGTCCACGCTGCAGGAGGTCTCCCCACCCGCAGCCGCCGCCGGTCTTGCAGCCGGGATGGCGACAGCCGATCACCAAGTACTGAGGAGTCCGACATGAGCCACACCCCGATCGTGCCGCGCGAGAAGCTGAACTTTCATCTGGATGATCCGGACATCCCGCGCCACTTCATCAAGGACGATCCTTATCGCTCGCGCTTCTTCGACGCGCTGTCCACCATGTTCCCCGTGGGCGAGCGCTTCTTCATGGAGTGCGTGCGCGACTACCGCTCGCAGATCACCGACAAGCAGGTGCTGCAGGACATCAAGGACTTCATCCGCCAGGAGGGCCAGCACACGATGGTCCACAACCAGTACAACGCGCGGCTGAAGGCGCAAGGTATTGACGTGGACATGATCCTGCGCAAGCACGACGCCTGGATGTTCGGCTTCCAGCGCAAGCGCCTGCCCAAGTCCTACACACTGGCCCTCACCGCCGCGGCCGAGCACCTCACCGCCATCTCGGCCCACGCCCTGTTCGACAACCGCGGCGTCTTCGAGACGGCCGATCCGCGCGTGCGCGCCATGTACGCCTGGCACGCCATCGAGGAGGTCGAGCACCGCGCCGTGGCCTTCGATGTGATGCAGCAGACCGCCAAGGTGGGCTACTTCGTGCGCTGCCTGGCGATGCTGGAGGCCATGGTCACCTTCCTGGTGATGATCTCGGTCATCAGCAACTACATGCTCAAGTGCGACGGCTACAGCTTCGGGCAGCGCCTGAAGCTGCGTGCCAAGGGCTTCTGGTGGGTCGTCAAGCCGGGCGGCTTCCTGTCGCCGGTGCTTGGCAAGATCCTGAGCTATTTCAAGCCCGGCTTCCATCCGAACCAGGCGGGCGCCATGCCCGGCTGCAACCTGTGGATGGAGACCTACGAGCGCACGCGCAACCCGGTGCAGGCCGGCGACGTGCTGCACGCGGCCGGGGCCTGATCGGCCAGCCTTCCTCGTCTGTCTCCTGCTCGGGCGCCGGCGGCTTTGCCGCTGGCGCTTTTTTTTGCTCGGCATGCCGGCGCGGGGGCGCGCCCGGTTCGGCCCCAGGGTCGCGCGCGCATGGATTGCCCTAAAGTCTTCGCATGCTCGGCCGGCTGTTGAACGACTCCATTCCCCTCTTGACCCTGACCAGCTGGGTCAAGGCCGCAGCCCGATGCGGCTTCAGCATCGAACCCATCTTCGAGCGCGTGGGCATCCCGGCCGACCTGACGCAGCTGGAGAAGGTGCGCGTGTCGCCGCTGAAGCTGCTGGCCCTGCTGCAGGCCTGCGTCGAGGCCTCGCGCGCCGCCGCGCGCGGAGCGGGGCCGCACCCGCACTACCCGTTCGTGCTGGGCGAGAGCTTCGCCTTCGAGTTCATGCCCGAGCTCGAGACCTACCTCACCACCAGCTCCACGCTGCGCGAGGCGGTCAAGGCCACCGGCTGGGCGGCGGACCTGATCAACCCGATGATGAGGCTCACGCTGCAGGAGCAGGCCGACGAGGCGCGCATCGTGCTCAGCTTCGACCTCCCCTTCTTGCCACAGGCCGTGCTCAACCACCCGGCGTTGGTCTATGTGGCCGAGGCCACGCAGGTGGGCCTCTACAACATCCTGCGCCGGCTGCTGGGCGACAGCCACGCGTTGCGCCGCATGACCTGGCGCCATGCCGCGCCGGACTATGCGGAGCTTTACGAGGCGGTCTTCGGCGTGCCGAGCGTCTTCGGCCACAAGGAGACCGCGTTGGTCGGCGACCGCCAAGCGCTGGACTGGCAGCTCAGCGGCGCCTTCCCTGCGCTCAACCGCCAGGCCGAGCAGCTGGTGGCGCAGCGTGTGGAGCGCCAACATGAGCAGGGCGCCGGAGGCCTGATCGAGCAGATCGAGCACCTGCTGGCCTCTCGGCCGGAGCTGATGGCCCGGGGCATCGACGGGGTCGCTACCCAGCTCGGCCTGCACACGCGCACGCTGCAGCGCCGGCTCAAGGAGGCCGAGCGCAGCTATGCCGACATCCAGGCCGACGTGCGCCGCACTCTGGCCCTGGGCTGGCTGGCCGAGGGCGAGCTGGATATCGAGTCCATCAGCCAGCGCCTGGGCTACTCCGACCGGCGGGCCTTCACCCTGGCCTTCAAGCGCTGGACAGGAGTGTCGCCCAGCCAGTGGCGCAGCGGCGGCGGGGCCGATCCCTTGCAGCCGCACTGAGGCGCGAGCTTCTCCGCCCCTGCGACAGCCGGCAACCCGCGACTGGCGACGGGCAGCCTGTGCCGCCTATCATGGTCGGTTGCCCTCCATGCGATCCCCATGAGCCGCCCGCCTAAACGGCCCGTCCGTTCCTCCGCTACCGAAGCCGCCGGCCAGCCTGCCGCCCCTGCCGCGCAGCCCGCGCCTGCAGCATCCGCTTTTGCGAACCCGACCGCCCTGCCGGTGTCCGTGGCCGCCACCGGCTGCATCCGCGTGCGCGGCGCCCGCACGCACAACCTCAAGAACATCGACCTCGACATCCCGCGCCACCAGCTGGTGGTGATCACCGGGCTGTCGGGCTCGGGCAAGTCCAGCCTGGCGTTCGACACACTCTATGCCGAGGGCCAGCGGCGCTATGTGGAGAGCCTCTCGGCCTATGCGCGGCAGTTCCTGCAGCTGATGGACAAGCCGGACGTGGACGTGATCGAGGGCCTGGCGCCAGCCATCTCCATCGAGCAGAAGGCCACCAGCCACAACCCGCGCTCCACCGTCGGCACGATCACCGAGATCCACGACTACCTGCGCCTGCTCTATGCCCGCGCCGGCACGCCGTTCTGCCCGCTGCACAACCTGCCGCTGGCCGCGCAGAGCGTCAGCCAGATGGTCGATGCCACGCTGGCCCTGCCCGAGGACACCCGGCTGATGGTGCTGGCCCCGGTGCTGCGCGACCGCAAGGGCGAGCATGCGGAGCTGTTCGCCGACATGCAGGCGCGCGGCTACGTGCGCTTTCGCATCGACGGCCGGGTGGTCGAGGCGGCCGAGCTGCCGGCGCTCAAGAAGACCGAGAAGCACGACATCGACGTGGTCGTGGACCGGCTCAAGGTCAAGCACGAGGCCGATGCCGACGGCCGCCCCGGCGTGCCGGCCGGGCTGCGCCAGCGCCTGGCCGAGAGCTTCGAGGCCGCGCTGCGCCTGGCCGATGGCCGCGCGATCGCGGTCGAGATGGATGCGCCGGCCGATGCCCAGCCGCGCGAGCACCTCTACTCCAGCAAGTTCGCCTGCCCGGCGTGCAACTACTCGCTGGCCGAGCTGGAGCCGCGGCTGTTCTCCTTCAACTCGCCCGTGGGTGCCTGCCCGAGCTGCGACGGCCTGGGCCAGGTGACGGCGTTCGACCCACAGCGCGTGGTCGCCTTCCCGTCGCTGTCCATTGCCTCCGGCGCGATCAAGGGATGGGACCGGCGCAACCCCTACACCTTCTCGCTGGTGGAGTCGGTGGCGCGGCACTACGGCTTCGACGTGGATGCGCCTTTCGAGGAGCTGCCCGAGCGCGCGCAGCAGGTGCTGCTGCATGGCTCGGGCGCAGAGGAGATCGCCTTCACCTACGAGGCCGAGGGCGCCGGCGGCAAGAAGCGCAGCGTCAAGCGCTCGCATCCCTTCGAGGGCATCCTCAACAACTTCGCCCGCCGCTATCGCGAGACCGACTCCGCCGCCGTGCGCGAGGAGCTGGCCCGCTACCAGGCCGCGCGGCCCTGCCCGGAGTGCGAGGGCACGCGGCTGCGGCGCGAGGCGCGGCACGTCAAGCTGGTCGATGCGCAGACCGGCGACGCGCGGCCCATCTACCAGATCGCGCATGCCACGCTGAAGGACGCGCAGCAGTACTTCGAGACGCTGCACCTGCAGGGCGCCAAGGCCGAGATCGCCGCCAAGGTGGTGCGCGAGATCGCCTCGCGGCTGAAGTTCCTCAACGACGTCGGCCTGAGCTACCTGAGCCTGGAGCGCAGCGCCGACACGCTCTCCGGCGGCGAGGCCCAGCGCATCCGCCTGGCCAGCCAGATCGGCTCGGGCCTGACCGGCGTGATGTACGTGCTGGACGAGCCCAGCATCGGGCTGCACCAGCGCGACAACGACCGCCTGATCGGCACGCTGCAGCACCTGCGCGACCTGGGCAACAGCGTGCTGGTGGTCGAGCATGACGAGGACATGATCCGCGCCGCGGACCACGTCATCGACATGGGCCCGGGGGCCGGCATCCACGGCGGCCGCGTCATGGCCAGCGGCACGCCGCAGCAGGTGGCGCAGGAGCCCGACTCGCTCACCGGCGCCTACCTGGCCCACCGTCTGCGCATCGAGGTGCCGAAGCAGCGCCGGCCCTTCACCGACGACACGCCGCGCCTGCGCATCGTCGGCGCGCGGGGCAACAACCTGCGCGGGGCCACGGTGGACATCCCCGTGGGCCTGCTGACCTGCGTTACCGGCGTGTCCGGCTCGGGCAAGTCCACGCTGGTCAACGACACGCTCTATGCCGCGGTGGCGCGCAAGCTCTACCAGAGCCAGGCCGAGCCGGCGCCGGCCGACGAGATCGACGGCCTGGAGCACTTCGACAAGGTCATCAACGTCGACCAGAGCCCCATCGGCCGCACGCCGCGCTCCAACCCGGCCACTTACACGGGCCTGTTCACGCCCATCCGCGAGCTGTTTGCCGAGGTGCCGATGGCCCGCGAGCGCGGCTATGGCGCTGGGCGCTTCAGCTTCAACGTGGCCGCCTCATCCGGCGGTGGCCGCTGCGAGGCCTGCCAGGGCGACGGCGTGATCAAGGTGGAGATGCACTTCCTGCCGGACGTGTACGTGCCCTGCGACGTCTGCCATGGCCAGCGCTACAACCGCGAGACGCTGGAGGTGCTCTACAAGGGCCACAACATCGCGCAGGTGCTGGACCTGACGGTGGAGCAGGCGCACGAGCTCTTCAGCGCCGTGCCGGCGCTGGCGCGCAAGCTGCAGACGCTGCTGGATGTGGGCCTGGGCTATGTGCGGCTGGGCCAGAGCGCCACCACGCTGTCGGGCGGCGAGGCCCAGCGCGTCAAGCTGGCGCTGGAGCTGTCCAAGCGCGACACCGGCCGCACGCTCTACATCCTGGACGAGCCGACCACCGGCCTGCACTTCCACGACATCGAGCTGCTGCTGAAGGTGCTGCACCAGCTGCGCGACGCCGGCAACACCATCGTCGTCATCGAGCACAACCTGGACGTCATCAAGACCGCCGACTGGCTGATCGACATGGGGCCGGAGGGCGGCTCCGGCGGCGGCCAGGTGGTGGCCGTGGGCCCGCCGGAGGCGATCGCCGCGCATCCGGGCAGCCACACCGGGCGCTATCTGAAGCCGCTGCTGGAGCTGGGCTGAGCGTGCGGCCGCGGCACGCGGGCCGGGGCGGCTTTGCTTGACGACAGGGGCATCGGGCAAGGCCCCTGTTCAAGCAGGGGCCGGTGTGACAGAGTGGCTCTACCCCAGCCGTGTCGATCTGCATGCCGGAACACCGGGACCCTGAGCCAGTGCATGAGCCGGACGGCGCACCGGCTGCCGGCCTGAAGCCGCCGCTTCAAGGAGCTGCGCCTTGCGGCACGCCGGGCGCGCGGCAGGGCGAGCTGCCCGCCGTTTCGCCCGCCGGGCTGCAGGCCGAGCTGCATGCCCTGCGGGCGGAGCTGGCCGCGGCGCGCGAGCAGGCCCGGCGCTACCGCGAGATCTTCGAGCGCTCGGCGAGTGGCCAGGCCATCGTCAGCCCGGACGGCCGCTTCCTGGAGGTCAACCAGCGGCTTGCCGAGATCACCGGCTACGGTGCCGGGCAGCTCACCGGCCTGGGCTACCAGGACATCACCGATCCGCCCGACGCCTTTTGCGACGAGGAGATGGTGCGCCTGATGGAGCAGCGCCCGCACGAGCGCGTCCAGGTGCAGAGGCGATATCTGCGCGCCGACGGCCGCACGGTGTGGGTGCAGCTGACCGCCTGCCGCGTGGATGACGCTGCCGGACGGCTGCAGTACTACATCGCCGTGGTGGACGACATCACCGAGCGCCGCGCCACCGAGGAGCGGCTACGCCAGCGCGAAGCGATCTTCGACCGCGTGAGCCGCTACGCGCCGCAGCTGATCTGCACCCTGCGCGTGGCGCCCGACGGCACGCGCTCCATGCCCTATGCCAGCGAGGCGGTGCGCGCGCTCTACGGCTTCTCGCCCGAGGAGGTGGCGCTCGACTCCAACCGCATGGCCGAACGCGCCCACCCCGAAGACCGCCAGCGCTTGGTGCACAGCATCTACGAGTCGGCCCGCACGCTGCAGCCGCTGCACCTGGAGTACCGGCTGCTGCACCCGGAGCGCGGGCTGCTGTGGCTGCGCGTGGACGCCGGTGCGGTGCGCGACGACGACGGTGGCACCACGCTGTATGGCGTCATCAACGACGTTACGCGCCACAAGCAGGTGGAGGCCCAGCTCAAGGAGCGCGATGCGCTGCTGGCCGCCCTGGGCCGCAATGTGCCGGGCATGACCTTCAAGTTCACGATGACGCACGACGGGCGCATGGGCTTGCCCTATGTGAGTGACGGCGTACGGGATGTCTACGAGCTGGAGCCCGATGAGCTGCAGCGGGATCCGCGCCTGCTGTTCGAGCGCATCCATCCCGATGACCTGCCCGAGTTGAACCGGCGCATGGTCAGCTCGGCCAGCGGCGCCACGCAAGAGGGCACGCACACCTACCGCGCGCTGCTGCCCCGCGCCGGCCTGCGCTGGCTCACCTCGCGGGCCGTGGCCGAGCGCGATGCGGACGGCGTCACCTGGTACGGCCACGTCTCCGACATCACCGACCACGTGCTCTACGAAGAAGCGAAGGTGGCCGCCGAGGCGGCCGAGCGCGCCAGCCAAGCCAAGAACGAGTTCCTCTCGCGCATGAGCCACGAGCTGCGCACGCCGCTCAATGCGGTGCTCGGCTTCGCGCAACTGCTGCGCATGGACGGCGAGCACCCGCTGGTGCCGGCGCAACGCGCCAAGGTGGAGCTCATCGAGCGCGCCGGTGCCCATCTGCTGGGCATGATCGGCGACGTGCTGGACCTCTCGCGCATCGAGGCCGGCAGCCTGCCGCTGTCGCTGGAGCCCATCGCCCTGGCCGATACCGTGGGCGAGGCGATGGAGCTGGTGCGCGACGCCGCGCAGCGCGCCGGCGTGGCCCTGCTGCCGCCGCAGCTGCCGCCCGGCCTGCACGTGCGTGCCGACCGGCTGCGGCTGCGCCAGGTGATGGTCAACCTGCTGAGCAATGCCATCAAGTACAACCGGCCGCGCGGCACGGTGGCGGTGGGCGCCCGCATCGGCGCCGACGCGGTCGAGCTGGAGGTGCGCGACACCGGCGCGGGCCTGACCGCGGCACAGCGGTCCCACTTGTTCGAGCCGTTCAACCGCCTGGGCGCCGAGCGCAGCGGCGTGGAGGGCACCGGCATCGGCCTGGTGATCGTGCACCGCCTGCTGGACCTCATGGGCGCCGGCATCGAGGTGGACAGCGAGCCGGGCCGCGGCAGCTGCTTTCGGCTGCGCCTGCCGGCGGCCCGGCCGCCCCAGGCGCCCCCGCAGCTGGTGCCTGTGCCGCATGCGGGAGCGGCCGGGCTGGCGCCGCGCGGCCTGCGCGTGCTCTATGCCGAGGACAACGCGGTCAACGTCGAGCTGTTGCGCCAGGTGCTGGCGCTGCGGCCGGCCTGCACCCTGGCGGTCGCCCGCAGCGGCGCCGAGGCCATTGCCGCGGCGCGTGCCGAGCGCCCGGACCTGCTGCTGCTGGACATGCACCTGGGCGACATGAGCGGCTTTGACGTGACCACCGCGCTCGATGCGGACGCGGCCACGCAAGGCATCCCCCGCGTGGCCCTGTCGGCCGACGCCATGCCCGACCGCGCCCATGCCGCCCGCGGCCGCGGTTTTCTGGCCTACCTGACCAAGCCGCTGGACGTGGTGCAGCTGCTGGCCGTGCTGGATGCGCAGCTGGACGAGCAGCGGGATGAGCGGCGATGACCCGCACAGCGGTCGGCGTGCCGATCGCGGCCGGGGCATGCCGGGCGAGGGCGTGAGCGACCGGCCGCGGTAGCGGACGCCTCAGCCGCCGATGCGTCGGGCCAGCTCCACCGCCTTGCCCACGTAGCTGCCCGGCGTCATCGCGGCCAGGCGGGCTTTCTCTGCAGCCGGCAGCTCCAGGCTGTCGATGAAGGCGCGCAGGGCCTCGGCCGTGATCGCCTTGCCGCGGGTGAGCTCCTTCAGGCGCTCATACGGGTTGGGCAGGCCGTAGCGGCGCATGACGGTCTGGATGGGCTCGGCCAGCACCTCCCAGGCGTCATCCAGGTCGGCGGCCAGGGCCTCGCCGTTGAGCTCCAGCTTGTCCAGGCCGCGCGACAGGCTGTCCCAGGCCAGCACCGCATAGCCCAGGGCCACGCCCATGTTGCGTAGCACGGTGCTGTCGGTCAGGTCGCGCTGCC
This sequence comes from Pseudomonadota bacterium, assembly GCA_049321005.1. Classification (GTDB taxonomy): domain Bacteria; phylum Pseudomonadota; class Gammaproteobacteria; order Burkholderiales; family Burkholderiaceae_C; genus Aquabacterium. The sequence goes on from JBMOQL010000010.1 coordinate 149,724, forward strand.
AGCGGCTGATCGGCAGCTTCTGGCTCAGGTGGGTCAGCAGCGCATTGGCCAGGCCCAGGTTGCCTTCGGCGTTCTCGAAGTCGATGGGGTTGACCTTGTGCGGCATGGTGGACGAGCCAATTTCGCCCGCCTTGGTCTTCTGCTTGAAGTAGCCCAGGCTGATGTAGCCCCACACATCGCGCGACCAGTCGATGAGGATGGTGTTGGCCCGCGTCACCGCATCGAACAGCTCGGCCATGTAGTCGTGCGGCTCGATCTGGATGGTGTAGGGGTTGAAGGTGAGGCCCAGGCCCTGCTCGACCACCTGGCGGGCGAAGGCCTCCCAGTCCACATCCGGATAGGCGGCCAGGTGGGCGTTGTAGTTGCCCACGGCGCCGTTCATCTTGGCCAGCAGGGCCACGCTGGCGATGCGCTCGCGCGCGGCGCGCAGCCGGGCGACCACGTTGGCCACCTCCTTGCCGACGGTCGTCGGGCTGGCGGTCTGGCCATGGGTGCGGCTGAGCATGGGCGCGTCGGCATGGGCGGTGGCCAGCGCGGTGAGCTGGGCCAGCAGCCTGTCCAGCGCGGGCAGCAGCACTTGCTCGCGCGCGGCCTTCAGCATCAGGCCGTGGCTGGTGTTGTTGATGTCCTCGCTGGTGCAGGCGAAGTGCACGAACTCGGCCGCCTGCTGCAGCTGCGCCTGGCCCTGGAAGCGCTGCTTGAGCCAGTACTCCACCGCCTTCACGTCGTGGTTGGTGGTGCGCTCGATGTCCTTGATGGCCTGGGCGTCGTCCTCGGAAAAGCGCGCCACCAGCCCGCGCAGGAAGCCGCGGCTGGCTTCATTGAGCGGCGCGAACTCCGGCAGGCCGGCGTCCGACAGGGCGATGAACCACTCCACCTCCACCTGCACGCGGCGGTGCATCAGCCCGAACTCCGACAGCAGCGGGCGCAGCGCGGCGACCTTGGCGGCATAGCGGCCGTCCAGCGGCGACAGGGCGGTGAGGGCGGGGTTGGGCATGGGGCGGAAGGCGCAGGCCGCGCGCGTGGGGTGTAAAGCCCTCGATTGTAGGAAGGGCCTTGCGGCCGGCGCCCTTGCCCGCGCCGGGTTCGGCGCCTTTGTTCAGCGTCGTCCGTCCGCGCAGCGGCATGCCGGGCGGCCGCGTGGGCGGCGTCACGGCTGGCGCTTGCTGCCGCCTACCAGCCCAGGTCCAACCCGAACAGTTCGCCGCCCGGCCGGGTGTCGCCCGCTTGGCGCACGGTGGCCGCCAGATCGTCCGGCACCACGCGCGAGACGATGGTCAGCGCCTGCAGCCGCCTGCGCCGCGCCGCCACCGCCGCCCAGGGCGCGTACAGGCCCAGCGTGGCCAGCAGCAGCAGGCCGTGGCGCAGCCGCAGCGCCACGTAGCCGGTGGCAGACAGCCGGCTGCGGATGCGCACGTAGCGGTTGCCGGTCTTGCCCCAGACCAGGTTCTGCAGCGCCGCTTGCGCCCAGGGCAGGGCCAGGCCCACCCCGGCCAGCCAGGCGGCGGCGGCCAGCACCGCGGCCGCCGCCAGCGCGGCCGGGGGGTGCTGCAGCAGGTGGCCCATAACCCCGGGTAGCCGGCCGGCAAGTCCACCCGGCGGCTCCATCCAGCCGGTGGCCACCAGTGCCAGCGCCGACGCGGCACCGGCCAACAGTGCAGCCGGGGCCAACGCCAGCAGGGCGCGCAGCGCCAGGCCATAGGCCATCCGCAGCGTCGCCTTCCACTGCGCCTGCAGCGGGCCGATGGCCAGGTGGGTCTGCCGCCAGCGCAGGAACTGCCAGGCCATGGCTGGCGCGCCCAGGGCGCCGGTGAGCAGCAGGGCGCCCAGCCCCATCCACAGGCCGCGCACGGCCTGCGGATCCTGGGCCTCGGCCACCGGCAGGGCCAGCGCCACCGTGGCGCAGGCCCACGCGCCGAAGAGTGGCGCGGCCAGAACCCGCGCCGCCCCCGCGGGCGTGCCGGCGAAGCGCAACGGCATGTCGCGCCAGCTGGTGCGCGCCAGCCGCCCCTGCAGCGCGGCCTGTACCAGTGCCGGCACGGTGCAGGCCAGAAGGGCAAAGGCGAACGACGCGGCCGCGACGCCGGCCCACCCCGTGGGGCCCCAGATCAGCGCCGCCGCACCGCAGCCCAGCAGCGCCGCGGCCAGCAACCCGCCGCCCAGCATGGCGCCGGGCTCGCCGTGAAAGCCCAGCGGATGGCCGGCCACCAGGGTGTGCGCATGGAAGTAGCGCAGGCTGCGCGCCCGCGCCCACGGCAGGGCCAGGCCGGCGGTGAGCACCACGGCCAGCAGGTTGACCAGCCAAATGCGCGCATAGGCGCGACCGCTGGCCGTCAGGCGCACGGCCCAGGCCTGGGCATGCTCCGGCGGGCCGCACACCAGGCCCAGCTCGTCCAGCGCCAGGCCGAGCGGGTCCAGCGGCTGCACTCGTTCACCATCGACGCGGGCGCCGCCGGCGCCCTCGGTCTGGGTGTCGTCCACGCCCAGCCAGTGGCTGCCCAGCAGCTCGCTGTCATCGGGCGCCTGGCCGGAAGGCACGGCGGATGCTCGCGGCCGCACGGCGGTGCGCACGCGGTGCAGAGGGCCAGTGGATGGGCGGTCAGCAGGCAAGGTTTGCACAATTGGTCACGAACTGCGCATCTTGCCACCCCTGCCCGCCTGGCCCGCCCGCACAAGCCCCCTGGGGGCTGCGCGAGGCGCCGCACCCTAGAATCTGTCGCCCCCGCCACCGGCCCATCCCCGCTTCTCCCCATGAAACTCATCGGTTCCCTGACCAGCCCCTTCGTGCGCAAGGTGCGCATCGTGCTGGCCGAGAAGAGGCTGGACTACCGCTTCGAGCTGGAGGACGTCTGGGCCCCCGGCAGCACCATCCTGCAGGCCAACCCGCTGGGCAAGGTGCCCTGCCTGGTGATGGAAGGTGGCGAGGCGGTGTTCGACTCGCGCGTCATCGTGGAGTATGTCGACACGCTCTCGCCGGTGGGCAAGCTCATCCCGCTGTCCGGCCGTGAGCGCGTGGAGGTGCGAACCTGGGAGGCGCTGGCCGACGGCCTGCTGGATGCGGCCATCCTGGTGCGCCTGGAGCAGACGTTTGCCGGCCGCACGCCCGAGCAGCGCAGCGCGGCCTGGATCGACCGCCAGATGGCCAAGGTCGATGCCTCGCTCAAGGCCATGAGCCTGGGCCTGGGCGACCGCCCCTGGTGCGCAGGCACCCACTACACGCTGGCCGACATCGCCGTAGGCTGCGCGCTGGGCTACCTGGACTTCCGCTATCCGCAGGTGGACTGGCGCGAGCGCCATCCCAACCTGGAGCGGCTGTATGACAAGCTCATGCAGCGCCAGACCTTCATCGACACCCGCCCGCCAGCGGCCTGAGCGCCACGCCGGGGCCCGCGCCCCGCGCACGACCGGCCGTTGCGCTACCCGGCCTGCGGCTCGCGCAGGTCCACGTCGACCGTCGTCACGCCGCCTGCCTCGTGCGGTGCAAATGACTCGGCGCGCGCCATCGGCCAGTACAGGCGATAGACCTCGTAGGGCCAGTCGGCCTCGCCCCGGTCGGCGGCCAGCAGGGCGCCCGGCGCTACCCGCGGCAGCATGTTGACCAGCAGCTTGACCTGGTGGTCGCTGACCCGATGCACGATGTGCGAGGCGGTCAGCTCGCCCGGATGCTGCAGGCCCGCGGCCTCCACCAGCTCCTTGAGCGCCTTGAGCGTGTTCTGGTGGTAGCGCCACACGCGCTCGGCCTTGTCGGGTACGACGATGGCGCGCTGGCGCAGGTCATCCTGCGTGGTCACGCCGGTGGGGCAGTGGCCCGTGTGGCAGGTCTGCGCCTGAATGCAGCCCAGCGCGAACATGAAGCCGCGGCCGGAGTTGCACCAGTCTGCCCCCAGAGCCAGCATGCGCGCGATGTCGAAGGCGCTGACCACCTTGCCGGCGCAGCCGATCTTCACGCGCTGGCGCAGGTTCAGGCCCACCAGCGTGTTGTGCACCAGCTGCAGCCCGTCCTGCACCGGCGCGCCCATGTGGTCGCTGAACTCCACCGGCGCCGCGCCGGTGCCGCCTTCGGCGCCATCGACGACGATGAAGTCCGGCACGATCCCGGTGGCCAGCATGGCCTTGGCCAGGGCGAACCACTCCCACGGGTGGCCGATGCACAGCTTGATGCCCACCGGCTTGTCGCCCGAGAGCGCCCGCAGCCGCTCGATGAAGCGCAGCAGCCCGATGGGCGAGTCGAACGCGCTGTGGCGCGACGGCGAAATGCAGTCCAGGCCCACCGGCACGCCGCGCGCGGCGGCGATCTCCGGCGTCACCTTGGGGCCGGGCAGCATGCCGCCGTGGCCCGGCTTGGCGCCCTGGCTGAGCTTGATCTCGATGAGCTTGACCTGCGGCTCGCGCGCCTGCGCGGCGAAGCGCTCCTCGCTGAAGCGGCCGAGCTCGTCGCGGCAGCCGAAATAGCCCGAGGCGATCTGCCAGATCAGGTCGCCGCCGTGCTCGCGGTGGTGGGCGCTGATCGAGCCCTCGCCGGTGTCGTGGGCGAAGCCGCCGCGCTTGGCGCCCGCGTTCAGCGCCAGGATGGCCCGGGCCGACAGCGCGCCGAAGCTCATGCCCGAGATGTTGAACAGGCTCGCCGAGTAGGGCTGCGCCCGCTCGGCGCCGATCACCACGCGGAAGTCATGGCTGGCGATGTGCGTGGGCACCATCGAGTGGTTGATCCACTCGTAGCCGGTGGCATGCACGTCCAGCTGCGTGCCGAAGGGGCGCTTGTCCGCGTCGCCCTTGGCCCGCTGGTAGACCAGGGCACGCTGCTGGCGCGAGAAGGGCTCGGCCTCGTTGTCGCTTTCGATGAAGTACTGGCGGATCTCCGGCCGCACCCACTCCAGCAAGAAGCGCAGGTGGCCGATGACCGGGTAGTTGCGCAGCACCGAATGCCGCGTCTGGCGCACGTCGCGCAGGCCCAGCAGCGTGAGCGCCACCAGTGCCAGCGTGGCGGCCGCGCCGCGGCCGGTGGCCGTCCACACCAAGCCACCAAGCAGGCTGCCCACGGCGCACAGCAGCCATGCGGCGTAGCGGACGGGGAAATGGCGGTCGAGCCGGATCAGCCAAGCGGGCATGCGGGGCCTCTTCTAGGAGATCAAGGGGGCGGAGTTCGATGCTAGGCGCGCGTGCAGCGGTGCAAAGCGTGGAACAAGCCCTGCGCCCCGGTCCAGGCGCGCCGATATACTGCCGCCCACAGCGCCGATTTGACCCGGCTTGCGGGCGCTCAACAAATGCAGCTAAACAGGCGCCACCGGCCCTGCCTCCCTGCAGCGCCGGTTTTTTGTTTTCTGAAGGCCAACGAGAGTCATGGGCAGCGTCGGGACCGTTACCCCGCAGACGATGCAGTTCGAGCAGCCGCTGGCATTGCAGAGCGGCGCCAGCCTCGCCGGCTACACGCTGATGTACGAGACCTACGGCACGCTCAACGACGAGCGCAGCAATGCCGTGCTGGTCTGCCATGCGCTCAATGCCTCGCACCATGTCGCCGGCGTGCATGCCGGCCAGCCCAGGAGCGAAGGCTGGTGGGACAACCTGGTCGGCCCCGGCAAGCCGCTGGACACCGACCGCTTCTTCGTCATCGGCGTCAACAACCTCGGCTCGTGCTTCGGCTCCACCGGCCCGCGAGACGTGAACCCGGCCACCGGCAAGCCGTATGGCGCGGACTTCCCCGTCGTCACCGTGGAGGACTGGGTCGAGGCCCAGGCGCGCTTGCTGGACCGGCTGGGCATCACGCAGCTGGCCGCGGTGATCGGCGGCAGCCTGGGCGGCATGCAGGCGCTGAGCTGGACGCTGCAGCACCCACAGCGCGTGCGCCACTGCCTGGCCATCGCCACGGCGCCGAACCTGTCGGCGCAGAACATCGCCTTCAACGAGGTGGCGCGCCGGGCCATCGTCACCGACCCGGACTTCCATGGCGGCCACTTCTACGAGCATGGCGTGGTGCCCAAGCGCGGCCTGCGCGTGGCGCGCATGATCGGCCACATCACGTACCTCAGCGACGACGTGATGGAGCAGAAGTTCGGTCGCACCCTGCGCGCCGCCGCCGCCGCCGTCGCTGCCGACCCGGCCCAACCCATACCCTGCGCCCCATATGCCTACACCACGCAGGACATCGAGTTCCAGATCGAGAGCTACCTGCGCTACCAGGGCGACAAGTTCAGCGAGTACTTCGACGCCAACACCTACCTGCTGATCACTCGCGCGCTGGACTACTTCGACCCGGCGCGCGCGCATGGCGGCGACTTGAGCGCGGCGTTTGCCAAGGCGCAGGCCAAGTTCCTGGTGGTGAGCTTCACCACCGACTGGCGCTTCTCGCCGGCGCGCTCGCGCGAGATCGTCAAGGCGCTGCTGGACAACCGGCGCGACGTGTCCTATGCCGAGATCGACGCGCCGCACGGCCACGATGCCTTCCTGCTGGACGATGCGCGCTACCACGGCGTGGTGCGGGCCTACTTCGAACGCATCGCCGCCGAGCTGGGCAGCGGGGCGGCCCCGCGCCTGGCCGACGTCAAGCTCGCGGTGTGAGAGGGCCCAAGCGATGAGTGAACCGCGCAACCTGGAGCGCATCGCTGAGCTGGTGCCCCGCGCATCCCATGTGCTGGACCTCGGCTGCGGAGACGGCCTGCTGCTGGCGCGGCTGCGCGAGCAGCGAGGCTGCACCGGCTATGGCGTGGAGCTGGACGACGCCAAGGTGCTGGCCTGCGTGCAGCGCGGCGTCAACGTCATCCAGCGCAACCTGGAGGAGGGGCTGTCGGTCTTTGCCGATGGCAGCTTCGACGTGGTGCTGCAGCTCGACACGCTGCAGAACCTGCGCAACACCGAGGCCATGCTGCGCGAGACGGCGCGCGTGGGCCGCATCGGCATCGTTGCCTTCCCCAACTTCGCCCACTGGCCCAATCGCCTGGCGGTGCTGCGCGGGCGCATGCCGGTGACCAAGACGCTGCCCTATCAGTGGTTCGACACGCCCAACATCCGCGTGGGCACCTTCGCTGATTTCGAGGTGCTGGCCCGCCAATGCGGCCTGCGCATCCTGGAGGCCTTCGGCTTGCGCGACGGCGAGGTGGTGCGCTGGGCGCCCAACTGGCGCGCGCCGACGGCGGTGTTCAAGTTCGAGCGCGGCTGAAGAGGTGTGAACGACCTGGGCGCGCCCGCTCTGGCCCATCGGGCACCCGGGACATTCAGCCCCTCGGATGCGGCGACTCAATAGGCCAGCCGCACGAACACCGACGGCCCGTGAAGGGTCAGGTCCAGCGTGGTCAGCGTCGGGCCGGCGCGACGCTCGAACTCGAGATGGCTCCAGCCGTACTCGGCGCCCAGGCCGATGCGCCCGCCGCCGGTACTCAGCGCGGTGCTCCATTCGGCGCCGACGGCCAGCTTGAGCACCTCGCCGGTCAGGTCACCGCTGCTGCGCTTGGCGCCCGAGGCGTCGGCGAACACGCGCCAGCCGCTGGCCGGGCGCCAGTTCCAGCCGAAGGTCAGCTCGGGTGCCCAGGTGTGCTCGGAAAAGCGCTGGGCCCAGGTCAGGCGCAGCAGCGGGAAGAGCTCGGGCACGGCGACCCAGCTGCCGTCCACATCGAGCTTGTAGAAGGCCACGCCCAGGCCGGCGCCGAATTCATGCGCACCGGCCGGCATCCACCAGCGCCAGGACAGGTCGGCCTGCGTGACCTCGGTGCGCGTGGCCAGCGGGCCGGTGGCGTAGACCGTGGTGCCCAGGTAGTCGGCCCCCAGGCGCAGCGGGTTGGTCGCGCGCTGGCTGAAGCTCTGATAGCCCAGCCGCAGGCCGTGGTGCCGCGCGATGCGCGCGTCGATGCGCAGCCAGGGCACGGTCTCATGGCCACGCAGGATGTGCTGCTCGCCGGTGGCAAACGGCGGGGTGTTGTCGCTGTCGCTGAGCGAGGCGTCGCCGTCCACGTTGTCGCGTTGCGCGCCGAGGCTGATGCTGATCTCGTCAAGCCACGCGGGGCGCGCTGCCGCAGGCGCTGGTGCCTGGGCGGCTGCCTGCGTGGCGGCCAGCAGCAGGGCGCAGGCTGCTGCGCCCTTGCCCCGCAGGCCTGCGACGCGGCCTGCCGCATCGCCCTCGGCAGGCATGAAAGGGAAGCTGGCGCGGGCGTGGGGCAGGGCCATGGCAGGGCGGGCGGAGGGTCGCTCGATCGGATGTTCGGCCCTGGGTGTAGCGCGCTTTGTCGGCGGCCCGGAAACCGGATGTAGTCCCAGGCGGACAAGCCACGGTCTGCGGGTCAAGCCGGCTCGTCGCTGTCTGGCCCGGTATGGGCGGGCGGCGACCGCGGTGGCAACGACGGGGCGGCCGCCTTCTGCCGGGCCCGGGGATGGGCCCGGTCGTAGACCTGGGCGAGGTGCTGGAAGTCCAGCCTCGTGTAGACCTGCGTGGTGCTGATCTGCGCATGGCCCAGCAGCTCCTGCACGGCGCGCAGGTCGCCGCTGGACTGCAGCAGATGGGATGCGAAGCTGTGGCGCAGCATGTGGGGGTGCACGGCGGCGGGCACGCCGGCCTGCAGGGCGCGCGCCTTGAGCCGGCTGCGCAACTGGCCGTCGGTCAGCCGCGAACCGCGCTGGCTGACGAAGAGTGCGGTCTCGCCGGCCGCGGCCATGCTGTCGCGCACGGCCAGCCAGGCGTGCAGCGCATCCAGCGCCGGGCGACCGACCGGCAGGTTGCGGCGCTTGCTGCCCTTGCCGCGCACGTGCGCCTCGCCGCCGGCCAAGTCGATCCAGCCAGCCGCGTCGGCACCCGCCTGCAGGTCCAGGCCGACCAGCTCGGCCACGCGCAGGCCGCAGCCGTAGAGCAGCTCGACGATGGCGCGGTCGCGCTGCTCCAGTGCCGGAACATGGCGCCGGCCGCGGCCTGCGCTGTTCTGCGCATCAGCCTGCCGCCAGTCGGCCAGGGCCACGGCCTGGTCCACCGGCAGGGCCTTGGGCAGCGGCCGGGGTGCCTTGGGCGCACGCACGTCCTGCACCGGGTTGGCGACGATCCAGCCCTGCTGGCCCATCCAGCGGTACAGGCCGCGCCAGGCCGACAGGTGCAACGCGATGCTGCGCGAGCCCAGGCCGCGCGCATGCAGCCTTGCCATCCAATGGCGAACGTGGTGGTGGCGCACCTCGCGCAGGACCACGCCCTCAGCCTGGGCAGCATCGACCAGGCGCTGCAGCGCATCGCGGTAGAGAGCCAGCGTGCGCGCCGCCACGCGGCGCTGCACGCGCTGGTGCTCCAAGTAGCGGGCCACGTCGTCCGGCAGGGGCGGAGCCGCGGCCAAGGGTGGCGCTTCCGCGTCGGCGGGAGGGGCAGGCTGGGCGCGTGACGGGCGCGACATGGTGGCAATGCCGATCAGCAACGTGGGCGGATGTGCATCCTGGCCGCCGGCGGATCCAGCCCCAGCCCGCCGCCTATCACGGCCGTGCGGTCCTTCAGCCGACCAGGCGCGACAGCCCCGCGCTGGCCAGCTCGCCCAGGCGCATGAGGAAGTCGGTGCCCATGTCGGCCTGAAAGCGCGTCGGGTCCGGCGAGCCCAGCACCAGCAGGCCGAAGGCCGCGTCACCACCGCTGCGCAGCGGAATCAGCGCAAGCGAAGTGACGGTGCCCGCATCCGGCAGCCAGCGCGAGGCCTCGAAGCCGGAGTTGATGCCGCAGTAGGGCAGCGTCAGGCTGGTGGCGAAGCTCTTGACGTCGTCGCTGACCGGCTGGGCCACCGACAGGTCGGCATGGATGGGGGCCACGCTCCACACGCGCAGCGCCGCCTGCGGCACCAGGAACTCATGCTGCAGCTGCTCAAGGATCACCTCCGGCAGCTCGGCGGCGTTGGCCGTGAGCAGCAGGGCGCGGGTGCAGCGGTGCAGGCGATCGGCGATGGCCACGTTCTCCTGCCCGTTGCGGATCATCTCGATGATCTTGCGCTCCAGGCCCTTGATCTTCTCGCGCAGCATTTCCATCTGCCGCTCCTGCAGCGAGACGGCGCGCTGGCCATGCGGGCTGGTGAGCTGGATGGCCGACAGCAGCTCGGCGTGGCGCTCGAAGAAGCCCGGCGTGTGGGCCAGGTAGTTGGCGATTTCGTCTTCGGTGATGCCTTGCAGGGTCATGGGGCAGGTGGTTCAGGGCTGGTTGGGATGGTCGGGCAGCGTGATCTCGCCGTCGAAGACGTGCACGGCCGGGCCGGTCATCAGCACCGGCGCGTCGCCGCCGGCCCATTCGATGGTCAGGCGCCCGCCGCGGGTATCCACGTCCACGCGGGCATCGAGCAGGCCCTGGCGGATGCCGGCAACCACGGCGGCGCAGGCGCCGGTGCCGCAGGCCAGCGTCTCGCCGGCGCCGCGCTCGTAGACGCGCAGGCCGATGTGCGTGCGGCTGATCACCTGCATGAAGCCGGCGTTGACCCGCTTGGGAAAGAGCGTGTGGCCCTCGATCTGTGGGCCAAGGTCGGCCACCGGCGCGCGGGCCAGGTCATCGCAGCCGATGCGGGCGATGTCGAGCACCGCATGCGGGTTGCCCATGGACAGCACGGCCACGTCCACGCTGCGTGTGCCCAGCGTCAGCGGCCACAGCTCGAAGCCGCCCACACTGTGCGGCACCAGGCCGTGGTCGTGGAAGGGCACGCGGGCCGGCTCGAAGATGGGTGCGCCCATGTCCACGGTGACGCGGCCGTCGGCCTGCAGGCGTGGCTCGATCACGCCGGAGAGCGTGCGTACGCGGATGCGGTCCTTGTCCGTCAGGCCGGCGTCGCGCACGTAGCGCGCAAAGCAGCGCGCGCCGTTGCCGCACTGCTCCACCTCGCTGCCGTCGGCGTTGACGATGCGGTAGCGGAAGTCCACGCCGGGCTCGCTGCTGGCCTCGACGATGAGGATCTGGTCGGCCCCCACGCCGAAGCGCCGGTCGGCCAGGAAGCGGAACTGAGCCGGCGTGAGCTGCAGCGGCGCACGGGTGGCATCGAGCACGACGAAGTCGTTGCCCGCGCCGTGCATCTTGGCGAAGCGGAGGGTCATGCGCGGGATTATCGGCGTCGCACCCGGGCGGCGGCCAGCGCCCCGCATGGGCAAAGGGACGACGCAAGGCAAGCGAGCGCGGGCCCGCAAAGCACGACGCCCGGCCGGGGCCGGGCGTCGGGTCAGCCGCAGGAGGCGGCCGGGGCGGGAAGGACGGTTGCGCCGATCAGAACGCGTGGTTCCACTGCACGCCGAACACCTGCGCGTGGCTGCGGATCTCGCCCGTCACGCGGCCCCAGGTGGTGCCGCCGGTGGGCAGGTTGGACACCGTGATGCCGCCGGAGACGTCAGGCGTGGTGGCGCTGTCGTAGTAGCGGTCGATGCTGCGGTCGCGGATGAAGATGTAGCTGTAGGCCACATCGATGGAATTCTTCTTGTCGAGCTGCCAGCTCGCGCCCAGCGACAGCCATTGGCGGTCGTTGTCGGGCATGGTGGGCAGCACGTCGGAGGCGGCATCGGTGGGCGACTGGTCGTACATGTAGCCCAGGCGCACCTTCAGCCGGTCGTTGTAGCGGTAGCTGGTGCCAATGGAGGCGCGCCAGGTGTCGTCCCACTTCGTCTGCAGATAGGTCGTGGTGATGGGCTGGGCCTGGATGACGATCTGCTGCAGCCGGCTGTGGCGCGTCCAGGTGAGGTCGCCCATCACGGCCCAGCGCGAGTCGAGCTCGTGATAGGCGCTGAAGGACAGCGACTCGGGCGTCTTCACGTCGGCGCGGCCGTCGGCCGTCCGGCTCAGCCCGGCGCGCAGCTGCTCGTAGGTGGCCGCGGTGTAGGGGTCGATGGCCGCGGCCAGGGCGTCGGCGTTGAGGTAGGCGTCACCCTTGTTCTTGTGGCGGATGGCCGAGCGGTAGGCGATGCCGAAGCGGGTCTGCTCAGTCGGCTGGAATAGATAGCCGAGGTTGAAGCCGTAGCCCCAGGAATCGCCCTCGATCCCGAACTCCGCATCCGGTGCCACCCCGCCCATGGCCGCGGGCAGGGCGGAGTTGACGCGGGCGGCCAGCACCAGGCCGTTCTGCTTGCGCACCAGCTTGGCCTTCATGTACTGCGCGCTCAGGCCCAGGCCGATGCTGTGCTGCTCGTTGAGCTTGATGCCCAGCGAGGGGTTGAGGTTGAAGGTCTTGAGCTCGGTCTGCTGACCGTAGTAGCGGCCGGCGAAGTTGTCGTCGTAGTCGATGCTGGCGCCGAAGGGCACGAACAGGCCCAGGCCGACGGTGTAGCGCTCGTTGATCTGGTGCGTGATGTAGCCGTGAGGCACGAAGGTGAGCTCCACCGGGTCGCCGCCGCTGCCCGAGCCGCCCACCGTCGACGAGCCCTCAAAGCGGACGTGGGGTGCCACCACGTTGAGCACGATGGACGACTGCGTGCCCTTCAGGCGCGTCATGCCGGCCGGGTTGGCGTAGACGGTGGAGGCATCGGCCGCCTCGGCGCCGTTGGCATTGGCGCTGCCCTGGGCGGCGGCGCTCTGGGTGCCGAAGTTGTAGCCGGAGGCCAGCGCGCTGGCGGACAGCGCAAGGCCCACGGCGGTCAGGGCAAGAGGGCGGAAGGGCGCGCGAAGGCGGGCCGCAGCGGCACGGCAGGTCGGGACAGCAGGCACGGCAGGAGGCAGGTGAGGTGAGTGGACACTCTGCGCCAGTGCCTTGCAGATCAATCAGTGCGGTCGGCAACAACCCGGCAGACGGCAGCGGCGCAAAAAAGCGCGCGAGTGTAGCAGCCGGGTGTCAACCCTTAGGGGTATGCGAGAGCATCCAGGCTGATGGTCTGCCCATTCCGCACGGCGAGCGGGCCCCGCGTTGTCCCGGCGGCCGACAGGGGCGTGCGCCGTCCGGCGGCCCGATGGGACCCGGGTGACGTGCCGGCTGCTGCCAGCCCCCGCGGGAGCTCAGGCAGCGGCCACCATCCGGGACGCCGGTTGCCCCGGTGCGTCGCCCATGCCTTGCTGCTGCTCCTGCGCGTCGAGCTGGAAGCGCGCCACCAGGCGCGACAGTGCATCGGCCTGCGCCTTCAGGCTGGCGGCCGCAGCGGCGGACTCCTCCACCAGCGCGGCGTTCTGTTGCGTCATCTGGTCCAGATGGCCGACGGCCTGGCTGACCTCGCCCAGGCCCTGGGTCTGCTGCACCGTGGCCTCGGCGACGCCCGCCATCGCGTGGGTGACGCTGTGGATGGCCTGCACGATCTCCTGCATCACGGCGCCGGCGTCGCGCACGCGCGAGCTGCCGGTCTCCACGCGCTCGACCGAGGCCTGGATCAGCGTCTTGATCTCGCGTGCGGCCTGCGCGCTGCGCTGCGCCAGCCCGCGCACCTCAGCGGCCACGACCGCGAAGCCCCGGCCCTGCTCGCCGGCGCGCGCGGCTTCCACCGCGGCGTTCAGCGCCAGGATGTTGGTCTGGAAGGCGATGCTGTCGATCACGCCGATGATGTCGCCGATCTTGCGCGAGGCATCGGTGATGCTGTCCATGTTGCTCATCACCTCGCTGACCACCACGCCGCCGTGTTCGGCACGTTGGCAGGCGGTCGCCGCCAGGTCGTTGGCGCTGCGCGCGGCATCGGCCGACAGGCGCACGCTGGAGTTGAGCTGCTCCATGCTGGAGGCGGTCTGCTGCAAGTTGGCGGCCGTCTGCTCGGTGCGGTCGGACAGGTCCTGGTTGCCGGCGGCGATCTCGCTGCTGGCCGTCAGCATGCCTTCGGTGGACTGGCGTACCGCCTGCACCATCTGGCGCAGCCCGTCCTGCATCCGGTCCATGGTCTGCATCAGCCCGGCTATCTCGTCGGCGCCGCGGGTGTCCACGCGGTGGCCCAGGTCACCGCGGGCGATGCGGTTGGCCACCTGCTCGGCATGGTGCAGCGGTCGGATCACCGAGACGATGGTCAGCACCATCAGCGGCAGGAAGATCAGCCCGGGGCTCCACAGCAGCAGCCACAGCACGACCAGCGAGCGCTGGATCTGCTCGCCCAGACGCGCCTTCTCGCTGCCGGCTGCGCGGCCCAGGCCCTGGTCCAGGCGCGTGAGTGCCTGCTCGGCCACGACGATCTCCTCCCGGGCGCCGGCCACCATGTTGGCCGCCTCCGCCGGCGACGCCACCGAGCCGCCCTCGAGCATGTCCAGGCTCGGGCCCAGCGCGGCGGCATAAGCCTTGAGCTTGGTGTCGATGGTGCTCACCTCTGCCTGCAGGGCGGCGTCGCGCAGTGCCGACTGCACGCTGCGCGCGTGCTCCAGGGCGCGGCCGTGGGCCTCGGTCCAGGCCTTGCGCGAGGCCGATACCGACACCGTGTCGCCGGCGTTGATCAGCATGTCCTTCTCAAAGCCGCGCATCTGCGACATGGCTTGCGACAGCTCATTGGCCTGCAGCACGGCGCTGAATTCATGGTTGACGAAGCCGTCGAAGACGCCACGCGTGCGCTGCAGGTCCAGCGTCATCACGCCGCCGATGGTCAGCCCGATCAGCACCACCAGCGCCATGCACAGGATCAGCCGTGCGCGGATCGAAAAGCGGCGCAACCACAACAACATCTCGGTGTCTCCTGCGATCGTCTGGCCGAGCGGCGGCCGGAGTCTGTCTGATCGGCCGCCCCGGGAAGGGACGGCCCCTGCAGGCCGGAACATCGGCAGGTGCGGCGGCGGCTTGAGGCCTGCAGGGGTTTGCTCGGGCATCCGACCGATAGGCCGGCCTGCAGGGCGGCAGCGGTGCGGCCACCGCTGCGGTGGCGTCTTCAGTACAGCGGCGGCTGGCCGGCCGGGCGGGTCTTGAAGCGCTTGTGCACCCACAGGTACTGCTCGGGCCGCTCGCGGATGCGGTCCTCGATCCAGCGGTTGAGCGCGGCGGTGTCGGCCACCGCATCGGCGCTGGGGAAGCCGGGCAGCGGGTCGAGGAAGCGCACCACGTAGCCACGGCCGCCGGGCAGCAGCTCGGCGATCACCGGCTGCACCACCATGTCCAGCGCGCGCGCCATGCGCGACGGTGCCAGCAGCGTGGCGGCCGGCACGCCGAAGAACGGCACGAAGGCGGCGTCCTTCTCGCCGAAGTCCATGTCTGGCAGGTTGAAGAAGCCGCGGCCCTCGCGGATGGCGCGCATCAGCGGCTTGACCGATTCGTTGCGCGCGAAGATCTGCGCATCGCCGAAGCGCAGCCGGCCGCGGCGCATCTCGGCGTCGATCACCGGGTCGCTCTGCGCCTGGTAGATCGAGGCGCCGGGCCGCTTCTGGAAGAGCAGGATGGCCGCGCCGGCCACGTCCAGGCCGACGAAGTGCGGGCACAGCCACATGGTGGGCCGGCCGCTCGCGCGCATCTCGCGCTCGGCCAGGTCGATGTCGCCTTCCACGCGGATCAGGCGGCGGATGCGCGCCTCGTCGCCCCACCACAGCAGCGCGCGCTCCAGCAGGCTGCGCGCCAGCCAGCCGAAGTGGCGGCGCGCGACGCGGTGGCGCTGCGCGGGCGACCACGCCGGAAAGCACAGCTCGAGATTGCGCAGCGCGATGCGCCGCCGCGAGCGGGCCAGCACGAAGAGCAGCTGCCCCAGCCCCCAGCCCAGCGCGGCCAGGACCGGCAGCGGCAGCCGCTGCAGCAGGCGCAGCAGACCCAGCAGCGCGCGCGTCATCCCCGGGCGGCCTCGTCGGCGGGCACCGTGGCTGCATCCGGCGCCTGCCGGGGCTGCTTGTAGCGGTTGTAGCCCCACAGGTACTGCTGCGGGCCTTCCAGGATGAGCTGTTCCATGAGGCGGTTGATCAGGGCGGCGGATTGTGCCGGGTCCGCCTCGGCCAGCTCGGCCATCACCGCAGGCGCCACCGCGCGCGTGTGCACCCGGTAGCCGCGGCCATGCGGCAGGCGTTCGCACCACAGCAGCACCAGCGCGGCGCCCGTCTGCTGCACCAGGCGCGCGGCCAGCGTCATCGTGTAGGCCGGCCGGCCGAAGAACGGTGCCCACACGCCCTGGCCCTGCGGCGGGACCTGATCCGGCAGCAGGCCCACCGTGCCGCCCTGGCGCAGCGCGCGGATGAGTTGGCGCACACCCTGAAGCGAGGCCGGCGCGGTCAGCAGCCCCGGACGCTGGCGCGAGCGCTCCACCCAGCGGCGCAGCCACACCTGGCGCGCCGGGCGGTAGAGCACGGTGATCGGCGAGCGGGCACCGAAGTGCTCGGCATAGGCCTGGGCGCAGATCTCGAAGGCGCCCAGGTGTGGCGTGAGCAGCACCAGCCCGCGGCCAGCCGCCAGCGCGGCCTCCACGGGTCCGCGGTCGGGCCAGTCGGCCAAAGCGCCCAGCGGCTCATCGGCCGGGCGCAGCCACAGCTTGGGCAGCTCGGCCACCATCTTGCCGGCCTGGGCCACGGCCTGGCGGGTGTGCGCAGGGCTCACGCCGGCCTGGGCCGCATGGGCCTTCAGGCGCTGGCGATAGGGCGGTGAGGCGGCATAGGTCAGCCAGCCCATCAGCGCGCCGAGCCCATGCAGCAGCCAAAGCGGGCAAATGGCCAGCAAACGCAGGACGAGGGACATGATCGAAGGAGCGGCGCTTGGCTACACTGCCGCCATCGCCGAGTTAAAGGAACAACTTGCGGGGCGATGCGGCCACCCCGGGGGCCGCGACATACCGCTAAAGCGTTCGCCACGGTCTCCGCATCCCACAGGTCGGTCTGGCGAATCGCCCGACATCACGACCCGGAACGCAGGAGTTTAAGAAAGTGGCGAACGACTTCCTCTTCACCTCGGAATCGGTGTCCGAAGGCCATCCCGACAAGGTGGCCGACCAGGTCTCCGATGCCATCCTCGACGCCATCCTCACGCAGGACCCGCGCTCGCGCGTGGCGGCCGAGACGCTGTGCAACACCGGCCTGGTGGTGCTGGCCGGCGAGATCACCACCAACGCGCACGTCGACTACATCGAGGTCGCGCGCGAGACGATCAAGCGCATCGGCTACGACAACACCGAGTACGGCATCGACTACAAGGGCTGCGCGGTGCTCGTGGCCTACGACAAGCAGAGCAACGACATCGCGCAGGGCGTGGACCACGCCAGCGATGACCACCTGAACACCGGCGCCGGCGACCAGGGCCTGATGTTCGGCTATGCCTGCGACGAGACGCCGGAGCTGATGCCCGCGCCCATCTACTACGCGCACCGCATCGTCGAGCGCCAGGCCCAGCTGCGCAAGGACGGCCGCCTGCCCTTCCTGCGCCCGGATGCCAAGAGCCAGGTCACGATGCGCTATGTGGACGGCAAGCCGCACAGCATCGACACCGTGGTGCTGTCCACCCAGCACAGCCCCGACCAGAGCGAGACGCCGACCAAGATGAAGGCCAGCTTCATCGAGGCCGTGATCGAGGAGATCATCAAGCCGGTGCTGCCCAAGGCCTGGCTGCAGGACACGAAGTACCTGATCAACCCCACCGGCCGCTTCGTCATCGGCGGCCCGCAGGGAGACTGCGGCCTGACCGGGCGCAAGATCATCGTCGACACCTACGGCGGCGCCTGCCCGCACGGCGGCGGCGCCTTCAGCGGCAAGGACCCGACCAAGGTCGACCGCTCGGCCGCCTATGCCGCGCGCTACGTGGCCAAGAACATCGTCGCCGCCGGCCTGGCCCGCCAGTGCCAGATCCAGGTCAGCTATGCCATCGGCGTGGCCCGGCCGATCAACATTACGGTCTACACCGAAGGCACCGGCGTCATCCCGGACGACAAGATCGCCGCCCTGGTGCAGGAGCACTTCGACCTGCGGCCCAAGGGCATCATCCAGATGCTGGACCTGCTGCGGCCCATCTATGCCAAGACGGCGGCCTACGGCCACTTCGGCCGCGAAGACGCCGAATTCAGCTGGGAGCGAACCGACAAGGCAGCGGCCCTCAGGGCCGCTGCGGGGCGGTAAGCCCCAGCCCGCGCAGGCGGGCGCCCGGTTCGCGGGCGATGCTCATATCGCGCAGCGATGTGGGCAGAGACCAACGTGCCGACAAGGCAGCGGCCCTCAAGGCCGCTGCGGGGCTGTAAGCCCCAGCCCGCGCAGGCGGGCGCCCGGTTCGCGGGCGATGCTCATATCGCGCAGCGATGTGGGCAGAGACCAACGTGCCGACAAGGCAGCGGCCCTCAAGGCCGCTGCGGGGCTGTAAGCCCCAGCCCGCGCAGGCGGGCGTTCGGTTCGCGGGCGATGCTCATATCGCGCAGCGATGTGGGCAGAGACCAACGTGCCGACAAGGCAGCGGCCCTCAAGGCCGCTACGGGGCTGTAAGCCCCGGCCCGCGACGGCGGGCGCCCGGTTCGCGGGCGATGCTCATATCGCGCAGCGATGTGGGCAGAGACCAACGTGCCGACAAGGCAGCGGCCCTCAAGGCCGCTGCGGGCTGTAAGCCCCGGCCCGCGACGGCGGGCCTCGGTTCGCGGGCGATGCTCCTATCGCGTCGGCGATGCGATGTAAAGCCAGCGCAAACCGTGCGTCGCCCGCTGCCGTTTGCCCTACTGCACGCGGAAGATCTGCACCGCCCGCATCAGCGTGGCGGCGCGGACTTCCAATGAGCCGGACGCGGCAGCGGTCTGCTCGGCCAGGGCGGCGTTCTGCTGCGTCGTGGCGTCGATGCTGTTGACCGCGCCGTTGACGTCGGCAATGCCGCGCGACTGCTCACCGGCGGCGCCGGAGATCTGCGCCACCAGGCCGCCGACCTGGTGCACCGACTCCACCAGCTGCGCGATGATGCCCTCTGCAGCGCGCACGCGGCGGGAGCCGTCGCTGACCTGCTCCACCGAGGCGCCGACCAGGTCGCGCACCTCCTTGGCGGCATCGCCGACACGATGGGCCAGCGCCCGCACCTCGGAGGCGACCACCGCAAAGCCGCGGCCCTGCTCGCCGGCGCGTGCCGCCTCCACGGCCGCGTTGAGCGCCAGGATGTTGGTCTGGAAGGCGATGCCTTCGATCACGCCGATGATCTCGGCCACGCGGCGTGAGGTGGCCTCGATGTCGCCCATGGTGCCGACGATCTCGCCCACGGCCTTGCCGCCCTGCCCGGCCACCTGGGTGGCCGTCTCGGTCAGGCGGGCCACTTCCTGGGCATGGTCGGCGGCCTGCCGCACCGCGCTGGTCATCTGCTCCATGGCCGAGGCGGTGCGCTGGACGTCGCAGGATTGCTGTTCGGTGCGGTCCGACAGGCTGCGGCTGCCCTGAGCGATCTCGCGCGAGAAGGCGGTCATGCTGCCCACCTCGGCGCGCACGTCATCGACCACGGCGCGCATGTTGAGGTTGATCAGCCACAGCCGGCGCAGCAGCCGGCCCAGCGGGTGGCGCATGTCGTAGGCCACCGTGCCGTTGAGGTTGCAGCCGGCCACCTGCGCGGCGATGCGGCTGGCCTGGTGCAGCGGCAGGCCGATGCCGCGGTAGAACCACCAGGCAAAGCCGCCGAGCAGCGCGGCCATTACGCCGGTGGAGACCCAGGCGTTGACGCCGGCGGCGGTCATGCCGGCCAGCACGCCGACGCAGCTCCACATCATCAGCCCCACGCGCTGGCTGAGCGTGAGGCGGTGGATGCGGTGCGGCCAGTCACGCCAGCCGATGCGGCGCACGCCGCCGGCATGCAGCTTGATCGTGCGCTGGCCGCTGTCGCGTTCCTGTGCGATGCGCGCGTAGAGCGCATCGGCTGCGCTCACCTGCTCGCGCGTGGGCTTGAGGCGCACCGACACATAGCCCTTGGGCTTGCCGCCGTCGAGCACGGGGGTGACGTGGGCCAGCACCCAGTAGTGGTCGCCGTCCTTGCAGCGGTTCTTGACCACGCCGCTCCACGGCCGGCCGTTGCCGATGGTGGCCCACATGTCGCGGTAGGCCTCCGGCGGCATGTCGGGGTGGCGCACGATGTTGTGCGGCTGGCCCATCAGCTCGTCGTAGCCGAAGCCGCTGACCTCGACGAAGGCGCGGTTGCAGTGGGTGATGCGGCCCTGCGTGTCGGTGGTGGAGACGATCATCCAGTCGGCGGGCCAGTCGCGCTCGCGCTGGGTGACGGGGGTGTTGATGCGCATCACGGCTGCCTGCGTGGAGTGGGGTTGCGTCGTTGTCGGCTGCAGCGGCTGCCGGCTTGACCGCCGACCGGGCAGGGGCTTGAGGCAGATCAAGCCGCCGCGCTCGGACCATCAGCCGTGCTGCGCCTGCAGCCGGAACACGCTGACCACGCGGGCCAACTGCTCGGCCTGGCCGCGCAGGCTGGCGGCAGCTGCAGCGGACTGCTCCACCAGCGCGGCGTTCTGCTGCGTCATGGTGTCGAGTTGCGTGACCGCCTGGTTGACCTGGCCGATGCCGTCGCGCTGCTCGGCCGACGAGGCGGTGATCTCGGCCATCATGTCGTTGACCCGCTGGATGGCCGCGACGATCTCCTGCATGGTCTGGCCCGCATCCGACACCAGCTTGGCGCCGGCGTCCACCTTCTCGCCGGAGTCGACGATCAGCGACTTGATCTCCTTGGCCGCATTGGCGCTGCGCTGCGCGAGGTTGCGCACCTCGGTGGCCACCACGGCGAAGCCCCGGCCCTGCTCGCCTGCACGCGCGGCTTCCACCGCGGCGTTCAGCGCCAGGATGTTGGTCTGGAAGGCGATGCTGTCGATCACGCCGATGATGTCGCCGATCTTGCGCGAGGCCTGGGCGATGCCCTCCATGTTGGCCACCACCTGCGAGACCACCTCGCCGCCTCGGCGCGCTGCGCCCGAGGCCGAGGTGGCGAGCTGATTGGCCTGCTGCGCGGCCTCGGCGCTCTGCTTGACGGTGCCGGTGAGCTGCTCCATCGACGAGGCGGTCTGCTGCAGGTTGGAGGCCGTCTGCTCGGTGCGCGCGCTCAGGTCCTGGTTGCCGGTCGCGATCTCGGCCGAGGCGGTGGTGATGCTGTCGGTGGAGCGGCGCACCTCGGCCACCAGCTGGGCCAGCGAGTCAGCCATGCGCTTGAGCGAGCGCAGCAGCTGCCCGACCTCGTCGTGGCGGTCGGTGTCGATGTCCACCGCCAGATCGCCTTGCGCGATGCGCGCGGCCACGTCGATGGCGGCCTCCAGCGGGCGGCGGATGGAGCGGATCAACAGTGCCGCGCCGGCCACCGTCAGGGCCAGCACGGCGGCCATCAGGCCGGCGGCAGTCAGCACCGTGTTGCGGCGCGACTCGGCCACGTCCTGGCGCAGCACCTGCCCGGCCTGCTCCTGGCTGTCGGCGAACTGGTGCAGCGCCTTGGAGTAGATCTCCACCGCGGGCAGGAAGGCGCCATTGAGCTCGCGCATGGAGCCCTCCACGTCACCGGCGGCCTTGGCCGCCTTGGCGCGCTTGTCGGCATCCAGCACGGCGGTACGCAGCTCGGCGATGCGGCGCATTTGTGCGCGTTCATCGTCGGTCAGCGGCAGGGCCTCGATCTGCTTCTTGAGCTCGGTGATGCGGGCGATGTCCTTGGCGTTGATGTCCTTGAAGGCTGCGCCAACGGCCGGGTCGGCACTGATGACGGAGGCGGTCGCCCGGGTGACCGCCACCTCCGACATCGAGGCCCACTGCTGCACGGTGCGCAGCTTGGTGGCAGCGAGCTCCATCTTGGCCTCGGCTTCCTTCTGCGAGGCGGCTGAGCGCCAGCCGGCAAACGAGATGATGGCCAGCATCCCGACGATGAGCAGGATGACGGCCGACCACAGCTTGGCGGCGATGCTGAGCTGGTTGAGCTTCATGTTGGCGGGACTCCGTGTGGATGTGCGGGACAGGCGGGCTGATGTGGATAAGGCCGCGCATGTGGAAATGGGTCGGCCGGTATCGCGCCGGGCTGTTCAGGCGGGGTGCGTGTCGGCCAGCTTGAAGACGTTGACCACGCCCCAGAGCTGCTCGGCCTGGCCGCGCAGGCTGGAGGCGGCGGCCGCGGACTGCTCCACCAGCGCGGCGTTCTGCTGCGTCATGGTGTCGAGCTGTGTGACCGCCTGGTTGATCTGCCCGATGCCGTCGCGCTGTTCGGCGGCCGAGGCGGTGATCTCGGCCATCATGTCGTTGACGCGCTGGATCGAGGCGACCACCTCGTCCATGGTCTGGCCGGCGTGGTCCACCAGCCGGGCGCCGGCATCGACCTTCTCGGTGGAGTCGCTGATCAGCGACTTGATTTCCTTGGCCGCGTTGGCGCTGCGTTGCGCCAGGCTGCGCACCTCGGCGGCGACGACCGCGAAGCCGCGCCCCTGCTCGCCGGCACGCGCGGCTTCCACCGCGGCATTCAGCGCCAGGATGTTGGTCTGGAAGGCGATGCCGTCGATCACACCGATGATGTCGCCGATCTTCTTGGAGGCCTGGGCGATGCCCTCCATGTTGGCCACCACCTGCGAGACCACCTCGCCGCCGCGCTGCGCGGCCTGGGCCGCGGAGCTGGCCAGTTGATTGGCCTGCTGTGCGGCCTCGGCGCTCTGGCGCACGGTGCCGGTGAGCTGCTCCATGCTGGAGGCAGTCTGCTGCAGGTTGGCCGCGGTCTGCTCAGTGCGCGTGCTCAGGTCCTGGTTGCCCTGGGCGATCTCCACTGACGCGGTGGTGATGCCGTCAGTGGCCTGGCGCACGTTGCCCACCAGGCTGCCCAGCGACTCGGTCATGGTCTTGAGCGAGGCCAGCAGCTGGCCGATTTCGTCACCGCCCTCGCTGTCCAGGCGCACCGTCAAGTCGCCGGCGGCAATGCGGGCCGCGGCGTCCACCGCCTTGTGCAGCGGCCGCTTGATCGAGCGGATCAGCACCGCCGCGCCCAGCGCCATCAGGCTGAGCGTGACCGCGCCCATGATGGCCGCCAGCACCACGGTATGGCTGCGCAGCTGGGCGATGTGCTCGCGTAGCGCCACGGCCGCGCGCTGCTGCAGGGCGGGGAACTCGCGCAGCGCCGCGGTGTAGGCGGCGATAGCCGGCAGCAGCTGCTCGCGTGCCGCCTGGCGGGCATCGCCGGCCCGGCCCACCTGCGCCTGGGCCGCGTCCACCGCGCGGCGCAGCTCGGCCAGGCGGGCCAGCAGTGCATGGTCAGCGGCCTCCAGCGGCAGGCGGTCGATCTGCTCGCTCAGCTCACGCAGCCGGGCCTGCTCCGCCTGCGCCGCGGGCCCGAAGGACTGCGCCAGCGCGGCATCGCCGGCCAGGGCGGCGGCGGCGCGGCGGGTCATCTCGACCTCGGCCAGATTGGCCCATTCCTGGGCGGCCAGCAGCTTGGCGTCGTTGATCTCGAACAGCGCTTCCGACTTGGCCTTGAGCGAGGCGGTGCGCACGCCGGAGAAGCCGACGATGAAGATGTTGGCGACGATGAGGGCCACCACGCCGATCCACAGGCGGCGGGCGATGCCAATGTTGCGCAGTTTCATGGTTGCAGAGGTCGGGCAGCAGGCGCGGGCAGTCGGTGCGCGGGGCGCCCCGTGTCAGGATGTCGGTGTGACTATCGGCAGCCCGGCGGGCCGGCTTCAGTGCGCGGGCCCAGGGTTTGCACCAGGGGGTCTGGGGGGATTGCAGGGTGTGGCGTGAGCTGCATCACGCTCTGGCCCCTCGCGTGGTGGACCTGTGGTGCGCCGCCCGCCCTCCCGCCCGCCTGACCTGACCCGCCTCAACATCGTGCCCACCCGCTCCACCCTTGCCTCCGCGTTGCCCCCGGCGGCCATCCGAGCCTCCGCCGCCGCCTGTGCCCTGTGTTGCGTGCTGATGGCCGCGGGGCTGGCCCTGTCGGCCTATGGGGCGTGGGACCGGGGCGTGTGGGCGATGGAGGTGGCGCCGGTGGCCATCGTGCTGCCGGTGTTGCTGCTCTCGCGACGGCGCCTGCCGCTCACGCCGCTGCTCTACGGCCTGATCGCACTGCATGCGGCCATCCTGATGGTCGGCGGGCACTACAGCTATGCGCGCGTACCGCTGGGCTTCTGGATGCAGGAGGCCTTCGACCTCTCTCGCAACCACTACGACCGCATCGGCCACCTGGCCCAGGGCTTCGTCCCAGCGATGGCCGCGCGCGAGCTGCTGCTGCGGCGCACGCCGCTGCGCCCGGGCGGCTGGCTGTTCCTGATCGTGCTGTGCGTGGCGCTGGCCATCAGCGCGGCCTATGAGCTCATCGAATGGGGCGCGGCCGTGGCCCTGGGCGCGGGGGCCGACGAATTCCTCGCCACCCAGGGCGACCCCTGGGACACACAGAAGGACATGGCCATGGCCGGCCTGGGCGCACTGGCAGCGCAGGCGCTGTTGTCTCGTTGGCACGATGCGCAGCTGTCCCGCCTGGCAGCAGATGGAGCCTGAGGCCGCCTGCGCGCCGTGAATTGCGTCCGTGCCATGACCTTGTTCGCGTCGTGAAAGAGAGCCTGGCGACGTAGCATCGGCCAAAAACAGCCTGCGCCTTTTGCCGGTGGCTGGCCTGCGCCCGTTTCCCATGCTCAAGAAGATCTCCGTCCATCAACTGCGCCCGGGCATGTTCCTGCACGGCCTGTGCGGCTCGTGGCTGGACCACCCCTTCTGGAAGACGTCCTTCGTCATCAAGGGTGATGAGGAGATCCGCAAGCTGCTGGACAGCCCGGTGCGCGAGGTCTGGATCGACGCGGCCAAGGGCCTGGACGTGGCCGAGTTCATCGACACCGCGCCCGCCCCGCTGGCTGACCTCGAGCCGGCCGCCGACCAGCCGGCTACACCGCAAGTCGAGCGCATCTCGCTGAACCTCGCGCCCGAGCCGCCCAAGCCCGTCGCCCTGGCCGACGAGGTGGCCCGCGCGGCGCGACTGTGTGCCCAGGCCCACGACGCGGTGCAGGACATGTTCCAGGACATCCGGCTGGGCAAGGCCGTGGATGCCGAGCACTGCCTGCCGCTGGTCGACGAGATCACCTCGTCCGTGCAGCGCAACCCGGGCGCCATCGTCAGCCTGGCGCGACTGAAGACCAAGGACGACTACACCTACATGCATTCGGTGGCGGTGTGCGCGCTGATGGTGGCGCTGTCACGCCAGCTCAAGCTGCCCGAGGCCGAGACGCGCGAGGCCGGTCTGGCGGGGCTGCTGCACGACCTGGGCAAGGCCGCGATGCCGCTGGAGGTGCTCAACAAGCCGGGCAAGCTCACGCCCGACGAGTACGCCATCATGCGCACCCACCCCGCGGCCGGCCATGCCGCGCTGGTGGAGGGCAGGGGCGTGGGCCCCATCCCGCTGGACGTGTGCCTGCACCACCACGAGCGCATCGACGGCAAGGGCTATCCGCACGGCCTGACCGGCGCGCAGATGACGCTGCACGCCAAGATGGGCGCGGTCTGCGACGTCTACGACGCCATCACCTCCAACCGCCCCTACAAGGCCGGCTGGGACCCGGCCGAGTCCATCCAGCGCATGGCGCAGTGGGCGCGCGAGGGCCACTTCGACGAGGTGGTGTTCCAGGCGTTCGTGAAGAGCATCGGCATCTATCCCACCGGCTCGCTGGTCAAGCTGGAGTCCGGCCGCCTGGCCGTGGTGGTGGAGCAGAACGCCGGCTCGCTGCTGGAGCCGCTGGTGCGCGTGTTCTGGTCCACCAGGTCCAACGAGCCCATCCCGCGCCAGTTCGTCGACCTGTCGGTGGCCGGCGCCAAGGACCGCATCGTCTCGCGCGAGAAGCCCGCGGACTGGGGCTTCAAGAACCTCGACGAGCTCTGGGGCGGCGAAGAGGCCAAGGCCCGGCTGGGCGGCTGAGGCGCCCTTCATCAGCTGCCCCCCTGGGCGGCCGCCCTCACTGCGTCGACAGGCTCAGCCCCGCGTGCTCGCGCAGCGGGTGGAAGTGCACCTTGGGATGGCGCTCCTGCGTCAGCCGCAGGTCGTAGGCGCTGGTCAGCAGATAGGCCAGGGTGTCGGCCGCGTCGTAGGCCAGCTTGCTCGCGTTCTCGTCGGTGAACTTGCGCAGATCGGCATCGGACTCGGCCGTGATCCAGCGCGCGCCGACGAAGCGGCAGGGCATCAGGCGGATGTCCACGCCGTATTCGGCCTTCAGGCGGTGCTGCACCACCTCGAACTGCAGCTGGCCCACGGCGCCCAGCAGCATCGCGCCGCCCACCGTGGGGCGGAAGACCTGGATCGCACCTTCCTCGCCCAGCTGCATGAGGCCCTGCTGCAGCTGCTTGCTCTTCATCGGGTTGGCCAGCTCCACGGTCTGGAACAGCTCGGGCGCGAAGAAGGGCAGGCCGGTGTACTGCAGCCCGGCCTGCGACGGCAGGCCTTCGGTGATGGTGTCGCCCAGCTGCACGCCGCCGTGCGTGGTGAAGCCGATGATGTCGCCGGCAAAGGCTTCTTCCACCGCCTCGCGGCGCTGCGACAGGAAGGTCACCACGCTGGTCGGCCGCAGCTCCTTGGCCGTGCGCTGCACGCGCAGCTTCATGCCCGAGCGGTACTGGCCGGAGTAGACGCGCACGAAGGCGATGCGATCGCGGTGCGCCGGGTCCATGTTGGCCTGCACCTTGAACACCACGCCGGAGAAGCCGTCCTCGTCGGGCTGCACCACGCGGGTCGTACCCCCTTTGCTGCTTTCGCGCGGGCCGGGCGGCGGGGCCAGGTCCACCAGCGCATCCAGCACCTCCTGGATGCCGAAGTTGTTGACCGCCGAGCCGAAGAACACCGGCGTCTGCTTGGCCGCCAGGAAGGCCTCTGCCGCATAGGGCGGCGCGGCTTCGCCCAGCAGCTCGATGTTCTGCTGCGCCAGCTCCCACTCGTGGCCGAAGCGCGCGGCCAGCTTGTCGGCCTCATCCAGCGGGATGGTCTCGTCCTCGACATCGGCCAGCTTGTCGGCGCCCGCCTTGAAGACGCGCATGCTCTGCGTGCGCAGGTTGACGATGCCGCCGAAGGCCTTGCCCTGGCCCACCGGCCAGGTCATCGGCACGCAGGGCATGCCCAGCTCCTGCTCCACCTCGTCGAGCAGCTCCAGCGGGTCGCGGCCCTCGCGGTCGAGCTTGTTGACGAAGGTGAGGATGGGCGTGTCGCGCTGGCGGCAGACCTCGATCAGCCGCTTGGTCTGCGCCTCCACGCCGTTGGCCGCATCGATCACCATCAGCGCGGCGTCCACCGCGGTGAGCACGCGGTAGGTGTCCTCGGAGAAGTCCTTGTGGCCCGGCGTGTCCAGCAGGTTGATGACGCAGTCGCGGTAGAGCATCTGCATCACGCTGGAGGCCACCGAGATGCCGCGCTGCTTCTCGATCTCCATCCAGTCCGACGTGGCATGGCGGCTGGCCTTGCGGGCCTTGACCGAGCCGGCGATGTGGATGGCGCCCGAGAACAGCAGCAGTTTCTCGGTCAGCGTGGTCTTGCCCGCGTCGGGGTGGGAAATGATCGCGAAGGTGCGACGGCGGCGGGTTTCGGCGGTGAGGGCGGACACGGGGGGAGAACCTCGAAAGCCCGGCGCGGGCGGGCGTGCAGGGCAGGGCGCAGGACGGGCGCCGGGCGCGTGACGGGCGCTTGAAAAGCGCGCGCAGCCAGGCGGCGCTGCGGCACGGCAAGGGCGCCGCAGGAGGGCGGGGATTGTCGCTGATCGCTCCTGGCCGCGGTTGGCTCGGGCCGCCGCCAGCTTGCGGCCGGGCGGGCCTTGCGCACATGGCCGCGGCGCGAGGGGGTGGCGTTGATCTGCGGCCTTGATCCACCGCCTTGACAAGCCCCGCGCCCTGCCGGACAACCGTGTGAGATTCATCACGCAAGGAGGAGCCCCGCATGCTGCAAGCCAGCCATCTCGAACAGATCCTGCGCCAGGCCTCGCGCGCCCGGCTGCCGGAGCTTGTACCCGCACTGCGCGACGCCATGCAGCGCTTCGGCATCGACCGCAGCCTGCGCCGCGCCGCGGCCTTCATCGCCCAGGTGGGGCATGAGTCCGGCCAGTTCCGCTGGATGCAGGAGATATGGGGCCCCACCGCGCAGCAAAAGCGCTACGAGCCGCCCAGCCCGCTGGCCAGGCGGCTGGGCAACACCCAGCGCGGCGACGGCGCGCGCTACAAGGGCCGCGGTCCCATCCAGCTGACCGGCCGCGCCAACTACCGCAGCTACGGTGCGCTGCTGGGCCTGGACCTGGAGGGCGCGCCCGAGCAGGCGGCCACGCCCGAGGTCGGCTTTGCCATCGCCGGCCTGTACTGGCAGCGCAATGGCCTGAACGAGCTGGCCGATGCGGACGACTTCATCGCCATCACCCGCCGCATCAACGGCGGCACCAACGGCCTGGAGGAGCGCCGCCGCTTCTACGACCTGGCGCTGCGCGTGCTGGCCCAGGTCTATCCCGCCCGCGCCGGCCGCTCCCGTGCCGCCGCCACCGCTGCGCCCCCGGCCGAGCCCCTGCCGCGCGGCGCCGAGGCGGTGCGCGAGCTCGCCCCCGCCGAGCCGGCCCGCAACGCCGGCCGCCGGACCGGGCGCAAGCCGGCCGCTGCCCCCGCGCGCAAGCTCGACGCCCGCGCCGACACGCTGGACTTCCGCGACCTGATGTACGTGCCCAGCCTGATCGAGGTGCCCACCCACATCCCGCTGGGCGACTGGCTGGATGCCGGCGTGCCCATCCTCGACCAGGGCAGCGAAGGCGCCTGCACCGGCTACGGCCTGGCCACGGTGTGCAACTACCTGCTGCTGCGCCGCCGCGTGGTGCCCGACGCCGTGCCGGTGAGCGCGCGCATGCTCTATCACCTGGCCCGCCGCTATGACGAATGGCCCGGCGAGGACTACGAGGGCTCCAGCGCCCGCGGCGCGATGAAGGGCTGGCACAAGCACGGCGTCTGCCCCGAGGGCCTGTACCCGTCCGCCGGCCCTGACCGTCATCGCGGGCTGGACCTGGACGAGGCGCGCACGGCCGAGGCCCGCCGCCGCCCGCTGGGCGCCTACTTCCGCGTCAACCACAAGGACCTGGTGGCCATGCACTCGGCCCTGGCCGAGGTGGGCGTGCTCTATGCCACCTGCACCGTGCACGCCGGCTGGGACGAGGTGGGCGCGGACGGCGCCATCCCGCTGCGCGAGGCGCTGCGCGGCGGCCATGCCTTTGCCATCGTCGCCTATGACGAGCAGGGCTTCTGGCTGCAGAACTCCTGGGGCCCGGATTGGGGCGCTGGCGGCTTTGCCCGCATCAGCTACGACGACTGGCTGCGCAACGGCACCGACGCGTGGGTGGCCCGCCTGGGCGCGCCCGTGGTGCTGCGCACGCTGGACGCCACGGCCACCGCGCATTCGGCCGCCGCGCGCGAGACGGTGGCCTACAGCTTTGCCGACCTGCGCCCGCACATCGTCAGCGTGGGCAACGAAGGCCGGCTGCGCGCGGGCGGCGAGTACGGCAGCACGCCGGCGTCGCTGTCGCGCATCTTCGAGGACGACATCCCCCGCGTGACGGCGGGCTGGAAGAAGCGCCGCGTGCTGCTCTATGCCCACGGCGGCCTGGTGGGCGAGTCGGCCGCGGTGCAGCGCCTGGCCGAGTACCGCGTGCCGCTGCTGCAGGGCCAGGTCTATCCGCTGGGCTTCGTCTGGAAGACCGACTACTGGACCACGCTGGCCAACATGCTGTCGGACGCGGTGCGCCGCCGCAAGCCCGAGGGCGTGCTCGACGCGGCCAAGGACTTCATGCTCGACCGGCTGGACGACGCGCTGGAGCCGCTGGCCCGCGCGCTGACCGGCAAGGCATCGTGGGAGGAGATGAAGGAGAACGCCCTGGCCGCCAGCCGCCCCGGCGGCGCGGCCACCCAGGTGGTGCGCCATCTGCAGGCGCTGCAGGCCCGGCATGCCGCGGACGGTGGCGTGGAGCTGCACCTGGTCGGCCACAGCGCCGGCTCGATCTTCCTGGCGCCCCTGCTCAGCCAGCTGCAGGCCGCCGGCATCCCGGTGGCCACCTGCACGCTGTGGGCGCCGGCCTGCACGCTGGCGCTGTTCGACCGCCACTACCGCCCGGCCATCGCGTCGAGCCACGTCGGGCGCTTCGCGCTCTACGTGCTGTCGGACAAGGACGAGCGCGACGACCACTGCGCCCACATCTACAACAAGTCGCTGCTCTACATGGTCTCGCACGCCTTCGAGGACAAGCCGCGCATCCCGGGCTTCCGCGACGGCGTGGCGCTGCTGGGCATGGAGCGCTTCCTGGACACGGTGCGGCCGCTGCTCAAGGGCCCGCACGAGCTGGTGGTGGCACGCGACGGCAGCGGCCAGTCCAATGCCAGCGCGCACGGGGCGTTCGACGACGACGAGGCCACGGTGGCCTCCACCTTTGCCCGC
This sequence comes from Pseudomonadota bacterium, assembly GCA_049321005.1. GTDB lineage: Bacteria > Pseudomonadota > Gammaproteobacteria > Burkholderiales > Burkholderiaceae_C > Aquabacterium. The sequence continues at coordinate 179,870 of JBMOQL010000010.1, forward strand.
GTCATGGGCGCCCGGGCCGGCGCGGCAACGGCTGCGGCCAGATCGCTGCAGTTCCGACGCTCGGCCAGCTCGCTGCGTGAGCGGCGGCTGGGGATCGAAGCCCGCAGCCGCCGGGCCGGCTAGCGCGCCACCGGCGGCTCCACCGCATCGGCCGGGCGTGCATCGGCCACGCACCGGCGGTGATCGTGCTCGGCTGCGGGCTCGCCCCTCTTGCCGCGGGGGCCGGCCGGCATCAAGCTTGCCCCGCCAGCCCCACCGTGCCCAGCTTGACCTCTGTCTTCTTCCCCACCACGCCCCTGGGCGACGCCGCCGACGACGGCACCGAGATCTTTCGCCGCCTGCTGCTGGCCGGCAGCGTCCTGGGCGGCGGCATTCACCTGGCGTTCATCGCGCTGTTCCAGGCCGCCGGCGTCGCCGCCCTGGCCGCCGCCAACGTGGCCAGCGTGCTGTGCTACGTGCTGGCCTTCGTGCTGCTGCGCCGCCGGCGCACGACGGCGTCCGTCTCGCTGATGGCCGCCGAGATCGTCGCCCATGCCGTACTCGCCTGCCTGCTGATCGGCTGGGACAGCGGCTTTCACTACTACATCATCCTCATCATCCCCGTCATCGTGCTCAGCACGTTGGCGGCCTGGCGCATCAAGCTGCCGGTGGCCACCGGCTTTTGCGCGCTCTACGCCGGCCTGGCCGTTGGCCTGCGCAACGCCACCCCGCCCTATGCGCTGGAGCGGGCGGTGCTCGACGGGCTGCATGCCTTCAATGTGGGCGGCATGCTGCTGCTGCTGACCGCACTGTCGGCCTACTACTTCATCCTGGTCAGCCAGGCCGAGCGCACGCTGCGCCGGCTGGCCACCACCGACCCGCTCACCCAGCTCAGCAACCGCCGCCACATGCTGGCCGCGGGCCAGGCCGAGGTGCGGCGTGTGCAGCGCTACGGCCGGCCGCTGGCGGTCGTGCTGTGCGATGTCGATCACTTCAAGCTCATCAACGACCGCCATGGCCACGATGCGGGTGATGCCGTGCTGTGGGCCGTCAGCCGCACGCTGCAGCGTGGGCTGCGCAACATCGATCTCGTGGGCCGCTGGGGCGGCGAGGAGTTCCTGCTGCTGCTGCCGGAGACGGGGCTCGACGGCGCGTTGCAGCTGGCCGAGCGCCTGCGCCAGGACGTCGCCCGACTGCGCCCGGCGGCACCGGGGGGCGAGCCGGTCACGCTGGCCATGACCTTCGGCGTGGCCTTGCTGGCCGGTGAGGAGACGCTGGAGCAGGCGATCTCGCGCGCCGACCAAGCGCTCCTGGCCGGCAAGCGGGAGGGCCGCAACCGCGTCGTGGTGGGCTGAGGCCCCAGCCCAGCGGCACGAGTCCACACCCGGCCAGCGGGAACCCGCCGGCGCGCCAGGCCCGCCGATATACTGGCGCCCGCTTTCGAGGAGCGTTGCAACTCCATCCCCTGGAGCCAGGCTCGAAAGCCCCTTCCTTCGCAACCGCGCTCACCCGCCTGCTGTCCATCCGGGTGAGTGAGTCTCTCGACTTCCCTGCACCTGTTTCGACGCGGCGGCTGCCTTCACCGGAGCTGAGCATGAATGCCGTGTTGAAACCGCTGGCGCAAGACCAGTACGTCGTCGCCGACCTGTCGCTGGCCGACTGGGGCCGCAAGGAAATCCGCATCGCCGAAGTCGAGATGCCGGCGCTGATGGCCATCCGCGAGGAATACGCCGCCCGCCAGCCGCTCAAGGGCGCGCGCATCGCCGGCAGCCTGCACATGACCATCCAGACCGCCGTGCTGGTGGAGACGCTGCAGGCCCTGGGCGCCGAAGTGCGCTGGGCCAGCTGCAACATCTTCTCCACCCAGGACCATGCCGCCGCCGCGCTGGTGGCCGCGGGCACGCCCGTCTTTGCCTACAAGGGCGAGACGCTGGTGGACTACTGGGACTACACGCACCGCATCTTCGAGTTCGGCCCGCAGGGCGCCGACGGCGAAGGCCCCAACATGATCCTGGACGACGGGGGCGATGCCACGCTGCTGATGCACCTGGGCAAGCAGGCCGAGCGCGATGCATCGGTGCTGGCCAACCCGGGCAGCGAGGAGGAGCGCGTGCTGTTCGCCGCCATCAAGGCCAAGCTGGCCCAGGATGCGACCTGGTACAGCCGCAAGAGCGCCCACATCATCGGCGTGACCGAGGAGACGACCACCGGCGTGCATCGCTTGAAGGAGATGTCGGCCAAGGGCTCGCTGATGTTCCGCGCCATCAACGTCAACGACAGCGTCACCAAGAGCAAGTTCGACAACCTCTACGGCTGCCGCGAATCGCTGGTGGACGGCATCAAGCGCGCCACCGACGTGATGGTCGCCGGCAAGATCGCCGTGGTCTGCGGCTACGGCGACGTGGGCAAGGGCTCGGCCCAGGCGCTGCGCGCCCTCTCGGCCCAGGTCTGGGTGACCGAGATCGACCCCATCAACGCCCTGCAGGCCGCGATGGAGGGCTTCCGCGTCGTGACCATGGACTGGGCCGCCGACAAGGCCGACATCTTCGTCACCGCCACCGGCAACAAGAGCGTCATCACCTTCAAGCACATGCAGGCGATGAAGCACAACGCCATCGTCTGCAACATCGGTCACTTCGACAACGAGATCGACGTGGCCGAGCTGGAGGCCAAGTGCCAGTGGGAGGAGATCAAGCCGCAGGTGGATCACGTCGTCTTCGAGGACGGCAAGCGCATCATCCTGCTGGCCAAGGGCCGCCTGGTGAACCTGGGCTGCGCCACCGGCCACCCGAGCTATGTGATGTCGTCGAGCTTCGCCAACCAGACCATCGCGCAGATCGAGCTGTTCACCCACAGCGACTACTACGAGGCCGGCAAGGTCTACGTGCTGCCCAAGCACCTGGACGAGAAGGTCGCCCGGCTGCAGCTCAAGACGCTCAATGCCGAGCTGACCGAGCTGACCGAGGAGCAGGCCGCCTACATCGGCGTGCCCAAGGAAGGGCCGTACAAGCCCGACACCTACCGGTATTGACCACGGTCGCGGCGGCGGCACGGCACCGCCGTCTCTTGCCGGCCCCGAACTCTGGTTCCAGCATGGATCCACGGATCCATCGTGGAGGCATCATGTCGGTCAACCTGTCGATCAAGGACGTCCCGGACGAGCTCGCGCAGCGTCTGCGCGAGCGGGCGGCGCGCAGCCATCGCTCGCTGCAAGGTGAGTTGATGGCCATCGTCGAGCAGGCTGCGAGTGAGCCGCCGGCAACCGAGCGCGCGACCGCGCGGATTGCGGCGCCGCGGCGACCGGTGGAGCGCATTGCAGAGGATGCGCGCCGCCGTTTCTCCGGGGCGCAGGAAAGTTCCGTGGACCTCATTCGCGAGATGCGCGACCACCGATATGGCATGGGCCATGACCCCGCGTCCGGGCGCTGAAGGCACGCAGGCGGGCGCCCGGCGGCTGTACGTGGCCGAGCCGCCCCCGCAGTTCGCCCAGCGTGCCCCGGCGGTGGTCGATGCCAGCCTGATTGCCGCGGTGCTCTTCGCCGAGCCCGAGCAGGCCCAGGCGGCAGGCCGCATCGCTGCCTGCCAGCCGGTGGCCCCAGACCTGTTGCGTGACGAAATCGCCAACGTCGCGGCCACCAAGCTGCGCCGTGGCGAGGACGAAGCCGCGCTGCGTGCGGCGCTGCTGGATTTGGAAGCGCTGGGCATCGATTGGGTCCCGGTGCAGGCTGCGGCCGCCTTCGACCTGGCTGCCCGCTATGCGCTGTCGGCCTATGACGCCGCCTACCTGGCCGTGGCTGCGCAACTGCGCTGCCCGCTGCTGACCTTCGACCGGCGGCTGGCCGAAGCGGCCCGCCAGCACCTGGATGCGTCGACCTGAGGCGCTGCTTGGCGTCCCGCTCTTGCCCACCATGCCCCGCATCGACCAGCTCCTCGTGCAACGCGGCCTGGCGCCCAGCCGTTCGGCGGCGCAGCGGCTGATCGAGCGCGGCGCCGTGCGCTGGCTGGGCCCGCAGGGCTGGCAGGCGCCGAAGAAGGCGGGCGACGAGCTGCCGCCGGGCTGCGAGCTGCAGGTGACCGACGACGCCGAGCTGCGCTGGGTCTCGCGCGGCGGGCTCAAGCTCGAAGGGGCGCTGGCGCACACCGGGCTGGATGTGGCCGGCCGCGTGGCGCTGGACGCCGGGCAGAGCACCGGCGGCTTCACCGATGTGCTGCTGGCGCGTGGCGCCGTGCGCGTGGTGGGCTTCGACGTGGGCCACGGCCAGCTGCATCCGCGGCTGCAGGCCGATGCGCGCGTGACGGCGCTGCAGGGCCTGCACGTGCGCGAGCTGGCCGGCTCCGCCTTGGCGGGCCACGCACCGGCCGGTGGCTTCGATCTGCTGGTGGCCGACCTCGCCTTCATCCCCCTGGCCGGCTGCATCGCCCACCTGGCGCCATGGCTCAGGCCCGGCGGCGACGCCCTGCTGCTCGTCAAGCCGCAGTTCGAGCTGGGCCCGGCCCATGTCGGCAAGGGCGGCGTGGTGCGCGACCAGGCCTCGCGCCAGGCCGCCCGGCTGGCCGTGCGCCAGGCCTGCGAGGCGGCACGCTGGACCGTGCTGGACGACTTCCCCAGCCCGATCGCCGGCGGCGACGGCAATGCCGAGTTCTTCATCCACGCCCGGGCCGGTGGCGACGCACGCGCGCCGGTCTGACGCCTATGCGCACCGCCTATGCGCAGCGCCGAGACGCCCTGCCGAGACGCCGCGCCAAGACACCCGCGCTAAGACACCCGCGCTGACACACCCGCCCGGTGCGCCCGACGCACACACCGATCTTCCTGAAAGACACGCCATGAGCGACGCCTTCCCGATCAGCATCGAGTTCTTCCCGCCCAAGACGCCGGAGGGCGCCGACAAGCTCGCCGCCGTGCGCCAGGAGCTCTACACGCTCAAGCCGCAGTTCTGCTCCGTGACCTATGGCGCCGGCGGCACCACGCAGTCGGGCACGCTGGAGACGGTGCGCGCCATCCTGGCCGAGGGCGTGGACGCCGCGCCGCATTTCTCGTGCATCGGCGCCACCCGGGCCAGCGTGCGCGAGCAGCTGGCGCAGTTCCGCGCCGCCGGCATCCGCCGCATCGTCGCCCTGCGCGGCGACCTGCCGTCGGGCTACGGCTCCGGCGGGCTGGGCGACTTCCAGTACGCCAGCGACCTGGTGGCCTTCATCCGCGCCGAGCATGGCGATGCCTTCCACATCGAGGTGGCGGCCTACCCCGAGATGCACCCGCAGGCCGCCTCGCCGCAGGCGGATCTGCAGGCCTATGCGGCCAAGGTGCGCGCCGGCGCAGATGCGGCCATCACGCAGTACTTCTTCAACGCCGACAGCTACTGCCGTTTCGTCGAGGAGACGCGCCGGCTCGGTCTGACGGTGCCGGTGGTGCCGGGCATCATGCCGATCACCAATGCCACGCAGCTGCTGCGCTTCTCGGACGCCTGCGGCGCCGAGGTGCCGCGCTGGATCCGCCTGCGCCTGCAGGCCTATGGCGACGACCGCGCCTCCATCCAGGCCTTCGGCTTGGACGTGATCGCCGCGCTGTGCGAGCGGCTGCGCCGTGAGGGCGCGCCCGGGCTGCACTTCTATTCGATGAACCAGGCCGGGCCGACGCTGGCCCTGTGCCGGCGGCTGGGCCTGGGGGGCTGAGCTTGGTCTCACGCTCAGACCCTCTGGCCGCCACAGACGCGCGCCGGGCGTGACACCTGGGCGGCCATTCGGATGAAGGGCTTGTGGGGCCGAGGGGGCCGGGTTCATCCTAGTCGGCATGGGTATCCGGGCTGCCCCCATTCAAGGGCCGCGGCGGCCGCGCCGATAGACATCCTGCTTGCCTGAGCGCGCTGCACGCTTGGGCCAGCCCTAGCGGCTTGACGTGCCCTTCTGCTGGCGCAGCGGGGCGGCATGCCACCCGGTGTTGATCGGCTTCCTCATTCCGTCCGCCGCCCTTACCCGCCCATGCCCCGCTCCCGCCCCTGGCGTCTGCCCGTGCGCAGCCTGGTGTTCTACCTGGCGGTGCTGGCCAGTGTCCTCGCCGTCGGCCTGGTGCTGGTCGAGCAGGGCATCCGCCGCCAGGTGGCCGCTCAGCTGGACAGCGACCTCAGCGCCGGTCAGCGTGCCGCTGTCCTGCTGTGGTCGCGGGCGGTGGCGCCGGGCCTGCCGGCGCAAACGCGGCTGCGCGAGCTGCAGGCCCTCGCCGCCACCCAGGCCGTGCTGCTGCAGGCTCCCCCGGCCACGCTACCGGATGGAGCGCAGCCTGTGCAGGTCGGCCGGCCCGGCGAGACCGGCTGGCAGGTGGCTGCCGCCACCGTCCCGGCCGCGCTGGCGCAGGAGGTGGCCCGCTGGCGGGCGCATCCGGCCACCTCGCCCGACGCCAACGGCCTGGTGCGTCTGGGCGGCGAGCGCTTTGCGGCGCGCATCGTCCCGCTGCCGGCGTCGGCCGGCGCGCGGTCGGCGCCCGGCGGGGGGCCGTCTCTGGTGCTGCTGCGCTCGGTGCGCGAGGTCTCGGCCAGCCATGACGTGCTGCGCTGGACGCTCTTCGGCCTGCTCTTCCTGGCGCTGGCCGTGCTGGCCGGCGGTGCCGCTTGGCTCACCCGGCGCGTGGTACGCCCGCTGCGTGCATTGGCGCAGTCGGTGCACCGCCTGGGCGGCGGCGACTACTCCACCCCCGTGCCCCTGGGCGATGCCCATGCGCTGGGCGCGCTGGCCCAGGCCATCGAGGCCATGCGCCTTGGCGTGATGCACCGCGAAAGCGAGATCCGCCGCCTGGCCTTCCGCGACGCGCTCACCGGCTTGCCCAATCGCGAGCAGTTCCGCGCCGACCTGCGCCACGCCATCGAGCAGGCCGCGGCCACCGGCAAGCCCTGCACCGTGCTCATGCTGGATCTGGACCGCTTCAAGCACGTCAACGACGTGCTCGGACCCCGCCTGGGCGACCGGCTGCTGCAGCTTGTGGCCCAGCGCCTGCGCGATGCGGTGCTCTCGCCCGACCACCGCCTGGCCCGGCTGGGCGGCGACGAGTTCGCCGTGCTGCTGCCGGCCACCGACGCCGCCGGAGGCCTGGTGGTCGCGCAGCGCATCCTCAAGAGCTGCGAGCGCCCGATCGTCCTCTACGACCACACCGTGGACCTGGGCGCCGGCATCGGCATCGCCAGCGCGCCGGCCCACGGCCGCGACGCGGACGAGCTGCTCAGCCATGCCGAAGTGGCCATGTACGCGGCCAAGCACCAGCAGGCCGGCACCGTCACCTACCACCCGGGGCTGGATTCATCCAGCCAGGAGTCGCTGACCCTGCAGGGCGAGCTGCGCCAGGCGGTGGACCAGGGCCAGCTGCAAATCTGGCTGCAGCCCAAGGTCAGCCTGATCAGCGGCCAGGTCATCGGCGCGGAGGCCCTGCTGCGCTGGCAGCACCCCGAGCGCGGCCTGGTGCCGCCCATGCGCTTCATCTACTTTGCCGAGCAGACCGGCTTCGTGCGCGTCCTCACCAGCTGGATGATCGAGCGCACGGCGCTCACTTGGCGCGCCCTGCGTGCGCAGGGCTTCAGCCTGAAGCTGTCGGTCAACCTGTCCACCCGCGACCTGATGGACCAGGACCTGCCCGACAAGGTGGCCCGCCTGCTGGCCGCCCACGCCGTGGAGCCCGGCGCGCTGTGCCTGGAGATCACCGAGAGCGCCATCATGGACGACCCCCAGCGGGCGCTGGCCACGCTGGAGCGGCTGCATACGATGGGCCTGCGCCTGTCCATCGACGACTTCGGCACGGGCTATTCGTCGCTGGCGTACCTCAAGCGGCTGCCGGTCGATGAGCTGAAGATCGACAAGTCCTTCGTGATGAACATGGAGTCGGACCTGAGCGACGCCAAGATCGTGCGCTCGACCGTCGACCTGGCGCACAACCTGGGGCTGGCCGTGGTGGCCGAAGGCGTGGAGAACGCCAAGGCCTGGAAGCTGCTGTCCGGCCTGCGCTGCGACGAGGCCCAGGGCCACTTCATCGCCCGCGCCATGCCGGTGGACACCTTCGTGCAGTGGGCCCGCCTGTGGAGCCCGCCGCACACGGCCGACGAGCGGCTGGGGACCGAGTTCGCGGCCATGCTCTGACGGCCCTGCCAGCGGGTGCCGTCCGCCCTGCCGCCCGCTGCGCTGCGGGGCCGCTGCGGCTCAGCGCCCGTCGCGGTCGATGCGCTCCAGCAGGCCCTGCAGCGCCCGCACCACCGTCTGGCCGCGCACGGCCGCGCGGCCGCCGTCGAAGCGGCAGCACTCGGCCTGCGCCGCCTGGCCGCATTGGGCCCAGGCGATCCACACCGTGCCCACCGGCTTGTCCGGCGTGCCGCCGTCCGGCCCGGCGATGCCGGTGACGGCCACCGCCCAGTGCGCGCAGGGCTCGCCGTTGTCGCGGGCGCCCACGGCGCGCAGCGCGCCCTCGGCCATGGCCAGTGCCACCGGCTCGCTGACCGCGCCGTGCTTGTCGATCAGATCGGCCGGCACGCCCAGCATCTGTGTCTTGGCGTCGTTGCTGTAGGTGACGAAGCCGCGCTCGAAGGTGCTGCTGGAGCCGGGCACGTTGGTCACGCAGCCGGCGATCAGCCCGCCGGTGCACGACTCGGCCGTCACCAGCTGTTCGCCGCGAGCCTTCAGCCGATCAGCCACCCGCTGCACCAGCACGCGCACGTCTTCCCCGATCTCGATCACGTCAGACTCCTTGTCGCCGTCCTACCAGACGCTGCGGGCCTGGACGAAGACGGCCAGCAGCAACAAAGTGCAGCCGGCCGCGACCAGATCGTCGATCAGGATGCCCCAGCCCTCCCGCCAGCCGATACGGCCGCCACGCGGCTGGATCAGCCGGTCGGCCCAGCCCACCGGGCCCGGCTTGGTTGCATCCAGCCAGCGGAACAGCACGAAGGCGGCAAGCTGCATGCCGAAGCCGGCCGGCATCAGCACCCACAGCACCAGCCAGAAGGCGATCACCTCGTCCCACACCACCTGCCCTGGGTCGCTCGTGCCCAGGTTGCGCGCCGTCACCGTGCATGCCCACCAGCCCACGGGCAGCGCCGCGGCCAGCACCCAGCCCCATTGCCGCTCGGTGAGCCACAGGTCGAAGACGACGAAGGCCAGCCAGGCCCACAGCGTGCCCACCGTGCCCGGTGCGACGGGGCTCAGCCCGCTGCCCGCGCCCAGTGCGAGCCAGTGCGCCGGATGGCTGCACAGGAAGCGCCAGTCGGCGCGGCGCTGGGGAGGGGGCTGCACGTCGGCGGGAGCAAGCGGGGTGTCGAGGGTCATTTGATCAGAGGGCCGGATCGCCAAGCCGCGCGGCCGGCGGCCCGTCGCAGCGGCGGGTATCAACGGAAGTGGTCGAAGGACGCCGCCTCATGCACCACCGGCCGGCCGTGCGCATCGTGCAGGCGCAGCCCCGGCTCGGTCACGATGCGCCCGATGCGCGTGACGGCCGTGCCGGCGGTCAGCTCCGCCTGGTGCACAGCGGCCCGCAGCGCAGGCGGCGCGGTGAACAGCAGCTCGTAATCGTCCCCTCCTGTCAGCGTGCACAGGCGCTGCAGGGTGGCCGGCTGGCGTGCCAGCACCGGGCCGCGGGGCACGGCGTCCACGTCCAGATCGGCGCCCACGCCGCTGGCCTTAAGCACATGGCCCAGGTCGCCCAGCAGCCCGTCGGACACGTCGATCGCGCTGCTGGCCACGCCGCGCAGCGCCTGCCCCAGCAGCACGCGCGGCTGCGGCAGCTCCAGCGCCGGCCGCACGGCGTCGAAGTCCCGCCCGTCCAGCGACAGCGCGCCGCGGAAGGCCTCCAGCGCCAGCCGCGCATCGCCCAGCCGGCCGCTGATCCAGATGTCGTCGCCCGGCCTGGCCCCGCTGCGCAGCAAGGCGGCGCCGGCCGGCACCTGGCCGAAGACCGTGATGTTGATCACCAGCGGCCCGGCCGTGGTGTCGCCACCGATCAAGTCGCACTCGTGCTCGTCGGCCAGCGCCAGCAGCCCGCGCGCGAAGCCGGCCAGCCAGGCTTCGTCCACCCCCGGCAGCGACAGGCTCAGCGTGAAGGCCAGGGGCCCGGCGCCGCAGGCGGCCAGGTCGCTCAGGTTGACGGCCAGCGCCTTGTGCCCCAGCCGGTCGGGCGGCACGGTGGACAGGAAGTGGCGCCCCTCGACCAGCGCGTCAGTGGAGATGGCCAGCTGCTGGCCTGCGGCCGGCGCCAGCAGCGCGCAGTCGTCCCCCCCGCCCAGCGCCGCACGCGGCGCCGGCCGGCGGAAGTACTGCTCGATCAGCGCGAACTCGCCCAGGCTCATGTCCACATTGTCGGCCTCGCCGCCGCTCGGCCGGCACGCCCTTCCTACAATGCCTGTTTTTGGATTGGGCCAGCCCGCGCCGTGGTCCGCGCGCGTGGGCAGCCGCCCCAGCTGCGATGACGAACCCAGAAGACAAGCGCGCCGAGATCAAGCGTGCCGCGCTCGAATACCACGAGCATCCCACGCCCGGCAAGATCGCCATCGCGCCCACCAAGTCGCTGGTCAACCAGCGCGACCTCGCCCTGGCCTACTCGCCCGGTGTGGCCGCGCCCTGCGAGCAGATCGTCGAAGACCCGGCCAACGCCTTCAAGTACACCAGCCGCGGCAACCTGGTGGCGGTCATCACCAACGGCACGGCCGTGCTCGGCCTGGGCGACATCGGCCCGCTGGCGGCCAAGCCGGTGATGGAAGGCAAGGGCGTGCTGTTCAAGAAGTTCGCCGACATCGACGTTTTCGACATCGAAATCAACGAGAAGGACCCGGACCGGCTGGTGGAGATCATCGCCGCGCTGGAGCCCACCTTCGGCGGCATCAACCTCGAAGACATCAAGGCCCCGGACTGCTTCTACGTCGAGCGCAAGCTGCGCGAGCGCATGAAGATCCCGGTCTTCCACGACGACCAGCACGGCACGGCCATCGTCGTCGGCGCGGCGGTGCTCAATGCGCTGAAGGTCGTCGGCAAGGACATCCGCGAGATCAAGCTCGTCACCTCCGGCGCCGGCGCCGCGGCCCTGGCCTGCCTGAACCTGCTCATCAAGCTGGGCCTGCCGCGCGAGAACGTGTGGGTGACCGATCTGGCCGGCGTCGTCTACGAGGGCCGTACCGAGCTGATGGACCCGGACAAGGCCGTCTTCGCGCAGAAGACCGCCGCGCGCAAGCTGGCCGAGGTCATCGAGGGCGCCGACGTCTTCCTCGGCCTGTCCGCCGGCGGTGTGCTCAAGGCCGACATGGTGGCCCGGATGGCCGCCAAGCCGGTGATCTTCGCCCTGGCCAACCCCACGCCCGAGATCCTGCCGGATGAAGTCAAGGCGGTGCGTGACGACGCCATCATGGCCACCGGCCGCACCGACTACCCCAACCAGGTCAACAACGTCCTGTGCTTCCCGTACATCTTCCGCGGGGCCCTGGACTGCGGTGCCACCACCATCTCCGATGAGATGGAGATCGCCGCCGTGCATGCCATCGCCGAGCTGGCCCAGGCCGAGCAGAGCGAAGTGGTGGCCGCCGCCTACGCCGGCGCCACGCTGAGCTTCGGCCCCGAGTACCTCATCCCCAAGCCGTTCGACCCGCGGCTGATGATGAAGATCGCCCCGGCCGTGGCCCGCGCCGCCGCCGAGTCGGGCGTGGCCACGCGGCCCATCGCCGACCTGGACGCCTACCGCGAGAAGCTGCAGAGCTTCGTCTACGCCTCGGGCAACGTCATGCGCCCGCTCTTTGCCCTGGCCAAGCGCGCCGCGGCCAAGCGCGTGGCCTATGCCGAGGGCGAAGACGAGCGCGTGCTGCGCGCCGTGCAGGTTGTGGTGGATGAAAACCTGGCCCGCCCCACGCTCGTGGGTCGTGCCAACGTCATCGCCCAGCGTGTCGAGCGCTTCGGCCTGCGTCTGCAGGCCGGCCGCGATTACGACGTGGTCAACACCGACTACGACGAGCGCTACCGCGACTACTGGCAGACCTACCACCGCATGACCGAGCGCAAGGGCATCACCCAGCCCATGGCCAAGATCGAGATGCGGCGGCGCCTGACGCTCATCGGCTCCATGCTGCTGCACAAGGGCGAGGTCGACGGCCTGATCTGCGGCACCTGGGGCACCCCGGGCATGCACCTGCACTACATCGACCAGGTCATCGGCCGCCGCGAGGGCTGCAAGACCTACGGCTGCATGAACGGCCTGATCCTGCCCGGCCGGCAGGTCTATCTGGTGGACACCCACATCAACTATGACCCGACGGCCGAGCAGCTGGCCGAGCTGACGGTCATGGCCGCCCACGAGATGATGCGTCTGGGCACGCCCCCGAAGGCCGCACTGCTGTCGCACTCCAACTTTGGCTCCAGCAACCAGCCCTCGGCCATCAAGATGCGCGAGGCGCTCGCCTTGGTGCGCGAGCGCGCGCCCTGGCTGGAGATCGACGGCGAGATGCATGGCGACACCGCACTGGACGCGCCCTACCGCAACAAGCTGATGCCCAGCAGCACCTTGAGCGGCGAAGCGAACCTGCTGGTGCTGCCCAACATCGACGCCGCCAACATCTCCTACAACCTGCTCAAGATCGCCGCCGGTGGCGGCATCGCCCTGGGCCCCGTCCTGCTCGGCGCGGCCAAGCCCGTGCACATCCTCACCGCCTCGGCCACCGTGCGCCGCATCATCAACATGACGGCGATGATCGTGGCGGACATCAATGCGGTCAGGTGACGGCCAGCCGGGCCGGCGCCTGTCCGGCTCGCGTCAGGGATGGCCGGGCGGCCTGGGCCGCCTGTTGGCACCCCAGGCTCGTCTCTGGGCGCCAGTCGTCACGGGCGCTTGAGGGCTTGGCCCCCAGTGCTCCCGGGTGCGCGCCAGTGCCAAAAAGACCCTGATCGGGTGCTCAAATTTGAGGCAGCCGGCTTGAGCTTGGACGGGTGTTTCAGTACCATGACGCTTTTCCGGCACAGGGGCGAGCGTCATGATCGGCAGGCGATCCGGGCGTCGGCAGGCACTGCTGAGGCCCGGCCCGGGTAGGCCCGGTTGGCGCAGCGCCGCTGCGCCCCAGGTGTTCCGGCCATCGCCCCCGACCTCTTTCCTCCGTGGCCCTCGGCACGCTGCAGCGGCTTGGCAGCCGGCCGGCTCCGTCGACAGCTGGCTCGGGCGTTCGGTTGCGATGGTCGCGACGGCTGCTCTGGACGCTACCTGGTCTGGCCTGCCCGATCAACACCATCCTGCCCGGGTGCAACGGATCGGGTCGCGGCTGGCGCGGCTGTTGCGCCGGCTCGCCCGCTGGCCGAGCGGGTTGCCCTGTGCGGTTGGCGACGGGTGAATCGCCGCAGTCTAACCCAAGCAGCGGCGCCTTCCGGCCGCCGCCGCGTGGCTGACGATGGCCGCCCGAGCACGCGTCTCGATGCAACTCCTGCCTGATCTCGCACTCTCAACCGGCACGACACGATGACACTCACGAGGCCCCCTGAAGTGACCCCGCCCGCGGCGAGCGGCTGGTACCCCAGCGCCGGGGATCCCGACATGATGCTGCAGACCGTCCGTCCGAATATCGTGCAGGCCATCCGCGCCTTCCGGGTCGAAGACCTGCTGGAGGCCGCGCAGAACCAGGGCCAGCACTTCCTCTATGCCAACCTGGGCGAGGTGCAGTCCAAGCAGGATGCCATCGACGCCCTGGTGGCGGGATTCACCTTCCCGGAGCAGTACGCCAAGAGCCTGGACAGCTTCTATGACTGTCTGACCGACCTGGTGAACAAGTCGGGCCCGCAGCGTGGCTTCGTCGTGGTACTGGACCAACTGCCCGACAACCCGCGCTTCGACCGCGAGGCGCGCGAGCAACTGCTCGACGTCTTCCGCGATGCCGCCGACTACTGGGGCGAGAGGAAGATACCGTTCAGGTGCTTCTATTCTTTTCAGTAGCCCGTTCCCAGGAAAATGGCCAGTGGGAACGGGCTGAAGTGGCCCAGAACGATGCACCGGTCAAGCCGGTGAAGACCGCGAAGAACGCGACCGCACCGCTGACGATGAACCTGCCGCCGATGAGCAGCGCGTTCGACACGGCGATGCTGCTGGCTGCGGCCTGACGACCGGCCGCATCGTTGCTTGCCTGTGGAAGCCGCCCCTTGCCGGGCGGCTTTTCTTTTGGCTCGGCCCATGCTGTCTTGGCCCGCGATCCTCGGCGTCACCGATCGGCCGCCGCAGTGGTAGCGGGCGTCCGCCCGCTAACGGCTCACGGCAGATTGAGGTCGGGGGTCGGGGCGCGCGGCTGGTTGGGGCCGATGCGCTCGCCCAGCCGGGCGCGGATGGCGGGCTGGCGGCCGTCGATCAGGCCGGCGTATACCTCGGCATTGGCCAGCACCTTCTTGACGTAGTCGCGCGTTTCGGCAAAGGGGATGTTCTCGACCCAGGCCACGGCATCCAGCGTGGGGCCTTCGCGCCAGCGCTGGGGCCGGCGCGGCCCAGCGTTGTAGCCGGCAGCGGCCAGGGCCTGGGCGCCGCCCAGGTTGTCGAGCACCAGCTTGAGGTAGCCCACGCCCAGGCGGATGTTGGTCTGCGGGTCGTGCAGGTCGTCGGGCGAGTAGGCGATGCCGAGCTTGCGGGCCGTCCAGCTGGCTGTGGCCGGCATCACCTGCATCAGGCCGGAGGCGCCCACCGACGAGCGCGCGGCCGGCAGGAAGCGCGACTCCTGGCGGATCAGTCCGTAGAGGTAGGCCGCGTCCAGCCGGGCCTGCCGGGCCGCGGGCAGCAGCTCGCTGCGGTAGGGCAAGGGATAGCGCTGTGACAGGTCGACCAGGTTGCGCGTGCGGTCGCTGGTGTTGATGCAGCGGTCCCAGATCTGCTTGTCGCAGGCGAGCTGGGCGGCGGCCAGCAGCTCGCGGTCGGACAGGCCGCCCGGGCGGGCCGGGCCGACGGTGAAGTTCCACTCGCGCACCGCCTCGCTGCGCAGGCCCAGGTCGAAGAGCAGCAGCGCCCGGGCCAGGCCGGGCTCCTCGCGGGCGCGGGCAAGCTCGCTGGGCGTGAGCGCGGGCGGGCGCGCCGGTAGGGTGGCAGGGCGGCCCAGGTCCTCGGTGGCGATCAGGCCATAGAAGCTGAACGGGCCGGCAATGGACTGCAACAGCGCGCGAGCCTCCTGGTGTGTGGTGAGCGCCGCCGCGGGGCGGCTGGCCACCGTGGCGGCAGCTGCCGGGGCGCTGGAGCCGGCTGCGCCGCCGCCGCCGCGGCCAAAGGCGGCCGAGGAGCCGGCAGCGGCTTCGTTGGCGCGCAGGGTGGATACCGCCAGGTTGCCGGTCGCTCCTGGCGGTGCGCCGGGCGACGCGGGGGCGGTTGCCGGGCCTGATGCGGCGCCCTGCACCGCTTGCGCCGGCAGGGCCAGCAGCGCGCGGGCCCGCCAGTAGACGCAGTCTTCATCGTCCTGCCGGCCGGGGCTCATCGCGGCGATGGCGGTCAGCACCTGCTGCCAGCGGCGCGCGGCCAGGCGGGGGTCCACGCCGTCGGCGGTGGCCTGGCGGATGGCCGCGCGTACCTGCCAAGCCAGCGTCTCGTCCGACCAGCCCACGGCCACGGGCGAGGGTTCATCGCGCGTGCCGGCGGCAGCAGGGGCCTGGCCCCAGGCGGCCCAGGCCCGGTCGAAGTGGTCCACGGCCTGCGGCTGCAGGCGCAGCGCGGACTGCCTGCCGATGGCGGCCCAGACCCAGGCCGCGGCCTCGCGCGGCAGCAGCGGCTGCCAGTTCTCGTCCATCTCACGCGCCGCGGCGTCCGGATCTTGGGCGGCCAGGCGGATCAGGGCCAGCGCAGCCACCTCGGTCCCGAGCGAGCCCATCGAGCGGCGCTGACGGGTCAGCGTGCGGGCCGGGTTGTCCAGCGTCTCGGCGATCTGCCGCGCCACCGGGCCGCCCAGCAGCACGGCGATCTGCTGCACGTGGCGCGGCTTGTTGGCCTCCACCGCCACGCGCAGCCGGCGCCAGATGTCGAGGGGCTGCAGCTGCCGGGCGTCGCGCAGCGCGGTGGCCAGCAGGTTGCAGCCGTCGTCGGCGTCGCGCTGCTCCCACCAGGCGGCCAGGGCCGCGTTGCGAACGTTCTCACCGCGCAGGTGGCGGGTGAGCAGCGCGTAGCAGGCCACTTCGCGGTCGTCACGCATGCGAAAACCGGGATGGATTTGGGCGAAGCGGTCCCAATCGCGGCGGCGGCCCAGCTCCAGCAGCCAGTCGTTGCGCAGCCGGTCCTCCACATAGCTGCCGGCCCAGCGGGTGAGGAAGGCCTCGACCTCGCTGGGCTGCGCCTCGCCCAGGCGCGGGCTCAGCTCCCAGTACGCCACCCAGCCGGCCAGCGGATGGCCGTCGGCTTCGGCGGCCTGGCGCAGGGCGGCCAAGCGGGGGCGGTCGGCGCGGCGCGCGGCGTCGCGCGCGTCCAGCACCTGGGCATCCTGGAAGGCAACGACCGGCAAGGCCACGGCCGCCAGCAGGCTGGCCAGCGCCAGGGCGCCATATCGGCGGATGAGCCCGATGCGGGCGATGCCGCCGCCGGCGCCGCCCGCCAAGGCAGCGGGGGCCGGGCGGCCGGATGGGGGGCGGGAGGCATCGGCCTGCGGCTGGCGCATGGCCGGTGGAGATAATCGTCTCCGGTTCATCTGCGGGGGATCCTCATGTCCGACAGGCCTGGCCCTGCCTCCGGTGCGCCGCGCGCCGAATGGCGACGATGGCTGCTGGCGCGCCGCGACCAGTTCGTCAGCGACGGCGAGGTGGCGCAGGCCACGGCCCAGCTGGGCCGGCACCTGGCCGAGGTGCTGAACGAGCTGGCACCCCGCTGCATCGGCGCCTACTGGCCCATTCGCGGGGAATTTAACCCATGGCCCATGCTGGACCGGGCCGCGGGGTTGCGCGACATCCCCCGTGCCCTGCCCTGGTCGCAGCGCGAGCCGCGGCGCATGGTCTACCGCCTGTGGCCGGCGGGCGGCATGCTGCAGCCCGATGCCTGTGGCATCCCGTCGGCCGACGGCCCCGAGGTCGAGCCCGACGTGCTTATCGTGCCCTGCGTGGGCTTCACGCCCAGCGGCTGGCGGTTGGGCTATGGCGGCGGCTATTTCGACCGCTATCTGGCCGAACATCGCGGCGCCCTGGCCGTGGGCGTGGCCTGGCGCTGTGCCGAGATGCCGCTGGAGGCCTTCCAGCCCGAACCCCAGGACCGTCCACTGGCCGCGCTGGTGACCGATGCCGGCATCCTGCTGAGCCCGGACGGGACCGCCTGGTCGGCAACCGGCTCGCCCGTCGAGTGGCTGTAAGCCGGCCGCGCCGGCGCGCGGCAACCGCCCTCAGCGGGCGACGTGCGCCGGCCCAGTGTGGCGCGGTGCCGGTGCCGCGGGGGAGGCCGCGCGGGCGACCATCAATGCCAGGCGTTCCAGTGCGGCCCACGGCTCCTGCGGCCATTGCGGATGCTTCAGGCCCTTGACGATGCCGTCGCAGGTGGCGGCGGCGGCCACCAGCCGGGCCAGGGTGTGGCGGTCCAGGCGCGGCACCAGGCGCTCGAAGAGCTTTTCCTTGACGCCCCAGACCCGCTGCTCGCGCAGGGCCAGCGGCAGCGGCCTGCCGGCCTCGATCGCGCTGTGCACGCGCTGCAGGGCCAGGATGTCCTCGGCCAGTGTCCATTGCACCAGCACCGCAGCCTCGCCTTCGGCCTGCAGGCCGTCGAGCATGCGCAGCACGCGCGGCACCTGGCCGGCCAGCACCGCCTCGCCCAGCTTGAAGACGTTGTAGCGGGCGACGTCGACCACCGCTGACTCGATCTGCTCCAGGCTCAGCTCGCCCGCCCGGTAGAGCAGGCCGAGCTTGGTGATCTCCTGGTGCGCGGCCAGCAGGTTGCCCTCCACGCGGTCGGCGAAGAAGGCGAGCGCGCGCTGGCCATCCTCGCCCTCGGCCACGCGCTGGCCCTGCGCAGCGAGGCGGCGCGCGATCCAGGCCGGCAGGGCGCTGCGCTCCACCGGATCGACCCGGATGCTCACGCCTGCGCCATCGAGTGCGGTAAACCAGCCGCTGGCCTGCTGCTGCCGGTCCAGCCGTGGCAGGGTGACGAGCGTGAGCACGTCGGCATTGCCGCTGGCCTGCTCGGCATAGCGCTGCAGCGCCTCGGAGCCGTCGCGGCCCGGCTTGCCCGACGGGATGCGGATCTCGATGACCTGCCGCGAGGCAAACAGCGACAGCGAGCCGGCCGCGGCCAGCACGGCGCCCCAGTCGAAGTGCGCACCCGCCACGGTGTAGGTCTGTCGCTCGCAGAAGCCGGCTGCGCGTGCTGCGCCGCGGATGGCATCGGCCGCCTCCTGCGCCAGCAGCGGCTCGTCGCCGTGCACGACGTAGAGCGGCGCCAGGCCTTTCTTCAGGTGATCGGCGAGCTGCTCGGCGCGGACTTGCATCTGCGGATCTGCATCGCTGCTCAGCGCGGGGTGGCCGATGCCGCCGGTGTGGCCGCGGGCGCGCTGGTGCCGACCGGCGGCGTGAGCGCGGCCAGGCGGCGCATCACCTGCTGCACCAGATCGGCCTGCATGACGCGGTAGAGCATCTCGGCCTCGGACTGCTTGGCCAGCGCGTCGCGCTCGTTGAAGGTCATGTCGCGCGTCTGCAGCAGCGTGGTGTCGGGCAGCCACACCTGCTCGCCGTCGGGCGAGGTGACGCGAAAGCCGAACCACTGGCGCAGCGTCACTTCGCGCACCAAGCCGGCAGACGTGGTGGTGACGACCGCCTGCTCGCGCGACTCGCGCAGCACGCGCAGCACCACCTGGGCCTCGTTGGGCACGTCCACCACGCGCGTGGGGCCGCTGGCGGCGATCTGGCGGCGCAGCTCGGCCTCGAAGGGCGAGCGTGTGCTGAAGCCGACCAGCGCGATGCTGGTCAGCGGCAGCGCCTGGCGGCGACGCAGCTGGAAGCCGCAGCCGGCCAGCAGCGTGGCAGTGCCGCCGGCCACGCCCAGAGCCAGCAGATGCCGGCGGGCCAGGGCAACGGATGCAGTGCGGCTCATGTCCCAGCCCTTTCTCAGACCACCACGTTGACCAGCCGGCCGGGCACGACGATGACCTTCTTCGCCGGCTTGCCTTCGCTGAACTTGGCAAAGCCCTCGCTCGCCAGGGCCGCGGCTTCGATCGCCGCCTTGTCGGCCGAGGCCGGCACGGTGAGGCTGCCGCGCAGCTTGCCGTTGACCTGCAGCATCAGCTCGACCTCGTCTTGCACCAGCGCGGCCTCGTCCACCGTGGGCCAGGGCGCATCCAGCAGGTCGCCCAGCTGCGCGGCATAGCCCAGCTCCTTCCAGGCGACGGCGGTGAGGTGCGGGCAGGCGGGGTAGAGGGTGCGCAGCAGGATGCCGTAGCCCTCGCGCAGCACGGCGCTTGATGCGGCCGAGCCATCGCCCTTGAAGCCCTCCAGCGCATTGAGCAGCTTCATCGTGCCGGAGACCACGGTGTTGTATTGCATGCGCTCGTAGTCGTAGCTCACCTGGCGCAGCACGGTGTGCACCTCGCGGCGCAGCGCCTTGGCGTCCCCGCCAATGGCGCAATCGGGTGCGCCGGCGGCGCGGATCGCCTCGGCATGCCGGGCGCCGAAGGCCCACACCCGCTTGAGGAAGCGGTGCGCGCCCTCCACCGCCGCGTCGTTCCACTCCAGCGTCTGCTCCGGTGGCGCGGCGAACATGGTGAACAGCCGCGCGGTGTCGGCGCCGTAGCGCTCGATCAGGTCCTGCGGGTCCACGCCGTTGTTCTTCGACTTGGACATGGTGCCCACGCCCTCGTAGTCGATGGGCGTGCCGGCTGGCAGCTCGCCGACCGCGTGCTTGAGCTTCGCACCGGTGATCTTGCCGGCGGCGTCCACCACGTGCTCCACGTCATGCGGCCAGAAGTACTCCTTGCCGCCCTTGTCCGTCCTGCGCGAGTAGATGTGGTTGAGCACCATGCCCTGCGTCAGCAGCTTCTGGAAGGGCTCGTCGATCTTCACCAGGCCCAGGTCGCGCATGGCCTTGGTCCAGAAGCGCGCGTAGAGCAGGTGCAGGATGGCGTGCTCGATGCCGCCGATGTACTGGTCCATGCCGCGCTGCGTGCCGGCCTGCCCTGCGCCCATCCAGTAGTCCGCCCGCGCGTCGACCATCGCGGCGTCGTTGGCCGGGTTCGCCGTGCCGTCCTGCGCGCAGCAGTACCGTAGGAAGTACCACGACGAATCCACGAAGGTGTCCATCGTGTCCGTCTCGCGCTCGGCATCCGCACCGCAGCAGGGGCAGGCGACCTTGAGGAAGTCCGCGCGCTTCTTCAGCGGGTTGCCGCTGCCGTCGGGGACGCAGTCCTCGGGCAGCACCACCGGCAGGTCTTTCTCGGGCACCGGCACGTCGCCGCAGGACGGGCAATGGATGATGGGGATGGGCGTGCCCCAGTAGCGCTGGCGGCTGATGCCCCAGTCGCGCAGCCGCCAGGTGGTCTTCTTCTCGCCCAGGCCCTTGGCGGCCAGCAGCTCGGCCACGCGGTTGACGGCATCCAGGTGGTTCAGGCCGTCGAGCACGCCCGAGGCCATGCAGCGGCCGCGCTGCTTGTCGCCATACCAATCGGCCCAGGCGTCGGTGCTGAAGGTCTCGCCGTCCACCGTGATCACCTGCTTGATGGTGATGCCGTACTTTTTCGCAAACGCGAAGTCGCGCTCGTCATGCGCCGGCACGCCCATCACGGCACCGTCGCCGTAGCTCATCAGCACGTAATTGCCCACCCACACCGGGATGGCCGCGCCGGTCAGCGGGTGCGTCACGGTCAGGCCGGTGGGGCGGCCTTCCTTGTCCTTGAGCGCGAGCTCGGCCTCGGTCGTGCCGCCCTTCTTGCAGTCTTCGATGAAGGCGGCCAGCTCGGCGTCGGTCTGCGCGGCATGCGCGGCCAGCGGGTGTTCGGGCGCGACGGCGCAGAAGGTCACGCCCATGATGGTGTCGGCCCGCGTGGTGAACACGTACAGGCGCCCGTCCTGGATCAGCGCGCCGTGGGCATCGCGGATCTCATGCGTGAACGCAAAGCGCACGCCCTGGCTCTTGCCGATCCAGTTCTCCTGCATCAGCCGCACGCGCTCGGGCCAGCCGGACAGATAGTTCTTGTCCTGCGGGTCGGTGACGGCGGCCAGCAGCTCGTCCGCATACGCGGTGATGTTGAGGTAGTAGCCCGGGATCTCCTTCTTCTCGACCAGCGCGCCGGAGCGCCAGCCGCGGCCGTCGATCACCTGCTCGTTGGCCAGCACGGTCTGGTCCACCGGGTCCCAATTGACCACCTGGGTCTTCTTGTAGGCGATGCCCTTCTCGAGCATCTTCAGGAACAGCCACTGGTTCCACTTGTAGTACTCGGGCGAGCAGGTGGCGACCTCGCGGCTCCAGTCGATGGCCAGGCCCATGGCCTGCATCTGGCCCTTCATGTAGGCGATGTTGGAGTAGGTCCACTGCGCCGGCGGCACCTGGTTCTTCATCGCCGCGTTCTCGGCCGGCAGGCCGAAGGCATCCCAGCCCATCGGCATCAGCACGTTCATGCCCTTCATGCGCAACTGGCGCGTGAGCATGTCGTTGATGGTGTAGTTGCGCACATGGCCCATGTGCAGCTTGCCCGAGGGGTAGGGCAGCATGGAGCAGGCGTAGAACTTCGGCCGGCTCGTGTCCTCGGTGACGCGGTAGGCGTCGCGCGCGCGCCAGTCGGCCTGGGCGGCCTTCTCGATCTCGTCGAACTTGTAGGTCTCTTGCATGGTGCGCATGGTGCTCATGCCGGGATGAAAGGGGGCGCCCGCCACCCGTGATGGGCGGCGGCAGGCCAATCCGACATTCTAGGTTTGTGACCCTGCGGGCCCTGGGGATGAGCGGCAGTCAGCGGGCCGCCGAGGCCGCGGGCACGCCTGGCTCCGCGACGAAGGCGATGCGCGACAGCCCCGCCTGCTGCAGCGCACCGATGAGCTCGGCGACACGGCCATAGGGCACGGCGCGGTCGGCGCGCAGCTGCACCTCCTGGCGAGGGTTGCGCTGCGCGACCTGGCGCAGGCGGCGGTCCAGTTCGGCCGGCTGCACCACGTCGTCGGCCCAGTGCAGGCGGCCGTCGGTGGTCAGCGCCAGCTCGACCACCTCGCCGTCGGGCGTATCGGGCTGCGCGGCCTCGGTGCTTGGCAGATCCAGCTTGAGGCTGGAGGCCATCAACGGCGCAGTGAGCATGAAGATCACCAGCAACACCAGCATCACGTCGATGAGCGGCGTCATGTTGATCTCGCTCATCGGCGCGGGCCGCGGGCCCCGCTCCAGCCGACCGAAGGCCATCAGGCGCTCCGGTGCAGCAGCAGCTCGCGGAGGTCGTGGGCGTAGCCTTCGAGCTCCACCTCGGTCGCGCTCACCTGCTTGTTGAAGGCGTTGTAGGCCAGCACCGCCGGGATGGCGACCAGCAGGCCCAAGGCGGTCATGATCAGCGCCTCGCCCACCGGGCCGGCGATCTTGTCGATGCCCGCGTCACCGGCCGCCGAGATGCCCAGCATGGCGTGGTAGATGCCCCAGACGGTGCCGAAGAGGCCAACGAAGGGCGCGGTGGCGCCGATGGACGCCAGCAGCACGTTGCCGAGTTGCAGGCGCTGCACCACCGCATGCAAGGCGTCGCGCAGGCGGCGGGTGAGCTGGGCCTCGCGTTGCCCGGCGGCCTCCAGCGTGCCGGAGGGCGCGGCGGCCAGGCCGGCGTCCAACAGGGGCGCGACGATGCCCTCGCGGTCGAAAGCGGTGAGCTGCCGGCGGGCATCTTCAAGATCGGGCGCCGCCCAGAAGGCGGCCACCGAGCGGCGCAGGTCCAGCCGCACGCGGCGCAGCAGCCAGCCCTTGTAGAGGATGGTCACCCAGGAGGCGATGGAGGCCAGCAGCAGCATGATCGCCACCAGCCGCGTGACCGCATCGCCCGGCGCCCAGACGGTTGCGATCAGGTCCATCAGGCGTGCAGGCCCAGCACGTCGTCCATGCCGAAGAGGCCGCGCGCCTGGTTGTGCAGGAAGCGCACCGCGCGCAGGCTGCCCTGGGCGTAGGTGGCGCGGCTGGACGACTTGTGCGTGATCTCAATGCGCTCGCCGATGCCGGCGAACAGCACGGTGTGGTCGCCGACGATGTCGCCGCCGCGCACCGTGGCAAAGCCGATGGTGCTGGGGTCGCGCTCGCCGGTGACGCCTTCGCGGCCGTAGACGGCACAGGCCTTCAGGTCGCGGCCGATCGCCTCGGCCACCACCTCGCCCATCTTCAGCGCGGTGCCGCTGGGCGCGTCCACCTTGTGCCGGTGATGGGCCTCGATGATCTCGATGTCATAGCCGTGCGACAGCGCGCGCGCGGCCTGCTGCAGCAGCTTGAGCACGACGTTGACGCCGACGCTCATGTTGGGTGCCATGACGATGGCGATGTCGGCCGCCGCGGCGGTGATCTCGGCCTTCTGCTCGTCGGTGAAGCCGGTGGTGCCGATGACCAGCTTGATGCCGTGCTCCCGGCAGTGGCGCAGGTGGGCCAGCGTGCCCTCGGGCCGCGTGAAGTCGATCAGGAAGCGGGCGTCGCGCAGACCCTGGGCCAGCTCGCTGCTGATGGACACGCCGCTGACTTGGCCCAGGAAGGCGGCGGCGTCCTGTCCGAGTGCCGGGCTGCCCGGCACGTCCAGCGCGCCGGCCAGCACGCAGTCGTCGGCGGCCTGGATGGCCTCGATCAGCATGCGGCCCATGCGGCCGGAGGCACCGGCCACGGCCACGCGCAGGCGGTCGGATGGAGAGGAAGGAGCAGGAGTCATGGATTGGGTCGCGGCGCGGCGGTCAGGTCGTCACGAGGCCATTACGGCGTGACCAGGGCGGGATCAGGGGCTGATGGGCTCAAGCGTGGGGTAGTCGCGCGCTGGGCCCACCGGGGCGTCGTTACGCGCGGCCGGCGCGGCCTGCGGGCGCGGCAGCTTCTCGCGCTGCTCGCTGGAGAGCTCCAGCGGCGGCACCTTGGCCGGCTTGGCGGTGTCGATGGCACTGACGAAGTCGCGCTCGCTGGGCAGCTCGTCGGCCTCGAAGCGCTCGACCTGATCGCCGCTGAAGAACACCGTCACGCGCCGCTCTTGCGGCTCGGCGCCCTGGCGGCGGATCTTGAAGACGTAGTCCCAACGGTTGCCGTGGAAGGCGCTGGTGAGCAGCGGCGAGCCGAGGATGTCGCGCACCTGGGCACGGCCCAGGCCGGGTTGGATCTGGGCGATCATCTCCTGCGTCACCACGTTGCCCTGCACGATCTCGACGCGATAGGGGCGGATGAGGCCGTAGAAACGGTCGTCACGGGCGGTGGTGTTGCAGCCGGCCAGCAGGGCCAGCAGGGCGGCGGCGGCCAGCACTCCAGCCGTCCCGCGCGCGGGTCGGACGGAGGCAGCGGCGCGCAGGCGGCGGGGGGGCGTGAAGGGCATGAGGGCTGTAGAAACCGCGTGCAGCCGGGCGCCGGTGGGCGCCCGTATCATTCACGGATTCTAGTGATCTGCCGACGTGCGGCGCGCTCACGCGCCCGCGCCTTCTTCAGGGCTGCCATGCCACCGATGTCCCACGCCGACGAACTCAAGAGCAGCGGCCTGAAGGCCACCCTGCCGCGCATCAAGATTCTGGAGGTGTTCCAGAAGTCGCAGCGGCGGCACCTCACGGCTGAAGACGTCTACAAAACCCTGCTCAACGAGGGGGCCGACATCGGTTTGGCCACGGTCTACCGCGTGCTGATGCAGTTCGAGCAGGCCGGGCTGCTGTCGCGCAACCACTTCGAGGCCGGCAAGTCGGGCAACGAGGCTGGCAAGGCCATCTTCGAGCTCAACGAGGGCCAGCACCACGACCATCTGGTGTGCGTGATCTGCGGCCAGGTGGAGGAGTTCGTCGACGCCGAGATCGAGCGCCGCCAGCAGCAGATCGCCGCCGAGCGCGGCTACACGCTGCACGACCATGCGCTGGCGCTGTATGTGGTGTGCAACAAGGAAGGCTGCAAGGCGGCTGCGGCCCAGGGGCGGCTGCGCCATCACCATGGGTGAGCGCCCCCTCTGAAGCGGCATGGAGCCTGTGGCTGGGCCGAGCGTGCCGGCTCCGGCACCCGGCTCACTTGCCGCTTTATTCGCCGGCTTCCATCGCGCGCCGGTGGCGCTCGATGAACTCCTTGTAGGTGTCGATGCCGCGCAGCTGCAGCACGGTGTTGCGCACGGCGGCTTCCACCAGCACGGCCAGGTTGCGACCGGCGTCCACGGCGATCACGGCCTTGCGGATGGGCACGCCCATGATCTCCTCGTAGAGCGGCTCATAGGGCATGCGCTCGAACTCGCGCTCCATCGTCTCCTTGCGCACCAGGTGGACGATGAGCTTCAGGCGCATCTTGCGGCGCACGGCGGTTTCGCCAAAGATGGCCTTGATGTCGAGCAGGCCGATGCCGCGCACCTCCAGCAGGTTCATCAGCAGCTCGGGGCAGCGGCCCTCGATGGCGGTGCGCGAGACGCGGTAGAGGTCCACCGCGTCGTCGGCCACGAGGCCGTGGCCGCGGGAGATCAGCTCCAGGCCCAGCTCGCTCTTGCCCAGGCCGGATTCACCGGTGAGCATCACGCCCAGGCCGAGGATGTCCATCAGCACGCCGTGGCGGGTGATGCGCTCGGCGAAGTGCTGGGTGAGGTAGCTGCGCAGCACGTCGATGACGTGGCCGGCGGGCTCCTGCGTCACGAACAGCGGCAGCCCGGCGCGGCCGCACATGGCCACCAACCGGTCGGGCGCGTGCTCGCCATCGGCCACCACCAGCACCGGCGGCTCCAGCGTCACGATGCGCGAGATGCGGCGCTCCTGGTCCTCGGGTGTCGCCGAGCTGAGGTAGGCGACCTCGCGGCGGCCGACGATCTGGACGCGGTAGGGGTGGATGTAGTTGAGGTAGCCGACCAGGTCGGCGGCGGACTGGGCGTCCTTGACGGCTTCGAGGTCAAAGCGGCGCTCGGAGT
This sequence comes from Pseudomonadota bacterium, assembly GCA_049321005.1. Taxonomy (GTDB): domain Bacteria; phylum Pseudomonadota; class Gammaproteobacteria; order Burkholderiales; family Burkholderiaceae_C; genus Aquabacterium. The sequence goes on from JBMOQL010000010.1 coordinate 205,813, forward strand.
AGGCGTGCCCGGCTATCCACTCCCAGCGCAGGGCCGGGCGATTGGCCTCGAACAGCGTCTCGGCGCTGATGATGGCGGACTTCAAGCGACGGACTTGAGCGGTTGCCAGTGATCGATCATCTCGTGGACCTTGACGCTGTCGGTCTCGGTCTTGAGCCGATCTCGCAGCTCGCGGTCGGACAGCAGCTCGGCGATCTCGGAGAGGATCTCCAGGTGGCGCTGGGTGGCCGCCTCGGGCACCAGCAAGAAGATCAGTAGCGACACAGGCTCGTCGTCCGGTGCGTCGAATGGCACCGGCTGGGCCAGCCGCAGCACGGCAGCCAGCGGGTTCTTCAGGCCCTTGATGCGGCCGTGAGGGATGGCCACGCCGTGGCCGAGACCGGTGGAGCCCAGGCGCTCGCGGGCGAACAGGTTGTCGGTGACCGTGGCGCGGGCGATGGCGTGCTGGTTCTCGAACAGCAGGCCGGCAACCTCGAACACGCGCTTCTTGCTGCTGGCGTCCACGTCTACCAGCACGCTGCTGGCAGGCAAGATGGCGGCGAGACGGTTCATCGAACGACAGCCTCAGTTACGACCATCGGGGTCTTGGCTGGGGTTCCTGCTGACTGAGGGGGCGGATTATAGGAGTCCGCGACTTTGCGGCCGGTAGACCGGATTTCGGGGGATTGTCCAGGCCATGTGGCGCTGCAACAAGTTGTGTCTGCGCGCCGCCACGGACGGATGTCACGCGGCCGGCGGACAAGGAGAATCCCTGTCTATCTCGGGCTGCCCTGTCCATGTGACAGGACTATGGCAGGCGCCGTGCCTGAAGCCCTGTATCGGGCGCGGTTTCGCTTGTCAGACGAGGGGAATCAGCGTAGCCAGCGATCCGGATGCCGGCAGAAGGGCACCGCGCTGCGCCGTCGCAAATGGCGACGGCCCCGTGGAGGGGCCGTCTGAGCGCCGGCAGGTCACCGGCGAGCGGGGGCGCGTGTTGCGCGCCAAAGGTCAGTTGAGCATCGCGCGCTTGGGCGAGGCGTGGTGATGGTCCTGGACCCTGTCCTTGTGCCGCACGACCTGACGATCGAGCTTGTCCACCAGCTCGTCGATGGCGGCGTAGAGGTCCTCATGCGCGGTCTCGACGAAGATGTCGCGGCCCTTCAGATGCAGGCTGACACCGGCCTTCTGGCGGCGATCCTTCTCCTTTAGGGGTTCGACGGTGAGCATCACGCTGATGTCCACCACCTGATCGAAGTGGCGCGTCACCCGGTCGAGCTTGGTCAGCACGTAGTCGCGGATGGCGGGGGTCACGTCCAGGTGGCGGCCGCTGATCGTCAAATTCATAGAGCCTCCTTTGCAGGGATGGGCGAGAGAGGGGTCGGGCCGCTGCGCCACCCGCGGCCCGCCGCAGGCGGGTCCTGCACAGAGGGCCGCTGAGGCCCAGCGGTCCGAGGCAGTTTGCGCGTGTGTCAGTTGGGTGACAAGCCATGAACCGTGCCCGATTCATAGCGGCGCGCAATGGCGAGCGTCGAGCGTGAAATCGCACCATCCGGGCAAGTCCGGGAGGGTCAGTCGGTGAGCTCCGTCGAGGACCGTTTCGGCGGCGATCTCTCGCCTTCTGTTTCTATATCAGCGCGGGCGCCGTCACCCAGCTGTAGGCCTCAGCTTGGCTGCCCCGGGGCGGCCACCGCGCGCCAAGCGGCATCGGCCAGCACCTCGCGGTACACGGCTGGCGGCGCCAGTTCGCCCCCGGCCAGCCAGGCGCGGCTGTAGCTCTGTGCGGGCCCGATGACCAGGGAGGGGTAGATCTCGCAAGGCAGCGCGCGCAGTGCCCCGCTGGCACGGTGCGGCTCAAACCATGCGAGCAGCGCGGCATTGCGCTGGCGGGCGCGCTCGGCGAGGTCAGCGGCGCGTGGGCCGCGGGCGACCAGCGGGCGCGCCTGGAAGAGAAGGCGTGCACGCACAGGGTCAGCCTCGATCCAGTCCAGGTAGCCGGTGACCAGGCCGCGCACGCCGTCGCGGGCGGTGGGGGCACCGGCGGTGGCGCGCGCCATGCTGGCGCTCTGCTCGTCCAGAGCGCGCAGGCACAGCGCGGCCAGGATGCCGTCTTTGGAGCCGAAATGGTGATAGATGCTGCCCACGCTTGCGCCGCAGCGCTCGCGGATGGCCTCGATGGTCGTCGGCTCGATGCCCTGTTCCAAGAAGCAGGCCAGCGCGGCGTCCAGGATGTCGCGCCGCCGGTCTGGGCGGGGGGGCGAGGTCGGACTGGACACGCTTGACATAGAACGAGATTCTAGAAGAGCATTCTAGGACTGTCACGGCCGAGCCCAGTGGTGCTTCCTTCACCGTCTGCCTCCCTGCCTGTCCCACCCGATCCTGCCGCACACGCACCTCACCCGCCCATGAACGTTTTTGCCGACACGCCGCTCGCCTCGCCCTACCCGCACCTGCTCGCCCCGCTGGACCTGGGCTTCACCACGCTGAAAAACCGGGTGCTGATGGGCTCCATGCACACCGGCCTGGAGGACGGGCGCGACCTGAGCCGCCTGGCCGCCTACTTCGCCGAGCGGGCGCAGGGCGAGGTCGGGCTGATGGTGACGGGGGGATTCGCGCCCAACATCGCCGGCTGGGCCAAGCCTTTTGCCGGGCGCCTGGCCACGCATGCCGCGGCGCGACGCCACCGCGTGGTCACCGACGCCGTGCATGCCGAGGGCAGCAAGATCGCGATGCAGATCCTGCACACCGGCCGCTATGCCTACCACCCACTGGCGGTGGCGCCGTCGCGCATCAAGTCGCCGATCTCGCCGTTCACGCCGCGGGCGCTGTCCTCGGCCGGGGTGGAGCGCCAGATCCGCGACTTCGTGCGCTGTGCCGTGCTGGCCCGCGAGGCCGGCTACGACGGCGTGGAGATCATGGGATCGGAGGGCTACTTCATCAACCAGTTCATCGCCCGCCACACCAACAAGCGCCGCGACGAATGGGGCGGCGACTACAGCCAGCGCATGCGGCTGCCGGTGGAGATCGTGCAGCGCACGCGCGAGGCGGTGGGGCGAGACTTCATCCTGATCTACCGCCTGTCGATGATCGACCTGGTGCCCGACGGCAGCACCTGGGACGAGGTGGTGCAGCTCGGCCGCGCCATCGCGCGCGCCGGCGCCACCATCATCAACACCGGCGTCGGCTGGCACGAGGCCCGCGTGCCGACGATCGCCACCAGCGTGCCGCGCGCGGCCTTTGCGTGGGTGACGCAGAAGATGAAGGCCGAGTTCCGCGCGGCTGGCATCACCGTACCGCTGGTCACCTCCAACCGCATCAACACGCCTGAGGTGGCCGAGCAGGTGCTGGCCGAGGGCTGCGCCGACATGGTGTCGATGGCGCGCCCGCTGCTGGCCGACCCGCATTTCGTCAAGAAGGCGCGGCTGGGCCAGGCCGAGCAGATCAACACCTGCATCGCCTGCAACCAGGCCTGCCTGGACCACATCTTCCAGAACAAGCTGACCAGCTGCCTGGTCAACCCGCGCGCCTGCCATGAGACCGAGCTGGTCTACCGGCCGACGCCCAAGCGGCGGCGCTTCGCCGTCGTCGGCGCCGGCCCGGCGGGGCTGAGCGCAGCGACCGTGCTGGCCGAGCGCGGGCACGAGGTGCATCTCTTCGATGCCGCAGCGGAGATCGGCGGCCAGCTCAACATGGCCAAGGTGATCCCGGGCAAGGAGGAGTTCCACGAGATGCTGCGCCACTTCGCGCGCCGCGTGGAGGCCACCGGCGTGCAATTGCACCTGGGCCGGCGCGTGGATGCCGCGGCGCTGGACGGCTATGACGAGGTGATCGTGGCCACCGGCGTGCTGCCGCGCAACCCGCGCATCCCGGGCCAGGACCACCCCATGGTGCTGAGCTACATCGACGTGCTGCGTGGCCGCAAGCCCGTGGGCCGCCGCGTGGCGGTGATCGGGGCGGGCGGCATCGGCTTCGACGTGGCCGAGTTCCTGGTGCAGGACGGCCATTCGCCCACGCTGCATCTGGACGAGTGGAAGGCCGAGTGGGGCGTGGTGGACCCGGCGGCAGCGCCGGGCGGCCTGTCCCCGCAAGGGCCGCAGGTGAGCCCGCCGGCGCGCGAGGTCACGCTGCTGCAGCGCAAGGCCGGCAAGCTGGGCGAGCGCCTGGGCAAGACCACCGGCTGGATCCACCGCACGACGCTGAAGATGAAGCACGTCACCATGATCGGCGGCGTCAACTACGAGCGCATCGCCGACCAGGGCCTGCTGATCAGCTACGGCGAAAAGCGCGAGAACCCGACGTGGATCGAAGTGGACAACGTGGTGCTGTGCGCCGGGCAGGAGCCGCTGCGCGAGCTGGTCGAGCCGCTGAAGGCCGCCGGCCGCAAGGTGCATCTGATCGGCGGGGCTTTCGAGGCCGGCGAGCTGGATGCCAAGCGGGCGATTGACCAGGGATGCCGGCTGGCGGCGAGCCTGTGAGACGGCTGCGTCAGCCCTGAGCCCGTCAGCCTGAGGCGGCCGGCTCGCCCGCGCTCAGTGCATCCATCACCGCCTCGACCAGCCGCGCGCTGTAGCGGCTGGCCACCTCGGCGACGAAGCGGCTGAAGTCCAGCGCGGCATGCTCGTCGGCGCGGTCGGAGATGGTGCGCACCACGGCCAGCGGCACGCCGAAGTCGGCGCAGACCTGGGCGACGGCCGCGCCTTCCATCTCCACGGCCAGGGCATCGGGAAGGGCAGCGCGCAGCGCGGTGCTCTCAGCCTGCGTGGAGACGAAGCGATCGCCGCTCACGATGAGGCCCGCGTGCAGCCGGGGCGCGCGTGCGCCCAGGCCCAAGGCGGCCTGCGCCTGCGCGCCTTCTGCAGCCAGCGCGCGCTGCGCTGCGGCGGCCACCAGCGTGGTCCATGCGGCATCGGTCGGCCAGCGGCTGCGGCCGGTCAGCGGCACCTCCCAGCGCGGGAACAGCGGCGAGGCATCCATGTCGTGCTGCAGCAGCTCGCCAGCCACGACCACGTCGCCCACGCGCACATCGTCGTGCAGGCCGCCGGCCACGCCGGTGAAGAGGATGCGGCTGCAGCCGAACTGGGTGATCAACAGCGTGGCCGTGGTGGCGGCGGCCACCTTGCCGATGCGCGAGAGCACGGCCACCACCGGCTGGCCGTGCAGATGGCCGACCCAGAACTCGCGGCCCGCGCGGCGCACGAGGGCCTCGTCGGGCATGAGGTCAAGCACGGCGCGCAGCTCGTCGTGCATGGCGGCGACGATGGCGCAGGGAGCAGGGGCCGGGCTGGCCGTCATGGCAGGCGGATCAATGCTCACGAACGTTTCGGCCGGGGTCTCGGCCGGCGTTCCAGCGCCCGCCGCTGTCCAGGCGACGGTCCGTGTGGATAAGCCGGGGCGCGGACGCAAGGCCGCAGGCCGCGAGGGCCGCCCACACCATCAAGCGCCAGATTCGCTTGGGGCTGGGCCCGTGCAGAAGGCGGCGCATGACGCGGCTTCAGCGCGGGGTGCGCGGGCCGGTCGGAGCGGCGAGCGATGCCGCTGTCTCCCGCGCCACCCGGTCCAGCACATCGGCGATGGCCTCGGCCTGGGCCTGGGGCGTGTCGCTGGCGACCGCCACGCTGTAGTGGCGTGGGGCGGGCAGCGGCAGGGCCGGCACGGTGGCATCGGGGGCGGAGGCCGCGTCAGCTGGGGCAGCTGCGGCCGGGACATTGGCCCCCGGGCCCGGGCTGGGGGCGGCGAAGACCGAGGGGCCGGTGTTGCCGGGGCGGCGCGCGGCGCGCAGCAGCGCGGGCACCAGGCCGGATTCGGGCCCGGCGGCCACGGCACGCCAGCGCACCTGGGCTTCCAGCCGGCGCTGCGGGCGCAGGTAGTCCAGGGCGGAGAACTCCACCAGCACCGCAGGGCCCAGCGCGGCACCGGGGCACACGCCTTCGCAGATCGTCCAGCCGGGCAGCTCGCGGCGCAGGGCGTCGGCCAGGCGCCGGCTGGCTGCCACCTCCAGGCGCTCGGCCCAGAGGGTGTCGGGCCACTCGTCCAGCAGCGCGCCGTCGGCGCGATAGCGCACGCCGGTGGCCTGCAGGTATTCGGGCAGCACGACGCGGCGCACCGACAGCGTGCGCTGGGCCGCGGAGCTGATGGCTTGGCCGATTGCCTGGCTGGCGGCCCGGCCGGGTTCGTCGGCCGGTTGCTGGCCGGGTGCTCCGTGCCCGGTGGGCGCAGCCGCGTCCGGGGCACCCGGCAGCATGGGCAGGGCGAGCCAGCGCGTGGGGGGGGCGGCGCAGCCGGTCATCAGCGTGATCAGCGCGGCCAGTGCCGGGGCGGCTGCCCTTGCGGCCCGCCTGGCCAACCGGCCTCGGCCTGCGCGGGCCGCCGCTTCGTTGTGGGCGGGGATCATCGGTTCTCCTTGCCGAACACCAGCGCATTGGGCCGGCGGTCCAGCTGATCGGCCAGGCCGCGCAGGCTGCGCGAGGCCAGGGACAAATCGCGCACCGCGCCTTCCAGATCGGCGCGCAGCGGCGTGCCGGCTGCGGTGAGGCCGGCGAGCTGGTCCATCGCCTCGCGTGCCGATTCGGCGGCGTCGCGGGTGGCGGCCAGCGTCAGCTGCAGATCGGGCTGGGCGGCCTGGACTACGCCGCGGGAGGTTTCGGACAGCCGCTCGATGGACGCCAGCGTGCTGGTCGCCTGCACCTGCACCGCCTGCACCGCGCCGGTGGTGGCCGCCATGGCCTGCCGGGCCTGCGCGGCGGTGGCGGCGAACTCCCTGCCGCTGGTCTCCACCACCTGTCGGGTGCTGTTGAGCGCCACGTCCAGCGACTTCACCGTCTGCCGCACCTCCTTGACGATGTCGGCCAGCGGGATTTCGGAGGCTTGCTCGATCAGGGCCTCCAGCCGGTCGCGGACGGCGGGGATCTCGGGCACCTTGCCGCGCCCGCCGGCCACCAGGTGCAGCGGCGTGTTGGGCTTGAAGTCCAGGTCCACGGCGGTCTGCCCGGTGACCACGCTCTGCACGATGAGCCGCGCGCGCAGGCCGCGCTGCACCAGGCCGGGGATGTCGCGGGTGCGCGGTGCCGGCTCGTCGCCCAGGCGCAGCACGTCGGCCGAGAGGTTGAGCTCCACCGGGATGCGGGCCACCAGCGTCTGCGGATCGACCTGGATGCCGATGGACTGGACCTCGCCGATCTTCACGCCGCGGAAGGTGATGGGCGCGCCGACGTACAGGCCGCGCACGCTGCCCTGGAAGTAGACGATGGCCTTGCTGCGCTGGGCGAAGAGGTCGGCGCCGCCAAGGGTCAGCACGCCCACGACGATGAGCACGAAAGCGGCGAGGACGAATCCGCCCACCAGCAGGGCGTTGCGTTTCATGCGGGGGCTCCGGATTCAGCGGTCACGGGTTCGTCGGGCAGGGCTTCGCGGTGCAGGAAGGCATGCACGGTGGGATGGTGGCAGGTCTGGCGCAGCGCCTCGGGCTGGCCGTGGGCGATGGGCCGCTTGCTGTCGGCGTCCAGGAAGATGCCGTCGTCGGCCACGGCATAGAGGCTGGGCAGCTCGTGGCTGACCATGAGGATGGCCGCGCCGGTGCGCTCGCGGATGTCGAGGATCAGCTCGTCGAGCTTGCGCGAGCTGATCGGGTCCAGCCCGGCGGAGGGCTCGTCCAGGAAGAGCAGCCGCGGCTGGGTGGCGATGGCCCGCGCCAGGCCGGCGCGCTTCTTCATGCCGCCGCTCAGGTCCGAGGGGAAGTAGCGCGCGAACTCGGCCAGGCCCACCCAGCCCAGCGCCTCCATCGCGCGGGCCTCGCGCTCAGCGGTGGACAGGCCGGTCTGCAGCTGCAGCGGCAGCAGCACGTTGTCGAGCACGCTCATCGACGACCACAGCGCGGCGCTCTGAAACAGCACGCCGAAGCCGGCGCGGATGCGCGTCTGCTCGGCCACGCGGCTGGCCCAGTAGTCCGTGCCCTCATACAGCACCTGGCCGGCGGCCGGCCGCAGCAGGCCGATCAGGTGCTTGAGCAAGGTGCTCTTGCCGCAGCCGCTGCCGCCCATGATGGCGAAGATGGTGCCCGGCTCCACGGCAAAGCTGATGTGCTCTTGGATCAGGCGCGTACCAAAGCGCATGCACAGGTCGCGAACTTCGAGCACGGGCATGGGCGTCGGCCTCTTCAAATCCCGAGCGCGTTGGCGCAGACCGCGAACACTGCATCCAGCGCGATCACGCCGACGATGCCGGTGACCACTGCGCGCGTGGTGGCCTGGCCCACGCCGGCCGCGTTGCGCGCCGCATGCAGGCCGTGGTAGCAGCCGGCCATGGCCACCAGGGCGCCGAAGACGATGGCCTTGGTGAAGCCCAGGCCCAGGTGGTCGAAGCCCAGCGAGCCGACACTGCGGTCGTAGTAAGCCGCCGGGGCCAGCTGCAGCATGCTCGCGCCCACCGCAAAGCCGCCCAGCAGGCCGGCCAGCGTGCCGTAGACATAGAGCAGGGGCATCATCAGGAGCAGCGCGATCACGCGCGGCACCACCAGGTGGTCGGTGGCCGGCAGGCCCAGCACCTCCAGCGCGTCGATCTCCTCGTTGGTCTGCATGGTGGCCAGCTCGGCGGCGAAGGCGGCGCCGGTGCGCCCGCACATCACCACCGCGGTGATGACGGCGGCCATCTCGCGCGACACGGCAATGGCCACCAGGTCGGCCACGAAGATGCCCGCGCCGAACTTGACCAGCTGCACCGCACCGACGAAGGCCAGGATGGCGCCGACGAGCACGTTGACCACCGTGACGATGGGCAGCGCCCGGGCGCTGGAGTCAGCCAGCACGCGGGTGAAGTCAGCCATGCGAAAGCGCGCGCCGCTGCGTGGCACGCGCAGCACGGCCAGCGTCACCGCGCCCAGGAAGGCGGTGCTGTCCACCACCGGCCGGCTGATGCCCTGGCCCAGTGCGTGCACCGGGGCCAGCAGCCGGGCCAGGGCGGAGGGCCGGGGCGCGGGCGATGGTGGGGCGGTCATGCGGGGAGGATCACGGCTGCCTGCATCAGCCCGGTTCTATCACGGCGGGCTGGGTTCAAGCTGCGATCCGGTCCAAGGCGGGCACAGCCGGCGAGGGCACCGGCGGGCCCGGCATCAAGCCAGCGTCCCACATGCCGATGCCGCCGGCCCATGCACTCAGAAGCGCAGCCGCAGGTAGAGCGACGGCCCGTGCAGGTCCACGTTGAGCTTGGCCTGCACGTCGTCGTTGCGCCAGTTGTAGCGGATGCGCGTGGCGCTGTATTCCGCGCCGATGCCCAGGTTCTTGGTCGGGAACCACTCCACGCCCACGCCGCCGTTGACGATGTCGCCGTTGTGGTCGCCGCCGTTCTTCTTCGCGCCCGAGACGTCGGCATACAGCCGCACCTGGTCGGTCAACTGGTGGCGCAGGCCCAGGGTGAGCAGCGGCGCCCAGGCCTCCTTGCTGTCGGTGTCGATCAGCGAGTCGCTGGTCCCGCCGATGCTCGCGCGCGCGGCATAGTCGAGCTGGATCTTGTAGTAGGCCGCGCCCAGGCCGACGCCGAACACGGTGTTGCCGCCGCCGAACCACCAGCGGTAGGAGAAGTTGCCCATGTCCAGCGTGGTCTTGGTGTCCAGGCTGGCGTCCACGGCATAGGTGGTGCCGTTGAAGCTGAAGGCATCGCGCACGCTGCGGCCCTGGCGATCCTCCCAGCGGAAGAAGTCCACCGAGAAGCCCTGGCTGTCAAAGAGCAGCCAGTCGATACGGGCGCGGTAGATGGTGTCGTCTCCCTGCAGTACGCGTTGCGGGCCGGTACTCTGGCTGCCGTCGCGAGACTTGAGCGTGAGGTCGCCCTCGACTTGCGGCTGGTAGCCGCCCAGCCAGATGCTGATGCGGTCCAGCGCCGGCGAGGGCTCGGCCTGGGCGGCCGGCGCGGCCAGCAGAGCCAGCACGGCGACGGCCAGCAGGCCGGGGGTGCGCCGCGACGGGGGGGTGGCAGTTGCGGGGACGACAGCGGCGCGGTCGCGGGGCGCGTCGCGGAAGCTCAGGGTCATGACGATCTCCGGCAAGTTGAGGAGCGCTGCCACGGCATGTGACAGCGTGTGACTTGCGGTGGATCGTCCGGCGGGGACAAGACCCTGTCAGTCGGTCGAACGTCGCGCGGCCGTGTAGGACGGCGCCGCATGACGCTGGCAGCGCCTTCGGGCCCCGCGCACGGGGCTGCGTCTGCGCTCAGCGCGTGACGATCATCAGCCCCTTGAGGTACTCGCCTTCGGGGAAGGTCAGCGTGGTCGGATGGTCCGGCGCGGCCTCCAGCCGCTTGAGCAGGTAGCCATCCACTTCGGCATCGGCTGCTGCGCCGGCGACGATCTTGTGGAAGAGATCTGCCGAGATGCCGCCCGAGCAGGAGAAGGTCAGCAGCAGGCCGCCCGGCGCCAGCAGCTTGAGCGCCAAGCGGTTGATGTCCTTGTAGGCGCGTGCGGCGCGCTCGGCCGACGCCGCATTGGGTGCGAACTTGGGCGGGTCCAGCACGATCGCGTCGAAGCGTTCGCCGGCCTGCAGGCGTCGGCGCAGCTCGGCATTCACGTCCGCATCGCAGGCGGTATGGCGGCTGGCGTCGAAGCCGTTCATCGTCACATGCCGCACGGCCTGCTCCAGCGCCGGGGCGGAGGAGTCCACGCTGACCGCCTCCTGCGCGCCGCCCGCCAGCGCGGCCACGCTGAAGCCGCCGGTGTAGCTGTAGCAGTTGAGCACGCGCCTGCAGCCGAGCTGCCGCACCGCGTCGGCGAACAGCCGGCGGTTGTCGCGTTGGTCCAGGTAGTAGCCGGTCTTGTGGCCGGCGGCCACGTCCACCGCCAGCTGCCAGCCGTGCTCGGTGATGATCACCTCGGTTGCCGGCTCGCCTTGCTCGTCGCTGCCGCCACGCAGCCAGCCGCGCACCGGCTCCAGGCCTTCGAGCTTGCGTGCGCTGGCGTCCGAGCGTTCATAGAGCCGCGTGCAGCCGGTGGCCTGCAGCAGCGCATCGGCAATCACGGCCTTCCAGCGCTCCACGCCGGCGGACAGGAACTGCGCACTCAGCAGCTCGCCGTAGCGATCGACGATCAAGCCGGGCAGGCCGTCGGCCTCGCCGTGCACCAGGCGCACCGCATCGCTGTCGATGGCCAGCCGCCCGCGCAGGGCCACGGCCTGCTGCACGCGGCGGGCGAAGAAGGCCGCGTCGATGCGCTCGCCCTCGTCAAAGCTCCAGGCGCGCACGCGGATCTGCGAGGCCGGGCTGAACGCGCCCCAGGCCAGGAAGCGGCCGTCGGCCGATTCCACGCGCACCGTCTCGCCGGCGTCGCCGCCGCCACGGGCGATGCTGCCCTGGAACACCCAGGGATGGCGACGCAGCAGCGAGCGGTCCTTGCCCTCGCGCAGGCGGATGGTCTTCATGATGGTGCGGCTCGACAGGAGAGAAGGCCGCGATTGTCCGCCGCTGGCCGGTGCCGGTCGGTCGGCCCAAGCGTGCTTTCATGCCGCAGCGGTGCAGGGTGAGGCCGCGGACGCGCTGATGCTCAGTGCCCCGCGCCCGGCTCGTCCACCAGCACGCCCTTTTCCAGGTGCACCATGCGCCCGGCGCGGGAGGCGGCCTTGGGGTCGTGCGTGACCATCACGATGGTCTTGCCCAGGTCGCGGTGCAGCTCGTCCATCAGCGCCAGCACCTCTTCGCCGGTGGTGCGGTCCAGGTCGCCGGTGGGCTCGTCGGCCACGATCAGCGTGGGGTCGGTCACCAGCGCGCGGGCGATGGCCACGCGCTGCTGCTGGCCGCCGGAGAGCTCGTTGGGATAGTGGTCCATGCGGTCGGTGAGCTTCACCATGGCCATCGCCGCCTCCACATGCGCGTGCCGCTGGCGGCGCGACAGGCCGGTCAGCAGCAGCGGCAGCTCCACGTTCTCGAATGCCGTGAGCACCGGCATCAGGTTGTAGAACTGAAAAATGAAGCCGACATTGGCCGCGCGCCAGTCGGCCAGCTGTCGTTCGCTGAGCGTGGCGATGTCCACGCCGCCGATCTCGATGGTGCCGGATGTGGGCTGGTCGATGCCGGCGATCAGGTTGAGCAGCGTGCTCTTTCCCGATCCGCTCGGGCCCATCAGCGCGACGAACTCGGCCGGCTGCACGTCCAGGTTGATATCGGCCAGGACGGGGATGGGTTGACCGCCGCGCTGGTAGCGCTTGCTGAGGTTGCGGATGCGGATCAGCGGCTGCGGTGCCGCCACCGCCTGCGTGGCGCTCATGAGGCGGCCAGCTTCACGCGCGTACCGTGCTCCAGCGCCGCCGGCGGCTGCAGCACCACGCGGTCACCGGAGCGCAGGCTGCCGCTGACCTCCAGCACATCGCCCAGCTTGCGGCCCGGCGTCACCGGCACGGCCTCCACGCGCTCCTCGCCCGCTGCGCCACTGATGCGCAGCACCACCTTGCGCCCGCCGCGCTCCACGACGGCCTGCGGGTTGACCGCCAGCAGCGGCAGCTGGTCGGCCGCGCTGATCGGCCGGCTCAGGAAGGCGACCTTGGCGCTCATCTCCGGCAGGATGCGGGTGTCAAGCTGCTCGAACTGGATCTTGGTCATCACCGTGGCCTTGGCCCGGTCCACCGTGGGCACGATGCCCACCACCCGGCCGCGGAAGCGCGCCTGCGGCAGGGCGTCCAGCGTGATCTCCACCGGCTGGCCCGGACGGGCCTTGGACAGGTTGCCCTCGGAGACATCGGCCTCCACCTCCAGCGTGGACATGTCGGCCATCGTCACCACCGCGCCCTGTGCGCCGGCGGCGCTGGACATGGGCGTGATCATGTCGCCGACGTTGGCGTTCTTGACCAGTACCACGCCGTCGAAAGGCGCGCGGATTTCGGTGAAGTCGGCATTGACCTGCTGCACCTGCAGCTGGGCCTTGGCCTGTGCCAGCGTGGCCTGTGCGGCCGAGCGCGCGGCCAGTGCGGCATTGACCCGCGTCTGCGCTGCATCCACCGCCTGCGGCGAGATGAAGCCCTGCGCCTGCAGGCCCTGGCTGCGGCGCAGCTCGGCCTGGGCGTTGGTCAGCTCCACCTCCGCCTGGCGCACGCCGGCCTCGGCCTGGTGCACGCCCGCCTGCGCGGCCAGCATGGCCGCGCGCACGTCGCTGTCGTCCAGGCGCGCGATCAGCTGGCCCTTGCGCACGGGCGAGCCCTCCCGGACATGCAGCTCCATCAGCCGCCCGGCCGCCTTGGACGACACGGCGGCCCGCCGTTGCGCCACCACGTAGCCCGAGGCGGTCAGCTCCACATGCTGCTGTGAGGCTGTGGACTGCACGACCGAGGTCACGCGCACCTCGGCGGCCCGCGGTGCCAGCCAGGCGGCCATCGCGCCCACCGCCACCACCGCCGTGGCCACCCACGGCCACACGCGGCGGCGCCGGCGGCCGGCCGGCGTGGCCGAGCGGTCGATCCGCAGGCCGCGCAGGCCCGAGACGCCAGCCCCCGCCGCAGCAGATGCCGGCCCGTCGCTCGGCTGAGGGGCGGCCGTAGCGGCCGTGGGGGAGGCGGGCGGTTCGCTGGGAGCGCTCATGGGGCCGACATGCAAGAGTGCCGCAGCGCGGCAGGGGCCCGCATTGTGGCCGAGCACCGGCCGCCGCTCGTCGCCGTCATGGGCCGGCGCAGGGCCTTGGCGGGCAGCGGGCGGCTGATGGCCGCTCAGGCCTCTCGCAGCGCGCGGCGCAGGATCTTGCCCACCGGTGTCTTGGGCAGCTCCGAACGGAACTCGACGATCTTCGGCCGCTTGTAGCCAGTCAGGTTGGCCTCGCAATAGGCGCGCACACGCTCCTCGGTGAGCGAAGGGTCGGACTTGACCAGCACCACCTTGACCGCCTCACCCGATTTCTCATCCGGCACGCCGACGGCAGCGGCCTCCAGCACGCCCGGCATCTGCGTGAGCACGTCCTCGATCTCGTTGGGGTAGACGTTGAAGCCGGACACCAGGATCATGTCCTTCTTGCGGTCGACGATGCGCACATAGCCGCGCTCGTCCATCACGCCGATGTCGCCCGTGCGGAAGAAGCCGTCGGCGGTCATCACCTTGGCCGTCTCCTCCGGCCGCTGCCAGTAGCCCTTCATCACCTGTGGCCCGCGCGCAGCGATCTCGCCCGGCGTGCCCGGCGGCAGCTCGTTGCCTGCGTCGTCCAGGATGCGGATCTCGGTGGACGGCACGGGCAGGCCGATGGTGCCGGTGAACTCGCGGCTGGTCGGGATGTTGCAGGTCAGCGTGGGCGAGGTTTCTGAGAGGCCGTAGCCCTCGCAGATCGCCGTGCCGGTCTTGGCCTGCCACAGCTTGGCCGTTGCGCTTTGCACCGCCATGCCGCCGCCCACGGTCACGCGCAGCTTGGACCAGTCCACCTTGTTGAAGTCCGGGTGGTGGGCCATGGCGTGAAAGAGTGTGTTCACGCCCGGGAAGCTGTGGAAGGGCTGTCGTGCCAGCTCCTTGAGCATGGCCGGCAGGTCTCGCGGGTTGACGATCAGCACGTTGCAGCCGCCCAGGCGCAGGTTCAGCATCATGCAGGCCGTGAAGCCGAAGATGTGATAGAGCGGCAGCGCGCAGATCAGCACCGGCTGCTCCTCGCGGCCCAGTTGCTCCCACAGCGGGCCGTTCCAGGCCTCGGACTGCAGGATGTTGGCGCCGATGTTTCGGTGGGTGAGCATCGCGCCCTTGCTCACGCCGGTGGTGCCGCCGGTGTATTGCAACACCGCGACATCGCCGGGCTGCACCGCCGGGCGCGCCCAGCCTTGACGCGCACCGGCCGCCAGCGCGGCATTGAACCGCTGCGCGCGCGGCAGGCTGTAGGCCGGCACCATCTTCTTGACGCGCCGCACCACGTGGTTGATCAGCGCACCCTTGAGCGCGCCCATCATGTCACCCATGGCCGCCAGCACGATGTGGCGCACGGGCGTCTTGTCCAGGCACTGCTGCAGCGTGGCGGCGAAGTTCTCGATGATGACGATGGCCACCGCGCCGGAGTCCTTGAGCTGGTGCTCCAGCTCGCGGGCCGTGTAGAGCGGGTTGACGTTGACCACCACGCAGCCGGCGCGCAGCGCGCCGAACACCGCCACCGGGTACTGCGGCACGTTGGGCATCATGATCGCCACCCGGTCGCCGGCCTTGAGGCCCAGGCCTTGCAGGTAGCCGGCAAACTGGCGCGACAGCGTATCCATCTCGCCGAAGGTCCACGAGCGCCCCATGAACCGGTAGGCCGGGCGGTCGTGGAAGCGACTGCAGCCCTCATCGATCAGGTCCAGCAGCGTCGGTATCTGGCCTGGGTCGATCTCGGCCGGTATGCCGCTCGGGTAGCTTTTCAGCCAGATCCTGTCGCTCATCGCTTCTCCTGAGGGTGCGCGCCGATTCTGGGATCGGCGGCCGGTCCGGCCCATCAGGGTAAAGGGGGGGGCGACTCCCAGGGGTGTCGCCTGCCAGACGAAACACTGCACACGGTCAGGGCCGTTCCAGGCCGGCTGCGGGAGCGCCACGGACGGTTGTCCGCCTCTGCCCGCCGATCCGCGTCGGCCTCGCCAAAAAAAAGCGACCTGCATGGCAGGTCGCTTCACTGCAAGCGCGAGCCGCTCGCGTCAGACCGCCGGTGTCCTTGGCAGACGCCTCAGACGCCAGAGGCGGATCAGCCGCGTCGCCGACGGGCCACCCAGGCGGCTCCGGCCAGCCCCAGGCCGACCAGCGCATAGGTGCCGGGCTCGGGGATGGGCGCAATGCCGATGGCAGCCAGGTAGAACGACTCGGGCGACGCCGGCGAGAAGCCGATGCGGAAGGTTGTGCCTTGCAGGCCGTTGGCGCCCAGGATGCGCGGCTGGCCGTTCTGCAGCCCGAACAGCGCCCGCTGGGCCGGCCCGCCGTCCACGCTGATGGTGAACTCGTCGAAGGCATCGAGCTCGCCATTGGGGCCGGTCAGCGAGCCCTTGAAGCGGTCATCGGGGAAGAACCACAGTGAAGTGAGCGTGACCGACTTGCTGAAGGTCAGCACCAGGTTCTCCGCCGGGGCGCTGACCGACGGGTTCAAGTCTGCCGCACCGCCCAGCCAAGTGCCCGTGAGCACGCCCAGGCCGCTGTTCTTGAGGGAGCTCTGCTGCACATAGGCCATCTTGTCCAGCAGCAGGTTGTCCTCGGCCGTCACGGTGAGCTTGCCGCCCGTGGTGGTGTTGAAGGTCAGCCGCTCGGGGCAGGTGCCGATCAGGCAGCCATCCTTGCCACCGGCGGTGCCCGTTGCCTTGCCCGATGGCAAGGTAATGACATTGCTCGTGGTGAAGCTCAGGTATTCAGTGGCGGCCCAGGCCGGCACGGCGAGCGTGGCAGCAGCAGCGAGCGCGGCGATCTTCAGGCTTGCATTGAACATGTGTCCCCTCCGGTTTTGATGCGACGCATACGGATACGCGTGTTGCAAGCCTAGCGGTGGCTGCCGCACTTGCTTCTCGGATACGGCCCCGCGATCGCGGGGAAGCGGCAGCGGCCGCCGGGTATTGGCGTGGATTGATCAAGCCCAGGCTACGGGTCCGCCCTAGTCGCCACGCTCTCGACCCCGCACGCCACCTGCCGCCTGCAAGGCAGCACGACGCGCCACCGCAACGCATTCCCCCCTGAATGGGAGTCCTGTGGCGGAGCGTGATCTTTGACAATCCCTAGATCACGAACGTATCAAAACGTAGCGGATGCGTCCGCCTTGGCTGCGAAGCGCCAAGGCCGACGACGCCCTGCTGAGCCGACATCCCATGACCGCACCCACCTCCCTGATGCCGCGTCGCCAAACCATGTCGCGTGCCGCCCTGGCCTGCAAGCCCGCCGCCCTGGCGCTGGCCGTCCTTGCAACGCTGTCCGGCAGCGCCGGCGCCGCCGATTCCATCGCGCAGGACAACGAGCGCTACCGCCAGGCGCTCTACCTGCGCGAGACCGGCCAGCCGTATGCGGCCATCGAGTCGCTGGAGGCACTGCTGGCTGCCAGCCCCACGCTCAACCGCGCCCGCCTCGAGCTCGCCGTTGCCTATTACCGCACGCTGGAGTTCAACAAAGCTCGCGCGCAGGTGCAGTCGGTGATCGACGACCCGCAGACGCCGGAGGCCGTGCGCCTGTCGGCCCTGTCCTTCCTGAAGAAGCTGGAGGTGGAGCAGGCCAGCCTGTTTGGCCAGCCGCATCGCCTGGACGCCTCGGTCTCTCTGGGCCTGCTCTACGACGACAACGTCACCGCCGGCCCGACCAATGCCCTGCTGCCCAACGGCCTGGTGCTGACCCCGGGCAGCCTCAAGGACGGCGACTGGGGCGCAGTGGCCCAGGGCACGCTCACCCATACCTGGACGCGCAGCGCGCCGGTTCGGCTGGGCCAGTCCGGTGCCGGCCGCTTCTCGTGGGTGTCGCAGCTGGGCCTCTATCACAAGGCCTACAGCGATCTGGACGACTACAACCTCAGCGTGCTCACCGTGGCCACCGGCCCTGCGCTGCTGACCCAAGGTGGTGTGCGTGCCAACCTGAACCTGCAAGTGGACCAGCTGCGCTTGGGTGACGAGAACCTGGGCCGCTTCACGACGCTGTCGCCCTCCGTGGCCCTTCGAGTGGGCCAGGGTGAGTTGACGATCGACGGCCAGTGGTCGCACCGCGACTTCCAACGCAGCCTCGACAGCGGTCGCAGCGGCTACTACCGCGCGCTCAGCCTGAGCTACGGCCACCTGCTGTCCAACGGCCGGCTGGCGCTGCAGGGCGGCCTGACCGGCTTTGCCGAGTCGGCCCAAGCCGAGCAGCACTCCAACGAGGGTATCGAAGCGTTCGCCGGCGCCCGCCTGCGCGCCTGGGACGGCGGCGACCTGTTCGCCCGTGCCGCCTGGCGCCAGGCGCGCTACGACGGCCTGGTGCCCACCTTCGACGAGGCCCGCCGCGAGATCGAGCGCCGTGCCGAGCTGGGCGCCAGCCACCTCTTCGCCACCGGCCCGCTGGACAAGTGGCAGCTCTCAGGCACGGTGACTTACATCCGCAACAGCGCCAACGTCGAGCTCTACACCTACGACCGCACGATCACTTCGATCACGCTGGCGCGCAGCTTCTGACCAGCCGGCGGCAACCTTTCTCTACAGGAGACCGCAATGACCCGCTCCCTCCGCTTCCCTCCCCTCCGCGCCACGGCGTTGGCCGCGACCCTGCTCGGCTGCATTGGCACGGCGCAGGCCGCCGCCAGTGCCGAGCAGCTCGCTGCCATCAAGCTCTACGGCGACGTCACCATCGCCCAGGACCGCGTGGACCACTGGGGCCCTTGGGAGGAGTTCGAGCCGCCCGCGGCCGGCCCGTTGGGCTACACCGCGGCCAACCTGCAGTTCCGTCGCGAGGCCTATCGTCCGCTGGCCACCCCCGAGGATCAACCCCAGCCGCCGCAGCCGCCTGAGGTGACTGCGCTGCTGTGCGCCGCGGGCAGCCTGTGCGGCTATGGCCTGCAGGGTGTGATGAGCGGTCCGTCAAACGGGCCTCGGGAAGAGTCCCCTGAAGCGACGCTGGCGATTCCAACCACCCTGCAGCTCATCACCTTGGAGCGCGGCATTGCGCAAAACGACGACGGCTCGCCGGTCACGCCGCGGCTGGCGGTCCGACTGGATCAGCTGCCCCAGGGCGGGTCGGAGGCGCTCTCGCTGCTGGCCTTGCTGAATGGCGCGAACGAGACCTTCTATGGTTCGTCCGACTACAACACGCAGGCGCTGCTGGTGCTCCCCGCTGAGGACACCAACTACGTGACGGATGAGCTGAACTTCCTGCTGTCCTCCTATGTCGAGGGCAGCGAGGTGCCGGCGCAGCGGCAGCTGGTGGGCGTCGTCGGCCGCGTCACCAGCACGGCGGACATGGAAGCGCTGCGCATCGAAGGCCAGCAGGCCAGCTACCGCGGTTGGGACTACCACCAGCAGAGCGGCCAGATGGGTGCGGTCTCCATGAGCGTGAACTTCGGCAGCGGCACCTTCAACTACGCCACCGAAGGCGGCGTGCAGAGCTATCAAGCCCAGGGCGTGATCCGTGGCTCGGGTTATGTGGCCACGTCCTTCGGTACGGCCAACACCAGCGGCACGCTGCAAGGCAACTTCATCGGCTCCAATGCAGCCGGCACGGTGGGCGGCGCCAGCGTGACGCAGAACGGTGTGACGGCCAACACCATCCACGCGACGCGTCGGGTCATCGAGGAAGTGCCGCGCTGAACGCGAGAGAGGTCTCGCGCCAGATCGCCCGCCTGTTCTCGAACCAGATCTAGCACCTTTCCTCGCTCGTGGCACAGGCTGCGGGCTCCAAGCAAAAAGGCCGGGCATCTGCCCGGCCTTTTTGCTGGCGTGTCGGCTGGGGCCATCGCGCGCCCCGGCCGTCGTTGCTCACTCCACGGCCTTGACCATGTCCTCGACCACCTTCTTGGCGTCGCCGAAGACCATCATGGTCTTGTCCATGTAGAAGAGCTCGTTGTCCAGGCCCGCGTAGCCTGCGGCCATCGAGCGCTTGTTGACGATCACCGTCTTGGCCTTGTAGGCCTCCAGGATCGGCATGCCGTAGATCGGGCTGCCCTTGACGTGCGCCGCAGGGTTCACCACGTCGTTGGCGCCCAGGATGATCGCCACGTCGGCTTGGCCGAACTCGGCGTTGATGTCCTCCATCTCGAAGACCTGGTCGTAAGGCACCTCGGCCTCGGCCAGCAACACGTTCATGTGCCCTGGCATGCGGCCGGCCACCGGGTGGATCGCGTACTTGACGCTGATGCCCTTCTCGGTGAGCTTGGCCGCCAGCTCTTTGACTGCGTGCTGAGCACGGGCCACCGCCAGGCCGTAGCCGGGGACGATGATCACCGACTCGGCGTTGGACATGATGAAGGCCGCGTCATCCGCCGAGCCACTCTTGACGCTGCGCTGCTGCTGCGCGCCGCCGGCCGCCGCGGTCGCATCCCCGCCGAAGCCGCCCAGGATCACGTTGAAGAACGAGCGGTTCATCGCCTTGCACATGATGTAGCTCAGGATGGCGCCCGAGGAGCCCACCAGCGAGCCGGCGATGATCAGCATGGAGTTGTTCAGCGAGAAGCCGATGCCCGCTGCCGCCCAGCCGGAGTAGCTGTTGAGCATGGACACGACCACCGGCATGTCAGCGCCACCGATCGGGATGATGATCAGCACGCCCAGGATGAAGCTGAGCACCAGCATGGCGAAGAACGCCGGCCAGCTTTCGGTGGCCATGAACACCAGCCCCAGGCCCACGGTGGCCAGGCCCAGCACCAGGTTCAGCAGATGCTGGCCGGGAAAGACCACCGGCGCGCCCTGGAACAGGCGGAACTTGTACTTGCCACTGAGCTTGCCGAAGGCAATGACCGAGCCGCTGAAGGTGATTGCCCCGATGGCGGCACCCAGGAAGAGCTCCAGCCGGTTGCCCGTGGGGATGGGCGAGCCTGCGGCAGGCACGAGCTGGAAGGCATAGGGCTCGGCCACGACCGAGACGGCGATGAACACCGCGGCCAGGCCGATCATGCTGTGCATGAAGGCGACCAGCTCGGGCATCTTCGTCATCTCGACGCGCTTGGCCATCACGGCACCGGCGCCGCCGCCGATGACCAGGCCGGCCAGCACATAGGCCAGGCCGGCGCCGAAGCTCACGCCCATCACCTGGGCCTGGGTGTGGATCAGGCCGATGGTGGTGAGCACGGCGATGGTCATGCCGACCATGCCGAAGACATTGCCGCGGATCGAGGTCGTCGGGTGGCTCAGGCCCTTCAAGGCCTGGATGAAGCAGACCGAGGCGACCAGGTACAGCAGGGTGATGAGGTTCAGGCTCATTTACTTGGCTCCCGCCTTCTTGTCCTTCTTCTTGAACATCTCGAGCATGCGCCGGGTGACGAGGAAGCCGCCGAAGACGTTGACCGCGGCCAGCGCCACGGCCAGCACGCCCATCAGCTTGCCCAGCGGGGTGACGGTCAGCGCCGCGGCGAGCATCGCGCCGACGATGACGATGGCCGACACCGCGTTGGTCACGGCCATCAGCGGGGTGTGCAGGGCGGGCGTCACGTTCCAGACCACGTGGTAGCCGACGTAGATGGCCAGCACGAAGATGGTCAGGTTGATGACGACGTGGGATACGGCTTCCATGGGGGCCTCCTCGGTCTTGCTAAAAGTGGGTTTCGTCGTTGCGGGCTTGCGGTGACCGTGCACCGTGGCAGGGCCGCAGAGGCGGCGGACGGGTCAGCCGTGCACGAGCGGCGCGTCAGGATGGGCCCGGTCCAGGCGCAAAGCACGGCCATATCCCGTGATATGGCGAGCATTTGCAACGACGAGCGGGCGTGGGCTGGCGTGACGAGCGGGCATGGATGATTCGTTCGCCGGCTCTCTTAGAGCTTGCGGATCTCTTTGACCCGGTTGTTGTCGTCCACCAGCACGATCTTGGGCTTGTGGCTGGCGGCTTCTTCCTCGGTCATCGGCGCGTAGGTGCAGATGATCAGCAGGTCGCCCACATGGGCACGGCGGGCGGCCGCGCCGTTGAGCGAGATGGCGCCGGAGCCCCGGGCCGCCTTGATGATGTAGGTGGAGAAGCGCTCGCCGTTGTTGATGTTGTAGAGCTCGATGCGCTCGTATTCGCGCATGCCGGCGGCGTCCAGCAGGTCTTCGTCGATGCCGCACGAGCCCTCGTAAGTGAGGTCGGCCTCGGTGACGGTGGCGCGGTGCAGCTTGGCACGAAGCATGACGCGGGTCATGGGTACTCCAGGGGGCAGGTCAGGCGCGCAGCAGCTGTCCGTCGCGACACATCAGGCAGGCCTTGACGATGTCGTCTTCGAGGTCGACGTGCAGCGCGCCTTCCTTGTTGATGATGAGCTTGAGGAAGTCGAGCACGTTGCGCGCGTAGAGCGCCGACGCGTCGGCGGCGACGAGCGCCGGCAGATTGGTTTCGCCGACCAGCGTGACGCCGTGGCGCACCACCGTCTTGCCGGCTTCGGTGAGCGGGCAGTTGCCGCCCTGAGCCGCAGCCAGGTCGACGATCACCGAGCCGGGCTTCATGCTCTTGACCATCTCCTCGGTGACCAGCACCGGGGCGGCGCGGCCGGGAATGAGGGCCGTGGTGATGACGACGTCGGCCTGGGCCACGCGCTTGGCCACCTCGATCTTCTGCCGGTCCAGCCAGCTCTGCGGCATCGGGCGGGCATAGCCCCCGACGCCTTCGGCGGCTTCCTTCTCCTCGGCGGTCTCGTAGGGCACGTCGATGAACTTGGCGCCCAGCGACTCGACCTGCTCCTTCACCGAGGGCCGCACGTCGGAGGCCTCGATCACGGCGCCCAGGCGCTTGGCGGTGGCGATGGCCTGCAGGCCGGCCACGCCGACGCCCAGGATGACCACCCGTGCAGCCTTGACCGTACCAGCAGCCGTCATCAGCATCGGGAAGATGCGCTGGTACTTGTCTGCGGCGATCATCACCGCCTTGTAGCCGGCCAGGTTGGCCTGCGAGGACAGCACGTCCATGCTCTGCGCGCGGGTGGTGCGTGGCGCGGCTTCCAGCGCGTAGGCGGTGAGGCCCGCGGCGGTCAGGCGGCGCAGGCCGTCGGCATCGAAGGGGTTGAGCATGCCGACCAGCGTGGCGCCCTGGCGCATCAGCGCCAGCTCACTGTCCACCGGGGCGCGCACCTTGAGCACCAGGTCGCAGGCAAACGCCGCGGCGGTGTCGACGATCTCCGCGCCCACTGCGGCATAAGCCGCATCCGGAACACTGGCGGTCACGCCGGCACCGCTCTCCACGCGGACCGTGTGGCCCTGGGCGACGTACTTCTTGGCTGTCTCGGGCGTGACGGCGACACGGGTTTCGCCGACGGTCGTCTCTCGCGGAACGCCGATGAGCATGCAGTCTCCTCCGAAGGCTGCTGGGGCAGCTTTGACAAACCCGCCAGCATACACTCTTTCGAGGGTTCTCCCGGCTCGCCAGGATGGGGCCACCCGGCGGTCACATGCGGCCGGGATAATGCTTGCCCCATGACGCCCCGCTGGAAACCCAACGTCACCGTGGCGGCCATCGTCGAGCGCGACGGCCGTTACCTGCTGGTCGAGGAGCAGACCTCCGACGGCTTGCTGCTCAACAACCCTGCCGGCCATCTCGACCCGGGCGAGTCTCCGCTGCAGGCGGTGGTGCGCGAGGCGCGGGAGGAGACGGCACGCGAGTTCACGCCGCAGGCCTTCCTCGGGGTGTACCTGTCGCGCTTTCGGCGCACCCGCACCGGGGAGGACGTGACCTACGTGCGGCTGGCCTTTGCCGGCAGCGTGGGCGAGGCCGATCCGGGGCTGGCACTGGACACCGGCATCGTCGGCACGGTGTGGATGACGCTGGAGGAGGTGCGCGCCTCTTGCTCGCGCCACCGCAGCCCGCTGGTGCTGCGCTGCATCGAGGACCATGCCGCCGGCCGGCGGCTGCCGCTGGAAGCGGTCGCGACTGATCCGAGCGTGTATTCGGAGCCGGTGACGCCCTGATCGGCGCGGCACCGCCGGATGAAGACAGCGAATAGGGGCGCCCCGCACAGGCGCCCCTTTTTCATTGGCCTGGTGCGGCCGACTGAAGATCGATGGGCGTTCAATCAGCCGCGGCGACGCCGGGCCATGACGGCCAGGGCACCGATGCCGCCCAGCATCAGCGCATAGGTGCTGGGCTCGGGCACCGGCGGCAGGCCGGTCTCGCTGCCGGCGGCGATGATGTAGCTGCCCGAGAGTTGCAGCGTGTAGATGGATGCGGAGGCCAGCGAGATGCCGCGGAAGGCGAACCCGTTGAAGCCGCCGGGCGTGGAGACCGGGGCCACATCGGCCAGGTTGTGGCTCTCCAGCACGTTGCCGTCCTGGTCGAGCACGCTGATGGTCGGGGCATCGCCATCGCCGGGGGAGTAGTTCACGTAGGCACCGAAGGACTGCACGGGCGCGCTCAGCGTAAAGCGGATCCAGCCTCGCTGGCCATCCAGGCCGGCATAGATGGCATCGCCGCCGAAGGAGCCGTTGCTGCCCAGGCCGTAGTCGCCCTGCCCCAGCACGGCGCCGTTGCCGGAGTTGCTGGCCGTGTCGGGCGAGCGGGTGAACGTGATGCCGCCCGGGATGGGCTTGGGGCCGAAGGTGAAGTTGTACGAGCCGGTGGCATAGGCCGACAGGTCGATCAGCGGGCCGGTGTAGCCGACGTCGCTGGTGAGCAGGGCCGCGTGTGCGGTGGGGCCGGCAAGGAGGGCGATCGCCGCGATGGCCGCGGCAAGCCGCTTGTTGTGATGCATGGGTACTCCTGGGTTTGGAAATAGGGGACAGTCCCCACGGGGAGTGTCAGGCTCACAGCTGGTTGCAACATCCCTCCAATCAGGGCATCCCCCTAGAATTTGGCGATGGTCAGCAAGCACCGCGTCGTCGTGGGTCTGTCCGGCGGCGTCGACTCGGCCGTCAGCGCGTGGCTGCTCAAGCAGCAGGGCCACGAGGTGGTCGGCATCTTCATGAAGAACTGGGAGGATGACGACGACAGCGAGTACTGCTCGTCGCGCCAGGACTTCCTGGACGCCGCCTCGGTGGCCGACGTGATCGGCATCGAGATCGAGCATGTCAACTTCGCGGCCGAGTACAAGGACCGCGTCTTCGCCGAGTTCCTGCGCGAGTACCAGGCCGGGCGCACGCCCAACCCCGACGTGCTGTGCAACGCCGAGATCAAGTTCAGGGCCTTCCTGGACCACGCGATGCGGCTGGGTGCGCAGAAGATCGCCACCGGCCACTACGCCCGGGTGCGGGCGGTGGCCGATGCGGCGCATGAAGGCGGCCAGCGCTTCGAGCTGCTCAAGGGCCTCGACCCGCTGAAGGACCAGAGCTACTTCCTGCACCGGCTGAACCAGGCGCAGCTGTCGCGCACGCTGTTCCCGGTGGGCGAGCTGCCCAAGACCGAGGTGCGCCGCATCGCCGCCGAGATCGGCCTGCCCAATGCCAAGAAGAAGGATTCCACCGGCATCTGCTTCATCGGCGAGCGGCCGTTCCGCGAGTTCCTCAACCGCTACCTGTCCAACACGCCGGGGCCGATCCTGGACGACCGTGGTCGCCAGCTGGGCGAGCACGTGGGCCTGAGCTTCTACACGCTGGGCCAGCGCAAGGGCATCGGCATCGGCGGCGTGAAGGACAAGGGGGCCCCGCGCGGCGGCGGCGAGCATGAGCCGTGGTTCGTCGCGCGCAAGGACATCGCGCGCAACACGCTCTACGTGGTGCAGGGCCATGAGCATCCGTGGCTGCACAGCCGCGCCTTGCGGGCCGATGACCTGAGCTGGGTCGCCGGCCGTGCGCCGCAGCCCGGTGCGCTGGCGGCCAAGACGCGCTACCGGCAGGCGGATGCGGCCTGCGTGCTGGAGGCGGTGGACGGCGGCGCGATGCGGCTGCGCTTTGACGCGCCGCAGTGGGCCGTCACGCCGGGCCAGTCGGCGGTGCTGTACGACGGCGAGGTCTGCCTGGGCGGCGGGGTGATCGCGGAGGCGCTGGATTGAGTTCAGCGCAGCACGACGGGGCGGCGCAGGTCGACCGGGCCAGCGAGTGCGCGGCCGGTGGCGGGCTCCATGTCGCTCCAGCCCAGCCGCCTGAGCTTCCCCTGATCGTGCTGGACACCAACGCCCTGCTGGACTGGGTGGTGTTCCGCGACCCCGTGGCCGCGCCGCTGGAGGCGGCCTTGCGCGCCGGCCGGCTGCGCTGGATCGCCAGCGCGGCGATGGCCACCGAATGGCATCACGTCTGGCCGCGCAGCGTGTTCGCCCGCTGGCAGCCGGATGCGGCCCGCACGCAGGCGGTGTTCGACCAGGCCCACCTCGTGCCCGAGCCGCCGCGCGGGCCGCTGCGCTGCAAGGACCCGGACGACCAGGTCTTCATCGACCTGGCGCTGCAATACCGCGCCCGCTGGCTGATCAGCAAGGACGCGGCGCTGCTGAAGCTGGCGCGGCGGGCGCGGCTGCTGGGGGTCGAGGTGATGACCTTCGCCGCGTGGTCGGCGCAGATGTCGGCGGCCGATGCCGCTGCGGCCACGGGCGAGCCGATTGCCGAGGCGGCCGCATGAATCCGGACGCCGCCACCCTCTGGAAGGGCCCGCGCTGGGCGCTGGCCGTGCTGCTGGCCGCGCTCGGCATGCTGGGGCCGTTTTCCATCGACACCTATCTGCCGGCGTTCGCCGGCATCGCGCGCTCGCTGGGCGCCACGCCGGTGGAGATCCAGCAGACGCTGTCGGCCTATCTGCTGTCGTTCGCCTTCATGAGCCTGTTCCACGGCGCGCTGTCGGACAGCTTCGGGCGCCGGCCGGTGGTGCTGGCCGGGGTGGCGGTGTTCACGCTGGCCTCCGTCGGCTGCGCGCTGGCCACCAGCATCCACATGCTGATCGCCTGCCGCGCGCTGCAGGGGCTGTCCACCGGCGCGGGCATCGTGGTGTCGCGCGCGGTGATCCGCGACATGTTCCCGCCGGCCGATGCGCAGCGGGTGATGGCCCAGGTGACGCTGTTCTTCGGCGTGGCGCCGGCCATCGCGCCCATCGTCGGCGGGGTGCTCTTCGTGCACCTGGGCTGGCATGCGGTGTTCTGGTTCCTGGCCGGCGTCGGCGTGGTGCTGTGGCTGGCCAACTGGGCGATGCTGCCGGAGACGCTGCACACCAGCCACCGCCAGCCCTTCCGCATGGGCCACCTGATGCGCGGCTACCGCGAGCTGGTGCTCAACCGCCGCTTCGTGCTGCTGTGCCTGGCCAGCGGCGTGCCGTTCAACGGCATGTTCCTCTACGTGCTGTCGGCGCCGACCTTCCTGGGCGAGCTGCTGGGCCTGGCGCCGACGCAGTTCTTCTGGTTCTTCTGCGTGAGCATCGGCGGGATCATGGCCGGGGCCACGGTCAGCGGCCGGCTGGCCGGGCGCATCGAGCCGGAGCGGCAGATCCGCTGGGGCTTCTGTGTGATGGTGGTGGTGTCGCTGGCCAACCTGCTGGCCAACTGGCTGTTCACGGCGGACGTGTCGTGGGCGCTGATCCCCATTGGCCTCTATGCCTTCGGCTGGGCCATGATGGTGCCGGTGGTCACGCTGCTGGCATTGGACGTGGTGCCGATGCGGCGGGGCATGGCCTCGTCCCTGCAGGCGTTTGTGGGCAGCGCGGCCAACGGGCTGGTGGCCGGTGCGCTGGCGCCGCTGGTGATGCATTCGGCCCGCGCCCTGGCGCTGGCCGCGGTCGGGCTGATGAGCGTCGGCCTGGTGGCCTGGGTGCTGGTGCGGCGGGTGGCCGCGCCGCAGGCCGCGGTGGTGGCCCAGAGGCCTTGACGCCGTCGCCGGTCGGCTCCATGTTCCGTCCTGACCTGAACCGACGCCAACCGACGACGCGAACCCAAGGAGGACCGCATCCGTGGAGTTCAAGGACTACTACCAGGTGCTCGGCGTGCCGCGTGACGCCACCGCCGAGCAGATCAAGAAGGCCTACCGCCAGCTGGCGCGCAAGTACCACCCGGACGTCAGCAAGGAGGCCGACGCCGCCGCGCGCATGAGCGAGGTCAACGAGGCGCACACCGTGCTGTCCGACCCGGAGAAGCGCGCGGCCTATGACGCCATCGGCCAGGGCCGGCAGTCGGGCGAATCGTTCACGCCGCCGCCGGACTGGGATGCGGGCTATGAGTTCTCCGGCCGCGGCTTCGAGGGCATGGATGCACACGAATTCAGCGACTTCTTCTCGTCGCTGTTCGGTGGCATGGGCGGGAGGGGTGCCGGCAGGGGCCGCGGCCCGCGCGCGCACCGCCCGGCCAGCGGCCCGCTGCGCGGCGAGGACCACCATGCCAAGGTTCTGCTGGACCTGCGGGACGCCTGGCAGGGCGCCACGCGGCAGGTGACGCTGCGCGCGCCGCAGCTCGACGAGCAGGGCCGCGTGCAGATCCAGGAGCGCACGCTGGAGGTCCGCATCCCGGCGGGCGTGCGGCCCGGGCAGCTCATCCGCCTGGCCGGCCAGGGCGGCGCGGGCGCGGAGGGCGGCCCGGCGGGTGATCTGTTCCTGGAGGTGCAGATCCGCCCGCATCCGCGCTTCCAGATCGACGGTGCCAACCTGGTGGCGGAGCTGCCCGTGGCGCCGTGGGAGGCCGCGCTCGGCTCGGTCGTGCCGGTGGAGCTGCCCGACGGCAGCACGCTCAAGGTGCGCGTGCCCGCCGGGGCGCAGAGCGGGCGGCAGCTCACCGTGCGCGGCAAGGGCCTGCCCGGCGCGCAGCCGGGTGACCTGGACCTGACCGTGCGCGTGATCCTGCCCAGCGGGCTGGAGCCGCGGGCCAAGCGGCTGTATGAGGAGATGGCGCGCGAGCTGCCGGACTTCGACGCCCGCAAGGTGGCCCGCGCCGAGTCCGAACGCTCGGCAGCCGGCGACCGCGGCACGGCCGCCTGACGGCACCAGATGACGGCACAAGATCACGGCACAAGGAGAGTGACGATGACCGCATCCGACCCCCGCCATCCCGATGCCGAACTCGGCCCGCGCGCGGACGAGCTGGGTGACGCGCTCGATGCCGCGCTGGACCAGGTGATGCACGAGGTCTGGCAGGACGCGCTGCTCAGCCTGGACGAGCTCTGCCGCGCCTGCGCCGTGCCGCCCGACTGGCTGCATGAGCGGCTGTCCGCCGGGCTGCTGACCGCGCCGGTGGTGCGCCCGTCCGACGACCCGGCCGCCTGGCGCTTCGATGCCATCGCGCTGCGCCGCGTGCGCAGCATGGTGCGGCTGGAGCGCGACTTCGACGCCGTGCCCGAGCTGGCCGCGCTGGTGGCCGACCTGGAAGAAGAAGTGCAGCGCCTGCGTGCGCAGCTGCGCCGCGCCGGACTGCTCTGATCCACCCATGCCGCTGACCCCGCTGAAATCGCTCAAGCCCAACCCGAAGACGCAGTGGAACGTCGGCTACTGGCTGCTCGCCCTGCTGGCGCTGCTGTGGATCCAGGAGATCTGGCAGACCCAGCGCACGGTGGAGCCGGTGCCCTACAGCGCCTTCGAGCAGGCGCTGGCCGAGGGCCGGGTGTCCGAGGTGGTGATCGGCGAGACGACGATCACCGGCAAGCTCAAGCAGCCCGATGGCCGCAAGACGGTGATCGTGGCCAACCGCGTGGAGCCGGCGCTGGCCGAGCGGCTGTCGGCCTACAAGGTGCCCTACACCCGCGTGGTGGAGAGCACCTTCCTGCGCGACCTGCTGTCCTGGGTGGTGCCGGCGGTCGTCTTCTTTGCGCTGTGGTTCTTCCTCATCCGCCGGCTGGCCGACAAGCAGGGCCTGGGCGGCATGGGCGGCTTCATGAGCATCGGCAAGAGCCGGGCCAAGGTCTATGTGGAGCAGGACACCGGCGTGACCTTTGCCGACGTCGCCGGCGTGGACGAGGCCAAGGCCGAGCTGCAGGAGATCGTCGCCTTCTTGAAGGACCCGCAGGGCTATGGCCGGCTGGGGGCGCGCATGCCCAAGGGCGTGCTGCTGGTCGGCCCGCCCGGCACCGGCAAGACCTTGCTGGCCAAGGCGGTGGCCGGCGAGGCCGGCGTGCCGTTCTTCAGCATCAGCGGCAGCGAGTTCGTCGAGATGTTCGTCGGCGTCGGCGCGGCCCGTGTGCGCGACCTGTTCGAGCAGGCGCGGGCCAAGGCGCCGGCCATCATCTTCATCGACGAGCTCGATGCGCTGGGCCGCGCGCGCGGCGCTGGCGGCATGGTCGGCGGCCATGACGAGCGCGAGCAGACGCTCAACCAGCTGCTGGTGGAGCTCGACGGCTTCGACAGCTCATCGGGCCTGGTGCTGCTGTCTGCCACCAACCGGCC
The DNA here is from genome assembly GCA_049321005.1 of Pseudomonadota bacterium. Taxonomy (GTDB): domain Bacteria; phylum Pseudomonadota; class Gammaproteobacteria; order Burkholderiales; family Burkholderiaceae_C; genus Aquabacterium. The sequence continues at coordinate 235,561 of JBMOQL010000010.1, forward strand.
GGAGATCCTCGACCCGGCGCTGCTGCGCGCGGGCCGCTTCGACCGCCAGGTGCTGGTGGACCGGCCGGACAAGGCCGGGCGGGTGCAGATCCTCTCCGTGCACGTGCGCAAGATCCGCCTGGCTGCCGAGGTGGACCTGGGGCAGGTGGCGGCGCTGACCACCGGCTTCTCCGGCGCGGACCTGGCCAACCTGTGCAACGAGGCGGCGCTGGCGGCGACGCGGCGGGGGGCGGCCGAGGTGACGCTGGCCGACTTCACCCAGGCCATCGAGCGCATCGTCGCCGGGCTGGAGAAGAAGAACCGCGTGCTCAATGCGCGCGAGCGCGAGGTGGTGGCCTATCACGAGATGGGCCATGCGCTGGTGGCGATGTCCTTGCCCGGCACCGACCCGGTCCACAAGGTGTCCATCATCCCGCGCGGCGTCGGCGCGCTGGGCTACACCATCCAGCGGCCCACCGAGGACCGCTTCCTGATGACGCGCGAAGAGCTGGAGCACAAGATCATGGTGCTGCTGGGCGGCCGCGCGGCCGAGAAGCTGGTCTTCGGCCACCTGTCCACCGGTGCGGCCGACGACCTGGCCAAGGTGACCGACATCGCGCGCGACATGGTCACGCGCTACGGCATGGTGGAGGAGCTGGGCTATGTGGCCTACCAGGCGCAGCCGCCGCGCTTCCTCGACGGGGCCGGGGCGTCATCGGGTGGCTGCGAGGTCAGCCCCGCGACGCAGCAGCGCATCGACGAGGCGGTGCGCGCCATCGTCATGCAGGCGTTCGACCGCGCCCTCGGCATCCTGGCGCGGCACCGCGACGTGCTGGAGCGCTGCGCCCGCGAGCTGCTGGCCCGTGAGACGCTGGACGAAGCCGCGCTGATGGCGCTGACCAGCGGGCTGCGCGCGCCGGCTGCACCGGCCGTGCCCGTCCCAGGTGCCGCAGGCGCCGCAGCTGCCCCCGGCGGCCCAGGCTGAAGGGCTGGGCCGCACCCGGGCAGCGGCGCATTTGGTCAAATGCGCCGACGCCCCGCCCACCACCTTGCCCGCCGCCATGCTTCGCTACCAGACCGTCCCCGTCACGCCCTTTGCGCAGAACTGCTCCATCGTCTGGTGCGACGAGACGATGGAGGCCGCCTTCGTCGATCCGGGCGGCGAGATCCCGCGCCTGCTGGGCGCGGCGCAGCAGCTGGGCGTGGTGCCCAAGGCGATCTGGCTGACCCATGCCCACATCGACCATGCGGGCGGTGCCGGGCAACTGGCGCGCGAGCTGGCCCTGCCCATCGTCGGCCCGCATGAGGGCGACCAGTTCTGGATCGACGCCCTGCCCAAGCAGAGTGCGATGTTCGGCTTCCCGCCGGCCGAGCCGTTCAAGCCCACGCGCTGGCTGCACGACGGCGACACCGTGACCCTGGGCCGCTGCACGCTGCAGGTGCGCCACTGCCCGGGGCACACGCCGGGGCATGTGGTCTTCTTCGACGCGCACAGCCGCCGCTGCTTCGTCGGCGACGTGCTCTTTGCCGGCAGCATCGGCCGCACCGACTTCCCCGGCGGCGACTACCAGACGCTGATCGACTCGATCACCGAGCGCCTGTGGCCCATGGGCGACGACGTGGTGTTCATCCCTGGCCACGGCGAGGAAAGCACCTTCGGCGACGAGCGGGCGGACAACCCCTTCGTGGGCGGCACCTGAGCCGCAGAGCGCCGTGCCAGGCGCTCCACTCCCGGAGCAGGCGCGGTCGGCCGCGGTCGAATAGCCCGGCTTGCCAGCCGGGCGCCGATCACCGTGACGGGCCCGAAGGCGCGGGCCTCACTTCTCGACGAAGGCCCGCTCGATCACGTAGTCGCCCGGCGTGCCCTGGTTGGGCGAGACCTGCAGGCCGCGCTCGTCGAGCAGCTTGCAGGTGTCGGTCAGCATCGACGGGCTGCCGCACAGCATGGCGCGGTCCACCTCGCGGTTGAGCGGTGGCAGGCCGATGTCGTCGAACAGCTTGCCGCTGACGATCAGGTCGGTCAGCCGGCCCTGGTTGCGATAGGGCTCGCGCGTGACCGTGGGGTAGTAGATGAGCTTGTCGCGCACCATCTCGCCCAGGAACTCGTCATTGGGCAGCACGTTGGTCAGGAAGTCGTTGTACGCCAGCTCGCTGACCAGGCGCACGCCGTGCACCAGCACCACCTTGTCGAAGCGCTCGTAGGTGGCCGGGTCCTGGATGATGGACATGAAGGGCGCCAGACCCGTGCCGGTGCCGAAGAGATAGAGCGTCTTGCCCGGCAGCAGGTCGTCGATCACGAGGGTGCCCACGGGCTTCCTGCTGACCAGCAGCGTGTCGCCCACCTGCAGGTGCTGCAGCCGCGAGGTCAGCGGGCCGTTGGGCACCTTGATGCTGAGGAACTCCAGGTGCTCGGCCCAGTTGGGGCTGGCGATGCTGTAGGCCCGCATCAGCGGCTTGCCGTCCACCGGCAGGCCGATCATCACGAAGTGCCCGCTGTGGAAGCGCAGCGCCGTGTTGCGCGTGGTCTTGAAGCTGAACAGCGTGTCGTTCCAGTGGTGGACGTGCGTGACTTTCTCTTCGTAGAAGGCGGACATGGCGGGCGACCGGGGGTGACGACGGGCGGCGATGCGGACGCGCGTCGCCGAAGAAGGCAGGGGGCGAGGCGCCCCATGTAAACCCGCTATTGTCCCTGAAGTGCCCTGTGCAATAGCGCACGGGGGCGCGGTGCTCAAGTCTGGGGCGGGGTCGGCCGAAATGAAGCTGTGTCGCCACCGGCGGGCTCTGCCCGGCCGGTGGCCTGCCTGCCCGCCTGTCCCCCATGCCGCCTGCCCGTCCTGCCCCCGTCCCTGCCGCCGTACCCGCCCTGCTTCCTTGCGGGTGGGGGCGGGTGACGGTGCAGGGCCTGGCCCTGATGTGGGCCCTGGCCGCGGCGATCCCTGCGCCGGCCCAGCCCGGGCAGGAGTCCGGGGCCGGCCCGGTGCTGCGCGAGGGGCGTGCCACCCCGGCACGGCGAGCTGCGCCGGCCGCGGCCCCGGCGCATGCCGCGTCCGGGCCCATCGCCATCGAGCTGCGCGTGCCCCCCGGTGGCGCACCGGTGCCGGCGGCGCGGGCGTCAGCGCCGTCGCGCCGCGCGGTGGCCACCGGTGCGCTGCGCGAGGGTGGCCAGGCCAACGAGATGGAGGCGCTGCGCCAGCGCATCAGCGAGCGGCTGCGCCAGTTGCGCGAGCGCGAGGAAGCCGCCTCCACCGCGCGCAAGCCGCCTGTGGCGGCCCGTGCCTCCACCGCCCGCGCGCCCGCAGGGGTGCCTGTGGCGTCTGCCGATGCCTTGGACCCGGGCGAGGTGCGCGTGGACGGGCCCGCGCGGCATGTCCCGGCCCCGGCCGCGCCGCACCCGGCTGCGGCGGTGCAGCCGCTACCGGCGGGCCGCGCTGCGCTGGGGGCGCAGGCCATCCCCGCCGGGGCCGCACCGTCTGCCGCCGGCGCCCCTTCGGCGCCCGCCATGCGTCCGGTCGATCTGCGTGGCCTGCCCTGGGCCTATGCCGGCCCGTCTGGTCCGCAGGCCTGGGGGCAGCTCAAGCCGGAGTACGCGCTGTGCGCGCGCGGCCAGCGGCAAAGCCCCATCGCGCTGCGCGAGGGCCTGGCCGTGGACCTGGACCCGCTGGGCTTTGACTACCCGGCCCTGCCCATCACCGTGCACGACACGGGCCACGGGCTGGAGGTGACGGTGCGCGGCAACGCCGCCCTGCTGCTGCGCGGCGAGCGCTATCCGCTGGTGCGCATCAGCCTGCACCGCCCGGGGCAGGGCAGCATCGATGGCCGCCGCTATCCGATGTCGGTACAGCTGCTGCACCGCGACGCGCAGGGCCGGCAGGTGATGCTGGCGCTGATGGTGGAGCCCGGCGCGGCCCAGCCGGCCGTGCAGCAGGTGCTCAACAACCTGCCGCTGGAGCCCGGTAGCCAGCAGGCCGCGGTGGAGCCGCTGAGCCTGGCCAGCCTGCTGCCCGCCGAGCCCGGTGACCGTGCCAAGCTGGGTTACTGGACCTACATGGGCTCGCTGACCGAGCCGCCCTGCACCGAGGGCGTGCTGTGGATCGTGCTCAAGCAGCCGATCACGATGTCGACCGAGCAGTTGGCACTGTTCGGCCGGCTGCATGCCGACAACGCCCGGCCCGAGCAGCCGACCGCCGGCCGGCGCATCAAGGTCTCGCGCTGATGTCCGGCGTCGGCTGACGGCCCGCCGATAGGCGCCGGCCGACGGTGTGGCCGCCAGGGCCCTGCGGTGTCGGGCCATCCGCGGGCGTAGCCGTCAACCGTTGTCGTCCCCGGGGCCCTGGCCACCCCCCAAAAGAAAGAGAGCCGGCGGCGGGCGTCGGCTCTGCTGGAGATCGCGGCGGCTCGCGGCTGCGAGCCGGCCCGTCAGACGACGCGGCGGCGACGGGCGATGAGGCCGGCCGCGGCCAGGCCCAGGCCCATCAGCGCATAGGTGGACGGCTCCGGCACGGCCGAGACGGTGACGGACGTGGAGAAGTCGCCGAAGTTGATGGCCGTCAGCAGGCCGGCAAAGGCGCCGTAGCCGGCCAGCGTGGCCACCTGGGTGGCGCCGCTGGAGGTGAGCTTGAGGTCATTGAGCGTGACGTTGAGCGTGGTGCTCTGGCCGGCCGCCAGCGTCGGCACGGCAAAGGAGCCCGTCAGGCTGCTGGCCTGGAACAGGCCCAGGCGCTGCGAGGCGCCGCCGTTCAAACTGATGCTGGCCGTCAGGATGTTGCTCGTGGTGTTGAGCGAGAAGTCCGTCAGGTCGATGCGCGTGGTGGCATTGCCCAGGCGCAGGCCGGCGGTGGAGAAGTTGACCTGCGTCAGCGAGGTGTTGGTGCCGTTGGCCGCGATGGAAGTGACCGGCTGGCTCAGGGCCGTGGTGGTGGCCGAGCCGGGCACCGGCGTCAGCGACAGGCCCAGCGCGGTGAGCTGGCTCTGTGCGGACGGGTCCACGGCCAGCGTGCCGGAGCCATTGACGAGGTTGAGCGCGGGGTTGGCGGCGAAGGCGGAGCCTGCGGCGATGAAGGCCGCGGCGGCGACCGCGCGCTGGGCCAGCTTGAGGATGGTCATCTGTCTCTCCATGGGTGGGATGCGGTTGTGCGGAACGCGTCCAGCAGGTCCTCGCGCAGACGTCCGGCGGCTTCCCCGCGAGGGGCTGCACGGCGGGGCCGTGCAGCCGGCGCTTCCGGGGCCGCCCGGCCCGCTGCAGACGATGCGGCGGGCGGCCCGGTGGCGCAGTACGGTGCTGTACAGGTCCATTGTCAGAACCGGCTCCCGGCGGGCTGTCTCCCCGGCTTGAGGGACGACGGGGCGGATGTGCGTGCTTTCCCGTCCCGTGGGGCGACGTCGCTGCCCACGGCCGTGCGATGGATAACCCTGGCGTCCAGCCGGCCCGCCCGACGCGGTGGCGTCTGCGGGTCAGGCGGGCCGGCGTGGAGATCAGATCAAGGAGCCAACGAACTTGGTGATCAGCCAGTGCAGGTCCAGCGGTGAGGGCTGAGCCGTGCGGTCCTGCTCGAAGGCCCGCAGCACCGGGCCCTGGGTGGCCAGCAGGTTGTCGACGAAGACGCCGACGTCCTTGAGATAGGCCTCGCGGATGCCGGTGCCGGCAAAGCTGATGATGGTCAGGCAGTGCGAGTCGTTGACGTCCCGGCTGTTGGGCACGTACCAGCCTACGTTGGCGCGGGGCGACAGGGCGGCGATCCAGCGGTCCAGGTCCTGGCGCCAGCGCACATTGAGCCGTGCCTTGCGCTCGGCGTCGCCGGGGTTGCCGGCGGTGATGTCCGGGAAGAACTTCTGATAGGAGAAGGCCGAGAAGATCGCGTCCTCCTGGAAGACGGCGAAGCCGAGCCGGTCCTGCGGGTAGATCTGCGCCAGCGCGGTCCCCACCAGGCCCAGGTCGTCAGTGTTCTGCACCACGCCGGGGAACTGCGCTTGCAGCCGCGCCAGGATGCCGCCCGCGCCGTCCAGGCCCCAGGTGGCGCGGATCTTGTTGTGCAGTGGCAGCGACGGGTACTGCTGCGGCGTGCCGGTGCGCGGGGCGATCATCAGCGGGCCCGAGTCGGCCAGCAGCGCCATGCGCACCGGATTGAGCGCGGTGCGCAGCGTGGGGTACTGCGCAGTGGAGCCCACGCCGCCGGCCGAGAAGCCGGTGACCAGCAGATGCGCCGGGCGCGGCAGGTTGGCCTTGAGCCAGGCGGCCAGGGCCTGGCCGTTCTTGTCACCGCGGTGGAAGTAGGTCAGCGGCTGGGCCGGGTCGCTGTCGGTGTAGACGTTGACCTGGTTGCCGGTGTGCACGTCACCGGTGCAATAAGGCACGTACACGATGTTCCAGCTCTGCGTCTGCACCGCCTGCAGCGGATGGATGCGGGCGGTGAACGGCGTCACCAGCCCCAGCTTGGCCATCTTGTTGAAGTCGGCCATGTAGTTGGCCGGGATGCCGTCCGGGTTGGCCGCATCCAGCAGCGTGCCGCCCTTGCAGGCCGCCTGGTCCCAGCAGGCGCCACCGCCTTCGAAGACGACGACCGTCTTGCTGGTGAAGGGCGTGCGGTTGACGAAGAAGCGGTAGGGCGTGCCGTTGCCGCAGGAGGCGCCCGTGGCGGCGGGCATCTCCACCGCCTCCCAGGCGAACCACTTGGCCGCATGTGCGGCCATGGCGGGGGCGAGGCTGGCGGCCAAAGTGAGGGCGACGGGGCGCAGCCAGCGCAGCGGACGGCTCAGCGCACCACTGATCGGGCGAGTGAGCGGACGACTGAGCGGACGACGCAGGGGGTCGGGCATGGCCGGGCGGGCGGCGGGGCGCAGGGCAAGGTGGGGCACGGTGGTCTCCTGGCGTTTCGTTGTGAAGGAATGCGCAGTCTGGTCAGCCGGCGTGCGGGCCGGCCTGCGGACTTCCCCTCAGGAGCCAGCCTGCGGTCGCCCGGCGCCGCCAGATTGGCGTGCGCGGACAAGTGGCCGGGACGCGCCCCCGCCCCCCTTCCTTGCGGCTCAGGCGCCCAGCGGCTTCACGCCTGGGCGCCAAGCGCCAGGCCGCGCTGACGCCCGACCGTGCGCGCTGCGGCCACCCCTATGCCGAGCGCGCGCCGCTGCAGCGTGCGCGGCTGACCCTGCCGCTGTTGCCGACGACGACGATCGGCTTCTTCCCGCAGACAGCCGATATCGCCACGTCCGCGCCGCTCAGATGCTCGTCAGCTGGACTACCTGCAGGCCATGCGCGAGACCCGGCGCCAGGCCGTTGAGGCGCAGCGCATCGGAGCGTGCCGTGCAGGTCATCCCGCCCGAGCGGCGGCTGTGGGTCCAACCCGACTGCGGCCTGAAGACCCGCGGCTGGCCCGAAGCCGCGCTGCGCCACCTGATGGAGGCCGCGGTGCGCCAGCGGGGCCGGCTCCACGCAGGCGACGGGCGCGTCGCGCAGCCGCACGCGCGGCCTGATGCCAAGCCACGGCGCGAGCGTGCGGCGGCGCCGCCGTCGGGCAGGCTTTCAGCGTGCCGCCTCGCGGCTGGGTCGCGCCGGTGGCTATCGACTCTAGGGACCTCCACTTGAGCGTGAGGGCCCGATGAAGCAGGCCGTGCCTCACCAGCTTTCACGTTCGCAATTCACGCTTGGCGATGGCTTGTGGACCCAGTGCGGCAAACCGCACGGGACCCGGCCATTTGCACCCGGCGGCTTGTCAGCGCCACGACAGCCGGGCGCGGTCTTCGGGCCCGCCGCACCTAGCCCCTGCCGGGTCGGCGTGCGTGCCGGATGTCACGCCTGTGGCTCGACCGCCTGCTTCCGCTGGCTGCTCTGCAAGGCCCACATCCGCGCATAGGCGCCGCCTGCGGCCAGCAGCCCGGCATGCGTGCCGCGCTCGACGATGCGGCCGGCGTCCATCACCAGGATCTCGTGCGCCTCGACGATGGTCGACAGGCGGTGGGCCACGACCAGCACCGTCTTGCCCACCGCCGCGGCACGCAGCTCCGCCTGGATGGCGCGCTCGTTGGCCGAGTCGAGTGCGGACGTGGCCTCGTCGAAGACGAGGATCGGCGGGTTCTTCAGCAGCGCGCGGGCAATGGCCACGCGCTGCTTCTCGCCGCCCGAGAGCTTCAGCCCCCGCTCGCCGACCATCGTCGCGTAGCCCTCGGGCGTGCTCATGATGAAGTCGTGGATGCGCGCGGCGCGGGCGGCGGGCTCCACCTCGGCCTGCGTGGCGCCGACCCGGCCGTAGGCGATGTTGTAGGCGATGGTGTCGTTGAAGAGCACCGTGTCCTGCGGCACGATGCCGATGGCCTGCCGCACGCTGGCCTGCGTCACCGTGCGGATGTCCTGGCCGTCGATGGTGATGCGCCCGCCTTCGGACGTGTTGCTCACGTCGTAGAAGCGGAACAGCAGCCGCGCCAGCGTCGACTTGCCGGCGCCCGATGGCCCCACCACCGCCACCATCCGCCCGGGCGGGATGGTGAAGCTCACGTCGTGCAGGATGGGCCGCTTGGGCGTGTAGGCAAACGACACGTGGTCGAAGCGCACCTCGCCGCGCGTGACCTGCAGCGCCGGTGCGCCTGGCGCATCGGGCACCTCACGCTCGCGCTCCAGCAGCGTGAACATGCGGTGCAGGTCGGTCAGCGACTGCTTGATCTCGCGGTAGATCACGCCCAGGAAGTTCAGCGGGATGTAGAGCTGGATCATCAGCGCGTTGACCATCACCAGGTCGCCCAGCGTCATGCGCCCCTCGGTCACGCCCTGCGTGGCCCGCCACAGCATGGCCACCAGGCCTACGGCGATGATCAGCTGCTGCCCGGTGTTGAGCAGCGACAGCGTCGACTGCGAGCGCAGCGCCGCGCGGCGCAGCCGCTCCAGGCTCTCGTCGTAGCGCCGCGCCTCGAAGTCCTCGTTGTTGAAGTACTTCACCGTCTCGTAGTTCAGCAGCGAGTCGATGGCCTTGGTGTGGGCCTTGGAGTCCAGCTCGTTCATCTCGCGCCGCCAGCGCGTGCGCCACTGCGTGATGCTGACCGTGTAGACGATGTAGACCGTCAGCGCCGCCAGCGTGATCCACACGAAGCCCATGTCAAAGCGCGTGCCCAGCAGCGTCAGCACCAGGCCCAGCTCGATCAGCGTCGGGATGATGGTGTAGAGCGAATACGAGATCAGCGAGCCCACCGCGCGCGTGCCGCGCTCGATGTCGCGCGTCATGCCGCCGGTCTGGCGCTCCAGGTGGAAGCGCAGGCTCAGCTCATGCAGGTGGTGGAAGGTCTGCAGCGAGATCTTGCGGGCCACGCCTTCGGTCGCGCGGGCGAAGATCAGCTCGCGCAGCTCGGTGAACAGCGTGGTGGACACGCGCAGCGCGCCATAGGCCACGATCAGCCCGATGGGCACTACCAGCAGCGCGGTGCCCAGGTCCGGCCGCGGCGTGAGCCGGTCCACCAGGGTCTTGAGCAGCACCGGCACGCCCACGTTGGCCAGCTTGGCGCCCACCATGAAGAGCAGCGCCGCCGCCGCGCGCCAGCGCCATTCCCACAGGTAGGGCAGGAAGCGGCGCAGGGTGGCCCAGTCCGATATCCGCTCGCCCGGCCGTGGCGCCGGCCCGGCGCCGCCATGTGATCCACGCATCTGAAACAATCCCGCATCAATGTGCCGCGCAGCAGTCCGCGCGGCACCGAAAAGACAAGGAAGCCATCATGAGCACCGACCCCACGCTGCCGCTGACACCTGACATCGACGTCGGCCTGCCGACCGACATGGAGCTGGTGATGCGGGTCATGCCCATGCCCAAGGATGCCAACGGCAACGGCGACATCTTCGGGGGCTGGATCATGGCCCAGGTCGACCTGGCCGGCTGCGTCCTGCCGGGGCGCATTTCGCGCGGCCGTGTCACCACCGTGGCGGTCAACCAGTTCGTCTTCAAGCATGCAGTCTCGGTGGGAGACCTGCTGTCCTTCTATGCCCGGGTGGAGAAGATCGGCAACACATCGATCACGGTGCATGTCGAGGTCTGGGCCCAGCGCAACCCCGAGGCCCTGCAGACCGTCAAGGTCACCGAGGCCAACATCACCTACGTGGCCATTGACGAGCACGGCCGGCCGCGGCCGGTGCGGCTGACGGCCTGACCTGAGGCGGTTGCTTCGCGCACAGCGGCTGATCGTCGAAGCGGAGCCAAAACAAAAGCGGCCCCGCGGGGCCGCTTGTTTCAGACGGGCATGCGGCCGGCAGGGCGGCCGCGTGCCTGCTGCATCACTTCATCAGGTCGGACAGGCGCACGCCCTTGATCTTGCCGCCCTCGACCACGCCGATCACGGTGTTGAGCACCGAGCCGCCGTTGGCGTCCACGCCGTTGAAGTCGTTGGGGTTCTGCTCATCGGGCAGGGCCTTGGCCGCGGCGTCCAGCTTGGCGCGGATCGCCGCAGGGTCGTCCACCGAGCCGGCCAGCTTCATCGCATTGACGACGATGTGCAGGGCCGAGTAGTTGAGCGACGCTTCCGACGACGGGTTGGCATCGGCGCCGTAGGCGGCGCGGTAGGCGGCGACGAACGCCTTCGCGCCCGGGCGCTCGTCGGCGGTCAGCGGCAGGGTGCCGATGGCGCCTTCGAGCATCTGCAGGCTGCCGGTCACCTTGGCCACCTCGTCCATCTTGGCCTGGTCCATCAGGATGAACGAGCCCTTGAAGCCCAGCTCGCGGGCCTGCTTGGCCACCAGGCCGGTGGGCTCCGACGGGCCGCCGATGAACATCACGTCGGGCTTGGCCTCCAGCACGCGGCTGACGCCGGTGTAGAAGTCGGCCGACTTGTTGTAGGACATCGGGTTCTTGGCCACCACCGTGCCGCCCGCCTTGGTCCAGGCCGGCTCGAAGGCGGCGACCCAGGCCTTGGCGTAGTCGTGGTCGGCCGGCGCCATGCCCAGCTTCTTGCCCTTCTTCATCTCGTAGCGGATGAAGGGCTCGATGTAGGTCAGGAAGTTGGGCGGGATGCGCATGGTCAGCGCATTGCCCTTCTCGGTGATGGACGGCACGCTGGTGTAGGCCATCAGCAAGAAGTTCTCCTGCTGGTTGAAGGCCTGCAGCGCGAAGGCGCCGCCCGAGTGCGGCACGAACACCACCGGCACGCCGGACTGCTGCTTCAGGCGCCGGGCGTTGATGGCCGACTCGGCCGGGGCGTACTTGTCGTCCAGGGCGACGATCTCGACCTTGTACTTCTTGCCCTTGACGTCGAAGCCCTTGGCATTGATCTCCTTGGCCGCCAGCTGCAGGCCGTTGAGCACGTTCTTGCCGTACAGCGCCGCGCCGCCGGACAGCGGGCCGGTGTAGCCGATCTTGACGACCTCCTGCGCGCTGGCGGCCAGCGGCAGGAGCAGGGCGGCGCAGGCGCCGGCCACGGCGGTGGCGAAGCGGCGGCGGGGCGTGGAGTGCAGGCTCATGAAGGTCTCCTCTTTCGAGCGTGTGCGTCGGGGTGAAGCAGGCTGCGCGCGGCCGAAGGCACGGCCGGCGCAGCCCAGGGGAACAAGGTCGCCGCTAAGGCGGCGGGCGGATCAGCCGCCGATGTAGGCGCGGCGCACGCCTTCGTCGTGCAGCAGGGTGTCGCGGTCGCCTTCCATGACGATGCGGCCGCGCTCCATCACGTAGGCGCGGTGGGCGATGCGCAGGGCCGAGTAGGCGTTCTGCTCGGCCAGCAGCACGGTCACGCCGGTCTGGTTGATGCGCTGGATGGTCTCGAACATCTGCTTGACCACCAGCGGCGCCAGGCCCAGCGACGGCTCATCGAGCAGCAGGGCCTTGGGCCGGCCCATCAGCGCGCGGCCGATGGCCACCATTTGCTGCTGCCCGCCGGACAGCGAGCCGGCCGGGTCGTTGCGCTTCTGGTAGAGGATGGGGAACATCTCCAGCACCTCGTCCAGCGTCTTGCGGATGCCGCCGGCGTCGCCGCGGTGCACGTAGGCGCCCAGCTGCAGGTTCTTCAGCACCGACATGCCGGGGAAGAGCTTGCGCCCCTCCGGGCAGTGCACCAGGCCCGACTCGACGATGGAGGACGGCTTCAGGCCCACCAGCTCGCGCCCGGCGAACTGGATGCTGCCGCCCGCGGCCTTGTGGATGCCGCTGATGGTGAGGAACAGCGAGCTCTTGCCCGCGCCGTTGGCGCCCAGCAGCACCACCAGCTCGCCCGCATCGGCATGCAGGCTGACGTTGTCCAGCGCGCGAAAGCTGCCGTAGGACAGCGAGATGCGGTCAAGCTTCAGCATGCTCGGCTCCCAGGTAGGCGTCGATCACCAGCGGGTTGGCGCGGATCTCGGCCGGCGTGCCGTCGGCGATCTTCTCACCGTAGTTCAGCACGACGATGTGGTCGGCCAGGCTCATGATCATGTCCATCTTGTGCTCGATCAGGCACACCGTCTTGCCGTGGTCCACCAGCTTCCTGATCAGCTCGGCCAGGCCCACGGTTTCTTCTGGGTTGACGCCGCCGGCAGGCTCGTCCAGCAGCAGCAGGTCGGGCTCGGTGGCCAGCGCCAGCGCAAAGGCCACGCGCTTGCGCTCTTCCTGCGTGATGTCGCCGGCCAGGCGGTGGGCCACGTGATGCAGGCCGACGAACTCCAGCGCGGCCTCGGCCTTCTCGCGGCACAGCCGCTCCTCGCGCTTGAGCAGCGGGGTGTGGAAGATCACGTCCCACAGGCCCGAGCGCGTGCGCAGCCGGTGGCCGACGATCAGGTTGTCCAGCACCGAGGCGTTGTCGAACAGGCTGGTGGCCTGGAAGGTGCGCGCCACGCCCAGGCGGGCGATCTGGTCGGCGCGCATGCCGGTCACGTCCTCGCCCTTGACGATGATCTGGCCGCTGCTGGGCGCATGCGTGCCGGCGATCAGGTTGAAGAACGTCGTCTTGCCCGCGCCGTTGGGCCCGATGATGGCGTGGATGCGCCCGGCCTCGAAATGCGCGCTGACGTTGTTGACGGCGGTCAGGCCGCCGAAGCGCTTGGTCAGGTTGCGGATCTCAAGCATGGCGGGCTCCGGTGGTGACATTGCCCGAGGCAGCACGGGGCGAGCCGGCGGAGGCCGCGGCCGCGGCTGCGGCGCGGCGCGCGCGGCGCTTCAGCCAGGTGCCCACGATGCCGTCCGGCACGAAGATCAGCAGCACGATCAGCAGCGGGCCGAAGACCACCATGCGGTAGTCCTGCAGGAACTGCAGGTACTGCGTCACCCACGACACCAGCACCGCGCCCAGCACCGGGCCCAGCAGCGTGCCGATGCCGCCCACCAGCATGAACATCACGATGTCGAAGGTGTGGTGCGTGGCCGCCACCTCCGGCCCCAGGAAGCGGATGTGGCCCGCATACAGAGCGCCGGCAAAGCCCGCGTAGATCACCGACAGGATGAAGGACAGCGTCTTGGTGCGCATCAGCCGGATGCCCAGCGCCTCGGCCAGCGCATCGCTGTTGCGCACGGCCATGAAGCTGCGGCCCAGCAGCGAGCCCACGATGCGGTGCATCACCCACGCGCCGATGATGAGGAAGAACACCACCAGGTAGTACTGCCCGCGCGCCGATTCGAAGCTGATGCCGCCGAACCCCGTGGGCGCCGGGATGCCCATCAGGCCCAGCGAGCCGTGCGTGAGGCTCTCCCACTTCTCGATCAGCAGATAGATGATGTAGCCCACGCACAGCGTGAAGATCGAGAAGTAGTGGCCCTTCAGGCGCAGCGACAGCAGGCCCACGCCCCAGCCAATGAAGCCGGTGACCGCGCCCGCGGCCAGGAAGGCCGGCCAGAACGGCCACTGGTGGTCCACCGTGAGGATGCCCACCGTGTAGGCGCCGATGGCCATGAAGCCGCCGTGCGCCAGGTTGAACTGCCCCGTGTAGCCGGTGATCAGGTTCAGCCCCATCGCCGCAATGGCGAAGATGAAGGCCAAGGTCATGACCGACAGGTGGTAGTTGTTGGTCGCCACCAGCGGAAAGGCCAGGGCGATCGCGATCAGGACGGTCCAGCCCGTCTTGCCGTGCAGCAGCGACATCTCAGTGCGCTCCCTTGGTGAACAGCCCTTGCGGACGCACCGACAGGATGACCACCAGCAGCACGAAGGCGATCAGGTCCTTGTAGTCGGTCGAGAAGTAGAAGCCGCCGAAGCTTTCGGCCAGGCCGATGATCAGCCCGCCGACGATGGCGCCGGGGAAGCTGCCCATGCCGCCCAGGATGATGATCACGAAGGCTTTGGTGATCACCAGGTGGCCCATGGACGGGTAGACCAGGTTGATCGGCGCATAGAGCACCGCGGCGATGGCAGCCAGCGCGCCGGAGATGGCGAACACCAGCAGCGTCACCCGCTTGGCGTCGATGCCCACCAGCGCCGCGCCGTCGCGGCTCTGCGCCATGGCGATGATGGTGGAGCCCATCACCGTGCGCGTGAGAAACAGGTGCAGCACCACCATCAGCCCGAAGGCGCCGCCCAGGATGAGCAGCCGCTGCAGCGCGGTGGTCAGGCCGAACACCTCCACCATCTCGCCGTAGGGCGTGGGCATACGGTGGAAGTCGGCGCCGAAGATGGCCTGCGCGCCGGCCTCGAGGAACAGCAGGATGCCGATGGCCGCGATCATGTCGTGCAGCTCGGGCGCGTTGCGCAGCGGGTGGAAGACCAGCTGCTGCGCCAGCATCGAGATGACGGCCACGGCGGCAGCCGCGCCGAGCATGGCCAGCCAGTAATGCAGGCCCATGCTGGTCATCAGCCAATAGGCCACGTAGGCCCCGGCCATGTAGAACGCGCCGTGCGCGAAATTGGGTACGTGCAAGATGCCGTACACCAGGGTCAGGCCCAGTGCCACGAGGCTGTAGACGCCTCCGAGGGTCAGGCCATTGAGCAGTTGCTGGAAGAAGAGCTCCACGGGGTGCTTTCGTGCAGAGGGATCACGGCCGGCGGCTGGTCAGCAGGCCGGCGCCGGCGGACGGCATGTCTTGTCAACACGCTGTCAGGTCGGCTCATTGTGTACAGCCGTGTACTCAAGGGTCAACGCAGGAACGGCACACGTTTCTGCAAAGCAGAACAATCGCGGGAAGATCCTAGGGCGGGTTTGCGAGCCTTGCGTTGCGTTTGAATGCCAAGCCAAAGAGCCCAACGTTTCGGCAGAGAAATCGGTGCCCGGTGGCCCGTTGCACTGTTTGAAAACCTTGCAGCTCGTTACGCCGCCGGCGCAGATGGATGATCCGTTTGGCGGCCGGCGGGCTGCATGGCGGAATACCGGGACGGTGTTGCCGGCGGACCTTCGCCAGGGGCGTGCACCGCTGCGTGCTGCGCTGGTTGGCAGGCCGCGGGTTTGTCAGCAGGGCCTACATGCGAGAGCCGCAAGCTCATGCACCACTTTCAATCAGTGCCTCAAGTGCCTGAATCTCCAGGCTTTTTAAGCTCCGGGCAACGATGCACTATCGCTTGTAAGTCTTTGATTTGATTGAAGATTTGGCGGTCTTTCGCGTTGACCCAGGTCAGGTGAGTGAGCTAAAGTGGGAGAAAGTGCAATTCGGTGTCAGGCAGTGGGCCTGACCCCCGCCGACGGGCGGTTTGCACCTTCTGCCAAGGCGACGGGATCAAGGTGACGGGAACGGTGTTTCAGGGCGCGTCTGCGCTCACGCTGGATGCGAAGGGCCGCATGTCGGTCCCGGCGCGCCATCGTGAGGTGCTGCAGGCCCTGGCCGGCGGCCAGCTCACGCTCACCAAGCATCCCGAAGGCTGCCTGCTGGTCTTCCCCCGCCCGGCCTGGGAGACCTTTCGCGACAAGATCGCTGCGCTGCCCATGTCGGCGGCCGGCTGGAAGCGCATCTTTCTGGGCAACGCCCAGGACGTGGAGATCGACGGCGCCAGCCGGGTGCTGATTGCCCCGGAGCTGCGCGCCGCAGCCGGCCTCACGCGCGATGTGATGCTGCTCGGCATGGGCAGCCACTTCGAGCTGTGGGACGCCGCCCGCTATGCCGCCCATGAGGCCGAGGTCATGCAGCAAGGCATGCCCGACGCCCTCAAGGACTTCAGCTTCTAGCGGCCATGCAGCCCCGCACGCCCCAGCCTCTGCAGCACCGCACCGTGCTGCTGCACGAGGCGGTCGACGCCATGCTGACGACCGCCGACGGCACCTACCTGGACGCCACCTACGGCCGCGGCGGCCACTCGCGCCTCATCCTCTCGCGCCTGTCGGCCGCCGGTCGCCTGCTGGCGCTGGACCGCGATCCGCAGGCCGTGGCCCATGCCACGTCGGGCGACACCGCGGTGCACGACCCGCGCTTCGCCATCCGCCACACGCGCTTCGGCGCGCTGGGCGCGGTGCTGGCCGACATGGGTGTGCAGGCCCTGCACGGCGCGCTGTTCGACCTGGGCGTGTCCTCGCCGCAGATCGACGACCCTGAGCGGGGCTTCAGCTTCCGCTTCGATGGCCCGCTGGACATGCGCATGGACCCCACGCGCGGCGAGAGCGCGGCGGAGTTCCTGCAGCGCGCCGACGAGCGCGAGATTGCCGAGGTGATCCGTGAATATGGAGAAGAGCGGTTTGCTGGGCCGATTGCAAAGGCGCTTGTGGCTCGCCGCTCAGGCGGCCAACCCGTTGCCACCACTGGGGAGTTGTCCGCGGTCGTGGCTGGTGCGGTCCGCACCCGCGAGGCCGGGCAGGACCCCGCCACACGCACCTTTCAGGCTCTTCGGATTCGCGTCAACGCCGAGCTCGAAGAACTGGAGCAGGGGCTGAACGCGGCGCTGCGCCTGCTGGTGCCGGGCGGCCGGCTGGCGGTGATCAGCTTCCATTCACTGGAAGACCGCATCGTCAAGACCTTCATCGCCCGCCATGCGCGGCGCGAGGTGGACCGCGACTCGCCGGCCATGCTGTCGCGCGGCGACGAGGCGCCGCCACTGCTGCGCCCGTTGGCGCGCATCAAGCCCGGCGAGGCCGAGGTGGCCGCCAACCCGCGTGCGCGCTCGGCGATCCTGCGCGTGGCCGAGCGCACCGAGGCATCCCTGACCGATGAGGCGCTGGCGGCTGCCGAGCCGCGCGCGGCCCGCCGCGGCGGCAAGGCAGCCGGCCGGCAGAAAGGGCGCGCATGACCGCGCGGCTCAACATCCTGCTGCTGGCCGCGCTGCTGGCCAGCGCGCTCTACCTGGTGCGCACGTCGCACGAGGCCCGGCGCCTGTTCGTCGCGGTGGAGGCCGAGCGCGTGCGCGAGGCGCAGCTGCAGACCGAGTATGAGCAGCTCGACGTGGCCAAGCGCAGTCAGGCCGTGCCGCTGCGCGTGGAGCGGCTGGCGCGCGAGAAGCTGCGCATGTTCAATGCGTCACCGGCGCTGACGCAGTACGTGGGCCTGGCCGAAGGCGCCGTGCCGCCGGCCGCCTCCAGCCCGGCCGGAGGCCGGCGATGAAGCTGCTGCGCCTCTTCCGCCGCGATGTCGCCGCCGGGGCGCAGCCGCGTCCGCGCGCCGGCGCGCGCGCGGGTCGCCGCCAGTCCAAGGCGGCGATGCAGGCCGTGCGCTATGCCACCAGCCCGCTGCTGGCGTCGCAGACGCCGCCCTGGCGCTCCAAGTTCGTGGTTGCAGCCATCGGGCTGGGCTTTTGCGTGCTGATCGGCCGCGCGGCCTACATCCAGATCGTCGGCACCGACTTCTATCTGAAGCAGGGCGAGAGCCGCTACGCGCGCACGCTGGAGCTGCCGGCCAGCCGCGGCCGCATCCTGGACCGCAACGGGCTGATCCTGGCCTCCAGCCTGCCCGCTCCGTCCATCTGGGCCATCCCCAAGGATCTGGAGGCCGACCGCGCGCAGCGCCGGCGGCTGGCCCAGCTGCTCGACATGACCCCGGCCGAGCTGGACAAGCGCCTGTCCACCAGCCCGAACTTCGTCTGGCTCAAGCGGCAGGTGGACGACGAGACCGCGCGCAAGGTCGCCGAGCTCAAGCTCAAGGGCGTGCACCAGCTCAAGGAATACAAGCGCCAGTACCCGGAGAACGAGGCCGCAGCCCACCTGGTGGGCTTCACCAACATCGAGGACCACGGGCAAGAGGGCATCGAGCTGGCCTTCCAGCAAGAGCTGGCCGGGCGCAATGGATCGCGCCGCGTGCTCAAGGACCGGCTGGGCCGCATCGTCGAGGACGCAGGTGACGGCGCGCAGCCGGTGGACGGCCGCGACATTGCGCTGTCCATCGACTCGCGCATCCAGGGCCATGCCTACCAGCGCATCCGCGACGCGGTGAAGTTCCACAAGGCCAAGGCCGGCAGCGTGGTCGTGCTGGACGTGCGCACTGGCGAGGTGCTGGCCCTGGCCAACGTGCCCAGCTACACGCCGGGCGACCGCCGCAACCTGACCGGCGCGCAGCTGCGCAACCGCGCGCTGACCGACACCTTCGAGCCCGGCTCGACGATGAAGCCCTTCATCATCGGCCACGCGCTGGAGACCGGCCTGGTGCGGCCGCAGACGGTGATCTCCACCGCGCCGGGGCGCATCACGATTGCCGGCTCCACCATCAGCGACTCCCATCCGCACGGCGACCTGACCGTGGCCGAGGTGATCCAGAAGTCCAGCAACGTGGGCACGGTCAAGCTGGCCATGCAGATGACGCCCAAGGAGATGTGGGAGCTCTTCCGCGCCATCGGCCTGGGCCAGCGGCCGGACCTGCACTTTCCCGGCGTGGTCAGCGGTCGGCTGCGCCCCCATAAGAGCTGGCGGCCGATCGAGCAGGCGACGATGAGCTACGGCTACGGCCTGTCGGCCTCGCTGTTCCAGCTGGCTCAGGCCTACACGGTCTTCGCCCGCGACGGCGAGCTGATCCCGGCCACGCTGATCAAGCAAAGCGACCCGCCCGCCGGCGACGGCGTGCGCGGTGTGCGCGTGTTCTCGCCGGAGACGGCCTCGGCCGTGCGCCAGATGCTGCGCATGGTCACCGAGCCCGGCGGCACCGCGCCGCAGGCGCAGGCCATCGGCTACTCCACCGGCGGCAAGACCGGCACGGCGCACAAGCAGGAGGGCCGCGGCTACGCGGGCAACAAGTACCGAGCGTGGTTCGTCGGCATCGCGCCCATCGACCATCCGCGCATCGTCGTGGCGGTGATGGTCGACGAGCCGAGCAACGGCCAGTACTACGGTGGCCTGGTGGCCGGCCCGGTGTTCAGCGAGGTGGTGCAGCAGACGCTGATTACGCTGGGCGTGCCGCCGGACATCCCGGTGCGCCCGCGCATCGTCGTGCAGGCCGAGGAGGAGAGCTTCTGATGGCCTCCTCTATCCGCATCCTGGGCGGCCGCGACGAGGCCCTGGCCTTCCTGCGCGAGCGCGGCGTCACCGTGCTGGCCGCGGACAGCCGCGCGCTGACGGCGGGGCAGGGCTATGTCGCCTGGCCCGGCTATGCCCGCGACCCGCGCGCCCACGTGGCCGGCGCGCTGGCCGCCGGTGCCGCGGCGGTGCTGGTCGATGCCGACGGGCTGCACGCCTGGCAGGGCGCCGGCTGGGATGCCGAGCGCGTGGCCGCGCTGCCCGGCCTGAAGGCCGCTGCCGGCCCGCTGGCCGATGCGCTGCTGGGCCAGCCTTCGGCCGCGATGGACGTGGTGGCGGTGACCGGCACCAACGGCAAGACCTCCAGCGCCTGGTGGACGGCGCAGCTGCTGTCGGCGCTGGGCCGGCCCTGCGGCCTGATCGGCACGCTGGGCGCGGGCCAGCCCTTCGATGCTCAGGGCCACCTGCGCACGGCGGTGACGCCCACCGGCTTCACCACGCCCGACCCGGTGCGGCTCCACGCCGCGCTGCGCGGCTTTGCCGACGCCGGCTGCACGGCGTGTGCCATCGAGGCCTCGTCCATCGGCCTGGACGAGCACCGGCTGGACGGCCTGCGCATCGCGGTGGCGTCCTTCACCAACTTCACCCGCGACCACCTGGACTACCACGGCAGCATGGCGGCCTACTGGGCGGCCAAGCGCCGGTTGTTCAGCTGGCCGGGCCTGCGCGCGGCGGTGGTGAACATCGGCGATGAGCGCGGGCATGCGCTGGCGGGCGAGCTGGCCCCGGCCGCGCTGGACCTCTGGACGGTCGCGGTGGACCCCGCCGCCAGCCCCGGGGCTGGGACGCCCCAAACCGGCGTGTCCGCCCGCCTGTCCGCCCGCGCGCTGCGCCAGGGCGGCGACGGCCTGGCCTTCGTGCTGGCCGAGCGCACCGTGTCCGGTGTGGACGAGTTGCCGGTGCAGACCGCGCTGGTGGGCCATTACAACGTCGCCAATCTGCTGGGCGTGATCGCCAGTGCTCGCGCCCTGGGGCTGCCGCTGGCCGATGCGGCGGCCGTCTGTGCGCGGCTGGAGCCGGTGCCCGGCCGCATGCAGCCGGTGCGGCTGGCCGCCGACGACCAGCCGCTGCCGCTGGCCATCGTCGACTATGCCCACACGCCCGACGCGCTGGACCAGGCGCTGCGTGCCCTTCGCCCACTGGCCACCGCGCGCGGCGGCCGGCTGTGGTGCGTCTTCGGCTGCGGCGGCAACCGCGACGCCACCAAGCGGCCGCTGATGGGCGCCATCGCCCATGAGCAGGCCGACCGCGTGGTGCTGACCAGCGACAACCCGCGCGACGAGGAGCCCTGCTTCATCCTGTCGCAGATCCTGGCCGGCATCTGCGGCGGCCGCGACGAGGTCGACGTGATCGACGACCGTGCCGAGGCCATCGCCCATGCCCTGCAGCAGGCCGCGCCCGAGGACGTGGTGCTGATCGCCGGCAAGGGCCATGAGACGACGCAGGAGGCAGCCGGCGTCAAGCAGCCGTTCTCCGACGTGGAGCATGCACAGGCCGCGCTGCGGCGGAGGGCCGCCCCATGACGATGTTCTCGCTGGCCCAGGCCCATGCGCTGCTGCCTGACAGCGTGCTGGTGGGCGACCCGCATGCCGCAGCCCAGCTGCCCATCTCGCGCGTGCACACCGACACCCGCACCCTGGCCGCGGGCGACCTCTTCATCGCCCTGCGCGGCGAGCGCTTCGACGCACACGACTTCCTGCCGCAGGCGCGCGCCGCCGGCGCCGTGGCGGCCGTGGTCGAGCACAGCGCGCTGGCGCAATTGGAGGCCGCCGGCCTGCCCGGCCTGCTGGTGGCCGACACGCGCATGGCTCTGGGCGAGCTGGCCGCGGGCTGGCGCGCGGGCTACACGGGCCCGCTGATCGCCATCACCGGCAGCAACGGCAAGACCACGGTCACGCAGATGGTCGCGGCCATCCTGCGCGCCTGGGTGGGTGAGGCGGCCCATGCCACGCGCGGCAACCTCAACAACGAGATCGGCGTGCCGCTCACCCTGCTGGGCCTGCGCCCCGCGCACCTGCCGCAGCCGCACCGCGCCGCCGTGGTCGAGCTGGGCATGAACCACCCCGGCGAGATCGCGCTGCTGGCGGGCTGGGCCGCGCCCACCGTGGCCCTGGTCAACAACGCCCAGCGCGAGCACCAGGAGTTCATGGAAAGCGTCGAGGCCGTGGCGCGCGAGAACGGCAGCGTGCTGCAGGCATTGCCCGCGGACGGCGTGGCCGTCTTCCCCGCGGATGACGCCGCGCACACGCCGCTGTGGCGCGAGCTGGCCGGCGCGCGGCGCGTGCTGACCTTCTCCGACCAGGCCGCAGCCGATGTCAGCGGCCAGGCCACCTGGCAGGGCGACCACTGGCAGCTGCACCTGGTCACGCCGCAGGGCGAGGCCGACCTGGCGCTGCGCATCGCCGGCGCGCACAACGTGCGCAATGCGCTGGCTGCCACCGCATGCGCCTTGGCCGCCGGCTGCCCGCTGGAGGCGGCGGTGCGCGGCCTGGCGTCCTTCGAGCCGGTCAAGGGCCGCTCGCAGGTGCAGCTGCTCACCCTCGACGGCCAGGCCGTCACGCTGGTGGACGACAGCTACAACGCCAACCCCGATTCCGTGCGCGCGGCCATCGACCTGCTGGCCGCGCTGCCCGGCCCGCGCTGGCTGGTGCTGGGCGACATGGGCGAGGTCGGCGACCAGGGCCCGGCCTTCCATGAGGAGGTCGGCGCGCATGCGCGGCAGCAGGGCATCGAGCACTTGTGGTGTGCCGGCGCGCTGTGCGCGCATGCCGCCCAGGCATACAGCGGATCGGGCCAACCTGGCGCCTCGGCCCGCCATGCCGCGCAGGCCGCCGATCTGGTGGCCGCCCTTGTCGATCGCCCGCAGGCCCGCTCCATCCTGGTCAAGGGCTCGCGCTTCATGAAGATGGAACAGGTGGTCGCCGCCTTGCAGGCCGCCGCCCAACGACAACAAGAACAAGGAGGAGGCGCATGCTGATCAGCCTCGCCGACTGGCTGCAGGCCCTCAACCCCGAGTGGGGCTTCCTGCGCGTCTTCCAGTACCTGACCTTCCGCGCCGTGATGGCGGCGATGACGGCGATGATCCTCGGCCTGCTGCTCGGGCCGCTGGTCATCCGCAAGCTCACCGAGCTGAAGATCGGCCAGCCGATCCGCGAGTACGGCATGCAGAGCCACCTCAGCAAGCGCGGCACGCCCACCATGGGCGGCGCGCTGATCCTGCTGGCCATCGCGATCGCCACGCTGCTGTGGTTCGACTGGACCAACCGCTTCGTCTGGGTCGTGATGCTGGTGACGCTCGGCTTCGGCGCCATCGGCTGGGTGGACGACTGGCGCAAGGTGGTCCTCAAGGACCCGGAGGGCATGCGATCGCGCGAGAAGTACTTCTGGCAGTCGGTGATCGGGCTGATCGCCGCGGTCTACCTGGCCTTCAGCGTGTCCGAGACCTCGTTCACCGGCGTGCTGCAGCTCTTCCTGCGCTGGGTGCAGTCGGGCTTCTCCAACGACCTGCCGCCCAAGGCCGACCTGATCGTGCCTTTCTTCAAGACCATCAGCTACCCGCTGGGCGTCTTCGGCTTCATCGCGCTGACCTATGTGGTGATCGTGGGCAGCAGCAACGCGGTCAACCTGACCGACGGGCTGGACGGCCTGGCCATCATGCCGGTGGTGATGGTGGGCTCGGCCTTGGGCGTCTTCTGCTACGTCACCGGCAGCTCGGTGTTCGCCAACTACCTGCTGCTGCCGCACATCCCGGGCGCGGGTGAGCTGCTGGTCTTCTGCGCCGCGATGGCCGGGGCGGGGCTGGCCTTCCTGTGGTTCAACGCCTATCCGGCGCAGGTGTTCATGGGCGATGTCGGCGCGCTGGCCCTGGGCGGTGCGCTCGGCACGATCGCCGTCATCGTGCGCCAGGAGATCGTGCTGGCGGTGATGGGCGGCGTGTTCGTGCTGGAGGCGCTGTCGGTGATGGTGCAGGTCAGCTACTTCAAGTACACGAAGCGCAAGTACGGCGAGGGCCGCCGCATCCTGCTGATGGCACCGCTGCACCACCACTACGAGAAGAAGGGCTGGAAGGAGACCCAGGTGGTCGTGCGCTTCTGGATCATCACCATGCTGCTGTGCCTCGTCGGCCTGTCCACGCTCAAGCTGCGTTGAAGCCATGCTGCACCTTGCCGGCCTGAACGTCCTCATCCTCGGCCTCGGAGACTCCGGGCTGGCGATGGCGCGCTGGTGCGCCCGCTGCGGCGCGGCATCGGTGCGCGTGGCCGACACGCGCCAGGCGCCGCCGCAGGCCGAGCGGCTGGCGCAGGACGTGCCCGGCGCCGTGTTGCACCAGGGGCTGGCCCCGGCGCTGCTGGACGGCGTGAACCTGCTGCTCAAGAGCCCCGGCCTGTCGCCGCTGGATGCAGCCGTGGCGCCCATCCTGCAGCGCGCAGACGAGCTGGGCATCCCGGTGCGCGGCGAGCTGTCGCTCTTCGCCAGCGCGCTGGCCGACCTGAAGGCCATGCGCGGCTACGCGCCCAAGGTGCTGGCCATCACCGGCACCAACGGCAAGACGACCACCACCTCGCTGACGGCGTTGCTGGTCGAGCGCGCCGGCAAGCGCGTCGGCCTGGCCGGCAACATCGGCCCGACGCTGCTGGACACGCTGGCCACGGCGCTGGATCAGGAGCCCGAGCCGGCACCGCAGCAGGCGGTGAGGGCGGGCACAGCCGCCGGCGCACCAGCCGTCGCGGCCCACGGCGCCGAGGACGCGGCGCACACCGCAGTGCCTGTACCGGCGCCTGCCATCAGCCCGCTTGACGACGAGGAGGACGCCACCGACCTGCCGGTGGAGGACTGGGCTGGTGACGTGGAGGACGGCCTGAGCGACGAGGAGCCCGCGGGCGACCAGCCGGCCGAGGACGCCGGCCTGCACGGCGCGCCCGGCAGCGACCCGGCCGCGATCGAGTCGGATGACGCCATCGCCCGTCGCGAGGAGGCCGCGCCTTCCGTGGCGGCCGACGAGCCGCCGGCCGAGACGCCCGCCGCTGATGGCGCCGAACCCGATGCGTCCGCGCTGCCGCGCCCGGCGCCGGCCGAGCCGCTCTTCGTCGCCCTGCCCGAGGTCTGGGTGCTGGAGCTCTCCAGCTTCCAGCTCGACGGCGTCACCAACTTCGAGCCCGCCGCCGCGGCCGTGCTCAACATCACCCAGGACCACCTGGACTGGCATGGCAGCCTGCAGGCCTATGCCGATGCCAAGGCGCGCATCTACGGCCGTGAGGCGGTGATGGTGGTCAACCGCGACGACCCGGTGGTCGAGGCCATGATCCCGCCGCCGCAGGTCATCAAGTCCACCGTGCGCGGCCGCCCGGCCCGCACCGTGCACCGCCGCGTCGTCCGCTTCGGCCTGGATGCGCCGCGCCACCCGGGCGACTTCGGCCTGGTGGTCGAGGGCGGCATGGCCTGGCTTGTGCGCGCGCTGGAGACCGACGAGACAGTGAAGCGCAAACCTTCACGGCCCCCGAGCCGCCGCGATGCGGCGTCTGCACCCCAGGGGGGTGCCTCGTCCTTGGGGCGGCCCGGCGCTTACGAGGCGGGCGAGGAAGAAGAGCTCATCCTCCAGCGCCTGATGCCCGCTGACGCCCTGCGCATCCGCGGCCGCCACAACGCCGCCAACGCCTTGGCGGCGCTGGCCCTGGCCACGTCCATCGGCTGCCCGCTGGCACCGATGCTGCACGGCCTGCGCGAGTACCGCGGCGAGCCGCACCGCGTCGAGCCCGTGGCCCGCATCAGCGAGGTCGACGCCTATGACGACAGCAAGGGCACCAACGTCGGCGCCACCGTCGCGGCCCTGACCGGCCTGGGCGCCGACATCGCACCCGCGCGCCTGGTCGTCATCCTGGGGGGGGACGGCAAGGGCCAGGACTTTTCTCCGCTGCTCGATCCCGTGCGCCGCCATGTGCGTGCCGTGGCCCTCATCGGGCACGATGCCGATGCCATCGCCCAGGCGCTGCAGCCGGCGGTGGACGACGGCCTGGTCATGCAGCCGCATGCCGACCTGCCGGCCGCCACGCGCTGGGCTTTCGAGCAGGCCCGCCCGGGCGACGCCGTGCTGCTCAGCCCGGCCTGCGCCAGCCTGGACATGTTCCGCAACTACGCCCACCGCGCCGAGGTCTTCATCGACACCGTGCGCGCGCTGGCCGACGAGCGGGGGGGGCTGGCATGAGCGCCGCCACCATGGCCGACCCGCGCCGCCGCCCGTGGTCCGAGCGCCTGCACGCCTGGCGCCGGCGCGCTGCCGCGCTGCTGCCCGGCCGCCGCGAAGGCCGGCCTTCGCGCGTGCCCATTCGCGACTGGGTCAGCCTGTCCTCCGGGCAGCCGGCCAGCCTGTCCAACTTCGACTCGGGGCTGGTTGGCGTCACCGTCTTCCTGCTGGCGCTCGGGCTGGTGATGGTCTATTCGGCCTCGGTGGCGCTGCCGGACAACCCCAAGTTCTCGTCCTATTCGCAGCAGCACTTCCTCACCCGCCACATCTTCAGCCTGGTGCTGGCCGCGGTGGGCGCGCTGGTGGTCGTGCGCGTGCCGATGCGCTGGTGGGAGCGCATGGCGCCGTGGTGCTTCCTCGGCGTGCTGGTGCTGCTGGTGCTGGTGCTGGTGCCCGGCATCGGCAAGGGCGTCAACGGCGCGCGGCGCTGGATCCCGCTGGGCATCCTCAACTTTCAGCCGTCGGAGCTGGCCAAGCTGGCCGTGGCCCTTTATGCCGCCAACTACATGGTGCGCAAGATGGAGGTCAAGGAGCGCTTCTTCCGCGCGGTGATGCCGATGGCCTTTGCCGTGGGCGTGGTCGGCGTGCTGCTGCTGGCCGAGCCCGACATGGGCGCCTTCCTGGTCATTGCCGCCATCGCGATGGGCATCCTGTTCCTGGGCGGCGTCAACGGGCGCATGTTCTTCCTGATCAGCGCGGTGCTGATCGGTGCCTTCGCCATCATGGTCAGCGCCAGCCCCTGGCGGCGCGAGCGCATCTTTGCCTACCTCAACCCCTGGGACGAGCAGCATGCGCTGGGCAAGGCCTATCAGCTGACCCACTCGCTGATCGCCTTCGGCCGCGGCGAGCTCTTCGGTCAGGGCCTGGGCGGCAGCCTGGAGAAGCTGCACTACCTGCCCGAGGCGCACACCGACTTCCTGCTGGCCGTGATCGGCGAAGAGCTGGGCTTCGTCGGCGTGGCGGCGGTCATCTTCGCCTTCTTCTGGCTCACGCGGCGCGTCTTCCACATCGGCCGCCAGGCCGTGGCGCTGGACCGCGTCTTCTCCGGCCTGGTGGCCCAGGGCATCGGCATCTGGATGGGCTGGCAAGCCTTCATCAACATGGGCGTCAACCTGGGCGTGCTGCCCACCAAGGGGCTGACGCTGCCGCTGATGAGCTACGGCGGCTCGGCCATCCTGCTCAACGTGGCGGCTCTCGCCATCGTGCTGCGGGTGGATATCGAGAACCGGCAGTTGATGCGGGGAGGGCGAGCATGAGCCGCCACCTCGTCATCATGGCCGCCGGCACCGGCGGGCACATCATGCCGGGCCTGGCCGTGGCGCAGGAGATGCGCCAGCGCGGCTGGACGGTGAGCTGGCTCGGCACGCGACACGGCATGGAGAACCGCCTGGTGCCGCCGTCGGGCATCCCGCTGGACACCATCGCCTTCGACGGCCTGCGCGGCAAGGGGCTGATGCACACGCTGACCGGCGGCGTGTGCCTGCTGGCCGCGTTCGCCGCCTGCTGGCGCATCCTCAGGCGCCGCGCCGCCGATGCGGTGCTGGGCATGGGCGGCTACGTCTGCTTCCCGGGCGGGCTGATGGCGGCGGGCAGCCGGCTGCCCCTCGTGCTCGTCAACGCCGATGCGGCGCTGCTGATGAGCAACCGCGCGCTGCTGCCGCTGGCCGATGCCGTGGCGTTCGGCTTCGAGGGCGAGGCCGCGCAGCGCGTGCGCCACGGCGTGGTCACCGGCAACCCGGTGCGCGCCGAAGTGGCGGCCGTGGCGCCGCCGGCCCAGCGCTTTGCCGGCCGCAGCGGCCCGCTGCGCCTGCTGGTGGTGGGTGGCAGCCTGGGTGCCAAGGTGCTCAACGACACCTTGCCGCAGGCCATCGCGCTGATGCCGCACGACAAGCGCCCCGTCGTCACGCATCAGACCGGCGCCGCGCACATCGATGCGGTCCAGGCTGCCTATGCCAACGTTGCTGTGCAGGCCGAGGTGCTGCCCTTCATCGACGACATGGCACGTCGCCTGGCGGAGTGCGACGTGGTGGTCTGCCGCGCCGGCGCCATCACCGTGAGCGAGCTGTGCGCCGCCGGCGTGGCCAGCGTGCTGGTGCCGCTGATCGTCAGCACCACCTCGCACCAGCGCGACAACGCCGAACACCTGGCTGCGCAGGGGGCCGCCGTGCACCTGCCGCAGTCCGACCTCAACCCTGCTCGACTGGCCGCGCTGCTGCAGGCCATGGACCGCGACCAGCTGCAGTCCATGGCGGAACGCGCCCGCGCCCTGGCCCGGCCCCATGCGGCCGCAGCCGTGGCCGACCAGATCGAGCGCTTGATGAACAAGAGGGCTGCCGCATGAAGCACGCCGTCAAGCACATCCCCTTCGTCGAGACCGTGACGCATGCCGACGAAGCGGTCCGTGGCCTGCGAGGGGTCTGGGCATGAAACACGCCGTGAAGCACATCCCCTTCGTCGAGACCGTGACGCATGCCGACGAAGCGGTGCGTGGCCTGCGGAGGGCTGCCGCATGAAACACGCCGTCAAGCACATCCACTTCGTCGGCGTGGGCGGCTCCGGCATGTCCGGCATCGCCGAGGTGCTGCTGAATCTGGGCTACACCATCTCCGGCTCAGACCAGGCCGACAGCGCCGTGACGCGGCGGCTGGCCGAGCTGGGGGTGAAGGTCTTCATCGGGCATGACGCTGCGCACATCGTCGGTGCCGATGCCATCGTCACGTCGACCGCGGTGAAGGGCGACAACCCCGAGGTCATCGCCGCGCGTGCCAGGCGCGTGCCGGTGGTGCCGCGGGCGGTGATGCTGGCCGAGCTGATGCGGCTCAAGCGTGGCATCGCCATCGCCGGCACGCATGGCAAGACGACGACCACGTCGCTCGTGGCCTGCGTGCTGGCCGATGCCGGGCTGGATCCGACGTTTGTCATCGGCGGCCGGCTCAACAGCGCTGGCGCCAACTCACGGCTGGGCTCGGGCGACTACATCGTGGTCGAGGCCGACGAGTCCGATGCGTCCTTCCTCAACCTGCTGCCCATCCTGTCGGTCGTCACCAACATCGACGCCGACCACATGGACACCTACGGGCACGACTTCGCCCGGCTCAAGCAGGCCTTCGTCGACTTCCTGCACCGCATGCCGTTCTATGGCGCGGCCGTGCTGTGCGCCGACGACCCGGGCGTGCGCTCCATCATGCCGCTGGTGTCGCGGCCGGTGGTCACCTATGGCTTCGCCGAGGACGCGCAGATCCGCGCGGTGGAGGTCGAGGCCCTGCCCGGCGGGCAGATGCGCTTCGTCGCCCAGCGGCGCAACGGCACCGTCATGCCCGACCTGCCGGTGACGCTCAACCTGCCCGGCCGCCACAACGTGCTCAACGCCCTGGCGGTGATCGGCGTGGCCACCGAGCTGGAGCTGCCCGACGAGCCCATCGTGCGGGCGCTGCAGGAGTTCAAGGGCGTGGGCCGGCGCTTCCAGCGCTGGGGCGATCACCCCACGCGCGACGGCGGCCGCTTCACGCTGATCGACGACTACGGCCACCACCCGGTCGAGATGGCCGCAGTGCTGTCGGCCGCGCGCGGGGCCTTCCCGGGGCGGCGCATCGTGCTGGCCTTCCAGCCGCACCGCTACACCCGCACGCGCGACTGCTTCGAGGACTTCGTCAAGGTCATGGGCACGGCCGACGCCGTCTGGCTGGCCGAGGTCTATGCCGCCGGCGAGTCGCCCATCGTCGCGGCAGATGGCCGTGCGCTGACGCGCGCGCTGCGTCTGGAGGGCAAGGTGGAGCCGCTCTTCATCGACGACATCGCCGCCATGCCGCAGGCGATCGCCGAGCACGCGCGCGACGGCGACGTGGTGATCTGCATGGGCGCCGGCTCCATCGGCGGCGTGCCGGCCAAGGTCGCTGAACTGCTGAAGGAGGCGGCATGAACGAGCACGCCAAGACGATGGCTGACGCGGCCAGCGGGCCGAGCGCCGGGTCGCCCCAAGCCGGCCCGCATCCCCTCAGGGGATCGCCCGTCGTCCCCGACGGGCGAGGGGCTGCCAGACCCGGCAAGGTCGCCGTGCTGATGGGCGGCACCTCGGCCGAGCGCGAGGTGTCGCTGATGTCCGGCGCCGGCGTGCTCAAGGCCCTGCAGTCGCAGGGCGTGGACGCCCACGCCTTCGACCCGGCCGAGCGCGACGTGTCGGACCTCAAGCGCGAGGGCTTTGCCCGCTGCTTCATCGCCCTGCACGGCCGCCGCGGCGAGGACGGCGCGCTGCAGGGCGCGCTGGAGCTGCTGCGCATCCCCTACACGGGATCGGGCGTGATGGCCTCGGCCATCGCGATGGACAAGATCATGACCAAGCGCATCTGGCGCTTCGAAGGCCTGCCCACGCCCGACTGGCGCATCGCGCGCAGCGCTGCCGAATGCGAGGCGGCCCTGGCCGTGCTGGGCGCGCCCATGATCGTCAAGGCCGCGCGCGAGGGATCGAGCATCGGCCTGACCAAGGTCAGCGATGCGGCGCAGTGCCGCGCCGCCTTCGAGGCCGCGGCCCAGTTCGACCGCGAGGTGCTGTGCGAGCAGTTCATCGAGGGCGACGAGACCACCTGCCCAGTGCTCGGCGAAGGCGAGGCCGCCCAGGCCCTGCCGGTGATCCGCATCGTCGCGCCCGGAGGCAACTACGACTACCAGAACAAGTACTTCACCGACGAGGTGCAGTACCTCTGCCCCAGTGGCTTGCCGGCCGATGAAGAGGCCGAGATCCAGCGCATCGTCGTGCGCGCCTACCGCACGCTCGGCTGCCGCGGCTGGGCGCGGGCCGACGTGATGATCCGCGCCAGCGACCGCCAGCCCTTCCTGCTGGAGATCAACACCTCGCCGGGCATGACCGGCCACTCGCTGGTGCCCATGTCCGCGCGCGCGGCCGGCATCAGCTACGAGCAGCTGTGCCTGCGCCTGCTGGCGACGGCCACGCTGGACGAGGCCGCTGCCTGAGGCTCAAGCCATGAACGCCGCCGCCCTGCCTGACACCCCCTTCGACGTGCGCGCGATGAATGCCGCCGCGACGGGGCTGTTCGCGCTCGCCGGCGTGCTGGCGGCTGCGCTGGTGCTACTGGCGCTGGCCCGCCTGCCGGCCTTCACCATCCGCCAGGTGGTCGTCGATGGGGACGTGGGGCGCAACAGCCCGGCTACGCTGCGGGCGGCGGCGGTGAGCAAGCTCTCCGGCACGCTGTTCACGCTCAACCTGGCCAAAGCCCAGGCAGCCTTCCAGTCGGCGCCCTGGGTGCGGCGGGCCGTGGTGCGCCGCGTGTGGCCCGGCACGGTGGCCGTCACGCTCCAGGAGCACCGCGCCGCCGCCTACTGGGCGCGCGAGGAGGGCGACGACCACCTCGTCAATACGCTGGGCGAGGTCTTCGAGGCCAATCTGGGCGATGTCGAGGACGACAAGCTGCCCACGCTGCAGGGCCCGGATGGCAGCAGTGCGCAGATGCTGGAGATGCTGGGCCGTTTCGAGGCCGCGCTGGCGCCGCTGCAGGCCCGTATCGATCGCCTGTCGCTGAGTGAGCGCGGGACCTGGGAGGCCGAGCTCGACACGGGCGCGCACATCGCCATCGGCCGCGGCACACCCGACGAGCTGATCGCGCGTGTCGAGCGCTTCGTCTCCACCGTCTCGCAGGTCACCGCCCGCTATCCGCAGCGCGCGGCCGGCCAGCTGATCGAATCCGCCGACCTGCGCTACCGCCAGGGCTATGCCCTGGGCCTGCGCGGTGTCGCCACCCTGCCTGCGTCCGCACCTGCCGGCCGCAGCCTCAAAAACTGACCGCACACCGCAAGGCCATGGCCAAGGAATACAAGGATCTCGTCGTCGGACTCGACATCGGCACCGCCAAGGTGATGGCGGTGGTGGCCGAGGTCATGCCATCCGGCGAGCTGCGCGTGGCCGGCCTGGGCGTGGCGCCCAGCCACGGCTTGAAGCGCGGCGTGGTGGTCAACATCGACGCCACCGTCCAGTCCATCCAGCAGGCGCTCAAAGAGGCCGAGATGATGGCCGACTGCCGCATCAGCCGCGTCTATACCGGCATCACCGGCAGCCACATCCGCGGCCAGAACTCCACCGGCATGGTGATCGTGCGCGACAAGGAGGTCAGCCCCATCGACGTGACCCGCGTGGTGGAGACGGCCAAGGCCATCAACATCCCCAACGACCAGCGCCTGCTGCTGGTCGAGCCGCAGGAGTTCGTGATCGACGGGCACGAGGTCAAGGAGCCCATCGGCATGAGCGGCGGGCGGCTGGAGGTCAAGGTCCACATCGTCACCGGCGCGCAGAGCGCGGCCGAGAACATCGTCAAGTGCGTGCGCCGCTGCGGCCTGGAGGTCGAGCAGCTCGTGCTCAACCCCAGCGCCTCGGCCGCCGCCGTGCTGACCGACGACGAGAAGGACCTGGGCGTGGTGCTGGTGGACGTGGGCGCCGGCACCACGGACGTGTCCATCTTCACCGACGGCGCCATCCGCCACACGGCGGTGATCCCGATCGCCGGCGACCTGATCACCAGCGACATCGCGATGGCGCTGCGCACGCCGACCAAGGACGCCGAGGAGATCAAGGTCGACTTCGGCGTGGCCAAGCAGCTGCTGGCCGACCCCAACGAGCAGATCGAGGTGCCCGGCCTGGGCGACCGCGCCCCGCGCATGCTCAGCCGCCAGGCCCTGGCCGGCGTGATCGAGCCGCGCGTGGAGGAGATCTTCTCGCTCGTGCAGCAGGTCATCCGCGAAAGCGGCTTCGAGGAGCTGCTGTCCAGCGGCATCGTGCTGACCGGCGGCTCGGCTGTCATGCCCGGCATGGTGGAGCTGGGCGAAGACATCTTCCTGAAGCCGGTGCGCAAGGGCGTGCCGACCTATTCAGGCGCACTGTTCGACATGGTGGCCAACCCGCGGTCGGCCACCGTCATGGGCTTGCTCGAAGAAGCAAGGATGGCGCGCACGCGCGGCATCAAGGCGGCACAGCAGGCAGGGTCGGTGCAGACCCTGTTCGGCCGTGTCAAGGACTGGTTCGTCGGCAACTTCTGATGAAGCGGCCGACCGGACCCGAGGGATCTTTCTTTTATCAATTGGCAACTGCTTGACGACGACGGAGGCTAGACATGGCGATCGAGATGATTGAGGACTTCAACCAGGGCACGCAGATCAAGGTGATCGGTGTCGGCGGGGGTGGCGGCAATGCCGTCGACCACATGATTGCGCAGGGCGTGCAGGGCGTGCAGTTCATCTGCGCCAACACCGATGCGCAGGCGCTGGGCCGCTCCAGCGCCGACCACCAGCTGCAGCTCGGCAGCACGGGTCTGGGCGCCGGCTCCAAGCCCGAGGCCGGCCGCGCCGCCGCCGAGGACGCGGTCGAGCAGATCCGCCAGGCACTGGAAGGCGCGCACATGGTGTTCATCACCGCCGGCATGGGCGGCGGCACCGGCACGGGCGCCGCGCCGGTGATCGCCCGCGTGGCCAAGGAGATGGGCATCCTGACCGTCGGCGTCGTGACCAAGCCCTTCGAGTTCGAGGGCACGCGCCGCATGAAGCAGGCCGACGTCGGCCTGGCCGAGCTGGAGGCCAACGTCGACTCGCTGATCGTCGTGCTCAACGAGAAGCTGCTGGAGGTCATGGGCGACGATGTCACGCAGGAGCAGGCCTTCGCCCATGCCAACGACGTGCTGAAGAACGCCGTCGGCGGCATCAGCGACATCATCCACATCCCCGGCCTGGTCAACGTCGACTTCGAAGACGTCAAGACCGTGATGAGCGAGCCGGGCAAGGCCATGATGGGCACGGCCACCGCCGGCGGCCCGGACCGCGCGACCAAGGCCGCCGAGGCCGCCGTCGCCTGCCCGCTGCTGGAAGGCGTGGACCTGTCCGGCGCGCGTGGCGTGCTGGTGCTGATCGCGGCGAGCAAGGCCACCTTCAAGCTGGCCGAGAGCCGCAACGCGATGAACACCATCCGCCGCTATGCGGCCGAGGACGCGCACGTCATCTACGGCACGGCCTACGACGAAAGCCTGGGCGACCAGCTGCGCGTCACGGTCATCGCCACCGGCCTGTGCTCGGCCGGCCGCCGCGCCCAGGCGCCGATGACGGTGGTGCACACCAGCCAGCCCATGCTGCGCACCGGCACCGACAACATCCCGGTGCTGCAGCACCCGGTGCAGCCGGGCGCCCATGGTGGCGCGTCGCACGACTACAGCGCCAGCCAGATCCCCAGCGTCTGGCGCTCCGGCCGCACGCATGCCGCGGCCAAGGTCGATGCCCTGGCCTCCAACGGCATGGACGAGATCGAGATCCCGGCCTTCCTGCGCAAGCAAGCCGACTGAAGCTTCACCCGGCCGGGGGCCGGGGATGGCCCCACACCGTCGTCTGACGCCGCGACGCCCTGCACCGGGCGGGCGCGGCCGTCGGCGCGATGGCTTTTCTCGATCGTCGTCTTAGCCGGCGGGTCCCGTCCTGCGTGAGCCATTGGTCAGCCGAGGCTCAGCGCAGGCGGGCCCGCCTTCCTACAATTTGCCGATGCTCCAGCAACGCACGCTCAAGTCCTTGACCCGCGCCGTCGGCGTCGGCCTGCACGGTGGCCAGAGGGTCGAGCTCACGCTGCGCCCGGCGCCGCCCGACACCGGCATCGTCTTTCGCCGGGTCGACCTGCCGCAGCCGGTGGAGATCCCCGTCAGGGCCGAATCGGTCTGCGACACGCGCATGGCCTCCACGCTGTCAGCCGGCGGTGACCCCGGCGCGCCCAAGGTGAACACGGTCGAGCACCTGATGTCGGCCTGCGCCGGCCTGGGGCTGGACAACCTGTACGTGGACATCACGGCCGAGGAGGTGCCGATCCTCGACGGCTCGGCCGGTGCATTCGTGTACCTGCTGCAGAGCGCCGGCATCGAGCTGCAGAACGCGCCCAAGCGCTTCCTACGCGTGAAGAAGCCGGTGGAGGTGCGCGAGGGCCAGGGCACTGCGCTCAAGTGGGCCCGCCTGGAGCCCTACAACGGCTACAAGCTGGCCTTCGAGATCGATTTCGACCACCCGGCGGTGGACCAGACCGGCCAGCGCTACGAGTTCGACTTCGCCACCGGCCAGTACAAGCGCGACATCGCTCGCGCCCGCACCTTCGGCTTCACCAAGGACGTGGAGATGATGCGCTCGCGCGGCCTGGGACTGGGCGGCAGCATGGACAACGCCATCGTCGTGGACGACTACCGCGTGCTCAATGCCGAGGGGCTGCGCTACGACGACGAGTTCGTCAAGCACAAGATCCTCGACGCCATCGGCGACCTCTACATCGTCGGGCGCCCGCTGCTGGCGGCCTACCGCGCCTTCCGCTCCGGCCACGCGCTGAACAACAAGCTGCTGCGCGCGCTGCTGGCCGATGCCGAGGCCTGGGACGTGGTCACCTTCGAAGACGAGAAGACCGCGCCGCGCGGCCTGGCCGAGCTGGCGCCCGCATGGTGATGGCCGGCTGCAGCCCAGGCGCCGAAGCTCAGCCCGGCAAGATGGGGCCCGTATGTTCCTGATGCGGCTCGTCGCCCTGCTGTTGCTCATCGGCGCCGGCGTGTGCCTGGCGCTCTTCATCGCCACCGGCCATCCGCGCTGGCGGCGCTACCTGGTGGTGATCGTCAAGTGGACGGTTATCGCGGCACTGGGCCTCATCGGGGTGCTGCTGCTGGAGCGGCTGACGCCGCTGCTCTGAGCCGCGCGCGGCGCGGCCTGCGGGGCCGGCCCGCCTGCGCACGGAAGATCACAGCGTATCCACTACTTCGCTGCTGGTGTCGGCAAAGGCGTCACGCAGCCGGGCGTGCTGCTTGGTGTCCAGCGGGTGGCCCACCACCGCCCAGCGCCCGTGGCGCGTGGCATGACGCACCTTGGCGATGACCACGTTGTGGTCAGGGCGCATGGTGATCAGGCCGCCCACCAGCAGGCCGGCCAGCATGCCGTAGGTGGACGTGGACATCAGCGTGAACCAGGGCGAGGACACCGCCCACGGCACGTTCATCAGCAGCAGCACCGCCCACACGGCGCAGCCCAGCAAGATGCCGAGCACACCGCAGGTGGTATGGGCGCGCAGGAAGGTGCGCCAGATGCCTTTGGTTTCGGGCTCCAGCTTGACGCCCAGGCCCTCGGTCTGCGGGCTGCTGTTGGCGATGTCCTGCGGGCCGATCACGTCCAGCCGCACCTGCTCCAGGCCCGGGCGGTTGTGGATGGCCTGCGCGGCGGTGGCCGCGCGCTCGCGGCTGTCGTAGAGGGCGGCGACCTTGCTCAGCGAGCGCTCACCGAAGAAGAAGCTGGCGATGGCGGTCATGGTGGACTCCTGTTCAGCGTGGCAGCCGGGCGCAACGGGCCGGATGGCCCGCGGCGCCGGCAACACCGGATGCAGCCAGTGTGACCCCGTGCCCGGCGCGGCGGTGTCGGCCGGTTCCGATGGCGGATGTCAGCGGATGCCGGCTGCAAGCCGGGCTGTCCCCGGGCGCCCAGGGGCATTGGAGCGCCCGGCGCAATCCCGGCGCCTGCCGCGGTTGGCGCTGCACCGCGCAGGCCGGGCCCGGATTCCGCCGGACGCCCGCACTGCGGCTTGACCCGCATCAAGCCACGGGCGCGACAGCTGGTTCGCGGCGGGTTTCTCCCGGCGCCAGCGCGGACGCCGGCCGATAGCCTTTTGCCGCCTGCCACTGCCGGCCGGGCCGCCCTGCCCGCGCGCTTCACGAGGACATCACATGGACTACGCCAGCCTGCACCGCCGCTCCATCACCGACCGCGAGGCCTACTGGGGCGAGCAGGCGCGGCTGATCGACTGGCACGTCGCCCCGCAGCAGGTCTGCGACACGAGCCGGCTGCCCTTCGTGCACTGGTTCGCCGGCGGGCAGACCAACCTGTGCCACAACGCGGTGGACCGCCACCTGGCCACGCGGGCCGACCAGCCGGCGCTGATCGCGGTCTCCAGCGAGGTGCCGGGCGCCGACGGCCGGCCCGGCGAGCGCATCTACACCTTCGCCGAGCTGCATGCCGAGGTGCAGGCGATGGCGGCGATCCTGCAGTCGCTGGGCGTGCAGCGCGGCGACCGGGTGCTGATCTACATGCCGATGGTGGCGCCGGCGGTCTTTGCGATGCTGGCCTGCGCGCGGCTGGGCGCCATCCATTCGGTGGTCTTCGGCGGCTTTGCCAGCAGCTCGCTGGCCAGCCGCATCGAGGATGCGCGGCCCAAGGTCGTCGTCAGCGCCGATGCCGGCTCGCGCGGCGGCAAGGTCATCCCCTACAAGCCGCTGCTGGACGAGGCGCTGCGGCTGTCGTCGCACCCGGTGGAGCAGGTGCTGCTGGTGGACCGGGGCCTGGCGCCGATGGACCGCGTGGCCGGACGCGACCATGACTACACCACGCTGCGCGAGCAGCATGCCGGCTGCACCGTGCCCTGCGAATGGCTGGACGCCACCGAGCCGAGCTACACGCTCTACACCAGCGGCACCACCGGCAAACCGAAGGGCGTGCAGCGCGACACCGGCGGCTATGCGGTGGCCCTGGCCATGTCGATGCGCGACATCTACTGCGGCCGCCCGGGCGAGACCTTCTTCTGCACCAGCGACATCGGCTGGGTGGTGGGGCACAGCTACATCGTCTACGGCCCGCTCATCCACGGCATGGCCACCATCCTGTACGAGGGGCTGCCCACGCGGCCGGACGGCTCGGTGTGGTGGAGCCTGGTGGAGCGCCACCGCGTCACGGTGATGTTCAGCTCGCCCACGGCCATCCGCGTGCTCAAGCGGCAGGACCCGGCGCTGCTCCAGCGGCATGACCTGACGTCGCTGCGCCATCTGTTCCTGGCCGGCGAGCCGCTGGACGAGCCCACCGCGCGCTGGATCGCCGAGGCCATAGCCAAGCCCGTCATCGACAACTACTGGCAGACCGAGACCGGCTGGCCCATCCTGAGCCTGGCCAACGGCATCGAGCCGCAGGAGAGCGTCTTCGGCTCGCCCGGCGTGGCCATGCCCGGCTACGACGTGCAGCTGCTCGACGAGCTGACCGGCGAGCCGCTGACCGCGCCCGGCCGCAAGGGCGTGCTGGCCATCCAGGCGCCGCTGCCGCCGGGCTGCCTGCAGACGGTGTGGGGCGACGACGAGCGCTTCGTGCGCACCTACTGGAGCAGCTTCCCCGGCCGCATGGCCTACAACACCTTCGACTGGGCCATGCGCGACGAGCGCGGCTATTACTTCATCCTCGGCCGCACGGACGACGTGATCAACGTCGCCGGCCACCGCCTGGGCACGCGCGAGATCGAGGAGTGCATCGCCAGCCATCCCAACGTGGCCGAGGTGGCCGTGGTGGGCGTGGCCGATGCGCTCAAGGGCCAGGTGGCGCGGGCCTTCGTGGTGCTGAAGGACGCCTCGCGCGCCGCGGATGCCGATGGCGCGGCCCGGCAGCAGGCCGAGATCCTCGCCACGGTCGATGCCCAGATCGGCGCGGTGGGCCGCCCGGCCGCGGTCAGCTTCGTCACCGCGCTGCCCAAGACCCGCTCAGGCAAGCTGCTGCGCCGCGCCATCCAGGCGGTGTGCGAAGGCCGCGACCCGGGCGACCTGACCACGATCGAGGATCCGACCGCGCTCAAGCAGGTGCAGGAGAAGGCGGTGGGGGGCTGACGCATCAACCTGCTGTCCGCGCCCCAGGGCCGGTGCCGGGGTGGCTCGTCCGCCGGCAGCAGTGTGGGCCGGCGGGATTCCGGGATCGCGCGCGAGCTTGCTGCGGTCGGCGCGCGCAAAGGCGCAGGCGGGTGGCCGCTGGGGCTTCAATGCCGACGCCCTCGCTGCGCGAGGGTCCCCGCCATGCTCGGCAGCAGGCTGGCGTGGCAGAACTCACTACGCGAGCGCTGCGCGCCCGCTGCGTTCGGACATCCGCCACGAGTCAGTTCCACGAAGGCGCTGCGCGCCCCAGCCTGCCGCCTGCGCGTGGCGGCGTCGCCAAGGCGCCCCAGCGGCCACCCGCCTGCGCCTTTGCCCCTCCAGCTCGGCTGAGGGTCACGCGAGGAAGAAAGCCCGGCGCCAGCCCTGTGGTGAACGGCGCTGACTTGGAGCGTGCCAGCCCATCCACGCATCCGCATCGCGCAGGCCCGGGTGGGGCCGCGGGGCGCCTGAGCGCAGCCGA
Source organism: Pseudomonadota bacterium (assembly GCA_049321005.1). Taxonomy (GTDB): domain Bacteria; phylum Pseudomonadota; class Gammaproteobacteria; order Burkholderiales; family Burkholderiaceae_C; genus Aquabacterium. Next base: position 274,182 of record JBMOQL010000010.1, read on the forward strand.
GAAGCGCAGGGCGGGCGGCGGCGCGCGCAAGCGCGCATCAATGGACTGACTCGCCGGCGTATGTCCGAACGCAGCGATCGCGCAGCGCTCGCGTAGTGAGTTCGACGGCGCGCCGCCCGCGCGAGCATCGCAGGGCACCCTCGCGCAGCGAGGGCAAGCGCTTGAAGCCCCGCTGCCCCACCCGAGCCTGCGTGATGCCGCGCCAACCTGCGCATGCAGCAGCGGCCACCCGCCGCGCCTTTGCCACGCGCCACCACCGCAAGCCGCAATCTCAACACCCCACCGACCGCCAGCCGGGCGGCGCCCGCACCGGCTTTACCGAGCTTTACGGAGGCCGCGCCCGCCCGGTAACCCTGGCCGGCCAAGCTTGGCGAATTCGGGGAAACTCCCCGCCGGTTTCGACAAGAACGAGGTAGTTGGCGATGGATGCAACTCCGCCCCAGGCGGGTGAGACGCGGCCCGCCGTGCCGGCTGCGGCTGCCGTGGCGCCGGCTGCGCGGCGCGGGCGCTGGGCGGCCTGGTTGCTGGCCGGGCTGGTGATCGTGGCCGTGGTCGGCGGGGTGCTGGGCTGGCGGCAGTCGCATCAGGGCGGCGCGGCCGGCGGCCCAGGGCCGGGAGCGGCCGGTGGTGCGGGAGGCGCCGGTGGCCCGGGCGGCCCGGGCGGGTTCGACCGACCGTCGCCGGTGCGGGTGGAAGCGGCCCAGCGCAGCGACATCGACGTGCGCCTGCAGGCGCTCGGCACCGTCACCGCGCTGCAAACCGCCACCGTGCGTCCGCGCGTGGACGGGCTGCTCACCCGCATCCGCTTCACCGAAGGCCAGACCGTGCGCGCCGGCGACGTGCTGGCCGAGATCGACCCGCGGCCCTATCAGGTGGCGCTGGCCCAGGCCGAGGGGCAGCTGGCCCGCGACCAGGCCCAGCTGGCCAATGCCCGCGTGGACCTGGCGCGCTACGAGCAGCTGGTGGCTGACGATGCCGCGCCGCGGCAGCAGCTCGATGCCCAGGCAGCCACGGTGCGCCAGCTGGAGGGCACGGTCAGGACCGACCAGGCCGCCGTGGCCGCCGCGCGGCTCAACCTGGGCTACACGCGCATCACCGCGCCGGTGTCCGGCCGCATCGGCCTGCGCCAGGTGGACGCCGGCAACCTGGTCAATGCCGGCGACACCACCGGCATCGCCGTGATTGCCCAGGTGCAGCCGATCAGCGTGGTCTTTGCCATCCCGCAGACTGAGCTGGGGCCGGTGCTGGCGCGCTGGCGGGCGGGCGAAAAGCTGCCGGTGCAAGCCCTGGCGCGCGACGGCCAGCAGGTGCTGGCCACCGGCGTGCTCACCACCGTGGACAACCAGGTGGACGTGGCCACCGGCACCGTCAAGCTGCGCGCGCAGTTCGCCAACGACAAGCAGGCGCTCTTCCCCAACCAGTTCGTCAACGTCAGCCTGCGGGTGCAACGTCTGAGCGGCGTGGTCACGGTGGGCGAGGCGGCCATCCAGCGCGGCACGCCGGGCACCTTCGTCTACGTGGTGGGCAGCGACGGCAAGGTGGCCGTGCGCCGCGTGCGGCTGGGGGCCAGCGACAGCGGCCGGGTGCAGATCGCCGACGGCCTGCAGGCCGGCGAGCGCGTGGTGGCCGATGGCGCGGACAAGCTGCGCGACGGCGCGATGGTGGATGTGGTCGAAGGCCCGGGCGCAGCGCAGCCGGCGGCATCCGCGGCGTCGGCCGCCCACAAGGGCCGCGCGGGCAAGGGCCAGCCGCCCGGTCGCAGCGCAGGGGGCTGATCCGCGCCGGATCTTCGAGCCGCATCGCCTGCGCCGCACCGCCTTGCCCACCGCTTCACGTCCCCGCCCTCCCGCCGTGCCCGCATCGCCACCGCCTGAGCCGCGCCTGAGTCCCCGCCCATGAACCCGTCGCGCCTCTTCATCCTGCGCCCGGTGGCCACGTCGCTGCTGATGCTGGCCATCCTGCTGGCCGGGCTGTTCGCCTGGCGGCTGCTGCCGGTGTCCTCGCTGCCCGAGGTGGACTACCCCACCATCCAGGTCGTCACGCTCTACCCCGGCGCCAGCCCGGACGTGATGGCCTCCACCGTCACCGCGCCGCTGGAGCGCCAGTTCGGCCAGATGCCCGGGCTGGATGCGATGACCAGCAGCTCCTCCGGCGGCGCCTCGGTCATCACGCTGCGCTTCAACCTGGGCCTCAACCTGGACGTGGCCGCGCAGCAGGTGCAGGCGGCCATCAATGCCGCGGCCACGCTGCTGCCGCAGGACCTGCCGATGCCGCCGGTCTACAACAAGGTCAACCCGGCCGATGCGCCGGTGATGACGCTGGCCATCACCTCCACCACGCTGCCGCTCACGCAAGTGCAGGACCTGGTGGACACGCGCGTGGCGCAGAAGATCTCGCAGCTGCCCGGCGTGGGCCTGGTGTCCATCAGCGGTGGCCAGCGCCAGGCCGTGCGCATCCAGGCCGACCCAGCCAAGCTGGCCTCGCTGGGCCTGACGCTGGAGGATGTGCGCGCAGCCATCACCGCCGGCAACGTCAACCAGGCCAAGGGCAGCTTTGACGGGCCCCAGCAGGCGTCCACCCTGGATGCCAACGACCAGCTGCGCTCGGCCGCCGAATACCAGGACCTGGTCATCGCCTGGAAGAACGGCGCGCCGATCCGGCTGCGCGATGTGGCGGCCATGGTGGACGCGCCGGAGAACACCAAGCTCGCCGCCTGGGCCAACGAGCGCCCGGCGGTGATCCTGAACATCCAGCGCCAGCCGGGCGCCAACGTCATCCAGACGGTGGACCGCATCCAGGCCCTGCTGCCGCAGCTGCAGGCCACGCTGCCCGGTGCGATCGAGGTGCAGGTGCTGACCGACCGCACCATCACCATCCGCGCCTCGGTGCGCGACACCGAGCACGAGCTGCTGCTGGCCATCGCGCTGGTGGTGCTGGTCATCTTCCTGTTCCTGCGCAACCTGCCGGCCACCCTCATCCCCAGCGTCACCGTGCCGCTGTCGCTGATCGGCACCTTCGGCGTGATGTACCTGGCCGGCTACTCGATCAACAACCTGACGCTGATGGCGCTGACCATTGCCACGGGCTTCGTCGTCGACGATGCCATCGTCATGATCGAAAACATTGCCCGCTACATCGAGGAGGGCGAGAAGCCCCTGGCCGCCGCCCTCAAGGGCAGCCAGCAGATCGGCTTCACCATCATCTCGCTGACCTTCTCGCTGGTGGCGGTGCTCATCCCGCTGCTGTTCATGGGCGACGTGGTGGGGCGGCTGTTCCGCGAGTTCGCCATCACGCTGGCGGTGGCCATCCTGATCTCGGCGGTGGTCTCGCTCACGCTCACGCCGATGATGTGCGCCCGGCTGCTCAAGCCGGTGCACCCGGGCCAGGAGGGCCGCTTCCACCGCGCCGCGGGTGCGGCCATCGACCGGCTGATCGCGCAGTACGACCGCGCGCTGCAGTGGGTGCTGGCCCGCCAGGGTGCGACGCTGATGGTGGCGCTGGCCACGCTGGTGCTCACCGGCCTGCTCTACGTGCTGCTGCCCAAGGGCTTCTTCCCGGTGCAGGACACGGGCGTCATCCAGGCCATCTCGCAGGCGCCGGGCAGCGTGTCCTTCGCCGCGATGAGCGAGCGCCAGCAGGCCCTGGCCCGCGTGGTGCTGGCTGACCCGGCCGTGGACAGCCTGACTTCCTTCATCGGCGTGGACGGCAGCAATGCCACGCTGAACGCCGGGCGCATGCTGATCAACCTCAAGCCGCATGGCGAGCGCAGCGAGACGGCCGCCGACGTGATCCGCCGCCTGCAGCCGCAGGTGGACCGCATCGCCGGCGTGAGCCTCTACATGCAGCCGGTGCAGGACCTCAGCATCGAGGACACCGTCAGCCGCACGCAGTACCGCTACGTGCTCTCCAGCGCCGACACGGCGGAGCTGGCGCTGTGGACCCAGCGCGTGGTCGAGCGGCTGCAAGGGCTGGAAGGGCGGGGGGGCCTGGCCGACGTGACCAGCGACCAGCAGAACGACGGCCTGCAGGCGCATGTGGAGATCGACCGTGCCGCAGCCGGGCGCCTGGGCGTGACGGTGGCCGACATCGACACGGCTCTGTACAACGCCTTCGGCCAGCGGCTGGTGTCCACCATCTTCACGCAGAGCAGCCAGTACCGCGTGGTGCTGGAGGCCGACCCGGCGCGGCAGATCGGCCCGCAGGCGCTGGCGGCCATCCACGTGCCGGCGGCCGATGGCGCGGTGGTGCGGCTCGATGCCGTGGCGCGTGTGGTCGAGCGCTCGGCACCGCTGGTGGTGCACCGCCTGGGCCAGTTCCCCGCGGCCACCGTGTCCTTCAACCTGGCCGAGGGCGCCTCGCTGGGCGCGGCGGTGGACCAGGTGGAGACGGCCGTGGCCGAGCTGGGCCTGCCGGCCTCCGTGCAGCATGGCTTCCAGGGCGCGGCGCAGGCCTTCCGGGCCTCGCTGTCCAACACGCTGTGGCTGATCCTGGCGGCGGTGGTGACGATGTACATCGTGCTGGGCGTGCTCTACGAGAGCGCCATCCACCCGGTCACCATCCTGTCCACGCTGCCCTCGGCCGCGTTGGGCGCACTGCTGGCCCTGGGCCTGGCCGGCAAGGACATCGACGTGATCGCCGTCATCGGCATCGTGCTGCTGATCGGCATCGTCAAGAAGAACGCGATCATGATGATCGACTTCGCGCTGGAGGCCGAGCGCGAGCAGGGCATGAGCCCGCGGCAGGCCATCCACCAGGCCTGCCTGCTGCGCTTTCGGCCCATCCTGATGACCACGCTGTGCGCGCTCTTCGGTGCGCTGCCGATGATGATCGGCACGGGCGTGGGCTCGGAGCTGCGCCAGCCGCTGGGCCTGGCCATCGTCGGCGGGCTGATCGTCAGCCAGGTGCTGACGCTCTTCACCACGCCGGTGATCTACCTGGCCTTCGACCGCGTGCAGCGCCGCCTGCGCCGCCGGCCGGCGGCCCCCGTCCACCGAGGTGACGCCATGAGCCGCGGGAGAGGCGGGTCGTGAACCCGGGCAGCGCCAATCCCTCGGCGCTTTTCATCCACCGCCCGGTGGCCACCACGCTGCTGGCGCTGGCCATCGCGCTGGCCGGCTGGCTGGGCTTCAAGCTGCTGCCGGTCTCGGCGCTGCCGCAGGTGGACTTCCCCACCATCTCGGTCAGCGCCTCGCTGCCCGGCGCGTCGCCCGAGACGATGGCGGCCACCGTCGCCACGCCGCTGGAGCGCACGCTGGGCCGCATTGCCGGCGTGACGGAGATGACGTCATCCTCGTCGCAGGGCTCCACGCGCATCACGCTGCAGTTCGACTTGAGCCGCGACATCGACGGCGCCGCGCGCGACGTACAGGCCGCCATCAATGCCGCACGCAGCCTGCTGCCCAGCGGCATGCCGGGCAACCCGACCTATCGCAAGGTCAACCCGGCCGACTCGCCGGTGATGATCCTGGCGCTGACCTCGGCCACCATGGACCGCGGCCAGATGTACGACGCGGCGTCCACGCTGCTGGCCCAGCGCATCGCGCAGGTCGAGGGCGTGGGCCAGGTCGACGTGGGCGGCGCCTCGCTGCCGGCCGTGCGCGTGGAGCTGGACCCGAACGCGCTCAACCGCATGGGCCTGTCCACCACCGAGGTGCGCCAGGCGCTGGCGGCGGCCACGTCCAACCGGCCGCTCGGTGCGGTGGAGCAGGGCACGCGGCGCTGGCAGATCGAGACCGGCTCGACGAGCAACGCGAGCGTCATGCGCGCCGACGACTTCGCCCCGCTGGTCATCGCCTGGCGCAGCGGCGCAGCGGTGCGGCTGCAGGACGTGGCCGAGGTGCGCGACGGCGTGCAGGACATCCGCAACGCGGGGCTGTCCAACGGCCAGCCCGCGGTCACCGTGCTGATCCGCCGCCAGCCCGGCGCCAACGTGATCGAGACGGTGGACCGCGTGCGCGCGCTGATGCCGGAGCTGCGGGCCATGCTGCCCGGCGCGGTGCAGCTGGACATCGTCTCCGACAGCACCAAGACCATCCGCGCCAGCCTGCGCGAGGTGGAGACGGCCCTGGCCATCGCCGTGGGGCTGGTCATCGTGGTGGTCTATGCCTTCTTGCGCAACCTGCGCGCGGCCGCCATCCCGGCCGTGGCCGTGCCGGTGTCGCTGCTCGGGGCCTTTGCCGTCATGTACTTGTGCGGCTACAGCCTCAACAACCTGTCGCTGATGGCGTTGACGGTGGCCACCGGCTTCGTCGTCGACGACGCGGTGGTGGTGCTGGAGAACATCGCCCGCCACATCGAGGCCGGCATGCGGCCCTTTGAGGCGGCGCTGCAGGGCGCGCGGGAGGTGGGCTTCACCGTGGTGTCGATGACCGTCTCGCTGATCGCCGTCTTCATCCCCATCTTCTTCATGGGCGGCATCGTCGGGCGCCTGTTCCAGGAGTTTGCGGTGACGCTGAGCGTGGCCATCGTCGTGTCACTGCTGGTGTCGCTGACGGTCACGCCGATGATGGCCGCGCGGCTGCTCAAGCCGCAGGCCGAGGTCCGGCACGGCCGCGTGTCGCAGGCGGTGGGCCGATTCTTCGACGGCATGACGCGCGGCTATGCGCGCAGCCTGGGCTGGGTGCTGCGCCACCCGGTGCTGACGCTGGCGGTGCTGGGCGCCACGATTGCCGTCAACGTGTGGCTCTACACCGTCGTGCCCAAGGGCTTCCTGCCGCAGCAGGACAGCGGGCGCCTGGTGGGCGGCATCCAGGCCGACCAGGCCATCTCCTTCCAGGCCATGCAGGCCAAGCTGCTGGCCTTCCAGCGCATCGTGATGCAGGACCCGGCGGTGGAGAACGTGGTCGGCTTCACCGGTGGCGGCCAGCGCAACAGCGCCTTCATGTTCGTCAACCTCAAGCCGCGCGAGCAGCGCGGCGCCACGGCCGACGAGGTCATCCACCGCATCCGCGAGGCCACGGCCGGCGTGCCCGGCGCGCGGCTCTTCTTCCAGTCGGCGCAGGACATCCGCGTGGGCGGCCGCGCCGGCAATGCGCAGTACCAGTACACGCTGCAGGCCGACGACCTGTCGGCCCTGCGCGAGTGGGAGCCGCGCATCCGCCAGGCATTGAGCGAGCTGCCCGAGCTGGCCGACGTGTCCACCGACCAGCAGGACAAGGGCCTGCAGACCACGCTCACCATCGACCGCGACGCCGCCGCGCGCCTGGGCCTGGACGTGCGCACCATCGGCGCCACGCTCAACGACCTCTTCGGCCAGCGCCAGGTCGCCACGCTCTACGACCGGCTCAACCAGTACAAGGTCGTGATGGAGGCCGCGCCGCGCTTCTGGCAGGGCCCGCAGGGCCTGGAGCAGGTGCACGTGATGACGGCCGACGGCCGCGCGGTGCCGCTGTCGGCCTTTGCCCGCTGGGGCCCGGGCAACACGGCGCTGTCGGTCAGCCACCAGGGCAGCTTCGTGGCCAGCACGGTGTCCTTCAACCTGGCACCAGGCGTGTCGCTCTCTGCGGCGCAACAGGCCATCCGCGATGCGATGGCCCGCATCGGCGTGCCCACCGGCGTGCAGGGCAGCTTCCAGGGCACGGCCAAGGCCTTCCAGGATGCCAGCAGCAACCAGCCGCTGCTCATCCTGGCTGCGCTGGTGGCGGTCTACTTGGTGCTGGGCATCCTCTACGAGAGCCTGGTGCACCCGGTCACCATCCTGTCCACCCTGCCCTCGGCCGGCGTGGGTGCGCTGCTGGCCTTGCTGGCCACGAAGACCGAGTTCAGCCTGATCGCGCTGATCGGCGTGATCCTGCTGATCGGCATCGTCAAGAAGAACGCCATCATGATGGTGGACTTCGCGCTGCAGGCCCAGCGCGAGCAGGGCCTGGACGCCCGCGAGGCCATCCATCAGGCCGCGGTGCTGCGGCTGCGGCCCATCATGATGACCACCGCTGCCGCGCTGCTGGGCGCGCTGCCGTTGGCCCTGGGCCGCGGCGACGGTGCGGAGCTGCGCACGCCGCTGGGCATCTCCATCGTCGGCGGCCTGCTGCTCAGCCAGGTGCTGACGCTCTACACCACGCCGGTGGTCTTCCTGGCGCTGGAGCGTGCGCGGCAGCGGGTGCGGCGCGCCGGTGCCCGCCTGCGCGGGATGCGCACGCCGCCCCATCCCCGGCCTGCAAACCCATCATCGGCATGAGCCTGACCTTCCTTTCTTCTTGCCCTGCGCACCCCGCACGCTCGGCCACCACGCGGCACGCGGCCGTGCTGGCCGTGGCAGCGCTGGCCGCCGCATCGCTGCTGGCTGGCTGCGCCACGCACACCGAGCCCACTGTGGCCGCGCCGGCCATCCCCGCGGCCTACAAGCCCGCGGCCGCGCCGCTGGTGCGCAGCGACTGCACGCCGCCGGCCTGCCCGGCGCCCGCCCTGTCCTGGCAGCCCACCGATGGGCTGCCGCCGGCATCCAGCGGCCCGTGGTGGCAGGGCTTCGGCGATGCGCTGCTGGATGAGCTGCAGTCCGAGCTGGCCCGCGGCAATGCCAGCCTGGAGGCCGCGCAGGCGCAGTACCGCCAGGCCCTGGCGCTGGCCGATGCGGCGCGCGCCGGGCTTTACCCCGCCGTGGGCGCCAGTCTCTCGGCCACCCGGTCGCGCTCGGCCAGCAGCGACGACGGCGCGCGCGCGTCCACTGGCACGCGCTACACCGCATCGCTGCCGCTGAGCTGGGAGCTGGACCTCTGGGGCCGCGTGCGCCGGCAGGTGGAGTCCGGCCGCGCCCAGGCTGAGGCGAGCGCCGCCGACCTGGCCGGCGTGCGGCTGTCGCAGCAGGCGCTGCTGGCCCAGCAGTTCATCAGCCTGCGCATCGCCGACACGCGCATCGCGCTGCTGCAGCGGCTGCTGGACGACGACCGCCAGACGCTGGAGCTGACACGCAAGCGACAGGCCGCCGGCGTGGTCGCCACCAGCGACGTGGACCAGGCCCAGGTGCAGCTCGGCGCCACCCAGGCGCAGTTGCTGGACACTCAGCTACAGCGCGAGCAGCTCGAGAATGCCATCGCCGTGCTGCTGGGCCGTGCGCCCGCGGCCTTTGCACTGGCGCCACGGCCGTGGGTGATGCCGGGCGCAGCGGATGCGGGCTCGGCCTTGCCTCTGCCCCCTGCGCCGCCATCGGCCGGCGCGTCCCAGCCGCCGCCCGAGGCTCCATCGGCTGCCCTGCCCGCGCCGGCCGCTGCCGGCGTCTTCGCCCGCGGGTCTGCCGAAGCGTCGGCGGGCGCGCCCGCCCCCGCGCTGCAGCTGCCTGCCATCCCCGTCGGCCTGCCCTCCACCCTGCTGCTGCGCCGCCCCGACATCGTGGCTGCCGAACGCCTGGTGGCCGCCGCCCGCGCCGACCTGGGCGTGGCGCGGCTGGCCTGGTTCCCCACGCTCACGCTCAGTGCCTCGGCTGGCGCGCAGGCCGCGTCCTGGGCCGATCTGCTCAATGCGCCGACGCGCGTGTGGTCGCTGGGCCCACAGCTGGCGGCCACGCTGTTCGACGGCGGGCTGCGCACGGCCCAGCGCGAGCAGGCCCAGGCCGCGCTGGATGTGGCCGCGGCGCAGTACCGGCAAGCGGTGCTGACCGCCTTCCAGGAGGTGGAGGACCAGCTCGCCACGTTGCGGCTGCTGGATGAATCGGCCCGCGTGCAGCAGCAGGCGGTACTGGCGGCGCGGCGCACGCTGGCCGCCGCCCGCTCGCGCTACCGCGCCGGCACCGCCAGCGCGCTGGACTTGGTCAGTGCACAGTCCAGCTTGCGCTCGGCCGAGCTCGACCGGCTGTCGTTGCAGGGCCGCCAGCTGGCCGCCGCCGTCACGCTGATCCAGGCCCTGGGCGGCGGCTGGCAGGCCGGCGCACCGTGACCGGTCTCACGTCCGCACGAGCCGCAGCCAACCCCGCTGGGCAGGCCCCGCGGCCTAGAATTTGCCCGCATTGCTCCAGCGTCGCCAGCAGGATGCCGCCCGGCCGGCGCACGACGCCGCCGCGCCGTGCGGCCCGCGTCCTTCCTTGCGCCTTCTCGCGCTCTTGCACCTCGTTGCGCTTCTCAGCCGGCCGGCCGCCGTGGCCCGCCGCATCTCACGCAGTCCATCCCACACCGGCTTTGCCATGACCACTCCCCCGCCCGCAGCCCTGTCCCATATCGCCCCGCGCGACCAGGCCGAGATCCTGGCCCAGGCGCTGCCCTACATCCGCAAGTTCCACGGCAAGACCATCGTGGTCAAGTACGGCGGCAATGCCATGACCGACCCGGCGCTGCAGCAGGACTTCGCCGAGGACATCGTGCTGCTCAAGCTCGTCGGCATGAACCCGGTGGTGGTGCACGGCGGCGGCCCGCAGATCGACGAGGCCCTGGCCAAGATCGGCAAGAAGGGCACCTTCATCCAGGGCATGCGCGTGACCGATGAAGAGACCATGGAAGTGGTCGAGTGGGTGCTGGGCGGCGAGGTGCAGCAGGACATCGTCGGCCTGATCAACGCCGCTGGCGGCAAGGCCGTGGGCCTGACCGGCCGCGACGGCGGGATGATCCGCGCCAAGAAGCTCAAGATGGTCGACAAGGACGACCCGAGCAAGGAGCACGACGTTGGCCAGGTCGGCGAGATCGTCGCCATCGACCCCAGCGTGGTGAAGGCGCTGCAGGACGACCAGTTCATCCCCGTCATCAGCCCCATCGGCTTCGGCGAGGACAACGAGAGCTACAACATCAATGCCGACGTCGTGGCCGCCAAGCTGGCCACCGTGCTGCAAGCCGAAAAGCTGCTGATGCTGACCAACATCACCGGCGTGCTCGACAAGCAGGGCCAGCTGCTCACCGACCTGAGCGCCCGCCGCATCGACGAGCTGTTCGCCGACGGCACCATCAGCGGCGGCATGCTGCCCAAGATCGCCGGCGCGCTGGACGCCGCCAAGAGCGGCGTGAACGCGGTGCACATCATCGACGGGCGGGTGCCGCATGTGCTACTGCTGGAGATCCTCTCCGAGCAGGCCTACGGCACGATGATCCGCTCGCACTGAAGGCCGCGCCGGTGCACGACCGCCCGCCGCGCACGCGAGCGGCCGCCACCCCTGTCCACGCCGCCGCTGCGGCCGGCCCCGTCGGCGTCGCCGCGCCGATGGGCCGCTGGCTGCTGCTGGCGGCTGTCTACTTCGCCGCCGTCGCGCTGCTGCAGGCCTGGGCCTCGCCGACGGTCGAGATGGACCAGGGCGAGCAGGTCATCCTGTCGCAGCGGCTGCAATGGGGCTACACCAACCAGCCGCCGCTCTACACCTGGCTGGTGTGGCTGGCCAACCGCCTCGGCGGCCCGGGGCTGGTGCAGCTGGCCGCCGTGAAGGTGCTGGCGCTGACCGGCCTGGTGGCGGGCGTGCTGGGCGCGGCACGCGAGCTGGGCTTCGATGCGCAGCGCCAGCGCCTGGCCCTGGCCACCCTGGCCCTGACCCCGGCGCTGATCTGGGAGGCGCAGCGCGACCTGACCCATTCGCTGATCGCCGCCACGATGACCGCGCTGGCGCTGTGGGCCCTGCTGGCCGCCGTGCGACGCGCCCGCCTGCCGGCCTACGCGCTGGCCGGCGTGCTGGCTGGCGGCGCGCTGCTGGGCAAGCACAACGCGGTGGTCTTCCTGCTCGGCCTGGGCCTGGCGCTGCTGACGTTGCCGGCCTGGCGCGCCCGGCTGCGCCCGGCCGGCGTGCTGCTGGCGCTGGCCGGCGCCGCGCTCGTGGTGGCGCCGCATGCCGCCTGGCTGCAGGCCCACCCCGAGGTGTTGGCGCTGACGCGGGCCAAGGTCGGCGATGCCGGCCATGCCCCGGCCCTGCAGCGCCTGGGCCACACCCTGGCCGACGTGTGCATCGGCAGCCTGACCTTCCTCACGCCCGCGCTGTGGCTGGCCCTGCCGATGCTGTGGGCCGGCCGGCGCGCGCTGCCGGCCGGCAGCGGGCCGTCCGCCCCGGCCCTGACCGGCCGCCTGCTGCTGTGCACGCTGGCCGTGCTGGTGGTCTTCCTGCTGGCCGCGGGCGCGGCGCAGTTCAAGGACCGCTGGCTGCTGCCCTTGCTGATCTTCATGCCGCTGTGGATCGCCGCGCGCGCCCCGGCGCAGCCCGCGGCCGCCACCCGCGTCTATCTGGTCAGCGGCCTGCTGCTGGCGCTGGTGGTCGGCGCCGTGCTGCCGGCGCGCATCGTCTGGCCCATCGGCCAGGCGCAGACCCGCCAGAACGCGCCGCTGGCCGATCTGGCGCACCGCCTGGCGCAGCAGTGGTCGGCCGCGCCGGGCCCCGGTGCCCGTGGCGGCGTGCCGCCGGTGGTGCTGGCCTCGGGCCACTTCGTCGGCGGCAATCTCAAGCTCGCCTGGCCGCGCGAGACGCTGGTGCTGACGCCGGCCGCGCGCTGGCCGGTCGAGCTGCCGGCCGAGGTGATGCTGGTCGCAAGGCGCGAGGACTTCCGCAACCCGCGCTTCGATGCCTGGCTGCGCCAGCGCACCGGCCACGGGCTGGCCGACATCCGCTGGGACGGCGTGGTCCAGGCCCCGGTGCTGCACCGCCCGCAGGCCGAGCCGATGTCGCTGGCCTGGGCCCGCGTGCCGGTCGCGCCCGCGGCAGCCGCGGCCGTGCCACCGCCCGACGACGCGCCGGGCGAGGACGCCCCATGAAAGCCGCTTCCCTCGCCGCGTCCCTCACCGATGCGGCCGGCGCCCGCCCGCCGGCCGACCCCGCCCGCCCCGGCGCGGATGCCGCCACCCCGCGCCCCGCGCCGCCGCCGTGGCACCCGGTGCGCCCGGCGGGCCTGCTGCCACTGGCGCTCGCGCTGTGGCTGGTGGTCAGCCTGCTGCTGGCGCACTGGATGCCCGGCGGCCGGTCGGACGATGCGGAGATCCTGCTGCACACGCAGACCTGGGCCTGGGGCTGGCGGCTGCGCAACCCGCCGCTCTTCGAATGGCTGGCCGGCGCGGTGATGACGCTGACCGGTCCGCACACCTGGGCGGTCATGTCGCTGCGCGTGGCCTGCATGGCCGCCTTCATGGTCGCCCTGCATCAGGTGGCGCGGGCCCTCGGTGCCTCGCGCAGCGAGGCCGCCGTGGCCGCGCTGGCGCCGCTGTGGGTGCTGCAGTTCTCCTACTACGCGCTCTTCGACCTGACCCATACCGTGCTGGCCGGCGTCTTTTATGTCGCGGTGGTGGCCGCCGTGCACCGCGCCGTGGCGCGGCCCGGGGCAGGGCGCATGGCGCTGCTGGGCCTGGCCGTCGGGCTGGGGCTGCTGACCAAGCACTTCTTCGCCTTCTATGCCGCCGCGGCGGCGCTGGCCTGCGCGCTGCATGCGCCCTACCGCGTGGTGTGGCGGCCGCGGCACCTGCTGGTCGTGGCCACGGTGGCCTTGCTGGTGGCCGCGCCCTACTGGATCTGGATGGCCCAGCAGGGCCCGCAGCTGTGGGCGCAGCAGACGCGCGAGAGCCTGCGCGTGGGCCTGGCCGGCGCGGGCGGCTGGCAGGACGGCCCCTGGCGCATCCCCTTCCTCGTGGCCGTCGTGTGCCTGCCGTGGCTGCTGCTCTACGGCCTGCTCAGCGCGGGCAAGGGGCCGCGGCGGCCGGCGGTGCAGCCGCTGGCGGCGCGCTGGATCCTCACGACGCTCGGCCTGACGCTGCTGCTGGTGGCCGCGGTGTGGATCGCGCAGGGCGCGCGCCGCTTCGAGGCGCATCACCTCTACTTCCTCATCCTGCTGCCGCTGGCGGCCACGCTGGGCCTGCCCCGCCGCGACGATGGCGGCCGGCGCTTGCGCCTGGCCGTGGCCGTCTCGCTGGCCTGGCTGGCGCTGATGCTGGGGGTGCTGATCGCCGACCACCATCGCACGGCACGGCGCTGCGCCACCTGCGGCCCCTACATCGACTACGCCGCACTGGGCGAGCAGATCCGCGCGGCTGGCTTCGACGCCGGCACGCTGTACTTCGCGAGCCACACGCGGCAGCTGGCCGTGCCCTCGCTGCGGCCGCATCTGCAGGCGCGGCTGGTGCGGCTGGACGTGCCGCCGACCGAGAACCCTGCGGACGGCCCGCTGGCGGCCGGCCTGCGCTGCGCGGTGATCTGGCAGCCCGGCCGCGATGGCTGGGTGCATGACGCGGCGACCCTCGGCCGGCTGCCCCCCGGCCTGCGTGCGGCGGTGACCGCTGGCATGCCGACATGGCAAGGCGCCGCGCCGCTGATCGTGCCCGGCCGCAGCGGCCAGCTCCTCGCGCTGGCCGTGGCCGAGCGGGGCTGCCGATGAGCGGCCGCAGCGGGCGGGGGCACACCAAGAGGTGCCCCCCCAGCCGCAGCGCCAGCCGCACCTGGCTCTTCGATCTCGACAACACGCTGCACGATGCCTCGCACGCGGTCTTCGGCCGGCTCGACGTGTCGATGACGGCCTATATCGCGCGCGAGCTCGGGGTGCCGGCCGAGCAGGCGGATCACCTGCGCCGCGACTACTGGCGCCGCTACGGCGCCACGCTGCTCGGGCTGGAGGCCCACCACGGCATCCGCGCGGCGCACTTCCTGCACGTCACGCACGAGCTGCCGGGGCTGGAGCAGGACCTGCGCGCCTTCGCCCACGACCGCGCCGCGCTGCGCCGGCTGCGCGGGCGCAAGATCGTGCTGACCAACGCCCCGGCCGCCTACGCCCGCCGGGTACTGACCGCGCTGGACCTGGCCGGCGCCTTCGAAGCCATCGTCAGCATCGAGGGCATGCGGGTTTTCGGGCGCTTGCGACCCAAGCCCGATGCGCGCATGCTGCGCATCGTTCTGGCGCGGCTGAAGGTGGCGCCCGAGCATGCCGTGCTGGTCGAGGACACCTTGGGCCATCTGCGTTCTGCATGCCGCGTCGGGCTGCAGACGGTGTGGATGCAGGGCTTCCTGCGGGCCAACCAGCACGGGCCGGAAGCCGGTGCGCGCCTGCGTCGCCGGCCCCACTATGTACGTGCCCGCATCCGCGGCCTACGAGAGCTGTGTCGATGGAATCCGTCCGTCCCGAGTCGTTGACTTCGCCGTTGACCCCGTCCTCCACCGACCCGCTGGCCTCATCGGCCGCTGCCCTGGCCGGCCCTGACATCGCCTCTTCCGCCGCGCCGTCTCTCTCGCCGCCGCACCCGGCCGAGCCGCCTGCAGACGGGCCCGATGCCTCGGCGCAGCGCCGCCGCCCCAAGCCCGGCGAGCGCCGCACTCAGATCCTGCACACGCTCGCCGCCATGCTGGAGCAGCCCGGCGGCGAGCGCGTCACCACCGCGGCGCTGGCTGCGCGGCTGCAGGTCAGCGAGGCGGCGCTGTATCGCCACTTCGCCAGCAAGGCGCAGATGTTCGAGGCGCTGATCGAGTTCATCGAGTCCAGCGTCTTCACCCTCGTCAACCAGGTGCTCGACCGGGAGGCCGATCCCGGTGGGCAGGCCCGGCACATCGTCGCGCTGGTGCTGCAGTTCGGCGAGAAGAACCCCGGCATGGCCCGCGTCATGGTGGGCGATGCGCTGGTGCTGGAGCATGAGCGGCTGAGCGCGCGCATGGACCAGTTCTTCGACCGGCTGGAGTCGCAGCTGCGCCAGTGCCTGCGCCACCATGCCACCGCCCACGGTCTGCCCGCGCCCACGGTCTGGGCACAGGGTGCAGCGGCCAATGCGGTCAGCCTGCTACTGGGCCGGTTGCACCGCCACATCCGCAGCGGCTTCCGGCGCGCACCCACCGAGCATCTCGATACGGCGCTGCTGCAGATCCTGGCAGCCTGAGCCGCGCGCCCCGCGCGGGGGCGCTGGCTAAACTGGCCGGCATGTCCCCCGATACCCTCCCGGCCCTGGCCCAGCGGGCCGATGCCCTGCTGCAGCGGCTGGACGCACTGCTCCACCTTGTCCCCGGCCCGCAAGGCCCCGCCATCCTGCCGCCGGCCGACTGGACGGCGGCGGCGTATCGCTACCGCAAGCGCGCCGGCTGGCTGGGCGGCGGCTGGCTGGAGCCGGTGCGCACGCTGCGCGCCCCGCGCCTGGACGACCTGCTGGAGGTGGACGACCAGAAGGCCCGCGTGATGCGCAACCTGGCGCAATTCACGGCGGGCCGGCCGGCCAACAACATGCTGCTGACCGGCGCCCGCGGCACCGGCAAATCGTCGCTCATCAAGGCTGGCCTGCAGGCCCATATGGCTGATGGCCTGCGCCTGATCGAGGTGGACAAGGCCGATCTCGTGGACCTGCCGGACCTCGTGCAGCTCATCGAGCCGCGGCCCGAGCGCTTCATGGTCTATTGCGACGACCTCAGCTTCGACGAAGGCGAGGCCGGCTACAAGGCGCTGAAGTCCATCCTCGACGGCTCCATCGCCTCGGCCAGTGACAACGTGCTGCTGGTGGCCACGTCCAACCGCCGCCACCTGCTGCCCGAGTACCACCGTGACAACGCAGGCTACAAGCACACCGACGACGGCGAGGTGCACCCCGGCGAGGCGGTGGAGGAGAAGATCTCGCTGTCCGAGCGCTTCGGCCTGTGGGTGAGCTTCTATCCCTTCAGCCAGGACGAATACCTGGCCATCGTCGCCCAGTGGCTGCGGCACTTCGGGCTGGATGAGGCAGCGATTGCAGCGGCCCGGCCGCAGGCGCTGATCTGGGCGCTGGAGCGCGGCTCGCGCTCTGGCCGCGTGGCCTGGCAGTTCGCCCGCGACCATGCCGGCCGCCTGCCCGGAGGCGGCGCATGATCGACACGCAGGCGGATCGGGTGGAACAGGTCGATCAGGTCGAGCGCGGCGAGGGCACTGTGGCGGAGCGCACGCCCATCGATGTGGCCGTGGGCGTGCTCATCGAACGTGATGCGGCCGGCCGCGAGGGCCGCTTCCTGCTCACCTCACGGCCCGCGGGCAAGGTCTACGCTGGCTACTGGGAGTTCCCAGGCGGCAAGCTGGAGCGCGGCGAGACGGTGGAGCAGGCGCTGCGGCGCGAGCTGCACGAGGAGCTGGGTATCACGATCGGTGCGGCTCATCCGTGGCAGGTGGAGATCGTCGACTACGAGCACGCCCGCGTGCGGCTGCACTTCTGCAAGGTCTACGACTGGCAGGGCACCTTCGAGATGCGCGAGGCGCAGCAGATGGCCTGGCAGACGCTGCCCGTGGCCGTGAGCCCCGTGCTGCCCGGCACGCTGCCAGTGCTGCGCTGGTTCGCGCAGGAGCGCGGGCACGAGGGCCCGACCACGCGGTGCTGAGGGAGCGGGGCCGAGTGCATCACGAAGCGCGTGTCGCGGGCATGTGGCGCCCTCTTGCGTGCCTGCTCATCCTGCTGCTGCTGGTCGCGTCCGGCCGCGTCTGGGCGGGCGTGCGCATCACCGAGCAGGCGTGGCTGGACGACCCCTCGGGCAGCCTGACGCTGGCGCAGGTGCAAAACCGGCATGTCGACTTTCGGCCCTATGCCGGCATCCTCAACCAGGGCTACAGCGCCGGCACGCGCTGGATCCGCCTGCGCGTCGAGCCCGACGCCTCGCCGGCTGCCGGCGGCGAGCCGCGCTGGGTGCTGCGCATCCGCACCGCGCTGCTGGACGACGTGGCGCTCTTCGACCCGCTGGCGGCCGACCCTGATACCGGTGCCATCCGGCCGGCCTACACCGGCGACCGTCACGCCTGGCGCAACGGCAGCTATCGCGCCCTGGACCTGGGATTTGCCATCCCGGCCAGCACGCAGCCGCGTGAGCTGTGGCTGCGCGTGCGCAGCACCAGTGCGCACACCATCCACATCGAGGCGCTGACCGAGTCGCAGGCCGCGCAGTCGGCCCGCAGCCGGGAGCTGCTCCACAGCCTGTTCCTGGGCCTGATGGCGATGTTCGTCGTCTGGGCCGCGCTGCAGGCGGCGCTCTATCGCGAGCGGTTGCTGGGCCTGTTCGCGCTCAACCAGGCGGCGGTGTTCTTCTACGCGGCAAGCTTCTTCGGCTACTGGCGCGTGCTGCTGGACGGCCGGTTGCCGCCGGCGGCGATCGACCGGCTGTCGTCATGGTGCGTGCTGCTGCTGGTGGGCACGAGCTTTGGCTTTCACCTCTTGCTCCTGCGCGACTTCCGCCCGCGCCGCGCGCTGTGGCGGCTGGCCACGCTGGCGCTGCTGGCCTGGGTGGCGGCGGCTGCGGCGCTGGCGGCCGGCCGGGCAGGCCAGGCGCTGCAGATCAACATGGTGATCGGCGCCATCTTTCCGCTGCTCATGCTGGCGCTGGCCCTCAGCACGCGGGCCTGGCATGACTGGCGCGGCAGGGAGGCCGAGCCGCCATTGCTGTCCCGCCAAGTGCTGATCGGCTTTTACGCGGCCATCGCCGCATCCGCGCAGCTGGCCACGCTGCCCTTCCTGGGCTTGGTGCAGAACGCCACGCTGGCGCTCAACATGCCAGTGATCACCGGTGTGTTGAGCGCCGCGCTGATGCTGGCGCTGCTGACACTGCGCGGGCGCCAGCAACAGCGCCGCCACCTGGCTACCGTGCTGAGCCTGCAGCAGGAGCGCGAGCGCCGGGAGGAGCGTGAGCAGTTCCTGGCCATGCTCACGCACGAGCTCAAGGCCCCGCTGGGCGTGGCCCGCCTCACGTTGGACAGCCTGGGCATCGCCGGCCCGGAGGGCCAACGCATACGCCGCTCGCTGGTCAGCATCGACGACATCATCGAGCGCTGCCGGTTGAGCGAGCGGCTGGAAGGCGCGCATTTGCAGCCGGCCGTGGAGCCCTGTGAGGTGGCCGAAGCGGTGGCCAGCTGCATCAAGGCGTGTGCCGAGCCGGCGCGCGTGCGGCTGCAGCAGGAGCACGCGGGCCTCGTGCGCTCCGACCGCCAGCTGCTGGAGATCATCGTCGCCAACCTGCTGGATAACGCGCTGAAGTACTCGCCGCCTGACTCGCCGGTGGACGTCACCGTGGCCCCCTGCACGCAGCGCGGGCGTGCCGGCGTGGACGTGCATGTGGCCAGCCTGTTGGGCATTGCCGGCCGGCCGGATCCGGCGCGGGTCTTCGACAAGTACTACCGCTCGCCGGGGGCTGCGCGGGCCAGCGGCTCGGGCCTGGGCCTGTACCTGTCGCGTGGCATCGCCCGCCTCATCGGCGGGCGGCTGCACCTGCTGGCGCCGCAGGGCGACGAAGTGGTCTTCCGCCTGTGGCTGCCACGCTGAGCATCCTGGTCGTTGAGGATCACGATGACCTGCGCGAGGCCACGCTGGCCGCGCTCAGGCGCCAGGGTCACCATGCCACCGGCGTGGACTGCGCCGAGGCCGTCCCCGAAGCCATGGCCTGGCAGCGCTTCGACCTGGCCATCGTGGACCTGAACCTGCCCGGCGAAGACGGCCTGACCTTGTCGCGGCGACTGCGCGCGGCCGACCCGAAGCTGGGCATCGTCATGATGACCGCGCGCTCGCTGCCGCAGGACAAGCGGGATGGGTATGAGAGTGGCGCCGACATCTACATCGCCAAGCCCGTGTCGCTGGAGGAGCTGAGCGCGGCCATCGCCGCGCTGGGCCGGCGTCTGCAGCCCGAGGCCGCGCAGGACGCCCTCCGCCTGGATGCACGCGGGGCGCGGCTGCACGGTCTGCTGGCGCGCGACATCGCCCTGTCGCCGGCCGAAGCCGCGCTGCTGGCCGCCCTGGCCGTAGCGGCCGACCACAGTCTGGAGCACTGGCAGCTGATTGAGGCCCTGCGTCGCAACACCGCCAGCGACCCCAAGGCCGCGCTGGAGATCGCCGTCGTGCGCCTGCGCAAGAAGCTGCAGCAGGCCGGTGCAGCGGCGCCCGGCATCCGCGCTGTGCGCGGATGGGGTTACCAGCTCTGCGTGGACGTGAAGCTGCTTTAGCGGCACCGGCCCTGAGACCGGTCCGCAGCCGTGTACGGCCCGCCACGCGCGCGGGCCGGCTTGAAGGCTTTTGAAGGCTGGGCCGCGGCAGCCCTCGGTATGTTGCCGCGCGATGACGATACCGGCCCTCTTACCGACGCCCTCACCGGCCCTGATACCGGCCACCATGCCCGCGGCCATGCCTGCTCGCGGGCGCCGCGGCCTGGTCCTTCAGGCTGCGGCATGCGCCCTGATCTGCACTGCCGCCGCCCATGCCCAGCCCGCTGCCACGCCGGCAGAAGCCCAGCCCGCCCAGGCGGCTGCTCTTCGCCCCGCAGCGGAGCCGGCTGTCAATGCCGTCACCCAGGCGGCGGTGCAAAAGGGCGTGCTCACGTGCGCGGCACGCATCAACCAGGTCAGCGGCTACCTTGGCTTCAACGCCCAGGCCGGCGCGCTGCTGATGGCACCGCCCGCCCAAGCTGACCAGCGCCTGGTGCCGCTGGTGCTGGAGACGCCCACACCACAAGGCAGCGCCTATGTGTCGGCCGCCTTCGCGCCCAACCAGGCCAACGGCTGCGGCGCCACCTATGACGCCGTCGTCTGGTGGCCCGACAGGTGCGACGCCGTGGCCGCCAAGGCCTTCGGCAGCCTGAAGAGCGTCGGCAAGCTCAAGAAGAGCATCACCGTGCTCGACGGCGGCCCGGCCACAAAAGTCTTCCTGATGCCGGCCGGCCCTGGCTGCGTGTCGATCAAGAAGGAAGTCGTGCTCTGAGAGCCACCGGCGCGCTGCGCCCGTTCCCCACCGACGCGCCGCCCAGGCGCGCTCATTTCCATCAAGAAGAAACCATGCGCCCCACACACCGCTTCCACCAGACCGCCCTGGCCGCTGCCGTCATGGCCACCCTGCACGCGTCGCCTGCCCTGGCGGCACAGAACGACATCAGCGCCAACGGCATCGAAGGCGTGACCATCACCTCCAACGGGGACCGCAGCGACAACGGCGAAGGCTTCTTGTTCGTTGACGGCGGCCAGATCGTCTTCCAGACCAACCAAAGCACGACCACGCCGTTTACCGAGGTGGCGTCGAGCGGCGGCCTCATCCTCCGCAGCGACAGCGACAGCTTCGGCGGCGGCGCGATCGCGCTGGTGAGCGGCGGCACGAACCTGATGAACGTGGACACGTCCGGCATTTCCATCGCCAGGGACACCACCATCAGCGGCGCGCTGTCGGCCTATTCGCTCAACACCGGCAGCGGCACCATCCAGACCACGGGTACCGTCTCCGGTGGCACCGGCTCCTTCTCCACCGTGAACGCCAGCAACGCCGGCATCGCCAACCTGAACCTGACCGGCGGCCTGTCCAACAGCACGGGCAACGTCGCGGTGAACGACAACCTGGCCGTCTCGGGCACCACCGCCACCCAAGGCCTCAGCAACGTCGGCAGCTTCACCCAGACGGGCACGACCAACATCAACACCAACGGCGTGGGCGGCGCGACCAGCATCGGCGGTGTGTCCAACACCAACTCGGTCGCCATCCGCTCGGGTGCCAGCCTGATAGAGGCCAGCAATGGCGTGAACATCATCAGCGGCGCTTTCAACGACATCAGCGGCCATACCGCCATCAACTCCTCCGTGGATGCCGCCACGACGATCGGCTCGTTGAGCAACACGAGCGCGGTATCGATCTACTCCGGCGCGAGCGAGCTGCTGATCTCCAACGGCTACAACATGCTGGCGGGGACGCTCAACTACATCGTCGGCGAGACGACGATCAACACCACCGGCAGCGCCGCCACCACCATCGGCTCGTCGGGCAACACGAGCGCGGTGACGATCCACTCGGGTGCCGCCACCATCCAGGCCGAGGACGGCGTCAACACCATCGCCGGCACCACCAACAACATCAACGGCGCCACCAACATCACCGGCGCCACCACCGTCGTCGGTGCCACCAGCATCAACACCACCGGCAGCGCGGCGACCACCATCGGCTCGTCGGGCAACACCAGCGCGGTGACGCTGGTATCGGGCGCGGGCAGCATCGTGCTGGCCAACGGCGTCAACACGATCGCCGGGCCGACCAATGTCATCGGCGCGAGCACGGCCTACGCCACGGTCAACGAAATCGGCACCGGCAACGCCTACGCCAGCACCAACACCATCGGCAACAGCAACGCCGGCAGCACCGTGGCCGTGCAGGCCGGCAGCGGCTACGTCAGCGTCAACAACACGCTCACCACGCTGGGCACCGGCAGTGGCGGCATGGTGCAGACCGCGGCCACCGGCGCGACGCTGCGCGCCTCCAGCAGCGGCAGCCTGGCCAGC
Organism: Pseudomonadota bacterium; assembly: GCA_049321005.1. Taxonomy (GTDB): domain Bacteria; phylum Pseudomonadota; class Gammaproteobacteria; order Burkholderiales; family Burkholderiaceae_C; genus Aquabacterium. Next base: position 296,273 of record JBMOQL010000010.1, read on the forward strand.
AACGGCACCTCGGGCACGATGGCCGTCAACGGCGGCGGTGGCTACACCGCCTACCAGGCCAGCCAGACGGTGGCCGCAGGTTCCAGCATCGGCAACATCCTGACCGGTGCAACCTACACCAACCAGATCAACGGCAACCTGTTCGTCGACGGCAACGTCTACATCAACGGCACGCTGAACTACGTGTCGAGCAACGCGGCCAACACCAGTGTGGTGGGCGGCGGCAGCGTGCTGGACGGCGCCGCGCAGGGCACCACCGGCGGCACGGCCATCGTGCTCAAGGACACCAGCGCCACGCACACCACGGTGGACGCCAATGGCCGCCTGGCCACAGCGACCGGCGTCGCCGCGGAGTCGGTGGCGTCCCTGACGCTGACCAACGGCTACGGCGAGACGCACGGCATCGTCGTCACCGAGCGGCAGACCACCATCTCCGGCGGCACCCGCTCCACCAGCCTGACGCTGGACGACAACGGCGCCACCTTCAGCAACTCGGCCAACGGCCAGCCGGTGCAGGTGCACGGCGTGGCCGACGGCACGGCCGACTTCGACGCCGTCAACGTGCGGCAGCTGCGCGCGGTCAAGCGCGGCCTGGCCGCCACCGCGGCGATTGCCAACGTGCCGATGGTGGACACCGGCCGCAGCTTCTCCTTCGGCATGGGCGTGGGCGGCTACGACGGCGAGCACGCCACGGCGGTGGGCGTGTCCGCCCGGCCGACGCAGAACCTGGCCTTGCGCGCCAGCGTGGGCCATGCCTTCAGCGGCGACCGCAGCGGCGCGCAGACCACCTGGGGCGTGGGCGCGTCTTACTCTTGGTGAGCGCCAGGACACCGCCGGCCGCATGTCCCGGGCAGGTGCCTTTGAGCTGAGCCGGCAGGGCGTGCGCCCTGCGGTCCCCCGTGGGCCGCGCCGCGCTGCGCGGGCCGCGGGGTGTCAATGCGCCGCTGGCGGCAGCTCGTCCGGGTCGTCGCTCGGGTCCGGCTGGGCTGCGACGCGGTAGTCCTCGCTGGCCCAGGCGCCCAGATCCAGGCTGCGACAGGCGCGGCTGCAAAAGGGTCGCCAGGGGTTGTCCGGGCCGTAGACGCTGTCGCCGCCGCACTGCGGGCAGCGCACGATGCGCGGCTTGGGGCCGGAGGCGGGCGGGGCGGGCGTGTCGGTCATGGCGCGATAAAGCAATCGGCGCCGCTCGCCGGGCCGCACCCCGGGCAGGGGCGGCCGCTGGGGCGCTCGGGTCAGGTCAGCAGATCAGGCGCACAGCGTCAGCTCGAAGCTCGCATCCTCGCCTGCGGGCTTGAGGCGCCCTTCGGCATCGGCGCGCATCAAGCGGATGGAGATCATCAGCCGGTGGCCGCTGATCTCCGGGATCAGGCCCAGGCTCTCGTCGATGCGCAGGCGCAGCAGCTGGTAGGTGCGGCCATTGGGCAGGCTCTGCTGGTACTGCCCGCCGGGTGCGGCCACCATGTGCGGATGGCCGGCGTCGCGCAGCAGGCCCAGCAGCATCTTCAGCGACTCGGCCAGCGGCATCAGCGTGGCCGTCCAGCCCTGCAGCTCGGCCTGGCGCTGCGCAGCCGGGCTTTTCTGCCAGGCGTAGTAGGCCGGCAGGTCGAACTCGCAGGTGCCGCCGGGGATGCTGATGCGGCTCCTCACGCTCATGAGCCACTCATTGGCCTGCAGGGATTGCCCAGCCTTACCCGGCATGGCCACCAGGCCGTCATGCGCATGCTCGATGCGGGCGACGACCTGGTCGAGCACCGCCTCGGAGATGGCCGGGTTGCCGCGGTAGGCGTTGAGCTGGGCCTTGTAGCGGTCGAGCTCCTTGATGAGGTCGCTCTTGAGATCGGCCCGCGAGGCCACGTCCATGATCTCGAACAGGGTGGCCAGCGCGAAGTGGTGGTCCACCGCCTCGGCGCGCGGGATGAGCTGACCCAGGCGGTCGAAGAGGTGTTCGAGCCTGAGCATCGTGCGGATGCTCTCGTTGAAGGGGTATTCGTAGAGGATCAAGGCGCGCTTCCCGGTTGGGCTGGCCGCAGGGCCCGGAAGATGCGGAAAGTGGGCGAGAAAGGGTGCGGAACATTGTCACACGCAAGCCCCTCGCAGGGGTGGGGTGGCGGCCTTCAAGACCCTGTGTGACCCCGGGCACGGCGGCTCATCTTGGCGCCGTCCACCGCCCCCACAGCTGGCGCACCTGACGGGCCAGCTCATCGAGCGTGAGCCCATGGTTCAGGATCAAGTCATCAGCCACGGCAGCCCGCTGCGCGCGGCTGGCCTGCTGGGCGATGACGCGCTCGACCATCTCGCGCGACCAGCCCGAGCGCTGCATCACGCGCTCCACCTGCACCTGCTCCGGCGTATCGACGACCAGCACGCGGTGCACGCGGTTGCGCCAGCGCGAGCCGGCCTCCACCAGCAGCGGCACGTCGAAGACGATCACCTGCCCGGGCTGGGCGGCGCGGGCCTGGGCCTCGGTCTGCTCGTGGATCAGGGGGTGCAGGATGGCCTCAAGCGCGTGCCGCACGGCAGGGTCGCTGAAGGCCAGCTCGCGCATGCGGGTGCGGTCCAGCGCGCCCTGGGCGTCGATCACCTCGGGGCCGAAGCGCTCGCGCAGCAGCGGGATGGCCAGTCCGCCGGGGGCGGTGAGCTGGCGCGACAGCGCGTCCGTGTCCACCAGGTGCGCGCCCAGCTGGACGAGCGTGTGGGCCACGGTGCTCTTGCCTGAGCCGATGCCGCCGGTCAGGCCGATGAGCAGGTTGCCCTCGGCTCCGGGCCCGGACGCCGGCGCGTCGCTCATCACACCCAGCCCAGCCAGTCCAGCACCGCCGGCAGGCCGATGAGCATCACGCCCAGACCGGCGCCGGCCAGGAAGGGCCCGAAGGGCACGTAGCGGCCCTCGCGCAGCGCACCGCTCATCTTCATGCCGATGCCCACCACCGCGCCGATCAGTGACGAGCCCAGCACGATGGGCAGGATCGCCTGCCAGCCCAGCCAGGCGCCGAGCGCGGCCAGCAGCTTGAAGTCGCCATAGCCCATGCCCTCCTTGCCGGTGGTGAGCTTGAACAGCCAGTACACGCTCCACAGCGACAGATAGCCCGCCACCGCGCCCCACAGCGCGGTGGGCAGGGCATGCGGCAGCCAGCCCAGTGCAGCGGCGATCAAGCCGGCCCACAGCAGCGGCAGCGTGATGTCGTCGGGCAGCAGAGTGGTGTCCCAGTCGATCACCGCCAGCGCGATCAGTGCCGCGGCGAAGGCGCACCACAGCAGCGCCGGCGGCTGCGGCCCGATGCGCCAGGCGATCAGGGCGAACACCGCGCCGGTGAAGAGCTCGATGGCCGGGTAGCGCAGCGAGATGCGCGCACCGCAGGCCGAGCACTTGCCGCGCAGCAGCAGCCAGCTCACGAGCGGGATGTTCTCAAACCAGCGGATGCGGTGGCCGCAGCTGGGGCAGCGCGAGGCCGGTGTGGCCAGCCCCAGCGGCTGGGCGGTGTCCGCGGGTGGCTCCTGGCCCAGCATCTGTGCGCTGTCGAGCTTCCACTGCCGCTCCAGCATCTGCGGCAGACGGTGGATGACCACATTGAGGAAGCTGCCGATGCACAGCCCCACCAGGCCCAGCAGCCAGGGAGAGAGGAGCAGCGGGTAGAGATCCTGGAGATCAGCGGGCATGGAGGGCGGGAACGAGCCGTTGAAACGACACGGCGGGCACGAGGCCCGCCGCAGGTCAGGCAGCGCAGGGCGTCCTTACACGACCTGGCCGAGCTTGAAGATCGGCAGGTACATCGACACCACGATGCCACCGATCAGGCCGCCCAGCACCACGATGATGATGGGCTCCAGCAGGCTGGAGAGGCCCTTGACCGCCTCGTCCACCTCGTCTTCATAGAAGTCGGCCGCCTTGCTGAGCATGTGGTCCAGCGAGCCGGATTCCTCGCCGATGGCCGACATCTGCAGCACCATCACCGGGAAGATGCCGGTGGTCTGCATGGACGCCGTCAGGCTCGAGCCAGTGGACACGTCGCGCTGGATGCTTTCGGTGGCCTCGGCGAAGACCGCATTGCCCGACGCCCCGCCCACCGAGTCCAGCGCCTCCACCAGCGGCACGCCGGCGGCGAACATGGTGGACAGCGTGCGCGTCCAGCGCGCCACGGCCGACTTGTAGACCAGCTGGCCGAACACCGGCACCTTCAGCAGGATGCGGTCCATGGTCTTCTGCATCTTCTCCGAGCGCTTCCAGCTCTGGAAGAAGAAGTAGGTGCCGCCGATCAGGAAGCCGAAGATCAGGTACCAGTACGAGACGAAGAACTCCGACATGGCGATCACCGCCAGCGTGGGCGCCGGCAGGTCGGCGCCGAAGGAGGTGAACACTTCCTTGAAGGCCGGGATCACGAAGATCATGATCACCGCCACCACCACGAAGGCCACCACCAGCACCGCCACCGGATACATCAGGGCCGACTTGATCTTCTGCTTGATGGCAAGCGTCTTCTCTTGATACGTGGCCAGGCGGTCGAGCAGCGTCTCCAGGATGCCCGCGGCCTCGCCGGCCTCCACCAGGTTGCAGTAGAGCGCGTCGAAATAGAGCGGGTGCTTGCGGAAGGCGGCCGACAGGCTGGTGCCGGTCTCCACGTCCGAGCGGATGTCGTTGAGCAGCTTGGTCACGCGCGGGTTGGTGCTGCCGCGCGCCACGATGTCGAAGGCCTGCAGCAGTGGCACGCCGGCGCGCATCATGGTGGCCAGCTGGCGGGTGAAGATGGAGATGTCCTTGGGCTTGATGGACTTGCCGCCGGACATGCGGCGCTTCTTCACCTTGGTGACCATGATGCCCTGGCGGCGCAGGCTGGCGCTCACCATGGCTTCGCCCTGGGCGCGGATCTCGCCGCGCACCATCTTGCCGGTCTTGTCCTTGCCTTCCCATTCGAAGACTGCGTCCTTGACGCCCGCCTTCGCCGCTGCCGCTGTGGCCATTCGTGCCTCCGACTTCCTGCCCCCGCTCCAGGAGCCCTGTGTTTGATTGCTTGGTGTGCCGCGGGCTTACTCGTTGGTCACCGAGATGACTTCTTCCAGCGTGGTCAGGCCCGCCCTGACCTTCACCAGACCGGCCTGGCGCAGGTCGCGCACGCCTTCGCGCTGCGCCTGCCGCGCGATGTCCACGGCGGTGCCTTCTGAGAGGATGATCTTCTGGATCTCCTCGCTGATGGGCATGACCTGGTAGAGGCCCACGCGGCCCTTGTAGCCGTTGTTGCAGGCGCTGCAGCCCACGGCGCGGTAGGGGCGCCAGGTGCCGTCGATTTCTTCTTCCTTGAAGCCTGCGCGCAGCAGGGCATCATGAGGATAGTCCGCAGGCGCCTTGCAGTTCTCGCACAGCCGCCGGGCCAGGCGCTGCGCCGTGATCAGGATCACGCTGGAGGCGATGTTGAACGGCGCCACGCCCATGTTCAGCAACCGGGTCAGCGTGGTCGGCGCGTCGTTGGTGTGCAGCGTGGACATCACCATGTGGCCGGTCTGCGCCGCCTTGATGGCGATGTCGGCCGTCTCCAGGTCGCGGATTTCACCGACCATGATGATGTCCGGGTCCTGCCGCAGGAAGGCCTTGAGAGCTGCGGCGAAGGTCAGCCCCGCCTTGTCGTTGACGTTGACCTGGTTGACGCCCGGCAGGTTGATTTCGGCCGGATCCTCCACCGTGGAGATGTTCACGCCCGGCTGGTTGAGGATGTTCAGGCAGGTGTAGAGCGAAACCGTCTTGCCCGAGCCGGTCGGGCCGGTGACCAGCACCATGCCGTAGGGCCGCTGAATGGCCTTGAGCAGCCGCTCCTTCTCTTCCTTCTCGTAGCCCAGGGCGTCGATGCCCAGCTTGGCCGAGGACGGGTCAAGGATGCGGATGACGATCTTCTCGCCGAAGAGCGTGGGCAGCGTGCTGACGCGGAAGTCGATGGCCTTGTTGCCGAACTTCAGCTTCATGCGGCCATCCTGCGGCACGCGCTTTTCGGCGATGTCGAGCTTGCTGATGACCTTGATGCGCGAGGCCAGCTTGTCCTTGATGGCGATGGGCGGCTGGGTGATCTCGCGCAGCTCGCCGTCCACGCGGAAGCGCACCCGGTAGTTGTATTCGAATGGCTCGAAGTGCAGGTCGGACGCGCGCAGGTTGATCGCGTCCACCAGCATCTTCTGCAGGAAGCGCACCACCGGCGCGTCCTCGACCTCGGCGGCGACATCCGGCGCCGCCTCGGGCGCGGTGGTGTCGTCGGTGATGTCGAACTCGAACTCGGTGGAGGCCAGCGCCTCCAGCGACTCGCTGGCCGACGCGGTGGATGACTCCAGCAGCTTGGCCAGCTTGTCCTGCTCGACGAGGATCCACTCGGGCGTGAGCTGGGTGGCGAACTTGATGCGCTCCACCGCCTCCTGGTCGGTGGGGTCGGCCCCGGCCACGAAGACGCGGTTGCCGCGCTTGCCCAGCACCAGCACCTGGTACTGGCCGCTGAGCTTGGCGTCGATCAGGTTGCGCGGCAGGCGCTGCGCATCGACCACCGACAGGTCCAGCAGCGGCACGGCCAGCGCGCCCGACAGGGTATGGGCGAGCTCTGCGGCGCTGACCTGCCCGGACGCCACGAGCAGCGAGACGAAGCTGCGGCGCTGCTCCTTGGCGGTGCGCGCCAGGGTTTCGGCCGCCTTGGCGTCGAGCTTGCCGGCATTGACCAGCACCCGGGCCACGCCGGTCAGTGCGCTGGGCGAGGCTTCGGCAACGGAATCCGCCATGAAGGGTGTGCGAGCAGAGGAAAAATGCGCCCGATGATGGCGCAGTTGAGCTGTTCACTGTAAACGGGTTGACCCGCGAGCATGCAGCTCAATCACAACGCTTTTGCCGTACAGATCCAAGGACTGCGCGGCTGCGGCGGCCCCCGCATCAGGCGGGCGCGAGGCGGTAGTCGGCTCCGTCGACGCGGCGGGCCAGGCGGCGGTAAACAAACGTAAAACCGGGCCAGTTGACCGTGTTGCGGCCCGATGCCGTCAGGTACCAGCTGCGACAGCCTCCCGCCCACACGGTGCGGCGGACGCCGCGCTGCACCGCGTCGTTGAAGGCGCGGTGGGCGTCGGGCCGCACTTCGATGGCGCGGGCCTGTGCCTGCCTCACGCGGCGCAGGCAGTGGAGCACGTGGGCGATCTGGCTCTCCAGCATGTAGACGATGGAGCTGTGGCCCAGGTTGGTGTTGGGGCCGTAGAGCATGAAGAAGTTGGGATAGCCCGGCACGCTGATGCCGAGAAAGGCCTCGGCGCCGTCCTTCCAGTCGGTGTTGAGCTCATGGCCGTGGCGGCCGTGCACCGCCATGGGTGTGAGGAAGTCGGTAGCGGCAAAGCCGGTGCCGTAGATCAGCACGTCTGCCGCATGCAGCCGGCCGTCCGCCGTCTGCACGCCCGCCGGCGTGATGCCGCTGATGGGTTGCGCCACCACCTCCACGTTGGGCTGTTGCAGCGCGGGGTAGAAGTCGTTGGACAGCAGCACGCGCTTGCAGCCGATGGGGTAGTCAGGCGTGAGCTGGCGGCGCAGCGCCGGGTCGGCCACCTGGGTGCGCAGCCGGCGCAGCGCGTCCCACTGCGCCACCTTGAGCAGCCCCGGGTAGCGGGTAAAGGCCAGCGCCCGCCATTCGTGCGACAGGTACAGCCACGCCCGCGTCGCCAGCCGTGCGCCGGGTACGCGGGCGAAGAGCCGTTTTTCCCAGTCCGCATACGGCCGGTCCTTCTTGGGGATGACGTAGGGCGGCGTGCGCTGAAAGACCGTGACCCGAGCTGCGTTGCGGGCAATTTGCGGGATGAACTGGATCGCGCTGGCACCCGTGCCGATGACGGCGATGTGCTTGCCGGCGAGATCCACGTCATGCCGCCAGGTGGCTGAGTGGAACTGCGGCCCGGCGAAGCTGTCCTGGCCTGCGATGCGCGGAATCAGCGGCCGGCTGAGCTGGCCGCACGCGGTGACCACGAAGCGGGCGCGCCACCGGCTCCCCGCGCGGGTGGTGGCCTGCCACAGGCCGGCCGCGTCGTCCCAGCGCAGCTCGCTCACCTCCTGTCCGGTGTGGATGCGAGGCCGCAGCCCGTGCTTGTCGGCACAGCTGCGCAGGTAGCCCAGGATTTCCGCCTGCGGCGCATAGCGGCGCGACCAGTCGCTCTTGGGCTCGAACGAGAAGGAGTAGAGGTGCGAGGGCACGTCGCACGCCGCGCCGGGGTAGCTGTTGTCGCGCCAGCAGCCGCCCACGTCGTCGCCGCGCTCCAGCAGCACGACGTCTTGGATGCCGGCCTGCTGCAGGCGGATGGCCATGCCGATGCCGCCGAAGCCGGTGCCGATGATCAGCACCTCCGCGGTCGGGATGTCCGCATCCGGACGGGCAGGGTGGGGTGCGGACGAGGCGGCAGATGGGCGCATGCGTCTCTCCAGATGATGGCGCGGCCAGGGACAGGAGGCCGGGCGGAGCGCGGCGGCCGCGTCCGTCCCGGGCCAGTCATTCTGGTCACGCGCCGCTTGGGTGGATGCCCGGACTGACCCGGTGCAGCCCGGATCCGTGCCGCGGGCCCCGGCCGCCGCCGCTGCTTGCGCCGTCGGCTTGGCCGCCTCTGGCGCAGGAGCGGCCCGCGTGATGGAGCATGCGGCGGGTGCCTGGCCAAGCCCGGCGGATTCTGGAAACATCCGCCCGCCCCCTTGCGATTCCCTTGCCCCGCCGTGCCATGGCCAGTGTCGTCGCCCCGCTTCCTGCCCGCCCCTACCCAGCCGACCATGAGACCTCGGCCGACCGCCTGAGCGTCGACGTGCCCCGTGCGCGTGCACAGGACACGGCTGCCGCCGTGCGCCGGCACCTGGCTCTGCGGGCCGATGCGGCATGGGGCCTGCTGTGCGTGGTCGACGAAGCCGGGCGGCTGCTGGGCACCCTCACGCCGCAGGAGTTGCTCCAGCTCGGCGATGAGGCGACCGTCGGCCAAGCCATGCGCCCGAACGGCCCGCGCGTGCCGCCGGGGCTGGACCAGGAGCACGTCGCCTCGCACGCGCTGCACCACGGTGTCGCGGCGATGCCGGTGGTCGGTGACGACGGTCGTCTGGTGGGCGTGATCGGCGCGGAGGCTTTGATGCAGGTGCTGCGCCGGGAGCACGTCGAGGACCTGCACCGCCTGGCTGGCATCAGCCGCGAGGCGGCGCGGGCACGCCATGCCATCGAGGACCCGCCGCTGCGCCGCGTGCGCCATCGCCTGCCCTGGTTGCTCGTGGGCCTGGCGGGCAGCGTGGTGGCCACCGGGGTGGTGGCGCGCTTCGAGGCGGCACTGGCCGCCAAGCCGGCACTGGCCTGCTTCGTCCCGGGGCTCGTCTACCTGGCCGACGCCATAGGCACCCAGACCGAGGCCGTGGCCGTGCGCGGCCTGTCGCTCAGCCGCCGCGGCCTGGTGCACCTGGCCGGCGGGGAGCTGCGCACCGGGCTGCTCATCGGCCTGATCCTCGGTCTGCTGGCCTTCCCGATGGTGTGGGTGGCCTTCGGCGAGCTACATCTGGCGCTGGCCGTGACGACGGCCCTCATCGCCGCCAGCGCCATCGCCTCGGTGCTGGGGCTGACGCTGCCCTGGCTGCTGAGCCGCTTCAGGCTGGACCCAGCCTACGGCAGCGGCCCGCTGCCCACCATCGTGCAGGACGTGCTGAGCCTGCTGATCTACTTTGGCTGCGTCTCGGCGATCGTGTTCTGAAGCCCAAGCGACCAGGCGGGGCGCAGAAACGACAAAGCCCCGACAAGCGGGGCTTTGCGATCAGAAATTCTGGTCGGGGTGAGAGGATTCGAACCTCCGGCCTCTACGTCCCGAACGTAGCGCTCTACCAGGCTAAGCTACACCCCGATTCCTCGATCATTGCCGCGCCTGGGAGGGCCCGGCCGATCAAGACAGCCGGTCAACCGACTGAGCCGGCAATTCTAGCAGAGCTTCTCGCCAGGGCGAAAGCGGCAGTTGCTCGGCGGCCTGGCGGGCGCGGGTGGCTTGCTCGATGGCGGCGTCACGGGTGGCCTGCAGGGCGCCGGTTGCGCGCACCACCTCGATGACCTGCTGCAGCCGCTCGACCTGGCCGTGCTGGATGACCTCGCGCAGCATCTGTCGCTGATCGGGCGTGCCGCGCTGCATGGCGATCAGGATAGGCAGCGTGGGCTTGCCTTCGCGCAGGTCGTCGCCGACGTTCTTGCCGAGCTCGGCGGTGGAGCCGCTGTAGTCCAGCAGGTCGTCGACGATCTGGAAGGCGGTGCCCAGCGTGGCGCCATAGTCGGCGCAGAGCTGCTCCGTGCGTTCGTCCGCGTCGGCCAGGATGGCGCCCAGCCGGGCGCTGGCTTCGAAGAGCTGGGCGGTCTTGTAGCGGATGACGCGGTAGTAGTCGTCCACGGCCAGGTCGGGGTCGTGCATGTTCATGAGCTGCAGGACCTCGCCTTCGGCGATGACGTTGGTGGCATCGGCCAGCACGTCGAGCACGCGCATGCGGCCCACGCCGACCATCATCTGGAAGGCGCGCGAGTAGAGGAAGTCGCCCACCAGCACGCTGGCGGCATTGCCGAAGACGGCGTTGGCGGTCTCGCGGCCGCGGCGCAGGGACGACTCGTCGACCACGTCGTCGTGCAGCAGCGTGGCGGTGTGGATGAACTCGACCACCGCGGCCAGCACGTGGCGCGCGGGGCCGTCGAAGCCGAGGGCGCGCGACACCAGCAGCACCAGCTTGGGCCGGATGCGCTTGCCCCCGGCGCCGACGATGTACTGGCCGATCTGGTTGACCAGCGCGATGCGCGAGGCCAGGCGCTCGTGGATGACGGCGTCGACCGCGGCCATCTCCGGTTCGAGCAGGTTGTGCAGCGCTGAAGGCGCGGTCGGGGCTGGCGTCACGGGGCTGAGGCCGCTGGGGGCTCGGTGGAGTCTGTCGAAGGCGGGATCGCCGCCGGGGGGCGCGGCTACAAGGGCGGCGTCCCGCTCAAGGTGGCCTGCCGGCGGCGGCCAGAAGCCGGCCAGGGCGATCAAGGCCGGGCTGGCGAAGGCCGCGGATTATAGAAATCGGCCCTGGCGCGGGGCCTGGGGCAGGGAAGAGGGTGGCGGTGCACGCAGCACCGCGTCTGCCGGCGGCGGGTGGGTTGGGCAGCGGCGCGGGCGGCTTGGCGGCGTGCATCGGACGGGGCGCCTTGTCCTGAATCATGGCCGTGCATGCGGATTGCCGGCAAGCTGGCCCGCCCGTTCGCGATGCCGGCCGTCCGCGGCGTGGCATGTCGCTCGCATGAAGACCCTCCCGATCAAGCCCGCTCCCGCTCAGCCCGTACCGCGCCCGCCGGCCTCGGCCGGCCCGCCGCCGCCGTGGCGGCCGCGCTGGCTGCTGGCCGCTCCACACCGGCTGGGGTTCTTTGCCGCGTCCAGCCTGATGACGCTGACGGCCCTGTGGTGGGCCTGGGACATGCTGGCGCGCAGCGGCTGGCTGCCGGCCCCGGCCCCGGCGGTGGCGCCGGCCGTCGTGCATGCGCTGGTGATGGTGCTGGGCTTTCTGCCGCTGTTCTTCGTCGGCTTCCTGTTCACCGCCGGGCCCAAGTGGCTGCGCCAGCCCGAGCAGCCGGCGCGCAGCATCCTGGCGCCGGTGGTGGCGCTGGCGCTGGGCTGGCTGACGGTGCTGATAGGTGGCGGGGCGGGCGGGCCGCTGGCCGATGGCTGGGGGGGCCGGCCGCTGGCCGCCGTGGGCGCCGCGGCTGCGGCGGTGGGCTGGGCGGTGATCAGCGGGCGCTTCATCCGGCTCGTGCGCACCAGCCCGGCAGACGACCGGCTGCATGCCAGGCTGGTGGCGCTGTCCTGTGTGCTGGGCGTGGCCGCGATGGGCGGCGGCGCCGTGGGCCTGATGCTGGACGAGCCAGGGGTGGCGCGGCATGCGGCCCATCTGGGCCTGTGGTTCTTCATCGTGCCGGTCTACCTGGTGGTGGCCCACCGCATGATCCCGTTCTTCACGGCCAACGTCGTGCCCTTCATCGACGCCTGGCGGCCGGTGTGGCTGCTGGCGGTGCTGATCGGCGCCAGCTGGGCGCAGGGGCTGCTGTGGGTGGCCGAGCAGCAGGGCTGGGCGCCAATAGCGGTGACGATCGTGCGGCTCGTGCTGTCGGGTGCTTGCGGGGCGGCGCTGCTGGCGATCTCGTGGCGCTGGGGGCTGGTTCAGAGCCTGCGCATCCGGCTGCTGGCGATGCTGCACCTGGGCTTCTTCTGGCTCGGGCTGGCACTGGCGCTGGATGCCGTCTCGGCGGCCATCCGCCTGGGCAGCGGCGGCGCAGCGACGCTGGGGCTGGCGCCGCTGCATGCGCTGACGATGGGCTTTCTGGGCAGCACGCTGGTGGCCATGGCCACGCGCGTGAGTGCCGGCCACAGCGGCCGCGCACTGGCGGCCGATGACTACGTCTGGCGGCTCTTCGGCCTGCTGCAGGTGGCCGTGGTGCTGCGCCTGCTGGCGGCGATCTGGCCGGCGCCGTGGCCCGCCGGCGTCACCACGGCGCTGCTGCTGGCCGCAGCGCTGGGCTGGCTGGCGGTGGTGGGCGGCTGGTCGGTGCGCCACCTCAGCTGGTGGGGCCGGCCGCGGGTGGACGGCAAGCCGGGTTGACGCGGCCCCGCCCCGGGCCCGGGCCGGCGCGCGTTAAATTGCGCGCACTGCGTCTGAGCCCGTCTTCATGCCCGATCCAACGAACCGTTCCCGCGGCCTGTCGCGCCGCTTGTTCCAGACGGCCGTGCTTGGCTCCACCATGCTGCCTGCGGCCTGGGCCCAGCCGGCTTCGCCGGTCCCTCGCGGCCTGGGGTCGCAACCGGTGCAGCTGGGCATAGATGGTGAGTTCGGCCTGGTCAACAGCACTTCGGCCCAGGCGGTGGAGCGCGGCGTGCGCATCGCCGTGGAAGAGATCAACGCCGCCGGCGGTGTGCTGGGCGGGCGGCCCCTGGAGGTGCTGATCAAAGACCACCGCTCCATCCCGGCCCGCGGCATCCGCAACCTGGAGGAGTTCATCGCCATGCCCGGCGTGGTGGCGGTGTTCGGCGGGCGCTTCAGCCCGGTGGTGATCGAGCAGCTGCCGCTGATCCGCAAGGCGCGGCTGCCCTTCCTGGCGGTGTGGTCCGCGGCCGATGTCATCGTCGACAACGGATCACAGCCCAACTACGCCTTCCGTCTGTCGCTGCGTGACAGCCTGGCCATGCCGTTCATGATGGAGTCGGCTGCCCGGCGGGGCATCAAGCGCGTCGGGCTGCTGCTGACCAACACCTCGTGGGGCCGCAGCAACCTGGCGGCCACCGACCGCTATGCCGCCACCCACGACACGCCCAGGGTGGTCGCCACCGCCTGGTACAACTGGCAGGAGCGCAGCCTGCTCGAGCCCTATCGCAAGCTGCTGGCTGCGGGCGCCCAGGCCGTGCTGCTCGTGGCCAATGACGACGAGGCGGCCACGCTGGTGCGCGAGATGGCCGCGCTGCCGGCCGATCAGCGGGTGCCGGTGCTCAGCCATTGGGGTGTGACCGGCGGGCGCTTCTTTGCCGAAGCCGGCCGCTATCTCAAGGACGTGGACTTCAGCGTGGTGCAGACCTTCAGCTTCTTTCGGGCGCGCAAGGAGCCGCTGGAGCGCTTCATGGCCACGGCGCGCAAGCTGGGCATCCAGCGCATCGAGGACATCGAAAGCCCCGTCGGCACGGCCCATGCCTACGACATGACCCACATCCTGGCCAAGGCGATCAACCTGGCGGGCAGCACCGACCGCGCGGCCATCCGCGACGCGCTGGAGAAGGTGCCGTTGCACGACGGCCTGGTGCGCCGCTACGCGCCGCCCTTCACCGCCACGCGCCACGAGGCGCTGACCCCGGCCGAGCTGCTGATGGCGCGCTACCGCGAGGACGGCGTCATCGTCCCCGTCGAGCGCTGACGACATGCCGCTGCCCCGCTGGCTGCCCGCGAGCCTGGCACAGCGCTTTGCCCTGGCTGCCGCCGGCTTGGCCGCGGTGGCGCTGGTACTCACCACGCTGCTGGCCTTCTGGCTGATCGACGGCCAGCGCGAGCGCGCGCTGCAGGCCCTGGCCGAGCGCGAGCGGCAGTCCCGCGCCGCGGCTGTGGGCAGCGACCTGCGCGCGCTGGCCGAGCGCCTGCAGGAGATCGCCGGCAGCACCATCCTGGCCACCGGCCTGGTGGACAGCGCCGGGCGCGAGACCTACCTGTCGCCCTTCCTGGGTGGCATCCGGCAGATCAACGGCATCCGCGTGCAGGTGCTGTTCACCGACTTCGAGGGCAAGGAGATCGCGCGCAACAGCGGCGCGCAGTTCGACGCCGCGCAGCTCGTCTGGCTGCGCCGCATGCTGGAGCAGGGCCAGCGCGCGGCGCAGGTGTTCAGCGGCCCGCGCGGCGCGGAGCTGGTGGCGGTGGAGCCGATGGTCTATTCGCGCACCAACTCGCCGGAGGGCGCGCTGCTCTACAAGATCGCCTTGGCCGACGTGAATGCCGGGCCGTCCATGCGTCTGGAGTGGGGCCCTCAGACCAGCGCAGCTGCGCTGGCGCAGACCACGCCGGTGCCAGCGCCGGCGGTGTTCCAGCCGCTGGCCTTTCGAGTGCGTGGGCCGCTTGACGAGCAGCCGGCCGCGCCGCTGGAGCTGCCCTACGTGCACGTGCTCGGTCTGACGATGCTGGTGTTCAGCGCGCTGGTACTGGCCGGTGCGCGGCTGTCGCGCGTGCTGACCGAAGACCTGCAGCGGCTGGAGCGCTTCTCCAGCGAGATCATGAGCAGCGGCCTGGCCGCCGAGCGCGCGCCCGAGGGTGGCAGCACCGAAGTGGCCAACCTGGCACGCTCGATCAACGACATGCTGTGCCGGCTGGACGCGCAGCGCGCCGACCTGCTGGCCGAGCGCGAGAAGCTGCGCCAGCTGACCGAGGCGCTGCAGCAGGCTGACCGGCGCAAGGACGACTTCCTGGCCATGCTGGGCCATGAGCTGCGCAACCCATTGGCGCCCATCAGCGCCGGCGCGCACATCCTGGGCAAGCTGGCCGGCAGCGACCCCCGCGTGGCACGCACCAGCGAGATCATCGCCCGCCAGGTGCGGCACATGACCAAGATCGTCGACGACCTGCTGGATGTCTCGCGCGTCACCCGCGGCCTGGTCACGCTGGAGCAGTCCACGGTGGACCTGGCCGAGGTGGTGGCTGCATCGGTGGAGCAGGCCCGGCCGCTGATCGACGGCGCGCGCCACGAGCTGAGCGTGACGCTGCCCCCGCAGCCGATGCACGTGCGCGGCGACCGCAGCCGGCTGGTGCAGGTGCTCAGCAACCTGCTGAGCAATGCCGCGCGCTACACCGCCCCGGGCGGGCGCATCGCGCTGCACGGCCAGGCCGATGCCGACGAGGTGCGGCTGATCGTGCAGGACAACGGCCAGGGTATCGCCGCCGACCTGCTGCCGCACATCTTCGACCTGTTCACACAGGGCGTGCGCTCGGCCGATCGCTCGCAAGGCGGCCTGGGCCTGGGGCTGGCGCTGGTCAAGCACCTGGTGGAGCTGCACGGCGGCTGGGTGCGGGCCGACAGCCCGGGCCCGGGCCAGGGGGCGAGCTTCACCATCGGCCTGCCGCGCGTGGCCGCGCCGGTGCTGGCGCCCGAGCCGGCCGACGCGCCGGCGCACCCGCCGGCCCGCCCGCTGGACATCCTGGTGGTGGACGACAACCTGGATGCCGCGCAGACCCTCGCCCAGTGGTTGCAGCATGAAGGCCACACCGTGGCCGTGGCCCATGACGGGGCGGCTGCGCTGAAGCGCGCGCAGGCGCACTGGCCGCAGGTCTTCATCCTCGACATCGGCCTGCCCGGCATGGATGGCTGGGAGCTTGCCCGCCGGCTGCGCACCCTGCCGCGCGGCGGCCAGGCCACGCTGATCGCGCTGACCGGCTACGGCCAGCAGGCCGATCGAGACCGGGCGCGTGAGGCGGGCTTCCACCACCACCTGGTCAAGCCGGCCGACCCGGATGCACTGCGGCAGCTGCTGGCGCGGGTGGGCGAGCCCCCGGCGCCCGGGCCGGACGCCGGCCGCGTCAGCGCGGCGACCGGGCCGTTGCCGCTGCCCTGACGCCACAGCGCCGGCTCGGCTGTCGCTCGGCCCGTTGCGGCGCTGCCCAGGGCCACGTCTTCCACGGCCCGCATCATCGCGATCTTCACCACACCAAGCGAGAGCCATGCCCTCATTCACCCTCCGCTGCCCCGCACCCCGTCGACGTCGCGCCCCGGCCCGGGTCGTCGCGTCGCTGGCCGTGCCATTGATCGGCCTGCTGGCCGGCTGCGGCGCACTCCGGTCGCCTGCCGCTTCGGATCCGCCGGGCTCGGCTGAAGCCGCGCGCTGTGCGGCCCGCGGCCCAGACATCGCTTGCACCGAGCACGGTGCCGTGCGCGGCGTGATGGAGGGCACGCTGCTGTCCTTCAAGGGCATCCCATATGCGCAGCCGCCGGTGGGCCGCCTGCGCTGGCAGCCGCCGCAGCCGCCCCACCCTTGGAGCGGCGTGCGTGATGCCACGCGCTTTGGCGCCATCTGCCCCCAACTGGTGAACGGGCAGGTGGCCGGCGAGGAGGATTGCCTGACGCTCAACGTCTGGACCGCGCCACGCCTCGCAGGTGGAGATACCGCGCCCGGGCCGCGTGCGGTGATGGTGTTCTTCCCCGGCGGGGGCAACCACGGCTTCTCGGGCCAGGGCGCGCCGGTCTTCGGCGGCGTCGCCTACAGCGGCGGCGCGCTGGTGCCGCAGGACGTGGTGCTGGTGACGTTCAACTGGCGGCTGGGCGCGCTGGGGTACCTGGCGCATCCCGCGCTGGACGCCGAGCGCAGAGAACGTGTATCCGGCAACTGGGGCCTGCTGGACCAGGTGGCCGCGCTGCGTTGGGTGCGGCGCAACATCGCGGCCTTCGGCGGCGACCCGAAGCGGGTGTTCGCCTTCGGTACCTCGGCCGGTGGCGGCAACCTGTGCACGCTGCTGGCCACGCCGGCCGCGCACGGGCTGCTGACCGGCGTGGCCCTGCAGGCCAGCGTGCCCACCGGCTGCGAGCTGCCCACGCTGGCCCAGGCCCAGGCCGCCACCGGCCAGCGTGTGGCGCAGGCGCTGGGCTGCGCGTCGGGGGTATCGGGCACATCGGACACAGCGGGCTCGGCGGGGACATCCAGTTCAGCGGCCGACGTGGCCGCCTGCCTGCGCGCTCGGCCGATGAGCGAGGTGGTGCGGGCCGTGCCCGGCACCTTCGGCCTGCTGCCGCGGCTGTACGGGCCGGTGGTCGACGGCGTGGTGGTGCCGCAGCAGCCCATCGCCGCCATCCACGCCGGGCGGCATACGGCGGTACACGCGCTGGTGGGCAACTCCACCCACGAGACGATGCAGTTCGTCGACAGCGTCGGCCCGGTGGCCGACGAAGCTGCGTACGCCACCGCGGTGGCGCGCGTCTTCGGCGCGCAGGACGCGCCGCGCATCGTGGCCGCCTATCCGGCCGCTTCCTTCGCCAGCCCGCGCGAGGCGCTGGTGCGGCTGACCACCGACGCCTACTTCACCTGCAGCAGCCGCCGCGTGGCGCGGGCGCTGGCGCGCAACCAGGCGCAGCCGGTGTTCCGCTTTCTCTTCGACCACGCGCTTGAGAACGACCCGGCGCAGCGCGCGCTCGGCGCGGTGCACACGCTGGAGCACTTTTTTCTCTTCCCGTTCAGCGGGCGCTATGTGCCCACCGAGGCCGAGCGCGGCCTGCAGCGCCTGATGGCCGGCCACTGGACCCTGGCCGCGCGCACCGGCCGCCCGGGCAGCACCTGGCCGGCCACCGTGCCGGGCGATGCGGTGCTGCGCATCGGGCCCGGCGCATCCGCCGAGGTCGTGCGGCCCGACGCCGCGGCGCAATGCGATTTCTGGGACACGGTGAGGCTGCCGCACCCGCATTTGTGAGGCTGCGTGAGGGTCGACTGAGGTTGCGTCATGGCGCTGATGTCGAACCTGCCGATCGAAGATGGCCAGCCGAGGATTGCTGGCCGCCTTGCTGACGATAGGTGACGACCGCTAGTTAACAAGGCCCGCGCCGGCGTATCGGGGCCGACCAGAGGGCCTTCAGCTCCCCGGCTTCTTCAGCCAGGGCCGGATCATCCCCTCCTGCGCCACGGAGGCCACCAGCCGGCCGTCGCGGCTGTAGAAGCGGCCCAGCGCCAGGCCGCGTGCACCGCCGGCGGTGGGTGACTCCACCTGGTAGAGCAGCCAGTCATCCAGGCGGAAGTCGCGGTGGAACCACATCGCATGGTCCAGGCTCGCCATGCGCACGTCGCCGCGGAAGTGGGTCAGCCCGTGCGGCTCGTTGGCCACGGTCAGCAGCTCGTGGTCGGAGCCGTAGGCCAGCAGCGCCTGGTGCAGCGCCGGATCGTCCGGCAGCGGGCCGCGGGCGCGCACCCAGGTGGATGTGGCGCCTTCGCGCGGCTGGGGGTCTAGCAGGTCGCGCGGCGCCACGCGGCGGAACTCCAGCCCCAGCGGGGCCAGGCGCTTGTCGTGGAAGAAGGGCGGCAGCTTCTCGCGCACGGCGTGCCGCGCGATGCGCTCGTCGGCCAGGCCATCCGGGCCCGGCACATCGGGCATGGCCGTCTGGTGGCTGAAGCCCTCGTCGCGGGTCTGGAAGGACGCCAGCAGCTCGAAGATGGTCTTGCCGTCCTGCAGCGCCACCACGCGGCGCATGCTGAAGCTGCGGCCGTCACGCACGCGCTCCACCTCGTACGTCACCGGCGCATGCTCGCCGGGCAGCAGGAAGTAGGCATGCAGCGAATGGGCGATGCGGCCCTCGGGCGCGGTGCGCCAGGCGGCCATCAGCGCCTGGCCCAGCACCTGCCCGCCGAAGACGGCCATGGTGCCGATGTTGTCGCTCTGCGCCAGGAAGCGGTCCGGCCCGGCCGGCTCCATCTGCATCAATGCCACGACGCGGCGGGTCTCCTCGGCGTCGCTGGGCTCACCCAGGTCTGGGGCGGGGTGCGCGGCGGCCGGTTGGGCCGTCGGCTCGGTGTACTGCGGTTCGTTCATGGCGGCCGATCATCGGGCAAAAGGAGCGCCGACATGGCTGGGCGGGCTGCCGGGCGCATCCAACCCCGGGTGGGCCGGGACTGCGACGGGGCAGTCGGCTCTGGCTGGCCAGGCCTGCGATTTGCCCGCCCGCGGCCCCGGCGGCAGGGGCGCCGCCGGTAGAGAAAGCCCTTGAAACGTCACGGCCCGTCCCTATAATTCCCGCCATTAGCACTCGGCCATGGTGAGTGCTAACAACGTTTCAGGGCCGGTTGTCCGTTTTCCGGGCGGCCGGCTTTTTCCCTCCCACGTCAACCCTCCGACCCTAAGGAGCCGTCCATGAAACTGCGTCCCTTGCATGATCGCGTGATCGTCAAGCGCCTCGAAAACGAGACCAAGACCGCCTCCGGCATCGTCATCCCCGACAACGCCGCCGAGAAGCCCGACCAGGGTGAAGTCCTGGCCGTCGGCCCCGGCAAGCGCAACGAGAAGGGCGACTTCGTGGCCCTGAACGTCAAGGTCGGCGACCGCGTGCTCTTCGGCAAGTACAGCGGCCAGACCGTCAAGGTCGACGGCGACGAGCTGCTGGTCATGCGCGAAGAAGACCTCTTCGCGGTTGTCGAGAAGTAATCCAGCGCGCAGCCTCACACACCCCACTGAATCTGGAGAAATCACATGGCAGCTAAAGACGTCGTCTTCGGTTCCGACGCCCGTCATCGCATGGTCGAGGGCGTGAACATCCTGGCCAACGCGGTCAAGGTCACCCTGGGCCCCAAGGGCCGCAACGTGGTCCTGGAGCGCTCCTTCGGCGCGCCCACCGTCACCAAGGACGGTGTGTCGGTCGCCAAGGAGATCGAGCTCAAGGACAAGCTGCAGAACATGGGCGCGCAGATGGTCAAGGAAGTCGCTTCCAAGACCTCTGACAACGCCGGTGACGGCACCACCACCGCCACCGTGCTGGCCCAGGCCATCGTGCGCGAAGGCATGAAGTACGTGGCCGCCGGCATGAACCCGATGGACCTCAAGCGCGGCATCGACCGTGCCGTGGCCGCGCTGGTCGAGCAGCTCAAGAAGCAGTCCAAGCCGACGACCACCTCCAAGGAGATCGCCCAGGTCGGCACCATCTCCGCCAACAGCGACGACTCCATCGGCAGCATCATTGCCGAGGCCATGGACAAGGTCGGCAAGGAAGGCGTCATCACCGTCGAGGACGGCAAGAGCCTGAACAACGAGCTGGATGTCGTCGAAGGCATGCAGTTCGACCGCGGCTACCTGTCGCCCTACTTCATCAACAACCCCGAGAAGCAGGCCGCGATCCTCGAGAACCCGTTCGTGCTGCTCTTCGACAAGAAGATCAGCAACATCCGCGACCTGCTGCCCACGCTGGAGCAGGTGGCCAAGGCCGGCCGTCCGCTGCTGATCATCGCCGAGGAAGTCGAGGGCGAAGCCCTGGCCACCCTGGTGGTCAACACCATCCGCGGCATCCTGAAGGTCGTGGCCGTCAAGGCGCCGGGCTTCGGTGACCGTCGCAAGGCCATGCTCGAAGACATCGCCATCCTGACCGGCGGCAAGGTGATCGCCGAAGAAGTCGGCCTGAGCTTGGAGAAGGTGCAGCTGGCCGACCTGGGCCAGGCCAAGCGCGTCGAAGTGGCCAAGGAAAACACCACCATCATCGACGGCGCCGGTGCCGCGGCCGACATCGAGGCCCGCGTCAAGCAGATCCGCATCCAGATCGAGGAAGCCACCTCCGACTACGACCGCGAGAAGCTGCAAGAGCGCGTGGCCAAGCTGGCCGGCGGCGTGGCGGTGATCAAGGTCGGTGCCGCCACCGAAGTCGAGATGAAGGAGAAGAAGGCTCGCGTGGAAGACGCGCTGCACGCCACGCGTGCCGCCGTCGAGGAAGGCATCGTCGCCGGCGGTGGCGTGGCTCTGCTGCGCGCCCGTCAGGCCGCTGGCGAGATCAAGGGCGACAACCCCGATCAGGACGCCGGCATCAAGCTGATCCTCAAGGCCATCGAGGCCCCGCTGCGCGAGATCGTCTCCAACGCCGGCGGCGAGCCGTCCGTGGTGATCAACAAGGTGCTGGAAGGCCAGGGCAACTTCGGCTTCAACGCGGCCAACGACACCTACGGCGACATGATCGAGATGGGCATCCTGGATCCGACCAAGGTGACCCGCACGGCGCTGCAGAACGCCGCGTCCGTTGCGTCGCTGATGCTGACCACCGAGTGCATGGTCGCCGAGGCGCCGAAGGACGAAGCCCCCGCCATGCCGGGCGGCGGCATGGGCGGCATGGGTGGCATGGGTATGGACATGTGAGTCGACTGCGCGAGCCTGCCTGCGCAGGCTTGCGTGTCGACCGCACCCCGTGTGGCATCCCTGCCCCGCGGGGTCAGTCCATCCGGCCAAACACCGGAGCCTGCAAGGGCCGCGAGTCATCGCGGCCCTTTTTTCTTTTGCCCCGGCGCTACATTGGCCGCTTCCTCAAGCAGTACCCCCGGCATGCTCCTCTCCCAGCCCCTGCAACGCTTCATCGACGGCCTGCTCGACGAGCTGGCCCCGGCCCTGCGCGAAGCTGCCGAGGCGGCGCACGAGGCGCTGCGCACCGCGGGTCATCCGGCCTGCTCCAACCTGCCGCGCGAGGCCGTGGGCGAGGCTGCCGAGCTCTTCGCCCATCGCCGTCTGCAATGGGTGCAGGCCATGCTGCAGGCGCTGCGTTTCGAGGCCCGGCACGCGGCCATCGACGCCGGTGCCCAGTGGGCCGCCGACCCCGGGCCAACTACCGCGCCGATGGACGAATGGAGCCTGGTTGACGAGGACCAGGCCGAGGCCGACATCGAGGCGCTGCGTACCGTGCAGCTGCTGCGCAACGAGGCCGAGGCCGAGCTGCGCGAACTGCAGGCGCTGCTGTCCTCGCTGCGCGGCTTCACCGAGATCCATCCGCAGGCCAATCCGGTCAGCGCCGAGGCGGTGTCCCAGGCGCTGTGGACCGCGGTGGAGGGCTGTGGTCTGCAGGGCCCGGCGCGGCTGGCCGCGGTGCGCGCGCTGGCGCCGCGGCTGGCCATCGAGATGAAAGCCGCCTGGGCGCGCGCCGTGCAGGCCCTGTTGCGCCGCGGCGTGGAGCCGGCCGCCTACCGCGCCGTGCCTACGCCGTCGGCCCGGCGCGAGGACCCGCCGCAGACCAGCTTCGATCTCACCCGCCCGGGCGCGTTGGAGCAGCTGATGTCGGCCCACTGGGCGCATCGCCAGGGCGGTGCGGGCCAGGACGGCCCGCCACCTCCGGCTGCTGCAGGCGGTGACGGTACGGCGCCCGCCTTGCCCGGCCGACTTGCGGGCGAGGCGCCCGCTGCTGTCATGCCGGCCGGCGGCGAGCGGGACGCCGGCGCCGCCGTGCCCTCGGTGCTGGGCCTGATCCGCTCGGCCCAGGCGCAGGCCCGGCTGGAGGCGGCGCTGGACGCGCTGCCGCCCACGTCGGGCAACCTCGTGCGGCTGCATGAAGCGGCCCTGATGGCCGCCGCGCGCGACGACCGCGACCGCGAGGTGCTGGCGCTGATCGGCCGGCTCTTTGACCACCTGCTCGAGGATCCGCACCTGTTGCCGCCGCTGCCGGCCCTAGTGGCCCGGCTGCAGCCCGCGGTGCTGCGCGCGGCCCTGGACGACGAGGGCCTGGTCGAAGACCCCCGGCATCCGCTGTGGCGGCTGCTCGATGCACTGGGCAGCCATGCTGCTGGCTGGGCCGAGCTGGGCGCGGCCGGCACAGCGCAGGCTCAGCACTTCGTTGCGGCCGCCGAGCCCGTGCTGCAGCCGCTTCTGCAGCCGAGCACCTCGCCCGCGTCGCAGCCGGCCGGCCCCGCGCCGCGGCCCACGCTGCACCAGGCCGCCGACCAGGCGCTGGCCGCTCTGCAGGGCCTGATCGCACAGGAGCAGGAGGCCGCCGTGCGCGCCGCCGGCCCGGTGATCGAGCGGCTGCACCGCGCGGCCGAACGCGACCGGGCGGTGCGGCTGCTGCGCCAGCGCGTGTCGCTGCACGAGGCCGGCCACGGCCGGCTGGAGCCCACGCTGCGCGCCTTCTTCAGCGGCCCGTGGATGCGCGTGGTGGCCGCGGCTGCACTGCTGGGCGGCGAGGCGGCGGCGGAGCCCTGGCTGGATCTGGCCGACGAGCTGCTGCACAGCCTGCGCCCGCCAGCCCACGGCCTGGAGCGCCGCCAGCGCCTGGAGCGGCTGCCGGATCTGCTGCAGCGGCTGCAAGCCGGCCTGGACCGCATCGATGCCCCCCAGAGTGCGCGGCAGGCGGTGCTGGACGCGTTGATGGCCCGCCACACCGAGTTGCTGCGTGAGGCGCAGCCCGCAGCCGGCCTGGCCGATACCGCGGCCCCGCCGGCGCCGGTGCTGGACTGGGCGCCCACTGACCCGGCGGTCTGGTCTGCCCGACGCGGCGACACGGTGATCGACGAGGCCGGGCTCGACACCGTGCCGGCCGAGCTGCTGCCCGCTCCGGGGGCCGATCCCGGTGAGCCGCTCGCCGCAGCCCCGGCACTGACCGGGCTGCCCATCGGCACCTGGCTGCGTCTGCACCTTCGCGGCGATTGGCGCGTGCTGCGCCTGCTGTGGCGCGACGCCGCCGGCCAGCAGCTCGTGCTGGGCCCCGGGCTCACCGCCGCGCCACTCGGCGCACCGGTGGAGCCCGCCGCGGCGCTGACCGCCCGCGCGCTGCAGCGCCTGGCGCTGGCCGGGCTGGCCGCCCCGTTGGAGAGCCGCAGCCTGCTGGAGCGCGCGGTCGATGCGGTACTGGCCAGCATGGGACGGGCCGGTGCCCGGCTGTCGCGCTGAGCCGGGGCGGCAGCGCTCACTTCCCCTGCCGGGCCGCCCGGGCCGGCTCAATAGAATCGCGCGCCGTTGCGCTGACGGGCGGCCGCAGTACCTCTCATGGAATCCTTCCTCATCTCCACCGGCGTCGTTGCCCTGGCCGAAATGGGCGACAAGACGCAGCTGCTCGCCTTCATGCTGGCCGCGCGCTTCCGCCGTCCGCTGCCCATCGTCTGGGGCATCCTGGCCGCCACGCTGCTCAACCATGCCTGCGCCGGCGCCGTGGGCGCCTGGCTGACCTCGGTGGTCGGCCCCGGCGTGCTGCGCTGGGTGCTGGGCCTGTCCTTCATGGCCATGGCCGCCTGGGTGCTGGTGCCGGACAAGCTTGATGAGGATGAGGCCGAGGCCAGCCGCCGGGGCCGGGGCGGCGTCTTCCTGACCACGGTGGTGGCCTTCTTCCTGGCCGAGATGGGCGACAAGACGCAGATCGCCACCGTTGCGCTGGCGGCCAAGTTCGCCGCCTTCTGGCCGGTGGTGGCCGGCACCACGCTGGGCATGATGCTGGCCAACGTGCCGGCGGTGTACCTGGGCGGCAGCATCGCGCACCGCCTGCCCATCCGCCTCATCCACGGCATCGTCGCGGTGATCTTCGCGGCGCTGGGCGTGGCGACGCTGCTGGGCGTCGGCGAGCGCTGGGGGTTCTGAGCGCCGGCCCGGCGCGGCTAGGCGCTGACGATCCAGCCCTCCAGCCGGTCCACATCGGCCGGCAAGCCCCAGCCCGGCTGCTGCGCGGCCCAGGCGGCCTGCATCAGGCACAGCACCGCATCGAGCCGGTCGCCGCTCGCATCGGCGACCAGCGATTCGCGCAGCGCGGATCGCGCCTGCAGCCGCAGGCCCAGCCGGGTGCGGCCCTGCTCCAGCGCATCGACCAGGTCCTTGCGGGCGATCAGCCGCTCGGGCGTCTGCCGGGCGCGGTCGTCCGCCTTGTACGAGCGCTTGCCGATCAGCTCGCGCGCCAGCAGGCCGGGATAGGCCTCCAGCGCCACGCGGCTGGCATCGCCGTCGTGCACGGACGGTAGGTGCACGCCGGCTGCCAGCAGCCGCGGCACCGCGGCATGCAGCATGAAGGCCACCGGCGGGTTGACCCACTTCATCGACGGGCTGGAGCCGGCCGGCGCATCGCAGGCGCGGTGGGCGAACTTGGCGCCCACCGGCCGCGCCGCGCAGAAGGCGGCGAAGGTGTCGCGGATGGCCGCGCGGCTCAGGCCGGCGTAATGCCGCATCAGCGCGGCCCATTCGGTCGGCCAGCCCAGCTGCTGCACCAGCTCGCGCGGCAGCCCGAAGGGCAGGTCGAAGCCGCCCACCCAGGGCCCGGGCTCGCGCAGCAGGGCCTCGAAGCCCTCCAGGCTGGGCAGCGCGTCCACCGCCTCCAGCCGCACCCGCACGCCGTCGCAGCGGCCGCGCGCCACGGTGATGGGCTTGCGGCGGGTGGGGGCGCAGGTGAAGTCGATGCCGAGCAGGAGCGGGTTGGCGGAAGGCATTGCGCCATTGTCCGCAGCCGCGGATCACCGAATGCTGCAGACCTCCATCTGTAGCACGATGGTGCTACATTGACCCGGCAGGAGCGCAGCCATGTCCACGACCACCATCCGCCTCAGCGAAGAACTCAAGGCCCGCGTGGCCCGCGCGGCCGAGCGGGCCGGGGTCAGCCCGCACAGCTTCATCCTGGACGCCATCGTGCAGAAGGCGGAGCAGGCCGAGCAGCAGGCGGCGTTCGAGCGCGAGGCCGAGTCGCGCTACGCGCGCTTGCTGCAGAGCGGCCGCAGCATCCCCTGGGCCGACATGCGGCGCTATCTGCTGGAGCGGGCAGAAGGCCGCCCGGCGAGCCCGCCGCGGGCGCGCAAGCTGGCCCGCTGATCCGGCCACGGCGATGGCACGCATCGAGCTGGCCGAAGAGGTCGGCGAAGACATCGAGCGCATCCTGGCGCACTGTGCCGAGCAGGGCGTGCAGGACGCCGGCCCACGCCTGCACGCCATCGTCGCCGCCCTGGACGTGCTGGCCCACAGCCCGATGATCGGCCGCCGGCTGCGCGCCGGCAGCGATCTGCGCGAGCTGGTCATCGGCTCCGGCACGCGGGGTTACATGGCGCTCTACCGCTGGGTGGAGGCGCTGGATACGCTTGTCGTCCTTGCCATCCGCAGCCAGCGGGAAGCGGGCTACGCACACGACTGACGCACCGCGGGCAGGCCCGCAGCGCGAGACAATCGCCGCCATGCCTGCCCTCAATCCCTCCGCTTCGTCCCTCTCCCTGACCCGCCCCGACGACTGGCATCTGCACCTGCGTGACGGGGCGGCGCTGGCGTCCGTGCTGCCGGCCAGCGCGCGGCAGTTCGCCCGGGCCATCGTCATGCCCAACCTCAAGCCGCCGGTGACCACGGCCGAGCAGGCGCGGGCCTACCGCGAGCGCATCCTGGCCGCCTTGCCTGAAGCGGGTGACGGCGCACGCTTCGAGCCGCTGATGACGCTCTACCTGACGGACAACACGCCGCCCGATGAGGTGCAGCGCGCGCGCGAGGCCGGCGTGGTCGCCCTCAAGCTCTACCCGGCCGGGGCCACGACCAACAGCGATGCCGGCGTGACCGACCTGCGCAAGACCCACCGCACGCTGGAGGCCCTGCAGCGCGAAGGCCTGGTGCTGTGCGTGCATGGCGAGGTGACCGACCCGGCGGTGGACGTGTTCGACCGCGAGCGCGTCTTCATCGACGAGCAGCTCATCCCGCTGCGCCGCGACTTCCCCGAGCTGAAGATCGTCTTCGAGCACCTGACCACGCGCGAGGCCGCGCAGTACGTGGCCGAGGCCGACCGCTTCGTCGCCGCCACGATCACGCCGCAGCACCTGCTCTACAACCGCAACGCGATCTTCATGGGCGGCATCCGGCCGCACTACTACTGCCTGCCCATCCTCAAGCGCGAGGAGCATCGCCTGGCCCTGGTGCAGGCGGCCACCAGCGGCAGCCCCAAGTTCTTCCTGGGCACCGACAGCGCGCCCCATGCCGCGCACCTCAAGGAGCACGCCAGCGGCTGCGCCGGCTGCTACAGCGCGCCCTGTGCCATCGAGCTCTATGCCGAGGCGTTTGAGGCCGCCGGCGCGCTCGACAAGCTGGAAGGCTTCGCGAGCTTTTCCGGTGCCGATTTCTACGGCCTGCCGCGCAACACCGAGCGCGTGACGCTCAAGCGCGAGACCTGGACCGTGCCCGAGAGCCTGCCGTTTGGCGAGGCCGCCACCATCAAGCCGCTGCGCGGCGGCGAGACGCTGCACTGGCGGCTCGTCTGATCGCGACGCCTGCACGTACACCCCGGTCCGCCACGCGCCACCGGATCAACGCATCACCCGCAACCCGAAGGCGACATGGCCCACACCGAACGCGATGCCCGCATTGCCCTGCTGATCGATGCCGACAACTCGCCGGCCAACAAGATCGACGTGATCCTGGCCGAGCTGGCCAAGTTCGGCGTGGCCAACATCCGCCGCGCCTACGGCAACTGGAAGAAGCAGGAGCTCAAGGGCTGGGAGACGGTGCTGCACGAGTACGCGATCCGCCCCATCCAGCAGTTCGACATCTCCAAGGGCAAGAATGCCACCGACATGTGCATCGTCATCGATGCGCTGGAGCTGCTCTACACCGACCGGCCGGCGGCCTTCGGCATCGTCTCGTCGGACGGCGACTTCACGCCGCTGGTCATGCACCTGCGGGCCAAGGGCGCGGAGGTCTACGGCTTCGGCGCCAAGAAGACACCGGCGCCCTTCGTCAACGCCTGCTCGCGCTTTCTCTTCCTGGAGAACCTCGGGCGCGACGAGGTGCCGCTGGATGTGGACCTGGACGAGGCCAAGCCAGCCAAGGGCCGCGGGCGCGGCAAAACAGCGGACAAGTCGGGCGACAAGCCGGCCGACAAGGCCGCTGACAAGTCTGACGCCGCCGAGCGCAACGGCGGCCCCACGCCCACCAACGTGCTCAAGCAGGACGCCAAGCTGGTCAACCTGCTGCGCCACGCGGTGGAGAACGCCGCGGGCGATGACGGCTGGTCGCGCCTGGGCGCGGTGGGCAAGCAGATCGCCAACCAGGCGTCCTTCGACCCGCGCAACTACGGCTACAAGAAGCTGGGCGATCTCATCGAGGCGACGCAGCTCTTTGACATCGACCGCAGCGGCGCGCAGGTGGCCGTGCGTGACAAGCGGGTGGCCAAGCGCGGCTGACCGGCGGCGGCCCGTTCGGCGCTGTGCATCGCCAGCAGGCGCCGCTGCCTGGGGGGGCGGCGCAGGGCGTGTGGGCGGGGCGCGTGTGGGCGGGGGCGCAGCGCCAGGCCACCTGCCGGTTACTCGTGCCGCAGCGCCTCAATCGGGTCCAGCCGGGCCGCGCGCCGCGCCGGCACGTAGCCGAAGAGCACGCCGATCAGCGCCGAGAAGCCGAAGGACAGCAGGTTGATCTGCGCATCGAACGCATAGGGCAGGCCCATGAGCTGCGACAGCGCGATGGAGGCGGCGGTGGCCAGCACGATGCCGATCAGCCCGCCCAGGGCCGAGAGCGTCACCGCCTCGACGAGGAACTGCGCCAGCACCTCGCGCTCCAGCGCGCCCACGGCCAGGCGGATGCCGATCTCGCGGGTCCGCTCGGTCACGCTGACCAGCATGATGTTCATGATGCCGATGCCGCCCACCAGCAGGCTGACCGCCGCCACCGCGCCCAGCAGCAGCGTCATCACGCGCACCGTGCCCGAGAGCGTCTCGGCGATCTGCCGCGTGTCCAGCACGTTGAAGTTGTCGTCCTCCGCCTCGCCGATGTGGCGGCGCTCGCGCAGCAGCTGCTCGACCTGCGTCCTGACCTTGTCGGTGGACACGCCGTCGCGGGCCGACAGCATGATGGTGCTGATGTCGGCACGGCCGGTGATGCGGCGCTGCACGGTGCGCAGCGGCAGCACCACGGTGTCGTCCTGGTCATTGCCCATCGCGCCCACGCCCTTGGCGGTGAGCAGGCCCACGATGCGGCAGCTGAAGTCGTGCACGCGCAGGCTGGCGTCCAGGGGCTGCTGGCTGCCGAAGAGCTCGCGGCGCACGCGGTCGCCGATGATGCACACGGCGCTGCCGGCTTTGAGCTCCCCTTCGGTGAAGAGCCGCCCGGCCGAAAGCGTCCAGTTGCCCGCGGCGAAGTAGTCGTTGGTGGAGCCGGTTGCCACGGTGCTCCAGTTGCGCGCGCCGGCCACCACGGTGACGGAGCGGCTCACCGCCGGTGCCAGCGCGGCCAGGCCGCCGATCTGGTTGCCGATGGCGTCCACGTCGGCTTGGCGAAAGGGCGGCCCGCCGCCGCCACCCGCGGTCCCCGGGCCCATCATGCGCTGGCCCGGTTGCACCATCAGCAAGTTGCTTCCAAGGCTGGAAATCTGGTTGGAGACCGAGCGCGTGGCGCCGTTGCCCAGCGTCACCATGGTGATGACCGCTGCCACGCCGATGACGACACCCAGCATGGTCAGCAGCGAGCGCATCAGGTTGCGCCGGATCTCGCGCAGCGCGAGCAGCCAGGTGTTCAGCCACATCGGGCGGTCTCCTCCGCGGTGGCGGGCCCGTCGGGTAGCTCCACGGGGTGATCATTGAGCCGATCCTCGGCCACCCGGCCGTCCACGAAGCGGACGATGCGCCGCGCATAGGCAGCCATGTCGGGCTCGTGCGTGACCATCAGCACGGTGATGGCACTGTCGCGGTTGAGCCGGGTGATGAGCTCCATGATCTCGCGGCCGCGCTGGGTGTCCAGATTGCCCGTGGGCTCGTCGGCCAGCAGCACGGCAGGCTGGGTGGCAATGGCCCGGGCGATGGCCACGCGCTGCTGCTGCCCGCCGGAGAGCTCCGCTGGCGTGTGGTGCGCCCAGCCCTTCAAACCCACCTGAGCCAGCGCGGCCTGCGCCAGGCGCGCCCGCGTGGCCGCCGGCTCGCCGCGGTAGAGCAGCGGCAGCTCGACGTTCTCCTGCGCCGAGGTCCGGCCCAGCAGGTTGTAGCCCTGGAAGACGAAGCCCAGGAAGCGCCGGCGCAGCAGCGCGCGCTGGTTGCGGTCCAGCGTCTCCACCGGCAGGCCCATGAAGCGGTACGAGCCGCTGCTCAGCACGTCCAGGCAGCCCAGGATGTTCATGGCCGTGGACTTGCCCGAGCCGCTGGGGCCCATGATGGCGACGAACTCCCCGGCGCGGACGATCAGGTCCACGTCCTTGAGTGCCTGGAAGGCGGTGGTGCCGCTGCCATAGGTCTTGCTCACGCTGCGGAACTCAATCAGCGGCGGCGCGTCTGGGGCGGGCAAGGCATCCCGTGGCTGGACTCCGGCGTTGTGGCTCCCAGCCGGCGCGGCGGGCATGGTCATCGGGCGGCCTCGCTGCTATCGGTGATGACCGCCTGGCCTTCGCGCAGCGCGCCGGCGGTGACCTCGGTGTAGCGGCCGTCACTGGCGCCGATGGTGACGGCCACCTTGTGCGGCTGTCCGTCTTCGAGCACCCACACCGTCTGGCTGCTGCCGCGTGCGGGCGCCTTGGCGGCCGGCGGGCGCGTGCTTTGCGGCAGGGGCGGCAGGAAGAGGCTGTTGACATTGCCTTTGCCGCCGGCGGGTGACGTGGCTGCGCTGGGTGGCGACCAGCGCAGCGCGGCGTTGGGCACCAGCAGCACGCCGTCGCGCCGCAGCGTGGTGATCTCCGCCGTGGCCGTCATGCCCGGGCGCAGGCTGAGGTCGGCGTTGTCCACCTCCAGGATGGTGAGGTAGGACACCACGTTGTTGGTGGTGGTGGAGCCGTAGCCCACACGGGTGATGCGCGCCGGGTAGCTGCGGCCGGGATAAGCATCGACGGTGAAGGTGGCTTGCTGGCCCTCGCGTACCTGGCCCACGTCGGCCTCGTCCACCGTCACCTGCAGCTCCATCTGCGACAGGCTTTCGGCCAGCGTGAACAGCACCGGCGCCTGCAGCGAGGCGGCCACCGTCTGCCCGCGTGAGACCTTGCGCGTGAGCACCACGCCGTCGATGGGCGAGCGGATGCTGGCCTTGGCGATGTTGGTCTGGTTGGAGGCCACCGTGGCGCGTGCCTGCACCACGGTGGCGCGTGCGCTGGCCTCGTCGGCCACGGCGCGCTGCAACGCGGCCTCGGCCGAGGCCAGCTCCAGCCGCGACGGCACCTGCCCGCCCGACAGGCGGGCGACCTCCTGCAGCCGCGCGAGGTTGGTGCGCGCCTCCTGCGTGGTCGCGGCTTTGAGCTGCACCGCGGCCTCGGCGGCGGCCAGCGCGCCGCGTGAGCGCACCAGCTCGTCGTTGAGCTTGGACACGTCCAGCCGCGCCAGCTCCTGGCCCTTGCGCACGCGGTCGTTGTCGTCGGCCATCACGGCATCAACAGTGCCGGACAGCTCGCTGCCCACGTCCACCTGGTTGGTCGGCTGCAGGTTCCCGGTGGCTGTCACGCGCACGACCAGGTTGCCGCGGCTGACCGCCTCGGTCTGGTAGGCGGTGTGTGGCCGAGCGGCATGGCTGCGCCAGGCGAGCACGGCACCGACCACAACGGCCAGCGCGAGCGGCCCCAGCAGCGGCCGCAGCCAGCGCCGCCAGCGATGGGGGGGAGCGCCGTCTGGGGCCAGGCCGACGGCAGCGGCAACGGAGGCGGGGTCGGGTCCAGTCATGGCGGTCACGTCAGGGCGGAAGAAGGGAGGCGGCAGGGTGAGCGACGCGATGCCGACAGGCTCAGCGCGCGGGCGTCGGTGCGACGGTCGAGGTCGTCGCAGCGGGGGGCGTGCCGGTGGCAGGGTCATCTCTCTCGCCCGCTACATCCCAGCCGCCGCCCAGTGCCTTGTGCAGGCGGATCCAGGCGGTCACCTCGTCGGCGCGGGCGCCGGCCAGGCTGTCTTCTGTGGAGAGCAGGCTGCGCTCGGTGTCCAGCACGGAGCGGAAGTCGATCACCCCGCCCTGGTACTGGATGCGCGCCAGGCGGGCGGCCTCGCGCGCGGCGGTGGTGGCGGCCTCCAGCGCCGCGGCGCGGCTGCGGGCGGCGTCCAGCGCGGCCAGGGCGGATTCGACCTCCCCGGCTGCGGCGCGCACGGTCTGCTCCCAGGCGATGGCGGCCCGCTGCTGCACGGCGTCCTGCGCCTGGGCCTGGGCCTTGAGGCTGCCCCCGTCGAAGACCGGTGCCACCAGACTGGCCGCCAGCGATGAGGTGGCCGCGTCACCCCGCCCCAGGGCCGATGCGCTGAGCGCCTGCAGGCCCAGCGTGCCGCTGAGCGTCAGGCGCGGATAGCGCGCGGCCTGCGCCGCCGTGGTGCGGGCGGCCTCGGCCTGCCACTGTGCCTCGGCCGTGCGCACGTCCGGGCGCTGGCTCAGGGTCTCGGCCGGGATGGCGAGCACCGGGGTCGCGGGCGCGCTAGGCAGGGGCGCGGCAGTCGATAGCCGGGCATCGAGTTCGCCCGCCGGCTGGCCGGCGAGCACCGCCAAGCTCTCCAGCGTCTGCGCCACGCTGCCGCGCAGGGCCTGGACCTGCGCGCGCGTCTGCTCCGCGGCGGTGCGCGCCTGCTGCAGCTCCAGCGTGCCGATCAAGCCGGCCTGCGCGCGCCAGTCGGTGAGCTGCAGGGTCTGCGACTGCGTCTGCAGGTTGCGCCAGGCCACGTCCAGCCGCGCCTGCTGGCCGCGCAGCTGCACGTACAGGCGTGCAACCTCGGCGGCGAGCGACAGCCGGGCATCGTCCAGGCTGGCCCGGCTGGCGCGCAGGTCGGCGCGCGCGGCGTCCGTGCCGGCGCTCGCGCGGCCGAAGAGGTCGGCTTCCCAACTGGCGTCGAAGCCGGCGTTGTAGACATCGCGCGCCACGCCGGTACTGGCGGCGGCCGAGGCATCGGTGCGGTTGGCCGAGGCGGCGGCCGACAGCGACGGCAGCCGGGCCGCACCGGCCACCGCCAGCCGCGCCCGGGCCTCGCGCACGCGGGTCTGGGCGGTGCGCACGTCGGCTGCGGTGGCGAGGGACTGAGCGACCAGCTCGTCGAGCAGCGGGTCGGCCAGCGCCGCCCACCAACGGGTGCGCGGACCGGGGGCGTTGACGGCAGGCGGGGTGGCGTCGGTGTGCGGCGCCCGGCCTGCAGGCCTGTCGGCCGATTCGGCGCCGGGCACCCGCCGCCAGGTTGACGGCGTGGGCAGGGGCGGTGCCTGTGGCGGCGTGAGCGCGCAGCCCGCCAGGGCGGCTGCCACCCAAGCCAGGGCGACCCGCCGGGCGGCTGCCGTCATCGAGCTGGGCGGAGCCAGCAGGCGCGCTGCGGCCAGATGTGGGCCACCGGTGCACCGGGCAGGCGGCCGGTGCGCGACCGGCGGGTTCGCCGCGCGCAACCGAAGCAGGACAGCAGGCAGGGCAGAGCGGATACCGGGGGGCATGGCGGGGAACATAGCCCCCGTGTCTTGTCCGAGTGTGCAGGCCGCGTAAAGATGATCGGTGCCGCGCCGATTCCGGCAAGTTGCGCCAGTTCAAGCCGGCCGGTTGCCCGTGACCACCCAGTTGGCCGGGCAGGGCGCTTGCTTGGACACCCGACATCCGCCGACAGCCCGATCACCGCCTGCCGCCTGCCGCCTGCCGCCATGCCCCGCCGCCGCCCTGCCCCCACCATGCCCACGCCGCCTGCCCGGCTTGCCCATCCGCTGCCCACGGCCGTCCAGGCCGCCGAGATCGCCTGGGCTGCGCCCCAGGTGATCGCCCTGCGCAGTCTTCGCATGCTGGCCGCTGGCCACAGCCCGTCGGCCCGCGATCGGCGCGAGTTCACCGTCATGGGTACCGAGAAGCTGCTTGCCTTGCAGCGATCCTGGGCGGCCATGGGCGCCGAGGCCCTGCGCACCCAGCAGACGTTGACCCTGCAGGCCTGGGCTCAGGGCCTGGCTTGGCTCACGCAGCCCTGGACGGCGTGGAGTGGCGCCGGCGCACGCGCCCAGATGGAGGCGGCCCAGCACCTGCACGGCGCCTGGGACCGCCTGGCCCAGGCCGGCCTGCGCCCGGTGCACCGGCGCGTCACCGCCAACGCCCGCCGGCTCCGTCGGGGCTGAAGCCGGCGGCGCGGCGGGCGCGCGTTGCGCGGCTGTGGGTGCTTGAGGGTCGGCAGCGGTCTGCGTGGCATGCGGCTGTGGGTGTGCGCGCCGCGCATGGGGTCTGCTCTCACCGCATGCAGTGCAGCGCCGGCGTGAGAGTCGGGGTGGTGGTCGGCGTGCAGGATGCCTTGCCGGCTCTCGCCATCATTGCCGGCCCGGGCCGCCCCGTCAGAGCGGAGCCGCCAGCCGACCCGCTTCGTGCCCTGCGTGCGGTGAGTGCGGCGCTGCGTCGCGGCTGCCGCCGTCACCTGCCGGAGCGTTCCGGCGCTCGCTCCGTCTGCACCGCGCCCGCCGATGCCGCAGCCGCGGCTGAAGGCACCGCCCGGCCCACCTCGGGTGCCTCGGCCGCCGGGCGCGCGTCCAGCCGCGTCTCCAGCCGCGCCAGCTGCTGGCGCAGGCCGCTGATCTCCGCATGCAGGCCGCGCAGGATTTCGCGCTCCACCTGGCGCTCCTGCGTGTCGACGAACATCGCCGCGATGCTGGCCGTCACCAGTGACAGCACCCCGTAGCCCAGGATCACCACGAACATCGAGAAGATGCGCGACGCTGTGGATGAGGGCACCAGGTCGCCATAGCCCACCGTCGCCGCCGTGGTGAAGGCCAGCCACAGTCCGTCGCTGAGCGTGGCCACCTCCGGGTCGATCCAGTAGTAGCCCACGCCGCACAGCCCCAGCACCGCAGCCGCCATGGCCAGCAGCCGCGCCAGCCCGGCGCGCGCAAACAACGGCTTGCTCAGCACGATGACGCGCAGCAGTGTGGCCAGTGCAACCAGCAGCCGCCAGCCCAGTGCCGCATGCGAGCTGTGGCTGGGCGGCAGCAGCGCGCAGACCAGCAGCGCCGCACCCAGTAGCAGGTCTGGCCCGCCGCGCCGCAGCCGCCCGGCTGCCCTGCCCGCACGCATGCCCGGCACCGTCCAGGCCGACACCCACACCATCAGCCCGCTCAGGACGTAGAGCCCCACCGCCCAGCTCTCCGGCGTGGGCAGCAGCGAGTCATAGAAGGCCGGGATGCTGGCCGCCAGCGCCATCAGCATGGGCCAAGGCGACTGCAGATGAGGAAAGCGCAGGTGAAGCATCGCGGCGGCCGGCACGAGGGGCCCCCACGGTGCGCCCCGGCGCCCGGCCCGTCAAGCGGGATCGCCCCGTCGCAGCGTGCGGCATGCCGCACACCCTCATCTGCGATCGCCCCGCGACCGCGGCCCGAGGATCTGGCACAGCCCGGCCCAGCCACGGCCGGGCGCGCCACCCGGGCCCAGCACGGGCTCAGGCCGATTCGACGGGCAGGTAGCCGTCCACCGACAGATAGCGCTCGCCGGTGTCGTAGTTGAAGCCCAGCACCCGTGCGCCCGCCGGCAGCTCCGGCAGCTTCTTGGCGATGGCCGCCAGCGTGGCGCCAGAGGAGATGCCCACCAGGATGCCTTCCTCCCGCGCGGCGCGGCGACCGTATTCGCGCGCCTCCTCGGCGTCCACCTGGATCACGCCGTCCAGCAGCTGGGTGTGCAAGTTGGCCGGGATGAAGCCCGCGCCGATGCCCTGGATGGGATGGGGCGCCGGGCTGCCGCCGCTGATCACCGGCGAGGCGCTGGGCTCCACCGCGAAGACCTTGAGCTGCGGGAAGCGCTCCTTGAGCAGCTTGGCGCAGCCGGTGATGTGGCCCCCGGTGCCCACGCCGGTGATCAGCGCATCCAGCCCTTCGGGGAAGTCCTCGGCGATCTCCTGCGCCGTCGTGCGCACGTGCACGTCGATGTTGGCCGGGTTCTCGAACTGTTGCGGCATCCACGCGCCGGGGGTGGAGGCGACGATCTCCTGCGCCCGGGCGATCGCGCCCTTCATGCCCTTTTCGCGCGGCGTCAGGTCAAAGCGCGCGCCATAGGCCAGCATCAGCCGCCGGCGCTCGATGCTCATGCTGTCGGGCATCACCAGGATCAGCGTGTAGCCCTTGACCGCCGCCACCATGGCCAGGCCGATGCCCGTGTTGCCCGAGGTCGGCTCCACGATCGTGCCGCCGGGCTTGAGCACGCCGCTGCGCTCGGCTTCTTCCACCATGGCCAGGGCGATGCGGTCCTTGATCGAGCCGCCCGGGTTGCTGCGCTCGGACTTCACCCACACCTCGTGGCTGCTGCCGAAGAGCCGGTTGATGCGGATGTGCGGCGTGCGGCCGATGGTCTCCAAGATGTTCTGGGCCTTCATGACGTGCTCCTTGTTCGATGGTCGGGTCCCGGGGCATGGCGGCGGCTCCTCACCATGCCAGGGCATGCCCGGCAGCATAAACAAGTGCCGCCACCGCCGCAGCGGGCCATATTTACTCGGCACAGGTGCTTGTGCGTGCCGCGAATGACGCGCTTGTCCGTGCGCCCATGGCCCCAGGCTTGGCAACCCACGCTGGGCGGCGCATCGAGCCGGCCGTCCTGCGCCGGATCGGGATGCGGCACAGGCGGTGAGCCACTTGCAGGGCGCGCAGCAACTGGCCCAGGCGCTGAGCGAGGCCGCGCAGGCCCAGGGGGCGCGCAGCCGCTGGCCGCGCATGCGCAGAGCCATCTGCGTGGACTCGGCGCTGCCGTGGCTGCTGCGGCCGGAGCGCTCGCAGCTGCTCACCAGCATGCCGCCGGCAGCGCGCAGCGTGGCCCAGCCCTGGGTGATGAGCTCAAAGCCTGCGCCGCGTCAGGCCGAGGTGTTGACCGCCTGGGCCGGCTGCTGGATGAGGTGGCCCACGGCCAGCTCCGAGAGCGCATGGCTGCAATGCAGCCGCATGCGCAGCTGGCCGGTGGCGTCGTCCAGCAGCCACTGGTTGCAGCCCGCGCCGTCGAGCCAGGCGGTGTGCCAGCCGCCGATGACGCCCGGGTGGTTGGCCGGCCCGTCCACGCCGGCCGGAAAGGGCGGCGCATCAAGCCCGTTGTGCAGCGCCTGCAGCACGATGGGGCGGTCGATGTCGCCCTCGATGAAGCCCACCAGCACCTCGGTGCCGATGCGCGGCACGAGCACCGCGCCCAGTTGGGGCCGGCCTGTGCGGTTTCGCTCAGGGATACGTGCCCTGCTTGAGCGGCGGGTCCGGGAAGGTCGGGCTGCGCGTCGGCGGCTTGGGGGCTGGCCAGCCGTTCTTGGCCGCCCAGAGCTTGATGTCGGGGATATGCCCAGGCGGCTCGTCGTTGGGGCAGTCGAACAGGCAATACCAGTCATCGCCATGACGGCCGATCACGGGCTTCTTGTCACCGAAGCGTGCCCAGCCGATGAAGTCCCGGATGTATGTTCGGTAGTCCGATTCGACGTGGCGCGGCATGTAGCTCGTCACGTCGATATAGGGGCGGCCCGGGTCGTAGAGCTGATAGGCCCACTCGCGGCAGCCGAAGGTTCCTTGGTGCGCGTGACCTGAATATTTGGGTCCGTATAGATAACTGAGGCTGTCTCTGGAGAAAGGGTTGGGAGTGGTGTTGTAGTCGCAGATTGCCGGGGCCCAATGTGTGCTGATATCGCCGAGACCGGTGAACCAGTCGCCTGCCTCGTAAAAATTGATCTCTGATTCCCTTTCCCAGCTTTCCAGGACAACATATGAAAGCCGATCAATATACCCTCGAGCATTGAAGGGCCAACTGAATCCGGGCATCAGTGTCCCATCCTCGGAAAATTGCAGCAGCAGTAGCAAGCCCCCAGAGTCTCGCGGCAGAGGGTGAGTCCATTGCAAACGAATATGAGGCGTTGCGAGGTGCTCCCATAAAAGCGGTAGTCCTTTATTTTTTCTTCTCTCATTCGATTTGGGGCCAGATTTTAGCGTCAGCTCCCAAGAATTATCAGTGCGGAACGAGAGCAGATATCGCATCTCCCAAGGTCGGCCAAGCGCATCAGATGGGAGGGGTCGCCCTCCTGTACCGGCCGAAGCGGAGGTGGCAATCAATGCGCTGAGAGTCCACAGGACAAATCGGACCCATTCGCCTGTCGAGCGAAAAAATTCAGAGAATTGAGGGTTCATGTACGGTAACGTGCAGATGGTGGCTGTGAAGCGTTTCGTTGCTGGTTTTCTGCAGGTTCGGTTCCGGCTCCGCTCGGTCCTGGGTATTTGATTCCATGTACCAGGGGTCGAACAACTGACCAACGCAGCGGCATCTCAGCAGAGAGCTTCTGAATCCACGCACTGAATTCGGTTCGCCAGCGTCTGCTTCCATCTTCCAAGCGCGCCTCGCTTCGGCCACCTTTTCGCTGGCTGTATTCAAGGCACTCCGTGCGCCGCGCTCCGCCTTTACTAAAATATGTTCCTCAGGAAGCGTCGCCGCCTTATTTCCGGTCGCTCTTCGTAATTCCGCTTCTGCCTTCCGCACTTCTGCGGCTACGGAGTCCAATCGACGCTGTGCCCTGCGCTGGTCATCGGCAGCGCGCTCAAACGCCCGGAAGCGCTCCACCTCCGCATCCGTGACGTTATCGGCGTCGTCCCCGTCCCCTTTTCTTTGACGCAACTCTTGCCGGTTCATTCGCACGTCGCCGACGTAGTCCACATCCAGCCCCAGCCCGGCTCGATGAGCGATGCTTCCCAGCATGGGCCGCCAGCAGGAGGTCAAGCGAATGGACGGGATGCCGTTCTCCAGCGCGGCGTTGAACAAGGCCGCGTAGCCGCCGGGATGAACCCGCGTCAGGCCGTCCTCCAGCAGTGAATAGCGGGTGATGTTTTGCCGTGGGTTGTCCGAGTCGAGAAAGGTCACCGCGAGCTTCTTCTGCTCCTTGTCCGCTTGCGCTGGGATCGTGATGTCCAACTTGGCGGTCTTCAGCGGCTCGTAGATGCTCTTGATCGCTGCGATGACCTCCTTGGCCGTTCCGGTTGGCACCAGCGCGTCGACTTCATCAGCGGTATAGCGGTGCGAGATGCGCATCCAGATGTCGCCTGTGAGCGGCGCGGTGTACCGATCCACTTGTGGGGCGGCCGCTCCAGAAGCTGCAGGTGCAAGGGTCGGCGTGTCAGCATCCGCATGGCGGCCGGTCTTCTCCGTGATGGTCACCACCATGTCGCGTGCTCCCACGGTCACGCTGTAGACAGGCTGCGTCCGGTAAGAAGGATGCGCGTCACTATTAAGGTAGAGCGCCACGCGGGCCCCTCTACGCGCGGTGAGCTCGATGCGCCCGCTGCTGCCCGACACGCGCCGGGTCTGGTGGGCGAACTCGTCGAGCACTCGGCCGTCCACGGCTACGGCGTACGGGATGCGCAGGTTGGTCGATGACGTGGCGCGGAAGACGTAAGTCACCTTGCGCATCACCGGGGCTTGCACATCGCGTATGCCGCCGTGGTTGTTCAGCTGTGTTTGACCGATGAGGTCAGGGGCCTGGCGAGCGGGCATCAGCAGCCCTCCACTGGATTGGGTTCCACGGATGTCCTGCCCCCAAGCAAGGGCTCCCAATACAGCCGGATCCCTTGCGGATCGGCTGTGAGGATCTGCTCGGTGAGGCCGTTGGCGTCCGTGATGCCTTTGAGGACCGTTCCGTCGGCAAGCTCGACGCGGTAGGGCATGCCGGCGATCGCCTCGCCGGTAGCCGGGTCGATGGCTCTGACGCGTTCGTGATAGAGCTTGGCTCGCGTATCCGGCAGCACGGGCAGCATGGCCGGCCCGCCGCCCCCACCCTCGAACGCATGCGCCGCCGCCTTCACGGTGAAGGTGCCCGGGCAGGTGAAGGTGATGTTGGCGCCGTCGAGCACGATGCGGCTGGAACCGGCGGTGAGCACGATGCGGCCCTGGGCGCTGGCGTGGATCTCGTCGTGGACGCTGGTGAGGGTCAGCGCCTGCTCGGCCTGCACGTCGAGCTCGCCGGTGTGGGCGCGCAGCGAGACGGGGCCGGCTGCGGCGATGAGCTTCATGCCGCCGGCGTGGGTGTAGTGGCTGGCGGTGCCGCCCACGACGGTGGAGGCGGTGTGCGCGGCGGCAGCATGGGCATCCCCCTGGCTGACGAGGGCGAAGTCGCCGCCGGTGAAGCTGGCCAGCGTGGCTTCGGTGGCCAGCAGGCTGCTGTGAGCGGCTTCCAGCATGAGCGTGGGCGCAGCCGGGCGCTCGACGGGCCCGGCTGCCGGCGTGTCCGATGGGTGCGAAGGGCCCGGCGCGGCGGGCGAGCCGTCGCTTGATACAGAGGCCTCCACGCCGCCATCCGCGCCCGCCACACCCCCCACGCCCGGCCGCACACCCTTGTGCGCGTCCTGGCCGTTGAGCGGCGCATCGAGCCGGCCGTCCTGCTGCGGATCGACGCCGCGGATCAGCTCCGGGATGCTCTGCGCATGCGCGGCCAGCGGCTGCGCGCCCTGGGCCTGCGCGGCCTCGCTCAGCGCCTGGGCCAGTTGCTGCGCGCCGTGCAACTGGCTCACCGCCTGCGCCGCATCCATCTGCGTGGACTCGGCGCTGCCGTGGCTGCTGCGGCCGGGGCGCTCGCAGCTGCTCACCAGCATGCCGCCGGCAGCGCGCAGCGTGGCCCAGCCCTGGGTGATGAGCTCGAAGCCGGCACCACGCCAGGCGCCGCGCCAGGCCGAGGTGTTGACCGCCTGGGCCGGCTGCTGGATGAGGTGGCCCACGGCCAGCTCCGAGAGAGCATGGCTGCAATGCAGCCGCATGCGCAGCTGGCCGGTGGCGTCGTCCAGCAGCCACTGGTTGCAGCCCGCGCCGTCGAGCCAGGCGGTGTGCCAGCCGCCGATGACGCCCGGGTGGTTGGCCGCCCCGTCCACCCCGGCCGGAAAGGGCGGCGCATCGAGCTCGTTGTGCAGCGCCTGCAGCACGATGGGGCGGTCGATGTCGCCCTCGATGAAGCCCACCAGCACCTCGCTGCCGATGCGCGGTGGGAGAACCGCGCCCCAGTCCGGGCCGGCCTGCGGCACGGCCACGCGCAGCCACGTGCCGCTGGACGCGTTCAGCGGTGCATTGCCGTGGTCCTCGCTCGACTCGTTGAACGGCGCATTGCCCCGCTCGCCGCTCGACTCGCCGAGCGCCGCCCGGGTCTTGTCGGCACTGCTTGCGTGCTGGCGCGCGCGGCCTTCATCACCTGTGCCCATTACGTCATGCGCCAAGCCGCCGGTGACCGGCCGCTGCCCGCGCTGCCACGGGAACTGCACTTTGATGCGGTGGTCGCGGTCGGTGGTGAGCACCTCGCCCTGCACGCCGACGACGATGGCCGGCCAGTGCGCATGGGCCGTGGGCCGCCAGGGCCGGCCGGCATGCGGCGGCACGATGGCCACGTCGGCCGGCACGGCGGTGAAGCGGTTGCGATAGGCGCCGCCTTCCAGGTCGGGTGCGTCGAGCAGCCGGGCCATCTCGGCGCCCAGGTTGTTGGCCGCTTCGTGTTGGACGGCCAGCACCGTGTAGTCGCCGTCGTCGTGGTGGTGCTGGGCCAGCGTGAAGCGCGCGCCGGCGGTGAGCACGCGGGAGCTGCCGGCGCCGTGGGCGGTGTGGGCGGTCAACTCCTCCGCCTGCAGGGCCAGCAGCGCGGCGCGCTGGGCGTGGGCTGCATCCGCATAGCGGCCCTCGCCGGCGCCGTCGTAGCGCTCAAGCAGCGGGCGGGCGCCCAGGGCGCGGGCGGAGGCGTCCTGCGCGGCGATGCCGGTGAGCTGCTGTGGGTCCCAGGCGCCCAGGGCGGTGGCGCTGCTGGTCAGGCGCAGGCCGGCCTGCCAGTGGGTCAAGCCGTCGGTGGTCTCGGTGGCATCAAGGCGATGAAAGCGCAGGCTGCCCAGATGCGGGCGGTTGGCCGCGCGGTCGGTGATGACGAGGATGTGCCGGCTGCGCGGCTCGCCACCATGGGCACCCGCGCCATCCGCGCCCCGCTCGTGCTCGAAGTGAAAGCTCAAGCCTTCTTCGGCCAGCAGGCGCAGCACGAAGTTCAGGTCGGTCTCGTCGAATTGGGTGCAGATCTCGCGCCGGCGCAGCGGCTCGGTGACCATCACGCGCCAGTTTGCCTGCGGGTAGTCGCGCAGCACGGACTCGACCGCTTCCAGCGCGGTGACGTTCTGGAAGAGAAAGCTGTCACGGCGGTGGCCCAGCAGCGCCAGCCAAGGCTGCAGCCGCAGCCGGTAACGTGCGAAGCCGCCATCCGAGCCCAGCGCGCCGGCCTCCATCACCACGCCGTGGACTGGCCGCAGGCGGCCGTCCGCCAGCTGCAGCTCCAGCGTTGCTTCGCTGCCCAGCAGACGCGAGACGTCCAGGTCCGGGCGGGGCGACAGCAGCTGCAGGTCCAGGTCGAACAGATCGTTGACCGCCTCTTGCAGGGTCGCGCGCTCGGGCAGCAGAGCCGATGTGGGCCAGGCGGTGTGCAGGCGCAACGCGCGACGGCAAGCGTCGAAGCCGCCGGCAGAGATGGCGGCGTGCATGACGGTGGCGGACGCGTCCAGCCCGGCGCGGGCCGCCGGCGCGCACGTGTGCAGTCCTGCGCCGGCACCCAGCCCTTCGCTGAGGTCGCTCATGGAGACTCCCTGATGGCGGGTCGGCTGCG
The DNA here is from genome assembly GCA_049321005.1 of Pseudomonadota bacterium. GTDB lineage: Bacteria > Pseudomonadota > Gammaproteobacteria > Burkholderiales > Burkholderiaceae_C > Aquabacterium. The sequence continues at coordinate 338,663 of JBMOQL010000010.1, forward strand.
GCCGCGTCACGCGTCGGCCGACCCTGTCGATTTGTTGTGGCGGCGGATTTTGCCGCCGGGGGTGGAGGGCGGCGTCAGGCAGAAGCGTCTTGTTACCGCCGCGATGGGGGAGGTCGCCGCTCGCCTGGGGGGCACAGAGCACAAGCGGCCGTCGCGCGTCATCGCAGCCGTGCGCGGGCGAGCCCACGTACTGGCCACTTAGTCCGCGGCCGCGCCGCCTTCGTCTCCCCGCGAGAGGAGCCGCCCCGGCGGCCGCCCACCCGCTGCGGCACGCTGCCCGCCGGGGCAGTCACCGGACCCGGCTCGGATAATCGTCCTTCCCGCGGCCCGCCCGCCCGGCCGGCGGCAGCCCCCACACGCCCGGCCCCAGGAGCCCCTCATGTTCGAACACGTCGACGCCTACCCCGGCGACCCCATCCTCACGCTCAATGAGCAGTTCCAGACCGACCCGCGACCGGACAAGGTCAACCTGAGCATCGGCATCTACTTCGACGAGGCCGGCCGGCTGCCGGTGATGGAAGCCGTGCGCCAGGCCGAGCACGCCATGCTGGGCCTGATCGGCCCCAAGCCCTACCAGCCGATGGCCGGCGCGGCGAACTACCGCCAGGCGGTGCAGCAGCTGCTCTTCGGTGCCGATCACCCCGCGGTGGCGGGCGGGCGCATCGCCACCATCCAGACCATCGGCGGCTCGGGGGCGCTCAAGGTCGGCGGGGACTTCCTCAAGCGCTATTTCCCGCAGTCGGAGGTCTGGGTGAGCGACCCCACCTGGGATAACCATCGCGCGATGTTCGAAGGCGCCGGCTTTGCCGTGCACACCTATCCCTACTACGACGCCGTCACGCAGGGCCTGCGCTTCGACGACATGCGCGCCGCGCTGCACCAGCTGCCCGCGCGCAGCATCGTGCTGCTGCATGCCTGCTGCCACAACCCGACGGGTGTGGATCCGACGGCCGCTCAGTGGGCCGAGCTGGTCGAGGTGATCCGCGAGCGCCAGCTGCTGCCGTTCGTGGACATCGCCTACCAGGGCTTCGGCGACGGCATCGAGGAGGACGCCGCGCTGCTGCGCCTGCTGGCAGATGCCGGCGTGAGCTTCCTCGTGGCCAATTCGTTCTCCAAGAGCTTTTCGCTCTATGGCGAACGCTGCGGCGGCCTGAGCGTGGTGTGCCCGGACGCTGCACAGGCGCAGGCCGTGCTGGGCCAGCTGATGGCGGCCGTGCGGCGCAACTACTCCAGCCCGCCCACGCATGGCGGGCAGATCGTCGCCCGCGTGTTGGCTGACCCGCTGCTGCGCAGCCTGTGGGCCGACGAGCTGGGTGCGATGCGCACGCGCATGAAGGACATGCGCCAGCGCCTGCATGACGCGCTGGCCGCTCGGCTGCCGGGCCGGAGTTTCGGCTACCTGGTGCACCAACGCGGCATGTTCAGCTACACCGGCCTGTCACCCCAGCAAGTGGACGCGCTGCGCGAGCAGCACGGTGTCTACCTGGTGCGCTCGGGCCGCATGTGCGTGGCCGGGCTCAACAGCTTCAACGTGGACACAGTGGCCGCTGCGATGGCGGCGGTGTTGGACTGAGCCGGGCGGCCCGCTTCAGTCCTTGAGCGCCATGCGGCTCGCCGCCGGCCTCGCCACGGCAGTCTCAGTTGTCGATGGCGTGATTGGCCTCGTCCATGCGCGCCTCGGCCTGGCGCAGCATGTCGTCCAGCGTCTTGCCCGGCTCGTCGGCGAAAGGGCCGTCCAGCGGTTCCACGGCCAGCAGCCGGTCGACACGGAAGGGGTGGAAGACGCCGCGGTCCTCCCACCACGTGGCCAACGTGGTCACCCCGCCCCACTCCAGCAGGCCCAGCGGGCGCACGGTGGCCTCTCGGCGGGTGCCGTCCTCCTCGTCGGCCGTCAGATGCAGACGAAGATGGCGGGTCACGGCCTCACGCAGTAGCGGCAGGCGCGTGGGCTGGTCAGGGGCGGGTGGGGCGGTCAGGCTCATGAGATCGGTGTGTCGGGTGCAGGCCAAATGGCCTGCTGCACCCACCTAGGCATGCGGCATGCCCGGTCGCGGTACGCGCGCCATGACCTGCCAGGTGCCTTGCGCGCTCTGGCTCGCGGGCTCCCGCTTGGGGCCAGGACCCCGGCCCCGCGGCGGCGTCAGAACTTGAAGATGCTCAGCCCCACGCCCAGGCTGGTCTGGCGGAAGTTGTAGTCCAGCAGCGTCTCGCCATAGCCGTGGAAGAGCTGCACGTACCAGCGCAGCCCGTCGGGCCGCTCCTTGAACACCGGGTAGGACCAGTCGAACTGAACCGAGCCGTCGCCGCTCAGGGACGGCCGCCAGGTCAGCTGCGCGGTGGCACGGCCCGGGGTCCACACGGCCTCGATCTGGCTGGCATTGAGATAACGCAGCACGTCCGGGTTGTCGTCGTCACTGCGGCTGCGCTCGGTGCGGCGCTCCAGCCGCCAAGTCAGGCCGAAGTCGCCGCGCTCCACGCCGATGGCGCCGTAGAGCCTGTTCCAGCTGCGAGACAGCTCGCCCGGCTGGCCGTTGGACTGATGCAGGAAGCCGATCTGCGTCATGCGCCATGAGAAGCCGAAGGGCAGGGCCTGCATGGTGCGCGGCGTGGGCACGACGTAGATCACCTCCGGCTGGTAGTCGGTGTTGCGGAAAGGGGCAGACTGATCCCGGTTCCAAAGCTGCCACATCGACTGCTGCGTGTAGCCCACCCACAGATCCGCGCCGGGCAGGAAGAGGTCCTGCACCACCTTGCTGCGCAGCGACAGCTGCACCTTGGTCTCCGCGTTCATGTAGTCCGGCATATCCGCTGGCGTGCCGCGCGTGGGCGAGCCCGGCGTGCGGTTGACCTTGCGCATCAGGTGCAGCGGCAGGAAGAAGTTGGGCCGGTAGCCGGTGTAATTGAAGGTGCCGCGCTTGTCGGCCTCGTCCAGCTCCCAGTAGCGCGACATGGCGCTGGTGGTGGGCGGGGGCGCATCCGGGGCGCGCACCGTGGTGGCAGCCGGCGCCGGCGGCGCGGCGGCCTGGGCCTCGGCGGCGTGCTCGGGTTTGAGCGCGGGAGAGGCAGGCAAGGCCAGCATGGCATCGAAGCCGGCGTACTTGTCGTAGCACGCCAGCCGCTCCTCAGCCGCCGCGATGCCCAGGCACGACTTGACGTCCGGCGGCGGTGCTGTGGCTGGTGCTGGAGCGGCCGCACGGGCTCCGCAGGCGCCGACGGCCATCAGCGCAGCCAGTGCGACGGCTCCCAGGTGGCCCGAGCCGCGGCCGGGCCGAAGGTCGGTGAAGCGGTGGGCGGAAGGGGCTGCCGGAAAGCGGGTGCGGTGTGCGATGTGCATGCGGTCTGGTGTGTGCGGCTGCGGTCGGGACGCCGGATAAGGCCGCAGTCTCGCTGCGCATTCTGTTACGGGCTTGTAGGACAAACGCCTTTCCTGCCCGCGGCCCCACGGGCACGTGGAGGCAGTGCAACGGTGCCCTCGGCGGGCAGCTGCAGCGGTGGCCGCTCAGCGCCCCCCTGCCGCCGGCCCGCCGGAGACGACCACATCGCCCGCCCCATCGGCCGGGGCCTGTGTCCGTCCGGCGGCCCCACGTGGGGCGGCTGCTGGGCTGCACGCCGGCGGCGCGTCGGCGGCCACTGTCCACGGCACACCCGCCTGCGACAGCAGTTGCGGGAAGGGCGGCGGGGGCGGCGCATCAGTGAACAGGTGTTGCACCTGCTCCAGCCGGTGCGAGGCCACCAGCGCCGCACGGTGGAACTTGCTGCTGTCGGCCAGCAGCCAAGTCTCACGCGCCTGGGCCATCATGGCCTGCACCGCCTTCTGGTCGCGCAGATCCTGGTCGCGGATGGTGCCGTCGGCATCGAGGCCGATGGCCGAGAACAGCGCAATGTCCACCTTGAAGCTGCGCAGGAAAGCCTCCGTGGCCTCCCCCTCGGCGCCGCGGTCGCGGGCGCGCAGCAGGCCTCCGGCCACCAGCACCCGGCCGTCGGGGTGGTCGGCCAGTACCGCCGCCACGTGAAGGCTGTGTGTGACCACCGAGAGCCGTCGCCGTCGCAGCAGCTCGCGTGCCACCGCCTCCACCGTCGTGCCCACGCCCAGCATTAGCGCGCTGCCGTCCGGGATCGCCGCCACCACGGCCTGCGCGATGCGGTGCTTGGCGTCCGCCCGCAGCGCCTGTCGCTTGCGCCATTCCTCCGATGCCGAGGGCCGTGCCGCCGGCATGCTCACCCCGCCATGAAAGCGCGCCAGCAGCCCGGCCTCGGCCAGCCGCTGAACGTCGCGTCGCACCGTCTGCAGCGTCACGCCCAATCGCTCGGCCAGTCGCTCCACCGACACTGCGCCGCGCACGCGCACTTCCTCGAGCAATTTGAGCTGTCGCGGGTTGGGGCTCATGGCAGGGCGGCAAACGAAACGGCCCGCTACGTTAAGCGAAAAGAAGCGAAAAGGAACGCGCGCAGATACTCTGTTGTCGCGGCTTACTCCCCGCTCTCAAGACTAGGCAGAGGCCAGACGAACAGAAGTAAGCGCTCTTAATCAGGTCGGTTAGACCGGCCGCCAAGAGCCTCCTTGCGCCATCCGTGCCCGCCCGCTTAGAATGGAAAGCTTTTCGGCTCTTTGGCCGAGGAATTGCCCTTTGCGCCTTGCCTTGCCGGCTGCTTGCTCAAGTTCCGCAGCGGGGGAGGCTTACGAAGGGCGAATGCCGGGCGGCGCGCCATGACGTTGGTCGCGCTGTCCATCCATCAACGGGAATCACCAGGTCATCATGCCTACCATCAACCAGCTCGTGCGCCAAGGCCGTCAGGTCGAGGTCACGAAGTCCAAGTCGCCTGCGATGCAGAACTGCCCGCAGCGCCGCGGCGTCTGCACCCGCGTCTACACCACCACCCCCAAGAAGCCGAACTCCGCGCTGCGCAAGGTCGCCAAGGTGCGCCTGACCAACGGCTTCGAGGTCATTTCCTACATCGGCGGCGAAGGCCACAACCTGCAGGAGCACAGCGTGGTGCTCGTGCGCGGCGGTCGCGTCAAGGATCTCCCGGGCGTGCGCTACCACATCGTGCGCGGCTCGCTCGACCTGCAAGGCGTCAAGGATCGCAAGCAGGCGCGCTCCAAGTACGGCGCCAAGCGTCCCAAGAAGGCCTGATCGCCATCTCATCCGCGCGTCACGCGGCGCCGTCATCATGTCGATGAGGCTGCGCGTGCCGGACACCAGCGGCGAGTCCGCTCGCCGAGTAAGTGGGTGCCGCCACTCTCACATCCGTGTGGCATCCGCGGCCCGGGTCTCCCGAGCCAACTGAAGACCGAAAGGAAGAACCATGCCCCGCCGTCGCGAAGTACCCAAGCGCGAGATCCTGCCCGACCCGAAGTTCGGCAGCGTCGATCTGTCCAAGTTCATGAACGTCATCATGGAATCGGGCAAGAAGGCCGTCGCCGAGCGCATCATCTACGGTGCGCTTGATCAGGTCGAGAAGAAGGCCGGCAAGGATCCGCTCGAGGTGTTCACCATTGCGCTGAACAACGTCAAGCCCATGGTCGAGGTCAAGTCCCGCCGCGTGGGTGGTGCGAACTACCAGGTTCCCGTTGAGGTTCGCCCCACCCGCCGGATGGCGCTGGCCATGCGCTGGCTGAAGGAATCGGCCCGCAAGCGCAGCGAAAAGTCCATGTCCCAGCGTCTGGCAAACGAATTGCTGGAAGCCTCCGAAGGCCGCGGTGGCGCGATGAAGAAGCGCGACGAAGTGCACCGCATGGCCGAAGCCAACCGGGCCTTCTCGCACTTCCGCTTCTGATCTGATTGCCGGCTTCACGGCCGCAACCCATCGGCTGCCCTGCCCGCTCTGCACCCAGACCCGGCAGGGCACCTTCGTATTTGGAGTGACACCATGTCCCGCAAGACCCCCATCGAGCGCTACCGCAACATCGGTATCTCGGCGCACATCGATGCCGGCAAGACCACCACGACCGAGCGCATCCTGTTCTACACCGGCGTGAACCACAAGATCGGCGAGGTGCACGAAGGCGCCGCGACGATGGACTGGATGGAGCAGGAGCAAGAACGCGGCATCACCATCACCTCCGCCGCCACCACCTGCTTCTGGAAGGGCATGGACCTGTCTTTCCCCGAGCACCGCATCAACATCATCGACACCCCGGGCCACGTGGACTTCACCATCGAGGTGGAGCGCTCCATGCGTGTGCTCGACGGCGCCTGCATGGTGTATTGCGCCGTGGGCGGCGTGCAGCCCCAGTCCGAGACCGTCTGGCGTCAGGCCAACAAGTACGGCGTGCCGCGCCTTGCGTTCGTCAACAAGATGGACCGCACCGGTGCCAACTTCTTCAAGGTCTATGACCAGCTCAAGACCCGCCTGAAGGCCAACCCCGTGCCCGTGGTCGTGCCCATCGGTGCCGAGGAGAACTTCAAGGGCGTCATCGACCTCTTCAAGATGAAGGCCATCATCTGGGACGATGCCTCCCAGGGCATGAAGTTCGCCTACGAGGACATCCCCGCCGAGCTGGTCGACGTGGCGCAGGAATGGCACGAGAAGATGGTCGAGGCCGCCGCCGAGGCCAACGAGGAACTGATGAACAAGTACCTCGAGTCCGGCGAGCTGACCGAAGCCGAGATCAAGCAGGCCCTGCGCCAGCGCACCATTGCCGGCGAGATCCAGCCGATGTTGTGCGGCACCGCCTTCAAGAACAAGGGCGTGCAGCGCATGCTCGATGCGGTCATCGAGTTCCTGCCCTCCCCGGTGGACATCCCGCCGGTCGAAGGCACGGACGATAACGACCAGCCCGCTTCGCGCAAGGCCGACGACAACGAGAAGTTCTCCGCCCTGGCGTTCAAGCTGATGACCGATCCCTACGTCGGCCAGCTGACCTTCGTGCGCGTCTACTCGGGCGTGCTCAAGTCGGGCGACACCGTCTACAACCCCATCAAGGGCAAGAAGGAGCGCATCGGCCGGATCCTGCAGATGCACGCCAACCAGCGCGAGGAGATCAAGGAGATCCTGGCCGGCGACATCGCCGCCTGCGTGGGCCTGAAGGACGTGACCACCGGCGAGACGCTGTGCGACCCTGACTCGGTCATCACGCTCGAGAAGATGGAGTTCCCCGAGCCCGTGATCGCGCAGGCCGTGGAGCCCAAGACCAAGGCAGACCAGGAGAAGATGGGTATCGCCCTGCAGCGCCTGGCCGCCGAGGATCCGTCCTTCCGCGTGCGCACCGACGAAGAATCCGGCCAGACCATCATCTCCGGCATGGGCGAGCTCCACCTGGAAATCATCGTCGACCGCATGAAGCGCGAGTTCGGTGTGGAGGCCAACGTCGGCAAGCCGCAGGTGGCCTACCGCGAGACCATCCGCAAGACCGCTTCGGATGTCGAGGGCAAGTTCGTGCGCCAGTCGGGCGGCAAGGGCCAGTACGGCCACGTCGTCTTCACGGTCGAGCCGAACGAGCCGGGCAAGGGCTTCGAATTCGTCGACGCCATCAAGGGTGGCGTGGTGCCCCGCGAGTACATCCCCGCCGTGCAGAAGGGCGTGGAAGAGACGCTGCCCAACGGCGTGCTCGCCGGCTACCCGGTGGTGGACGTCAAGGTCACGCTGACCTTCGGCTCCTACCACGAGGTCGACTCCTCCGAGCAGGCGTTCAAGATGGCGGCTTCGATCGGCTTCAAGGAAGCCTGCCGCAAGGCCAGCCCGGTCATCCTGGAGCCGATGATGGCCGTCGAGGTGGAGACGCCCGAGGACTACGCCGGTAACGTGATGGGCGACCTGTCGTCTCGTCGCGGCATGGTGCAGGGCATGGACGACATGCCTGGCGGCGGCAAGGTCATCAAGGCCGAGGTCCCGCTGTCCGAGATGTTCGGCTACTCGACCACGCTGCGCTCGATGTCCCAGGGCCGTGCGACGTACACGATGGAGTTCAAGCACTACAGCGAAGCTCCGAAGAACGTCGCCGACGCGATCATCACGGCTCGCGGCAAGCAGTAAGCACTTTCAGTCGGTCTTCGCCGGGGCGCTCGCTGCTGCCAGTGGCAGCGGGGTCATTTCCTCGGCGGAGACCTTAAACCGAGCACTGGCACTGCTCTTTTTTGGAGAAGAGAAATGGCAAAAGGCAAGTTTGAACGGACCAAGCCGCACGTCAACGTGGGCACGATCGGCCACGTGGACCATGGCAAGACGACGCTGACGGCGGCGATTGCCACGGTGTTGGCGGCCAAGTTCGGTGGCGAGGCCAAGAAGTACGACGAGATTGATGCGGCGCCCGAAGAGAAGGCCCGCGGCATCACCATCAACACCGCGCACGTTGAGTACGAGACGGCCAACCGCCACTACGCGCACGTTGACTGCCCCGGCCACGCCGACTACGTCAAGAACATGATCACCGGTGCGGCCCAGATGGACGGCGCCATCCTGGTGTGCTCGGCCGCTGACGGCCCGATGCCCCAGACGCGCGAGCACATCCTGCTGGCCCGTCAGGTTGGCGTGCCCTACATCATCGTCTTCCTGAACAAGTGCGACATGGTCGACGACGCCGAGCTGCTCGAGCTCGTCGAGATGGAAGTGCGCGAGCTGCTGTCCAAGTACGAGTTCCCGGGCGACGACACGCCGATCATCAAGGGCTCGGCCAAGCTGGCCCTCGAAGGCGACAAGGGCGAGCTGGGCGAGCAGGCCATCATGAAGCTGGCCGAGGCGCTGGACACCTACATCCCCACGCCCGAGCGCGCCATCGACGGCGCCTTCCTGATGCCGGTGGAAGACGTGTTCTCCATCTCCGGCCGCGGCACCGTGGTGACCGGCCGTGTCGAGCGCGGCATCATCAAGGTCGGCGAGGAAATCGAGATCGTCGGCATCCGCGCCACGCAAAAGACCACCTGCACCGGCGTGGAAATGTTCCGCAAGCTGCTGGACCAGGGCCAGGCCGGTGACAACGTCGGCATTCTGCTGCGCGGCACCAAGCGCGAGGAAGTCGAGCGCGGCCAAGTGCTGTGCAAGCCCGGCACCATCAAGCCGCACACGCACTTCACCGCCGAGGTGTACGTGCTGAGCAAGGAAGAAGGTGGCCGTCACACGCCGTTCTTCAACAACTACCGTCCGCAGTTCTACTTCCGCACCACCGACGTCACGGGCTCCATCGAGCTGCCGCAGGACAAGGAAATGGTGATGCCGGGTGACAACGTGACGATCACCGTCAAGCTGATCGCCCCGATCGCCATGGAAGAAGGCCTGCGCTTCGCCATCCGCGAAGGCGGCCGCACCGTCGGCGCCGGCGTGGTCGCGAAGATCGTCGAGTAAGCATGGTGTCGCGAGTGGCCGGGCGCGAGTCGCGCCTGGCCGCTCCGTCTCCGAGGGGCTTGCCTCGCTCGCCGGTCCAACCGGTGATGGGGCGTCCCTCGGTCACCAGCCTTTTCGTTGCGGTCTGGGGCTTACAAGCCCTCCGGCCGCGACACTGCTCTTTGGAGTCACCATGCAAAAGCAAAAGATCCGCATCCGCCTCAAGGCGTTCGACTACAAGCTGATCGACCAGTCCGCACTGGAGATCGTCGACACGGCCAAGCGCACTGGCGCCATCGTCAAGGGCCCGGTGCCGCTGCCCACGCGCCTGCAGCGTTTCGACATCCTGCGCTCGCCGCACGTCAACAAGACGTCGCGCGACCAGTTCGAAATCCGCACCCATCAGCGCCTGATGGACATCGTCGACCCGACGGACAAGACCGTGGACGCGCTCATGAAGCTTGATCTGCCGGCCGGCGTCGACGTGGAAATCAAGCTGCAATAAGAGCCGGAAGAGCAGGTGCGGGGCCGGATCGTGTCCGGTGTCGCCGTGCTCGCTTGCTTGCGCGACGGGGCCTTCGGGCCCCGTCGTCATTTGCCTGGCGGTGTGGAGCAGGACGGGCGCCTCCGTGCGTGTCCTGGGCGCACGGGCCTTTCCCATGTGCCGCCTTGCGGGCGCGCGCGATGCCTGCTACACTGGCAGGCTTTTCCGCCTTTTGGGCGGCGCGCTGCCATGGCGGTACGCCTTTTCCTTGTGCGGAGCTGCCGGACAGCTGTGGGGCTTGCTTGCTAGCAGGTCGCAGGATGCCGGTTCTTCAGTCAGCCCGGCCAATCGATGTCGGGTGTGTGAAACAAAGGCCTCGTCATTTCGGGGCTGGAGAAAAACCATGAGTCTTGGCAATCGCCTCGGGTTGCTGGGTCGCAAGGTGGGCATGATGCGCATCTACACGGACGACGGCGACGCCGTTCCCGTGACGGTGCTCGACGTGTCCAACAATCGCGTCACCCAGGTCAAGACCGTCGAAACCGACGGCTACACCGCCCTGCAGATCGCTTTCGGCCAGCGCAAGGCCTCGCGTGTGACCAAGCCGGAAGCCGGCCACCTCGCGAAGGCTGGCGTCGAGGCTGGCGAGCTCCTCAAGGAGTTCCCCGTCGATCCGCAGGTCGCCGCTGAATACAAGCCGGGCAGCGTGCTGCCGGTGACCCTGTTCCAGGCCGGCCAGATGGTCGACGTGCAGGGTACGTCCATCGGCAAGGGCTTTGCGGGCACCATCAAGCGCCACAACTTTGGCTCGCAGCGCGCCTCCCACGGCAACTCGCGTTCGCACAACGTCCCGGGCTCCATCTCGATGGCCCAGGATCCTGGGCGCGTGTTCCCCGGCAAGCGCATGTCCGGCCACATGGGTGACGAGACTGTCACCACGCAGAACCTGGATGTCGTCCGCGTGGACGAGGCTCGCCAGCTGCTGCTGATCAAGGGTGCCGTGCCGGGCGCCAAGGGCGGCTTCGTCACCGTGCGTCCCGCCGTCAAGGTCAAGGCCAAGAAAGGAGCCCAATGATGCAGCTCGAGCTCCTGAATGAACAGGGCCAGGCCTCTTCCAAGGTTGACGCGCCTGACACCGTCTTCGCGCGCGACTACAACGAAGCGCTGATCCACCAGATCGTCGTCGCCTACCAGGCCAATGCCCGCCAGGGCACCCGGGCCCAGAAGGACCGGCAGATGGTCAAGCATTCCACGAAGAAGCCGTGGAAGCAAAAGGGCACCGGTCGTGCCCGCGCGGGTATGACGTCCTCGCCGCTGTGGCGTGGGGGTGGTCGCACGTTCCCGAACAGCCCTGACGAGAACTTCAGCCACAAGGTCAACAAGAAGATGTACCGCGCCGGTATGGCCGCCATCTTCTCGCAGCTGGCCCGTGAAGGCCGTCTGGCCGTGGTTGATTCCATCAAGGTTGATCAGCCCAAGACCAAGCTGCTGGCTGCCAAGCTCAAGGCCATGAATCTCGATCACGTCATGGTGATCGCGGACGAGGTCGATGAAAACCTGTTCCTCGCCTCGCGCAACCTGGCCAATGTGCTGGTCGTCGAGCCGCGGTACGCCGATCCCCTGTCGCTGGTCTTCTACAAGAAGGTCCTGGTCACCAAGGGTGCGATCGACAAGCTCAAGGAGATGTTCGCATGAGCACTCTCAAGTTCGATGAAGGCCGCCTGATGCAGGTCCTCGTTGCGCCCATCGTGTCCGAGAAGGCCACGGCGGTTGCCGAGCGTGACAACCAGGTCGTGTTCAAGGTGCTGCGCGACGCCACCAAGCCCGAGATCAAGGCGGCCGTGGAGCTGCTGTTCAAGGTCGAGGTCGCCGCGGTGCAGGTCCTCAACCAGCAGGGCAAGACCAAGCGCTTCGGTCGCAGCGTCGGCCGCCGTGACCACGTCAAGAAGGCCTACGTGTCGCTCAAGCCGGGTCAGGAACTGAACTTCTCCGGGGAGGCTGCGTAAATGGCCATCGTCAAAGTCAAGCCCACCTCGCCCGGCCGCCGTGCGGTCGTCAAGGTGGTGCACAAGCACCTGCACAAGGGCAAGCCTGAGGCTTCCCTGCTGGAGCCGCAGAAGCAGAAGTCCGGCCGCAACAACAACGGCCACATCACGATGCGCCACAAGGGCGGTGGTCACAAGCACCACTACCGCGTGGTGGACTTCCGCCGCAACAAGGACGGCATCCCGGCCAAGGTCGAGCGCATCGAATACGACCCGAACCGCACCGCCCACATCGCGCTGCTGTGCTACGCCGACGGCGAGCGTCGCTACATCATCGCCCCGCGTGGCCTGGAAGTGGGCTCCACGGTGCTGAGCGGCTCCGAGGCCCCTATCAAGGCAGGCAACACGCTGCCCATCCGCAACATCCCCGTGGGCTCGACCATCCACTGCGTCGAGATGCTGCCGGGCAAGGGCGCGCAGATTGCGCGCTCGGCCGGTGCGGCCGTGACGCTGATGGCCCGCGAAGGCACGTACGCGCAGATCCGTCTGCGCTCCGGTGAGGTCCGCAAGATCCACATCGAGTGCCGCGCCACCATCGGTGAAGTGAGCAACGAAGAGCACAACCTGCGCCAGTACGGCAAGGCCGGTGCGATCCGCTGGAAGGGCATCCGCCCGACCGTGCGCGGTGTCGCGATGAACCCGGTGGACCACCCGCACGGCGGCGGCGAAGGCCGCACCGGCGAGGGTCAGGTGCCCGTGTCGCCCTGGAACACGATGACCAAGGGCTACCGCACGCGGAGCAACAAGCGCACGCAGAACATGATCGTTTCGCGTCGCAAGAAGTAAGGGGCAAGGATCATGGCTCGCTCATTGAAGAAGGGTCCCTTCGTGGACCACCACCTGATGGCCAAGGTCGAGAAGGCCTCTGCCACCAAGGACAAGAAGCCGATCAAGACCTGGTCGCGTCGCTCGACGATCCTGCCCGAGTTCATCGGTCTGACCGTTGCCGTGCACAACGGCAAGCAGCACGTGCCCGTGTACGTGACCGACCAGATGGTCGGCCACAAGCTCGGCGAGTTCGCCCTGACCCGTACGTTCAAGGGTCACCCGGCGGACAAGAAGGCCAAGCGCTAAGGAGCCGACGATGGAAACCAAAGCAATCGTTCGCGGTGTGCGCCTGTCGGTGGACAAGGGTCGCCTCGTGGCCGACCTGATCCGCGGCAAGAAAGTGGACCAGGCCCTCAACATCCTGAACTTCACGCAGAAGAAGGCCGCCGGCATCGTCAAGAAGGCGCTCGAATCGGCCATTGCCAACGCCGAGCACAACGACGGCGCTGACATCGACGAGCTGAAGGTCACCTCGATCTACGTGGAGCAGGGCACGACGCTCAAGCGTTTCACCGCCCGCGCCAAGGGTCGTGGCAACCGCATCAGCAAGCCGACTTGCCACATCTACGTGACCGTCGGCAACTGACAGGCTAGGAAGAGACCATGGGACAGAAAATCCATCCGACCGGCTTCCGCCTGGCTGTCACGCGCAACTGGGCTTCCCGCTGGTATGCCAACAACCGCAACTTCGCGGGCATGCTGGCTGAAGACATTCAGGTGCGCGAGTACCTGAAGAAGAAGCTGAAGAACGCGGCCGTCTCGCGCATCCTGATCGAGCGCCCCGCCAAGAACGCCCGCATCACCATCTTCTCGGCGCGTCCGGGCGTGGTGATCGGCAAGAAGGGCGAAGACATCGAGAACCTGAAGGCCGAGCTGACCAAGCGTCTGGGCGTGCCGGTGGCGGTGAACATCGAAGAGGTGCGCAAGCCCGAGATCGATGCCCAGCTGATCGCCGATTCGATCACGCAACAGCTCGAGAAGCGCATCATGTTCCGCCGCGCGATGAAGCGCGCTATGCAGAACGCCATGCGCCTGGGCGCCCAGGGCATCAAGATCATGTCCTCGGGCCGTCTGAACGGCATCGAAATCGCTCGCACCGAGTGGTACCGCGAAGGTCGCGTGCCGCTTCATACCCTGCGTGCCGACATCGACTACGGCTTCTCCGAAGCCAAGACGACCTACGGCATCATCGGCGTGAAGGTCTGGGTCTACCGTGGCGACCGCCTGGCCTCCGGCGAAGCGCCGGTGATCAAGGACGACCGTCCTGATGACGACCGCCGCAACCGTCGTGGCCCGCGCAGCGACCGCCCCTCCGGTGACCGCCGCGGCCCGCGTGGCCCCGGCCGTGCCGTGGCCGGCGACGGCTCGGACAAGCCGGCTGAAGCCCAGGCTGGCGCAGCCGATGCGCCCAAGACCGCCGCAGTCAAGCGCGTCCGCAAGGCCGCCCCGGCTGCCGGCGAGGCGAAAGGAGAATAAACATGTTGCAACCCGCTCGTCGCAAGTTCCGCAAGGAACAGAAGGGCCGCAACACCGGCATCGCCACTCGCGGCACGGCCGTGTCGTTCGGCGAATTCGGCCTGAAGGCCACGGAGCGCGGCCGTATTACGGCTCGCCAGATCGAGGCGGCGCGTCGCGCCATCTCCCGTCACGTCAAGCGTGGCGGCCGTATCTGGATTCGCATCTTCCCGGACAAGCCGATTTCGCAGAAGCCGGCCGAAGTCCGTATGGGTAACGGCAAGGGCAACCCCGAGTACTACGTGGCCGAGATCCAGCCGGGTAAGGTGCTCTACGAGATCCACGGCGTGCCCGAGCAACTGGCCCGCGAGGCTTTCACGCTGGCCGCTGCCAAGCTGCCGCTGCGCTGCACTTTCGTGTCGCGCCAGATCGGCGCCTGAAGCCGCACAAGGAGAAGCACATGAATGCCTCTAAGAAGGCCGGTGGCAAGGCCGCCGAGCTGCGCGGCAAGGACGTGGCTGCGCTGGAAAAGGAAGTGACCGAGCTGCTCAAGGCCCATTTCGGCCTGCGCATGCAGAAGGCCACGCAGCAACTGACCAATACGGCTTCGATGCGTCAGGCCCGCCGCGACGTGGCGCGCGCCAAGACCATCCTGGCCGAGAAGAAGCAAGGAGCGGCGCAATGACGACGCAGGACCAGGCTCAGCCGCAGAAGAACACCCGCACCCTCGTGGGCCGCGTGGTGAGCGACAAGCGCGACAAGTCCATCACCGTGCTGGTGGAGCGTCGGACCAAGCACGAGCTCTACGGCAAGATCGTGGCCCGCTCGCGCAAGTACCACGCCCACGACGAGAACAACGAGTACCACCTGGGGGACGTGGTGGAGATCGCCGAAGGCCGGCCGATCTCCAAGACCAAGTCCTGGGTGGTGACCCGTCTGGTCGAAAAGGCCCGCGCGGTCTGATCACGGCGGGCGGCGTAAGCCGCCGCCCATGGGGGGTAGCGGCGCCGGCTTGCCGGCGTGCCGCCCGTCCTGGCGACCATCTGCCTTCCGGCAGGTGGTCGTTTTGTTTTGGGGCGACAAGAATGCGTCGTCGCTACACCGGGCGAAGGGGGGAATCCGCGCACCAGGCGTCCGCAAGATGCTGGACGGCTGCTGAGAGGCGAGCCTGTGTACGACGACCACTTGCCCGGGAAGGATCCGCGCCGGTACGCGGCTCAGCCGTCCTGGGCCTCCCCGGCACGGCGTCGGGCTTGGGCGCAGGCGCAGCCGCTGTCTGCGTTCTTTTCCGCGTGCAGCTCGGCCATGGCGCGGGATTGGTCGGCGAGCTGGCCGTAGAGCGCGTCGGCCTGCTGGGGGTCGAAGTCGGCGTGATAGGCCTTGCGCACGCCCTGTGTGCCGAGCTGCACATGGGCGGTGGGGCGCACGCCGTGCTGCGCCAGGCTTTCGCGCGTGCAGGCCAGGGCGCAGCCGTCGATGGCGAGGATGGGGCGGCCGGTGGCCACGGCATCCAGGGCCTTGCGCACGAGTGGAGGCACGCGCCCGCCGACGCCTGCGATGCAGGACATCTCGACCAGGCCGGCGCGGTCCAGGCGGACGGCGAGGTGGTTGGCGAGCTGGGCGGCGCTGGAGCAGCCGGAGCAGGAGTAGGCCAGGGGCAGGGTGCGGGACATGCGGCTGGGGGCGGCGGACGGGCAGGACGATGGCTGACGGCGCAGGCTAGGGCCGGGTTGCGGGTAGGGGCTTGAGGGCGGTCAAGCGTTGCACCTCCCAGAGCGGGCGATCGTGCGTGGTGCACGGCGTAGCGCGCAACAGGGGGCGCCTGTGCGAGCGTTCACCCCGCACAGGGTGACGTAGGAGGGGTGGGGCGCGGCAGGCCTTGCGGCTGTAGCGATCATCACTGCGCAGGCTTGACGGCCCGAGCGGATCGCTGACGCCGCGCGCCGTGTTGACCGGGAAAGACGGAGCGCGCGGACGCTGCCGCCCCCGGGTGCAGGGCAGGTGGTGGATCAGGCGCGACGGGTCGACGCCCATACCGGGCCGACGGCATCCAGTGTGTTCTTCAGTTGCAGGCCGAAGTCGGTATCGCCCTCCATCACCAGCGCGCGCTCGAAGAAGAGCGTGTCCGGGTCGTCCTGGCCCTGTGCGAGCCGCCAATAGACTTCGGCCCGCGCGCGCAGGTGCAGGGTGGCTGGCGTCGCAGCCGGTGCCGGCTGCAGGCCCCGCCCGGGATGGGCGATGAGGCGCATGCGCAGGCCCAGGTCCTCTACGTCCACCTCCACGACCTTGCCGGACAAGGCCTGCTGCGCGTCGGCATCTACGCGGGGCCACCACCAGCCGTTGAGCAGCACGCAGGTGGCCCACTCGGGCGGGCGACGAGGCAGTCGCGACAGCAGCGGGCGCAGCGCACCGGCCAGTGCGGGGGGAAGCGGCCAGGGCAGGGGCGAGGACGCTGTTGCCGCGCCACCGGGGATGCCGGCGGCCGCACCGGATGGCGGCTGCGACGCCGCCCGCACCGGGTGCAGAAGTGGCGGCCGAGGCAGCGCGGGCAGGCGGGACAACCAGGAGGTCAACGAAGGGCGCGAGGGGTGCATGTCGGGCCTGGAGGCGGGGTGGAGCGAGGGCGCCGCCGCGGAAGAGACGAGGCGGACCAAAGACGGCGAGGCCGGGATCGGCTGAGGGGAGGCAAGGAGCGACTGAAGCGATCAGGTGCTGAGCCAGGAGCGAGGAGCGGTCCGGCATGAAGCGATCAAGCCACACAGCCAACGGCGGATGGAGATGGCGGCTCGGAGATCACCGGAACAAGGACCAAGGACCAAAGACAAAGCGCGGTCGCCACCCGTTACGCCGCCATCAGTCCGGGCTGCTGTTCGCGCAGGAAGCCATTGACCAGCGGGGCCGGGGTGAGGGTGCGCAGCTCGGCCAAGGCGGACTGGGCGTCGTGGCCGTGGTTGAAGACGGCGTCGTGCAGGGCGACGATGCGCTCGAAGGCGGTGGAGCCGGGCGACAGGCGCAGCCGCGCGATGCCCGCCTGGCGCAGCGCGTCGGCCTGGCCGAGCACGCATTGCAGGCCGGCGGACTGCGTCTGGATGCCGTTGAGGGTGAGGAAGGGTGCGCCGTCGCGGCTGGATAGCAGCAGGCCGTCTGGGTCCTCGATGCAGCGGAAGCCGCAGTCCTCCTTGGGCAGGCGGTGATGGCGGGCGGTGAAGCACCGGGCCGACAGGGCCAGGGGCAGCTTGCCGAAGGCATAGAGCTCGCAGGCCAGCGACGGGGGCGCGGCGGCGCGCACGGCGGCGATGTCGGCCAGCGGAAGCTCCACCGGCGGCACCCAGGTGGTGGCGCCCAGCGCTCGGTACTCGGCCAGGGCCGGGGCGCTGTAGACGTTGACGTGGGGGCCGACGACCCAGGGGCGAGGCAGCGCGCAGGCGGCGCGCACGGCGGCGGCATCGTTGGCCTCGAGCTGCCAGCCCTCGCGCTGCTGTGCCTGCAGGGCCTGGACCTGGCGCGACAGGGTACCGAGTTCGGAGCCGCTTTCGATCAGTGCCAGCGTTGACAGGCGGATCTGCTTGCCCGCGGCCTGCAGGTCGTCGCCCAACGCCAGCCAGTCGGCCAGCTTCATCTCGTGGCGGCGCGAGCAGACGGTCTCGCCCAGGCAGATGGTGTCGGCGGGCGACTCGGCCATGCGGGCGTAGAAATCGATGAGCGCGCGCCGGCTCCAATAGTAGGGAACGGGGCCGATGGTCAGGCTGATGGATGGCGTGGCGGCCGGCTTGGCGCCGGGGGCGGGCGCGGGGGCCAGGGAAGCGGTGTCGGTCATGGCGCTGTGGGGCGATGCTCAGGCGGCGGGCGTCGGGCTGGGGCCGGGCAAGAGGCGGCTGGGGGGCGGGGCAGGGGCGTCGTGGGCGAGCACTTCGCGGTAGCGGGTGTGGCGCGGTGTCACATCGCCCGTCGCCCGGGGCGGCCCCTGGGCGGCGCATGCTGTGGCAGCCCAGCTCATTGCCACGGCCGCGAATACGCGCCCAGCGTGTGCTGCTGACCTTCGGCCAGGCGGCCCAGTGCCGTGGTCCAGCCCGGCTGCACGGAAAAGCGCGCGGGCTCGGCCGCGCA
Organism: Pseudomonadota bacterium; assembly: GCA_049321005.1. GTDB lineage: Bacteria > Pseudomonadota > Gammaproteobacteria > Burkholderiales > Burkholderiaceae_C > Aquabacterium. Next base: position 356,843 of record JBMOQL010000010.1, read on the forward strand.
GTCGTCGATGGCCTGGCGCCAGACGCGGGTGACCTGGGTGACGTAGGCGGTGCTGCGCTGGCGGCCTTCGATCTTGATGGCTGCCACGCCGGCGCGCATGAGGTCGGGCAGGATGGACAGGGTGTTGAGGCTGGTGGGTTCCTCCAGCGCGTAGTCCACCTGGCCGTTCACCTGGAAGCGGCCCTTGCACAGCGTGGGATAGCCACGCGGCTCATCGGGGCCGTAGCGGTCGATCAGCACCGAGCCGAGATGCGCGTCCACGCCAGCGCGGGACTCCTGCCAGCGCACCGCCGATGCCGGCGAGCACACGCCGGCCGTGTTGGGCGACTGGCCGGTGACGTAGGACGATAGCGCGCAGCGGCCTTCGACCATCACGCACAGGCTGCCGAAGCCGAAGACCTCGATCTCTACCGGCGTGTTCTCGATGAGCCGGGCCACTTGGCTCAGCGTGAGCACGCGCGGCAGCACGGCGCGGTGGATGCCGTAGCGCTCCGCATAGAAGGCGATTGCCTCGTGATTGGTGGCCGAGGCCTGCACCGACAGGTGCAGCCGTAGCTGCGGATGGTGGCGCCGTGCATGAGCCATCACCGCCACGTCGGCCAGGATCAGGGCGTCCACGCCGATGCGGGCGGCAGTGTCCACGGCATCGAACCAGGGCTGCGGATCCTGGGCGCGGGCGTAGGTGTTGAGCGCCATCAGCACCTCGCGGCCCTGCGCGTGGGCGTGGCGCACGCCCTCGGCGGCCTGCTCCAGGGTGAAGTTCAGGCCGGCGAAGTTGCGGGCGTTGGTGGCGTCGCGCAGGCCGATGTAGACCGCGTCGGCGCCGGCGGCGATGGCCTCTTGCAGGGCGCGCAGCGAGCCGGCGGGGCAGACGAGGGCGGGCTTGCGCCAGGCGCGGGGCGGGCGTGTGGAGGTGTCGGTCGGGAGGGAGGCAACCATGAGGCGGAGCGCGGCCAGGCCGCGCGGGTAGGGCGGGCCGGCAGGGCCGGCTGGGCGCGGACGATGCCCCACGGCTGGCTTGCAAGTCACACCGCAAACGCAACCGGTAGGGCTGACCGCCAGGGCGGCCCATCCGCACGGGCCCGAAGGCCGGCTGGCAGTGTTGGCGAGCCTTGCCGGCCTGTCCTTGACCCGTCTCAAGTGGCGGCTGAGCGCGCCGTAGCGGGCTGCCGCGCGGCCGGGGCCAGCACCTCGGCCAGCGTCACCACGCTGCCGACGATGATCAGTGCCGGGCCCTGTACCCGCGCCTCCGCAGCGAGGGCGGGCAGCGTCTGCAGCGTGCCGCAGACTGTGCGCTGCCCGGGGCGGCTGGCGCGCTCCACCACCGCGGCCGGCGTGTCGGCGGCCAGGCCATGCTCGCGCAGCCGGGCGCAGACCCGCTCCAGCCGGTTCACGCCCATGTAGAGCACCACGGTCTGCGCGGGGCGGGCCAGGGACGCCCAGTCCGGCTCGCCGTCCTCTCCCGCCTGGGCGGCCTTGCCGTCCTCGCGCATGTGGGCGGTGGCATAGACGACCGCCCGCGCGTGGTCGCGATGGGTCAGGGGGATGCCGGCGCAGCTGGCTGCGGCCTGGGCGGCGCTGATGCCGGGGATGAAGTCAAAGGGGATGCCCGCGGCGGCCAGAGCCTGGGCCTCCTCGCCGCCGCGCCCGAAGATGTTGGGGTCGCCGCCCTTGAGTCGCAGCACGCGTCGGCCCTGGCGGGCCAGGCTCAGCATCAGCTCGATGATGGCCCCCTGGCTGTAGCGATGGTGGCCGCAGGTCTTGCCCACGTCGATGCGCTGGGCCGTCGAGGGGATCAGCGCCAGGATCTCGGGCGAGACGAGCTGGTCGTGCAGCACGACGTCCGCGCCCTGGATGGCACGCAGGGCCTTGACCGTGAGCAGCTCCGGATCACCGGGGCCGGCGCCGGCCAGCGTGACGTGGCCGGGCGGGTGCTCGTCGCCAGGCTGGGCCTGCGGTGCCGCCGGTGCGGCGGGGGGCGCGGCGCGCGGCGTCGTCGCGGCGGGGCTGCGCAACAGCGGCGCGGCCAGGGTGGAGGCCAGAAAGTGCAGCGCGTTCATGGCGTCTTGTCGATGGGCGCGTGGGGCGCCGGGTCGTGGGGCCGGCCGCGGCGGCCGTCCATGGGGCACGTCCATGTGGCACGTTCGTGAGGCATGCCTTGCGGCGGCTCTTGGCAGGAGCCGTGCCATGGTCGGCGCGCAAGCGGTTGCGCGTCCTTGAACTGCTTCAAGGACGCCCGAGCCGGCTCGGCGGGACCATGGCGGTGCTCAATGCAGGGCTTGCGCCGCCCCCTGCCCGAGCCGCGAAACCTCAGGGAAATCGCGAAGCAGGCTGCGAAGGAAGACTTCGCCTGCGGGCGCCTCGTTTGCCACAGCGCCCGCGTCGACGCCACTGCGTCGGCGCGGACTGAGGTGCTCGAAAGCGGTCCGCACGAGAACGTCTTCCGATAAGGAGAACACCCCATGATGAAGATCGCTCGCGCCAGCCGGCTGGCCATGACGCTGGTGGCCGTCGCCGCGGCCTGGAGCGCCGTGGCGCAGACCCAGGCGCCCAATAACGCCAAGGACGGCAAGCACGTCGACAAGGTCGAGGCGGACTACCACCAAGCCGGTGGCTCGCCGCTGGCCAACGAGCCGATGTACCAGACGACGAACCCCAAGGCGCCCAAGATGACGCAGGCGGAGTTCGAGCAGGCGCGCAAGATCTACTTCGAGCGCTGCGCCGGCTGCCACGGTGTGCTGCGCAAGGGCGCCACCGGCAAGCCGCTGACGCCGGACATCACGCTGGCGCGCGGCACCGACTATCTCAAGGTCTTCATCGCCTACGGCTCGCCCGCGGGCATGCCCAACTGGCTGACCTCCGGCGAGATGACCGAGAAGGAAGTCGACCTGATGGCGCGCTACATCCAGCAGGAGCCGCCGCAGCCGCCCGAGTACGGCATGAAGGAGATGAAGGAGACGTGGAAGATCATCGTGCCGCCGGAGCAGCGCCCGAAGCGGAAGATGAACGACTACAACATCTCCAACATCTTCTCGACCACCCTGCGCGACACCGGCGAGGTGGCGCTGATCGACGGCGACACCAAGAAGATCATCAATATCGTCAAGACGGGCTACGCGGTGCACATCTCGCGCACCTCGGCCTCGGGGCGCTATCTGTTCGTGATCGGGCGTGACGCCAAGATCAACATGATCGACCTGTGGATGCCCAAGCCGGACAACGTGGCCGAGATCCGCATCGGCCTGGAAGCCCGCTCGGTGGACACGTCCAAGTTCAAGGGCTACGAGGACAAGCTGGCCATTGCCGGCGCCTACTGGCCGCCCCAGTACGTGATCATGAAGGGCGACACGCTGGAGCCGCTGAAGATCGTCGGCACCCGCGGGATGACGGTGGACACCCAGGAGTACCACCCCGAGCCGCGCGTGGCCTCCATCGTGGCCAGCCACTTCAAGCCCGAGTTCGTGGTCAACGTCAAGGAGACCGGCAAGACGCTGATGGTCGACTACAGCGACCTCAATGCGCTGAAGGTCACCGAGATCGGCACCGCCCGCTTCCTGCATGACGGCGGCTGGGATGCGTCCAAGCGCTACTTCATGGTGGCGGCCAACCAGAGCAACAAGATTGCCGCGGTGGATGCCAAGGAAGGCAAGCTGGCCGGCCTGATCGACGTGGGCAAGATCCCGCACCCGGGCCGCGGCACCAACTTCGTCCATCCGAAGTACGGCCCGGTGTGGGCGACGGGCCACCTGGGTGATGAGACCATCGCGCTGATCGGCACCGACCCGGTCAAGCACAAGGCCAACGCCTGGAAGGTGGTGCAGTCGCTCAAGGGCCAGGGTGGCGGCTCGCTGTTCCTGAAGACCCATCCCAAGTCCAACCACCTGTATGTGGACACGCCGCTGAACCCGGATCCGAAGATCTCGCAATCGGTGGCCGTCTACGACATCAAGAACCTGGACAAGGGCTACACCGTGCTGCCCATCGCCGAATGGGCCGGCATCAACGACGGCGGCGCCATGCGCGTGGTGCAGCCGGAGTTCAACAAGGCTGGTGACGAGGTTTGGTTCGCTGTCTGGTCCGCCAAGGACAAGCAGAGCGCGCTGGTCGTCGTGGACGACAAGACGCTCAAGCTCAAGACGGTGATCAAGGACCCGCGCATCATTACCCCGACGGGCCACTTCAACGTCTACAACACGCAGCACGACGTCTATTGACCGAGTGATCGGGGGCTTCGCGGCCGCGCGCTGCGAAGCCCGACAGACGACCCACGCAGGAGAACGAGATGAACGCGAGCAAGATCCCGGCCGTGCTGGCCGCTGCCCTGGGCCTGGTGGCCCTGAGCGCCCAGGCCGCCACGCCGGAAGAGTCGCTCAACAAGGCGGGCTGCATGGCCTGCCATGCCAAGGACAAGAAGCTGGTCGGCCCGTCCTTCAAGGACATCGCCGCCAAGTACAAGGGCCAGGACGTCTCGGCCAAGCTGGCGGAGAAGGTCCGCAAGGGCGGCGCCGGCGTCTTCGGCCCCATCCCCATGCCGCCCAACCCGGTGGACAAGATCAGCGACGCCGAGCTGAAGGCCGCGATCGACTACATCCTCAAGCAGTGATGGGCCGGCCTCGGGCGCGGCGGGTGGCGGCGCTGGTGCTGCTGGGGTGCGCGGCAGCCGCAGCGCACGCCGCGGATCAAGCCGCGGCCCAGGCCCTTGCGCCGGAGGTAGGCGCGGCCGGGGCAGCCGTGCCGTCCGCCGAGCGCATGCAGCGCCTGCTGCACATGGTGCGGCAGGACTGCGGCTCCTGCCACGGCATGCGCCTGACCGGCGGCCTGGGCCCGGCGCTCACGCCCGACGCCCTGGCCGGCAAGCCGGTGGACTCGCTGGCCGCCACCATCTACCACGGCCGGCCCGGCACGCCCATGCCGGGTTGGCGTTCCATGCTCACCGCCGAGGAGGCGCGCTGGATCGCCCAGCAGCTGCTCGACGGCTTGCCTGACGCAGCACGATGACGCCCCTCGCCCGCACGGCTTCGGCCCGCCTGGCCGCTCCCTCCATCCGCTGTCTGCTGCGCCGGGCGCATGACGGCAGGGCCCGCCTGGCCCGTGCCCTGGCCGCTGCTGCCGCCACCTTGTTCGTGGCCGGCTGTGCCGCACCGGACGCGCGCCTGGCCGGCGGTCCGGCGCCGGACGGCACGGGCGACCTGGGCGTGGTGATCGAGCGCGGCACCGGCTCGGTGAGCATCGTCAACACCAGCCGCATGCAGGCGCTGGGCCGCATCGAAGGGCTGGGTGACCTGTCGCATGCCTCCGTGGTGTTCTCACGCGACGGTGGCCATGCCTATGTCTTCGGTCGCGACGGCGCACTGACCAAGGTCAGCCTGATCCAGCAGCGCATCGAGGCTCGCGTGCAGCAGGCCGGCAACAGCATTGGCGGCGCCATCTCGGCCGACGGTACGCTCGTGGCCGCGCAGAACTACACGCCCGGGGGCGTGAAGGTGTTCGACGCCCGCACGCTGGAGCTGGTGGCCGACATCCCGGCGGAGTTTGAGCCGGGCAAGCTCTCTCGCGTGGTGGGCCTGGCCGACCTGCCGGGCCGGCGCTTCATCTACTCGCTCTTCGATGCAGACCAGATCTGGATCGCTGACCTGTCGGACCGCAAGCAGCCCAGGCTGACCAAGTTCACCGGCGTGGGCCGCCAGCCCTATGACGCGCTGGTCACGCCCGATGGCCGGCACTACATCGCCGGGCTGTTCGGCGAGGACGGTCTGGCGATGATCGACCTGTGGGCGCCGCAGCCCCAGGTGCGTCGCATCCTGGCCGGCTACGGGCGCGGCCAGGAGCCGTTGCCCGTCTTCAAGATGCCGCACCTGCGCGGCTGGGCCGTGGCCGGGCGCCACGCCTGGCTGCCGGCCATCGGGCGGCACGAGGTGCTCGTCGTCGATACCGAGACCTGGGCCGAGGTGGCCCGCGTGCCCGTGGCCGGCCAGCCGGTGTTCGTGATGGCGCGGCCCGATGGCCGCCAGGTGTGGGTCAACTTTGCCGTGCCCGACTACGACCGCGTGCAGGTCATCGACACGCAAAGCCGCCAGGTGGTCAGCACGCTCACGCCGGGAGCCGCGGTGCTCCACATGGAGTTCACCCCGCGTGGCGACGCGGTATGGATCTCCTCGCGCGATGCCAACCGCGTCAGCGTGATCGACACCGCCAGTTTTGCCACGCTCAAGACGCTGGAGCTGCCCGCGCCCAGCGGCATCTTCTTCACCAGCCGCGCGGCGCGCATGGGGTTCTGAGGAGACGATGCGCATGTCCGCCCGCCCGCTCCTCATCGAAGACCTCAAGCTCACGCTGCTCAATGACTGGCAGCACGGCTTTCCCCTGCTGCCGCGGCCCTATCTGCACATCGCCCGCCAGCTCGGCGTGAGCGAGGCGGTGGTGATGCAGGCCTATGGCGCGCTGGGGCATGACGGGTCGCTGAGCCGCATCGGTGGCGTGTGGGGCGCGGGCGCGGGTGGTGCGGCGCAGCTGTGCGCCATGGCCGTGCCGGCCGATCGCCTGCAGGCCGTGGCCGAGCGGGTCAATGCCGAGCCCGGCGTCAACCACAACTACCAGCGCGAGCACGACTACAACCTGTGGTTCGTCATCACCGGGCCGGATGCGCAGCAGCTGGAGCGCCGCATGCAGGCCATCGAGCGCGATTGCTGCCTGCCCGCGCTGCGGCTGCGCATGGTGCGGCCTTATCGCATTGACCTGGGCTTCGACCTGCGACGCGGCAGCCTGTCGCCGGATGCGCCGCGCGCCTCGCGCTGTGGCCAGCCGGTCGGGCCGGACGACCGGGCGCTGGCCGCGCAGGTGGAGCACGGCCTGCCGCTGGTCGAGCTGCCCTATGCCCAGTGGGCCGGGGCCTGCGGCCGCAGCGAGGCCGATGTGCTGGCGCGGCTGCAGGGCTGGCTGCAGCACGGCACGCTGCGCCGCTTCGGCACCATCGTGCGGCATCACGACGTCGGCTTCGATGCCAACGCGATGACCGTGTTCGACGTGGACGATGCGCAGGTCGACGCCTTCGGTGAGCGGCTGGCGTCACAAAGCGGCATCACCTTGTGCTATCGCAGGGAACGCGCGCCGACCTGGCGCTACAACCTCTACTGCATGGTGCACGGCCGCGATCGCGACAGCGTCAGACAGTGTGTGGAGCAGGCGATCGCCGCCGCCGGTCTTGCCGATGTGCCGCAAGCCATGCTGTTCAGCACGCGGCGCTTCAAGCAGACGGGCGGGCGCTACTTCAGCCTGCCGGCCGATGAGCCCGGCAGCGCCGCCTCACCGATGCCAGCGGCTGCCGCCCTTGCCGACACGGCCGCCGCCGTGGCGCTCACCTGATGTACCGGAACCGCCCGCATGACCATTCCCGCCCGCCCAGCCCCGACCAGCCGGCCGCCGCGCCAGGCGGTTGATGTGCTGGAGGCCATCGACGACATCGACGCCCGGCTGATCGACCGCCTGCATGGCGACCTGCCGCTGGTGGAGCGTCCCTATGCCGCCGTGGCCGCCGAGTTCGGCCTGACCGAAGGCGAGGTGCTGGCCCGGCTGCAGCGCCTGCTGGAGACCGGCGTGCTGACGCGCTTCGGCCCGCTGTTCCAGATCGAGCGGGCGGGCGGTCAGTTCGTGCTGGCTGCGCTGCGCGCCGAGGATGCGGACTACGAGCGTGTCTCGGCCTTGGTCAATGCCCAGCCCGAGGTCGCCCACAACTACCGCCGCGAGCATGAGCTCAACATGTGGTTCGTCGTGGCCGCCGAGTCGCCCCGGCAGGCGGAAGAGGCCTGTGCGCGCATCGAGCAGCTCACCGGCTGCCGCGTGCACCGCTTTCCGAAGGAGCAGGAGTTCTTCGTCGAGTTGCGGCTGAGCGCCCAGCATGCACGCAGCGCCGCGCTCGCGGAGCGCGCGGTGCAGCAGGCGCGCGCCGCCAGCGCACCAGGAGCCCGTCATGGCGCTGAGTGACTTCGACCGTCGCCTGATCGCCGCCACCCAGGCCGGCCTGCCGCTGGTGCCGCGGCCCTATGACGCCGTGGGCGAGATGCTGGGTGTCAGCGGCGAGCAGGTGCGCGAGCGCCTGGCCGCCATGCTGGCCGAGGGCCTGGTGCGCCGCATCGGCGCCGTGCCCAACCACTACCGTCTGGGCTACACGGCCAACGGCATGAGCGTGTGGAACGTGGACGATGCCATGGTCGATGAGCTGGGCCCGCAGGTCGGCGCCTTGCCCGGCGTGACGCACTGCTACCGCCGCCCGCGCTCGCTGCCGGTGTGGCCGTACAACCTGTTCGCGATGCTGCATGGGCGCAACCGCGCCGAGGTCGAGGAGCAGGCGCGCGAGATCGCCGCGCTGCTGGGGCCGCACTGCCGCGGCCACGACATCCTCTACAGCACCGCCATCCTCAAGAAGACCGGGCTGCGCGTGGCCGACAAGTCGCCGCGCCAGGAGCCGGAATCCATCCCACGGAGCTGAACACCATGCTGCGCCTGTCCCGCTACATGCGCCTGCTGGCCCGTGCCGAGTCGCTCGGCCGCTGGCCTGAAGGCCGCACCCCGCCCGGCCCCACCGGCCCGGTCGTGATCTGGAACCTGACCCGGCGCTGCAACCTGACCTGCAAGCACTGCTACGCCCTGTCGGCCGACATGCACTACCCCGGCGAGCTGAGCACCGAGGAGGCCAAGGCCACGATGGCCGACCTGAAGGCCGCGGGCGTGCCGGCGCTGATCCTTTCCGGTGGCGAGCCGCTGCTGCGGCCGGACATCTTCGAGCTTGCCGCGCATGCACGTGAGCTGGGCCTGGGCGTGTCGCTGTCGTCCAACGGCACCCTGATCGACGCCGAGCGCGCCGACCGCATCGCCGCTGCCGGCTTCGACTACGTGGGCGTGAGCATCGACGGCCTGCGCGAGACGCACGACAAGTTCCGCCGGCTGCAGGGCGCCTTCGACGCCACCGTGGCCGGCCTGCGCCTGATGACCGCGCGCGGCCTCAAGGTGGGCCTGCGCTACACCATGACGGCGATGAACGCGCACGACCTGCCGGCGTTGCTGCAACTCATGCGCGACGAGGGTGCGACCAAGTTCTACTTCTCGCACCTGAACTACGCCGGGCGCGGCAACATCCACCGCGCCAAGGACGCGCACTTCGCCATGACCCGCGACGCGCTGGACCGCATCCTGGACCGCGCCTGGCAGGCCGCGCGCGACGGCCTGGACGAGGACTACGTCACCGGCAACAACGACGCCGACGGGCCCTACTTCATCGCCTGGGCCCGGCAGCACCTGCCGCAGTGGGCGCCGATGCTCGAGCAGCGCCTGCGCGCCTGGGGCGGCAATGCCTCGGGCCTGAACGTGGCCAACATCGACAACGTCGGTGACGTTCACCCGGACACCATGTGGTGGCACCACCGCCTGGGCAATGTGCGCGAGCGCCGCTTCGCCGACATCTGGGCCGACACCAGCGACCCGCTGATGGCCGGGCTCAAGCAGCAGCCGCGCCCGGTCACCGGCCGCTGCGCCAGCTGCATCCACCTGAGCATCTGCGGCGGCAACACCCGCACGCGGGCCCACCAGCTCACCGGCGACTTCTGGGCCGAGGACCCGGGCTGCTACCTCACCGACGAGGAGATCGGCCTGACCGAGCCCGCGGCCGAGCGGCTGACGGTGACGCCCTTCCGCTCGTCCAAGTCCACGGCCGTGGAGGCGCGACGGGCCATCCCCATCGTGCCCGCTTGAACCTGCACGCATCGACGATGCCCCGATCCGACTTCCCGCCCTCCCGCCCCGCGCCTCTTCCGCGGCGCCGCCGAGTCGACCTGACTGCCGAGCGCAGCCGCCTCGATGCCGAGGACAGCCGCCCGGCCGACGACCGCGAGGACGCGCGCCCCGACCGCTGGTGGCACCCGATTGCCGCCATCAGCCTGGCCCTGGGCATGCTGCTGATGGGCTGGGACCTGGCGCGCGCGGCTGAGCCGGCTGCATCGCCCGCTGCTGCCTCAACCGCGCCCGCGGCCACCTCCGGCGGGGCCCCAGCTGCCTCAGCCGCCTCGCCCGCGGCGCTCTACCAGCAGCACTGCGCCACCTGCCACGGCGCGCAGCGCACCGGAGGCATGGGCCCGGCGCTGCTGCCGGAGAGCCTGTCGCGCCTGAAGCCCGCCGAGGCCCGCCAGGTCATCACCCACGGCCGCGCGGCCACGCAGATGCCGGCATTCGCCGGCACGCTGACGCCCCAGCAGATCGAGCAGCTGGCCGCGCACCTCTACACGCCGGTGGTGCCCGCGCCGAGCTGGACCGAGGCCGACATCCGCGGCTCGCGCACCTTCGATGCCCAGTCGCGCAACTGGCCGGCCCAGCCGTCCTGGCGGGCTGATCCGATGAACCTCTTCGTCGTGGTGGAAGGCGGCGACCACCATGTGTCGCTGCTCGATGGCGACCGTTTCGAGGTCATCCACCGCTTCCCCAGCCGCTATGCGCTGCACGGCGGCCCGAAGTTCTCGCCCGAGGGGCGCTACGTCTACTTCGGCTCGCGCGACGGCTGGATCACCAAGTACGACCTGTGGAACCTGCGCGTGGTGGCCGAGGTGCGCGCCGGGCTCAACATGCGCAACGTGGCCGTGTCCAGCGACGGCCGCTATGTGCTGGCCGGCAACTGGCTGCCGCATACGGCGGTGCTCTTCGATGCCGATCTCAACCTGGTCAAGGTGATCCCCGCGGCCAAGCTGGACGGCAGCGCGGATTCGCGCGTGTCGGCCGTGTATGACGCCCAGCCGCGCAAGAGCTTCGTCGTCGCGCTCAAGGACATCCCCGAGCTCTGGGAGATCTCCTACGACCCCAAGGCCGCGCCCATCCACGACGGCCTGGTGCACGACTTCCGCATGGGCGAGGCCATCGCCAAGACCGGCTTCCTGGGCGTGCGCCGCACGCCGCTGTCCGAGCCGCTGGACGACTTCTTCTTCGACCCCGGCTACCGCCACGTGATTGGCGCGATGCGCCCTGCCGCACCCGCTGCGCGCGCGGCATCGGGTGCGTCCGCCGCATCGGGTGCCGCTGCCGTGCCGACCGCCCAGGTCATCAACCTGGACGCCCGCACCCGCGTGGCCACGCTGCCGCTGCCCGGCCTGCCGCACCTGGGCTCGGGCATTGCCTTCAACTCGCAAGGCCGCACGGTGATCGCCACGCCCAACCTGCAGCAGGGCCTGATCACGGTGATCGACCCCGCCACCTGGCAGATCGTCACCGAGATCCCCACGCCCGGCCCCGGCTTCTTCATGCGCAGCCACGCGGCCAGCCGCTATGCCTGGACCGATTCGATGATGAGCCCCACCGCCAAGAACCGGCTGACGCTGATCGACAAGACCACGCTCAAGGCCGCCAAGGAGGTGAGCATCGAGCCCGGCAAGACCCTGGCGCACATCGAGTTCACCCGCGACGGCCGCTATGCACTGGCCAGCGTCTGGGAGGACGACGGTGCGCTCATCGTCTACGACGCCGCGACGCTGCGCGAGGTCAAGCGCCTGCCGATGCGCAAGCCGGTGGGCAAGTACAACATCGGCAACAAGCTCGCACGCGAGGAAGGCACCTCGCATTGACGGCCCCCACCATGACCGAGACGGAAGTGCGCGACGCCCTGCGTGGCGTCATCGACCCGGAGATCGGCGAGAGCATCGTCGACCTCGGCCTCATCGAGCGCATCGAGATCGACGACGCGGCCACGCCGCCGCGCGTGGCGCTGACGCTGATCATGACCAGCGCCACCTGCCCGATGACCGACGTGATCATGGACGACGCGGCCGCGGCCATCGAGAAGCGCTGGCCCACCCATGACGTGGACATCGCCGCCGACCTCACCATCCCCTGGTCGCCGCAGCGCATGACCACCGACCTGCGCATCCGCTTCGGCTGGTGAGCGCCACGCCGTCTTCACCGGCGCCTGCCGCGCCCTCCCCGCAGGCGGCTGCCGCACCCTCGCCGCAGGCGCCTGCCGCGCCCTCGTCGCAGGTGCCTGCGTTCGGGCCCGCCTCCGCGGCCGTGCGCCGCCGCAGCAAGGCACCGACGCCGCGCGTGCTGCGGCTGCTGTGGGCGCTTTGCTTTGCCGGTGCGGTGTTCAACCTGCTGATGGGCGTGTGCGGCGGCCTCATGCGCATTGGCACGCTGCCGCCACACCTGGCCGCGCCCAACGCCTGGCATGGTGCGCTGATGGTCTGCGGTGTGTTCGGCACGCTGATCAGCCTGGAGCGCGCGGTCGCCGTGCGCCGCCGCTGGGGCGTGATCGCGCCGCTCGGCGCGGCGGCCGGTGGCCTGGCGCTGCTGGCCGGGCAGGTGCTGCTGGCATGGTCGCTATGGGCCCTGGCTGCCGCGGCGCTGCTGGCGCTTTATGTGCAGACGCTGCGCGTGCGCTGGACGCTGCACGGCGGCGTGGAGGCAGCGGGGGCGATGGCCTGGGGCCTGGGCACGGCGGCGGCGGCCGTCAACGCGCCGCCGGCGGCATCTCTGCTGGGCTGGTGCGCCTTCCTGCTGCTGACCATCGTCGGCGAGCGGCGCGAGCTGTCGCAGTTCGTGCGCCTGGGCGCCGGTGCGCGCTGGGCATTCAATGCCTCGGCCGGCGCGGCAATGGCGGCCGTCGTGATCGCGTGGGCGGCACCGCGCGCCGCCACACTGTTGTGGTGGGCCGCCTGCGGCGCGCTGGCCGTGTGGCTGCTGGCCCGCGATTTCGCGCCGCGGCAATGGGGCGCGCCGCAGTGGCGCGGCCACGTGGCGCAGGCGCTGACGGTGGGCTACGTCTGGCTGCTGGTCGCCGCTGCCGCAGGGCTGGCCGGTGCCGTCATGGACCCTGCCGCGCCGGCACTGGACGGCAGTGCGCTGCATGCCCTGCTGCTGGGCTTCGTCTTTGCGATGGTCTTCGGCCACGCGCCCATCATGCTGCCGGCTCTGGCTGGCCTCACGCCCGGCTATGTGCCCTGGGCGCGGGCGGCGGTATGGGTGCTGGCGGCCTCGCTGGTTCTGCGCATCTGTGCCACGCAAGCCGGCTGGCCGGCGGGCCGTGCGCTGGCCGGCGGCGGACACGCCGCGGCCTTGCTGCTGTTCGCCGCAGCCCTGCTCACCGGCATCGCGCGGCGTGAGCAGCGGGGCAGCTGAGGCGGGCCGTTCAGCCCTCGTAGGCTGCCAGCCGCCGGCGGTCGAGGATGCGGATGTCCCGGCCCTCGCGGGCGATCAGGCCGGCCTGCTCCAGCTCGTTGAGCACGCGCGAGAAGTACTCCGGCGTCAGCGACAGGCGCGACGCCAGCGTCGCCTTGGTCACCGGCAGCGACACGGTGATGGTGCCGTCGGCACCCGGCTCGTCGTCGCTCGCGCGGCCTTCGTCGTTGAGCAGGTAGCCGATCACCCGTTGCACGCCAGAGTGCAGGGCATAGGCCTCCACGTCGTGGATCAGCCCGTGCAGCCGCCGTGAGATGCCCGCCAGCATGCGCATGGAAAAGCGCGGGTCGCGCTCGATCTCGGCCACCACCGCGGCCTTGCGCACGGTCAGCAGCAGCGTCTCGGTGAGCGCCTGCGCGTTCACGATGTAAGGCCGGTCGGTGAACATGAGCGCCTCGGCAAAGCTGTTGTTCGGGCCGACCAGCTCGATGACCTTCTCGTTGCCGTTGGCCGAGATGGCATAGAGCTTGACCTGGCCCTTGACCACCACGTGGAACTCGTTGCACAGCTGGCCGACGCGGAACACCATGTCGCCGCGCGCCAGGGTGGAGAGCTCGCAGCCCTCGGCCAGCGAGGCGAGCTCGGCCGGGGTCATCTCCTGGAAGAGCGGCAGCACCGACAGGTAGCTCGGGATGTCGAGTCGGGGGCTGGGGTGCATGGCGGGGGCTCGTCAGGAAGGTGACGAGATTCTTCCCAGGGCGGCCGCGCCGCATTTGAGCTGGCGCAAGGCGGCGTGCATGCGCCGGTGGCTTCCGGCGTGGCGCGAGGCTTATGCCCTCCGCACTTGCCCTAGGCGTCGGCCGGCGCGGGCGCCGCGCTCAGGTCCTCGCCGTCGTGGCGGCTCATCACCCGGTTGCGACCACTGCGCTTGGCGGCATAAAGCAGCGCGTCGGCGCGCTCCAGCAGCCCGCCTGGCGTGTCTCCCGGGCGCGAGACGGCGATGCCCACGCTCAGCGTGCAGCTCACCAGACTGCCCTGGCGCGGCTCGAAGACCGTGGCCTCGAAAGCGCGGCGCAGCCGCTCGGCGACAGCCAGGGCTTCGCTCTCGCGCGCATGGTCCAGCAGCAGCACGAACTCCTCGCCGCCGATGCGCGCGGCCACGTCACCGGTGCGGATGGTGGCCTTGAGCAGCGCGCCCAGCTTGCGCAGCACCGTGTCGCCGGCCGGATGGCCCCAGGTGTCGTTGAAGCGCTTGAAGTGGTCCACGTCCAGCACCACCAGGGCCACGCCGCGGCGCTGCTCCAGCATGGATTCCAGCTGCCGGCCGAAGCCGCGCCGGTTGAGCACGCCGGTCAGCTCGTCTTGCAGCATCAGCCGCTGGTACTGCTCGCCCGCCTCCTGCAGCTCTTTGCGCTCGCGTCGCAACAGCCGGATGCGCCAGGCCAGAGCCAGCGACAGCAGCGCGGCCTCCAGCGCCGAGCCAATCGCGATGGGCCAGTCTGTCCAGCCGCTGGGCTCCATCAGGCCCAGCCAGCGCCCGGCCCACACGATCACGCCCAGCAGGTACAGCGTCCAGGCCACCAGGAAGACCGCGGCCGTGCGGCTGCCCGCGCGCCATGCCCACAGCGCCGCGCCCAGGATGACCAGTGGCGTCATGCCGCCCAGCATCATCGACATCGCGAAGCTCGGCCCCGCCGGGGCCAGCAGGCAGGCGATGCTGCCCAATGCCGAGATGCCGATCAGTCGGCCCATGCCGCGCGCCGCGGCCGGCACCCAGCGGCGCAGGTCGATGAAGCGGTTGGCAAACATGAGCGCCGTGGTGCAGTTCAGCGCCACCAGCGCATTGGTCAGCGGTGTCAACTCTCCCGCTGCCAGCGGCCAGATCAGCCCGGCATGCCCCTGGATCAGCGCCTGGTAGACCAAGCTGACCATCATGTTGAGCGAATAGACGCGGTAGACGGGATCGCGCACCGCCGCATCCAGCACCAGGTTGTAGACGATCATGACCAGCATGACGCCGTAGACCAGGCCGAACAGCAGGGCCTCGCGGGTGAAGTCGACCAGGTACTCGCGCTCATTCCACACGACCACCGACAGATTGAACGGTGTGGCGCTGCGCAGGCGCAGCAGCAGGTTGCCGTCCGCGGCGTCGGCCGGCAGCGCCAGCAGCTGGTTGCGCGCCGGCAGGCCAGCCGGCCCGGCGGCCTGGGCGTCGGCGCTGTGCCAACGACCCCGGGTATCGCGCCAGTACAGCGTGGCGGCACTGACGGTGCCCGGGCGCAGCTCCAGCCAGCGTGGGGCCTGGCCGGAAGGGGCCGGTGGCAGGTGCAGCCGCACCCAGTAGGCCTGGGTGGCCAAGTCCGACCAGTAGGCGGCCTGCTGCGGCTGCTCCACCAGCCGGCCCGGCGGCAGGCGGTGCCACTGTTGCGGCGCCAGCGCCAGCACGTTGGCCAGCGAGGCATGTCCGGCATCGTCGGCCCAGCCCCACAGCTCCTGCACGCGCTGGGAGGACGCCTGTGCCGGCGGGCCGGCGAGCAGGCCCACCACCAGGCCGATGAGCAGGAAAGGGCGAAGAAAGGCTGCGGTCATGCGGGAACGAAGGGGTCCGCCTTGCGCGGAAGAGACCAGGGCCGCCCGGCGACCGCCGCGCAGGCGAGCGGCCCGCGACGCAGCACCCGGGCCAAGAGCGGATTATCGGCAGGTGTGTCCATTTGTGACGATCCGGGGCGGGCACGGCCCCACGGCTTGCGTGCTAAAGTGCTGCCCCATGCGTTCGGCCCGTTTTTACTTTGGCTACTTCTGGTTCTCGCACCGCCCCGGCGGAGGAGAGGCCAGCCTGTAAGCCCCTAGCGAGCAGCGCAGACCGAATCCCCAAACCGCCGGGCGCCTCGCCCGGCGGTTTTTTTTCGGCCCGTCACTTTTCCGCACCCCATCCCGCAGCACGCGATCGCCACCGCCACGAGCCGAAGCCGTCGCCCCTTTGCCCCACAGGAGAGCCGCAGCAATGAACACCGCTACCAGCGCCGCAGAAGGCTGGGTCGCCCCTGGCGACAAGACCTCGCGCACCGACGACGAGCGCATCAAGAACGTCACGCCGCTGCCGCCGCCCGAGCACCTGATCCGCTTTTTCCCGATCCGCGGCACGCCGGTGGAGCAACTGGTGGGCGACACGAGGGAGCGCATCCGCCGCATCCTGCGCGGCCAGGATGACCGGCTGCTGGTGGTCATCGGCCCATGCTCCATCCACGACCCGGCAGCCGCGCTGGATTACGCCAAGCGGCTGCTGGCCCAGCGCGAGGCCTACAAGGACACGCTGGAGATCGTCATGCGGGTGTACTTCGAAAAGCCGCGCACGACGGTCGGCTGGAAGGGCCTGATCAACGACCCGTACCTGGACGGCAGCTTCCGCATCGACGAGGGCCTGCGCATGGCGCGCCACCTGCTGCTGGACATCAACCGGCTGGGCATGCCGGCGGGCAGCGAGTTCCTGGACGTGATCAGCCCGCAGTACATCGGCGACCTGATCTCCTGGGGCGCCATTGGCGCGCGCACCACCGAAAGCCAGGTGCACCGCGAGCTGGCCTCCGGCCTGTCGGCGCCCATCGGTTTCAAGAACGGCACCGACGGCAACATCCGCATCGCCACCGACGCCATCCAGGCCGCCGCGCGTCCGCACCACTTCCTGTCGGTGCACAAGAACGGCCAGGTGGCCATCGTCGAGACGGCCGGCAACCCGGACTGTCACGTCATCCTGCGCGGCGGCAAGGCGCCCAACTATGACGGCGCCAGCGTGGAGGCCGCCTGCAAGGACCTGGAGGCAGCCAAGCTGCCGGCCCGGTTGATGGTGGACTGCTCGCATGCCAACTCTGCCAAGCAGCATCAGCGGCAGATCGACGTGGCGCGCGATATCGCCGACCAGCTGGCCAGCGGCTCGCAGCGCGTTTTCGGCGTGATGGTCGAGAGCCACCTGTGCGCCGGCGCGCAGAAGTTCACCCCCGGCCAGGACGATCCGGCCAAGCTGGCCTATGGCCAGAGCATCACCGACGCCTGCCTGGGCTGGGACGACTCGGCCGAGGTGCTCAAGCTGCTGTCGGATGCGGTCGCCAAGCGCCGCGGCTGAGTTGCCCCCTGCCAACCAAAAAGGGCCGCTTCGCGCGGCCCTTTTTCATGGCGTGATGGCCGCGTTCACTTGAGCCAGCCTTTGCGCCGGAAGTACCACAGGGGCGTGATGGCCGACATGATCATCAGCACGACGGCGAAGGGGTAGCCAAAGTGCCAGTTCAGCTCGGGCATGGCGTTGAAGTTCATGCCGTAGACGCTGGCGATCAGCGTGGGCGGCAGGAAGGCCACCGAGGCCACCGAGAAGATCTTGATGATCTTGTTCTGGTTGATGTTGATGAAGCCGACGGTGGCGTCCATCAGGAAGTTGATCTTGTCGAAGAGGAAGGCCGTGTGCGAGTCGAGCGAGTCGATGTCGCGCAGGATCTGGCGGGCCTCCTCGAACTGGTCCGCGTTGAGCATGCGCGCGCGCATCATGAAGCTCACCGCGCGGCGCGTGTCCATCACATTGCGGCGGATGCGGCCGTTGACGTCCTCCTGGCGGGCGATGGCGGCCAGCGCGTCGCCGGCGGCGGCATCGTCCACCTCGGACTTGAGAACGCGGGCGGAGACCTTCTCCAGCTCGTCGTAGATGCCCTCCAGCGTGTCGGCGGAGTACTCCGCATCGGCGTCGTAGAGCTTGAGCAGCACGTCCTTGGCGTCCTCGATCAGCGCCGGGATGCGCCGCGCGCGCATGCGCAGCAGGCGGAAGACCGGCAGGTCCTCGCGGTGGATCGAGAACAGCACGTTGTCGTGCAGGATGAAGGCCACACGCACGTTGCGCGGGGTCTCGGCATCGTCGATGAGGAAGTCGGAGCGGATGTGGATGGCGCCGTCCTCTTCATAGAAGCGGGCGGACTCCTCCAGGTCGTCGTCGACGATGTTGTCGGGGATGACCAGGCCGAAGCGGCCGGCGATCCAGCCCTTCTCGGTGGGCGTAGGCGCCTCCAGGTCGACCCAGACAGGGGCGACGGGTGAGAGGTCGTCGGGGCTGTTGATCTCTTCCTGGATCAGCCGGCCGCTGGCCAGCGTGAAGACGTTCAGCATGCGGACTCCTGCGGCTGGCGCTGCTGCGCTCGCCAGGCCGTTCTCCGGGCGGGCGCTGGGCATCGGGCCAGTGGGCCGGGCGCAGCGCCGGGGCGTTCAGGGGCAAGAGGGGTCGGCACCGTCTCGCTCCTGGCGGCGTCCGCTGCTTTTGCAGCGTTTGCACGGGCTCGTCAGCGCGCCATCGCGTGACGGGGAGCGGACGGCGCCCGAGGATGGGCACAGTCCATGGGGGTCTCCGCTGTGGGGAAGCCGGCGATTATCGCAGTGCAGTGCCACGCTGTGGCGATCAGCCGCGCCGGCCGACGCCAGCCTGACACGGTCTGCCTGTGATGGCTCAGATGAACGAGGTTGCGCAATCGGGCCGCATCAGCGCGCCATGTCGGGCCCAGGCCGGCGGGGCGGGGGCGCCTCATCGGCAGGGAGCTCTGGCGGCGCGGTGTCGGGCGTGGCCATGCCAGGCGCGGGCGCGGCTGCCGGGCCGCCCAGGGACAGCGGGGGCGGGAGGCTGCCGGTGCTGGGCGGCGGCAGCGTGGGTGCAGCCAGCGTGGCGGCAGGCGCGCCGCCGGCCGGCCCGATGTCGGCGCCGCGGCTGGTAACCGACTGCAGCACCAGCTGGCCCTCGATGCGCGCGCCCACGCGGAATGGGCGGGCGGGCTGGCCGTCCACGGCGATCAAGGCGATGCCGGAGCTGTCGGCCATCGCGCCGGCCCGGGGCGCGATCACCCCGACCAGCTGGAAGCGGCTGGCCAGCTGGGGCTCCATGGCCACTGCCGCGGGCGCTGCCGGGAAGAGCTTGAGCACGTCACCGCGCACCGCATGGTCCATCGACACCGGCAGGGCCTGGGGCGGCACGGGCAGCGGATGGGCGAGCAGGCGCAGCGCCCAGAAGGCCAGGCTCGCGGCCACCACGGCCCAGGCCACGAAGGCGGCAAGGCGTGCATTCATGGCGGCTGATTATGATGGAGCGATACCCACCGGCGCTGCCGTAAACACCCAGGTGAAGCGGCCGCGGTTTCCGGTTCAATGCGGGCCCGCGGGCGCCAGGTCGCCTTCGACCGTGCCCCGATGCGGCCCGGCCGGGCACGCCCCGGGCCGCTTCAAGACAAGGGATATCCGATGCTCTGTGCTGCAACCCCGCGCCGCGCCGCCCATCACCGCCGCGGCTTCACGCTGATCGAGTTGATGGTGGTGCTGGTCATCATCGGCCTGCTGGCCGCGCTGATCGTGCCCAACGTGCTCAACCGGGCCGAAGAAGCGCGCGTGACCGCCGCGCGCACCGACATCAACAACCTGATGCAGGCGCTCAAGCTCTACCGCCTGGACAACCTGCGCTATCCGACGGCGCAGCAGGGCCTGGATGCGCTGCGCAGCAAGCCCACCGCGCCGCCGGTGCCGCCCAACTGGAAGCCCTATGTCGAGAAGCTGCCCAACGACCCGTGGGGCAACCCGTACCAGTACGTGAATCCTGGCGTGAAGGGCGAGATCGACATCTTCAGCTTCGGCGCCGACGGCAAGGCCGGCGGCGAAGGCAACGACGCCGACATCGGCTCGTGGCAGTGACGGCCTGAGGGCTGCGGGCGGGGCCCGATGCGACGCGCGCGCGGCTTCACGCTGATCGAGCTGCTGATCGTGGTGGCGCTGATCGCGGTGGCGAGCTCGGTGGTCACGCTGGCGCTGCGCGACCCGGCGGCCACGCAGCTGGAACGCGAGGCGGTGCGCCTGGCCTCGCTGCTGGAATCGGCCCGGGCGGAGTCGCGGGCGCTGGGCCTGCCGGTGACCTGGCTGCCGCGGCCCTCGCTGCAGGGCGGGCAGCGGCGCGACTTCAGCTTCGAGGGCCTTCCGGCGCGGGTCAGTCCACCCACGCGCTGGCTGCAGCCCGATGTGCATGCCGAGGTGGTCGGCGCCACGCCGGCCCGGCCAGGGCTGCAGCTGGGCCCGGAGCCCTGGATCGGCGCGCAGCGCATCGTGCTGCGGCTGGAGGGGCAGCAGGTCGTGCTGGCCACCGACGGGCTGGGGCCGTTCGAGATCGAGACGGCCGCAGCCGGCGAGGGAGCGGCCGATGGCTCCTGACGCTTTCGCTCGCCGCGCTCATCCCCATCCCTGCGATCTTCTTGCCCGCGTCGACCGGGCGCAGCGCATCGCGGCCCGTTGCCACTCGGCCCGCGCCGCGGGGGCCGCAGCCCGCGGTCTGACGCTGATCGAGGTGCTGGTGGCGCTGGCCATCGTCGCCGTGACGCTGGCCGCCGGCATCAAGGCCGCCGGTGCGCTAACCGACAACGCCCGCCGGCTGCAGGATGTGACCGTGGCCCAATGGTGCGCCGACAACCAGCTTACTGCGCTGCGCCTGGGCCGGCAGTTCCCCGGCGTGGGCGAGAGCCGTTACGCCTGCGAGCAGCTCGGCCGCGCGCTGGACGGCAAGCTGGTGGTGCGGCCCACGCCCAATCCCAACTTCCGCCGCGTCGATGCGGAGGTGTGGGATGAATCCGGCCGCATGGTGCTGCGGCTGTCCACCGTGTTGCCGAGGTTCTGATGGCCGGCCGCAGCGCATCGCGGGGCTTCACGCTGGTGGAGGTGCTGGTCGCCCTGCTCATCCTGGCGGTGATGGCCGGCATGGCTTGGCAGGGCCTGGACGGCATGACCCGCTCGCGCGACGTGGCCCAAGCGCGGCTGACGGCCACGCTGCGGCTGCAGTCGGTGATCGCGCAATGGGAGGCCGACCTGGCCGCCGTGCGCGACACCGGCGTCGTCCCGGCGCTGCAGTACGACGGCGCCACGCTGCGCCTGACGCGGCGCGTGGCCGGCGGCGTGCAGCTGATCGCCTGGTCGCTGCGACCGGGCGCCGACGGGGCCGGAACCTGGCAGCGTTGGGCGGGCCCGGTGACGACGCGGCTGGACGATCTGCGCGAGGCTTGGCTGCGCTCGCAGCAGCTCCTGGGCAACGAGCCCGGGCAGTTGGTGGCCGAGCGCGGCGTGGCCGGCTGGCAGCTCTACTGCTGGCGCAGTGGCGCGTGGTCCAACTGCCAGTCCAGCGGTGACGTGGCGACCACTGCGGCGTCCGCGGCACCTGGCGTGGTGCCCCCGCTGCAGGCCACCCGCCAGCTGCTGCCCGGCGGGGTGCGGCTGGTGCTGACTTTTGCCGAGGGCAGTGGCATGGCCGGCCGCCTGACCCGTGACGTGGTCCTGGCCCCGCAGTTCGCCCAATGAGCCCGCATCGCCACGCCAAGAGCGCCCGGCGCCCCGCTCGATCCGAGTCGGGGCCGTACCGGGCAGCGCGATGCCGCCAGCGCGGTGCCGCGCTGCTGACCGCGATGGTCATCGTCACGCTGGTGGCCACGATGGCCGCAACCATGCTCTGGCAGCAGTGGCGAGCGGTGCAGGTGGAGTCAGCCGAGCGCGGCCGCGCGCAGGCCTACTGGATCCTCACCGGCGCGCTGGACTGGGCCCGGCTGATCCTGCGCGAGGACGTGCGCAGCGGCCAGCCCGTCACGCACCTGGGCGAGCCCTGGGCCACGCCGCTGGCCGAGGCCAGGCTGTCCAGCTTCCTGGCCGTGGACCGCGAGAACACCGAGGACGCGCCCGAGGCCTTCCTCTCTGGCTCAATGACCGATTTGCAGTCGCGCTACAACCTGCGCAACCTGGTGGCCGACGGCAAGCTGGTGCCCCAGGAGCTGGCTGCGCTGCGCCGCCTGTGCGAGGCGGCCGGCTTGGCGCCTGCGCTGGCCGACGGCCTGGCCGAGAACCTGCGCCAGGCCTGGGTTGCGGCCGAGCGGTCCACCCCGGAGGCCGCGGCTGCCGCAGCCAGCGCCGCCGCGGCCCAGGGCTCCAGCGTCAGCCCGTTGCCGGACAACCCACCGCTCGTCCCCACCACGCTGGACGACCTCGTCTGGCTGGGGCTGGATGCCGCCTCCGTGGCCCGGTTGCGGCCCTATGTGGTCATCCTGCCCGAGCCCACGCGCGTGAACATCAACACCGCGCCCAAGGAGGTGATTGCCGCGGTCATCGACGGGCTGGACCTCTCCAGCGCCGAGCGCCTGGTGCAGGCTCGCCAGCGCAGCCCCATGACTTCCCCGTCCGACGCAGCCCCGCTGATGGGTCGCCCGGCGCTGGAGCCTGTCGCGCTGGCGCGGGTGGACGTGGACTCCGCCTACTTCGAGGTGCGAGGGCGGCTGCGCTTCGAAGACCGGGTGGTAGAGCAGCGCTTTTTGGTCAAGCGCGTGGGGCAGGAGGTAATTACCCTGCACCAGGAGCGCAGCGCCGGAGTCGAATAGCGGCGCCCGCGCCACACTGCCCCCATGATCGCGCCTGAGCCACGGCAAGCCCGCCGAAGGCGTCTTCCTAGAATGTCCCTTCACCATCGAGCCGCCCGGCCTGCATGAGCATCCTGATCCTTCAACTGCCCCGGCGGCCGCGCCACGCTGCTGCCGAGGCGGCCCCCGACGGCGACGAGGCGCCCAAGCCGGCGCACCGCCTGGGCGATGAGCTGCTCTATGCGCTGACGCACGACGGCGTCACGCTGGCCCGCCAGGGCAGCGCCAAGCCTGACCTGCTGCCGCAAGCCGATGCGGTGGTCGGCGTGCTGCCGGCCGAGGACATCAGCTGGCACCGCATCACCCTGCCCAAGGCGCCGGCCGCACGCATGCGTGCCGCGCTCGTCGGCCTGCTCGAGGACGCGCTGCTCGACGAGGCCGACCGCGTGCACCTGGCCGTGGCCCCGCTGTCGAAGGCCGGCGAG
This sequence comes from Pseudomonadota bacterium, assembly GCA_049321005.1. Taxonomy (GTDB): domain Bacteria; phylum Pseudomonadota; class Gammaproteobacteria; order Burkholderiales; family Burkholderiaceae_C; genus Aquabacterium. The sequence continues at coordinate 379,863 of JBMOQL010000010.1, forward strand.
CCGACCTGGGTGGCCGCCTGCGACCGCGAGTGGCTGCAGACCCAGCTCGCGCCGCTGGAGAAGGCCGGCGTGCGCGTGGACCGCGTGGCCCCGGCCGTCTGGCCCGATGACCCGCCGGCCGGCTACTTCAGCGAGCTGCCGGCCGAGGAGGGCGAGGTCACCGCCATGGCGCTGACGTGGTCCAGCGGCGCGGGGGTGGCCACCTGGCCGGTGCGCGGCAGCCTGGCCCGCGGCCTGCTGCCCGACCCGCTGCCCGAAGGCACACGGCTGTTCGCCACGCCTGCTGTCGCCGCGCCGGCCGAGCGCTGGATCGGCGCGCCGGTGACGGTGCAGTCCGCCAGCGAGCACCTCCTGCAGGCCTCGCGCTCGCTGTGGAACCTGCGCCAGTTCGATCTGGCGCCCAGCAGCCGCGGCCTGAGCGCCGTCAGCGAGGCCTGGCGCAAGTTCCGCACGCCGGCCTGGCGGCCGGTGCGCCTGGCGCTGATGGCGATCGTCGCAGTGCACCTCGTCGGCCTCAACCTGGCCGCCTGGGAGCAGCGCCGCGCCCTGTCCGCCCGGCGCACCGCCATGCATGACCTGCTGCTTCAGGCCCACCCGGACATCGGCCCGGTGATCGACGCGCCCACGCAGATCCGCCGTGCCAACGAGGCGCTGCGCGCCCAGGCGGGCCAGCCCGGGCCCGCAGACCTGGAGCCGCTGCTTCAGCTGGCGGCCAGCGCCTGGCCGGTGCAGCGCACTCTGCAGACGCTGCAGTACGACGGCACAGCGCTGAGCCTGCTCGCCGAGGGCTGGAGCCCGATGGAGATCGAGCAGTTCCGTACCGCGCTGGAGGCCAGCGGCGCGCAAGTGCTCATCGAGGGCAGCCGCATCACCCTCAGCCCGCGCAAGCGCACCTAGGACACGCCAGGGACATGAGCCACACATGACCGCCGCACCGCAAGCAAGCGCACCTTACGACGGCCCGGCCTGGCTGCAGCCGCTGCATGCGCGCTGGCAGACGCTGGCGCCGCGCGAGCGCCGCATGGTCACGATCGCCGCCTGGGCGGTGGGCGTGGTGCTGCTGTGGATGATTGCCGTGGCGCCCGCACTGCGCACGCTGGCTGCCGCGCCGGCTGAGCGTGCCCGGCTGGATGCCCAGCTCGACGAGATGCGCACGCTGGCCGGGGAGGCCCAGGCCCTGCGCGCCGCGCCGCAGATCGGCCCGGCGCAGGCCGACGCCGCGCTGCGCGCGGCCACCGCACGCCTGGGCCCCACGGCCCGGCTGGAGCCGCAGGCCGACCGCATGGTGCTGCGCTTCTCCGGCGTCAGCGGCCCGGCGTTTGCCGCCTGGTTGAGCGAGGTGCGCGCCGGGGCGCGTGCGCGTGTGTTGCAGGCCGAGCTCCTGCAGGACGCGCCAGCGGCAGCCGCATCCGCTCCTGGCGCCGCGCCGGCGGTCACCTATACCGGCACCGTGGCCCTGGTTCTGGGAGGCAGCCGATGAACCTTCGCCGCCTGCTGCAACGCCTCAGGCAGCGCCTGCCGCGTCGCCGGCACGTGCTGCCGGCCGGCCGCTTTGCCGGTACCTCGCGCTGGCTGGAGTCCACGCAGGAAGTGGCCCGCTGGGAGCGGGTACGCCGCGCCGGCATGCGCTGGGGCATCTGGGGCGCGGTACTGGGTACGCTGATCGGCGTGCTGCTGTTCGCGCCGGCAGCCTGGCTGGCGGGCACGGTGGGCCGCGCCACGCAGGGCCGGCTGCTGCTGGCCGACGCCGAGGGCACCATTTGGACCGGCAGCGCGGTGGCCGTGCTCACGGGCGGCCCGGGCAGCCGCGACGCGCGCACGCTGCCCGGCCGGCTGTCGTGGACGCTGCGCCCGCATGGCGTGGGCCTGGCCCTGACGCTGGAGCAGCCCTGCTGCCTCAACGGCCGGCCGGTCGTCACCGTGCGGCCCGGCCTGGGCCGCATGCTGATCACCGTGGAGGGCGCTCCCGGCGGCACTGGCGCGGGGGGCGACTGGCTGGGCCAGTGGCCCGCCGCCTGGCTGGCCGGCCTGGGCACGCCCTGGAACACCCTGGATCTGGGCGGCGCGCTGCGCCTGTCCACCCAGGGCCTGGCGCTGGAGTGGGTGCAGGGCCGCTGGCGCATGGCCGGGCAGGCCGAGCTGGCGCTGCGCGAGGTGTCCTCGCGCGTGACCACGCTGGAGCGCCTGGGCAGCTACCGGCTGATGATCGCCGGCGACGCGGCCACCGGCGGGGCGACGATGTCGCTCTTTACCGAAAGCGGCGCGCTGCAGCTCAGCGGCTCGGGCCAGTGGGACGCCGCCGGTGCGCGCTTCCGCGGCGAGGCCCGCGCGGCCGAGGACCAGCAGGGCGCGCTGGACAACCTGTTGAACATCATCGGGCGGCGCGCAGGCGACCGCTCCATCATCTCGATCGGATGACCCCATGACCTCATCACACCGGTCTGCTCACCCGACCGCGCCTGGCCTGACCGCCGCGGCCCCGGCCCGGACGTCCTCCGGTACGGGCGCCGCCCGGCGCCTGGCCCGCACGGCGGTGGCCTGCGGCGTGGCCCTGGCGCAGCTGGCGCCGGTGCTCGCGCCCGCGGCCTGGGCCCAGGGCGCGCACCGCCGCGCCGCCGCCCAGCCGGCCACCGTCACGGTCAACTTCGTCAATGCCGACATCGAAGGCGTGGCCCGCGCGATGGGCGCCATCCTCGACCGCCAGATCGTCGTCGACCCACGCGTCAAGGGCACGATCACCCTCTACAGCGAGCAGCCGCTGACCCCGCGCGAGGCCTATCTCAACTTCCTGGCCGCGCTGCGCGGGCAGGGCTTCGCGGTGGTCGAGGCTTCGGGCCTGCTCAAGGTCGTGCCCGAGGCCGAGGCCAAGCTGCAGACCGACACCGTGGCCGTGGGCGCGGTGCCCGCGCGCGGCGACCAGATCCTCACGCAGATCTTCCGCCTGCAGCATGAGAGCGCGCTGGGCTTGGTGACCGTGCTGCGCCCGCTGATCACGCCCAACAACACGATCAACGCCAACGCGGCCAACAACTCGCTGGTCGTCACCGATTACGCCGACAACCTGCAGCGCATCGCCAAGATCATCGCGGCGATGGACGTGCCGGCCACGACCGATCTGGAGGTCATCCCGCTGCGCCACGCGCTGGCGCTGGACGTGGCGCCGGTGCTGCAGAAGCTCTCGGAGGCGCCCGCCGGCCCGGGTGCGGCCGCGGCCGCTGCGGCGGGCGGCGTGCTGGTCATGCCCGATGCCCGCACCAACAGCCTAATGGTGCGCGCGCCCAATGCCGCGCGGCTGGCCGCGCTGCGCTCGCTGATCGCCAAGCTGGACCGGCCCAACGAGGCCGGCACTGCGGGCAGCGGCATCTACGTGGTCTACCTGCGCAATGCCGACGCCACGCGGCTGGCGCAGATCCTGCGCGCGTCCTTCAGCCCGGATGCGCGCGGCGGCAGCGGCAGCGGTGGCGCGTCGGGCGGATCAGGGGGCGGCGCCATGCCCACCGCCACAGCTGCGACGCCTGCAGGCACCGGCACCAACGCCGCCACCAGCGGCACGGCCAGCACCTCGGCTGGCGCTTCGCCGCAGGCCACCGCGCCGGTCAATGCCGCGGCCGCCCCGTCCACCGGCGGCTTCATCCAGGCCGACCCGGCGACCAACTCGCTGATCATCACCGCCAGCGAGCCGCTGTACCGCCAGCTGCGCGCGGTCATCGACCAGCTCGACGGCCGCCGCGCGCAGATCTATGTCGAGTCGATGATCGTCGAGGTCAACGCCGACAAGGTCGCCGAGATCGGCGTGCAGTGGCAGGGCCTGATCGGCAACAACGGCGACAAGAACGGGCTGGCGCTGGGCACCAACTTCGGCAGCACCGGCAACATCGTCAACATCACCACCGGCCAGCTCACCGGCTCGACCAGCGGCATCGCGCTCAACACCGGGCTCAACCTGGGCCTGATCCACAACTTCTCGGGCACCTATGCCCTGGGCGCGCTGGCCAACTTCCTGCAGACCCAGACCGACGCCAACATCCTGTCCACGCCGAACATCGTCGCGCTGGACAACGAGGAGGCCAAGATCGTCGTCGGCCAGAACGTGCCCTTCGTCACCGGCCAGTACACCAACAACAACACCTCCAACGGCTCGGTGAACCCCTTCACCACCGTCGAGCGCAAGGACGTCGGCCTGACGCTGCGCATCCGCCCGCAGATCGGCGAGGACGGCACGGTGCGCATGACGATCTACCAGGAGAACTCCAGCGTCCAGTCCGGCACCACGGCCAACACCAACGGCCCGACCACCAACAAGAGCTCCATCGAGACGACCGTGGTCGTCAACGACCGGCAGGTGATCGTGCTGGGCGGCCTGCTGAAGGACCAGCAGCAGGAGACGGTCAGCAAGGTGCCGCTGCTGGGCGATGCGCCGGTGATCGGCGGCCTGTTCCGCAACACCAACCGCGGCCGCACCAAGCAGAACCTGATGGTCTTCCTGCGCCCGGTGGTGCTGCGCACGCAGGACGCCACCAGCGCGCTGAGCCTGGACCGCTACGACCTGATCCGCGCCGCGCAGCAGTCGGCCCAGCCGCGACCCAGCGTGGTCATGCCCAATGACGGCCCGGTGCTGCCGCTGCTGGCTCCCGGCGAGCCGCGCCAGTCGCCGGGCAGCCTGCCGGGTGAGCTGCGCATGGCGCCGCCGCCGTGGACCCCGTCGGGCACGGCGCCTGCCGCGGTGCCGGCGCAGACCGCGCCCGCCGTCGTGCCCGCGCCCGGCCCCGAGCCGGCCACGGTCAACCCGGTGCCCGCGGCGCAGAGCCAGGCGCGGCCTCTCGGCGCAACGGGTGGAACGGGTGGCGCCGGCAGCGCCGGGGTCGGCGCGACCACCCCGGCCACCACGACGACCACCCCCGCGCCCTGACCCGCCTCACCAGGATCTGCCATGGGCGCCCGCCATCCGCTTCCTTACGCCTATGCCAAGGCCCACACCCTGTTGCTGGAGGACGACGGCCGGCAGGTGACGCTGTGGGCCGGCGAGCAGCCGGACCTCAAGGCCCTGTCCGAGGTCATGCGCCTCTACCAGGTGGATGCCATCGAGCGCGACACCTCCGCTGCCCTGGCCCAGCGCATCCAGGCCGCCTATGCCGGCGGCGAGGGCAGCGCGGCGGCCGTGGTGGGCGAGGTGGAAAGCGCGGTGGACCTCTCCAAGCTCATGCAGGACCTGCCCGCGGTGGAGGATCTGCTGGAGTCGGCCAACGACGCGCCCATCATCCGCATGCTCAATGCGCTGCTCACGCAGGCGGCCAAGGACGGCGCATCGGACATCCACATCGAGCCCTACGAGCGCAGCTCCAGCGTGCGCTTTCGCGTGGACGGCACGCTGCGCGAGGTGGTGCAGCCCAACAAGGCGCTGCATGCGGCGCTGATCAGCCGGCTGAAGATCATGGCCGAGCTCGACATCGCCGAAAAGCGCCTGCCGCAGGACGGCCGCATCAGCCTGCGCATCGGCGGGCGGGCCATCGACGTGCGGGTGTCCACGCTGCCCTCGGCCCATGGCGAGCGCGCGGTGCTGCGTCTGCTGGACAAGGGCGAAGCCCGCTTCACGCTGGAGTCGCTGGGCATGAGCGGCGACACGCTGGCGCGCTTCGACCGCCTGCTGCGCCAGCCGCACGGCATCGTGCTGGTCACCGGCCCCACCGGCTCGGGCAAGACCACCACGCTCTATGCCGGCCTGGGCCGCATCGACACCAGCACCACCAACGTGCTGACCGTCGAAGACCCGGTGGAGTACGAGCTGGCCGGCATCGGCCAGACCCAGGTCAACGCCAAGATCGACCTGACGTTCGCCAAGGCGCTGCGCGCCATCCTGCGCCAGGACCCGGACGTGATCATGATCGGCGAGATCCGCGACTTCGAGACCGCGCAGATCGCCGTGCAGGCCTCGCTCACCGGCCACCTGGTGCTGGCCACGCTGCACACCAATGACGCGCCCAGCGCGGTGACGCGGCTGATCGACATGGGCATCGAGCCCTTCCTGCTGTCGTCGTCGCTGCTGGGCGTGCTGGCCCAGCGCCTGGTGCGCAAGCTCTGCCCGGTCTGCCGCCGCCAGGACGGCAATGGCAGATGGCACCCGGTGGGCTGCGACGCCTGCGCGCAAAGCGGCTACAAGGGCCGCACCGGCATCTACGAGCTGATGGTGGCGGATGACGCCATCCGCGCGCTGATCCACAGCCGGGCGGCCGAGTCGCGCCTGTTCGTCGCCGCCGAGCAGGCCGGCATGAAGACCATGCGCGAGGACGGCGAGCGGCTGGTGGCCGAGGGCATCACCTCGCTCGAAGAGCTGATGCGGGTGACCCGCGAGTAAGCCCGCATGCCCGCCTTCCGCTTCGAAGCCCTGGATGCCAACGGCCGCAGCAAGACCGGCCTGATCGAGGCCGACAACCCGCGCGCGGCGCGCTCGCAGCTGCGCGCGCAGCAGCTGGTGCCGCTGCAGCTGGAGCCCGTAGGCCAGGCCGACGAGCCCGGTGCAGGCGGCAGCCGGCTGCGCCGGCGGGTGTTTTCCTCCACCGGCCTGGCCATCTGGACGCGCCAGCTCGCCGGCCTGGTGGCCGCCGGCCTGCCGCTGGAGCGTGCGCTGACCGCGCTGGCCGACGAGGCCGAGGACGAGCGCCAGCGCGACCTCGTCGCCGGCCTGCGGGCGGAGGTCAACGCCGGCTCGCCCTTCGCCCGCGCGCTGGCCGCGCGGCCGCGTGAGTTCGACGACATCTACCGCGCCGTGGTCGCCGCCGGCGAGCAGAGCGGCCAGCTCGGCACCGTGCTCGACAAGCTGGCCGACGACCTGGAGGAGCGCCAGGCCCTTCGCGGCCGGCTGATCGGCGCGGCGCTGTATCCGGCCATCGTCTCGCTGGTGGCCGTGGTCATCGTCGTCTTCCTCGTCACCTACGTGGTGCCGCAGGTGGCGCAGGTGTTCGCCGGCACCAAGCAGACCCTGCCGCTGCTCACGCGCGTGATGCTGGGCATCAGCGCCACGCTGCGCAGCTGGGGCTGGCTGATCGGCCTGCTGCTGGCCGGCGGCATCGGGGCGCTGATCTATGCGCGGCGGCAGCCGGCCTTCCGCCTGCGCTTCGATGCGGCCTGGCTCAACCTGCCGCTCATCGGCCGCCTGGCCCGCGGCTACAACGCCGCGCGCTTTGCCGGCACGCTGGCCATGCTGGCCGGATCGGGCGTGCCCATCCTCAAGGCGCTGCAGGCCGCGGCCGAGACGCTGTCCAACCGCGCCATGCGTGCCGATGCGGTCGAGGCCCTGGGCCAGGTGCGCGAGGGCGCGCCGCTGGCCGCGGCGATCGCCGCCAAGAAACGCTTCCCGGGCCTCGTGCCCATGTTCGCCCGCCTGGGCGAGCAGACCGGCCAGCTGCCGCAGATGCTGCAGCGCTGCGCCAACCAGCTCGGCGCCGAGGTGCAGCGCCGTGCCATGGCGCTGGCCACCATCCTGGAGCCGCTGCTGATCGTCGCCATGGGCCTGATCGTCATGCTGATCGTGCTGGCGGTCATGCTGCCGATCATCCAGCTCAACACCTTCGTCAAATAACGACGCAGCAGGGCCCCCGCTTGCGGGGCGCTGCGGCCACGGGCACGGTCGTTGCTGAATGCTCCACACAGCCCCGGCCAAATAGCGGGCTTTGCCGGTTCTCATCCGCGCACCGTGCTCGCTAGGCTGGGCTGCACCATCGATGCATGGGTGGCAGCACGGGGTGGCACCACACGCAGACAGTCCTGAAGGAGGGTCGGCATGAGCAGCACGGATCTGGTTCCTGTCCATGACGAGCAGCGCGATGCGCAAGGCGGGGCGCTCGCCCTGAGCCCCGGCGCACGCCACGGCGGCTTCAGTGGCCGCATCCCGATCGCGCACATGCGCAGCGTCTACCGCGTGCAGGACATCGAGCGTCGCCTGGACAAGCTGCCGCCCAAGGAGCACGAGAGCCTGCGCGCCACCTACGAGCGCATGCTCGAGAAGGGCCCGGAGCGCTTCCAGGTCAAGCCGTCGGGTCTGCCGGCCATGGAGCACCTGTACGACGAGCTGCCCAACTTCACCGAGGCGCTCGATGACCTCAAGCGCCAGCTCGCCCTGTGCCACGACAGCCGGGACGCGCTGGAGATCACGCCCATGCTGCTGCTGGGCCCGCCCGGCGTCGGCAAGACGCACTTCGCGCGCGAGGTGTCCAAGCTGCTGGGCACCGGCTACGGGTTCGTGTCCATGAGCTCGCTGACCGCCGGCTGGGTGCTTTCCGGCGCGTCCAGCCAGTGGAAGGGCGCACGCCCCGGCAAGGTCTTCGAGACCCTGGTCGACGGCCAATATGCCAACCCGGTGATGGTGGTCGACGAGATCGACAAGGCCGGCGGCGAGCAGGCCTATGACCCGCTGGGCTCGCTCTACAGCCTGCTGGAGCACGACACGGCCGGCGGCTTCATCGACGAGTTCGCCGAGGTGCCCATCGACGCCAGCCAGGTCATCTGGGTGGCCACGGCCAACGAGGCCCGCGCCATCCCGGACCCCATCCTCAACCGGATGAACGTCTACGAGGTGCAGATGCCCGACCGCGACGCCGCGCGGCGCATCGCGGCCAAGCTCTACCGCAGCATCCGCGCCGACCACGACTGGGGCTCGCGCTTCGACCCCGAGCCGGCCGAGGCGGTGCTCGATGCGATGAGCCAGCTCGCCCCGCGGGAGATGCGCCGCGCCTGGATGACGGCCTTTGGCAATGCCAAGCTCGACGGCCGCGACGCGATCGAGGCGCGCGACCTGCCGGCCGGCGGCCCGCGCCGCGCGCCGATCGGCTTTGTCCAATGAGTCGGGCGAGCCGGGGTGCCAGCAGGTGGCTGAACCGCGGACGAGCCGGTCGGTGGTCGAGCCGATGAGCGCGGCCGCGAGCGGGTCGGTCCGGCCGGCCGGCAACGCGCCGCGCGACTCGCGCATGATGGCCGCATGAGCAACGACTTCTTCGCCCCACCGCCGTTCAAGCCCGCTGAGGCCCTCATCGGACTGCGCCGCCAGCTTCGGGACCTCAAGCTCACCGAGCGCGCCGGTGCACAGGCCGCGCGCTTCGAGCTGGCTGGCTCCACCATGCTGGAGCTGCAGCACGCGACCGATGAGGCTGGCGACCACCTCGTCGCCCGCCTGGCCCGTCGCCCGGCACGCACGCCCGATTGGGAGACGCGCCATCTGCGCAGCGGCGCCGACGTGCGCAGCCTGCTCGACGAGGTGCGGCGGCGGATGCTGCGTTGGGACGACGAGCGGGAGTGATCCGGCCCGCGGCAACGGTCGGATGGCGGGGGCACCGTGCCGCTGAACGGCACGGCTGCGAAGGTGTCAGCCCATGAGGCGTGCCCGGGCACGCCGGTGGAGCATTCACTGCATTGCCCCAGGTCTGCGACCCGCGAACACGGGCCGGCCCGCAGCCGGCATCGGGGATTGACGCTGCGCGGGCCCCTCGGCGCCAATCGCCGGCTCACCCACACCATTGCGCTCGCACACGGCGCCCTCGTCATGTCTCTCACCCTCATCCGCCAAGTCTGCGCGGCCGCCCTGCTGGCTGGCTGCGCCTTGCAGGCCCAGGCCGCCGCGCAGCAGTACGTCTTCTCCAGCAACGCGCTCTCGGGCGTCGGCAGCTTGGCGGCCCAGTTGGGCAGCGCGGCGCCGGGGGCGTCCATGCCGAGCGTCAGCGGCAGCTTTCGCTTCGACGCCGCCACGGCGTTCACCGGCGGCTCCGGTGCACTGGGCTATGAGCCGGGCTATGCCGTCTATTCGGGCGCGGTGCGCCAGCTCAGCGGGCAGGTGTTCGGCCGCAGCTTCTCTGATGTGTACGTCAACGCCGGCGTGGCCAACAACCTCGGTGGCCTGCAGGACGTGCTGTCGCTGACCGCGGATGCCACGCCGCTGGCCGGAGGCAACCGGCTGCCGGCCAGCTCGCCGCGCCAGCTGATCGGCTTCACGCTGGGCGACATGCAGCTGAGCAACGTGCGCCTGTTCTGGGTGGCGCCGGCCAGTGCCTGGGCCGGCTATGCCTTGCCCAGTGTGCTGCCCACGACGGGCTGGCGCCTGGCGCTGGATTTCGTGCCGGTGATGGACCCGCTGAACACCGCCAATGCTCCCTACTACGCCAACACGGTCTTCATCGACGGCGTCAGCGTGCAGGCGGTGCCGGAGCCCTCGGCCGTGCTGATGATGCTGGGCGGCGCGGCGGTGCTGGCCGGCTGGGCGCGCCGTCGCTGAGGGGCGGGGGCGGCAGGGCCTGCGCGACACGCTGCGTATCATCCCCGCCATGCCTGCCTCTCTCGACGGCCAGCTCGTCGTTGCCATCTCCTCCCGCGCGCTCTTCGACTTCGAGGAGGAGAACCGCGCGTTCGAATCGCAGGCCGACGACAGCGCCTACATGCAGCTGCAGCTGCAGCGCCTGGAGCTGCCGGCGCCGCGGGGGGTGGCCTTCTCGCTGGTGCAGAAGCTGCTCGCCTTCAACCTGCCCGGCGAGGCGCCGCGCGTCGAGGTGGTCATCCTCTCGCGCAACGATCCGGTCTCGGGCATGCGCGTCTTCCGCTCGGCCGAGGCTTACGGCCTGCCCATCCAGCGCGGCATGTTCTCGCGCGGGCGGCCGCCCTGGCGTTACCTGCGGCCGCTGCGGGCCAATCTGTTCCTGTCAGCCAACGAGGCCGATGTGCGCTCGGCGCTCAGTGCTGGCGTGCCGGCTGCGCGCGTGCTGCCGCATGCGGCGCGCGCGGGGGATGCCTGGCCGCACGAGGTGCGCATCGCCTTCGACGGCGACGCGGTGCTGTTCTCCGACGAGGCCGAGCAGGTCTACCAGAGCGGCGGCCTGGATGCCTTCGTCGCCCACGAGCGCGAGCGGGCCGTCAAGCCACTGCCGGCGGGCCCCTTCAAGCCACTGTTGGCCGCGCTGCACCGGCTGCAGCAGGCCAGCACGGCACAGATGCAGATCCGCACCGCGCTGGTCACCGCGCGCAGCGCCCCGGCGCATGAACGCGCCATCCGCACGTTGATGGAGTGGCAGGTACAGGTGGACGAAGCGATGTTCCTGGGCGGCCTGCCCAAGGGCGAGTTCCTGCGCGAGTTCCAGCCCGACTTCTTCTTCGACGACCAGACCGGCCACTGCGAGGGCGCCGCCCCCCACGTGCCGGCCGGCCACGTGGCCGCAGGCGTGGTCAATACCGATCCGCTGGCCGCGGTGCAGCGCGCGGCGACCGTGCCTCCGGCGTGAGCAGCCCGGGTCTGAGCAGCCCGGGCCTGCGCAATCGCCGCTTCGCCGCCTTCCCATTCGTCGCGCCGCCGTTCGGCTCACACTGACGCCGAGCCGCGTCACGCCCGCTTCAAACCCGCTGCCTAGCATGCGCCGCATCCCGCGGGCCGGTCGTCGGCCTGCATGAACCGGATCGCCGTCATGCTGCAACGCCTCCTGCCCACCGGCCTCGCCCTGGCCGCCGCCCTGTGCCTGACGCCCGTCGCGCACGCCGCCTCCTGCACCGTGGGCTCTGCCACCGGCGTGGTGACCCTGGGCAGCCACGCGACCACCGTGCCCAACCGCGTGCTGTCGGGCGACTGCAAGACGATCGACGATGCCATCGCCGACGAGCAGCCGTGGGGCAGCCAGGCGGCCTTCATCACCCACGTCTCGCGCGTCACCTTCGACCTGCAGAAGGCCCAGCAGCTCTCAGCCCTGGAGCGCACACGGCTGCTTGCGGCCGCGCAGGCCTCAGGGATCGGCAGCACGCTGACGGTCAAGCTGATCGCCTTCAACGATTTCCACGGCACGCTGGAAGCGGGCGGCAGCAACCCCGGCGTGGCGCGCTTCGCCACGCGCATCGCGGAGCTCAAGGCCGCCAACCCGCTGCATGCGGTGGTCTCCGCCGGCGACATGATCGGCGCCAGCCCGCTGGTGTCGGCGCTTTTCCACGACGAGCCGACCATCGAGGCGATGAACCGCATCGGCATCGACTTCAATGCTGTGGGCAACCACGAGTTCGACGAAGGGCGCGCCGAGCTGCTGCGCATGCAGCACGGCGGCAACCACCCCACCGACGCCTTCAGCGGCAAAGGCTTGTCCGCCGACCTGGAGGGTGGCCAGTTCGCGGGCGCACGCTTTGGCTTCCTGGCCGCCAACGTGCGCGACGAGCAGAGCGGCCAGACGCTGCTGCCCGGTGTGGGCATCAAGGACTTCCTGGGCAACAAGGTCGCCTTCATCGGCATGACGCTCAGGAGCACGCCCACCATCGTCTCGCCCTCGGGCGTGGCCGGGCTGTCCTTCGACGACGAGGCCGACACGGTCAACGCGCTGGTGCCCCAGCTCAAGGCCCAGGGCATTCAGACCATCGTCGTGCTGGTGCACGAAGGCGGCGTGATCGCCAGCGGCGGCATCAACGGCTGCACGGGCGTGTCCGGCCCCATCGCTGGCATCGTCAGCCGCCTGGATCCGGCCGTGGACCTGGTCATCAGCGGCCATACCCACCAGGCCTACAACTGCCTGCTGCCCAACAAGAGCGGCACGCCGGTGCGCGTGACCTCCGCCGGCCAGTACGGCCGTGTGCTGACCGACATCGACCTGACGCTGGACACGCGCACCAAGGACCTGCGCAGCCTGGTCGCGACCAACCTGAGCCTGCCCAACAGCACGGCCCTGGCCGAAGCGCCCGAGCTGGTGGAGCTGGTGCAGCACTACCGCAATGAATCGGCCGTGCCGGCCAGCCGCGTCATCGGCCGCATCACCGCCACGATCACGCGCACCGCCAATGCCGCCGGCGAGTCGGCCCTGGGCGACGTGATCGCCGACGCGCAACTGGACGCCACCGACGACGCCGGCTTCGGCAGCGCGGTCATCGCGCTGATGAACCCGGGCGGCATCCGCGCCGACCTGCCCTACAGCGTCGCGGGCAAGACCGACGGTGACGTGACCTACGGCGAGGCCTTCACGGTGCAGCCATTCGGCAACGCGATGGTCACGCTCACGCTCACCGGCGCGCAGATCAAGACCCTGCTGGAGCAGCAGTTCACCGGCTGTACCGCCGGCTATCCGCAAGGCGCGCCCGCCGCGGGCCAGCCCTTCAACCGCATCCTGCAGGTCTCGCGCGGCTTCAGCTATGCCTGGAGCGCCAGTGCCCCGGCCTGCGCCAAGGTTGATGCGGCCAGCATCAAGCTCAACGGCCAGACCGTCGACCCCACAGCGGCCTATCGCGTCACGGTCAACAGCTTCCTGGCCGACGGGGGCGACCAGTTCTACGTGCTGCGCCAGGGCACCGACCGCCTGGGCGGTGCGGTGGACACCGATGCGCTGGAGGCCTACCTCAAGGCGCGGCCCGAAGGCGTGGCACCGGGCGCGCAGGACCGCATCACGCTGTTGCCCTGATGTTGCCCGGATCGACACAGCCGCCCTCGTCATCCCACCGGAGCCCGCCCATGCGCCCCGCCTGCCTCATTCTTCGCCGCGCGGCCCTTGCCCTCGCCCTCCTCGCCGCCCAGGCGGCCTCCGCCGCGTCGTGGCAGCTCGGTGCCAGCGGCGCAGCCGTGGACCTGCTGGCCGAGACGGGGAGCATGGGCGGCATCAACGCCGACCGCGTGGTCGCCGGCGCGCTGCAAGACCTCTCTGCCCCGGGGCAGGTGCTGCTGCTGGATGCGATGACCGGCACCACGCAGCTCGGCGACGCCGCGCTGGAAGCCGGCCACGCCCACCTGCTGTCGGTCGACACGCTGGCCGGCCGGTCCACCGCGGCGCTGCAGTTGTCGATGAGCCGGTCATGGTCGCTGCAGGCGGCGTCGGGCAGCCTGGTGGAGGGCCTGTCCGCCACGCAGGATCTGAGCCTGACCGGCGTGGAGCTCACCATCGCGGGCGATGCCGGCGAGGCGGTGGGCACGCCGGTGGCGGTCAGCCTGCGCGCGCAGGCCGAGCTGCTGCCCAACGCGCTCCTCAGCGGCCAGGCGGGCGCAGGCCTGGAGATCACCGATGCCAGCGGCACGGTGCTGGCCCGCCATGAGGGCTACTGGCCATCCTCGAGCCTTGGCGGCGTCGCGCTGGACATCCAGGCGCGCGTGGGGGACGTGCTGCGGCTCAACCTGTGGGCGCACCGCGATGCCGGCTGGATCGAGGCGCTGCAGCTCCCGGCCGGCGGCAGCCTGCTGATTGAAGACAGCTTGATGCTGCAAGGCCAGCTCACGGTGAGCGCGGTGCCGGAGCCGGCGGCTTGGCTGAGTCTGCTGGCCGGCTTGGCGGCGCTGGGCCGGCTGCGTCGGCGGGCGTGATGCGCTGACCGCTGGGCCGCTGAACGCGTGCCGGGAGGCCGGCGCGCCGTCAATCGTCCCTCTTGCGCCGCATCTCGCTGAGGAACAGCTCGCGGATGTTGACCTCGCGCGGGCCGGGGATGAGTTCGCCGGTCTCGCCGGCGGCCAGGGTGCCGGGGCGGCGCACGGCGAGGTAGAAGCCGCAGAAGCCCGACTGCACCATCATCTTGGTGGCCTGCTTGAAGCCCATCACGTGCTGGAACTTGAAGCAGGGGTGGCGCGGCTCGCTCACCGCCAGGTCGCAGTCAGGGAAGCGCAGCACGTCCCCGATCCACACCTGGCCTTCGAGCAGGCCCTCGACGGTGAGGTTCTCGCCCAGCAGGCCGTGGGGCAGGGGGTCGCCCCAGCCGGCAGCCTGGGCCTGGGCGCGTACCGTTTGCCAGAAGGGATAGTGCTCCACGGGGTAGGCGTAGACCGCCTTGGACAGCCCACCGTGCACGGTCAGGTCGGCCTGCTCGTCGCCCTCCAGGCCCAGCGGCTTGACCGTGATGCGCCGCGGGTCGTCCAGCGTGCTCACCGCGCGCTTGCCGATGGCGGTCAGCACGCGCTTGCCGTGGATCTCGACGGCGGCCGCGGCGGCGGTGTTGATGCTCAGGATGCGGGGCATGGCAGGCGGCTCGTCGGCAGTGCGAAGGAAGCCGCCACCATAGTGCAAAGCGGGCCGCCACGAGATGCGTCATGCAACGCAAGCGGGCGCGGGGCTCAGGTCGCAGCCGGCCGGGGCGGGACGGCTGCGCAGCGCGCCGCGGGCGTGGTGCCGTGCGCGCGGGCGGTTCACCCCGGCGGCAGCCGCCAGCCTCCGCCAGCGCCGGCCACCACGCGCCGGCCCATGGGCCCGGCCAGCCAGGCAACGAAGAGCTTGCCCGCCGGATGATTGACGCGAAAGGACCGTGCCACGCTATAGACCGTCGCCAGCTGCGGATCGGCGTCGATCCACGCCCGGAGCGGCAGCTTGCCGGCGCGGGCCCAGACCACCTGCTCGACCAGGGTGTAGCCGCCACCCACCGGCCACTGGCTGGCGAGCTTGAGCGTCTCGCCGGGTCCGGGCGGTGCGGTGCGGCGCCAGGCACCCTGGGCACGCGTGCCCAACGGCTGCCACAGCCGCGCCTCCATCGCCTGCAGGCCGCTGGCCTCGCCATGGGCGACGTAGCCTGTCCCACCCGGCTGGCCGGTCTGCACCGCCCATTGGCTGAGCGCGCCTTCCTGCGCGATCCGGGCCAGGGCGTCGGCCACGGAGTCCACGCCCTTGATGCCGGCCGGGTCCTTGGGCGGGCCGACCAGCAGCGCGCGCGATGCGGCCACCGGGCGCCGGTCGTGGATCAGTCCCTGGCGCTCCAGCGCGGCCTCCTGCTGCGGCACGCTGGTGATGGCCGCGTCCAGCTCGCCCGCTTCCAGCAGGCGCAGCAGATCCTGGCCGGGGCCTGGGCGCAGGTCCACCGCCAAGCCCAGGTCCTTGCGTGCCGCGGCCTGCCAGCGCCCGGCCAGACCGCTCATCGCCAGCGCGCCTTCCACGCCCAGGCGCAGCGCGCCGCCGTCGGCACGAGAGGGCGGTTCAGCCAGCGCCCAGGAGGGGGCCGCAGCAAGGGTGGCCAAGTGGCCGAGGCAGGAGCGTCGCTTCATCGGGCAGGTCGGTGAATCGGGTGGGCGGTGCGACAGGCGGCGCGCCGGTGGCACATCGGCAAGCCATGAGCCGCAGTCTGCCGGCCCCGGCCGTGCAGCAGACGGCTGCGGGCGGGATTTCCGTGATGCAGGTCACGACCCGGCACGGGCCTTGCGTGATTGCTGCACGCAGGTCAAAACTGCTTTGCCACCGCCCCCGGTTCCGGGCATGGCGGGCGAGTGGGCTGGGAAACCCGGTGGATTAAACTGGAAACTTTCCCTTCGGCGGTCTGGTCCAGGCCAGGACGGGCCGGGCGGGCTGCGCCAGCACGGCGAATCGCGACGGTTGCTGCAGTCCCAGGGTGGGCCGGACGGTGCCGCATCGGCCCGGCCGGCAGCGGCGTCCCGAGAGGGCACGGCCGCGCATCGTGATCGGTGCGCGTGCAGAGGTGCCTTGTCGAGACCCTGTTTATCACCATCGGAGCTCTACATGAACCAACCGAAGATGGAAGGCGTCGCCTTGAACGCGCCGGCCTACGTCAAGAACGCCAAGCTGCTGGCCTGGGTGGCGGAGATCGCCGCGCTGACGCAGCCCAAGGACATCTACTGGTGCGATGGCAGCACCGAGGAGTACGACCGGCTGTGCAACCAGCTCGTGGCCGCCGGCTCCTTCAAGAAGCTCAACCCCGAGCTGCGCCCCAACTCCTACCTGGCCTGGACGCACCCGTCCGACGTGGCCCGCGTGGAAGACCGCACCTTCATCTGCTCGGCCCGCAAGGAAGACGCCGGCCCCACCAACAACTGGTGCGACCCGGCCGAGATGCGCGCCAAGCTGCAGACCGGTGAGCAGGCCCTGTTCAAGGGCAGCATGAAGGGCCGCACGATGTACGTGGTGCCCTTCAGCATGGGCCCGCTGGGCTCGGACATCGCGCACATCGGCGTGGAGCTCTCCGACAGCCCCTACGTGGCCGTCAACATGAAGCTCATGACCCGCATGGGCAAGGGCGTGATCGACGTGCTGGGCACCGATGGCGAGTTCGTCCCCTGCGTGCACACCGTCGGCGCGCCGCTGGCCGACGGCCAGAAGGATTCCGCCTGGCCCTGCAACCCGGACACCAAGTACATCGTCCACTACCCCGAGACCCGCGAGATCTGGTCCTACGGCTCGGGCTACGGCGGCAATGCGCTGCTGGGCAAGAAGTGCTTCGCGCTGCGCATCGCCTCGACCATGGGCCGTGACCAGGGCTGGCTGGCCGAGCACATGCTGCTGCTGGGCGTGACCAACCCGCAGGGCCAGAAGTACCACATCGCCGCCGCCTTCCCCAGCGCCTGCGGCAAGACCAACTTCTCCATGCTGATCCCGCCCGAGGGCTACCAGGGCTGGAAGGTCACGACCATCGGCGACGACATCGCCTGGATCAAGCCCGGCCAGGACGGGCGCCTGTACGCCATCAACCCCGAGGCCGGCTACTTCGGCGTCGCCCCGGGCACGAACGAGCACACCAACTTCAACTGCATGAAGTCGCTCGACCGTGACGTGATCTTCACCAACGTCGCGCTCACCGACGATGGCGACGTGTGGTGGGAAGGCATGACCGACACGCCGCCCGCGCACCTGATCGACTGGCAGGGCAACGACTGGACGCCTCAGATCGCCAAGGAAAAGGGCACCAAGGCCGCGCACCCCAACGCCCGCTTCACCGTGGCCGCCACCAACAACCCGGCGCTGGATGCCGAGTGGGACAACCCGGCGGGCGTGGCCATCGATGCCTTCATCTTCGGCGGCCGCCGCTCCACCACCGTGCCGCTGGTGACCGAGGCCCGCGACTGGACCGAAGGCGTCTACATGGCCGCCACCATGGGTTCGGAGACCACGGCCGCCGCCTTCGGCGCGCAGGGCGTGGTGCGCCGCGACCCCTTCGCCATGCTGCCCTTCATGGGCTACAACATGAGCGACTACTTCCAGCACTGGCTGAACCTGGGCGCCAAGCTGCAGGGCCAGGGCGCGAAGCTGCCCAAGATCTTCTGCGTCAACTGGTTCCGCAAGGGCGCGGACGGCAAGTTCGTGTGGCCCGGCTACAGCGAGAACATGCGCGTGCTGGAGTGGATGCTGGGCCGCCTGGAAGGCAAGGCCGGTGGCGTGGAGAATGTCTTCGGCGTCAGCCCGCGCTACGAGGACATCAACTGGGCCGGCCTGAACTTCTCCAAGGAGCAGTTCCAGTCGGTGATCGGCATCGACACGGCCGCCTGGCAGCAGGAGCTCAAGCTGCACGACGAGCTGTTCCAGCAGCTGGCCTACCACCTGCCGGCTGAGCTGCCGGCGACCAAGGCCAAGATCGAGCAGCGCCTGGCAGCCTGAGCGATGCTCCCCTGAGCCGGCGCCGCGCCGGCCCCAGCCAAGACGCCCGCCGTGACCCGGCGGGCGTTTTTCATGGTGCCTGCGGTCCGCCAGCCCGGGAAGCAAGCCTGCGCGACCAGCTCGGCGGATCACGCCCTGTGACCGGGGCGCATCGCCAGCTCGCGCCGGTGCGCTCAGAAGCTGCGCGCGATGAAGCCCAGCGGCGCATGCCGCATGACGAAGCCGATCAGCCGCCACGGCCAGGCGGGCACGCAGGCCTGGGCCGGCTCGCGCTCGATGGCGGCCACCATGGCGCGGCAGCCGGTCTCGGTGTCGACCATGAAGGGCGTCTTCTTGGAGCTGCTGCTGAGCTCGGTCTCGATGAAGCCCGGGTGCAGCGTGGTGACCACGATGGGCAGGCGGCGCTTGATCATCTCGGCGCGCAGGCCCTCGGCCAGGGCGGTCAGGCCGGCCTTGGTCGCGGCATAGGTGGTCACGTTGCCGGGCAGGCCGCGCATGGCGCTCATCGACGACACGGCCACCAGGTGCCCGCGCTTCTGGGCGCGGAAGATCTCCATCGCCGCCTCGACCTGCGCCACCGCGGCGACGAAGTTGGTCTCGGCGGTCAGCTTGTTGGCCTTGAAGAAATAGCCGGTGCCCAGCGGCTGGCCCTTGCCCAGGCCGGCGTTGACGATGATGCGGTCCAGCCCGCCCAGCTCCTGCGCGAAGGCCTGGAAGACGGCGAAGACCTGCTCATGGTCGTTGACGTCCAGCGCCTTGACGCTGATGCGGATGCCGGGGTGGCGCTGCAGCAGCTCGGCCTTGAGCGCCTCCAGCCGGTCGACGCGGCGGGCGCACAGGGCCAGGTCGCGGCCCTTGGCGGCGAAGAGGCGGGCCATGCCCTCGCCCAGGCCGGAGCTGGCGCCGGTGATCAAGATGGTCTTGCGGATGGTGGCCATGTCAGCGGGGCTCCAGGGCTGAAGGGTGGGCGGATGCGGCAGGCGCGGCGGGTGCGGCAGCCGTACTCGAAGGCGCGGCGGGCAGGGCGGGCGCCGCCGCGCCGGCCGGCCTGCCGGCAGCCTGTTCCCCGGCCCGCAAGCCGGCGGTCCGCTCCCCGGCCGGCAAGGCCGCCAGGAAGCGCTGCACCGCGGCCACCGTGCGCGCCGGGTCTTCCTCATGCGGCACATGGCCGAGGTCGGCGAAGGTGACGAGCTGGCTGCCGCGGATGTCGTCATGGAAGCGCTGGCCCTGCGACGGCGGGATCAGCCGGTCCTGCCCGCCCCAGAGGATCAGCGTCGGTGCGGCCACGCGCGGGATCTCGGCCGCGAACTCGCCGCCGCGGCTCTGCTCGAAGCGGGCGCGCAGCGCGGCGCGGTTGCCCTCGCGCAGCGTCAGCTCGTAGTAGCGGTCGATCAGCTCGGGCGTGATGCGCGACGGGTCGCCATAGACGTTGCGCACGCTGGCCTCGATCATGCGTCGCGGCAGCACGTTGGCCATCAGCGGCGCCAGGGCGGGGATGCGCGCCAGCTTGAAGCCGATCGGCACCGAGGTGGACTGGTAGGGATAGCCGGCCGCGTCCACCAGCACCAGCGCGCCGACGCGGTCGGCATGGTCCACCGCCGTCTTCCACGCGACGCTGCCGCCGAAGGAGTTGCCGGCCAGCACCACGCGCCGCAGATGCAGCGCATCCAGCAGCGCCACCATGAAGCGGCTGTAGCGCGGCAGCGTGTAGTCGCCATCCGGCGCCGGGCCGGTCAGGCCGAAGCCGGGCAGGTCGATGCGGATGACGCGGCGCTGGCCCTTCAGCGCGGCCACCCAGCCGTCCCAGGTGTGCAGGCTGGCCGAGGTGCCGTGCAGCAGCACGATGGGCTCGGGATCGTCGCGCGGGCCTTCGTCGCGCAGGTGGACCTGCATGCCCTCGACGGTGAGGAACTGCGACGGCGGCGGCGCCCAGCGGGCCTTGAGCGCGTCCACCGGCCGGTCCGGCGCCCAGCTCAGTGCGAGCCCCAAGGCCAGCAGGGCAACGGCCAGCAGCAGCAAGGCCCCCGCGATCTTGATCAGCAGCTCCATCTCTCGGCTTCCTCTCAGCGGTAGCTCAGCAGCGACGGCTCATGGCCTTCGACATGCGCATGCTCGTTGACCGACAGCAGGTGCAGGCCGTCGCGCCCGGCGATCAGCTTGGTGATGCCGGCATTGGCCAGCGTCCAGTTGATGGTGAAGGCCTGCTCGTCGTCCAGGCCCAGCAGGTGGGCGCAGATGACGCTGATGGTGCCGCCCGAGGTGAACACCAGTGTGCTGCCCTTGGCCGGCGTGCGGCGCACGATGTCGTCCAGCGCGCTGATGCAGCGCTGCTTGAAGGCCGCCCAGGGTTCGGCATAGCCGGGGGCTTCGGCCCGCACCCAGCGGTGCACCGCGCCCTTGAAGAAGGCCTGGAAGGCGCGGCGCGGGTCGCCGCTGGCGGCCATCTCGCCCATCATCACCAGGCGGTCGGCATAGCGCGGCTCGGCCTGGCGGATGACGTCCTCGTGGTCGAACTCGTTGACGCCGGGCAGCTCGTCCCAGCGCGGCTCGGCGTTCATGGCGACCAGGCAGCCGCGGGCCGTGTCGCGGTGGCGCTGCAGCGTGCCGCTGATGACCACGTCGGGCTGCACGCCGCGCGTGGTGAGCGCCTGGCCGAGCACGCGGGCCTGCTGCTGGCCCAGCGGCGAGAGCTGGTCGTAGTCCGAGCTGCCGAAGGAGGCCTGCCCGTGGCGAAGGAGGTAGATGGCGCCCATGTGCGGTCCGTTGTGCGTCCTGTGTGGCGTGGCGTGCTGCGTGCCGTGTCGTGCGGGGGCGTCGTGCGGGCGGCGGCCGGCCTCAGCCCCGGCGCGCCTGCTTGATCAGCCGGCGGCAGCGCCAGTCGAAGTAGTTGACGATGATCCAGAAGTTCTTGAACGCCGGGTTGCGCGTCTGCCGGTGGTGGTAGCGGTAGTAGATCTGCTGCGCGATGACGGCCAGGCGGAAGAGGCCGTAGACCTCGTAGAAGGTGAAGTCGCGCAGGTCCACGCGTGCGCCCAGGCCGCTGCGGTCCAGGTAGTGCTCGATCACCTCCTGGCGGCGCAGCATGCCGGGCAGGTGGGTGGGCTGGCGGCGCGTGGCCTGCATCAGCGCGTTGTCGTCGGCCTGCACCCAGTAGGCCAGCGCGCTGCCCAGGTCCATCAGCGGGTCGCCCAGCGTGGCCATCTCCCAGTCCAGCACGCCGATCACGCGCGTGGGGTCGTCGGCGGCCAGCACCACGTTGTCGAAGCGCCAGTCGTTGTGGATGACGCAGGTCGCCACGTCGTCGGGCACGTTGGCGGCCAGCCAGGCGCGCACGCGGCGGTAGCTGGGCACGTTCCAGGTGCGCGCCTTCTCGTAACGGTCGCTCCAGCCGTCGATCTGGCGGCGGCAGTAGCCCGCGCCACGGCCCAGGTCGCCCAGCCCGGCGGCCGGGGCATCGACCCGGTGCAGGGCGATGAGCTGGTCCAGCACGTTCAGGCACAGGCGGCGCGTGGTCGGCTCGTCGAGCTTCAGGCCGCGCGGCAGGTTCTTGCGCGGGATGATGCCGGCCAGCCGCTCCATCACGTAGAACTCGCTGCCGATCACCGACTCGTCCTGGCACAGCCCGATCATCGTCGGCACCACCGGGTAGACCGGCTTGAGCGCCTTCTGCACGCGGTACTCACGGGCCATGTCGTGGGCCGACTTGGCCTTGGTGCCGGCCGGCGGGCGGCGCAGGATGAAGTCGTGAGTGGCACCGTCCGGGCGGCCGGACGCCGGGTACTGCAGCCGGTAGGTCCAGTTGGACGCGCCGCCCGAGAACTGCGTGATCTGCGGCAGGCCGACGAGGCCCGGCACCTGCTGCTTCATCCAGGCGTCCAGCGCCGGGACGTTGAGCTCTTCGCCGGGGCGCACGGCACCGGCCTGGTCGGTGAGGTCGAGGGTCATGAAGCGGGGAAAAAGGAAAGGCGCGACGGAGGATCCGCCGCGCCGCAAGGGCACACAACCGGGCCGATGCGGAGGCGTCCGCATCCGCGACGGCTCAGGCCGTCACTTGAAGAAGCCGTGCCTGGCCAGCTCCACCCGGGCGATCACGCCCTTGTGCACCTCGTCCGGGCCGTCGGCCAGGCGCAGGCTGCGGGCCTGGTTGAAGAAGGCCGTCAGCGGCACGTCGCGCGACACGCCGGCGCCGCCGTGGATCTGGATGGCCATGTCGACCACCTTCTGCAGCATGTTGGGCGCCACCACCTTGATGGCCGACACGTCCGAGAGCGCACCCATCGGGCCGAGCTTGTCGAGCTTCCAGGCCGCATGCAGCGTCAGCAGCCGGGCCTGGTCGATCAGCAGCCGGGCCTCGGCCACGCGCTCGCGGTTGCCGCCCAGGTTGAGGATGGGCTTCTTGAAGGCGGTGCGGCTCATGCCGCGCTTGATCATCAGCTCCAGCGCATGCTCGGCCGCGCCGATGCAGCGCATGCAGTGGTGGATACGGCCCGGGCCCAGGCGGCCCTGCGCGATCTCGAAGCCCTTGCCCGGCCCGGCGATGAAGGCCGACAGCGGCAGGCGCACGTTGTCGAAGTGCACCTCGCCGTGGCCGTGTGGCTCGTCCCATTCGCC
Source organism: Pseudomonadota bacterium (assembly GCA_049321005.1). Lineage (GTDB taxonomy): Bacteria > Pseudomonadota > Gammaproteobacteria > Burkholderiales > Burkholderiaceae_C > Aquabacterium. The sequence goes on from JBMOQL010000010.1 coordinate 402,755, forward strand.
GAAGACCGGAAGCATCCGCTTGATGGTGATGCCCGGCGTGTCCATCGGCACCAGCACCATCGAGTGCTGGTGGTGGCGGTCGGCCTCCGGGTTGGGCGTGTGGGCCATGAAGATGCCGACCTTGCAGCGCGGATCGCCCACGCCGGAGGACCACCACTTCTTGCCGTTGAGCACCACCTCGTTGCCCTCGACCACGGCGGTGGCCTGCATGTTGGTGGCGTCCGACGAGGCCACATCCGGCTCGGTCATGAAGAACACCGAGCGGATCTCGCCGGCGGCCAGCGGCTTGAGCCACTGCTCCTTCTGCTCGGGGCTGCCGTATTTCCAGATCACCTCCATGTTGCCGGTGTCCGGGGCATTGCAGTTGAAGATCTCCGGGGCCATCAGGCTCCAGCCGGTCTCCTCGGCCGACAGCGTGTACTCCATCGTCGACAGGCCGGGGCCGTAGGCGGGATCAGGCAGGAAGAGGTTCCACAGGCCCTCGGCCTTGGCGCGGGCCTTGAGCTCTTCCACGCGGGCGGGGATCTTCCACTGCGTCCAGTCGCCCAGATGGCCCTGACCGAGGATGCCCTCCCAGTGCTCGTGCTCCACGGGCAGGATGTGCTGGCGGATGAAGGCGCGCACGCGCTGGGCATAGTCCTTGGCGCGTGGGGTGGGCTCGAAGTTCATGGGGCGGCTCCGCGGATCGGGGTGGGATGCCGCAGATTGTGGGCAGCGGCCACCCATCGGGCAAATGATGTTGCTGGATGGGCGGTCATTCACCGCGTGCATGACCGCGTCGCGCCGGGCCCATCACCTGGCGGGCGCCCGCCTGCAGCAGCTCGCGCAGCCAGCGGTGGGCCGGGTCGGCGTCGCGGTCGGCCGACCAGTACATCCAGATGGCCAGCGGCGGCACCGGCAAGGGCAGGGGGCTCACGGCCACGGGCAGCACGCGGGCCAGCTCGCGCGCATAGGTGCGCGGCATCGTCAGCAGCCAGCCGGTGCGCGCCACCACTTGCGCGGCGGCAAAGTAATGCTGGCAGCGCAGGGCGATGCGCCGGCTCTGGCCGCTGAGGGCCAGCAGCGGCTCCAGCGGGTCGGCGTCGTTGGCCATCGTCACCAGCACATGCGGCGTGTCCAGGTAGCGGCGCAGGCTGATCGCGCGGGGCCGCCGGGTGCCCGGCATCGCGGCGGACACCACGGCCAGCGGCTCCTCGGCCAGCCGCACGCCATGCACGCGCGGGCCCATGCGGGTCTGCCGCTCAATGGCCACGTCGATCTCGCCGGCGAGCAGCTCACGCTCCAGCGACTCGCGCGGCACGCGCCGGCTGGCCAGCGACACGCCGGGCGCCTGCTGCGCCAGATGGTCCAGCAGAGCGGGCAGGGTGATGGACTCCATCACGTCGCGCAGCCCGATGCGAAAGCCCATCTGCAGCGAGGCCGGGTCGAAGGCCTCGGCGCTGTGCAGCACGCCCTGCAGCCCGCGCAGGTGGGCCTGCACCTCGCCGATGACGCGGCGCGTCAGCTCGGTGGGCAGCATGCGGTTGCCCTGGCGCACGAAGAGCGGGTCGCCGAAGGACTCGCGCAGCCGGCGCAGCGCGTGGCTGATGGCCGGCTGGCTCAGGTGCAGCGCGCGCGCCGCGCCGGAGATGCCGCCCTGGGTGTGGATGGCATCCAGCACGCGAAAGAGGTTGAGGTCGATGCGGTCCAGGCGGGGCAGACGAGAGGGGAGGGCTGCGGTCATGGCGCCGAGTATCCCGACACGCGGGCTGCGGCGCAGGGCCTGAGCTACGCTAGTCGCCCCCCGCGGTGGCCCAGGCGCTTCATCGTGAACCCGGGCACACCGGGCCGCGGGCTGCAGCCATGCTCACCGACACCTTCGCCGCCTCCCCCCTCACCGCCCCGCCGCCGCCTGCCGGCTCCCCCGCCATCGACTGGCAGGCCGATCTGCCGCCCGGCACGCCGGCGCACCAGCGGCTGGCCACGCGCGGCTATGCGGTGCTGCCGGCGGCCGAGCTGGCCAGCCTGTGTGCCACCACGCCCGCCGCGCTGGCGCCGCTGACGCCGTTCTGGGACGACCTGCCGCCCGATGCGCACCTGCGCGACGGCGGGCGCTACCGCCACCGCCGCCACGGCAGCTTCGTGCTGCACCAGCCGGCCACGGATACGCCGCGGCTGGAGCAGGCGCCGCACCGCGCCCACTGGCAGCCCACCACCTACAACGCGTTGCACGGCGGCCTGCTGCGCTGGTTCGACCCCGTGCAGCCGGCCCTCGTCGCCCAGCCCGGCTGGGGCGCGCTGCTCACCGGCCTGGGCCGGGTGTTTGCCCAGGTCAAGCCGGTGGCGCGCTGGTTCATCGAGGCCCATCCCTTCCGCATCGACACCGCCAGCGGCGTGGGCCGGCCCACGCCCGAGGGCGCGCACCGCGACGGCGTGGACTTCGTCGCCGTGATCCTGGTGGCGCGCCAGCGCATCCGCGGCGGCGAGACGCGGGTGTTCGACGCCCAGGGCCCGCTGGGCGTGCGCTTCACGCTGGCCGAGCCCTGGTCGGCGCTGCTGCTGGACGACGAGCGCGTGATCCATGAATCGACGCCCATCCAGCCCGAGGACGCGGCCGACGCCGCAGGCGGGCATCGGGACACGCTGGTGCTGACCTTCCGCGCGGCAGGCTTCATGGACCCGCCGGGCGGGGACTGGGCGGCGGGCTGAGGACGGCGGCCAGGCGAGGGCTGGGTGATCCGCGCGGCGTGACACCGCTGCCCCGGCCTTGCGCCGCGTCATCGCCAGCGCCCGCCCGGCGCGGCACACTGCACGGCGTCCCCCCAGCCACGCGCCGGTCGCGGCGCACCCGACGCATGCACCTCACCTTCCTCGGTGCCACCGGCACCGTCACCGGCTCCATGACCCTGGTGGAGGCCGGCTCGCGCCGCCTGCTCGTTGATGCCGGCCTGTTCCAGGGCTGGAAGCCGCTGCGCCTGCGCAACTGGGCGCCGCTGCCCTTCGATGCGCGCAGCCTGCACGGCGTGCTGCTCACCCATGCGCACATCGACCACAGCGGCCGGCTGCCGCTGCTGGTCAGGCAGGGCTTTCGCGGCCCCATCTGGTGCAGCCCGGCCACGGCCGACCTCTGCGAGATCCTGCTGCTGGACACCGCCCACCTGCAGGAGGAAGAAGCCAACTGGCGCAACCGCCACGGCAAGACGCGCCACCAACCGGCGCTGCCGCTCTACACCGTGGACGACGCGCGGGCCACGCTCCAGCAGCTGCGCATCGTCAAGAACGGCGATGCGCTGGACCTGGGTGACGGCGTCAGCGCGCACTACACCCGCGCCGGCCACATCCTGGGCGCCAGCAGCATCCGCATCGAACACGGCGGGCGCAGCGTGCTGTTCTCCGGTGACCTGGGGCGCGACGATGACCTGGTGATGCCGCCGCCGGACACTGGCCAGCAGGCCGACGTGGTGGTGATCGAGTCGACCTACGGCGACCGACTGCACCCTGACCTGGACCCGGTGGAGCAGCTGGGTGACGTGGTGCGGCGCACGGCCGCGCGCGGCGGCGTGGTGGTCATGCCCGCCTTTGCCGTGGGCCGCACCCAGGCCGTGCTCTACGCGCTGTGGCGGCTGCGCCAGGCCGGGGCCACGCCGAACGTGCCGGTCTTCCTCGACAGCCCGATGGGCATCGAGGCCACCGAGCTGCTCAAGCGCCATCCCGATTCACACCGCCTGAGCGCCGACGAGCGCGCTGGCATCGCGCAGATGACCCGCTGCCTGCGCACGCCGGAGGAGTCCAAGCGGCTGATGAGCCAGCACGGGCCGATGGTGGTGATCGCCGGCAGCGGCATGGCCACCGGCGGGCGCGTGCTGCACCACCTGGCGCATTACGGCCCGCACCCGCGCAATGCCATCGTGCTGGGCGGATTCCAGGCCGGCGGCACCCGCGGCGCGGCCCTGGCCGCGGGCGAGAAGCAGGTCAAGATCTTTGGCGAGTACGTGCCCATCCGCGCCGAGGTGACGCAGATCCTGGGCCTGTCCGCCCATGCCGACCAGGCCGGCCTGCTGCAGTGGCTGGGCGCCCTCGGCCGCAAGCCCGAGCAGGTGCTGATCAACCACGGCGAGCCCGACGCCGCCGACATGCTGCGCCGGCGCATCGACGAGACCCTGGGCTGGGAGGCCAGCGTGCCGCAGCATCGCGACCAGATGGACGTGTGAGGTCAGGCGGCCCCATCGCCCGCCGCACGCGCAGGAGCCGGACATGCACGACGACGCAGACGAGGCCATGAAGGCGCCCGAGCCCGCCCCGAACCGCTGGCGCGCGATGGAGCTCACCGAGCCCGGCCGCCCGCTGCAGCTGGCCTGGCGCGACCGCCTGCCGCAGCCCGGCCCGGGCCAGGTCGCCATCGCGGTGGCCGCCTGCGGCGTGTGCCGCACCGACCTGCACATCGTCGATGGCGAGTTGCCCCGCGCCGGCTATCCCGGCGCCCCGGTCGTGCCCGGCCATGAGGTGGTCGGCCGCGTCCGGGCGCTGGGCGAAGGGGCCCGGGCTCTGGGCCTGCAGATCGGCCAGCGCGTGGGCGTGCCCTGGTTGGGCTGGGCCTGCGGCCGCTGCGACGCCTGCCGCGCCGGGCGCGAGAACCTGTGCGAGCAGGCGCGCTTCACCGGCTGGCAGATCCCCGGCGGCTATGCCGAGCAGGTCGTGGCCGATGCGCGCTACGTCTTCCCCATCCCCGACCGCTACAGCGATGCCGAGGCCGCGCCGCTGCTGTGCGCCGGGCTCATCGGCTGGCGGGCCTGGCGCATGGCCGAGCCGGCGCTGCAGGAGGCAGCGGGGCGTCCGGGCCGGCTGGGCCTCTACGGCTTCGGCGCCGCCGCCCACCTGATCGCCCAGGTGGCCCGCCATCTGGGCTGCGAGGTGGCGGCCTACACGCGGGACGGCGACACCGCCGCCCAGGCCTTGGCCCGCGAGCTGGGTGCCGCCTGGGCGGGCCGCAGCGAAGACACCGCGCCGTGGCCGCTGGACGCGGCCATCCTCTTCGCCCCGGTCGGTGCGCTGGTGCCGGCCGCCCTGCGCGCGGTGCGGCCCGGCGGGCGGGTGGTGTGCGCCGGCATCCACATGAGCGACATCCCGTCCTTCCCGTATGCCTGGCTGTGGGGCGAGCGGCAGATCGTCTCGGTGGCCAACCTCACGCGCGAGGACGGCGAGTCCTTCATGCGCATGGCCGCCCGGCTGCCGCTGCAGGCCGCCGTGCACACCCGGCCGCTGGAGCAGGCCCAGGCCGCGCTCGACGACCTGCGCGCCGGCCGCTACACCGGTGCGGCGGTGCTGCTGCCCTGAGCGCCGGGATACGCGCATGCCGCGACGGAGGGCGCGCCCCGCCGCCCGCGATCCGGCGATGCGCGCGCGCGACGCGACGGCCCCGGCAGCCGCTCGCGGCGCGAGCCAGCCCGCGGCCGCTTGACGCAGCGCAAGCCCGCTGCCCGGCACCTGCCTAGGCTGGGTGCGTGCGCCGCCTGCCCCGCAGTGCCCCTGTCGCGCCCGGGCGGCCACGCCAGCCAGAAACCGGAGACACCTATGTCCGCACACACCCCGATCACCGGCGGCGACCGGCTGGACGCCGTCACGCGGCAGGAGATCACCTCCCGCCTGCAGGCGCTGGCCCACCAGCTCGAAGAGAACATGGCGGCCCAGCGCGAGCGCCTGAGCGCAGTGGGCGCCGCCACCTCCAACACCTTCATCGCCGGCAGCGAGGGCGCGATGGCCAGCGCCGAGGACGACGATGCGATGGCCCTGCTGCGCCATGACGAGGCCGAGTTGAAGCGCGTGCGCGAGGCGCTCGCCCGCCTGGCCGAAGCCGACTTCGGCCACTGCAGCGACTGCGGCGAATGGATCGGCCGTGAGCGGCTGCTCGCCGTGCCGCAGGCGCAGCTGTGCGTCGCCTGCCAGACCGACGCGGAGCGCCAGCACCGCGTGCGCGCCGCGCAGGTCGGCTAAGGCTGCCCGCGCGGGTAGCCCGCGCATTTCCGCCACCGCGGTTCTACGCCCCGCGCCCCTTGCCTCGAGGGATGCGTGGCAGCAACACACGTCTTTACACAGGAATAGGAATAATTATCATTTGCGCATAGACGCAGATCCCACATGCCGCCCACCCGTTTGCCTCGCGCCGTCGCCACGCCTTCGGTGGCCGGCCCATCGGGCTCTCGCGTCTGCCCATTCCAGATACGGAGAGACCATCGATGGCATACATCAAGAGCCGCAAGCACGGCATCGCGCGCCCCGCCACCACGGCGATGGGCTTGGCCCTGGCCTCGCTGACGGGGCATGCCGCGGAGCCGGTGACCGCGGCCGTGGCAACGGAATCACAGACTGCGCTGCCGGCGGTCTCGGTCAAGGCCGCCGCGCAGCGCGCCGCCGACTACAAGGCCGAGGCCTTGTCATCGCCCAAGTTCACCCAGCCGCTGGTGGACACCACGCAGACGGTCTCCGTGATCAAGGAGCAGGTGATCAAGGAGCGGGCCGCCACCACGCTGACCGAGGCCTTGCGCAATGTGGCCGGCGTGGGGACCTTCTATGCCGGCGAGAACGGCAACACCAGCACCGGAGATACGGTGTACATGCGCGGCTTCGATTCGTCGTCGAGCATCTACGTGGACGGCGTGCGCGACCTGGGCTCCATCTCGCGCGACACCTTCAACATCGAGCAGATCGAGGTCATCAAGGGCCCGGCCGGCACCGACTATGGCCGCAGCGCGCCCACCGGCTCCATCAACCTGGTCACCAAGCAGGCCAACCTGAGCGACAGCTTCGATGCCTCGCTGGGCGTGGGCAGCGGGCGCTACCAGCGCGCCACGCTGGATTGGAACAAGGCTCTGGACGGCTACGAAGGGGCCGCCTTCCGCCTCAACCTGCTGGCGCAGGACGCCGGCGTGGACGGCCGGCACGAGGTGGAGAACAACCGCTGGGGCATCGCGCCCTCGCTGGCCTTCGGCCTGAACACACCCACGCGCGTGTTCGTGAACCTGCTGCACATCAAGCAGGACAACGTGCCCGACGGCGGTGTGCTGACCATCGGCATGCCGGGGTACTCGTCGCCTGATCCGAGCGGCAGGCCCTTTCTGAACACCGCAGCCCGGGTGGATGCGAGCAACTTCTACGGTACGGCCAGCGACCATGACGACGTGACCGCCGACATGGCGACGGTGCGCCTCGAGCACGACTTCGCGCCCGGCACCACGCTGCGCAACACCACCCGCTGGGGGCGCACCACGCAGGACTACCTGCTGTCGTCCTTCCTCGCTGCCGGCTCCGGCACCAACCAGATCCTCACGCCAAGCGCCGCCGACCCGTCGAGCTGGACTGTGGTTCGCAACATCAACTTCAAGGACCAGGTCAACAAGATCCTGACCAACCAGACCAACCTCACCACCGCGGTGGACACCGGCGCCCTCCGGCACGAGCTGAGCATGGGGCTGGAGCTGACACGCGAGGAGCAGGTGGCCTACACCCATGCCGTCAACGGCACGGCGCCGCGCGCAAGCGTCTACGACCCCGACTCCAGCGTCACGGTGTCCTCCGGCAGCACTGGCGCCTACAACGAGGGCGCCACGGACACCTGGTCGGTCTATGCCTTCGACACCATCAAGCTCGGCCCGCAGTGGCAGCTCAACGCCGGCTTGCGCTACGACCGCTACAGCACCGATTTCAAGGCCGTCAGCGCGGCGGGTGCGAAGACCGCCGACCTGCACAAGAGCGGCGACCTGGTCAACTGGAAGCTCGGCGCGCTCTACAAGCTCACGCCTGACGGCAGCGTCTATGTCAACTACGCGCTGTCTCAGCAGCCCCCGGGCGGCGCCACCTTCCTGAGCGCGACGGCCAGCAATGCCAACAATCCCAACCTGGATCCGCAGAAGGCCAAGACGGCCGAGATCGGCGCCAAGTGGGAGTTCTTCGCCAAGCGCCTGATGCTGGCCGGTGCGGTCTTCCGCACCGAGATCGAGAACGAGGTGGTGACCAACACCGACGGCACGATTGACCAGACCGGCAAGAAGCGCGTGCAGGGCGTGGAGCTGTCGGCCACCGGCCAGCTCACGCCGTCCTGGGCGGTGATTGCCGGCTATACGGTGCAGGACACCAAGGTGCTCAAGGGGGCGAACGTGGCACAGAACGGCTCCGACGAGCTCACCTATACGCCCAAGGACGCGTTCTCGTTGTGGACCACCTGGCAGGCGCCCCACGGCATCACCCTGGGCGGCGGTGCGCGCTACAACGGCGGCCTCAAACGCGGCACAGACGGCGCGGTGGGCACGCCCAACTTCACCGAGTCGTACTGGGTCTGGGATGCCATGGCCGGCTACAAGATCAGCCGCAACGTCGACATCCAGCTCAACGTCTACAACCTGTTCGACAAGGATTACGTGGCGGCCATCAACAAGAGCGGCTACCGCTACTTCCCCGGTACGCCGCGCTCGGCCCGGGTGACGGCCAACTTCCACTTCTGAGCTTCCACTTCTGAGTCGGGCGCTGCGTGAGCTTATCGCGCGCCCGATGCTGCCCGCCCCGGTCTGCAGCCGGGGCGTTTTCCTTGCAAGGAGCCCTATCCATGATGCTGCACGTGCCGGGCGTGCTGACCCGAGAACAGGTCGCCGAGATGCGCGCCGCCCTTGATGCCGCCGATTGGATCGACGGCCGGGCCACGGTGGGCCACCTGGGCGCCCAGGTCAAGCGCAACCGCCAGCTGCCCGAGGCCTCGCCCCTGGCGCAGGAGCTGGGCCGCAAGGTGCTGCAGGCGCTGGAGGCCAGTCCCACGTTCTTCGCCGCGGCGCTGCCGGTGCGCATCGTGCCGCCGCTGTTCAACTGCTATGCCGGCGGCGAGACCTACGGCATGCACGTTGACGGCTCGGTGCGCCGCGTGCCGGCGGCGTCGGCCCAGCCGGGCTCGCCGGCCTGGCTGCGCACCGACGTGTCGGGCACGCTCTTCCTGTGCGACCCGCAGGACTACGACGGCGGCGAGCTGGTGGTCTCCGACACCTATGGCGAGCACGAGGTCAAGCTGCCTGCGGGCGACCTCATCCTCTATCCGTCCAGCAGCCTGCACCGGGTGGAGCCGGTGACGCGCGGTGCGCGGGTGTGCTCCTTCTTCTGGGCGCAGAGCATGGTGCGCGACGCGGCTCGCCGGGCCATGCTCTACGAGCTGGACGCCACCATCCAGTCGCTGCGCCAGGCCCTGGGCGACACGCCTCAGGTGCTGAGCCTGACCTGCCTCTACCACAACCTGCTGCGGCAGTGGGCGGAGGTATAGGGCCCTGCGGGCGAACGCGCCGGGGTGCCCGCCGCGCCTCGGGGGCAGGAGTGCCGACGGCTGACGGGACGGCGGCCCAAAGACCCTCCCGGGTGTTCGGCCGTCTTGCGGCTGTCACCGTCCCGGCGCAGGATGGATCCCCCGCGAATGAAGGGCCCTTGCCGCCAGCCGGCCGGCCCTGCGCCATGGCGGGTCGCGATGTTGAGCTGTGCGCCGGCGGCCATCCGCTGCCGGCCCGATCGGCCGCACCACCCGTGCGGCGGCAAGCCTGCACAAAGGAGACACGCATGGAGCCCGTTCTGTCGTCCCGCCGTCACACGGATGAGCAACCTGCCGCGGCCCCGGTTGCCAAGCCTGGCGCGGATCGCGTTGCCGATTGGGCCGCCCCCATGCGTGCGGAGGGCGCGTCCGCGCAGCCTCTGCAGCCTCTGCCCGCCGGCCCGGCATGGCTGCACAGCGCCATCGAGCTGCCGCTGCTGCTGCTGTTGCGCCAGCGCCTGCTGCAGCAGCTGGAGACCGCCGCGGCCTGGTCCGCGGTGCTGCCGCCGGCCGCGGCTGGGCTGGCGCTGGACAGCCGAGGCGGCGCCAGCCTCGGCCCCGCGGTGTGGCGTCCGGTGCGGTCCGCCGGGGGCGACCCGCGTGCCGCCCGCGCCGCGCTGCGCCGCATGGCCGAAGGCCGCTACGGCTGGTGCTTGCGCTGCGGCCAGGCCATCAGCCGCGACCGCTTGCTCGCGCAGCCGGCGGCTTCGGCCTGCGAGACCTGCGCCACGGGCCGGGCGGACGCTGCGGATACGGGCTTGGCATCCGGCCTGGATGCCAGCCCGGGTGCCAGTCCGGATGCCAGCGAGGAGCGTGGCTGGCTCTGACCGGCCGGCATGCAGGCCGGTCAACTGGAGCCGGCCTGAACTGCACCTGAAGCCGGCCTGAACCCGGCCTGAACCCGGCCTGAACCCGGCCTGAACCGGACCTTGGGGCGACGCTGCAAGCCGCTTGCTCCGCCGCTTCACGTCATCCTGCTGCAGCCGGTTCGCCGTAGCATCGCCGGGCCCCAGCCCCCACCGGGCCCGGGCCGACGATGCGCGCGCTGCCTTCCCCCTTGCTGCGGTCTCACCCCGACGGGCTGTTCGCCGGCTTTCTGCGCCGGCGCCGCCTGGGGCGGCACTTCCGCCGTCTGGCGCTCTTCGAGGGTCTGCATGCCCCTGGCGGGCTGCCGCGCGAGGCGCCGCAGGCGCTGGCTGCGCGACTGACGCAGGCCGCCGATGAGCCGCTGCCCGCGCTGCTGGATAGCCTGGGCAGCCGGCCCGAGGGGCTCACCGCGCGCCAGGCGCGGGCGGTGCGCCGGAGGGTGGGGCCCAACATCGTCCAGCATGAGAGGCCGCTGCATTGGTCGGCGCGCCTGTGGCAAGCCTTTCGCAACCCCTTCAACCTGCTGCTGGTGCTGCTGGCCGCAGTGTCCTGGCTGGGCTCGGACGAGCGTGCCGCCGGCGTGATCGGCGCGATGGTGCTGCTGTCCACCGGGCTGCGTTTTGTACAGGAGGCGCGCTCAGGCGGCGCCGCCGACCGGCTCAAGGACCTGGTGGCCAGTACCGCCAGCGTGCTGCGGCCCGCGCCCGCCCGCCACGCCGGTGCGGCCGCATCAGCCGGCGCGGCGACCGGGGCGGCTGCCGTGGGGGCCCGCACCGTCGAGCTGCCCCTGCGCGAGCTGGTCCCCGGCGACGTCGTGCGCCTGTCGGCCGGCGACATGATCCCGGCCGACTGCCGGGTGCTGCAGGCCAAGGACCTGTTCGTGAGCCAGGCGGCGATGACCGGCGAGTCGCTGCCGGTGGAGAAGTTCGCCGACGAGCACGAGCCGTTGGGGCGCAGCGTGCTGGAGCGCGACGTGCTGCTCTTCATGGGCACCAACGTGGTCAGCGGCTCGGCCACCGCGGTGGTGCTGGCCACGGGCAACGCCACCTACTTCGGCACCGTGGCGGAGCACGCCAGCGCCGCCCCGCGCGGGCCCACGGCCTTCCAGGCCGGCATCAATCAGGTCAGCTGGCTGCTGATCCGCTTCATGGCGGTGATGGCGCCCGTTGTGTTCCTGGTCAACGGGCTGACCAAGGGCGACTGGCTGCAGGCCCTGCTCTTTGCGCTGTCGGTGGCGGTGGGGCTGACGCCGGAGATGCTGCCGATGATCGTCACCTCCACCTTGGCCAAGGGCGCGGTGGGCATGGCGCGCCGGCGGGTCATCGTCAAGCGCCTGGATGCGATCCAGAACTTCGGCGCGATGGATGTGCTGTGTGCCGACAAGACCGGCACGCTGACCCAGGACAGGATCTTCCTGGCCCGGCACTGTGACGCCTTCGGTGCACCCAGCGACGCGGTGCTGGAGGCGGCCTTTCTCAACAGCCACTACCAGACCGGGCTGAAGAACCTGCTGGATGTGGCCGTGCTGCAGCACGTGGAGCTGCATCGCGACCTGGACGTGGCCGGCTCCTATGCCAAGGTGGACGAGATCCCCTTCGACTTCGAGCGGCGGCGCATGTCGGTGGTGGTCCATGCCCACGGCGCGCAGCAGCCCGAGCACCACCTGCTGATCTGCAAAGGCGCGCTCGAAGAGGTGCTGGCTGTTTGCACCTCGGTGCGCCAGGGTGAGGACGCGCTGCCGCTGGACGACGCGCACTTGGCGCGCATCAGGCAGGTCACGGCCGCCCTCAACGACGAGGGGCTGCGCGTGGTGGCCGTGGCAGTCAAGGCCGGGCCCACCACGCAATCGGTCTACGGCGTGGCCGACGAGGCGCGGCTCACGCTGCTGGGCTTCGTCGCCTTTCTCGATCCGCCCAAGGAGTCCACCGCGCCGGCGCTGCGCATGCTGGCCGATCACGGCGTGCAGGTGAAGGTGCTGACCGGCGACAACGAGCGCGTGTCGCTCAAGATCTGCCGGGAAGTCGGCCTGCCCGTGGACCGGGCGCTGCTGGGCGCGCAGATCGACGCGATGGATGACGCGCAGCTGGCCGCCGCGGTGCGCGAGCACCGGCTCTTTGCGAAGCTCACCCCGCTGCACAAGGAGCGGCTGGTCAAGGCCCTGCGCGCGCAAGGGCATGTGGTGGGCTTCATGGGGGACGGCATCAACGACGCGCCGGCGCTGCGCGCGGCTGACATCGGCATATCGGTGGATACCGCGGTGGACATCGCCAAGGAGGCGGCCGACATCATCCTGCTGGAGAAGAGCCTGCTGGTGCTGGGCGAAGGCGTGCTGCAGGGCCGGCGCGTGTTCAGCAACATGCTCAAGTACATCCGCATGACGGCCAGCTCCAACTTCGGCAACGTGCTGTCGGTGCTGGCGGCCAGCCTGCTGCTGCCCTTCCTGCCCATGCTGCCGCTGCAGCTGCTGGTGCAGAACCTGCTGTACGACCTGTCGCAGACCGGCATCCCCTTCGACCGCGTGGACGACGAGCTCATCGGCCGCCCGCTGGCCTGGCAACCCGCGGGCATCGGCCGCTTCATGCTGTGCTTCGGGCCGCTGAGCTCGGTGTTCGACCTGGCCACCTTCGCCGTGCTGTGGTGGGTGTTCGCCGCGGACACGCCGGCCGAGCAGGGGCTGTTCCAGTCGGGCTGGTTCGTCGTCGGGTTGCTCACGCAGACGCTGATCGTGCACCTCATCCGCAGCCCGCGCCTGCCCGGGCGCGGCAGCCGGCCGTCCGGCGTGCTGGCGGCCACCACCTTCAGCGTGGCCCTGGCCGCGGTGCTGCTGCCGTACTCGCCGCTGGCCGCGGCCTTCGGGCTGCAGGCGCTGCCGCCGGCCTTCCTGGCCTGGGCGGCGGCCATCCTGGCCGGCTATGTGATGCTGGTCAGCGCAGCCAAGCGCCTGTACGTGAGACGATGGGGCTGGCAGTGATGCCGGCTGCCCACTGGGCCCGTGCTCCATCGTCACCCATGCAGCGCGCCACCCAGCAAGCCCACCGGCAGGATCGCCCCCGGAGCCCTTGATGAAAGACCGTCTGGAATCCCCGCTCTCCGTCGCCACGCCTGCAGCACCGTCCGCAGCGACGTCGGCCTCTGCCGCTGCGCTGGCCGCCGCCCCGGCCGCCCCGGCTGCCCCGGCTGCCGCGCCGCCGGCCATGCTGCCGGCCGCCTCGCCTCCTTCATCGCTCACGCCCGACACGCCGGCCCGTGAACCCGGCAGCAGCCGTGGCGAGGGCGGTGAGGCAGGGCCCGCAGGCGCACAGGAGGCACCGCGCAACCTGCTGCTCGACCAGGCCGCCCACGCGCTGCTGGCGCGCTACACCAACGGCCTGTCGCCGGCGTCCTTCCTGCTGTCCATGCTGGACTGGTGGATCCACCTGGCCTTTGCGCCGGGCAAGCAGAGCGAGCTGCGCGAGCTGGCACGCCAGCAGGCCATGCGGCTGGCCGATGCGCTGCTGAGCCCGGCGGAGCCTGGCGAGACCGGCGTAGAAGCCGCGCCCGCCGCATCGGCTGACCGCCGCGACGCGCGCTTTGCCGCGCCGGCCTGGCAGCAGTGGCCCTGGAGCCTGCTGCGCGACGTCTTCCTGATGAGTGAGGCCTGGTGGGGCGCCGCCACCACCGGCGTGCGCGGCGTCACCCCGCATCACGAGCACGTGGTCAGCTTTGCCGCCCGGCAATGGCTGGACGCCATGTGCCCGGCCAACGTGCCCTGGCTCAACCCCGAGGTCATCGAGGCCACGCGGCGCGAGAACGGCGCCAACCTGATGCGCGGCGCGCTCAACTTCTCCGCCGACTGGCTGCGCAGCCTCACGCAGGCGCCGCCGCCGGGCACCGAGGCCTTCCAGGTCGGCCGCGACGTGGCCGTCACGCCCGGCCAGGTCGTCTATCGCAACGACCTCATCGAGCTGATCCAGTACACGCCCACCACCGCGCAGGTGCACCCCGAGCCGGTGCTCATCCTGCCGTCGTGGATCATGAAGTACTACATCCTCGATCTGTCGCCGCACAACTCGCTGGTGCGCTGGCTGGTGGAGCAGGGGCACACGGTGTTCATGGTGTCCTGGCGCAACCCCGGCCCGCAGGACCGCAACCTGGGCATGGACGATTACCTGCGCGCAGGCCCGCTGGCTGCGCTGGATGCCGTCAGCACCATCCTGCCCGGACGCCGGGTGCATGCGATGGGCTACTGCCTGGGCGGCACGCTGCTGGCCATCGCCGCCGCCGCGCTGGCGCGCGACGACGACCAGCGCATCGCCACGCTGAGCCTGCTGGCCGCGCAGACCGATTTCGAGGAGCCCGGCGAGCTCTCGCTCTTCATCGACGAGAGCCAGATCACCTACCTGGAAGACCAGATGTGGGCGCGCGGCTTCCTCGACGGCAGCCAGATGGGCGGCAGCTTCACCTTCCTGAACACGCGTGATCTGGTGTGGTCGCGCATGGTGCGCGACTACCTGCTGGGCACGCGCATGCCGCTCAACGACCTGATGGCCTGGAACGCCGACACCACGCGCATGCCCTACCGCATGCACGTGGAGTACCTGCGCAGCCTCTACCTGCGCAACGACCTGGCCCACGGCGCCTACCGCGTGGGCGACAAGCCCGTGTCGCTCAACGACGTGCGCGTGCCCGTCTTCGCCGTGGGCACGGTCAAGGACCATGTCTCGCCCTGGCGCTCGGTCTACAAGATCCACCAGCTCTGCGATGCGGAGATCACCTTCGCCCTGACCAACGGCGGCCACAACGCGGGCATCGTCAGCGAGCCCGGCCACCGCAACCGCCGCTACCAGCTGCACACCCGGCCGCACCACGGCAAGCACCTGGACGCCGACACCTGGCTCGCGCTGGCCCGCCCGCACGAGGGCTCCTGGTGGCTGGCCTGGCACGACTGGCTGGCGCGCCGCAGCGGGCCGCTCGCCGAGCCGCCGCCCATGGGGGCGCCCGACCGCGGCCTGCCGCCGCTGGAGCCCGCGCCGGGGCGGTATGTGATGCAGCGTTGAGCCGTGCCCTGCGGCGCGCCGTGCGCGCCTGGCGCAGCTCCAATGCGGGCCATAAGCGTTCTCATCCCAAAAGACCCGGGCCTGCGTCGGTTGCGTTGCCCCGGCGGTTGAAGCGTGCTGGCGCCCACCCCGACAATCCGCCCATCTACAAGAAGGAGCCCATCCATGAAAGGCGATCCCGTCGTCATCCAGCACCTCAACGCCCAGCTCAAGAACGAGCTGACCGCGACCAACCAGTACTTCCTGCACTACCGGATGTTCAAGCACTGGGGCCTGGACAAGCTGGCCAAGAAGGAATACCAGGAGTCCATCGGCGAGATGAAGCATGCCGACAAGCTCATCGAGCGCATCCTCATGCTCGACGGCCTGCCCAACCTGCAGGACCTGGGCAAGCTGCTCATCGGCGAGAACGCCATCGAGGCGCTCCAGTGCGACCTGAAGCTGGAGACCGCCGCGCAGGCCACCATCAAGGACGGCATCGCGCACTGTGAGACCGTGCGCGACTACGTCTCGCGCGAGATCCTGCAGGGCATCCTCGACGACACCGAGGAGCACATCGACTTCCTCGAGACACAGCTGGAGCTGGTCAACACCGTGGGCCAGCACAACTACCTGCAGTCGCAGATGGGCGAGCTGAGCTGAGCGCGCCATCGCCACGCATGCAGCGGCCGGCATCTGCCGGCCGTTGTCGTTTCCGGCCTGCACACCGGGCGGCGCACGCAAGGGCATGCGCGCGCCGCATGTTGATCTGCGCCGTGCATGCATGGCGGGCGCCGTGTCGCAATTCTTCGTTGATCCGCATGAGGCGCAGCCCCAGCATGCCGACATGCGCTGCAGCACGCGGCGCGTCACTGGCTTGAAGCAGGAGCCCCCATGTCCATCACCGCGATCAACGTGCGCAACCAGTTCCGCGGCAAGGTGCGCGAGATCATCGAAGGCCCGGTCGTCTCGGAGATCGATGTCGAGACGCCGTCAGGCCTGGTCGTCACCTCGGTCATCACCACCCGCTCGGTCAAGGAGCTGGGCCTGGTGCCGGGCAAGGAGGTGATCGCGCTGGTGAAGTCCACCGAGGTCTCGATCGCGGCGCTGTGAGCGTACCCGCCATGTCCGCCAGCCCGCCCGCCACGCGCCCCGGCCTCGAGCTGCCGGCCGATGCCCGCGCGCTGCGGGCCGGCCGCTATGGCGGCGAGCCGCTGCGCGTGCTCATCATCCCGGGCCTGGCCGACAGCGGCCCGGGCCACTGGCAGACCTGGCTGCAGGGGCAGTACCGCGATGCCGTGCGCGTGCGGCAGGCCGACTGGCACACGCCCGACCTGCGCCGCTGGGCCGGCCGCATCGGCCAGGTGCTGGCACGCCATCCGCGCACGGCCTGGATCGCGGTGGCGCATAGCTTCGGCTGCCTGGCGCTGGCGCGTCATCTGCTGGAGCAACCTGCTGCGGCTGACGGCCCGGGCCTGCGCGCTGCGTTGCTGGTGGCACCGGCCGAGCCCGCCAAGTTCGGGGTGGAGGCGCTGCTGCCCCAATCCGGCCTGGGCCTGACCACCATGCTGGTGGGTAGCCGCACCGACCCGTGGATGACGCCGGAGCGCGCCCGCCTGTGGGCCGCGCGCTGGGGCAGCCGCTTCGTCGACCTGGGCGATGCCGGCCACATCAATGTCGAGTCGGGCCACGGCCCCTGGCCCTATGGACGCCTGCTGGTGGACCGCCTGATCCGCCAGGAGCATGGCCGCCGCCGGCTTATGCGTGTGCACCCGATGGAGCTGAACTACGCGGTGTAGGGCGTCCCCGTCGCCTGCCTGCCGCTTCAGCCCGGCAGCGCCTCGTGCAGCGCCATCAGCTCCTGTGTGAGCTTGTGGCGGGCATCCAGGTGCACCATCGGGCGCGAAAGCTGGTGCGACTCCTTCACCTTCACCGATGCGCTCAAATACGGCTGCAGCACGGGCAGTCCTTCGTCGATCAGCTCCTGCACCAGCCGCTGAGGCAGGTTGGCCCGCGGCTGGAACTGGTTGACCACGATGCCGGTGACGGCCAGGTCCGCGTTGTGGTCGGCGCGGATCTCCTGCACGTTGTCCAGCAGCGCATACAGAGCACGGCGCGAGAAGTCGTCGCAGTCGAACGGGATCAGGCAGCCCTGCGCGGCGATCAGCGCCGAGCGCGTGTAGAAGTTCAGCGCTGGGGGCGTGTCGATGTAGATGCGGTCGTAGTCGGCCGCCAGCTCGGCCAGCGCATCGCGCAGCTTGTAGATCTTGTAGCGGCTCTCCAGCTTGCCCTGCAGCTCCTCCAGCAGCGGGTGCGAGGGCAGCAGGTGCAGGCCGTCCCAGGGCGTCTCGACCACGAAGTCCGCGCTGGCGCGCGGGCGGGCGACGAACTTCAGGGTCTGCTCGAAGAAGGCGGCAGCATGGCGGTCGTCCTCGGCGCTGCGGCCCAGCAGGTAGTGCGTGGAGTTGCCTTGCGAATCAAGGTCCACCAGCAGCGTGCGCTGCCCCTCGTGCGCGCTGATGGCGGCCAGGTTGCTGGCGATGGTGGACTTCCCCACCCCACCCTTCTGGTTGAAGACGACGTAGCGCACTGGCGGCCTCCTGCGTGATCGACAGGCGCATTGTGCAGTGCAACATGGGCGTTCAGGACGGTCCAGCGCCTGACGCAGAGGCGGTCGCCACCGTCACGCGCCGCGCCCCGACCACAGCGCCGCGGCCAACGCCGCCCAGGCCTCGTCCTGATCCACCGGCCCCGGCAATGCGGGCGGTGGCACGCCGCGCCCGATCTGCTCGGAGATCGACTCGATCAGCCGCAGCGCATCGCCGGCGCGCGGCAGCACCGTGCCGGCGAAACGCACCTGCGCCTGGTGGACGATGAGCAGCGTCGGAAACGTCTCGATGTCGATGTCGTCGGCCAGCCCGGCCTCGTCTTCGATGTCCAGCCAGCGCCAGCGGTGCTGCGGCATAGAGGCGGACAGCTGCTCGAAGGCGGCGCGGTACTCGCGGCAGGTGCCACACCACTGGGCGCACAGGCAGGCCACCAGCAGCTGAGGCGATTGACGGCAGGGCGGCGACATGGAGGCGATTGTCCCAAAGCGTCACCGTGCCGGCGCCCCGGCTGCCCGCCGCCCGTGCCCTGCGCCGCACCAACCGGCCGACATGCACGCCCTCCGCTGGCCCGCTGCCATCGGGCGGCCTCGCATATGCGCTGCCCTCATGAGCTTGCGCGGCTTGTGCGAGCCGCATAACCAGCGGCGCAAGACTTGGTTCCCGCGCAGCAGGGCGCTGCCTAGCATGGCCTCATTCCAACATCGCACCCGAGACCGCCATGCCCCTCACGCCCCTGCTGTCCTGGACCCGCCGAGCCTTCACCACTGCGGCGCTGGCGGCCACCTTCGCCGCGCCTGCCTGGGCGCAGCAGCAGAGCCTGCTCAACGTCTCTTACGACCCCACGCGCGAGCTCTATCAGGAGTTCAACAAGGCGTTTGCCCAGCACTGGAAGGCCAAGACCGGCCAGGACGTGACCCTGCGCGCTTCGCATGGCGGATCGGGCAAGCAGGCGCGCTCGGTCATCGATGGCCTGGAGGCCGACGTGGTGACGCTGGCCCTGGCCTACGACATCGACGAGATCGCCGCCCGGGCCAAGCTGCTGCCGCCCGACTGGCAAAAGCGCCTGCCGCACAACAGCTCGCCCTACACATCCACCATCGTCTTCCTGGTGCGCAAGGGCAACCCCAAGCAGATCAAGGACTGGGATGACCTGGTCAAGCCCGGCGTGAGCGTCATCACGCCCAATCCCAAGACCTCCGGCGGCGCGCGCTGGAACTACCTGGCGGCCTGGGGCTATGCCCAGCAGAAGTACGGCACGCCGGCCAAGGCGCAGGAGTTCGTGGCGCGGCTGTACCGCAACGTGCCGGTGCTCGACTCCGGCGCGCGCGGTGCCACCACCACCTTCGTCGAGCGCGGCATCGGCGACGTACTGCTGGCCTGGGAGAACGAGGCGCTGCTGGCGATCAAGGAGCTCGGCCCGGACAAGTTCGACATCGTCGCGCCGTCGGTCAGCATCCTGGCCGAGCCGCCGGTGGCGGTGGTCGACAAGGTGGTGGACAAGCGCGGCACCCGCGCGCTGGCCCAGGCCTACCTGGAGTACCTCTACACCCCGCAGGGCCAGGAGATCGCCGCAGCCAACTACTACCGCCCGACCGACCCCAAGGTGGCCGCCAAGCACGCCGCGCAGTTCCCCAAGCTCAAGCTGTTCACCCTGGAAAGCGTCTTCGGCAACTGGCAGCAGGCGCAGAAGACGCACTTCAACGACGGCGGCGTCTTCGACCAGATCTACACCAAGCGTTGATCACGCACGCGCTGCCTGCCCGCCGGTCAGGCGGGGCAGGGCGCACGGGCCTCATCGTGGGCGGGGCGGCGAAACGCGATTCGCCGCACCTTCGCGGGCCGCCGGGCTTCATGGCCTGAGCGGCCCGTTTTTTCTGGCGGCCGCGCGGCGGGGCGACCGGGCGCTAGAACCGCTCCAGCTCCGGGAAGCTCAGCACGCCGCCGCGCACCAGCATGCGGCCGTACTCGGCGCAGCGGTTCAGCGTGGGGATGGCCTTGCCGGGGTTGAGCAGGCCCTGCGGGTCGAAGGCGCGTTTGACGGCCAGCATCTGCTCGCGCTCCTCGGGCGAGAACTGCACGCACATGGAGTTGAGCTTTTCCACGCCCACGCCGTGCTCGCCGGTGACGGTGCCGCCCATCGCGACGCTGGTCTCCAGGATCTCGGCGCCGAAGGCTTCGGCCCGGGCCAGCTGGTCCGCATCGTTGGCGTCGAACAGGATCAGCGGGTGCAGGTTGCCGTCGCCGGCATGGAAGACGTTGACGCAGCGCAGCCCATGCTTGCCCTGCATGGCGGTGATGGCCTGCAGCATGTCGGCCAGCCGCTTGCGCGGGATGGTCGAGTCCATGCACAGATAGTCCGGGCTGATGCGCCCGCTGGCCGGGAAGGCGTTCTTGCGCCCGCTCCAGAAGCGCAGCCGCTGCGCCTCGTCCTCGCTCACCTGCACGGCGGTGGCGCCGGCGGCCATCAGCACCGCGGTCATGCGCTCGATCTCCTCGGCCACTTCCTCCGGCGTGCCGTCGCTCTCGCACAGCAGGATGGCCTCGGCCGTGGTGTCGTAGCCGGCATGGACGAAGTCCTCCACCGCGGCCGTCATGGGGCGGTCCATCATCTCCAGCCCGGCGGGGATGAGGCCGGCGCCGATGATGGCCGCCACCGCATCGCCCGCAGCCCGCACGTCGGCGAAGCTGGCCATCAGGCAGCGGGCCAGGCGCGGGCGCGGCAGCAGGCGCACGGTCACCTCGGTGACCACGGCCAGCAGGCCCTCGCTGCCCACGAGCAGCGCCAGCAGGTCCAGCCCCGGTGCATCCAGCGTGTCGCCGCCGAAGGCAAACGGCTCGCCCTCGACCGTGTAGCCGCGCACGCCCAGCACGTTGTGCACCGTCAGGCCGTACTTCAGGCAGTGCACGCCGCCGGCGTTCTCGGCCACGTTGCCGCCGATGGAGCAGGCGATCTGGCTGCTCGGGTCCGGCGCGTAGTAGAGGCCATGCGGTGCAGCGGCCTCGCTGATGGCCGCGTTGCGCACACCGCACTGCACGACGGCGGTGCAGGCCAGCGGGTCCACCTTGAGGATGCGGTTGAGCCGCGTCAGGCTCAGCGTCAGGCCCCGCTCGTGCGGCAGCGCGCCGCCGGACAGGCCGGTGCCCGAGCCGCGTGCCACCACCGGCACGCCCAGCCGGTGGCAGACCTGCAGCACGGCCTGCACCTGCTGCGGCGTCTCCGGCAGCGCCACGGCCAGCGGGCGCTGGCGGTAGGCGGTCAGGCCGTCGCATTCATACGGCGTGGTGCCCTCGTCATGCCAGATCAGCGTGTGCGCCGGCACGACGGCCAGCAGGGCGCGCACCAGCTCATCGCGGCGGTCGGCGCGGTCGGCACGGCTCGGTGACGAAGCCGCGCGTTCAGGGCTGGGGGCAGGCAGGGCGGACAAGGTGACGGGGGGGCGAGAGTGGGCAGGCGCGCTTTTGGTGCTTCTGGCGCTTTGGCCAGGACAGCGGGCGTCGTGGGACGGCGGCGGGAATGCGGTGGCGAGCAGTCGGCGGCGAGCAGGAAGGCCGCGCTTGGCAGCGACCGCACCAAGGCCGCAAGGCTCTTGTGCCGCGAAGGGCCGCCGGGCATGGCTTGCCACGCATCCCAGGCGGATCACAGCGCGGTTTGCCTTTGTCGCTGGCCTTTGCTGCTGACCTTTGCCGGCGATGTTAGCGGCCGGGTGGGGACCGGGCTTCACGCCGCGGGCGGGCGGTGTGAAGCGCCGGCTCGCCTGACGCTCAGACCGACGCTGTGGCGATGCTCAGTTGGCCGTAGCGCAGCCGTGCTGCTTGAGCACCCGCTGCGTGGACGCAGGGGAAGCGCGCCACCTTGGCCGCCGGGCGACGAGGCCGTGCCACCAGCTCACCGCCGCAGTTGGGGCAGCGGCTGCCCAGCGTGGCGGCGCAGTCGGCGCAGAAGGTGCACTCGAACGAGCAGATCCGAGCATCGGCCGAGGTGGCCGGCAGGTCGCGGTCGCAGCATTCGCAACTGGGATGCAGAGCCAGCCTGCGGAAGCACTGAGCGACGGGTGCTGGTCAGCCGGCCGCATCCAGGCAGCGCAGCAGGCTCACGCGGGCGAGCTGGCCGACGTCGCGGCTGTCCACGACCAGGCGTGCGCCAGGCTGCTCGAAGCGGTAGCAGCGCCCCGTGATGGAGGACAGCACGCTCAGCGCACCCTGGCCGATGAACTCGAACACCACCTCGCGGGAGCCGGCGCGCGCGCGGACCGGGCGTGCCGGCGCCGGCTGAGCGGCGCGGGCGGACGACGCACCCCCGTGCGGCCGATCCTGCACCGGCCAAGGGCGGGCCGCCCAGGGGGCGGGCGGCTCGGCCGCCAGCCAGGTGGTGGCCGCGCGCAGGGCGCCGCTCTCCGGCCGGCGGGCCAGCGTGTCGGACGGTGCCTGGCGCGACGTGGCCTGAGCTGGGGCGAGTGCAGACGCGGTGGCGCGTACCGTGGTGTGGCCGGCGGCGGAGGAGCCGGCCCGGGCTGCCGGCGTGCCGCCCTGTGCAGGCGAGGCCAGCACCGAGCCGCCCGCGCCGATGGCCGCCTGAGGGCTGCTGCGCCCGCCCGCCGACTGCGGGCCCGGGCCACGCACCGAGACCCGGACGGCCTGCTGCACGGCGTGGCGATCGGTTTGCGTCGCGGTGGAGGCCGCCGGGGCGCGCGGGGCTGGCGGGGCCACCGGCTCGGGGGGGGGCGCGGCAATGCCGGCAGCCGCGCGTGTGGGCTGCGCCAGGGGCGCGCCCGGTGGCGTGAGCGTGTGATGCGCCGCCGATGGGGAGATCAGTGGCGCAGCGGCCATGCGCACGGGGGGGCGCGGGGCCCGCTGCCAGTTGGAGGCCGCAAGGCCGAGCCCCGCGGCAGCGTTGCAGGCACCCAGGCTGGGACGTGAATCGAGCGGGTTCATGGCGGCCTCCCCAGGACGCGATGTGGTGGCGGGCCGGGGCTGGCGCACCGCGGCCGTGCGGCCTGCCTCGCGCCGTCAGGATGAGCAGCGCAGGAGGCGGTCTCACACTGTGCGCGTTGGTGGTGCACAGCCACGATCCCCAAGGAGAGGGGCCGGGACCTTCAAGCTAGGGAGGTGCGCCGCTGTGGCGCACGGGCCGCCCGCGGCGGGCGGTCGAGTTGACCGATGGTTGTGCGCGCGGCGGCAGGTCTTGCCGCCGGCCGAGCCGGGCGCCTTTGTCCGGCCCCGCCGCGGCACTCAGGCCACGAAGACGGTCAGCACGCCGGTGTAGCCGTAGAGCTGGTCGCGGGCGATCTCGCCGCCGGCGAAGAACCCGGCCAGCGGCAGCTCGCCCAGCGCATGCTGCAGCGTCTGCAGCTCGGCATGCTCTCCGCCGAAGTGCGGCCCGCCGCGGCCGGCACAGCTGACGTAGACGGCGCCCAGCATGCGGCGCGCAGGCTGCTCGCCGTCACCCTCAACCTCCTCGCGGATCTCGGTGGCGATGCGCACCAGGTCGCGCCGCGCCGCCTGCGGGTTGCGGGTGCAGAAGGCCAGTTGCATGCCTTCGTCCACCTCCTCGGCCACGGCCAGGCCCCGGCGTTGTGGGTCCAGGCCGATGAGGTGGCGCACGCGGGTGTCGGTGCCGAATTGCCCCGGGCGGCGGATGGCATCGGCTGCGCCGCTGCTCAGGCCGGCCAGCGTGGTGCGCAGGCGGGGCAGCAGCTCGCGGTGGCTGGGCGCATCGGCCGCGCCCAGGTCGCGCAGCAGGCAGTCCAGCGCGGGCTCGCCGTCCAGGCTAACGATGACGTTGCGGTCGGCTTCGGTGATGACGCGCGCCGGGCCGATGGGCTGGCAGCCTTGAGTGATGCGTGAGATCAGCTGCACCCGATGGTCAAACGCGACCCCCGACAGGCCGCCGCTCCACACGCCATCGGCGATGTGGCGTGCCCGGTAACGCGCGCTGGCCAGGCCGCCGAAGAGATAGCCGGTGGCCGTGCGCGGGGCCAGCTCGGCCAGCAGCTCCTCCAGCTCGGGCGTGGACGGATCGGCGTGGACCAGGGCGGTGTGGGCCTCGAAACCGCTGTCGGCCGACGGCAGCGGGTGGGGACCGTTGAAGATGCGGAAGGACTCACGCGGCAGCTCGGCCAGCATCAGCACCAGAGCCGGCTCGTTGAGGTACTCCACTCCACTGGCGGCCACGCCGACGGCGGTGACGCCAACCCACGCCACGCCGGGGCAGCGGCGCTGCAGCTCGGCGTGGATGGCCTCGGCCGATGTGGCGTAGTGGTCGCTGAGGTAGCACCAGCCCAGCGTGGGCGCGCCAACTCCGCCGGGTGTGTCGGCTTCGCCTTCGGTGGCGGGCGCCGGCAGCGGGGGCGGCGTGGCCGGCGGGTCAGCCTGGCGGGCGGCATGGGCCCGCCGGGTCGCCTGCGCGTCGACCTGCGCCAGCGCCAGGCTGAGCGCCATGCGCCAGTCCGGGTGGGTGGCGTGGCCGTGGAGGAAGGGGGCGAGGGTCATGGCCGGGTAATGCGAGGCGGGCGTCAATCATCGCGCAGCGCGGCCGGGCGTGCCGGTGCGGGGGCGGCGCGGCCCGGGTGGCCCACGTCCGCCTCAGCGCCGCGCCGGCTTGTCGGGAGCCGCGCTGCGGGCCTTGCCCCGGGGTGGGCGTGCGGCATCGTCATCGGCCGCGCCGCGTGGGGCTGCGTTGTCCGTCGGCGTGCGCGCGCCGCGTGTGCGGGCGGCGCGGCCCACTGCATGGCCGGCACCGGCTGCGGCATCGCTCGCATCGCCCTCGCCAGCGGGCGGCTTGGCGGGCGCGCGCTCGCGGCCCATGGCGTCTTGCATGGTGCTGGCCGCGAGCTGGGTGAACTGCTGGGTGAGCTCGCCCCACCAGCGCATCGGATCCACGGCGGCCGGGGCGGCTGTGCTGTCGGGGGCAGCGGCCTGGGCCGCCGGATGAGCGCCGTGGCTGGCCGGCTCCGCCGGCGGCGAGGCGGGCGGTGAAGCGGGTGAAGGGCCGGCTCCAGACTGCGCCGCGCTACCCGCACTACCGAAGGCGAACCCGCCGGCCCCCGACGCGGCGGGCGTGCCGGCGGGGCGGGCTTTGAGCGATTCGCGCAGCGCATCCACCGGCACGTTCATGCCTTGCAGCGTGGCCAGCGTCATGCGCTGTACCTCGAGCGCCTGGATGGTCATGCCCAGCATGCGCGCGTTCTGCTCCAGCCAGAACTGCACGGTGCGCAAGTCCTGGATGCGCTTCTCCAGCTCGGCCGGGTCCAGCGTGGGTGCCACCCATTGGCCCATGGTGGGCAGTGCGGCATGGGCCTGGCGGGTCCACTGTTCCAGAAAGTCGAAGCCCGGGACGAACTTGCCGAAGCTCATCGCGGCCTTCAGCGGCTCGGTGAAGGCGTCGGCGAAGGTGGCCGTTGTGGCCGAGGGCGGCGGCGTGCTGGTGGGGTCATCGGCGGGGGGCATGGGCGTCTCCTGGTTGTGATGCGCGTGAGCGCCGGGCAGCGCGTGCGGCCCGTGCGGGCGGGGGCGCGCGCGAGGGCTCGCCGATTCATTGTGCGGATACGGCGCCGCCGGTGGGAGGGGGCAAGCCGCCATGCGGACGTTGCAAGCCCAGTGCCGAGCCGGCGGGTGCACCGGGCGCGGGCCGATCAGCAGGGGAGGCGGAGGGGGCCTGGCCCTTCGTCCCGAGCCCGTCAGCCTCAGCGCGCCAACGCCAGAGCGGCGGGCGCTTCCAGGCCGGCCATCGCCGGATCGTCCTCATGGTCTGCGGCGCTGCAGGTCAGCTGCGTGGCGCTGGCGACCTGCGGAGATGCGCCCGGCTGCGGCAGCGCGCGGTCCGCCCCTGCCGGGCGCTGGGCCAGGGCCATCAGCAGCAGCCCGCTGAGGCAGGCGGCCAGGATGGTGAGCCAGGTGACGGTGGCGGACAGCAGTCGGTTCATGGCGATCTCCCGCGCGGCATGCCGGTGGCACGGGGCGGCCGGCCATTGGCCCGCGCGTGCGGCGCACCGCCGTGCGGCTGGCGTCCGGTGCAGCGAGCCGGGCGCCTGCCCGGCTTAGGCAACGGTCGTGCCATCCGTGCCGGGTCGCGCCCGCTGGTGTCCAGGGGCTTACCCGGGGCGCGGCATGCCCGTGCCTGCCCACAATCCGACGCACCCCATCCACCGCGCTGTCCACCATGCCCGAGCCCCGCCACATCCTCGTCACCGGCTGTGCCAGCGGTATCGGCGCGGCACTGGCGCGCGTGCTGCTGGCGCGCGGCGACCAAGTATGGGCCTGCGACGTTCGCACCGACGGCATGCAAGCCCTGGGCAGCTTGCCGGAGGCGGCCACGCGGCTGCGCCTGCAGGCGCTGGACGTGCGCGACGGCGCCCAGTGGCGCAGCGTGATGGACGCCGTGGCGCGCGACTGGCCGCGGCTGGATGCGGTGCTCAACGTGGCCGGCGTGCTGCGGCCGGACTTCGCGCCCGACATCCGCGAGGACGACGTGCACCTGCAGATCGACGTCAACACCAAGGGCGTGATCCTGGGCAGCCAGGCCGCGCTGGCGCTGATGCTGGCGCAGCGCCAGCGGCACGGTCAGAGGCCCGGCCGGGGCGGGCGCATCGTCAACATCGCCTCCATGGCCGGCATCACGCCGGTGCCCGGCTGCGCGCTCTACTGCGCCAGCAAGTTCGCGGTGCGCGGCTACACCCTGAGCCTGGCGCAGGAGCTGATCCCGCTGGGCCTGCATGCCACCGTGATCTGTCCCGACGCGGTGGCCACGCCGATGATCGAGGGCGAGCGCCGCCGGCCGCAGGCGGCGATGATCTTCTCTGGCGGGGGGCCCATGCCGGCCGAGCGCGTGGTGCGTGCCGTGCTGCGGGCGCTGGACGCGCCGCGTCCGCCGGTGGAGATCGCCTTGCCGCTCACGCGCCACCTGCCGGCCAAGCTCGCCGGGCTGGCGCCCAACCTCACCGGCTGGGCCGTGCGGCTGACCGCGCGCATCGGCCAGCGCAAGCAGGCGCGCGGGCAAACCTGAGGCTCGGCGCCAGACCCGGGCGGCCGCTGATCGCGCGCCGGGCCCGATGACCGCGTCCGGCCGTGACCTGGCGCGCGGGCCGGCTGGGCACAATCGCGCCCTTCATGCCGCGCCCCGATCCGCTGTCCGCTGTCGTCCCCCCTGCTCGCCGCGATGCCCTCCAGGCCCTGGGCCGCACCGCGCTGGCCTGGGCCCTGGGCAGCCTCTTTGGCCCGGCCGCCGCACGAGGCCCCGTGCTGCAGCGCTGGCCCGGCGGTGACTATCCCTTCACCCTGGGCGTGGCCAGCGGCGAGCCGCTGCCGGGCAGCGTGGTGCTGTGGACCCGCCTGCTGCCCAATCCGCGCGATCTGCGGCCGGCGCTGCCGCCCCAGCCCATCGAGGTGCGTTGGGAGCTGGCCGAGGACGCGCGCTTCAGCCGCGGCCTGCGCAGCGGCCTCGCGCTGGCGCTGCCCGAGCATGCGCACAGCGTGCACGTGGAGGTGGCGGACCTGAAGCCCGGCAGGCGCTACCACTACCGCTTCATCGCCGGCGGCCATGCCAGCGAGGTGGGCCGCACCCGCACGGCGCCGGCCGAGGACGCCGACGTGCAGCGCCTGCGCCTGGCCCTGGCGTCCTGCCAGCACTATGAGCACGGCCGCTATGCCGTGCACCGCGAGATCGCGCAGCAGGACCTGGACGCCGTGCTCTTCGTCGGCGACTACATCTATGAGAAGAGCAACGCCCACTGGCTGCACCGCCGCCACCTGCATCCGCTGCCGGCCACTCTGGACGAGTACCGCGCCCACCATGCCAGCTACAAGCTCGACGCCGACCTGCGCGCCGCACATGCCGCGCACCCGTGGATCCTGAACCTGGACGACCACGACGTGCAGAACGACTACACCGGGGATCTGCCCGGCGTGGCCGGCGAGCCGGTGGCGGGCTTCCTGGCGCGCCGGGCCCGGGCCTACAAGGCCTACTTCGAGCACCTGCCCGTCTCGCCACGCCGCGCACCGCGGGGGCCGCACTTCGCCATCCACCAGCACCTGGCCTGGGGCCGGCTGGCCGACATCTGGGTGCTGGACACGCGGCAGTTCCGCAGCCCGCGCGCCTGCCATGACGCGCGCCGCCCGGACGGCCGGCCGCTGCTCACGCGCCAGCCGGGCTTCGACGGGCCCGAGGGCCTGCCCCATGCGCCGGACTGGCTGTATTGCGATCAGGTCGCCACGCGCCGCGCACAGACCATGCTGGGCACGGCACAGGAGCGCTGGCTGGCCGCCGGCCTGGCGCGCAGCGAGCGGCGCTGGAAGCTGCTGGCCCAGACCACGCAGATCAGCCCGTCGGGCGTGGCCACGCCGTGGGGCCGCGTGATCTACAGCGACGCCTGGGACGGCTACCCGGCCGCGCGCCAGCGCCTGCTGCAGGCCATCGCCGAGCCCGCCGTGCCCGGCGTGGTGGCCCTGGGCGGTGACGTGCACCGATCGGTAGCCGCCAACCTGCGGCTGGACCCGGACCAACCGGACGATGGGCGCTCCCCCATCGTCGCCAGCGAGTTCTGCTGCAGCTCGCTGACCACCCGAGGCCTGTCGGAATTCCAGGCCGCGCTGGTGCGCCGCAGCAACCCGGACACGCTGCACCTGCGCAGCGACGAGCGCGGCTACGCACTGCTGGACATCGGCCCGCGGGAGATGACGTGCAGCTTCCGCACCACCGCCTCGCCGGTGCGCGCCGATGCCAGGCTGCATACCCAGGCGCGCTTCGTCGTGGACGCCCGCCGGCCGGGGCCGCAGCGGGATTGAGGCTGGACACCGCGCGGCGCGACGGCCCTGTCCTAGCCGCGCGCGGTCAGCGGACGGACCGCGCGATCAACGCATCGAGCGCAAGAAGGTGATCAGCGGATCAGCAGCACCGGCGTCTTGCACGAGCCCAGCACGCGCGTGGCCACCGAGCCCATCACCAGGCTGGACAGCGCCCCGCGGCCGTGGGAGCCCATCACCAGCATGTCGTGGTCCTTGGCCAGGTCGCTGATCTCGTCGCCGGCATAGCCGACGCGGTGGGTGTAGGTGGCCTCGATGCCATGGCGGGCGAGGAAGACGCGCACCGGCTCGAAGACAGCCTCGGCCTGGTCCGGGCCATAGGCGCGCAGGACGTCCGGGTCCAGGAACTCCATTGCATGCGGCGGGATCGGCGGCACCACGTTGAGCACGGTGTACTGGTGGCGCGAGCCCAGCCACTCCGGATGCGTGACCAGCCAGGCCAGCATGTGCTTGGTGTGCTCGCTGCCATCGACGGCCAGGAGGATCTTCATGGGGGCACTCCGCAGGTGAAGTTGCGATGCGGCCATCCTACTCAAGCACCCTGGCGGCTTGCCATCGCAGCCGGCCCGCGCGGCGCGGGCTTGCGGCAGGTCAAACGCCGCAGCAGGTCCGCAGCCGCGGGTGGGCGGCGGCGGGCCGGCGCCGGGGCCCGGCCGGCGAGGCGCTCACACGTCCACGCAGCGCAAGCCGTCAAAGCCGGCGGTCTCGCCCTTGTGGCCGTGGCCGCGGGCATTGCTCACCACGCGCGTGCGGCGGCCATCCTCGTGGGCCACCACGTAGTCGTGGCGGCAATGCAGGTGGCCGTGCACCCACAGGTTGGCGCCGGGCAGCAGCGCGTCGTCGGCATTGCAGAAGCTGGCCGTGCCAGGCTGGGCGCCGTAGCGCGGGTCGGCGCTCCTCAGGCTGGGTGCAAAGTGGGTGACGGCCACGGTGGCATCCCAGCCGGGCTCGTCGGCCGCGGGCGTGCGCGCCAGCTCGGCGGCCAGCCAGTCGCGGCAGACCAGCGCCTCCTGCCGCACTGCGGCGGCGTCCAGCGGCTGGCCGTCGCGGCGGGCGCGCATCACGTCGACGAAGTAGCGCGCCGCGCGCATCACCTGGTCGCGCCGGGCCTCGCCGAAGAGGTCGAAGTCGCACCAGCGGGCGGTGCCCAGGAAGCGGATGCGCCGGCCGTCGCGGCCGGTGAGCACGACGGCCTCGCGCTCCAGCAGCGTGATGCCGGCCGCGCGGCAGGCCGCGCGCAGCATGGGCCAAGCCTCGTTCCACTCGCGGCGGTCGAACTCATGGTTGCCCGCCACGGCGATGACCGGCACCGGCCACTGCGCAAAGCGCTGCCAGCCGCGCAACAGGCCGTTAGCACCGCTGTCGATGTCGCCGGCCAGCACCAGCGCCTCGGCATCCGGCGCCGACTGCGGGTTATAGGCCTCGGTCTCCAGGTGGAGGTCCGACAGGATCTGCAGGCGCATGGGCCACGTGGGTGGGTTGACGTCAGGAGCGGGGCGTGCAGCCGGCTTGCGCGCCGCGGCGGGGCGGCGGCTCGGCTCGCGGCCGCGCGGGCTTCAGGCCGCGCGGACTTCAGGCTGCGCCGTGGCAGTGCTTGAACTTCTTGCCGCTGCCGCAGGGGCAGGGATCGTTGCGGCCGACCTTGGGGCCGTCGCGGCGCACCGTCTCCACGCGCAGCCGCTCCTCGGTGCCGATCTGCGCCAGGTCCACCACGTCGAAGACCAGCTGCTCGATGGCCTGGTCCAGGTTCTTCAGCGGGTGTTCCTCGTCCAGTGCCTTGGTCATCGCGGCCTGGGTCTCGTCCTGCTCGGGCAGATGGCGCCAGATGCTGTCGAGCAGGTCGGGCACGCCCTCGCGGCCCAGCTCTTCGAGCTGCGTGAAGTTGGCCAGCGCCCACTCGAAGCCCGCAGCCCAGTAGCCCAGGCCTTCCATTGCCGCCTTGCCCTCCAGCGGCTGGCCCTGCTCGTCCTCCGGCACCGGCACCAGCGGGTCGAACCAGCCGTCTTCGAGCATGCCCTGCTGCAGCGCGCCCTTGCGGCGCTCGATCAGCGTGATCAGCCGCTCGTGCTTGGCGGCGTGCCAGCCCGGCGTGTCGGGCGTCAGCGCCTGGCCGCTGGCGCCGAAGATCGGCGGCAGCCATTGCTCGGGCGTGAGGGCCACCGGCTGCACCAGGATGCCGCAGAGGTAGCCGTCGAGCATCACAGCATCCAGCGCCTCGAAGGGCTCGGGCACGGCGGCCAGCAGGTCGTCCAGTTCGTGGATCTCGGCGTCGGTCAGGTCACGGGTGTCGGCGGCGGGCATGGCAAGGCGCAATCAGCTGGCAAAGCGTCGATTGTGCCGGCCGGGCGTGACGCCCCCGGGGCTGCGCGTGCGGTGGCCCACCCGACGCATGGGCCAACTGCTGCGCCGAGCCGGCTGAACGCCTCGACGGTTTGACGCAGGAGGATCAGCTCCCGCCGGCCGTAAAGCGAGCATCCAGCCACGCGCGCAGCTCGTCGAAGACCTCGTTCTGCTCCGGCTCGTTGAAGATCTCGTGGGCCATCACCGGAAAGCCGCGGGAGGTGACGACCGCCTTGGGCGCTGCCGCCGCAAAGCGGTCCGACCCGGCCGGGGCCACGCAGCGGTCGCTGCCGGCATACATGAGCAGCGTGGGCACCGTCCATCGCGCGGCGCGGTCTATCACCGGCTCACCCGCTTCGACGATGAAGCGCGCCAGCCGCGGCGTGATGCGGTCGTGTACCAGTGGGTCGGCCTCGTAGGCGGCCACCACGGACGGGTCGCGGCAGATCCACTCCGGCTTCAGGCCGTTGGACGTGGGCAGGGATGGCATCACCTGCCCCACTTTCAGCGCCATGCGCTGCGCGGCGCTGATGCCCGCATCCAACGCCGGTGAGGACAGCACCAGGCCGTCGATCGGCCGCCACCAGGCCAGCGGCGGTTGCTCCAGCCCGCCGGCGCAGTAATGCGCGGCGGTGACGCCGCCCATGCTGTGGCCCAGCACGATCAACGGCCGGCCCGGCGTCGCGGCTCGCGCGCGGTCGATGGCTGCGGCCAGGTCGTGCAGCAGGTCGTCCTCCATGGCCAGCGCCCCGCGCCCGCCCGGCGAGCGGCCGTGGCCCCGGTGGTCGTAGCCGCACACCGCAAAACCCCAGTCGTTGAGATGACGCGCCACGTGCTCGTAGCGGCCGATGTGCTCGCCCAGGCCATGCACCAGCAGCACGGTGCCGCGCGCCGTGCCGCCTGCGGGCAGCGGCCAGTCACGCCAGTGCAGGGCCAGGCCGTCACGGGTGGTCAGCGGGAGGGAGGAGTCGGTCATTGGCAGGGTGGGTAAGACAGGGAAAGGCCGGGCGGGCGTGGTCCAGGGACGGCGCCGGGCGACCGCGGCATGAGTACGACATCAGCCGGCGTCCCCCGCCCGGCGGCGGCGGTACCGGCCGGCCTTCGAGCTGCTTGCACGGCAGGACGCGGCCGGGTCAGGACGCGGCTTCGGCGCGATCGAAGCGCTGTTGCTGCAGATAGCCGGCCATCCAGTCCAGGCCGGCGGTGGTCGCCCCCGGAGCCGGGGCCATGCGCGGGCGGTACTCACAGCCGATCCAGCCGGTGTAGCCCAGCTGGTCGATCAGCTCGAAGACTGATGGGTAATCGATCACATCGCTCACCGGCTCGTGGCGCCCAGGCACGCCGGCTACCTGCATGTGGCCGACGCGGCTGGCGCCGCCGGGCGCATCGGGCCGCAGCGCGCCGGTCAGCCAGCCGGTGACCTCGCCCTCCACCAGCTGGCAGTGATACAGGTCCATCTGCACCATCAGGTTGGGTGCGCCGATCTCGCTGACCAGCCGATGCGCCGCCGCCTGGCGGGTCAGCAGGTAAGCCGGCATGTCAATGGGGTTGATGGGCTCGATCAGCAGCGTCACGCCGGTGCCGGCGGCCTGGCGCGCGGCCCAGTCCAGGTTGCGCTGGTAGAGCGCCCACAGCGCATCGGCGCTCTCGTGCGGCTGGCTCAGGCCGGCCATCACGTGCACGCGGCGGCTGCCCAGGGCCAGCGCCCAGTCCAGCGCCTGCTCGATGCTGCGCTGGAACTCCGTCTCGCGCCCGGGGCGTGCGGCCAGGCCCCGGTCGCCGGCGGCCCAGTCCCCCGGCGGCGCATTGAGCAGCACCCACTCCAGGCCGTACTCATCCAGCTCCCCGCGCAGGGCCGCGCGGTCATGGTCATAGGGAAAGAGACATTCCACACCCAGGAAGCCGTCCCGCGCGGCCTGGGCAAAACGGTCGATCAACGGCAGCTCGTCATAGAGCCAGCTCAGGTTGGCGGCAAAGCGGGGCATCGCGGCAGCCTAACCCAGCGTCGCAAGGGGCGCGATGGGTAAGATGCCCCGGTCTACCCTGATCCCGCCCCCGAAGGTGAAGGCCATGCCCGCACTGACGCCCATCGACCGCTTGCTGGTTTCCGCTGATAACGCATTGCGCACGGTATTCGGCACGCCCGTGTCCGGCCGGCCCACGCCGCGGCCCCCCGCAGAAGGCGCGGCGCTGGCCGAGGCCGACAAGCGCGAGGCCGCCGCGCTCATGCGCGTCAACCATGTCGGCGAGGTCTGCGCCCAGGCGCTCTACACCGCCGCCGCGCTGGCCACCCGCGACGAGCGGCTCAAGGCCCACTTCGAGCAGGCCGCCCGCGAAGAAACCGACCACCTGGCCTGGACCAAGCAGCGCATCGACGAGCTGGGCGGCCGCACCAGCCTGCTCAACCCGCTGTGGTACGCCGGTGCGTTCGCCATCGGCCTGGCCGCCGGCCGCGCCGGCGACAAGTGGAGCCTGGGCTTTGTCGTCGAGACCGAGCGCCAGGTCGAGCAGCACCTGGACAGCCACATGGCCCGCCTGCCCCAAGGTGACACGGCATCGCGTGCCATCGTCGAGCAGATGCGCGACGACGAAGTCCGCCACGGCGCGGCCGCCCGCGACGCCGGCGCCGCCAGCCTGCCCGTACCGATCCAGGGCCTGATGCGGCTGGCGGCCAAGGTCATGACGACGACGGCGCACCGGGTCTGAGAAAGTTCGGCGTCGTCCGGCGCGCGGCCACGTGGCCGGTCAGCCGCTCAAGCCGCGACCACCTCGAAAGTCGTCGTGATCTCGGCGGTCTTGCCCAGCATGATGCTGGCCGAGCAGTACTTGTCGTGCGACATCTGGATGGCGCGCTCCACGGCGGCGGGCGGCAGGTTCACGCCGGTGACCGTGAAGTGCATGTTGATGCGGGTGAAGACCTTCGGCTCGGTGGCGGCGCGCTCACTGGTGAGCTTGACCTGGCAGCCGCGCACGTCGTGGCGGCCGCGCTTCAGGATCAGCACCACGTCGTAGGCCGTGCAGCCGCCCGTGCCGGCCAGCAGCAGTTCCATTGGCCGCGGGGCCAGGTTGCGGCCGCCGCCGTCTGGGGCGCCGTCCATCGTGAGCAGGTGGCCGCTGCCCGTCTCGGCGGAGAAGGCCATGCCGTTGGCGGGCATCCAATTGATCGTGCAATCCATGGTGAGGAGGCGGTCAGGCCGCCGGTGGGTGGAGCGTGCGTGGGCCGTGCCGCTTGCACGGGGTAGGCCCGGGGCTGAAGTCCCGATTGTGCGGCGGCCCTCTCGCGCCATGCGGCGCCCGGGGCGCCCCCGCCATCGAGCCGCATGCGCGCTGCCGGGCCCGCCGGCTGCCGGCATTGCCGCTGCAGCGGACCGTCCTCGCCATCCGCTTCATGCGGCCCATGTACGCGAGCGTTCGCTATTGCGGTAAACCCGCGGACGCCCCTACAATTCGAAACAGTGTTTGCGAAACCAGCGGCTTACCAGCAGCTCTATCGCAACACTGTTTGTCTCCTCCACCCTCCTCCATTGGTGGATTCAACCCGGGGTTGCAAGACCCCGGGTTTTTTTATTTCCGCGAATTTCTGCGAACCCGGTGCGCGGGGGGGCGCCTGCCGGGGGCGTGCGGGCTCACGCTGCAGCGGGCGGGCCACTGCCGCCAGACGTCGGCTGGGCCGGCTCTTATGATCGCCCGCTTCCCCCGGATCCCCCTTGCCTGGAGTGCTGCCCATGCCCCGCGCTGCCGCGCCGTCCCGTGCTGCCCCAAGCGGTGCGCGCCCCCTGACCCGGCTCGACTACCTGCAGAAGATCCTGACCGCGCGGGTCTATGACGTCGCGATCGAATCCGAACTGACGCTGGCGCGCAATCTGTCTGCCCGGCTGGGCCATCAGGTGTGGCTCAAGCGTGAGGACACGCAGCCGGTGTTCAGCTTCAAGCTGCGCGGCGCGTACAACAAGATGGCGCAGCTCTCGCCCGCGCAGCTCAAGCGCGGCGTGATTTGCGCCTCGGCCGGCAACCATGCGCAGGGCGTGGCCCTGGGCGCGCGGCGGCTGGGCACCACGGCGGTCATCGTCATGCCGGTGACCACGCCGCAGGTCAAGGTGGACGCCGTGCGCGCACTGGGCGGCGAGGCGGTGCTGTTTGGCGAGAGCTACTCCGACGCCTACGAGCACGCGCTGGAGCTCGAGCGCAAGCGCAAGCTCGTCTTCGTGCACCCGTTCGACGACCCCGACGTGATCGCCGGGCAGGGCACGGTGGCCATGGAGATCCTGCGCCAGCACCAGGGCCCGATCGACGCAGTGTTCGTGGCCATCGGCGGCGGCGGGCTGATCGCCGGCGTGGCCGCCTACATCAAGGCCGTGCGGCCGGAGATCAAGGTCATCGGCGTGCAGACCGTGGACTCCGACGCCATGGTGCGCTCGGTGAAGGCCGGCAAGCGCGTGACGCTGCCCAACGTCGGCCTCTTCTCCGACGGCACCGCGGTCAAGACCGTCGGCAGCGAGACGATGCGCCTGGCGCGCGAGCTGGTGGACGACTACGTGGTGGTCGACACCGATGCGGTGTGCGCGGCCATCAAGGACATCTACACCGACACCCGCGCCGTGGTGGAGCCGGCCGGTGCGCTGGGCGTGGCGGCGATCAAGCAATACGCGCAGCGCCACAAGAAGAAGGGGCAGACCTTCGTCTCCATCGTCTGCGGCGCCAACATGAACTTCGACCGGCTGCGGTTCGTTGCCGAGCGGGCCGACGTGGGCGAGGAGCGCGAGGCGCTGTTCGCGGTGACCATCCCCGAGGAGCGCGGCTCCTTCAAGCGCTTCTGCGGCCTCATCGGCCCGCGCAGCGTCACGGAGTTCAACTACCGGATCTCGGATGCCCGGCAGGCGCACATCTTCGTCGGCCTGAGCACCAGCGCGCGCGGCGAGTCGCGCCAGATCGCCGGCCACTTCGAGCGCCAGGGATTCGCCACCGTGGACCTGACGCACGACGAGCTGGCCAAGACGCACATCCGCCACATGGTGGGCGGGCGCTGCGAGCTGGCGAGCGACGAGCGGCTGTTCAGCTTCACCTTCCCGGAGCGGCCGGGGGCGCTGATGACCTTCCTGTCCAGCATGCACCCGGACTGGAACATCAGCCTCTTCCACTACCGCAACCAGGGCGGCGACTACGGCCGCATCCTGGTTGGCCTGCAGGTGCCCAAGGGCGAGCAGGCCGCGCTCAGGACCTTCCTCGACACGCTGGGCTATCCGTATGTCGAGGAGACGCGTAACCCGGTGTATCGGCTGTTTCTGCGCTGAAGTCGTAGGGGCGCAGGCCGGCCAGAGAACCCGGCTGCGGATCAGGGACTGTGCCGTGGCGGCGGGCGCCGCCCGCTGGTCAGAATGGGCCGATCATGAGCGCGCCCCACTCCCCCGTCACGCCCACCGCCCATCCGGGGCTGGAGCGCGCCCTGCGCGAGAAGCTGCTGCGCCGCAGCGAGACGGTCGGCAGCCTGGGCGAGCTGGAGCCGCTGGCCGTGCGGCTGGGCCTGATCCAGGGGCACCTCAAGCCGCGGCTGGAGCGGCCGCAGATCCTGGTGTTTGCCGGCGACCACGGGCTGGTGGTGGACCGCATCCTGCCGCCCACGCGCTCCACCGCGACCCAAGTGCGGGAGCTGCTTACCGGCCGGCTGCCCCTGCCTGTCTTCGCGCGCATCCAGGGCGTCGAACCGACCATCGTCGACGCCGGCGTGGCTGAGGCGCTGCAGCCGCATGACGGCTTGATGGCGCGCAAGATCGCTCATGGGACGCGCAACTGCCGGGTCAATGCCGCCATGTCGCTGGTGCAGGCGCATGCGGCCATCCGCGCCGGCATGGAGATCGCAGACGCGCTGCCGGGCAATTTCCTCGCTTGCGCCGGTGTGGGCGAGGGCTCGTTCGAAAGCGCTGCTCTGGTCATTGCCCGCCTGGCCGACCGGCGGCTGTCGCTGCGCCAGCTGCTGGCCACGCCCACGCTGCTGGCGCAGCAGGATCTGTCGCGCCAATTGGTGGTGCTGCAGGGAGCGCAAGGGCGGCACCGCAACGTGTCCGACCCGGTGGAGGTGCTGGCGGCCTTTGGCGGCTACGAGGTGGCGATGATGGTGGGCGCCATGCTGGTGGCCGCGGGCAAGCGGCACGTGATCGTCGTCGACGGCCTGCCGGCCTGTGCGGCGCTGATGGTGGCCTCGCGCATCGCCCCGGCGGTGATGGACTACGTGGCCTTCAGCCGCAGCCATCCGCACCCCGGCCTGACCGCCACGCTGGATCTCTTTGATGCCACCGCCCTGCTGGAGCTGGGCATGAGCAGCACCGACGGTACCGGCGCCGTGCTGGCCTGGCCGCTGGTGCATGCCGCCGCCGCACTGCTGACCGAGGTCGCCGAGGGCGAGCCGGCCGGCGAGACCTATCCCGCTGACCTCGACCGCCCGGCCGTGTCCGAGGCGCGGGTGCTGTCCGAGGCCGAGGCTGGCGGCGACACCGCTTGAACGGCCTGAACAGTGCTGCACACCACGCCCGCGCGAGCCTGTCGCGCGGGACGGTGGGGACTGTTGGAGGGGCTGACGGACATGCGGGCGCCGCCGCCTCTTGATGCGGCCTCAGCGCCGATGGCCACCGCCGGTCCGCTCAGCCGCTGCTTATTGGCGGATGAGGAGGTTGTTCTTCACATCCTTCACACCCTTGGTCTCGCGCGCGATGCGCTCGGCCTCGGCCTTCTCGGCGGCGCTCTTGACGAAGCCGCTGAGCTGCACGACGCCGTTGAGCGTCTCGATCTGCACCGAGCCGGCGCTGACGGTCTTGCTCTCGACGTACTTGGCCTTCAGCGAGGTGCTGATGGCGGCGTCGTCGATGTAGGCGCCGGCGGATTGCTGGTCGCGGATCACCGCGCAGCCGGACAGGGCAAGGCCGGCCACCAGGGCCAGGGTGGCAAGACGGGAAGAAGCCTTCATGGCGAACTCCTTTGTGATCGTGTTCGTTGGAGAAACGCCTGCCGCTGTCGTGCACCCTCGCGCCCCCGCAGCAGGCGCTGCCAGCTTCCGCCGCCGCGTCGTGCGCTGTCTGTAGGCTGGTTCACGCGGGCGCCGTCAGCCAGGGCTGACAGCGCCGGTGGCCGGCCCGTCAGTAGCTGCGCCCCCGCTTGTAGCGGCCGGTGCTGCGGGGGGCCAGTCTGGTGGCACGCGCCAGGGCGGCCAATGACGCCCCCGCATGCGCATGGCAGATGGCCAGGCCCAGCGCATCGGATGCATCGCGCCCCGGCTCGCCAGGCAGCTGCAGCAGCCGCGCCACCATGTGCTGCACCTGCGCCTTGGCCGCCTGACCACTGCCGGCGATCGCCTTCTTCATCTGCGAGGGCGTGTACTCGCACACCGGCAGCCCGCTGGCGACGAGCGCCGCGATGGCCGCGCCGCGCGCCTGCCCCAGCAGCAGCGTGGACTGTGGGTTGACGTTGACGAAGACGATCTCGATGGAGGCCACCTGCGGCTGGTATCGCGTGCACACCTCCTGCACGCCTTCGAACAGCACCTTCAGCCGCCCGGGCAGGTCGCCGGTGGCCACGCCGGCCGTCTTGATGGTGCCGCTGGCCACGTAGTGCAGGCGCGGGCCGTCGGCCTCGATCACGCCGAAGCCGGTGGTCTGCAGGCCGGGGTCGATGCCGAGGATGCGCATGCGGGCTCAGGCTCGGGCCGGCTCGCGCAGCGGCGCGGCGATCAGCGGCCACAGCACCTGATGCGAGGCGCGAAACCAGTCGATGTGGCCGATGCGCCGCAGGCCGTGATCGGCCGGCGCGATGCAGTGCGTGCGCTTGTCCGCCGCCGGGAAGGTGCGCAGCAGGTCGGCCACCGTGTGCGCATTGGCAATGTCGTCGTCGGCCGCATGCAGCACCGTGATGGGCATGCGCACCCGGGCATGGAAGTCCTGCTGCGGCCGGCCCTTCACCGCGTTGGTGGCATAGCCGCCGGTGGCACACCACTGGCCCCACTGCAGCGCCACCCTCGCGGGCAGGTCCTCGCCCAAGCCGACCTGGGAGGCGGGCGCGTAGCCGCGCAGCGCGATCCCCACCGGCAGCAGCACCCGCAGGCCCAGCCGCGCCTTGATGTGGAAGGCCGGCCGCATGGCACGGAACCAGCCGCTCGACGCGGCCACGCCGACCACGCGGTCCAGCCGCTCGTGGTTGGGCAGCAAGCCCATCATCTGCCCGCCCGCGCTGTGGCCGATCAGGCCGATGCGAGGCCGCCCGGTGCGCTGCGCCAGCCACTCGATGGCCGCCACCTGATCCTGCTGCCCCCACTCGTGCAGCGCCGCGCGGCACTCGCGCAAGGGGCCGTGCAGCGACAGGCCGATGCCCCGGTAATCGAACACCAGCACGTCATGGCCTTGCGCCGCCAGCCAGCCGGCAAAGCGCAGGTAGAAGTGCTGCTTCACGCCCGTGGCCGGGCTGATCAGCACCGGCAGGCCCGGGGTGCCGCCCGAAGCCGGCAGGAAGTGCCCCTGCAGGCGGGTGCCGTCGGCGCAGGTGAAGGCCACCCGCTCAGCGGCGCGCTCCAGCGCGGGTGGGGCCGTGGAGTCGTCCAGGCCGGGAGCAGGCGCCGGGGCCGGGGCAGGGGTTAGGGCCGTGGCCGGCACGGCCTGTATGCCGCCGTCCGCCAGGCTCGCCGGGGGGGTGTTCATGGGTCAGTCTCCGATGGGCCGGCGTGCGGCCGTGTCGCCGTCGATCTGCTGCACATGGCGCAGCCAGCGCGCCACGGTCTGCAGCTCCTCCTCGCTGAAGCCGGCCGTCAGTCGCGCGTTGATGCGCCGCGTGGCCTGCCGCAGCGGCTGCAGCCACGCGCGGCCGGCCGGCTGCAGCCACACGCGCTGCGTGCGCGCGTCCTGCTCGCACGGCTGCCGCGCCACCCAGCCCAGCGCCTCCATGCGCTGCACCAGGCCCGACACGGCCGAGGGGGCCAGGTCGAGCGCCTGGGCCAGCTGGCCCATGGTGGCGCCGTCTTCCCGTCCCAGCACGAACAGCACGCCGCCTTGTGCAGCGGTGGGGGCCATCCCCTCCTCGCCCGACACCTGGGCCTGCTGGGCGGCGATCCACAGCTGCAGTCGGCGTTGCGCGCTGTTGAGCAGGAAGACGAGGCGGGGCGGATGGGCCATGGCTTTATTTCGTACGCGAAGTATAGGCGCGAGAAAAAGGGACCGGTGCGGTCCCTGGAGCCGAAGCGGCGGTGAGATTCAGTGCCGGAAGTGCCGCGTCCCCGTGAACACCATGGCGATGCCGCGCTCGTCCGCTGCGGCGATCACCTCGTCGTCGCGCACGCTGCCGCCGGGCTGGATCACGCAGCGGGCGCCCGCGTCGATCACCACGTCCAGGCCGTCGCGGAACGGGAAGAAGGCATCGCTGGCCACGGCCGAGCCCTTGAGCGTCAGGCCGGCGTTGTCCGCCTTGATGCTGGCGATGCGGGCGGAGTCGATGCGGCTCATCTGGCCGGCGCCCACGCCCATCGTCATGCCGCCGGCGCAGAAGACGATGGCATTGCTCTTGACGAACTTGGCCACCTTCCAGGCAAAGAGCAGGTCCTGCATCTGCTGCTCGGTGGGCTGCAGCTTGGTGACGACCTTGAGCGCGGCCGGATCGAAGTCCAGGTTGTCGGCCGTCTGCAGCAGCAGGCCCGAGCCGACGCGCTTGGCATCCACCGCATTGAGCCCCTGCTGCCACGGCGTGTCGCCGCCCGGCGGCAGGTCGATGTGCAGCAGCCGCGTGTTGGGCTTGGCCGCGAACACCGCACGGGCCTCGTCGCTGAAGCCCGGGGCGATCAGCACCTCGACGAACTGCTTGGCCACCTTCTGTGCGGCCTCACCGTCCAGTGGGCGGTTGAAGGCGATGATGCCGCCGAAGGCGGACGTGGGGTCGGTCTGGAAGGCCTTGGCATAGGCCTCGGCCGGGTTCGCGCCCAGCGCCACGCCGCAGGGGTTGGCATGCTTGACGATGACGCAGGCCGGCGCGTCGAAGCTCTTGACGCATTCCCAGGCCGCGTCGGCATCGGCGATGTTGTTGTAGGACAGCTCCTTGCCCTGCAACTGCCGCGCCGTCACCAGCGAGCCGGGGGCGGGGTGCAGGTCGCGGTAGAAGGCGGCGGCCTGATGGGGGTTCTCGCCGTAACGCAGGTCCTGCAGCTTGACGAAGATGCCGTTGGACTGCGCCGGGAAGGCGCTGCGCGTGGGCTGCTGGCCTTCCTCAGTGAGCGTGAGCGACGACAGGTAGTCGCTGATCGCGCCGTCGTATTGCGCGATGCGGTTGAAGGCGGCCACCGCCAGCTTGAAGCGCGTGGCGCGGCTCACCCGGCCGCTCTGCTGGATCTGCTCGATGACCTCGGCGTACTGGCTGGCATCGGTCAGCACCGCGACGTCGGCCCAGTTCTTGGCGGCCGAGCGCACCATCGCCGGGCCGCCGATGTCGATGTTCTCGATCGCGTCCTCCAGCGTGCAGCCGGGCTGGGCCACCGTGGCCTCGAAGGGATAGAGGTTGACCACCAGCAGGTCGATGGTGGCGATGCCGTGCGCTTGCAGCGCGGCCATGTGCGCGGGCACATCGCGGCGGGCCAGCAGGCCGCCGTGCACGCGCGGGTGCAGCGTCTTGACCCGGCCGTCCAGCATCTCGGGGAAGCCGGTCATGTCGGCCACCTCGGTGACCGGCAGGCCTTGCTCGGCCAGCAGCTTGGCGGTGCCGCCGGTGGACAGCAGCCGCACGCCGGCGCCGTGCAGCGCGCGGGCCAGCTCGACGATGCCGGTCTTGTCGGAAACGGAAAGGAGGGCGGTGAGGGTCGGTGCCATGGTGCGAAGGTCCTGGGCTTACTTGATGAGTTTGTGTTCGACGAGCTTGCGGCGCAGCGTGTTGCGGTTGATGCCCAGCCACTCGGCGGCGCGCGACTGGTTGCCCTCGGCCTGCTGCATCACCACCTCCAGCAGCGGGCGCTCGACGGTGGCGACGATCATGTCGTACATGGAGTGCGGCTCGGCACCACGCAGGTCGCGGAAATAGCTCTCCAGCGAGGCGCGGATGCAGTCCTCGATCAGCTTCTTGCTCATGCTGCTTGTGCGTGCTTGACGGGCTCGGCGGTTTCCGGGGCGGCGTCCGGGGCGGACGGCAGCAGCGGATGGTCCGCGGCGAGCGCGTCGAAATAGTCGCTGAGCGCGGCGAGTTGCTCCTCGCAGCGCTCGATCTTGTTCATGCGGGCACGAAAGGCCGCGCCACCGGGCAGCGCATGCACCGCCCAGCCGATGTGCTTGCGCGCGGTGCGCACGCCGGTGTAGTCGCCATACAGGCCGTAGTGGTCCTGCAGGTGCTCGACCAGCCAGTCGCGCACCTGGCGCGTGGGCGGCGGCGGCAGGTGCTCGCCCGTGGCCAGATGGTGCGCCACCTCGCGGAAGATCCACGGCCGGCCCTGGGCCGCGCGGCCGATCATCAGCGCGTCGGCCCCCGTGGCGGCCAGCACCTGCGCGGCCTTGGCCGGGGAGTCGATGTCGCCGTTGGCGACCACCGGGATGCGCACCGCGGCCTTCACCGCGGCGATGGTGTCGTATTCGGCCTGGCCGCTGTAGCCCTGCTCGCGCGTGCGGCCGTGCACCGTCAGCATGGCCACGCCGGCGCGCTCGGCCAGGC
The DNA here is from genome assembly GCA_049321005.1 of Pseudomonadota bacterium. Lineage (GTDB taxonomy): Bacteria > Pseudomonadota > Gammaproteobacteria > Burkholderiales > Burkholderiaceae_C > Aquabacterium. The sequence continues at coordinate 445,351 of JBMOQL010000010.1, forward strand.
GGGCGATGCGCTCGGCATTCTTGTGGCGGGCACACCAGCCGGTGCGCATCTTCAGCGTCACCGGCACGTTGCGCGGCGCGCAGGCGGCCACCACGGCCTCGATGATCTGCGCGGCCAGGGCCTCGTCCTGCATCAGCGCCGAGCCCGCCCACTTGTTGCAGACCTTCTTGGCCGGGCAGCCCATGTTGATGTCGATGACCTGGGCGCCGCGGTCGATGTTGTAGGCCGCGGCCTCGGCCATCATGGCCGGCTCGGTGCCGGCGATCTGCACGGCAATGGGCTCGACCTCGCCGTCATGGTTGGCGCGGCGCGAGGTCTTCAGGCTGTCCCACAGCTCCCGGCGCGAGGTCACCATCTCACTGACCGCATAGCCCGCGCCCAGCCGCTTGCATAGCTGCCGGAACGGCCGGTCGGTGACGCCGGCCATCGGCGCCACGAACAGGCGGTTGGGCAAGGCGACGGGGCCGATGTGCATGGGGGCGACGAAGCAGCGGCCTCAGGGGGCCGGGCAGGCGGGGCAGGGAGGGTGCGCGTGCAACTGCGCGCGCAGGTGCACCAGGGGGCGCGAAAGCAGGGCTGCCGGTGCGGTCGGACGCGCGCATGGCAGCCGTGGGCGCCTGCCGCGCGGGAGGCGGCCCCCACCGGCTGGACCGGCCGGTGCTGCTTAAAAAGGAGGCAAAGTATAGCCTCGCACCCCTGTTGATCCGAGTGTGAAACCCGTCACGACTGGCGCGCTTTCCTGTCCATCCGATGTGCAATCCGCCGGCGACGGGCCACGTGCCTGCGGGGGGCCGGCGGCACGCCGGAGCGGGCCGCCCGCCGCCAAGCTTGCAAGCGGGCCCGCTGGCGCCCCGGACAATGGCGGCATGGAAGTCTGGCTGTCCACGCATCTCGCGGCTCTGCTGCACTGGCTGGCGCTGCCGGCCAATGGGCTGGGCGCGGTGTTCCTGGTGGCCTTCGTGTCGGCCACGCTGCTGCCCATGGGCTCTGAGCCGGCGGTGTTCGCGCTGGTCAAGCTGCAGCCGGAGCTCTTCTGGCCGGCGATCGCCGTGGCCACCCTGGGCAACACGCTGGGCGGGGCGCTGAGCTGGTGGATGGGCTGGGCCGCCCGCCGCGCCTGGCAGCACACGCGGTCCGGGCAGGCCCCGGCCGAGCAGCGGGCGCTGCGCTGGCTGCAGCGCTTCGGCCCGGCGGCCTGCGTGCTGTCCTGGCTCCCGGTGGTGGGTGACCCGCTATGCAGCGTGGCCGGCTGGCTGCGCTTGCCCTTCGGGCCCTGCGTCGGCTGGATGGCGCTGGGCAAGTTTGCCCGCTACGTCTCGGCCACGGCGCTGCTGGTGTGGGCCTTCTGATACGGCCCCGCGGCAGGGGCGCTCAGGCGGGCGCGGCAGCCGTGCGCAGTTCGTGCCGCGCGTGGCCCATCACCGAGGCGCCCGCGTGGATGGCCAGCACGCTCATGAAGCCGGCGACGAGCAGGTCCGGCCAGGCCTGGCCGACGCCGAACACGCCGGCGGCGGCCAGCAGCACGGCCACGTTGCCGATGGCGTCGTTGCGGGTGCACAGCCACACGGAGCGCATCTGCGCATCGCCGTCGCGGAAGGCATAGAGCAACATCGCCACGCCCACGTTGGTGGCCAGCGCAAGCGTGCCGATCACGCCCATGGTGGCTGGCTCGGGGAGCACGCCGCTCCAGGCCCGCCAGCCGGTCACGGCCAGCACGGCGATGCCGTAGAGCAGCATCGTGGCGCCCTTGAACCAGGCCGTGCGGGAGCGCCACACCGCCCCCATGCTCAGCGCGAACAGGCCCAGGCCGTAGTTGGCCGCATCGCCGGCGAAGTCGGCCGCGTCGGCCAGCAGCGAGCTGGACTGCGCGCCCAGGCCGCCGATCATCTCGACGACGAACATCGCCGCGTTGAGCCACAGCGCGATCCACAGCGCGCGGCGGTATCGCTGCGTGGCGTCCGTCGGGACGTGATCGTGGTCGCAGCAGCCGCTGGCTGCGGCGGCCGGGCGCGCGGAGCAAACCGTGTCGCTGGCGCAGGCCGGGGCGTGGCCTTGCGCCGCGCCATGCTCGTGGTGATGCTCAGGGCGGTGACCGGGGCCCTGTCGGTCGGCGTGGGCGGCAGAAGAAGTCATGGAGTGATGCAGTGTTGGAGCCGCCGGCAGCGACAGCCGCGCCGGCCACGAGCATGATTGCAAACCTTGGAGTCACGCCAAGGTCAAGCCGCCTGGCTTGGCCCGCACGGCCGCCGGGGTTTGCCTGCCGCAGCCCATCCGGCCCGCGCGGCGGCTCCCCCTCCACATTCCAGCCATGCAGATCAAGGACCTGGCCCAGGCCACCGGCGTGCCCGCCGACACCATCCGCCACTACGAGCGCGCCGGCCTGCTGCGCCCGCCGCCGCGCGGCGGCAACAACTACCGCCGCTACACGGACGCCGACGTGCAGCGCCTGCGCTTCATCCGCAACTGCCGCGCGCTGGACATGAGCCTGGACGAGGTGCGCACCCTGCTCGACTGCCTGGACCGCGCGCCGCCGGACTGCTCGCCGGTGACGGCGGTGATCTCCGGACACCTGGAGCACGTGCGCCACCGGCTGGCCACGCTGCAAGTGCTCGAGCGTCAGCTCGTCGCGCTGCAGCAGGCCTGCACCGAGCCCGGCCAGCCCGACCGGTGCGGCATGGTGCTGGCGCTGTCCGCACCGGATGCCGAGGGCGCGGCAGCCGGTGCGCATGGCGCGGTGCACGGGCGTTGAGCCGAGGCCACGCGCCGGCCAACGCGCTGCCGGCTGCCAGCCGCGTGCGCCTCAGGCCGAGGACGGGTTCTCGAACACCACCTCCACGCGGATGCGCGACTTGACGATGCGCCGCGCCACCTTGCCCGGTGTGAACCGCGTGCCGCTGAAGGCCTGTTGCGCAACGCGGGCCAGCAAAGGCGGCAGGCTGGTGCCCTCCACCACTACGCGGCTGACACGGCCGTCGGCTTCGATGTAGAGCGTCAGGATGCCGGCAAAGCGCCCGCGCTGGGCGAAGTCCAGCGGAAAGGGCAGGGCAATCTCCCGCACCGGCTCAGGCGCGGTGGTCAGCAGCGGGCGCGGCACGTAGCCTTCGGCATCCGGGCCGCCGAGCGTCGGGCCACCGGCCTGCTGCGCGGCGACCGGGCGGGCGGCTGGGTCGGCCGCGTCTGCAGCGGTCGATGCCGCTGTGGTCATCGGGGATGCGGTGCGGGCATCGGCCGCCACGCTGCTGACCAGCCCGGTGGCTGCCAAGGCCGCGGCGTGGCGCGATGCGGTCTGAGCCGGCGGCTCGGCCGGTGCCGCGCGCGTTCGCAGGGCGACCCGCATCGCGGCCGCACGCGGCAGTGCCGGCCCGCTCCCGGTCTGCATGCCCGGCGCCCCACCGTCACCGCCCGGGCGGGACGTGCCCTGCACCAGCCAGCCCAGGGCCGCGGCATGCAGCGCCACGGCGCACAGTACGCAGGGCAGCAGGCGGGTGGACAAGGCCGGGCGGCGTGCATGCGCGGCGTTCATGCCGGCTCCGTTCGCCACTGCTCAGTTCACCAGCTCGCGCCAGTAGGTGCGGCGCAGCGTGCCGCTGGCGCCGCCTGAGGGCTTGCAGGCGGTGCACTTGTCGGGGCCCAGGGTGCCGCCGTCGCTGCCGCGGGCGCTGATGATGGGGCTGCCGTCGGCCGCGTAGTTGACCGTCACGCCCATCAGCACGCCGCCGGGGTAGGCCACGCCCACCGCGCTGCGGCCGGAGACGGCCGAGCCGGTGGCGCTGTCGAACAGGTACAGCCACGAGGTGCCGCCGGTGGATCTGCACAACGAGCTGCTGCCAGGGATGGCCGAGGCGACGGCCAGGGCCGTGCCGGCGAGCTTGATGTCGGCGAACACGCGCTCGCCGCTGCTGGGCAGGTCCACCCGCCAGCCGCCCTTGGTGCCCCAGTCCACCGGGTTGTTGCTGATCGTGCGCGTGGTGCCGGAGGTGCTGATCGTCTGTTCGACGAAGCTCGCGCTCGTGTGCACGTTGCCCCAGGAGCTGCCGTCCATCGGGTCCTTGATGGCATAGACCGACTGCAACGTGGTGTCGGTCAGGTCGTTGGTGCCCAGGTAGCGGCCGGTGGCCACGTAGACCACCGGATAGGTACTGGTGCCGTAGGTGATCTGCGCGACGGCCAGTCCCGCGGTGACCGGCTGCGGCGTGCCGCCCGCGCTCATCTGCGCCAGCCGGGTGACGCGGTTGCTGGAGGCGTCCGGCTCGAAGCGCCACAGGTTGCCCGCCAAGTCGCCGCCATAGAGGCGCTTGACGGTGTTGTCCCGCTCCGAATCGACCCAGGCCGCAAGCTTGGTCAGGCCCGATGGCGTGGCCGTGTTGCCGCCCGCCGTGCCGCCCACGGTGGTGTCCAGCTTGAGCAGCGGCTGGCCGGTGCTGCGATCGGGCCCGCGGATGGCGTCCAGCATGAACAGGTGGCCGTTGCCGTCGCCGGGGCTGACGTTGTTGTGGCCCGAGGCGATGATGACCACCCAGGTGCCGTCGGCGCGCTTGGCGATCACCGGGTTGCCGAAGCTCAGGCCCAGATCGTCATGCGTGAACTCCCACAGCGCCCGCGGGCGCTCCGGATCGGTGACGTCCAGCGCGTAGTAGGCGCGCCCGCCCGCGCCCAGACCGCCGACAAGGATGGTGCGCCATTCGGTGCCCGTCCACACGTCGCCGATCTCCGGCGTGGCATCGACGTAGTACTGATGGTTGTTGGGATAGTTGGTGTCGGCCAGGCGGTAGAGCTTGCTCATCACCGCGCTGGGCACAAAGGCCCACAGTTCGGTGCCGGCGTCGTCGCCAACGCCGTCGCCCTCGGCCGAGAAGGCATGCAGCATGCCGTCGTTGGCGGCCACGTAGACCACGCGCTTGCGCGTGGCCTGCGCCGCCTTGAACGCGGCATAGCCTTGGTCCGCATAGTTGAATGGCGGGCGTGACAGAAACACCGGCGTGGCGCCGATGATGTCGCCCAACGCGGTGCGCCGCGCGCGGTACAGCGGGGCCGTGGCGTTGCTCGTCTCGTAGGTGGCTGCGCCGCGCAGCCAGGCCACCAGGTTGGCACCGTTGTTGGCCAGCGCGCGGTTGCTCGTGCTCAGGCCGGCGCACTGTGCCGGCACCACGGCCTGCGTGCAGAAGTTGTCGAAGGCGGCCTGCCGGCCGTCGGTGGTGAGCTGGCTGTAGCTGAAGGGCCGCAGCGTGGGCGTGCCCGCCACCGAGTGCATGTAGTAGATGGTGCGGGTGTCAGCAGCGTTGGTGCCGCGCAGCGACTTGGCATCGACCCCGCCCGCGGCCGACCACAGCGCCGAGCCGGCCTTGTTTCCATTGGCATCCACTGCGAAGGCCTGCAGGTTGCCTGACCAGTCCTCCGCGTCATAGCTTGTCTCGAAAGTCTGGCCGCTGCCGTCTGCGGGCAGCTGGCGGCTGCTGGAGCCGCTGGCCGCGCCGGCCACGCCCACACTGGGCACGCTGCTCAGCGCCTTGGTCAGCGCATCGGCCAGCTGGTCGGCATTGGCTGCCGAGAAGTAGCGCCCGCGGCCGTTGACCGCGGCATGCCACAGGTCGTCGATGGCCGTGGCTTCTTCGGCCTGCGGCACGGGCCAGTTGCGCGCGCCGCTCTTGAGCTCGGCATACGAGCCGGTGGCCGCGTCCAGATAGTCCACCCGGTAGGGCAGTGTGCCGCTGACGCCCAGGCCCAGCGTGATCGTGTTCATGCGCTGCGTGCCCAGGGCGTCGCGTTCGCGCAGCACGCTGGGCGTGTCGTTGGCGCACACGTCGCGGCCGTCGGCTCCGGTGCAGTTGCCCAGAGCCGAGGTGCGCAGGTCGGTGGCGTAGTAGTACCACGCCACGTCGGCCAGCGTGTCAGCGGCACCGCCTGAGGTGACGGTGGTCGGGCCGCTGGTGGTGGTGCTGGTGCTGATCAGCGTGGTGTCCGCCGCGCCGCTGGGCGTGAAGGTGGTGGTGATCGTCGAAGCGCTGTAGGTGGTCGTCGGGCTGGACGGCTGGCAGCTGGTCGTCGGCGTGCCGTTGACCCAGGCCCCCCAGGCACCGCTTGGCGTCGGCTGCGTCGGCGTGGTCGACGTGCTGGTCGGGCCCACTGTCGCGGTGCTGGTGGTGGCCACGCCGGCGACGATGCTCACCGTGGTAGTCGTCGTGGTCGTGGTGGTGGTGTCGAACTGCTCGCTGCCGGTGACGCTGCGGGTACGCGTCTGCGGCGTGGCGGTGCGCGGGGCCAGCGTGCCGCATGCGCCGGTGCCCACGCCACCCCAGGTGTAGTACTGGCGGCTCTCGGTCTGCGTCGCCGTGCCGGGCCTGGTGGTACGGTTGACCGTGGTCGTGGTCACGGTGGTGGTCGTCGTCGACGTGCCGCCGTCGTTCATCGGGCGCACGTCTGCCGCGTCCTGCTGGCCGATGTCGGTGCTGCGGTCGAGCCGCTTGCCCTTGTCGCCGTTCCAGTAGCCGTCAGTGGACAGGATGGCGTAGTTGCGCTGGCAGGCGTACTGCATCGGATCGGCCGTCTGCCCGCTCATCTTGTTGGCGAAGTACTGGCCCGCTTTGGCCAGCGCTGCGCGCAGTGGCGTGCCGCCATTGGGCTCCGTCGTGTAGAGCCGGCTGTAGAAGGTGGTCTTCTGGCTGCCGGCGTAGTCGCCCACGTTGAGCCAGGCGCCGTTGCTGTTGATCGACGAGAAGCCGACGCGGTAGTTGCTGTCCAAGGCCTGGAAGGCGCGGCCCGCGGCGGTGCGCATCGTCAGGATGCGCTTGCGGTAGTAGCTGTACCAGTTGGCGTAGTTCTGCGCCTCGGCCGAGCTGCTGGTCAGGTTGACCCGCGTGAAGACGCTGCTGGCGCTGCTGGTGCGCGTAGTGCACTCCTGATAGAAGGTCGTGCTGTCGATCACTCCGCCGGTGTCGTAGGTCCAGCCCATCTTGGGCTGGCTGCCGGTATAGCGGTAGTAGTAGCTGTTGTTGAGGTTGTCGGCCGCGGGCTCGCCGATGCGCCAGCTGGCGTTGGTGCCCGAGCCGGTGTAGCCGGTGACGTTGACCGTCACGGTCGATGAGAACAGCCCTACGCTGAGCGCCGTCACGGTGCCTTGCATCCAGCGCGTGCCGTCGTTGTTGTCCACGATCACCACGGTGCTGCCCACGTTCGGCATGCCCAGGCCCAGGAACACGTTGACCGTCAGCGTCTTGCTGCCCGTACCGAAGGTCAGCGACGTGCTGCTGGGGCGCGAGCCATCCACCGTCAGGTTGTAGCCGTCTGGCGGCGCGGCGGTGAAGCTCACGTTCGGGTAGCTCGTGCCGTCGGCCCGCACCGGCGGGTTGTAGGTGTAGCTCGGGTCGTAGGCGACGCCGTTGCATTGCGATGAGCGGTAGCCGTAGGTGTTGCTGCTGCTCATGTCGTCCGGCATGAACTCCCAGTCCATGCTCCCGGAGTCGTCCAGGATGAACATCAAATTGGGCTTGGCCAGCACGGCCGCGCCCGTGTTGGCCAGCGGCACGTTGGAGATGTCGGTCTGCGCCAGCGCGGCGGCCGGCAGCATCAGCAGTGCGGCGGCGCGCAGCAGGCAGGCGGGCAAGGCAGGCGGCGGGAGTGTGCGCTTCATGGTCGGTCCTCGGCCGGATCAGTACTGCACGATGGTCTCGGTGAAGCTCGTCGTGCCGCGGGCGGCGGCCACGCGCACGATCACGCGGTAGAACGCGCCGGACTCGCTGCCCGGCCGCGTCGGGGCGGAGTAGCTCATGTGCGAGCGGTCCACGCCGCCGTCGCCGGCGGACTGCAGCGGCGCGATGCAGTTGGCGCTGGCCACCGCACCGGTGTTCTGGCATTGGCGCAGGATCACGTAGCGCACCGTGGTGCCTCCGGGCAACGTCAGGCCGGCCACGGTGGCCGGCTCCACGTCGCAGGCGGCATAGCTGCCCGACGTCGCATAGGCGCAGTTGTCGCCGTCCCAGTCGATCAGCGTGCGCGCCGCGTCGCTTGACTGCTGCCCCGTGGCATCCAGGCCATCGCGTGCCGTGGCGTAGTAGCCGCTGCCGTCGGCGCCGTTGGCCGTGCGGTCGGTCATCGCCGCCAGCGCGGTGAGCGCCGCGCGGGTGCCCTGGTCAGCATTGACGGTCGCATCCTGTTGCAGCCCGATGTTGCCCAGCACCAGCGTGCCGGTGTCCACCGAGCGCACCAGCGCAATCGCCGCAACCATCAGCGACACCAGCGTGATCAGCGCGAACAGCAGCGAGGCGCCGCGCTGGCGGTGGCGAAGGCGATGGGGTGTGCCGGGCCGCGTCATGGGTTCCACACCGCGTTGCGCAGCGGGACCACCGTGTCGTAGACGCGGTAGCGATAGCGCTGCCAGTCGGCGCCCAGATGGCTCAGGTCCAGCGTGATGCAGCGGCTGCTTCCGCAGGCTGCGGCGAGGCTGGAGTCGGCCTGCGGGCCCACATCCCACTGCGGCGCGTTGGGCGTCACCAGCGTGCGGTTGGCCAGGTCGCCATCGGCGCCAGTGCGCTCGAACTGCACGCTGCGCGCCACCAGCGCCACGCGCAGGGCCATCACCTGGCGCCACTGCGCGTTCGTCGTGGGTGCCACGCGGTCGTAGAGGTCCACCACGCCGTCGCCGTCGGTGTCCTTGCCGTAGAGCGCGCGCAGCAGCACGATCTGCGGCGCCACCTCGCGCACCACCGGTGCGGCTGCGGTGGGCACCAGGTCGCTGCTGCGCAGGCTCCAGGTCGCCGTGTCGATACGATAGGTGCGCGCCAGCGGCGCCCCCAGGTTGAACAGCAGGCTGCCGGCTGGATAGCCGGCTGCCGGCAGAAAGCTCGACGCATTGGCATTCCACGGCGCGGCCACCGCACGCGGGATGGTGGTGGCCGTCACGCCCGATCCATCGGTGGGCGCCTGCACCAGACTGCAGGCGGACAGTCCGTCCCATTCCGCCTGGGCCAGCACCAGCAGATCGCCCCGGCCCACGCCCAGCGTCGAGGCGACCTCGAATCGCGCCCCGGCCTGCGCATGCGCGGCGGTCAGCTTCATCGGCAGAGCAGCGCCGGCGCGGGACGCGGCCAGCACGCGGATCTGGTCCGAGGTGCCGCCCGCCGCCAGGCTGCCGAATGTGATCTCTGCCGCCACCAGCCGCAAGCCGGTCACGGCCGTGCTGTTGAACTGCGCGGTGATCGCGCAACCCAGCGCGGCCGGCGCCCCGGCCAGGCCGTAGCCGGCCATGCGCACGTCGCGCTGCACCGCATGCAGCGCGAGCGAGCCGGCCACCTGCGCATCACTGCCGCTGGTGGTGGTGCGCTTCTGGCCTTCAGCCGTGGTGAAGACGTTGGCGATGATGATCACCGCCAGCATGCCCAGCACCACGCCCACCATCAGCTCGACCAGCGTGAAGCCGGCATGACGGCGCGGGCCCGGCTTGGATAGCGGCCCCGTCATATCGCCCCCTGCACATTCGTCCAGGTCTGGTACTGGTGCGCATCGCCGCCGGGCAGTTGCCAGCTCACCCTGATGGTGACGTTGCGCGTGGTCGCATCCCAGCTCACCGTGCCCGTGCCTGCGGGCAGCAGCGCCGCCACCTTGGCTTGCCAGGCGGCGCAGCGCGTGTAGCCGGCGCAGCTCGCATCGTCATAGCTGGCCGCGTGGGCGATGTCGGTCCACATCAGTCCGATCAGCTCCTGCGCCAGGTAGGCGGCATCGGCGCGCAGCTTGGATTCGGTCTGCGCGCGGGTCATGCTGGCCTGCAGGCCCACCAGCGCCAGCACGCCGACCGAGAAGATGATCACGCTGATCATCACCTCGATGAGCATGAAGCCGCGCGGGGCTCGTCGCATGCTGCGCATCAGCAGGCCCTCGGGTCGCCGGTGGCGGCAGCCGGGTCGCAGGCGCGCACCGCGCCGCCATTGCCCACCAGCACGCGCAGGCTGCGCCCGCCGCCCGCGGTGGCCGACAGGTCGATGCGCCCGATGGCGTCCGCATTGACCACCTGTCCGAAGCCGTTGAACGTCACCTGCGTCGCAGCGGTGGTCCCGTCGGCCCGTACCGCGGCCACCGTCACGCCGCTGGATCCATCGCCTGCCGCCCGCTTGGCCACCAGCGTGCCGCCCGGCGAGGGCGCCATGCCGCAGGCGCCTGCGGGCGAATTCAGGCTCACCACCCACGAGGCGCTGCTGGAAGACAGTGCGCAGCTGTTGCTCAGCTCGGTCGGGCTGGCCGCGTCGGCCGTGACCAGCGAGAAGCTCACCGGCCGGTTGCGCCGCACCGCTTCGCCGCGCGCCTGCTGCAGGCCGTTGACGATGCCCTCGGTCGCATTGCGCACACGCACGCTGCGCAGCCAGTCGCCGATGCTGGGCAGCGATGCGGCCAGCAGAATGCCCATCACCGCGATGGTGATCACCACCTCGATGATCGAGAAGCCCTGCGCCGCCCAGCGCAGGCTGCGCGCGGGCGGCGGGGGAGCAAAAGCGTCCGTCCTCAGCATTCGGTGGCCGAGCGCGTGGCCCAGCAGCTCACATCGACTGTCGTGCCCTTGAACTTCGTCGTGCGCCGCACGTTGGCCTCGTTGATCGTGTAGACGTGGCCTCTTGCCGCCGCGCTGGTCTTGCCCGTGGCCGTGATGGTGTAGGCCTGGCCGCTGTTGGAGATGGCGCAGCCGATGTCGAAGTTCTTCAGTGTCGGATTGGCCACGCCGCAGTTGCCGGCGGCGTTCTGGTAGCTGCGGTTGTCCTGATAGAACTGCTCCATGCGCACCCGCATGCTGGATAGCGCGTCGAAGGCCTCGGGCAGCTGTCCGCGGCGCACATAGTCCGTGTACGACGGATAGGCCACCGCCGCCAGGATGCCGACGATGGCCACGGCGATCATCAGCTCGATGAGCGTGAAGCCGGCCGCCGCCAAGCGGCGTGCGGGGGCGCGGGTCGGGGCGGTGGAGCGGCAGAGCAGGGCGGCTTTCATGGCGGTGCGGCAGGTGGTGGGCGGCAGTTGATGGGGGCTGGTGATCGGTGGCTGGTGATCGGTGGGGGCGATGCGGGGGCTCTTGACGGGCCGCGTGTGCGCGCGCAACAAAGCGGGCAACCGCCCCGGCAACAACCGGCAGGCCTGGTAGGCGCCCCCGCACCCCGCGCGCCACGCCAGCGCCGGGCGACCCATGCGGCGGCTTCTCGCATCTCCGTTATCGGCTCGTGAGGTTGTAGCTGAACGTGTCAGACACCGATGGCCGCTGAAAAGCGCCCCTGACGGCGCAATTCAGGCGATCCGCGTGAAATTCTTGGCGGGGCGCCGGACTATCTAGGCGCTGGTCGGGCTGCCGGCGGACAGACCGCTATCGCGTCATTCATGACCAATAGGCGACCGCAGACCGCAGACCGCAGACCGCAGACCGCAGACCGCAGACCGCAGACCGCAGACCGGCGCGCCGCCTGCCCGTCGCGTCCCCGCCACGCCCGGCCCGGCATGGCGCCTGCCCGCCGCGCGCATTCGCGGCCTGCCGTGACGGATGCCCCGCTGCCCACCAGCCCGGTGTCCCCGGCTTAAGGGTCAACCCTTAATCTGCTGGCAAGGCGCAGCTATGCTGCACTGCACCATCCGGCCCCGTCCAGGGGCCTGCACGCCGGACCGCCTCCATGCCCGACCAGCTCTCATCCCTCCTGGCCGCCCTGCTGCTGGCCATCGTCCTGACGGCCAACTTCTTCGTCGCCGCTTGGCGGCTGAACCTCGTGGGCCTCTTCGACCGTCGCCGTGCGCCGCAATGGCGCCAGCTCATCGCCAGCGCCCTGGCCGCCGCGCTGCCCTGGCTGGGTGCACTGGCCGTGCTCGCCTTCACCCCTCCGGCCGCCGCCGCTCAGCCCGACATGCTGGCTATTGGCTGTGCCTGCGCCGGCTACGGCCTGCACCGGGTCATGGACTTCCTCGTGCACTGGGCGTCGCCGGACGAGTCGCTGCTCACCTGAGTCCTGGCGGGGCAACGTTCGTCGGTTCACATACATATATAGATATCCGACAGGCGGCAGGGCGGCAGCGCTCCGGCCCGCCGGGCCCGCCAGGCCACGAAGGGCGCTTCCTACAATCGGCGGCATGAGCTTCATCGACCGCCTGCGCGCCGCCGAGCGCCTCAACGACAGCCTGCTGTGCGTCGGCTTGGACCCTGACCCGTCCCGCTTCCCCGAAGCCTGGCGCGGCGACTCCGCCCGCATCGCCGACTTCTGCTGTGCGATCGTCGATGCCACTGCCGATCAGGTGCTTGCCTTCAAGCCGCAGATCGCCTACTTCGCCGCCCATCGCGCCGAAGACCAGCTGGAGCGGGTGATTGCTCACATCCGCCGCAAGGCGCCGCGCGTGCCGGTCATCCTTGACGCCAAGCGCGGCGACATCGGCGCCACGGCGGAGCTCTACGCCCGCGAAGCCTTCGAGCGCTACGACGCTGATGCCGTCACCCTCTCGCCCTTCATGGGCTGGGATTCAGTCGAACCGTACCTGCGCACCGCCGACCGGGGCGTCTTCCTGCTGTGCCGCACGTCGAACCCCGGCGGCGATGATTTGCAGGCCCGCCGCCTGGCCGACATCGACGGCCAGCCCACGGTCTACGAGCACCTGGCCCGCCTGGCCCAGACCGCCTGGAACCCCACCGGCCAGACCGGCTTGGTCGTTGGCGCCACTTATCCGGCGGAGATCGCCCGCGTACGTGAGCTGGCGCCCACTGTGCCGCTGCTGATCCCCGGCGTCGGCGCCCAGGGGGGCGACGCCCAGGCCACCGTGCAGGCCGGCTGGCGGCCCGATGCGCCGATTGCCGTCAACAGCTCCCGCGCCGTGCTCTATGCCTCCTGCGGTGCGGATTTCGCGCACGCCGCCCGCCGCGTCGCCCAAGCCACCCGCGTGCAGCTCAACGCGGCAAAGCCTGCCGCCTGAAGCACGTTTTGTTGCTCTCGAGCGACAAAAACCGCCCCAACCGGCCCCCGCGAGGGCGGCCGCACCGGGTCAACCCGTGGACACCCCGCCAAATCGCCGCACAATGGTCCGGCTGGTCGACGGCCCTCCGGGGCCGCCTCCAACTCCAAAGGTTGCCAAAACCTTCACACTTTCTCTTCTGCTAGGAGTGAACACATGATTCGCAAAGTCGCCCTCGCCGCGATGACCCTGCTGGCCGCCGGCGCCGCCTCCGCCCAGTCTTCCGTCTCCATCTACGGCGTGCTGGATGCTTCCGTTGGCAGCTTCCAAACCTCTTACGACGACGCTGTTGCGAACAGCAACACCCGCCGTACCGCCGTCGAAAGCGGTGTGATGACCACCAGCTTCATCGGCTTCAAGGGCGTGGAAGACCTGGGTAACGGCCTGAAGGGCACCTTCATGCTGGAAAGCTTCCTGCATGTGGACAACGGCATCTCCGGCCGCGCTGCTGGTGACGCCTTCTGGGCCCGCAACGCCAACGTCGGTCTGGCCGGTGACTTCGGTTCCGTGACCGTCGGCCGCATGGACAGCCTGCTGTTCCTGTCCTCGCTGGCCTTCAACCCCTTCGGCGGCTCCTTCGGTGTCTCGCCCACCATCCGTCAAACCTTCGGCGACGTCGGCCTGGTGTTCGGTGACTCCGGCTGGAGCAACACCATCAAGTACGCCACGCCGAACCTGAACGGCTTCACGGCGGCTGTGCAGTACCAGCTCAAGGAAACCACCAGCAGCGACAACGGCAACAGCTGGGCTGCCAACGTCACCTATCTGGCTGGCCCGTTCGGCGTCACCGCCACGTACCAGAACTTCAAGACTGCTACGACCGCGGGCGGCCTGGCCAACGCCAGGACGGTCGATTTCGTGGAAGGCGATGAGCAGAAGGTGTGGCAACTGGGTGCCAGCTATGACTTCGGCGGCGCCAAGCTGTTCGCTCAGTACACCAACGGCAAGCAAGAGTTCAATGTCGGCGGCGACGATGCTGAGAGCAAGCAATGGCAAGTCGGCGTCTCCGTGCCCCTGGGCGCCGGCGCTCTGCTGGCCTCCTACGGTCAGCTGAAGTTCGAGCAAGGTGCTGATGAAGGCAAGAACAAGATCTTCACGCTCGGCTACGACTACAACCTGTCCAAGCGCACCGACGTGTACGCCGCGTACATGTACGACAAGAACAGCGACAACGACGCTGCCACCGACTGGAAGGCTGGCAACACCTTCGCCGTCGGCGTGCGTCACCGCTTCTGATCTCGCCTGAGATCCCGCTAGCGTGAAAACGCCCCGCTTCGGCGGGGCGTTTTTTTGCTTCTGCGGTGCCCGCAAGAGCGCGGCACTGCGAGCCTGCATGGCGCGAGCGCGGGCCGCAGCAGGAGCCGTGCAGGCAAGAAAAAGGGCGCCCCGCGGGGCGCCCTTGTCGTTTGGCAAGGCCGCGTGTACCTCAGACCTCCTCGTACAGCGGCAGCGTCAGGAACTCTTCGAACTTCTCCTGCGTGCTCATCACCTCGAAGATCTCGGCTGCGCGGTCGAACTTGCCCGGCACGCCGGTGGCCTTGACCTTGGGCAGTTCCTCACTGATGAGCTGCCGCACCAGTTCGGCCGTGACCTTGCGGCCGTCTTCCAGCACGCCTTTGGGCGAGCGGATCCACTGCCACACCTGGCTGCGGCTGATCTCGGCGGTGGCGGCGTCTTCCATCAGGTTGTGGATGGGCACGCAGCCATTGCCAGCCAGCCAGGCGCCCAGGTAGTGGATGCCGACGTTGATGTTCATGCGCAGGCCGGTCTCGGTGATCGGTGTCTCCGGCTGGAAGTTCAGCAGGTCGGCCGCGGTCACGTTGACGTCGTCGCGCTTCTTGTCGATCTGGTTGGGCTTGTCGCCCAGCACGGCGACGAATTCCTTCATGGCCGGCTCGACCAGGCCCGGATGGGCCACCCAGCCGCCGTCGTAGCCGTCGGTGGCGTCGCGCTTCTTGTCGTTGATGATGCCCTGCATGGCGATGGCGTTCTTCTCCGGATCGTTCTTGATCGGGATCAGCGCGCTCATGCCGCCCATGGCCGGCGCGTTGCGCTTGTGGCAGGTCTTGAGCAGCAGCAGCGCATAGGCGCGCATGAAGGGCGAGGTCATCGTCACCTTGGCGCGGTCGGCCAGGCAGAAGTTCTTGTCGTTCTTGAACTTCTTGATGCAGCTGAAGATGTAGTCCCAGCGGCCGGCGTTCAGGCCGGCGCTGTGCTCGCGCAGCTCATAGAGGATCTCGTCCATCTCGAAGGCTGCCACGATGGTCTCGATCAGCACCGTGGCCTTGATGGTGCCTTGCGGCAGGCCGATCTCGTTTTGCGCCATCACGAAGATGTCGTTCCACAGCCGGGCTTCCAGGTGGCTTTCCATCTTGGGCAGATAGAAGAAGGGGCCGGCGCCGCGGGCGATCTGCTCCTTGGCGTTGTGGAAGAGGAAGAGCGCGAAGTCGAAGATGCCGCCGCTCATGCGCTGGCCGTCGACCAGCACGTTCTTCTCGTCCAGGTGCCAGCCGCGGGGGCGCACCTGCAGCGTGGCGATCTTGTCGTTGAGCTGATAGGTCTTGCCGCCTTGCTCCAGCTTGATGGTGCGGCGGATCGCTTCATACAGATTGATCTGGCCGCGGATCTGATTGCCCCAGTTGGGCGTGTTCGAGTCCTCGAAGTCCGTCATGTAGGAGTCGGCACCCGAGTTGAACGCGTTGATGATCATCTTGCGCTCGACCGGGCCGGTGATCTCCACGCGGCGGCACTTGAGGGCCTCGGGGATGGGGGCGATGGTCCAGTCGCCTTCCCGGATGTGTTTGGTCTCGGCCAGGAAGTCCGGGCGCTCGCCGGCGTCCAGGCGCTTGGCGCGCTCGACGCGGGCCTGGAGCAGCTCCTGGCGGCGCGCCTCGAAGGCGCGGTGCAGCTTGGCAGCCAGCTCCAGCGCGGGGAGGGTGAGGATCTGCTCGAAACCGGGCTCGATGGCGCCGGTGATCTGCATGCCGGCCGGCAGGGTCAGTTGGGTCATGGACAGCTCCGCGACGGTAGAGAGAGGGGTGGAGGAAGACGGGGCGCCGCCGAGCCGGGGGCGACGGCCCGCGCGCGAGGGTGGAACTGTAAAGCGCGCAGGTGCGCACATTGCCTATCGCGCGCGGGCTTGATCTTTTACTTCTGCGTCAATAATGTTTGTCGTCATGCCGGTGATCACATGGATCGACTGAAGCAAATCGAGTCCTTCGTGGCCGTGGCCGCCAAGGGCAGCCTGACCGCGGCCGCGCAGGCGGAGGGGGTGGCGCCCGCAGTGATCGGCCGCAGGATCGACGCGCTGGAGGAGCGCTTGGGCGTCAAGCTGATGGTGCGCACGACCCGGCGCATCACGCTCACGCACGAGGGCAGCGCCTTTCTGGAGGATGCGCAGCGGATCCTGGCCGACCTGGCGAGCGCCGAGGCCAGCGTCAGCGCCGGGGGCGTCAAGGCCAGCGGCCATTTGCGCATCACGGCGCCGGCAGGCTTCGGTCGGCGGCACGTGGCGCCGCTGGTGCCGCGCTTCCTGGCAGCCCACCCAGACGTGTCGCTGTCGCTCAACCTCGCCGACCGCGTGGTGGACCTGGTCAACGAGGGCTTCGATTGCGGGGTGCGCGTGGGTGACCTGGCAGACTCATCCTTGGTGAGCGTGCGGCTGGCCGACAACCGCCGGCTGTGCGTGGCCGCGCCCGGCTACCTCAAGCGCCGCGGCACGCCGCAGCATCCGCAGGAGCTGATGCAGCACGACTGCCTCGTGCTGAGCTCCGAGTCCAGCCAGACGCGCGGCTGGGCCTTCAGCATTGACGGTCAGGTCGTGCACCTGAGACCGGGCGCGCGGCTGGATTGCTCCGACGGCCAGGTGCTGCACGACTGGTGCCGCGCGGGGCTGGGCCTGGCCTGGCGCTCCACCTGGGAGGTGCAAGCCGAGATCGCCTCGGGCGAACTCGTTTCGGTGCTCGACGCCTACGCCGCGCCGCCCAATGGCATCTACGCCGTCTTTGCCCAGCGCAAGCACCTGCCGCTGCGGCTGCGGCTGTGGATCGACTTCCTCAAGCAGACTTATGGCGAGCCCGGCTACTGGCGTGCGGCCTCGTCGCCCCTGACGCGCGCCGAGGCCCCGGGCGAAGGGCCCGCGGGCGCGTCGACGCCAGCGGCTGCGGGCTGACCCGCTCCCGCGCCTCTGCCGCCGCGTCGCCTGCGTGGCCTGGCGGCCATCACGGCGGTGCGGCACCGGCCGCCGCACAATGCGCCCGGCGTGCCAAGCCTGCACGCCGCCCGCCCCCCTGTACCTTTTCGAGCAAGGACGCCCATGCCTACCGAAGTCACCGAAGCCCTTCTCGCCTATCTGCATCTGGCCGCCATCCTGACGATGACGGTCTTCATCACCAGCGAGGCCGCGCTATGCCGCCCGGAGTGGCTCAATGCCGCGGTGGTGCGCCGCCTGGCGCGGGTAGATGTGGTCTACCTCTTTGCGGCCATCGCGGTGCTGTTCACCGGGCTGGCGCGCATCATCTGGGGCATGAAGGGCGCCTCCTGGTACGGCGCGCAGCCGCTGCTGCACATCAAGGTGACGCTGTTCGTGCTGGTCGGGCTGATGTCCATCAAGCCCACGCTGGCCTTCCTGCGCTGGAAGAAGGCGGTGGACCGCGACGGCTCGCTGCCCGCCGAGGGGGAGATCCGTAGCGTGCGGCGCTGGATCATGTTCCAGGCACACCTCATCCTGGTGATCCCGCTGGCGGCCACGCTGCTGGCGCGCGGGGTGTGGACGCGCTGATCGACATGCCGGGCGAGGGTTGTGTCCACACGCACCGGTCTGCTGCCCGCGCGGCCCTGGCGCGGACAAAGCCGGCCAGAGTGGCGCCCAACTAGAAGCCGGCGTCGCCCACGCAGCGTGTGACGTAGCTGGTGCGGGCCGCGCCGGCGAGCTTCTTCTCGGCGGCCTGCTTCTCGCACAGCGCCTGGGCCTGGGCCGCCGCCGGGTTGGCCGTGCACTTCTTGACGAAGCTGCTGCGCGCCGCGCCGGCCAGCTTCTTGTCGCCGGCCAGGGCTTCGCAGGTGGCGTCCGCACTGGATGCGGCCTGGCTGGCGGTGCTGGCTTCGGCTTCGCACTTCTTGATGAAGCTATTGCGCGCGGCGCCGGAGAGCTTGCGCTCGTCGGCCCGTGCGGTGCAGCCGCTGTCCTGCGCTGAGGCTGTCCGGTGATCGGCCAGTGTTGCGCCCAGCGCGGCGGCCAGCGCCAGGGTGCGCAGCAGCCTGGGGCCGGGCGCGCCACCGCAACGGCCGGCAGCGGGGAGGGCAGCGCGAAAGAAGGCAGTGCTCATGCGTCGTCTCCTTTGTCAGGGCCGGTGTGTGCCCGGCTTGCATGCGACACGCGGCGTGGTGCGTGCCGGCTGCGAGACTACAGGATGCGCCGCGGGTGGGCCAGGGCCTCGTGTGCGGCATGCAGCCGCCGCACCAGCACGCGGATGAAGGCCTCGTCGAACATGTGCCGGCAGCTGGCGCTGAGCTGCTGCAGCGTCTCTGGGGTGAAGGAGATGGTGGTCGCCGGCTCGGCGACCAGCACGTCGGTGCTGTGGCGGCGCAGCTCGGGGCTGGGCGCCAGATAGGCCATCTCGCCCACCGAAGTGCCCGCGCCCAGCAAGGCCACGCGCTTGCCGGAGCGGAAGACCTCCACGCTGCCCTGGGCGATGATGTGGAAGGTGCGTCCCTCCTCACCGCGGCGGTACAGCGAATGCCCGAACGGGAAGCGCTGCCACTTGGCGCGGTGCACCACCTCCCAGAGCTCCACGTCACCGAAGCCGGAGAAGAAGTCCAGCGCGCGCAGCAGATTGAAGCGCTCCGAATCCAGCACGCCCTGGATGTGGCCGCGCGGTACCTTGCGCTGCGCCACCAGGTCGGACAGCGCCTGCGCAAAGGCGTCCCAGTGCGGATAGCGGTCGGCCGGTGACTTGGTCAGCGCGCGCTGGATAACCTGGTTCACCGCCTCGTCCACGCCGGCGCGCAGGCCGGTCAGCGGCAGCGGCTGGACGTTGTAGATCTGGTTCATCATGACCGCTTGCGATTCCGCCTCGAAAGGCGGCCGCCCGGCGATCAGGTGATAGAGCACGGCGCCCAGCGAGTAGATGTCGGTGCGGCAGTCCAGCGGCTGGCCGTCGAGCTGCTCGGGCGACATGTAGGCCAGCGAGCCCACGCGGTACACCTGCGTCGTCTCCGAAGCCAGGTTGAGCACGCTGCCGAAGTCGGTCACCTTGATGTCGGTCACCAAGCCGCTGGCGCTGCCGTCGCTGGTCACGGCCAGGATGTTGGCCGGCTTGACGTCGCGGTGGATCAGCCCCTGGCGGAACACATAGCCCAGCGCCATCGCGCACTTGAAGCCCATCTCCACGATGAGCTCCAGCGGCAGCAGGTGGTCGGGGCGGCAGAAGCTGCGCAGCGTGGTGCCGGGCACGTACTCCATCACCACGTAGGGCGCCGCGGCGTCCGCCACGGCGTCGAAGATCTGCACCACGTTGGGATGCTGCAGCCGGCCCACCAGGGCCGCCTCGGCGGCGAAGAAGCGGGCGTAGACCGGGCCATCGACTGCGTCGAGAGCTGCAGCCCGCACCCGCTTGATCGCGACCTCGCGGTCATGGAAATCGTCGCGGCACAGGAAGACCTCGCTGGTGGCGCCTTCGCCCAGCTTGCGCAGCACGCGGTACTTGCCGATGCGCGTGTCCTCGATGTCGATGTCGACGGCTTCCATGACGCGTGAGCCGCGATGGTCCCACGCTGGGCCCCGGTGCTGCTCGCCAGAAAACCCGGGGTTGCACCGGGCTATTGCGGGTTTGCGGCGCCCTGGCGCAGGCCGCCTGCAGGCCCGGTCCGCAGGACCCCGGCTCGTAGAATCGCGCCCCATGATCCAAGCCAAGCAAGAACTGCTGGCCGCGCTGGGCCAGGCCCTGGTCGAGCTGGCCGGCGATGCCGCCGCGCCGCCGGCAGCCGCCTTCGAAGCGCCCAAGCAGGCGGCCCACGGCGACCTGGCCTGCACCGCGGCGATGCAACTGGCCAAACCGCTCAAGAAGAACCCCCGCGAACTGGCTCAGGCTCTGGTCGATGCGCTGCAGCGCCAGCCTGCCGTGCAGCGCTGGGTCGCCAGCCTGGAGATCGCAGGCCCCGGCTTCATCAACCTGCGCCTGAAGCCCGAAGCCAAGCAGGCGGTCGTCTCCGACGTGCTGACCGCCCGCGAGCGCTTCGGCCGCCAGCCGGCCACCGGCCAGCGCGTGCTGGTGGAGTTCGTCAGCGCCAATCCCACCGGCCCGCTGCACGTGGGCCACGGCCGCCAGGCCGCGCTGGGCGATGCGCTGTGCAACCTCTTCGAGTCCCAGGGCTGGGCCGTCACGCGAGAGTTCTATTACAACGACGCCGGCGTGCAGATCAGCACCCTGGCCTGGTCGACGCATGCCCGCATCAAGGGCCACCAGCCCGGCGACCCGCACTGGCCGGAGTCGGCCTACAACGGCGACTACATCGCCGACATCGCGCGGGCTTACCTGGCGCGCGAGACGGTGCATGCCGACGACCGGGCCTTCACCGCCAGCGGCGACCCGGACGATCTGGACAACATCCGCCAGTTCGCCGTCGCCTACCTGCGCCATGAGCAGGACCTGGACTTGAAGGCCTTCGGCGTGCGCTTCGACAACTACTACCTGGAGTCCAGCCTCTACACCGACGGCCGCGTGGAGGCGGCCGTCAAGCGGCTGGTCGACGCCGGCAAGACTTTCGAGCAGGACGGCGCGCTGTGGCTGCGCACCACCGAGTACGGTGACGACAAGGACCGCGTCATGCGCAAGTCCGACGGCGGCTACACCTACTTCGTCCCCGATGTGGCCTACCACATCGTCAAGTGGGAGCGCGGCTTCACCAAGGCGATCAACATCCAGGGCTCCGACCACCACGGCACCATCGCCCGTGTACGCGCTGGCCTGCAGGCCGCGGGTGTGGGCATCCCGCAGGGCTACCCGGACTACGTGCTGCACAAGATGGTCACCGTGATGCGCGGCGGCGAGGAGGTGAAGATCTCCAAGCGCGCGGGCAGCTACGTCACGCTGCGCGACCTGATCGAGTGGACCAGCAAGGACGCGGTGCGCTTCTTCCTGATCAGCCGCAAGGCCGACACCGAGTTCGTCTTCGACGTCGATCTGGCGCTCAAGCAGAACGACGAGAACCCGGTCTTCTACGTGCAGTACGCCCATGCGCGCATCTGCTCGGTGGCCCAGCAATATGCCGAGCGCTTCGGTGCGGCGCCGGATGCCTCGCAGGCCGATCTGTCGCTGCTGACCGCCGAGACAGAGCTGGCGCTGATGACGCGCCTGGCGGAGTATCCCGGCATGCTGGCCGCCGCGGCCCAAGGCCTGGCGCCGCACGATGTCGCGTTCTACCTGCGCGACCTGGCCGGCGCCTTCCACAGCTATTACGCGGCCGAGCGTTTCCTGGTTGACGACAGGGCCCTGTCCACCGCACGCCTGGCGCTGCTCGAAGCCACCGCGCAGGTGCTGCGTAACGGCCTGGCCATCCTGGGCGTGAGCGCGCCCGCAAAGATGTGAGGTTTCCTTTGAAGCAAACAGACCGCAAGCAGTCGCAACGCGGCGGATTCGCCATCGGCCTGATCGTCGGCCTGCTGATCGGCCTGGCCCTGGCGCTGGGCGTGGCCGTCTACGTCACCAAGGTGCCGGTGCCCTTCGTCGATAAGGTCGGCGGGCGCACGCCTGAGCAGGACGCGGCGGAGGCGGAGAAGAACCGCAACTGGGATCCCAACGCCCCTCTGCACGGCAAAAACCCGGCGCGCCCGCGCCCGGTGGCGCCAGCGGCGTCGGGCGCGGTGGTGGATGCCCCTGCTTCGGCACCGGCTGCCGCGCCGGCCTCCGCGCCTGTCTCGCAGCGAGACCCGGCCGCCATCCTGGCGGGGGAGGGGGCCGCCGCGCCCGCGCCGCAGGGCTCGTCCTTCTACGTGCAAGCCGGCGCCTTCGCCGGCCTTGAAGAGGCCGAGCAGCAACGCGCCAAGCTCGCCATGCTGGGCCTGGAGGGCCGCATCAGTGAGCGCGATCAAGCCGGCAAGGTGGTCTACCGCGTGCGCGTCGGTCCGCTGGACCGCGCGCAGGCCGACGAAGCCCGGGCCAAGCTCGGTGCCGCGGGTGTGGAATCTGCCCTGATCGCGGCCAGCCGTTGAAAAGATCTGTTGCCGCGCCGAACCCTGGCGGCACCGGCGGGTCAGCGCCTGGACGGCCTGCCGTTGCCGGCCTGATGCCGTCCGGCCACCCCGCTGAGACGGCCGCCGGCACATCACCCCGCGGCAACCGGCCGCCTAGGAGCTTCAACATGATCCAACGCCGCACCTTCACCACCCTGGCTGCTGGCCTCGGCGCAACGGCCTCCGTGCTGCCAGCCCTGCTGCCCTCAACCGCCCGCGCCCAGGCTGCAGCCGCCCTGCCGCCTGGCAGCTACACGCGTGTCAACCCGCCGGCGCCGACCGCGGTGGCGGGCAAGATCGAAGTGGTGGAGTTCTTCTCCTACGCTTGCCCGCACTGCCACGAGTTCGAGCCGGTGCTCGACGCCTGGGCTGCCAAGCTGCCTGCCGACGTCGCACTGCGCCGCGTGCCGATCGCCTTTCGCAGCAGCTGGGCGCCGCTGCAGCGCCTGTACTTTGCGCTGGAGGGCATGAACGCCGTCACGCCCGCGCTGCAGCGGAAGATCTTCGACGCCCTGCACAACGCCCATGCCCGGCTGGACGACCCCGCTGTTGCGGCTGACTTTGTCGCCCGCAACGGCGTGGACCGGGCCAAGTTCGTTGCGCTCTACAACGGCTTCGCCATGCAGGGCAAGCTGGCCGCCGCCAACCGCCTGGGCCAGGCCTACAACATCGAGGGCGTGCCGTCACTGGGCGTGGGTGGGCGCTTCCTCACCGCGCCGTCTATGGTGGGCAACAACCAGAAGGCGCTCGCCGTGGTGGACGCGCTCGTGGCGGAGCTGCGCAAGGGCTGAGGCCCGGCTGCGCCGCTGCGCCAGGCGCGCCGGTGCAAATATTTGCCCCGCGCGCCGCGCCGCGCCCCGAAGGGCGCCGCTAGAATCGACCGCAATATTCATGCCGACGATTCCATGCGCCCGATGATTCCCGTGGCCGCCCTGCGGCAGCTGGCCCGTGTCCTCACCGTGGGCTTCGGCCTGGCCGGCGCCCTGGCTGCCCACGCCGAGCGGGCCGACCGCTTCAAGCCCCTGAACTTCGTCGCCGATTCGGCGCGGGCCGACGACGCCCGACAAGTCAACATCCTCACCGGCGATGTCGACATCACCAAGGGCACCATGATCCTGCGCGCTCAGCGCGTTGAGGTGCGTCAGAACGCCAATGGCACGCAGAACGCCGTAGCCACCGGCGGCAGCGCCGGCCGCGCTTACTTCCGCCAAAAGCGCGAGGGCCTGGACGAGTACATCGAAGGCGAGTCCGAGCGCATTGAGTACGACGGCGCGACCGACGTCATCCTCTTCACCGGCCGCGCCGTCATGCGCCGCCTGCGCGGCGCGGCCGTGGCCGACGAGGTGGTGGGCCAGACCATCACCTACAACAACACGACCGACGTCTTCCAGGTCGCCGGCGGGCCGGATTCGGCCGCGCCCGGCGGCCGCGTGCGCGGCGTGATCTCGCCCAAGCCCGGCAGCGACACGCCCGCCGGCAGCCAGCCTTGAGCAGCATCCCGGCCCCTGCCGCTGCCGCTGCGAACGCCGGGGCAGGCGGCGCGGCCGAGCCCAGCCGCATGCAGGTCAGCGGGCTGCAAAAGCGCTACGGCGCGCGCCAGGTCGTCAAGGACGTGCACCTGGCCGTCACCGCCGGAGAGGTCGTCGGCCTGCTGGGCCCCAACGGCGCGGGCAAGACCACCAGCTTCTACATGATCGTCGGCCTGGTGCGCGCCGATGCCGGCCAGATCCTCATCGACGACCAGCCGGTGCAGGCCCTGCCCATCCACCAGCGCTCGCGCCTGGGTCTGTCCTATCTTCCGCAGGAGGCGTCCATCTTTCGCAAGCTCACGGTGGAGGAGAACATCCGCGCCGTGCTGGAGCTGCAACGCGACAGCCAGGGCAAGCCGCTGTCCGCCGAGAAGATCACCCGCCGCCTGGACGCCCTGCTCAAGGAGCTGAGCATCGAGGCCCTGCGCGGCAACTCGGCGCTGTCGCTGTCCGGCGGCGAGCGCCGGCGCGTAGAGATCGCCCGCGCACTGGCCACGCAGCCGCGCTTCATTCTGCTCGACGAGCCGTTCGCCGGCGTCGACCCGATCGCCGTCATCGAGATCCAGCGCATCATCCGCTTCCTCAAGAAGCGCGGCATCGGCGTGCTCATCACCGACCACAACGTGCGGGAGACGCTGGGCATCTGCGACCGTGCCTACATCATCAGCGAGGGTCGTGTGCTGGCCGAGGGCACGCCGCACGAGATCGTGGACAACCGCGACGTGCGCAAGGTCTATCTCGGCGAGCACTTCCGGATGTAGCCCGCGCCGCGATGAAGCCGTCCCTGCAGTTCCGCCTCTCGCAGCACCTGGCGCTCACGCCACAGCTGCAGCAATCCATCCGGCTGCTGCAGCTCTCCACGCTCGAGCTCCACCAGGAGGTCGAGCAAATGCTGGAGCAGAACCCCTTCCTCGAAGCCGAGGAGGAGTTCACGCCGCTGGAGCAGCAGCCGCTGCCCGAGCGGGTGAGCGAGCGCGGCGACAGCCCCGACTCCAGCGACGCTGACAGCGGCAGCGAGGCCGCTGAGCCCGCCATGGACAGCGTCGAGTTCGGCGCCACCGAACGCGAGGACTGGGAGAACGGCACCGAGCGCGACGACTTCGACGGCATCCGCGAGACCCCCTCGGGCAAGTCGGCCGGCGATGACGACGACAGTGACCCGTTGGAGCGCACCGAGATCGCCGGCTCCCTGCAGGACCACTTGCGCGAGCAGCTGCGCGGCATGCGGCTGTCGGCCACCGACGCCGCCGCGGTCGAGGTGCTGATCGATTCGCTCAACGAAGACGGCTACCTGGACGGCACGCTGGAGGACATCGCCCAGCGCCTGGCCCCCGGCCTGGAAGAGGCTGATCTCGACGCCTGGGACGACCTGCTGTCCCAGCTACGCTGCGGCCTGAAGTGGCTGCAGAGCCTGGAGCCCACCGGCGTCGGCGCAGCGGACCTGTCGGACTGCCTGATCCTGCAGCTGCGCACCCAGCCGCGCAGCGAGGCGCAGGTCATCGCCATCCTGATCTGCAAGCAGCATCTGGAGCTGCTGGCCCGCCGCGACATCAAGAAGCTGATGGCCGCCACGGGCGCCGACGAAGACCTGCTGCGCGAGGCACAGGCGCTCATCGTCGCGCTGGAGCCCAAGCCCGGAAGACCGTTCACCCGGGCAGAGGCCAACATCATCACGCCCGACGTCATCGTGCAGAAGTCGGGCCGCGGCTGGAAGGTCGTCTTGAACCCCGACGTCATGCCCAAGCTGCGCATCAACGATCTCTACGCCCAAGCGCTCAAGCAGCACCGCGGCACGCGCGGCGGCGTGGGGGATGGCAGCGGCCAAGCCCTGGCCAGCCGGCTGCAGGAGGCCCGCTGGTTCGTCAAGAACATCCAGCAGCGCTTCGACACCATCCTGCGTGTCTCCAGTGCCATCGTCGAGCGGCAGAAGAACTTCTTCACCCACGGCGAGATTGCGATGAAGCCGCTCGTCCTGCGCGAGATCGCCGACGAGCTGGGCCTGCACGAGTCGACCATCTCGCGTGTGACCACGGCCAAGTACATGGCCACGCCCTTCGGCACCTTTGAGCTCAAGTACTTCTTCGGCTCCTCGCTCAATACCGAGGCCGGCGGCAATGCCTCCAGCACCGCGGTGCGGGCGTTGATCAAGCAACTGGTGGCGGCGGAGGACGCATCCAAGCCGCTGTCGGACAGCCAGCTCAGCCAGATGCTGGAAGAGCAGGGCATCCAGGTGGCCCGCCGCACTGTCGCCAAGTACCGCGAGGCCTTGCGCATCGCCCCGGCCAATCTGCGGCGCGCGCTGTAGGCGCGTTTCCGCCTCTTTCCCGTCGAGCCCCCCTTGAGCGTGCAAAGCCTCTTCCTGCCCTGCGCCGCCGGCGTCGAACCCTGGCTTGCAGCTGAGGCGCAGCGCATCTGCGGCGACGCAGCGGTGGTCGACGAGGCGCGCGGTGGCGTCTGGGTGGATGCGCCCGTCGAGCAGGCGCTGGAGTTCACCCTGCGCCTGAACCTGCAAAGCCGCCTGGCCCAGCGCGTGCTATGGCTGCTGGCGCAGGGCGGCTATCAATCCGAAGGCGATCTTTACGACCTTGCCCGGCAAGTCCACTGGCCCGACTGGATCGCGCCGGAGCAGACCCTGCGCGTGGACGTCACCGCCCAGCGCAGCCCGCTGCGCAGCCTGCACTTCGCCGGCCTGCGCATCAAGGACGCCGTCTGTGACCAGCTGCGCGAGTCGGCCGGCGAGCGCCCCAGCGTCGATACCCAGCGGCCCGACCTGCCGCTCGTGCTGCACCTCACCGCCGAGCGCGCCCATCTGTATGCCGATACGTCTGGCCAGCCGCTTTTCAAGCGCGGCTGGCGCGAGGACAAGGGCGAGGCGCCGCTCAAGGAAACGCTCGCTGCCGCCATGCTGGCCGCTGCCGACTGGCAGGGCCGCGAGTCCGACGGCCCGCTGCTCGACCCCTGCTGCGGCGCCGGCACCATCGCCATCGAAGCCGCGCAGATCGCCTGTGACATCGCCCCTGGCCTGCAGCGCCGCTTCGCTTGCGAGCGGTGGGCGCCCTTCCGCGACCGCCACCGCGCCTGGCAGTCGCTGCGCGACCAACTGCGCAGCCGCATCCGTCCGCCAGCGGTTTCCGTTTTCGCGGGTGACGTGGCCTATCGCCTCACCGACTTCGCCACCCGCAACGCCGAACGCGCTGGCGTGCGCCAGGCGATTGACTTCAAGACCGCCGACGCGCTGCAGCGCCCCGCACCCGCACCGGCCGGCGTGCTGATGCTCAACCCGCCGTATGGCGAGCGCATCGGCCCCAAGGGCAGCCAGACTTCACGCGATGCCGCGCCGGCCGACTTCTTCGAGCGCCTGGCCGCGCACTGGAAGCGCCACTACACCGGCTGGACCGCGTGGCTGCTCAGTCCCGACATGAAGCTGCCCCAGGCTATGCGCCTGAAGGCCGCGCGCCGCATCCCCATGTGGAACGGTGCCATCGAGTGCCGTCTCTACCGTTTTGACCTCGTTGCGGGATCGCCGCGCGCGGGCATCGCTGATCCCGCAGAGGGCGCGCCGCCCACCGCCTGAATTGGCAGAGGGCACGTCACAGGGTTTCGGTCAGCGCGCCCAGCACGGCCAAGGCAGCCAGTGGCGCGGTGTCCGCGCGCAGTACCCGCGGCCCCAGGGTGACCGGCGCGAAGCCGCAACCAAGCGCCATCGCCTCCTCAGCCGGCGACAACCCGCCCTCCGGCCCGCTCAGCAGCGTCACCTGCTTCAAGCTCTGCATGCCGCTGAATGCCTCCTTCAGCGGGCGCGAGTCGGCCGCAAAGGACAGCACAAAGCGCGCGGCACCGTCTTCAGCCGGTTGCTCCAGTCCGCCTAACCAGTCGCCCAGACGCATCACGCCGTGAACTTTCGGCAGCCTCACCCGCCCCGACTGCTCGCTGGCAGCCGTGGCTACGCCGGCCCAGTGCGCCACTCGCTTGGCCGCCCGCTCGCCGTCGAGCCGCAACACCGAGCGTTCGCACACCAGGGGCTGAATGCCTGCTGCGCCCAGCTCGGCAGCCTTCTCTACCAGCGCGTCCATCCGGTCATTGGCCGGCATGCCTAGCGCTAGGGTCACATCGAAACCCAACTCCACCAGAGGCCAGCTGCGTTCCAGCAACTGCACCTCCACCTCGCTGCGCCCGCCCATCGACAGCACCTTCGCGCGCCACTGCGCGCCAAGGCCGTCGAAGAGATCCACCTCGTCGCCGGGCTGCAGTCGCAGCACCTGCGCATGGCGGGCGGTCTCTCTAGGCAAGACAAGAGCGCTGGCCTCCACCAAAGGCAAGTTCACAAAAAAACGAGGCATGCGTCACGACTCCGGGCATCAACGAGGGGCGAACAGAAGTTTGCACCAGCGGGGCTTGCATTCCGTTTCCGCCTGGTGCTATAGTCGCGGTCTTCGCTGATCACGACATCGATTGAGCGCCGCAAGGCAAGCAACCGAGGTCGCGAGCAGCAAGTCAGGCAAGGGTCGCAAGCGACCGCGCCGCTTCAAGCAAGCGGCGCAACGCGATAAAAACCAAGCGCTTGACAAGGTTAAGAGGTGCTGACAAAATCTCTCCTCTTCGCTGCAAACAACAACGCAGCGCGCCGCAAGGCAACAGCTCTTTAACAATCAACAGCCGATAAGCGTGGGCGTTAGAAGGCGGAAGCCTGGTGAGACTTAGGTCTTGCTGACGCTCACGGAAGTGAAGTTTCACTTCAATTCCGTTTTGAGTGAGTTTTAAACAGG
>JBMOQL010000011.1:0-42792 GCA_049321005.1 Pseudomonadota bacterium
GGCCCGGCCCACGGCAGCCGGCACAGCCACAGCAGGCCCAGCAGCAGGCCGCCGGCCAGCGCCGCCAGCAGCGCAACGATCACGATCACCCCCAGCAGGTGATGCGCGCGCAGCAGCGACAGCCGCACCGCCTGGGCGATGGTCCGCGCTGGCACGCCGGGGGCACGCAGCGCACGGTCCATCGCCAGCATGCCGCCCGCATTGCCGCCGTAGAAGACGACGAAGAACGCCGCCGCCGACTGAAGCACGGCCCAGGCCAGTTGCTCCTTGCCGAACGAGGCCTCGGCCATGGCCAGCAGCATCCCGGCCAGCGCGAACACCGCTAGCAGCAGGAACCAGCAGGCGCCGTCGCGCACCGCGTCCACGCAGCCCAGCAGCCGGGCCAGCGCGCGCCACGGCTCGGCCGCCTCGGCATCCAGGGTATCCAGGCGGGCGAACGGCGGCGCCGCAGAGTCGATGTCCAGGCTCATGCGATCAGCAGGTTGGCTTGGGGGCAAGTCAGCCGGGCGTGGCCCGGCGGCGGCAGGCGGGGTCAGCGCCCGGGAAAGAAGAGCGCAGCCGGTGCGCGGCGGGTAAAGCTTGCCGTGCATTAGACCGCGTGCAACGCCACTCGGCCCCCCGGCTTGCGGCAGTCTTGCACCCCTGGCGTTTTCCCCGAGGCGGCAGGCCTCAGAAATAGGGGCGGCTCGCTGGAAAAAAGTCAAGGCCTTCACCCATAATGGAATTGGGAAGCCATCTCCATGCTGCGCGGATTGATGGGCGCTGGCCTTCGGGCCCCGTGGCCAGCACCGCGGTGCGGCGCAGCACAGGCTTACTCGGCGCAGCCCGGTCACGAGCCGGCGCACGCGGGCCCTGCGGCACCCGGCGGGCATGGAGATGGCTTCTTGGTTTTGGATGCGGCGCCTTCGACGGAATGGGTCCCGATGGGTTGAAGCTCCAATGGTTACTAGTGAATGAAAGGGGCTCTTCCATGGGCAACAAACTCTACGTGGGCAATCTCGCCTACAGCGTGCGTGACGAGGAACTGAACGACGCGTTCTCGCAATTCGGCGCCGTGACCTCCGCCAAGGTCATGATGGATCGCGAAACCGGCCGCTCCAAGGGCTTTGGTTTCGTCGAAATGGGCAGCGATGCCGAGGCGCAAGCCGCCATCAACGGCATGAATGGCCAAGCCCTGTCCGGCCGTGCGATCGTCGTCAACGAAGCCCGTCCGCGCGAAGAGCGCCCGGGTGGTTTCCGCAGCCCGTATGGCAACGCCGGCGGTCGCCGTGAAGGCGGCGGCGGTGGTGGCGGCTACGGCGGTGGCGGTGGTGGCTACGGCGGCGGCGGTGGCGGCCGCGGTGGCTACGGCGGCGGCGGTGGCCGTCGCGACGGCAGCTACTGATCCGCATCGCGCGATCTTCACCGCATCACGTGCAAGGGGCCTTCTGGCCCCTTGTTTCTTTTTGCGCGGGGCTGCTGCCAGGCCCCGGCGCCTGGCAGCGTGAGCCCCGGGGCCCATGGTGCGGCAGGTGCGGCAGGTGCGCCTTTTGCGCCGCCTCTTTGTGTACTGTCACACCGCTTCACCGGCCGCACATGCGGCGGCGGCAGGTGCTGGGCACGATGGTGTCATCGCCCTGCGCGGCCCGGCCGTTGAGCCTCCAGACGGCTGCGCCGGGCGATCCCGGCCGGCACAGCCGGCTTCTACAGGAGCCCAAGTTGACCTTCTCCCCTTCCCACGCATCCGTCCTGCCCCGCGCGCTGCGCGGGCTGGCTGCCGCTGTCGGCCTGCTGGCCTGCGCCGCCGGCGCCCAGGCAGCCGATGTGGGCGTGTCCGTCAGCATCGCCGATGCCAACTTCTATGGCCGCGTGGACATCGGCAACACACCGCCGCCGCTGATCTACGCCCAGCCGGTGATCATCCACCCCGCCCGCGTGAAGCAGCCACCCATCTACCTGCGCGTGCCGCCGGGCCAGGAGAAGAAGTGGAGCCGCTACTGCGCGCGCTACGACGCCTGCGGCCGGCCGGTGTACTTCGTGCGCCGCGATGCACCCCACGACAGCTGGCACCGGCCGGGTGACGGCCGAGCGGACCATCCGGGCACCCGCGACGAACGCCGACATGACGACGACCGCGGCCGGCGTGGCGATGGCCCCCACGGCCACGGCCACGACAACGGCCGCGGGCACGGCCGCCACTGAGCCGAGCCCCCGGGGGCAAGGCCCCTAAGCCGCGGGGCCACCCAGCCCCAGATGGACGGCCGACGGTTCGCCGGGCCGCTACCGCTCGCCCGGCGCTGCCCGCGGCTTGCGCCCGGCGCGGGCCATGGCCCGATCCCACAGCATGTCGGGCAGCAGCCGCAGCAGCTTGCCCACCACGCCCATCTGCCAGGGGATGACCCGGTACGACACGCCAGCCGCGATGGCCCGGGCCGCGCGTTCGGCGAACTGCCCGGCGCTGATGAGAAACGGCATCGGAAACGGGTTGCCGCGCGTCATCGGCGTGTCCACGTAGCCGGGCAGCAGCGTCACCACGCGCACGCCCTGCGGCCCCAGCTCGACGCGCAGGCTCTCGCAGACCTGGATCACCGCCGCCTTGCTCGCGGTGTAGGCCGCATGCCCGGGCAGGCCGCGGATGCCGGCCACGCTGGCAATGCCCACCAGCGTGCCGCGCCGCGCCTGGCGCATCGGGCCGATGAAGGGCTGGAAGGTGGCCGCCAGGCCGGTCACGTTGGTGTCGAGGATGGCCTGCAACACGGCGATGTCGTCAGGCTCCGCCAGGTCCACGCCGTGGCTGATGCCGGCGTTGGCGATGACGACATCGGGCAGGCCGTGCTCGGCCAGGCAGGCGCGGCCGGCGGCCATGATCTGCTCGGGGTGACGCACGTCGGCGGCATACACGGCCACGCGATCGCCGGCCAGGCCCTGCTCGTCCAGCCAGGCCTGCAGCTTGGCCGGCTGGCGCACCACCAGGGCCAGGCGCCAACCGGCGCGGTGATAGTGCAGGGCCAGCGCCTGGCCCAGGCCGCTGGAGGCGCCGGTGAGGTAGACGAGCGGGGCGGTCATGGGCAGGCGCTCCGGTGGGTGGGAGGCACGGCGGGCCGGGTTCAGCGCGGCGGCGGGTCGTAGCGCCCGCGCACCCCGCCGCTGAGCCGGGTCTGGCCGGTGCGGCCATCGTGGTCCATGCTGCCGGCCTGCATGTGCAGACCCGGGCCGACCACGCTGACCGGCAGGGCCGAGCGCACGCGCTGCTCGGATGGATAGAGGATGAGCGCCTCGCCGCTGAGCGCCAGCGGGCCGTCACTGCCCTGCGCCGGCCGCTCGGGCGGTGTCCAGGCCTCGCGCTCGACCAAGGCGCCGCCGAGGAGCTTCACCTCGCTCTGGTCGCTGCTCAGCCAGCCCTTCTGGGCCTTTGCGTTCAGGCGTCGGCCCTGCGGGTCGCGGGCATGCACGCGGGGCGCGTCGATCAGACTGGTGCCGTCGTCCATGTAGTGGCGCAGCCGCTCGCCCTGCACCACGGCGCGGCGGCTGCCGTCCGGGGCGAAGCGATGGGCGCTGAAGCGGCGCATCTCGTGGTCCACCACATGGCGCGGTGCACCCGGGGCGTTGGGCTGCTGCGGCAGCGGCGTCTGGCGAGCCAACCACCAGGTGCCCGCAGCCAGCACGGCCATCAGCGTGGCCGGCAGATAGGTGGACAGCGCGGTGGAACCCAGGGCGCGCCAGTCGATGCGCGTGCTCATGCGGCCTCGCCCGGGTCCCCGGCGGCGCGGGAGGCCGCCGCCGTCTGGGTGGCCCCGGATACCGCCAAAGCCGCCGCTGAAGCGGTGCCCGCCACCGACGCCGTGCGCGCATCGTCCAGCGTCTGCAGCGGGCCGGTGAGCAGCGCGGCATAGCGGTTGGCCGCCATCAGCAGCAGGTCGCAGCATTCGCGCGCGGCGCCTTGGCCGCCGGTGCGGCGGGTGATGTAGTCCGCAAGGGCCAGGACTTCGTCATGCGCCTGGGCCGGCGCCACGACCAGGCGCGCGCGCAGCATCAGCGGCAGATCGGGCCAGTCGTCGCCCATCACGGCCACGCTGTCCCAGCCGGCGCCCACCGCGGCCAGCAGCGGCTCGGCCGCGGCCACCTTGTCATGCACGCCGAAGGCCGCATGGCGGATGCCGAGGTCGGCCAGCCGGCGGCGCACCGCGGGCGAATCGCGCCCGGTGATGACGATGGGCGTGATGCCGCCTGCGGCCAGCAGCTTCAGGCCGTGGCCGTCCAGGGCGTTGAAGGCCTTGAGCGTCTCGCCGGCCTCGCTGATGTAGAGCTGGCCGTCGGTGAGCACGCCGTCCACGTCGAAGATCGCGGCGCGGATGCCTTGCGCCTTGAGCAGCAGCTCGGGCGGGTGGCTCAGCGTGGGTCGCAGCGTGCGCATGTCAGATCACCTTGGCCCGCATCAGGTCGTTGGTGCTGAGCGCGCCCACCAGCACGCCAGCCTCGTCGACCACCAGCAGCGTGTTGATGCGTGCCTGCTCCATCAGCGCCGCGGCCTCGGCGGCCAGAGCGTCGGGGCCGATGCGGCGCCCGCCGGGGCTCATCACCTGCCCGGCGGTCAGCGTGCGCAGGTCCACGCCGGCCTCCAGGCGGCGGCGGAGGTCGCCGTCGGTGAACACGCCCTGCAGCCGGCCGCCGTCGTCGACGATGGCAGCGGCGCCCAGGCCCTTGGCGCTCATCTCGCGCATCAGGTCGAAGAAGCCGGCGCCGGGCGCCACGCGTGGCACGGCGTCGCCGCTGCGCATGACGTCGCGCACATGGGTCAGCAGCTTGCGGCCCAGCGCGCCGCCGGGGTGCGAGCGGGCGAAGTCCTCCTCGCGGAAGCCGCGCGCATCGAGCAGCGCCACCGCCAGCGCATCGCCCAGCGCCAGTTGCGCGGTGGTGCTGGCCGTGGGCGCCAGGTTGAGCGGGCAGGCTTCCTTTTCCACGCCGCTGTCGAGCACGAAATCCGCATGCCGCGCCAGCGTCGATTGCGGCCGGCCCGTCATGGCGATCAGCGTCACGCCCAGGCGCTTGAGCACAGGCAGCAGCGCGGTGAGCTCGTCGCTCTCGCCGGAGTTGGACAGCGCCAGCAACACGTCCTGCGCGGTGACCATGCCCAGGTCGCCATGGCTGGCCTCGGCCGGATGGACGAAGAAGGCCGGCGTGCCGGTGGAGGCCAGCGTGGCGGCGATCTTGTTGCCCACGTGGCCGCTCTTGCCCATGCCCATCACCACCACGCGGCCGTTGCAGGCCAGGATGGCGCGCAACGCGCCGGTGAAGCCGCCGTCCAGCCGGCCGCGCAAAGCCAGCAGCGCATCGGCTTCGATCTCGAGCGTGTGGCGGGCCAGGGCCAGCAGGCGGGCCTCGTCGGCGGCACTGGGCAGGGCCGGCGGGGTGGCGGGGGGCGGGCAGGACATGGACAGGCAGACCGGGCCGGGCGGCGGGCGCGCACCGTGCGATGCGCGTGCTCGAAGCCGCCGCATCGGCCACGCGATGCGCACCGCGCTTGCCCGGCCTCAACCGGGCGCCGCAGCCCCTTGGTTAGGATGCCGGGATTGTAGGCAGCCAGCCTCTTTGCCCTTGCCCGCCATACGTTGGCCTTGGGATCTGCAGGGCGGCGCGCCTGGACGTCCACGCTGCCCCGGCCGGCCACCGACCCGCCCGTTCTCCCCGCCTCGATGGCCACCACGCTCGACCTCGCCCTGCTCTATCTGCTCGCTGCCGTGGTCGGCGTCGTGGTCTGCCGCAGCCTCAAGCTGCCGCCCATGCTGGGCTACTTGGCCGTGGGCGTGGTCATCGGCCCCAACGCGCTGGCGCTGGCCAAGGACACCGCCAGCATCCGTTACCTGGCCGAATTTGGCGTCGTCTTCCTGATGTTCGTGATCGGCCTGGAGTTCAGCCTGCCGCGGCTGCGCGCCATGCGCCGCGAGGTCTTCGGGCTGGGGCTGTCGCAGGTGATGCTGACGATGCTGGCGGTGTTCGTCGGCAATGCCGGGCTGTCGCTGGCCCTGGGCTGGCTCGGATACCGCTGGGGCATCGGCTGGGCCAGTGCGCTGGCGCTGGGCGCGGCGCTGGCCATGAGCAGCACGGCCATCGTCGTCAAGCTGATGGCCGAGCGGCTGGAGCTGGAGTCCGAGCACGGCCGTCGCGTGATGGGCGTGCTGCTGTTCCAGGACCTGGCCGTGGTGCCGCTGCTGGTCATCATCCCCGCGCTGGGCGGCATCGCCGATGGCGAGCCGCTGGGCGGCTGGCTGCGCACGCTGGGCCTGGCCACGCTCAAGGGCGCGGTGCTGCTGGCCATCGTCATCAGCATCGGCCCGCGCATCATGCGCAGCTGGCTGACGCTGGTGGCGCGGCGCAAGAGCGAGGAGCTCTTCATGCTCAACCTGCTGCTCATCACGCTGGGCCTGGCTTGGCTGACCGAGCATGCTGGGCTGTCGCTGGCGCTGGGCGCGTTCGTGGCCGGCATGCTGGTGGCCGAGACGGAGTACCAGCACCAGGTGGAGGCCGACATCCGCCCCTTCCAGGACGTGCTGCTGGGCCTGTTCTTCATCACCATCGGCATGAAGCTGGACTGGCGCATCGTGCTGGAGAGCTGGCCGCAGGTGCTGCTGCTGACCACGCTGCCGGTGCTGTTCAAGGCGGTCACCATCACTGGCCTGGCACGGCTCTTCGGTGCGCCGCTGGGCACGGCGATGCGCACGGGGCTTTACCTGGCGCAGGCCGGCGAGTTCGGCTTCGTGCTGCTGCGCCTGGCGCACGACAACGGCCTGATGACCGAGCAGCTGCGCAGCCCGGTGCTGGCATCGATGATCCTGTCCATGCTGGCCACGCCGCTGATCATCCAGTGGAGCGAGCGCATCGTGCTCAAGCTGGCGGCCAACGACTGGCTGCTGCAGTCGGTGGCCATGACAACCATCGCCCGGCGCGCCATCAACACCAGCGGCCACGTGATCATCTGCGGCTACGGACGCAGCGGGCAGAACGTCGCGCACGTGCTGCAGGCCGAGAAGGTGCAGCACATCGCGCTCGACCTGGACCCGGACCGCGTACGCCAGGCCGCCGCCGCCGGGCATGCGGTGGTCTTCGGCGACGCCGCCCGGCTGCAAAGCCTGATGGCCGCCGGACTGGGCCGCGCCAGCGCGGTGGTGGTCAGCTACCACAACATCCACTCGGCGCTGAAGATCCTGCAGCTGGTGCGCCAGCACGCGCCCAAGGTGCCGGTGATCGTGCGCGCCATCGATGACGCCAACCTCGAGCGACTGCGCGCCGCCGGCGCGGCCGAAGTGGTGCCCGAGGCGGTGGAGGGCTCGCTGATGCTGGCCTCGCAGGCGCTGGCCCTGACCGGCGTGCCCATCCGCCGCATCATGCGCCGCGTGCGGGCCCACCGGGAGGCGCGCTACCGCCTGCTGCGAGGCTACTTCCACGGCGCCACCGACGAGTCGCTGGACGATGCGCAGCAGGAGCGGCTGCACACCGTCATCCTCACGCGCGACGCGGCCGTCCTGGGACAGCGCATCGACGAGCTGCCGCTGGCGGACCTGGCGGTCACGCCGGTCTCGCTGCGCCTGGCCGCCGGCCAGGTGGTGCCCCCGTCGGCCGACCGCGTGCTGGCCGCGGACGACGCGCTGGTGCTCAGCGGCTCGCCGGACGACCTGCTGCGCGCGGAGACCCGGCTGCTGCGGGGCTGAGGCGGCACGCCGGAGGGCCGGCGTGCCCGCAGCCTTCAGAGCGGGCTCAGGCCGTCGGCACCTGCCGGGCCAGGTTGGCGCGCATGCGGGCGGCCAGCACGGCGCCAGCGGCCAGGGTGAATTCCAGCGCCACGGCCGGCACCCGGACAGCCAGCTCCTGAAAGCGCGGCAGGCGCAGGGCCCACACCACGCAGGGCGTCATCGCCTCGACGTTGGCCATGCGCGGGCCGTCGGCGAACAGCCCCGGCTCGCCACAGATGGAGCCGGCGCGCAGGATGGCAATGCGCCCGGGCGCGCCGGGTGTGCCGCTGACGAAAACCTGCAGCGAGCCCTGGCCCAGGAGGTACACCGTGCGGTCATGGTCGCCCTGCCGCACCAGGAGGTCGCCGGCGCGCAGCTCATGTCGGGTCAGGTAGGCCCCCAGGGTGCGCCACTGTTGCGCATCGAAGCGCGGGCGCAAGGCATCGTCGGCATTCAGCGTCTGAATGGCCTGGACGAGATCGGTCAGCTCCATGGGGCTCCCACTTGGTGATCAGTACTTGTTGTGGTCGGGTTCGGCCGCGCCATCCCGCAAGGCCGGCGCGAGCCGAGCGATCCGCGTCGCGGACGGTTACAAATGATTATCAAGGCGGCCGGATGGGACCTCAATGGGTCGGAACGCGAAAAGGCGCCGGCCGTCAAGTAACAATTTTTGGCAAAAGCGCGATGCGTCACGCCCGGTGCGGCGCAGCAGGCACTGGCATGCGATTTTCCGCACCGGGCGGGCCTGGCGCCCGCGGGCCGGGCGCTACTTGCCAATGCAGAAGCGGCTGAAGATTTCGCCCAGCAGGTCGTCGGCGGTGAAGGCGCCGGTGACCGCGCCCAGGGCGTCGTGCGCCAGGCGCAGTTCCTCGGCAAAGAGGTCCAACGCCGTGTCGCCGTCCTCCATCCAGTCGCGGGCGACGTCCAGATGGGCGCGGGCGCGGCGCAGGGCCTGCACGTGGCGCTCGCGGGCGATGAAAACCCCCTCGGTCGTCTGCTGCCAGCCGGCGCGCTGCAGCAGCAGCCGGCGCAGCGCGTCCAGGCCCATGCCGGTGCGCGCTGACAGACGGATGCGGTCGGCGACCACCGGCGCGGCAGCCTGCTCGGCCACCGCATCGGCCTTGTTGTCCACATGCACCAGCTTGTCCGCCGCCACGCCCAGCTCGCCCAGGCGCCGGCGGATGGCCGCGTCGCCCGCCTCGTAATCCGGCTGGCCGGCGCGGGTCAGGTCGTGCAGCAGCAGCACGGCATCCGCATCGGCAATGGCCTCCCAGCTGCGCGCCATGCCGATGCGCTCGACCTCGTCCGTGGCGTCCTCGGGGCGGCGCAGGCCGGCGGTGTCGATCACATGCACCGGCACGCCTTCGATCTGGATGGTCTGGCTGACCTTGTCGCGCGTGGTGCCGGCGATCGGCGTGACGATGGCCAGCTCGGCGCCGGCCAGCGCATTGAGCAGCGAGCTCTTGCCGACATTCGGCTGGCCGGCCAGCACCACTGTCATGCCCTCGCGCAGCAGCGCACCTTGCCGTGCCTGGGCCAGCACGGCGTCCAGCGCGGCGGTCACCCGCGCCAGCCGGCCGCGCGCATCGGCCTGCTGCAGGAAGTCGATCTCCTCTTCGGGGAAGTCCAGCGTGGCCTCCACCAGCATGCGCAGCTCGACGATGCGCTCGCGCAGCGTGGCCACCTCGCGCGAGAAGGCCCCGGCCAGCGAGCGGCCGGCCGAGCGCGCAGCCGCCTCGGTGCTGGCATCGATCAGGTCGGCCACGGCCTCGGCCTGGGCCAGGTCCAGCTTGTCGTTGAGGAAGGCGCGCTGGGTGAACTCGCCCGGCTCGGCCAGGCGCAGACGCGGCAGCAGCGGCTGGCCGGTGGCCGCATCCGGCGATTGCGCGGCCTCCAGGCAACGCGCCACCAGCAGTTGCAGCAGCACCGGGCCGCCGTGGGCCTGCAGCTCCAGCACGTCCTCGCCGGTGTAGCTGTGCGGCGCGGGGAAATACAGCGCCAGTCCCTGGTCCAGCGCCTGGCCTTGCGCGTCGACGAAGGGCCCGTAGACCGCCATGCGCGGCGGCAGGTCGCGTCCGCACAGCGCCCGCACCAGCGGCCGCAGGCCGCGGCCGGAGACGCGCACGATGCCCACCGCGCCGCGGCCCGGGGCGGTGGCGATGGCGACGATGGGATCGGCAAGGGCGGTCAGCATGCAGCGCCGATTGTCGCCAAGCGGCATGCCAGCGCCGCGCCGGCCGGGACGCGCGCCTGCGCGCGGCGGGCGCAGGCGTGAGGGCCGGCACAAGCGCGCGGCTCAAGCGAGCGACACCCTCGCCTCAGCCCGCATCCGCCGCCGCGTCCGGCAGGCTGAAGCTCAGGCAGGCGCCCTGCCCGACGGCACCCTGTGCCCATACCTGGCCGCCGTGGCGCTCGACGATGCGCTGCACGATGGACAGGCCCAGCCCCGTGCCGGGGAAGTCCGACTGCGTGTGCAACCGCTCGAAGGCCGTGAACAGCCGCGTCGCGTGGGCCATGTCAAAGCCGGCGCCGTTGTCCCGCACGCTGTAGACCCAGCCGCACACCTGCTCGGGGTCCGGGGCGGTCTGGCCCTCCGCCGCCGCGTCCGGGCGCGGCAAAGCATCTGGCGCATCGCACGCCTGCGTTGCACCGGTGGGGGCAGCACCCTCGGCCGCCTCGCGCCGCAGCGCCAGATCGGCCCGGGTGGCCGCGCGGGCCTGCACCCACACCTCGGGCTCGCCCACCTTGGCGCTGAACTTCACCGCATTGGCCAGCAGGTTGGTCCAGACCTGGCGCAACAACACCGCGTCGCCGTGCGCCGGGGGCAACGGCTCCAGGTGCAGCTGCGGCAGCGGGCGACCGGGCGGCGGCGCCAGGCTGGCCCATACCTCATCCACCAGCGCCCGCATGTCCACGGGCTGGCGCTGCAGCGGCCGCTGGTCGACCTGGGCCAGCTGCAGCAGCTCCTGCACCAGCTTGCCCAGGCGCTCGCATTCGGCCGCGCTGATGCCGGCCAGGCGGGCGGGCTCGATGGCGCCGCCCCGCTCGCACTGGCCTTCGACGAGCCGCATCAGCTGGGCCACGGACGACAACGGCCCGCGCAGGTCGTGGGCCACCATGCGCGAGAAGCCGCTGAGCTCACGCAGGGCCTGCTCCAGCGCCGCAGTGCGCTGCGCCACACGCATCTCCAGTGAGGCATTGAGCGCCAGCAATTCGGCCTCGCGCCCGCGCAGCCGGCGCACCAGCTCGGCCAGTGAAGCGTCCAGCACGCGCACCTCGGCGCCGGCCCCCAGGCCGCCCCCATCCGCGGGCAGGCGCGAGCCGGGCAGCGCGCGCTCCGGCGGGCGATCGGTTGGCCAGTCGGCCGATCGATCGGTCAACGGCTGCGGCGCATCTGCCGGCATCACCCCCGCCAAGCCGGCACGGCCGGCCGCCCCGCCGCCCTCGTCGAGCGCGTGCACAAGCGGAGCATCGGGGGCCGGCGGGCTCATGCCCGGGCCGGCGTCCACGGTCTGCCCGGCGTCCTCCAGCACCTCGCGGGCGCGCTGCGCCAGCCGGGTCAGCGGTGCGGTCAGCCAGCCTGACAGCAGCCACCCGACGCCCGCGAAGGCCGCCGCGGCGGCGCCGCCGACCAGCCAGATGCGGTGCTGCAGCGCACGGGCCGGCGCCAGCGCCTCGTCCAGCGGCTGGCGCAGCACCACATGCCAGCCTAGGGCATCGTCGGCACGGCGGCCGCGCACCTCGGCCACCGCGGTCAGCATGGGCAGCGGGCGGCCGTCGGCATCCAGCCAGTCGGCCACCGCATGGGTCCGGCGGCCCAGCGCCGCGGCGGCGGTGTCGGGCAAACGCAGGCCGGCGCTGCCTGGCGGGCCGAGCAGCAGGCTGCCCGCGCGATCGAAGACCAACACCTCCACGCCGCGCTCGGCCAGCTGCGGCTTGAGCAGCCGGGCGCGTTGCTCCTCGGCCCAGCGCAGGCTCAGGTGCGCGCCCAGCACGGCTGTCGTGCGGCCCGCCTCGTCACGCAGCGGCGCGGCCACGTCCAGCAGCCGCATGGGCTCGCCATCGGCCTCGGGCGGCAGCAGGGCAGCCAGCAGCTTGGCCTCGTGCACATCGCCCACGAACGGCCGCTTGAGCGCCTGGGCAAACCACGGCCGCTGGCTCACGTTGCGCCCCTCCAGCAGCCCCCCGGTGGCCGCTCGCACCCGGCCGTCGGCGTCGGCCAGACCGATCCAGGCGTAGTGGGCGAACGAGCGCTGCAGCTGGTCCACCACCGGCCGCCAGGCAGATGCGTCAAGGCCCAGGGCCTGGCCCTCGGCCACGACCACCAGGTTGCGTATCTCGCGCTCGCGCTCGGCCAGGTCGCCCTCCAGCCGCGCGGCCAGGCCCTGGGCCAGCTCGTGCAGCCGCTCGCCGATGCCGCGCTCCACCTCCTGTCGCGCGGCCTGCCCGGCCATCAGGCCCATCAGCGCGACCACCACCAGCGCCAGGGTCAGGAAGCTCACGGCCACGCGCAGGCGCGTGCTCATCGCGCCCGTGCTCGTACCCCCGATGCGGGCGCGGCCCCCTTCTGCGGCAACGGTCAAAGACATGTCAGGCGGATCCGGCGTGTACGGGATGCAGGCGACACCGGCCAGCCGCAGCGTGGGCCGGGGACGTGCGATCTTCGCGCGCAGCCGGCGGCCACCCGGCCGGCGGCGCACAAGCCCCCATGGCGCAGTGGGCGCCGCACCCGCCGCGGCCACCCAACAAAAAAGCCGCCGGGCTGGCGCCACGGCGGCTTGCATCGGTCGATCAGCGCAGCGGCTCAGGCCACCGTGCCCGCGTCACTGGGTGACGCCCAGCCGCTTGTTGATCATCCACTGCTGTGCAATGGACAGCAGGTTGTTGGTCAGCCAGTACAGCACCAGACCCGCCGGGAAGAAGAAGAACATCACCGAGAAGGCCAGCGGCATGATCCACATGAGCTTGGCCTGCATCGGGTCCGGCGGCGTGGGGTTCAGCCAGGTCTGCAGCAGCGAGCTGGCCGTCATCAGCACCGGCAGCACGAAGTACGGGTCCTTCACCGACAGGTCGGTGATCCAGCCGATCCACGGCGCGTTGCGCATCTCCACCGACGACAGCAGCACCCAGTACAGCGCGATGAACACCGGGATCTGGATCAGGATGGGCAGGCAGCCGCCGATGGGGTTGACCTTCTCCTCGCGGTAGATGCGCATCATCTCCATCTGCATCTTCTGCGGGTCGTTCTTCAGCCGCTCGCGCATCTCCTGGATGCGCGGGTTCAGGGCCTTCATCTTGGCCATCGAGCGGTAGGCCGAGGCGTTCAGGCCATAGAACGCGATCTTCAGCAGCACCACCAGCAGCACGATCGCCCAGCCCCAGTTGCCCACCAGGCCGTGGATCTTGTCCAGCAACCAGAACAGCGGCTTGGCCAGGATGGTGACGATGCCGTAGTCCTTGACCGTCTCCAGCCCAGGGGCCAGCTCGGCGAGCTTCTTCTCCTCCTGCGGGCCGGCAAAGAGCTGGGCGTCGAACACCTTGCTCTGACCGGGCGCGATCTGCCCCAGCGGGAAGATCATGCCCACCGCGTAGTCACCGCCGTCCACTTTGCGCGAGAAGAACTCCCGCGGTGCCGCCGCCGTGTGCAGCCAGGCCGAGGCGAAGTAGTGCTGGACCATCGCCACCCAGCCGTTGTCGGCCTGCTTGTCATGCTCGGCCGCGCCCTTGTCCAGGTCCTTGAAGGCGATCTTCTGGAACTTGTTGTCCGCGGTGTAGACGGCCGGGCCGGTGAACGTGTGATAGAAGCTGGACTCCTCCGGCAGCGGCCGGCCGTCGCGCACCAGCTGCAGATAGAGCTGCGGCGACTGCGGCGCGGCGCCGACGTTGCTCACCTCCTGCTTCACGTCGATCACGTAGCTGCCGCGCTTGAGCGTGTAGCTCACCGTCCGCTGCAATCCGCCTGAGGGCGGCGAGACGAAGCGCAGCACCACCGCATCGCGGCCCGCAGCCAGCTCGCGCTCGCCGGGCTCCACGTTCATCGGCGTCAGGTGCGTCGGCCAGCCCGGGGCGCCGATCAGGCCGGATTGCGCCAGGTAGGTGCGCTGGGCCGAGCGGTCGAAGAGCACCACCGGCTGGGTGCGGTCCTGCTGATTCACCTGCTTGAGCAGGGCCAGGCGCACGAGGCTGGCGCCCCGGCTGTCGAACTGCGCCTCGACCACGTCGGTGCGCACGGTCACCAGCTGGCTGGCGGCCACCGGCGCGGCCGCAGCAGGCGCCGCCGCGGCGGGCGCACCTGCGGCAGACGGCGTCGGCAGGCTGGCCGAGGCGGTGGCCCCAGGCGCCGAGGCGCCGGGTGCAGCCGCCGGGACGGCGTCAGTCGTCGCCACCGGCATGCCGAACATCGTCGGGTGGCCGTTGTGCTTGTTCCAGGCATCCCAGAGCATCAGCAGCGAGACGGTGAACACCATCCACAGCAAGGTACGGCGGAAGTCGGTCATGGAGTGGGGTCAGTGGAGGAAGGGGATGGCGCAGCGCCGCGCGGCGGGGGCACCGGGTCGAGCCCGCCGTCGCACCAGGGGTGGCAGCGCAGCAGGCGCCGGGCGGCCAGCAGGCTGCCGCGCGCCGCGCCGTGGGCGGCCAGCGCCTGCAACGCATAGTGCGAGCAGGTCGGCTCGAAACGGCATGACGAGCCCAGCCACGGGCTGAAGAAAAGCTGATAGCCGCGCACCAGGCCCATGAGCGCCTGCTGCACAGCCTGCCGCACCGGACGCAGCGTGGCGTCCGGCGCGTCGGCCAGCCAATGAGGGGGCAGATCAGCTGACGCAGCGGCGGACGCCGACAAATCGGCCGGCTCCCCGGCCGGGTCGGCGTACTGGGCCGGCGTGGTCATGGCCGCTCCTGCACCGGCAAACCGCTGGCCGGGCTGGCCGGCTGCTGCACCGGCCAGCGGGCGAACAACCCGGCCAGCTCCTCCCGGAGCAACGCACGCAGCGCGTCGGACGCCGCGCTGCGGTACTGGCGGGGGTCCAGCGGAGCACGCAGCCGCAGCACCCAGTCGCCGGCAGGCAGCGCCAGCTCATGGCAGCCGAAGGCCACACGCGCCTGGCGCTTGACCAGGTTGCGCGTCACCGCCCGGCGGGCCAGGCGCTTGGGCACGACCAGGCCCAGGCGCGCGCCCGAGGGCTGCGGCGCCCGCCTCACCGGCTGCCCGGCCGTGCCAGCCACAGGCGGCGCGGCCGTCACAGGCACGGCGCCGTCGGCACCTTGCCTGGCGGCATCGGCGCAATCGGTGGCGCGTCCTGCACGGTCATCCACAGATGTCCCAGCCAAGGCGGCCGGCCCTGTTGACAACTCGGCAGTAAACGCGCTGCCGGCACCGGTTCGAGCGGCGCTTTCGGCCGCTTGCGGCACGTCAGCGTGAACGGCCCCCCGGACCGGCCCGCCTTGCGGCATCTGCAGACGCAAAGACGCATCCGCCGCCAGCCCGGCAGACGGGCGGCGGCGGACGGCAGGCTCGGCAGGAGGCTGGTGGTGCAGCGCGAAATGCGCGCTACGCGCGCAGGGCCGGCTGGCCAGCACGCGCTTGAAGTCGGCAGATTGCAGGCTGGACGTGCCAGACATGTCGCAAGCCCGGGACGCCACCCGGCGCGCAGCCGGCTCGGCGCCCTAGCAGCCCATTACCAGCAGATCGACTGGCTGAACCAGCAGCCGATCACAGGCCCAGGCGCTTGCGGCCCTTGGCGCGACGCGCGGCGATGACCTTGCGGCCACCGCGCGTCTTCATGCGCACCAAAAAGCCATGGGTGC
Source organism: Pseudomonadota bacterium (assembly GCA_049321005.1). Classification (GTDB taxonomy): domain Bacteria; phylum Pseudomonadota; class Gammaproteobacteria; order Burkholderiales; family Burkholderiaceae_C; genus Aquabacterium. The sequence goes on from JBMOQL010000011.1 coordinate 15,513, forward strand.
GGGCGCGACGGATCTTCGACGGTTGATAGGTGCGTTTCATGATGGATGACCTCTGCCCGGTTACGTGTGCCAAACGGCGCCCGACCGGGCGGCGGGCAAACCCGCGATTGCACCACACCCCGGCCCGGTCGGTCAATGCAGGGCTGATGCGGCCACCCGCCCAGGGGCCCCGCACGCCGGGCACGGCGGCCATACGCGGCCTGCGGCTTGCTGCCTTGATGCCTCACGAAAATCTGTGGATAACTTCGTCCCTGGCCGGACCGGCCGGGCCTAGAATCGCGCCCCCTGTCGTGCTTTTCCACATCCATGACCGCCGACCTGTGGCAACGCGGCTGCCAGCGGCTTGCCGCCGAGCTGCCCGAACAGCAGTTCAACACCTGGATCCGCCCGCTGCCCGCCGCCGACGTGGTCGATGGCGACGAGACAGCCGTGGTCAGCGTGCGCGTGCCCAACCGCTTCAAGCTCGACTGGATCCGCACACAGTACGCCAGTCGCATCGAGTCCGTGTTGGGTGACCTGGCCGGCAAGCCGGTACGGCTGGAGCTGTTGCTGGCCGCGCGCGAGCCGGTGGTCCTGCAGCGGCCGGCGGCCGGCTCGACCGGCACCAGCGGCACTGCCGCCAACGGCCCGGTTTCGGCCGGCGCCGCGCTGGCCGGCCTGGGTGCAGCCGGCAACGCCGCGGGCCCCGACGGCCTGGCCGCGCCCAACGTCATCAGCCTGCCCTCGCGCCAACCCGCGGCGACAGCGCCCAAGAACCGGCTCAACCCCAGCCTCACCTTCGACACCCTGGTCGCCGGCCGGGCCAACCAGATGGCGCGCACCGCCGCGCTGCACGTGGCGGGCGCACCGGGCCAGATGTACAACCCGCTGTTCATCTACGGCGGCGTCGGCCTGGGCAAGACTCACCTGATCCATGCCGTGGGCAATGCGCTGCTGGCGGACCGGCCGGATGCGCAGATCCTGTACCTGCACGCCGAGCAGTTCATCTCGGACGTCGTCAAGAACTACCAGCGCAAGACCTTCGACGAGCTCAAGGCCAAGTACCACAGCCTGGACCTGCTGCTGATCGACGACGTGCAGTTCTTCGCCGGCAAGGACCGCACTCAGGAGGAGTTCTTCAACGCCTTCGAGGCGCTGCTGGCCAAGAAGGCGCACATCATCATGACGTCCGACACCTACCCGAAAGGGCTGGTGGACATCGACGAGCGCCTGACCAGCCGCTTCGACTCCGGCCTGACCGTGGCCATCGAGCCACCGGAGCTGGAGATGCGCGTGGCCATCCTGATCCGCAAGGCCGAGGCCGAGGGCGCGCAGATGCCTGAGGACGTGGCGTTCTTCATCGCCAAGAACGTGCGTGCCAACGTGCGCGAGCTGGAAGGCGCGCTGCGCAAGGTGCTGGCCTATTCGCGCTTCAGCCACAAGGACATCAACATCCAGCTCGCGCGCGAGGCGCTCAAGGACCTGCTGTCCATCCAGAACCGGCAGATCTCGGTGGAGAACATCCAGAAGACGGTGGCCGACTTCTACAAGATCAAGGTCGCCGACATGTATTCCAAGAAGCGGCCGGCCTCCATCGCCCGCCCGCGCCAGATCGCGATGTACCTGGCCAAGGAGCTGACCAAGAAGAGCCTGCCTGAGATCGGCGAGCTCTTCGGCGGGCGCGACCACACCACCGTGCTGCACGCGGTGCGCAAGATCGGCGGCGAGCGCGGCAAGAACACCGAGCTCAACCAGCAGCTGCACGTGCTGGAGCAGACGCTCAAGGGGTGAAGCTGGCACGCAGCCTCCTTGAGGGCGCTGCGCGCCAGCGGAGCCGCCCTCGCTCCGCGGGGGCGAGGGAATGCCGGCGCCCGCCCACCTGCCTCCCGCCCTCCCCGCCCTCTGACAACCTTGTGGACAAGAAAAGAACAACCCTGGCCTTGTCCACAGCCGCAGCGTCCGGGCAGAAGTTGTTGCCTGCGGCTCCCGCCTCGTCCCCCATCCGCCACACAGCGTTATCCGTGGGCTAAATCGTTGCCAGAACAGGAGAAAATCGCCTTGTCCACACGGCAGCCCCTGCTCTACTAAGACGACTATCTTGAAAGGTTGACATGATTGTTTTGAAGACCACCCAGGACAAGGTGCTCGCCAGCCTGCAGGCCGTGTGCGGGATCGTCGAGCGCCGGCACACGCTGCCGATCCTGGCCAACGTGCTCATCCGCAAGCACGGGTCCGACATCCAGTTCACCACCAGCGACCTCGAGATCCAGGTGCGCACCCAGGCCGAGCTGGGCGGCGATGCCGGCGACTTCGCCACCACGGTGGCCGCGCGCAAGCTGATCGACATCCTCAAGAGCCTGCCCGCCGACCAGACCGTGTCGCTGACCGCCGGCGCGCAGAACAAGCTGACGCTGCAGGGCGGCAAGAGCCGCTTCACGCTGCAGACCCTGCCGGCCGAGGATTTCCCGCTGGTGCAGGAGGCAGCCGACTTCGGCCCGGCCTTCAGCGTGCCGCAGAAGACGCTCAAGGGGCTGATCAACCAGGTGCACTTCGCCATGGCGGTGCACGACATCCGCTACTACCTCAACGGCATCCTCTTCGTCGCCGAAGGCAAGACGCTGACGCTGGTGGCCACCGACGGCCACCGCCTGGCCCTGGCCCAGGCCACGCTGGAGGCCGAGATCCCCAAGCAGGAGGTGATCCTGCCGCGCAAGACCGTGCTGGAGCTGCAGCGGTTGCTCAAGGCAGAAAGCAAGGCCGACAGCAAGGACACCAAGGACGGCGAGGAAGACGCGCCGATCGAGATGCGCTTTGCCGGCAACCAGGCCAAGTTCGTCTTCAGCGGCATGGAGTTCGTCACCAAGCTGGTCGAGGGCAAGTTCCCGGACTACAACCGCGTCATCCCCAAGAACCACAAGAACCACGTGACGCTCGGCCGTGCGCCGCTGCTGGCCAGCCTGCAGCGTGCGGCCATCCTGACCAGCGAGAAGTTCAAGGGCGTGCGCCTGAACTTCGAGCCGGGGTCCCTGGCCATTGCCTCCAGCAATGCCGAGCAGGAAGAGGCCAAGGAAGAGCTGGAGATCGACTACGGCGGCGACAGCATCGAGATCGGCTTCAACGTCACCTACCTGATGGACGTGCTGGCCAACAGTGGCGATGACATGGTGAGCCTGTCGCTGCAGGACGCCAACAGCTCGGTGCTGATCACCTGGCCCGAGCAGCCGGGCTTCAAGTACGTCGTGATGCCGATGCGGATCTGAAGCCGGCATGAGACCCGCCGCCCAAGCGCCGGCGGCCGGGTCATCCGGGGCGGCACCGCGCGGCCCTGGCTCAACGGAGCGGCTCCTGGCCGCTCCTGGCGTTTCAATGCGGTGCGGCCGAGAGCGGCCGGACCTGGATGGAAAGACGAGACCTGTTCATGAGCGATCCCGCCAACGACCAACCCCAAACCCCGCCGACCACGCCCACCCCCGGCGACGGCGGCTACGGCGAAGGCTCCATCCAGATCCTCGAAGGCCTGGAGGCCGTGCGCAAGCGGCCGGGCATGTACATCGGCGACACGTCCGACGGCACCGGCCTGCACCACCTGGTGTTCGAGGTGGTGGACAACTCCATCGACGAGGCGCTGGCCGGCTACTGCGACGACATCGTTGTCACCATCCACACCGACAACTCCATCAGCGTCATCGACAACGGCCGCGGCATCCCCACCGGCGTCAAGATGGACGACAAGCATGAGCCCAAGCGCAGCGCGGCCGAGATCGCGCTGACCGAGCTGCATGCCGGCGGCAAGTTCAACCAGAACTCGTACAAGGTCTCGGGCGGCCTGCACGGCGTGGGCGTGTCCTGCGTGAACGCGCTGTCCAAGTGGCTGCGCCTGACCGTCAAGCGCGACGGCAAGCTGCACTTCCTGGAGTTCAAGAAGGGCGTGCCGCAGGACCGGGTGATCGAGCTGCGCGACGGCGTCGAGACCAGCCCGATGAAGATCATCGGCGACACCGACCGGCGCGGCACCGAGGTGCACTTCCTGCCCGATGAAGAGATCTTCACGAACGTCGACTTCCACTACGACGTGCTGGCCAAGCGGCTGCGCGAGCTGAGCTTCCTGAACAACGGCGTGAAGATCCGCCTGATCGACGAGCGCAATGCCAAGGAAGACAACTTCGCCTATGCCGGCGGCGTGAAGGGCTTCGTCGAGTTCATCAACAAGGGCAAGACCACCCTGCACCCCAACATCTTCCATGCCATGGGCGACAAGGTGTCCGAGCAGGGCACCAACATCGGCGTGGAAGTGGCGATGCAATGGAACGACGGCTACAACGAGTCGGTCCTGTGCTTCACCAACAACATCCCGCAGCGCGATGGCGGCACCCACCTGACCGGCCTGCGCGCGGCGATGACGCGCGTCATCAACAAGTACATCGAGGACAACGAGCTGGCCAAGAAGGCCAAGGTCGAGGTCAGCGGCGACGACATGCGCGAAGGCCTGGCCTGCGTGGTCAGCGTCAAGGTGCCCGAGCCCAAGTTCAGCAGCCAGACCAAGGACAAGCTGGTCAGCTCCGAAGTGCGCGCCCCTGTAGAGGACATCGTCGGCCGCCTGCTCACCGACTGGCTGCTGGAGAACCCCACCGACGCCAAGATCATCTGCGGCAAGATCGTCGAGGCCGCTCGTGCCCGCGAGGCCGCGCGCAAGGCCAGAGAGATGACGCGCCGCAAGGGCGTGCTCGACGGCCTGGGCCTGCCCGGCAAGCTGGCCGACTGCCAGGAGAAGGACCCGGCGCTGTGCGAGATCTACATCGTCGAGGGCGACTCCGCCGGCGGCTCGGCCAAGCAGGGCCGTGACCGCAAGTTCCAGGCGATCCTGCCCCTGCGCGGCAAGATCCTCAACGTGGAGAAGGCGCGCTACGAGAAGCTGCTGACCAGCAACGAGATCCTGACGCTGATCACCGCCCTGGGCACTGGCATCGGCCGCGGCATGGGGGGCGATGACTTCAACCCCGACAAGCTGCGCTACCACCGCATCATCATCATGACCGACGCGGACGTGGACGGCGCCCACATCCGCACCCTGCTGCTGACCTTCTTCTACCGGCAGATGCCCGAGCTGGTCGAGCGCGGCCACATCTACATCGCCCAGCCGCCGCTCTACAAGGTCAAGCACGGCAAGCAGGAGCAGTACCTCAAGGACGCCCACGAGCTCGACGCCTACCTGTTGAAGGTGGCGCTGCAGGATGCGGCGCTGGATGCCGGCAGCGGCGGTGCCGCCCTGCAAGGCGAGGCGCTGGAGGCCCTGGCGCGCCAGTACGTGATGGCCGAAAACGTCATCGACCGCCTGTCCAACTGGATGGATGCCGAGGCCCTGCGCGCCCTGGCCAACGGCGTGAGCCTGAAGATGGACACGCTGGAGGCCACCCAGGCCTCAGCCCAGGCCCTGCAGGCCGCGCTGCACGGCGCCGAGGTCACGGCCGACTTCGACGCGCGCATCGACAAGCACGTGCTGCGCATCAGCCGCCGCCACCACGGCAACGTTAAGACCAGCGTCATCACCGCCGACTTCATCCACGGCGCGGACTACGAGGTGCTGCACAAGAGCGCCGAGACCTTCCGCGGCCTGCTGGGCGCGGGCGCCGTCATCCGCAAGGGCGAAGGCGACAAGCAGAAGGAGCAGAAGGTCAGCGACTTCCGCGCCGCCATGGCCTGGCTGATGCAGCAGGCCGAGAACAGCGTCGGCCGCCAGCGCTACAAGGGCCTGGGCGAGATGAACCCCGAGCAGCTCTGGGAGACCACCATGGACCCGACCGTGCGCCGCCTGCTGCGCGTGCAGATCGAAGACGCCATCGAGGCCGACAAGGTGTTCACCATGCTGATGGGCGACGAGGTGGAGCCGCGCCGGGATTTCATCGAGAGCAATGCGCTGAGGGCGGCGAATATCGACGTGTGACGGCTCTTTAGCGCTCCACTAATCCCAACGCAGGGGTACAGCGCAGGGGTACGGCGCCTCGGTCGTGAATGAGGCGGCTCTGGCAAGGGCGGACCGCCGCCAAGCTGCTTCACCACCGGCATTGCGGCCGCTGCTCGGCGCCCGACCTCCGAAGTAACCTCGGTGTGACAGGCCAGAGGCTTACTGGTGCTTGCTGAGCCAGCGGTCGAACTCGGCAATTTCCTTCTGCTGTTGCTTTAGGATCTTTTGCGCCATGGCGCGCATCTCCTTGTCTTTTCCATGCTGCAGCTGCGCCTTGGCCATCTCCAGGCCCTGCTGGTGATGCATGCGCATCATCATGGCGAAGTCCTTGTCGGTGTCACCGGACAGCTGCATGCCCTGCATCTTTTGCATACCGCCCATCACCGACTCGCGCATCCTTTGCGAGCCGTGACCCATGTTGCCGCCGCCCATCATGGCGTCCGGGGTGCCCGTCATCGGGCTGCTGGCGCTCTGTGCAAAAGCGGGCGGGGTGAAAGACAGGACGCCCGCAGCGGCGAGGGCAAGAAGGGCGGTACGCATGGTCTGTCCTTTCTGAATGGGACGCGTCATGAAGCGGGCAAATATCGTTCCCCGCGAGAGCGGGGACTATGCGCGGGCAGCCGCGCTCAGGCCTACTGGGCGCGCCGGTCTACTCCAGAGGCCGATCAGCGGCAGCAACCGCAGCATTGACTGACACGCACCGGTGGGGGCGCCGCTTCGCTCGCCTGCACCGGGACCGGGCTGTATCCCGCTTCCTGGATGGCGTCAGCGAGTTCTTGCGCATCGGCGTCCGTGGGCTCCACTCGCACCAGGTGCTGAATCAAATCCACTTGTACCTTGGCGCCTGCATCCACGGCTCGCACGGCCTGGGTGATGGCGCTGGCGCAGTGGCCGCAGGTCATGTCGTCGACTCGATAGGCAAGCATTCGGGGCTCCTGTGCTGTTGACCGTGTCAGTCTGAACCTTGCCATGAGGGCAAGGTCAAGCGGTTGCGTCGAACTGACCCTTGACCCCTGGAGTGGGTGCGCAGCCGGATCGCTGTCGAAGGACTGGTGACGGCCCCATGATCTGATCGGCCCCCTCAAGCTCACGCCGGTTTCACAGACGGTTCCTAGAGTGCCCGCGACGCATTCAACCGTTTCAGGGAAACCGCATGACCGATCAAGACCGTCGCAGCTTCCTGCGCAACATGGGCACGGCCGTTGGGGCCAGTGCGGCGCTGGCGACCTTTCCGCCGGCCATCCAACGGGCGCTGGCCATTCCGGCGGCGCAGCGCACGGGCACGCTGCACGATGTGGAGCATGTGGTGATCCTCACGCAGGAGAACCGCTCGTTTGATCACTACTTCGGCACGCTGGCCGGGGTGCGCGGGTTTGCGGACCCGTTCCCGATCCCGGTGGTGGACCGGGTAGGCAACTTCTCGCGCAAGTCGGTGTTCGTGCAGCCGACCGGCGGCGGGGCGCCTGTGCCGGGGCGGCCGACTTGGGGCGGGCCGGGTACGGCGATCGCGCCTTTCCACCTGAACACGCAGCAGGACTTCTCGGTGATGCGCGTCACCGGCACACCGCACTCCTGGGGCGATGCGCAGGCGGCGTGGGATCTGGGGCGGATGAACAACTGGCCCAAGGCCAAGCAGAACCACTCGCTGGGCTACTTCAAGGAGGCGGACCTGCCGTTCCAGTTCGCCCTGGCGCGTGCCTTCACGATCTGCGATCACTACCACTGCGCCACGCAGACCGGCACCAACACCAACCGGCTTTTCCTGTGGAGCGGCGGCAATGACCCGCTGGGCCAGGGCGGCGGGCCGTCCACGGACAACAGCCACGACTGGTTCAACGAGAACCCGGCCACCGACTACACCTGGATGACCTATGCCGAGCGGCTGCAGGACGCGGGCATCAGCTGGCAGGTCTACCAGAACATGGCGGACAACTTCACCGACAACCCGCTGGCCGGTTTCCGCTCGTTCCGCAATGCCTGGTATCAGCGCCCGGGCTATTCGCAGGCCTTGCGCGATCGCGGTGTGTCCACCCGCGACCTGGACCAGCTCAAGGCCGATGTGATGGCGGGCCGGCTGCCGCAGGTGAGCTGGATCGTGGCCACGGCCGAGGGCTCGGAACACCCGGGCCCGTCCAGCCCCGCGCAAGGGGCCGACTACACCGCCCGCGTGTTGGATGCGCTCACGGCCAACCCGGCGGTCTGGGCCAAGACGGTGCTCTTCATCAACTTCGATGAGAACGACGGCTTTTTCGACCACATGCCGCCGCCGGCCGTGCCCTCCTACCTGCGCTATGCCGACGACCCGGCCCAGGCGCTGCTGGCCGGTGCTTCCACCGTGGACACGACGGGCGAGTACCACCATCACCTCAACGGCTCGGACCCGCAATGGCAGCACCGGCCCTATGGCATGGGCCCACGCGTGCCGATGTATGTGATCTCACCGTGGAGCAAGGGTGGCTGGGTCAATTCGCAAGTGGCGGACCACACCTCGGTGATCCGCTTCCTGGAGGAACGCTTCGGCGTGCAGGAGCCGCTGATCACGCCGTGGCGTCGCGCGGTGGCGGGTGACCTGACCAGCTGCTTCGACTTCGCCACGCCCGAGGACAGCGCATTCGTGCAGAGCCTGCCGGCCACCGAGGCCCGTCGCCTGGCTGCCCGCGCCCTGCCCGCCACCAAGACGCCGGCCACGCCCACGTCGCTGGTGGCTCCGGTGCAGGCGGCTGGCGTGCGCCCCGCACGCGCCCTGCCCTATGACCTGCAGGCCCACGCCACGGTGCAGGCCAATGGCGTGACCCTGCGCTTTGAGAACCCCGGCGAGGCCGGAGCGGTCTTTCACGTGTACAACCGCCGCGCGCTGCAGGAGGCGCCGCGCCGCTACACCGTGGAGCCTGGCAAGCACATCGAAGGGCTGTGGGTTGGCACGGCTGGCAGCGCCTACGACCTGTGGGTGCTGGGCCCCAACGGCTGGCACCGGCACTTCACCGGCACGCTGCCGGCCGCCACCGGCAATGCCGCCCGTCCGGAGCTGCGCGCGGAAAGCGCCCGGGGCACCGGGGAGCTGCTGATCGAGCTGCGCAACGAAGGCGGCATGGCCTGCACCTTCATCCTGCAGGCGCTGCGCTACGGCAACGTGCCGACGCAGGAGATCACCGTGGTCGCCCGCTCCACGCAGGCCCTGCGCCTGCCGCTGGCGGCCAGCCACCACTGGTACGACCTGGGGCTGCGGGTGAAGAACCTGTCCGGCTGGAGCCGCCGCCTGGCCGGCCACATCGAGACCGGCGCACCGTCCATCAGCGACCCGGCCATGCAGGGCGCGGCGCAGCTGGACCAGTACATCGTCTGATCGTTGGCCGCGCAGGCGCGGCCGCTCCAAGGAAAGCCACACCATGAAGTTCACCCCGCACACCCTGGCCGTCACCGCAGCGCTGCTGGCCACCCTGTCCCTGCCCGCGCATGCCGCCATCGCGCTGGGTGAGAACCTGATCGTCAACGGCGATGCCGAATCCGGCGTGTCCGGCTGGACCGTGTTCGACGGCTACGACCTTTTCCAGGCCGTGGACTACGGCAACAACTGGGTCAAGCCCAGCGAGCCCGGCCCCGCCGACCGCGGCGCCAAGATGTTCACCGGCCTGGGCGGCCAGGCGGCGGGCTATCAGTTGCTTGACCTGGGGGAGCTCGGCAGCACGCCGCTGGCCTATACGCTCAGCGGCTGGCTGGGCGGCTGGCAGGCTCAGGGCGACAACGCTCTGCTGTATGTGTCCTTCCTCGATGTGACGGGCACCGAGATCGGCCACAGCGTCATCGGCCCCATCGGCCCGCAAGACCGTGGCAACGTGACCGGCCTGTACTACCGCGAAGACAGCGGCCTGCTGCCCGTGGGCGTGGCCCGGCTGCAGTTCTCGCTGTCCATGGAGCGCCTGGGCGGCGGCGACAACGACGGCTATGCCGACAACCTGCGCTTCGTGCTCACGCCGGTACCGGAGCCGTCGACCTGGGCCCTGCTGGCTGCGGGCCTGGGCCTGCTCGGCATGACTGCGCGGCGCAAGGCCGGCTGAAGCCCGGAATCGCTGCACGGCCCACTGATGAGCGGCCGTGCAGACGCCTGCCGTGGTCGGCCCGGGCAGTTCGCCCAGCTGGCAGGCTGCCCCGTCCATCACCCCTGAACGCCTTGGCTTCACACCGCTGTGCAGGGCGGCGCAGGCGCGGCAGGATGGCCCATCCGTGGTCCACGGACCTGGGTCGGTTCAGCCAGCACGATGCCCAGGACGCGCGCAACACGCCCATCGCCGGCGCCATCTCCGCGCCTGGCCGCCTGGCCCTGAGCGTAGCCGCCGCCTTGCAGAACGTCTTCTCAGAGTCTGACCTGCCCTGGCGGGTGGACGTGGTGGACTGGGCGTCCGCGGCCAAGGCCATGCAGCACCGCCCGGCCGTACATCTGGGCCAGGGCTTGCTTACCCTCGCCGCGGCGCCAACTCACCACAGCGCGGTCATGAGGGCCCGCTAGAGTGTGGCGGTGCGGGCGCGCAGGCCGGGAGCGGCATGCCGCGCGCGCCTGAAGCAGTACACAGTAGTGGGCAGTAACGGGCCGTAGGGCAGTAGAGGTAGCAATGGGCCGGCTGGCGGAGGTAACACAGCGCGTGACGGAGGTCCTGCCGCGCGTGGAGGAGCGTCTGGGTATTGCGCCGGGGCTGTTCGCCGGCCTGCGGGCCGAGCCGAACGACTGGCTCTTCGTTGTCAAGTCGCAAGCCGTGCTGGAGGCCGCGCTGGTGCGGGCGCTTGCCTTGCGGCTGCGGCAGCCCGGCGTGCACGGCTTCCTGGACGAGGCCGGGCCGCCTGCCAACGCACGGCTGGCGCGGGCGCTGGGCCTGCTGACGGCCGGTGACGAGGCGCGGCTGCAGCAGCTCATGGCCGTCCAGGTGACCTTCGGCCGCGACGTGTCCAACGTGGCCCACGCCTCGCTAGGTGACCATGGCGACGCCTGGACCGCCGCGCGGCAGGCGGCGTTCCTGCGCCATGCCATGGGATGGCCCGACACGCTGTGCGAGGGCCTGGGCCGCTCCGCTGCGCCGCTGCTGTGGTTCGGCGGGCTGCTCAAGCTGATGTGCTGGATGGCCGGCGCCTTCGTGCTGGTGGCGCTGCACGATGCGCTGCAGTCGGCGGAGGAGCAGGCGCTGTCGCGCGAGTCGCCCGGCGGCCCGGCTGCGGGGGTGCCGCCGCGCGCCGGCCAACTGGCCACCAGCTTGGCCGAGGCCATGCAGGAGCTGACGCAGCCGATCCCCGCGCCGTCGCAGAAGCTCACGCTCAAGCCGATCTGAAGCGGGCCGGCCCGGCGGGCTCAGTCAGGCGTCCCTTCTGTCACAGCGGTGCCCAATCCGCGCGCATACACCTGCGAAAACTCCGCCGGCATGCGCCGCACCTTGCCGCTGGCGATGTCCACGCAGACGTAGTGCGTGGCGGCGCGCAGCAGCGTGGTGCCGTCGGACTCGCGCACGAACTGGAAGCGCCGGTGCAGCGACAGCCGGTCCAGCGCGGTGATCCAGGTGGCGCAGAGCACGCGGTCGCCCAGCAGCGCGGGGGCGAGGTAATCCAGTTCATGCCGGCGCACCACCACGCCGGTGCCCAGCCGGGTGTAGTCCGCGGGCTTGAGGCCAAGGCTGCTGGAGTGGTCCCAGGCGACGTCTTCCACCCACTGCAGGTAGTGCACGTTGTTGACGTGCTGCATCAGGTCGATGTGCGCCGGCTGCACGAGCACGGGGAGGACGTGTGGGGACGGGGCGTCCCAGGTGATCGGTTGGGGCTTGCCGCTGTCGGTCATGGGGCGGCAGCTTAGCAATCCATCGCGACGGTTCATGTCGAGGAATCGGTTGGGGAGCCGACCATCGCCCCTTTCATGTCGACGTCATCTACGGGCCGATCGCCGAGACGGTGCAGGCCTGTGCAGGCGATGCGCCATGATCACGTCATGACCCTGTCCACTGACACCGACCGCCGCCTCACCGACCTCGAGATCAAGGCTGCATACACCGAGGACCTGCTGGATGAGCTCAACGCGGTGATCGTGCGCCAGCAGCAGGAGATCGACGCGCTGCGGCGGCTGGTGGAAGCGCTGCAGCAGCAGATCCCGCAAACCGGGCAGCCGGTGTTCCGCAGCCTGCGCGACGAGTTGCCGCCGCATTACTGAGGGGCTGTGCGCGGGCGCCTTGGCCGCAGGCGCCAGCCGGGCGCGGGGCTGTCCTGGTGACGTGCGGCGGCGTGCGGCGTACAAGGCGAGATCCGCGGCGACGATGCGCCGCCTGCCAACCAGGATCCCGCCATGGCCCGACCTGCTCTTGCTTCTGTTGCTTCCGTTGCGGATGTCGATCCAGCCGGTGTCACGACCCCGGGCTCCGACCGCTGGCGCACGCACGAGGTCAGCAACCAGTTCGACGAGCTGACCGATTACAACCTCTATGCCACCGACACCCCGCTGCGCGAGGCGGTGGAGCGTGCCGGGGCGCAGGCCTGGGCGCCGATGCTCGAGGCCTATGGCGCCGAGCTCGGCCAGCCGCAGACCTTCGAGCTGGCCGCGCAGGCCAACCGCCACACGCCGGAGTTCCGGCCCTTCGATGGGCGCGGCCGCCGCATCGACGAGGTGAGCTTCCACCCCAGCTGGCATGCGCTGATGGCGATGTACCGCCGCCAGGGCCTCATCAGCCTGCCCTTCCGTGATGCGCAGCCCGGCCGCTGGACGGCCTGGGCGGCCGGCTTCTACCTGCACGGCCAGGTGGAGGACGGCACGCTGTGCCCGGCGACGATGACCCAGGCCGCCATCCCGCTGCTGCAGCGCGAGCCGGCGTTGTGGCAGATGCTGGGCGACAAGCTGCTGGACGACGGCTACGACGCGCGCGATGTGCCGATCGCCAACAAGCGCTCGATCTGGATCGGCATGGGCATGACCGAGAAGCAGGGCGGCTCGGACGTGCGCGCCAACACCACCACCGCGACGCCGCTGGGCGCCGGCGGGCGCGGGGGCGAATACCGGATCCGCGGGCACAAGTGGTTCTTCTCCGCACCGATGTGCGATGCGCATCTCGTGGTGGCGCGTACGGCCGACGGCGGGCCGTCGTGCTTCTTCGTGCCGCGCTGGCGGCTGGACGGCGGCAAGAACCCCATCCACATCCAGCGCCTGAAGGACAAGGTGGGCAACCGCAGCAACTCCAGCAGCGAGGTGGAGTTCCAGGACGCGGTCGGCATCCTGATGGGCGAGGAGGGCCGCGGCATCCGCACCATCATCGAGATGGCCAACTACACGCGGCTCAACTGCGTGGTGGGCAGCGCCGGCTACCTGCGCCAGGCCATCGTGCAGACGCTGGCCTACACGCGCCAGCGTCAGGCCTTCGGCCGCGTGCTGGTGCAGCAGCCCCTGATGCGCGCCGTGCTGGCCGACCTGGCGCTGGAGAGCGAAGGCGCGCTGGCCATCGCCGTGCACCTGGCACGCGCCTATGAGCTCGACGAGGCCGGCGACCCGCTGGCCCGCGCCTGGAAGCGCGTGATGACGCCGGCGGCCAAGTTCTGGGTGTGCAAGCGCGCGGTGGAGCTGACCGGCGAGGCCATGGAGGTCTTCGGCGGCAACGGCTACGTGGAGGACGGGCTGATGGGCCGGCTGTTCCGCAACGCGCCGGTCAACAGCATCTGGGAGGGCTCGGGCAACGTGATGTGCCTGGACGTGCTGCGCGCCCTGTCGCGCGAGCCGGAGGCCGGCGGGCTGCTGCTGCAGGACCTGATGGACGGCGCGGCCGGCGAGCCGCGCCTGCTGGCCACACTGCAGGGCCTGCAGCAAATGATGACCGAGCCGGCCACGCTGGAGGCGCGCGGGCGGCGCTTCGCGCAGGGGCTGGTGCGCGTGGCCCAGGCGGTGCTGCTGCGCCGGCAGGCGCCGGCCGCGGTGGCCGAGGCCTTCATCGCCTCGCGCTTCGATGCACAGTGGGGCGGCGTGGCCGGGGCGCTGGATCTGGGCGGGATGGATGTGGAGGCGCTGCTGCAGCGTGCGCTGCCGGCAGCCTGATCACATCTTCGGCTGCCCGTTGGATGCCATCACGCCGCCGTCCACCGGCAGGTTCACGCCGTTGACGAAGCGGGCATCGTCGCTGGCGAGGAAGGCCACCACGCCCGCGATGTCGGCCGGCTCGGCGGCCCGGCCCAGCGGCAGGCGGTCCATGAAGCGGGCCATCAGGTCCGCGTCCTGGAGCATGTCCTCGGTCATGTTGGATCGCGTCAGCGACGGGCACACCGCATTGGCGCGCACGCCCTGCCGGCCGTAGTCCAGCGCCATCTGCCGCGTCAGGTTGACCACGCCGCCCTTGGCCGCGTTGTAGGCGGCCATGGCCCAGTCCGCCGCCAGGCCGGAGACGGAGGCGACGTTGACGATGCAGCCGCCGCGCTGGACCAGCTGCGGCAGTGCCGCGCGGCTGCCGTGGAAGACGCCGCTGAGGTTGACGGCGAGCGTCTGCTGCCAGTCGTCCAGGCTCACGTCGGTGACGCTGCCCGATGGGGCGATGCCGGCGTTGTTCACCATCACGTCCAGGCCGCCGAAGCGCTGCGCCGCCGCATCGACCAGCTGCTGCACCTGCTCCCAGCGCGAGACATCGCACACCTGCACCAGCGTGCGCCCGGCCGGCAGCCGGGCGGCCACGGCGTCGAGCTTGTCGCGCGTGCGGCCGGCCAGCACCACGCTGGCGCCCTCCTGTGAGAAGCGCTCGGCGATGCCCTCGCCGATGCCGGAGCCGGCACCGGTGACGATGACGACCTTGCCGTCGAAGCGATGCAGGGCAGTGGGTGGCGGGGCGGTTGGCATGAGCGGTTCTGCGCGGGGTGATGAAGGCTGGGGATGAAGCGCGGCAATGAGGTGCGCCGCCAGCAGCGGCCGCACGGCCTCGCACCGCATGCCGGTCGATGAGCCGCCTGGAGCAAGGCATGTACCCATCGCGGCGCGGCTTGCGCACGCCGCCCGGTGCGTCAGCCTCCCCGCACCCGTTCACCGCCGCGCGCATCGCACCGTTCGATCCGATCGTCGGCAGCGTTCAGCCCCGGTGTGCGCGGCTGCCGCCCATCCGACGCAAGATGCCGCTTGCACCGCGACGCGTTGCCGCTCATCGCCTGCCTGGACGCCCCCATGCCTGCCCTGCCCACGCTCTTCCTGTCCCACGGTGCGCCGACCTATGCCCTGGAGCCGGGCGAGGCCGGCGCGCAGCTCGCCGCGCTGGGCGCGCGCCTGCCGCGGCCGCGTGCGCTGCTGGTGGTGTCGCCGCACTGGATGACGCGGGGTCTGGCGATCACCGCGGCAGCGCAGCCGGGCACGCTGCATGACTTCGGCGGCTTCCCGCGGCCGCTCTATGCGCTGCAGTACCCCGCGCCCGGCGCCCCCGAGCTGGCTGGGGCCATCGCCGCGCGGCTTACCGCCGCCGGCTGGCCGGTGGTGGCGGACAGGCAGCGCCCGCGGGACCACGGCGTGTGGGTGCCGCTGCTGCACCTGCTGCCCGCGGCCGACGTGCCGGTGCTGCAGCTGTCCATGCCGCATGACCTGGGCCCCGACGCGGCCTGGCGGCTGGGACAGGCGCTGCGGCCGTGGTCCGATGAGGGGCTGCTGCTGGTCGGCTCGGGCAGCCTGACGCATAACCTCTACGAGCTCGGCCCGCCCGATGCGCCGGCGGCCGCGCATGCGCAGGCTTTCGTCGAGTGGGTGCGTGCCGCGGTGCTCGCCGGCGATGCCGATGCGCTGGTCCACACCCTGCAGCGGGCCCCGCAGGCCGCACGCGCCCACCCCACGGCCGAGCACTTCCTGCCGCTGCTGGTGGCCGCCGGCGCCGGGCAGCCCGGTGCGCCGGCCTCGGTGCTGCCCGGCGGCATGCGCCACGGCGTGCTGTCGATGGAGTCCTATGTCTTCGGCGTGCTGCACGGCGGGCCCGAGCCGGCCCCTGCTGAGCCGGCGCAGTAGCTCCCACAGCAGCCCTTACCGGCTGTCTACCAGAGGGGGGCTGCCGCCCCCCGCAACACGGGATCACCCCGAAGCAGCTGTTGACTCCAGCCGGGGGCGGGCAGGGGTCGCTTCCTAGAATGGCCCGGCCCCCGCTGTTCATCCTGACGGCCCGCGTGAGCTCCCCAGCTGCGCGGGCCGTTCGGTCTTGTCCGTCCTCTGCCATGCCGCTGCAGCTCAGCCACGCCAGCCTGTTCAGCATCTCGCCCAACCCGTACATGGTCCTCAACCGGGACCTGGTGTACGTAGATGTCAACGATGCCTACCTGCGCGTGACCGGCCGCCGGCGCGAGGAGCTGATCGGCCGCTCGCTTTTCGACGCCTTCCCCGGTGACCCCGATGACCCGCAGGACAGCGCCGCCGTGCTGCGCCAGTCGCTGCGTCACGCGCTGGACCGCGGCGAGACGCACCACCTGCCGCTGATCCGCTACAGCATCGCCCGCCAGGTGGATGGGCGCGAGGTGGTGGAAGAGCGCTTCTGGAGCGCCACCCATGTGCCGGTGCGCAATGCCGAAGGCACGGTGGTGGCCGTGCTGCAGCACACGGTGGACGTCACCGAGCTGCAGACGCTCAAGAAGGCCATGCGCGCCAGCCGCGCGCTGGAGCTGGAGAAAGGCATCCTGGAGCGCGCCCGCGAGGTGGCCGCCAGCAACGTCACGCTGGACGCGCAGCACCGCCACCTGCGGCGCCTCTTCGAGCAGGCGCCGGGCTTCATCGCCGTGCTGCGCGGGCCGCTGCATGTCTTCGACCTGGTCAACGAGGCCTATCGCCAGCTCGTCGGCCATCGCGACCTGGAGGGCAAGCCGGTGCGCGAGGCGCTGCCCGAGATCCAAGGGCAAGGCTTCTACGAGCTGCTCGACCGCGTCTATGCCACCGGCGAGCCCTATGTGGGCCGAAGCATCCGCGTGCTGCTGCAGCGCACGCCCGATGCCCCGCCCGAGGAGCGCTGGGTCGACTTCGTCTACCAGCCCGTGCTCGAAGATGACGGCTCGGTCTCCGGCATCCTGGCCCAGGGCCACGACATGACCGAGCAGCACCTGGCGCAGGAGGAGATGCGCCGCTACCGCACGCGGCTGGAGCAGCTGCTCAGCGACCGCACCCAGGACCTGCTGCAAAGCCGCGCCGAGCACGAACAGACCCGCGCCCAGCTGGAGCATGTGCAGAAGCTCGAAGCCCTGGGCCGGCTGACCGGCGGCATCGCGCATGACTTCAACAACCTGCTGCAGGTGCTCAACAACTCGCTGCTGCTGCTCAAGCGCGTGACCGAGGGCAACGCGCCGGCGCAGCGCTGGATCACCACCGCCGGCAATGCCGTCAGCAGCGGCGCCAAGCTCACCGGCCAGCTGCTGGCCTTTGCGCGCAAGCAGCCGCTGGAGCCGCGTGCGCTCAACATCGGCCGGCTGCTGCAGGGCATGGACGACCTGCTGCGCCGCTCGCTGGGCGGCGCCATCGAGGTGGAGACCATCATCGCCGGCGGCCTGTGGAACACGCATGCCGACCCCACGCAGCTGGAGAACGTCATCCTCAACCTGGCGATCAACGCGCGCGACGCGATGGATGGCGAGGGCAAGCTGACCATCGAGGCGCGCAACGCCATGCTCGACGACCTGTATGCCGACACGCATCACGAGGTGGCGCCCGGCCAGTACGTGCTGCTGGCCGTCACCGACACCGGCTGCGGCATGCCGCCGGAGGTGATCGAGCGCGCCTTCGAGCCGTTCTTCTCCACCAAGCCGGCCAACCAGGGCACGGGCCTGGGCCTGTCCATGGTCTACGGCTTCGTCAAGCAGTCGGGCGGCCACGTCAAGATCTACAGCGAGCCCGGTCACGGCACCGCGGTCAAGATCTACCTGCCGCGTTCGCACCAGGCCGAAGAGCAGCCCGAGCTGCGCGTCACCGGCCCGGTGGAAGGCGGCACGGAGACGGTCCTCGTGGTCGAGGACGACCCGGCCGTGCTGGCCACCACCGTGGAGACGCTGGACGACCTGGGCTACCGCGTGCTCAAGGCCAGCGACGGTCAGAGCGCGCTGGCCATCGTCCAGAGCGGCGTGCCCATCGACCTGCTGTTCACCGACGTGGTCATGCCCGGCCCGGTGCGCAGCGTGGACCTGGCCCGCCAGGCCCAGCAGGCGCTGCCGCAGCTCAAGGTGCTGTTCACCTCCGGCTATACCGAGAACGCCATCGTCCACGGCGGCCGGCTGGACCCGGGCGTCAACCTGATCAGCAAGCCCTATCGCCGCGAGGACCTGGCGCGCAAGATCCGCCAGGTGCTGCAGCAGGGGGCGTCTGCCGCGGCGGCGGGCGAGGCCGCGCCGCTGGAGGTGCTCTTCGTCGAGGACGATGCCGAGCTGCGCCACCTGGGCGCGGAGCTGCTGCGCCTGCTCGGCCATCGCGTCACGTCCGTGGGCTCGGCCGAGGACGCGCTGGCGCGGATGGAGACGCCGCCCGGCCATCCGGGGCACACCGGCCAGTCGGCCGCGCCGGGCACATCGGGCCAGCCCGACGAACCCGACCTCCAGCGGCGCGAGCCGCGGCGCTTCGACGTGCTGCTCACCGATGTGGCCCTGCCCGGCCTGTCCGGCATCGAGCTGGCGCGCGAGGCGCGCGCCCGGCAGCCCGGCATCCGGGTGATCCTGGCCAGCGGCTACGGCCGCTCGGCCCTGCCCGAGGCGGAGCAGGCCGGCGACCGCACCCTGCTGCTGCCCAAGCCCTACAGCGCTGACGGCCTGAAGGAGGCCCTGGCCCGCGTGGCGCGCGTGGTGCGCTGAAAAAACGCGCCTGCCTTGCGGCATGGCGGTTGCCGCAAGGCCGGCTCCCCGATCCCCGGCGAGCCCCCATGCGCATCCACCACCTCAACTGCGTCTCGTCCTGCCCGTTGGGCGGGCGGCTGTTCGACGGGCGCTCGCCGTCTATCCTGCAGCGCGGCGCGCTGTGCTGCCACTGCCTGCTCGTGGAGACAAACGACGGCCTGACCCTGGTGGACACCGGCTTCGGCACGGCCGACGTGCGCAGCCCGCGCAGCCGCCTGAGCGGCTTCTTCCTGACGCTGCTCAGCCCCGACTTCCGCGAAGAGATGACGGCGGTGCGGCAGATCGAGCGCCTGGGCTTCTCGGCGGCCGACGTGCGCCACATCGTGCTCACCCACCTGGACTTCGACCACGCTGGCGGTCTGGACGACTTCCCCCACGCCCGCGTGCACCTGCTGCAGGACGAGCGCGACCATGCCCTGGCGCAGCGCACCTGGCTGGACCGCCAGCGCTTTCGCCCGCAGCAGTGGTCCACCCAGGCCAACTGGGTGGTGCACCGTGCCGAGCACGGCGGAGAGCGCTGGTTCGGCTTCGATGCCGTGCGCGGCGGCCACGGCCTGCCCGACGGCGTGCTGCTGGTGCCGCTGATCGGCCACACCCTGGGCCACTGCGGCGTGGCCGTGCGTGGCGACGCCGGCTGGCTGCTGCAGGCCGGCGACGCCTACTTCTTTCACCGCGAGATGGACCTGCAGCGCCCCGGCTGCACGCCGGGCCTGCGCTTCTACCAGGCCATGATGGACAAGGACCGCCGCGCCCGGCTGGGCAACCAGCAGCGCCTGCGCGAGCTGCGCCGCCGCCACGGCAGCGAGGTGCGCGTCATCTGCGCGCACGACCCGCTGGAGTTCGAGCAGATCAGCGGCCGCGCGATGGGCGAGCCGGCGCCTGCCCTGCGCTGAGCCGGCGCCTCGCCAGCCGGGGCCATCCGCACGCGGCTCCGCGCGGCCCGCCCGCCACGCTCGCCATGCCGCACGCCTGGCGGGTCTGGCGGCAAGCGCTTGCTGTGGCGCCACACGGGTTCTGCACAGCGGCCCACTTTTCGCCGCTCACCCCTTGGTCGATGGGCGCTCCCGCGGTAGGGTCGGCGGCGTCCCGCCGCCGTCTTGCGGCTTACTGCTCATCCCGCCCTGACATGAGTGCCTACGACCAAGACCTGCCGCGCACACCGGCCAACCACGCCCCGCTGTCTCCGCTGTCCTTCATCGAACGCACGGCCGAGGTCTACCCCCGGCGCCTGGCCATCGTCCACGGCGACCTGCGCCAGACCTGGGCCCAGACCTATGCCCGCTGCCGCCGCCTGGCCAGCGCCCTGCAGCGCCGCGGCATCGGCAGGAACGACACCGTGGCCGTGATGCTGCCCAACACGCCGGCCATGGTGGAGGCCCATTTCGGCATCCCGATGGCCGGTGCCGTGCTCAACACGCTCAACACCCGGCTGGATGCGCCCACGCTGGCCTTCATGCTGGACCACGGCGAGGCCAAGGCCGTCCTCGTCGATGCCGAGTACGCCGCGCTGATGGCCGAGGCCATCAAGCTGCGCCAGTCCGCCACGCCGCTGCTCGTCGTCGATGTGGAAGACCCGCTCTACGGCGGCCCTGTGCAGCACATCGGCAGCATCGGCTATGAATCCCTGCTGACCGAGGGTGACCCGGCCTTCGCCTGGAGCCTGCCCGGTGATGAGTGGGACGCCATCGCGCTCAACTACACCAGCGGCACCACCGGCAACCCCAAGGGCGTCGTCTACCACCACCGCGGCGCGGCGCTCAACGCGGTGTCCAACGTGCTGGAGTGGGACATGCCCAAGCACGCGGTCTACCTGTGGACGCTGCCGATGTTCCACTGCAACGGCTGGTGCTTCCCGTGGACGGTGGCCGCGCGCGCCGGGGTCAACGTCTGCCTGCGCAAGGTGGACGCCGCCGCGGTGTTCGACGCCATGCGCGAGCACGGCGTCACCCACTACTGCGGCGCGCCCATCGTGCAGGCCATGCTGGTCAATGCGCCCTCGCAGCTCAAGGCCGGCGTGCCGCGCGGCATCAAGGCCATGGTGGCCGGCGCCGCGCCGCCGGCGTCGATGATCGAAGGCATGGAGCAGATGGGCTTCGACCTGACCCACGTCTACGGCCTGACCGAGGTCTACGGCCCCACCACCGTGTGCGCCACGCATGACGAATGGGCCCGCGTGGACATCGGCGAGCGCGCCCGCCTGAACGCCCGCCAGGGCGTGCGCTATCACCTGCAGCGCGACGTGCGCGTGCTGGATCCGCTGACCCTGCAGCCCGTGCCCGCCGACGGCGAGACCATGGGCGAGATCATGGTGCGCGGCAACATCACGATGAAGGGCTACCTCAAGAACCCCAAGGCCACGGCCGACGCCTTCCGCGGCGGCTGGTTCCACACCGGCGACCTGGCCGTCCAGTACCCCGACGGCTACGTCAAGATCAAGGACCGCAGCAAGGACATCATCATCTCGGGCGGGGAGAACATCTCCTCCATCGAGGTCGAGGACGTGCTGCACCGCCACCCCGCCGTGATGGCCGTGGCCGTGGTCGCCAAGCCCGATGCCCGCTGGGGCGAGACGCCCTGCGCCTTCGTCGAGCTCAAGGCCGGCGCCACCGTCACCGCCGAGGAGCTGGTCGCCCACTGCAAGCAGCACCTGGCCGGCTTCAAGGTGCCGCGCGCCATCGTCTTCGGCGAGCTGCCCAAGACCAGCACCGGCAAGATCCAGAAGTTCGAGCTGCGCAAGCAGGCCGGCTCCGCCACCGCCATCGACGTGTGATGGCGCCGCGCCGGCCGGGCACGGGACGCAGGGCATAGGGCATCGGGCGCGGGGCCCAGGGCGATACTGCGGCGATGCATCCGCATCCTGATCCGCACCGCCCTCCCGCGCCCGAGGCTGCATCCGATACGGCGCCCGATACCGCACCCGATGCCGCCCCGGATGCCGGGGCGGACACCCTGCCGCGTGGCGTCGCCACCGCGCCGCTCGTCCACTGGCAGGAGGGCGGTGCCGACCAGCGCGCCCACTGGCTGTCGCCGGCCGGCGCACCGGCCCCGCGCCGCCTGGCGGTGGCCGACGACACGCTGAAGGCCGACACCGCGCTGCGCTGGATCAGCGAGGGCACGGCCCTCGTCTGGCGCGGCGACTTCCAGAACGCCCGCCACCTGCTGCAGGCCCTGGGCCGCCGCATCGACGAAAAGGCTGCGCGGGCTGCCGCACGCGCTCCGCAGGGCGCCGGGCCGGCCGACGCCCAGGCAAGACGGCGCGGTTCGCGTGGGCCTGCGGCGGCCGCCGCCGTGGCTGATGCGGTCGCATCTGCGGCGGTGCGGCCGGGTGAGGACCTGCCTGGCCATGCTGATGCAGAGGCCCGTGCCAGTGCCAGTGCCGATACCCTTGCCACGGCCACCGCCGGCGCCGGCGCCGATGCCCCGGCCGGCGACCCGCGCGCCCTCGCCTTCCACCGCCACCGCCAGGCACAGGCGCACCGGGCGCGCATCCTCGGCGGGGTGCTGGTGCCGCTGGCGCCCGGCTGGCAGGTGCCGCTGCGGCGCGCGCCCGATGTGCAGGCCGCCTGCGAGGAGGTGATGGGCCCTTGGCCCACCCCGGCGGCCCGGTTGGCGCAGCCGGCCCGGTCCGGCCAGCCGGCTCAATTGCCCCATACGGCCCACCCGTCTCACCCGTCCCCATCGCCCGATGAGCCTCCCCCCCTGGCTCTCATCTCGCTGCGCGAGCTGCAGGGCCTGGTCGGCGCCCACGAGTGGCGCAAGAAGGGCGTGCCGATCCCGGCGCTCGGCGCCTCGGTCCATCCGCACCACGGCGTCTTCTCGCCGGTGCGCGGCGAGTACATCGACCTCGTCGCCCGTGCGCCCCTGCCGGCGGCGCTGGCCGCCCATCCGCTGGCGGTGGACGTGGGCACCGGCACCGGCGTGCTGGCGGCCGTGCTGGCGCGCCGCGGCGTGCCGCGCATCATCGCCACAGACCAGGACCCGCGCGCCCTGGCCTGCGCGGCCGACAACCTGCAGCGGCTGGGCCTGGCTGCCGCGGTGGAGTTGCAGCGGGCCGATCTCTTCCCCGCGCCCGTGTCCCGCGGCTGCGGCCTCGTCGTCTGCAACCCGCCGTGGGTGCCGGCCCGGCCGGCCTCGCCCATCGAGGCGGCCGTCTACGACCCCGACAGCCGCATGCTGCGCGGCTTCCTCGGCGGCGTGGCCGCGCACCTCGCGCCGGACGGCGAGGCCTGGCTGATCCTGTCGGACCTGGCCGAGCACCTGGGCCTGCGCCGCCGCGAGGATCTGCTGGGCTGGATCGAGGCCGGCGGCCTGCAGGTGCGCGGCCGCCTGGAGGCCCGCCCGCGCCATCCCAAGGCCACCGACCGCAGCGACCCGCTGCATGCCGCCCGCATGGCAGAGCGCACCTCGCTGTGGCGGCTGGGGCGGCGCTGACCGCAGCGGCGCCACCCGGCGCGGCGCGTCCGCCCGCGTTCCCCCATCGCCCGGCCCGACGCGCGGCGCAGCGGCCGCCGCCCGCGCCGTGACGGCCTCAGGCCGCCACTTGCGACAGCCGATCGCTGAGCTGGGCCATCGCCTGCCGGATGGCACCGGAGCCGGCATTCACCCGCGCGATGCCCTGCTCCATGTCGGATGCATGCCGGCGCAGCTCGGCGTTCTGGTCGAGCTGATGGTGGCTGACCTGCTTGAGCTTGGCCGTCTCGCCGCTGACCGCGGCCACCGAGTCGAGGATGGACTGCAGCGAGTCGCGCGCCTGCGCCGCGTCGCGCCGGCCGGCCTCGGCCAGGCTCTGGCTGCTGTCCAGCAGCCGGGCGGTACGCGAGACGTTGTCCAGCACCACGCCCAGCTCCTGGCTGATCGCCGTGGCCGCCTCACCGGCCTCGCCGGCCAGCTTGCGCACGTTGTCGGCCACCACGGCAAAGCCGCGGCCATGCTGGCCCGCGTGTGCGGCCTCCACCGTGGCATTGAGCGCCAGGATGTTGGTCTGGAAGGCCAGCGCCTTGATGCGCTCGGCAATGTCCGAGATGGCCTGCGAGCGCGACTGCAGCGTGCGCACGATGCCGTCGGCCTGGCCGATGGACTCGGCCAGCGCCACTGTGGTCGTGATGGCGCTGCCCACCACCTCCGCGCCACTGGCCGCCGTGCGGCGCGCGCCCTCGGCCTCCTGGGCCAGTGCGGCGGAGGCCGCCTCCAGCGTGCGGGCCAGCTCGGCATTGGCGTCGGACGCCGCACGCAGTGCGCGCGCCTGCTCGCTCTGGTGGGTCAGCGCGTCCACCATCTCCTGCACGTTGCGGCCCACCTGGGCGCTCTGCGCGCCGACCTCGTTGATCAGCGAGCCGATCGTGCCCAGGTGCACCTCGCGCAGCCGGTCGCCCTGCTCCTTGGCGAGCTGCGAGCCGACGGCCAGCACGCCGACGAAGGGCACCAGCCCCAGCGTGCTGATGGCGCCCTGCAGCGTCGGGTCGGTCACCGGATTGGCCGGGAAGCTCACGCCCGCCATCTGCGCCAGCTGCAGGCCGCCCAGGATGGCCACCGCGCACACCGTGCCGATGGCGCCGAACACCGGCCCGCCGGAGAACGCCGCGATCAGCGGCACCGTGGTGAACCACGCCGCCACCGAAGCCGACGGCTGCCCGCCGGTGCTCCACACCAAGTAGGTGTAGAGCGAGCAAAAGCCCAGCAGATTGGCCACCTGGGCCAGGCGCAGGCTCTGGAAGACGTTCATCGACACCCAGATCACCGGCAGCAGCAGCAGCGTGGCCGCGATCGCCCAGGCCGCGCCCGGGTGGCCCAGCCACAGGTACACGCCGATGAACGACGGCCCGGCCAGCGCCGACGCCACCGTCAGCGCCACCAGGCTCTTGGCGCGGGCAAAGGTGATCTCGCTGCCGCGCAGCGCGGCGGGGATGAAGGCGTCGAAGACGCGGGTCAGCAGGTTCATGCGGGGCTCCCGGCTGGGCCGCGGCCGGCCGGCGGCAGCACGGCAGGCAAGACGGCGACACGACGGGCGTCGTTCGGACGCGCGCCTGCTTCGGTTTTCGGCCGCCCGCCGCGCCGCCTTGAGCGGCCTTGAGCCGCCCGCGACGCCCGTCCCACGCCTGCAGGCCCGCCAGGCGGGGCCCGGCACACACGCACCCGACGCACCCGGCCCCGCCGGGCGGCGAGGGGCCCTGCGCAGCAGGCCGCGCCGTGAGCCCCTTCACCATCGCGGGGACGGCCCGCAGCGGCGCCGCTGGTAAGCTAGCCGGCCGTTCCGGCCGTGCCTGGCGCGCCGGTTCCGCCAGCCCGCCGACACCGCTGATGCGGCCGCCCGCCTTGCGGCTCACCCCCAAGCCGACGCCTCAGGGCCGTCTTGTCAGGCTGTCCTCGCAGGTCGTCCCCGCAGGCCGGCCCTGGCGACCGTCCCCACCGGCACGCTGCCCCCGACTCCCGACTCCCGACCCCTTCTCAGAAAGCGCCCGTCATGGCCTCCGTCAACAAAGTCATCCTCCTCGGCAACCTCGGCCGCGACCCCGAGGTGCGCTACACCCCCAGCGGCTCCGCGGTGTGCAACCTGCGCATCGCCACCACCCGCAACTGGAAGGACAAGAGCACCGGCGATCGCGTCGAGGAGACCGAATGGCACTCCGTCGTCCTCTATGACCGCCAGGCCGAGATCGCGTCCGAATACCTCAAGAAAGGCCGCCCCGTCTACATCGAAGGCCGCCTGAAGACCCGCAAGTGGCAGGACAAGGACGGCAACGACCGCTACACCACCGAGATCGTCGCCGACAGCATGCAGCTGCTCGGCGGCCGCGAAGGCGGCGACGGCGGTGGCCGCGGCGGCGATGAAGGCGGTGGATACGGCGGCGGCGGCGGAGGCTACTCCCGCGGCGACCGTGGCGACCGCGACGGCGGCGAAGCCCGCCCCACCCCGCGCCAAGCGCCGGCCCCCCGCCAGCCGGCCGCCAAGCCGGCCCCGTCGTCCGGTGGGTTTGACGACATGGACGACGATATTCCGTTCTAGGGTCTACTCATCCCTCGTTGGTCAACCCGTGGCCCTCTAAGCGCTTATCGCTCGGGGCTTTTTTCTTTTACGTCATTTGGTTGAGGATCGCAGCAACGGCCCCGGCAGCTGCGCCATGCCGCTCATGCCGAACGGTAGACCTTTGAGTAGTCCTTCATGGCATTTGCAAGACTTCTATTCACGAAAGGCCAAGTCAACAAGGCTGGCGAGATTCTTGTCTCGCCGCGGAAGTACAAGCGAGAAGAGTTCGGGTGGGCGAACCAGGTTCTTGCAAACTGGCGTGCGTGCCATCTATACCCGATCAATACGTTCCAAGCATTGCTGCGCCAAAAATTGAAGTCCATCGACCCGGATGCGCTTGTAGCGCAGAGACTGAAGCGAGCCCCTTCCATCCTTTTGAAGCTTGAACGGTTTGAAGGAATGAAGCTGGCCCGTATGCAGGACATCGGCGGCTTGCGAGCTGTAGTGAGTTCGATGGCAAAGCTGAGGAAGCTAGAAGCGGCCTACCGGCAAGCCACCTTCAAGCATCAGCTCGTTTCTTCGAAAGATTACATCGACTCTCCCAAGCCAGATGGCTACCGCGGCATTCATCTCATTTACCGCTACTCCAACCCGCGAGCGCCAGAATATGAGGGCCTTGCGCTAGAACTTCAGCTTCGCACCCGCCTACAGCATGCATGGGCAACCGCTGTAGAAACCATGAGCACCTTTCTCGGCCAAGCACTTAAGTCTGGCCAAGGGGAAAAGCAGTGGAGAGACTTTTTTGCAGCGGCCTCCGCCGCTCTTGCCACTGTTGAGAAGTGCCCGTCTGTCCCAGGATTTGAGAACCTGAGCCAGAGCCAGATCATCCAGAAGCTCGCTCAAGCAGAAAAGGAGCTACAGGTTCTTCACAAGCTCAGCGGCTTCGCTGTCGCGGCTGATCGCATTACCCAAGAGCGTGGGCAGGGTGCGTACCACCTCGTCATCCTGGACTCGAAGGCAAGAACGGTCTCTATTCGTCCATTTCCGCAGACCCGCCTTGACGACGCAAACCGCGAATACGCAGAGGTGGAGCTCAGAGCAAAGAACGGAGAGACGATTGAAGCAGTACTCGTATCTGCCGGACCGGTAGATGCGCTTCGGAAGGCGTACCCGAATTACTTCTTGGATACACAGGCATTCGTAAAGCAGATTACGAAGCTGATCCAAAGTGCAAAAGTCTAGCCCTCCAAGCGAGAGGCTGAACCGCCACGGGGAAGCTCAAACTGTGGAGAATCAAGCAGGGTGCGCCATACGAGGTTTACCCACAGGCAGCACGAAGGCTTCTCGACGTCCGAACCTCAACGCATTAAGGACCTCGAGCGCGAGAACTTCGAACTGCGCAAGGTCAACGAGATCCTGGAGCGGACCGGTCCTTCGTCATTTCGTGTGGAACACAACACTCACAATGCTCCCCTGGTTGTTGAGCCCGGTGGGCATGTGTGCAGGCCGCTGGCCGGCCTGTGCACATGTCCACGAGGCGTGTTTGATCAGGA
>JBMOQL010000012.1:0-38476 GCA_049321005.1 Pseudomonadota bacterium
CACGCTTCGCGTCCCTGCATCGGCAGCAAGCTGCCGACGCAGGCCAGCCAAGAAAGACCCAAGAGTAAAGTTCATCAACCCCGCGGACATGTTCCAAACCAGTGGTACGGAAAACGGGGGCAGGTCAACGTGAAGAACGTGTTCAAGGCGCCGGCGCGCCAGGCCCCTGCCGCTACACCCCGCGCAATACGCTGAACTCGCGGAACAAACGCACAGGTAACGGCGTATCGAGCTTCCACACGATGCTCATTGGCCGGTCGCCTTCGACGGACTCCAGCACCACCGGGCCGCAGGCGCGGTAGGCATCGCCCTTGCGCGGCCGTACGAAGAGCTGGAACTGCCACCCATTCGTCGAGCTCTCGAGGTAGCGTCGCCCGCTGGACGTATCTGGCCCCGCGTTGTTCTGCGTCTGCCAGTGAAAGCGCTCGGCGCTGATCGCGTAGTCGTGGTAGGCGATGCGATCGTGATAGCCCTCGCTCTTGTCGAGCGTCACGAACAGCAGCTCGGTCTTGCGGCCCGTCAGCGGCAGCACGCCCGCCTGGAACGGCGCGCGCCGCGCCGCGGTCAGCCAGCCCACGGCCGTGAGCACCTCGCGCGCACCGTAGCCGGCGTGCAGACACAGCGGCGTGTCTTCTAGCCCGGGAATGGGCTTTGCACCGAGCGTCGCGCGCGCCTGCAGCAAGGACGACAGCTCGACCAGCTCGCTGGCGATGGCTGGATGGCGCTGGATGCGCTCGATGAACGCTTCGGGGCCGGCAGCCTGCTCGTGCCGGCCATCGATCTGGTAGGCCAGCATCTGCACGCCCAGCGCGTCTCTTGCATCGAGCGCGGGCGGTTGATTCGCCCAACCACCGACTGCAGCCATCACGTCAAGCCGCCGCGGGTCGTCCACGTGCAGCAGATCGCCGAAGCGACGGCTGAAGTAGTCCTCTTCGGGCCTGGGCTCGGCGACGATCAGGCCGGCATCGCGCTTCAACGCCGTCCAGCCACTGCGGCCCTGGCCGGTGCCTGCGCGGTAGACGTCCTCGAGCTCGAGCGCCTGGTCCTGCAGAAAGTCGGCCAGGCGCAAGTCGGCACGGCCGCGCAGCGCGGCATACGTTTGCAGTTCCGTTTTCAGGCGGCGCCAGTTCTGGGTCGTCAGCGCGCGCAGCCCCTGCAGCACCTGCTCCCGCGTCTGGCGCTGCAGGTGGATGTGGCAACCGGGCGGCAGGCTGCCAAAGCCATTCTCGACACCGTCGACCAGTTCGCGGCGAGACAGGCCGGTTAGGCTCGACAGCAGTCGGTCGAAGCGAAACTCGGTGCGGTGCTGGCCGACAAAGTCGAGCACCAGGCAGCTCTCCTTGCCCGGCGCCAGGCGCAGTCCGCGGCCGATCTGTTGCTGGAAAAGCACCGGGCTCTGCGTCGGACGCAGCAGCAACAGGGTGTCGACCATGGGTAGGTCGACACCCTCGTTGTAGAGATCGACCGTCACCAGCGCGCAAAGCTCGCCACTGCTCAAGCGCTGTGGCGCTCGGCGTCGCTCTTCCGGATCCGTCGTGCTCACCACACAAGCAGCGGGCAATCCAGCCCGGTTGAGCCAGTCCGTCATGAACGCGGCATGCGGGATGGACACACAGAACACGATGGCGCGCGAGCGCGCCGCATCGGATGCCAGGCGCCGCCACTCGTTGACCACCAGCCTGGCGCGCACGTCGTTTCCCGTGACCAGGTTGTCGATGGCCTCACGCTCGCCCGGCTTGTCCCACGGCACGTCCGAGAAGTCGGTGGCATCGTCGCAGGCGTAGTACTCGAATGGCGCGAGGAGCTGCAAGTCCAGCGCATGCCACAGGCGCAACTCGACGGCAGGGCTGCCGTCAGGCCTGGGATCGAAGTACGGCGTGATCGGCCGCCCGTCGCTGCGCTCTGGCGTGGCGGTCAGGCCAAGCAGATTCCGCGGGCGAACAGATGTCACGAAGGCGTCGAAACGATCGGCGGCCAGGCGGTGGCATTCGTCGACCACCACCGTATGCCAGTGGTCAGCACCCACGGTGGCCACCAAATCGCGGCTGGTCACGCTGTCGATGGTGGCGAAAAGGTGGTCCCAGCGCTCGGGCTGATGGCCCCCAGTCAGCAATTCGCCGAACTCAGGGTCCCGCAGCACTTCGCGATAGGTGCGCATGGCCTGGCGAACGATCTCCTCGCGGTGCGCAACGAACAGCAGGCGCGGCCGGCCTCCTTCGGCACGGCACGTGTTGCGATAGTCGAATGCAGCGACCACCGTCTTGCCCGTGCCGGTGGCGGCCACCAGCAGGTTGCGGTGCCGGCCATGGGCGCGCTCTGCTGCCAACTGCTCAAGCATGTCCTGCTGGTAGGTCTTGGGCTGCAGATCGAAGAAGCTGATCGCCCCTGTCGGCTCGCCGCCGAAGGACTCTCGCCCAAGGGCAGTTGCGAGCGCTTGGCGATGCTCGACGTTGTCTGGGTCATAGCGTTGGAACTCGCTGTCAGCCCAGAGTGTTTCGAAGTGGGCTATTGCCCGCGCAAACAGCGTCTCCTGCGCCCGCTGCGTGAGCTTGACGGTCCATTCCAGTCCGCCGGTCAGCGCTGCGCCTGATAGGTTCGCGCTGCCCACATAGGCCGAGCCGAAGCCTGTCTTGCGCTGGAACAGCCAGGCCTTGGCGTGCAGGCGTGTACGGCGACCGTCGAGCGACACGCGCACCTCGCAGCCAGGGAGGCGCGCCAGTTCATCGAGCGCACGCGCCTCGGTGGCGCCGGTGTAGGTCGTCGTCAGGATTCGCAAGCGGGTGGCGCTCTGACCTTGAGCCCCGGTCGCGGTGATCTGCTGCAGCAGGTCCTGCAGCTTGCGCACGCCGGATACCGTGATGAAGCTAACCAGAATGTCGACCTGGTCGGCAGAAGCCAGTTCGCGGCGGATCTCTTGCAGCAACGATGGCGAACCCTTGCCGGCCGTGAACAGCCAGGGCGCGGCGAGGCTGATCTCTGGGGCCGCTCGGAACTGTTGGTCTCGTTGCACTGCGCGGAGGACGCGCAGCGGGTCCGCCACGAGATCGATGACTTCAGCGGACCCTGCCGAGCTACCTGCACCGTCTTCTGCCGCAATCCGGCGACGCAGCATCACCAAGAGCTCATTGACGAGGTCGAGCTGCCGTTTGGGGGCTTCGCTCTCATCACCGGCCAAGTCGTTCAAGATGGCGCCGAGCTGGCGCGTGAGGACGTCGACCAGCAACTCGGAGGCACCACCCGAGAGCGACAGGACCTCTGCGCTTCTGGGATCCAGCGCCGAGAGCGACCGGGCGAGGCCCTCCGTCAGCAGCAAGTCGTAGAGGCCATCCGAGAGTGTCATTGAAGTCCCGGTGCTTAGCCGATGGTTCGCGTGCCCCGGCAAGCCGGGTAACCGGTACAGCCCCAGAACTCGGTGCCAGCGTTGGCGCCGCGCTTGGCGACCCGGCGCACCATGGGCTTCGAACACAAGGGGCAGGCGGGCGACAGTACCGGTTCGGCCCTCGACTGTGCTGGAGGCTGAGCAGTTGAACGCTCTGCGGCAGCACTGCTTGCACTTGCTCTCGCCTCTTGAAGAAGCCTACGCAGCTTGGGGCCATCGACCAACGTCACGTTGCGGCCGCTCGCGAAACTGACCGCCTCGTCCGTGAATCTTCCGGAGGTCACGACAAATCCGCCTGTGGCACCGCGCGCAGCCATCACACCGTAGAGCTCACGCACAACGTCGACACTCACCTTGTAGGCGCGCCACTGCTTGCACTGCACCAGGAACTTCTCGCCACCGTTCGTCCCCGGCTTGCTCAGCACGAGATCTACGCCGCCATCAGCGCCGCCACCACCGGTCTCCACCACCCGGTAGCCCTGGAGCCGGAAGCCCTCGCCCACCAGCATCTCGAACTCGCGCCAGCTCATGCCGTCGAGAGCGTCGCTGGCCTTGCTCTGGGCAACGTCATCGACAAGCCTCTTACGCACTTTGCGCTACCAAGCGGATACGCCGGCGCCGGCCAGGCAGAGGATGGGAACGATGTACTGGCCGACGTTGGCGAGCGCCTTCCAGACGCTTTGCGGGACCATCGCGCTCACCGACCCGGGACGAGCCGCGGCCAGCGGCTGGATTGCCAGCTTGTGAAGCAGCACGTAGCTCAACACAGCGAGAGCCACGCCCGCCCACCATGGCAGTTTGGCGACCAACTCAATGAAGTCCCCGGCAAGACTGCTCTGCTTCCGTCGACCCATCGCGACGCTGCTCCCTTCACTCGCTCTTGTACCAGGCTGCCTGGCAGCCAAAGGCTGGCGGCCAGCCTATCCTGCACTAATTCAACACATGCGGTGATATGGCTTGCATTGCAGGCTCGCGACCATGGCCGATAGATCGGGTCGGACAGTCCGACCCCTCGCCGCATACTGGCTCGCAGGCACCGAACGCCCAGCAACGGACCTCACACGGCCGCATGCCCATCGGGACGGCCCATACCGCTTGGCAGCGTTCACCGTCACCAGTGCTAATGCGTCAAAAGACTGATCAGCGATGCGGACTAGACGTTCGCCACCTGACAGGCACCTCACTCTCAGTCTTCATCCGCCGGTGGGCCGAGACCATCAACAACCCAGGGTTCGCCGTCACCGTCGATAGTGACCTCCAAATCATGATGCGAGTAGCGAATCGCCGTGGTCGATACCAAGCGGACCGTATCGTCAACGCACTTCACTCGAAAAGCATCCGCAGGTTCGTCCGTGAGCAGCCCCTTCTCCGGAAACAGGACGATGTTCATCCCACCCGCACGTTGCACTGAGGAATAGAGAATTCCATCAAATGGCTTGTTGTGAACATGCGCCAGGTACTCAGCCATGGTTTGCGTGATGAGGTAGTCGGCCTCTCGCCCGGGAACGATCGGCTGGGAGATTAGGCTATGCAGGCGACGCAAGAATGCGCGACGCTCCGCTTGATCGTTGAAGTCGGGCTGGAAGTAGCTCAGAGCCTTCCCGGTTCGTGCTTCATCAAGCCGAGCAAAGTGGAGGACGCGTAGCGCCCGAGTCGTCTTCATCTCGATTATTGCGATCTCGCTTCCTAGCGCTGGACGCATCTCGGCGAGACAGGTCTTCGCATCTCTGGCTGCATACAGCACCGCCCTCAGCATTCATCCGTCCAGCGCGCGCGCTTTCTGCAGGCGGCGGGCCAAGCTCCTTGATGGGGTTCGTGAACATGCTCTTGAGCATCGCCCTCGAACCGCAAACTCGAGCGCGGTAGATCCTCGTACCCTTGGGTAAGACGCGTGCCACCGGAAGCAGACGTCGCCCCTGTCTTGCCCGAAGCTCGTCTATTCCGTCAAACAGCTTTCCAAAGAGCGCCCTCGCTGCCGGACTGAAGAAGCGGCGGCCGTGCTTCAGCTCTGCGAGCGTGTCGTGCCACTCCGCAAAGTAGTGCCCCGTCTGCACCCGCGTAGGCACATACAGGCTGGTGGTATCCCAATAGGCTTCGCCTCCGTTAGGCGGCCAGTAGTCATCCGCATCGACGATGGCATCAACAATTTCTTCTTCGAAGTCGAAATACTGTCCTAGGACATCCTGCACAGCATCGGAGATGGGCTCTCCGTCTTGCTCCCACCAGTCCTTGTCGTCCTCGCCGAACTTCCTGACCTGTGGGCCGAGTTCGAAGTGCTCGCGCATGATCGGCTCCATGATCTGGCCGAGTCGCTGAACAGTGATGGCCTCCCGCTGTGATTCGCCACACACGGAGCAGTCGAGAATCGTTCCCTCATCGCGGATGATCTTGCTGAGATACGAATCCTCGACGCAGCCATGGCAGAGCGCTCGCTCCATTGGTGCTCCTTTCCCTCGAGTTCGTGGGTCTTGTCCCGATCGATCGGCGATTCTCCGATGCTCTCTGCCCTACAGGACCGTCGAATTTGGCCATCAAGCCGCTGTGTCGGCGCCGCGGCCTCGCTCGATCTGCTCGTCAATGCGCATGCTGTGCCGCTTGATCTCGTCGAGCTTCTGATACCCGCGCTCGACGAAGGACACCGCATTGATGAGCAACTGCGCAGCGTACCGACTCAGTTCAGCCACGTCCGAGTCAGAGATGTGACTTCGTGATGCCCGGTGGACGGCTTGCGATCGCAGACCGTACAAGCGCGCTACGCGCTTCTTGACGTTTATGTACTCCTCGCGCAGGGCGAACTCGTATCCACCGAATACCAGCACAGCAGCAACCCCAATCGACACCGACCTAGTGATCTCCTCCTCATCGATGGAGAAGAACGTCTCGATGCAGCTCCAGTACTTCACGAACTGCATGACTGGCGTGGGATCTCGGTGTGCGTCCGCGAACCAATGGAATCCGCGGGCAATTGCTTCCTCCAACGGCGTGCGCTTCTCCGCCTCGAAGATGCGCATTGCCGTTGCGATCGTGCTGGCCTGATAGAGCTGGTCGCGAAGATCCGAGTCAATCTCGAAGGGAACTCCACGTATGCCACTTCGATGAACTGCGAAGTTTACGTTCGGCTCCTCCCAGGAGAACCAGGTCGCGTCGCCATGCGAATCGTGCCCTGTCATGTTGGGGCTGATGAAGATTCTGGTCGCGCCGGACTTCAATAGAACGGCTGCCGCGACGGCGAGGAGCCCAGCCACCAAATCTGCAAGCGTTCGAAACCGCCTCTCTGCAACGCGGGGTGTTCCGCGGGCGCGGCCGTGCAGCCACAGTTCGCGATTTCGGTAGCCAGCGATGATCGTCGGCACTTTGGCCCACGCATGATCGACTCCTTTGGCATCGAGGTGGCAGATAGATGGTCGCATCACCTTGAAGGCCCCGAGCTCCAGATCATCGATCTCCTTGAACTCCACCCCAACGAACGGAGCGACGATAAGGCGCGTGCGGATCTGCGGCTTGATTCGTGCCGAAATCAGGTCGAGCCACTCCTGGGCGCTCTCGGCCATCTGCCCGTTGGAAACAAGCTCTTCCAGCGTCTTCCAGGAGGCGCTCCAGACGTCGGCGTAGTCTGCGAGGCCTGAATATGGATCCGCCTCGACCGTCGTATTGACGATCCGCTCGACTTGCTCCATCCCATGGTCGGTGAGCAGCACCATCCTGTGCTTGGTCAACTGCAACTCGCGACCGAATGGCGCATTACGGAAATCTTCGATCGACCTGATCGGCTTGTATGACTTCGTGCCAGCCAGTTGCGCGAGCGCGCGCTGAATAATCCGCGCTTGCTTTGGGCGAAATGGAGGTGAGGCATCCTTCATGTCGCAAGCATGACACGCTGAACGATAGAAGCAGGACTGAGTTGAAGCCCGAGGCGGAGAGCAGCATCGGCCTCACCTCTCGGCAAACCATGAATGTCGGGGTTTGGGCAGCCGCTGTCGTTCAACAATCGACCCCGAACATCAATAGCCAGTGTTTGTCGGCGGTTGCGGTCGGGCTGGAGGGAAGCCCTCGAGCGTTCGAGTGTCGCCAGGTGGCGGGTCAAGGGCGGGCCTGGCCCGGCGCAGCGCACCCTTGACGCGCCACTCGGCGCCCCACGCTCTGCTCGCGGGCCGGCTGGCCGTGCGGGCCGGACCCCGAGCCCGTCCGGCGGCGAGGACGGCCCCGCCTAGGGGCGGGGCGCGGGGTGGGGTTCAGCGCTCGATGTCCGGACCAGATCGCTGCATCGTCTGCGTCGGCCGCACGACGTCGCCACGAGTCGGCGTGCCGAGATCTCGCTGACGTTGTCGGGCCAACTCCTTCGCGTAGGGCATCTTGCGCAGGAAGTGGACGATGTCGCGGGCCCGCGCCTGGTCGTCGGCGAGGTCCGAGAGCTTCAGCGCTTCGCCAATCCGCACCCAGGCCTCCATGGCTCGAAGTCGGCTGTCCGTGTATGCCTCACCTGACTTGGCAGTCGACGGAGCTGCCGCTGCAAGCCTGCCCTCGTCCCGCGCCTTCAAGCGCCAGATCGGATCGAACCGCCGGCTCTCGCCACGCGTCGCTTGGCGAGTTGCCTCGGCTTCCACGCCCCAGCCGCGCAGTTTCTCGGCAAACGTCTCGCGCCATCGGTGCAGGTCGGTCTTGCGCGGGTTGAGCCGCGAACCATCGCGGGCGGTGGCTCGCACGCTAAGGTGGACGTGCGGGTTGACCTGGTGCTCGTGCAACACCATCACGTAGCGATGCCCGGCAAGCTCGGCCTTGGCGAACTCGCGCGCGGCGCGGTGCACGATGCCGGCATCGGTGCCTCGCGGCATCGACAGCATGATGTTGAAGGCCTCGCGCCGATGGCCCTCTTCGGAGATAAGGGCACCACCGTACCGCCACTGATCGGCGAGATCATGCAGCGCTTCCTTGCCTCGGTGCGGGACGCCGCGATCGTCCTCGATCTCCAGCCGGCCGTTCTTGCTGATGTAGCGAAGTGCGCAGCAATGGCCGCCATGCCGCGGCCGCCGCCGGTTACCTTGATCATCACCTGTGGTGCGCGCCGCGAGACAGTGGCGGCGATCCGTCCGCGGATCACGGCTGCCTTGCGGCGCATCAGCGTGTCGAGCCGTGGCGTCGGCGGGCCCCGGACGATCCGGTTGGGCGGATAGAACAGCCGCTCTCCCCACTGCACCAATGTACCTTCGACGGTCAGATTCGACGACATCAATCGCTCCCTCGGAGAGATCGTCGGCACTGTCTCGGCGGCGCTGTCTGCGGCAGATC
Organism: Pseudomonadota bacterium; assembly: GCA_049321005.1. Lineage (GTDB taxonomy): Bacteria > Pseudomonadota > Gammaproteobacteria > Burkholderiales > Burkholderiaceae_C > Aquabacterium. Next base: position 8,666 of record JBMOQL010000012.1, read on the forward strand.
GGCGAGATAGCTGCAGGCCATGTCGAGGTGCGCGCGGACGTCCTCCAGCAGCGTCCTCACCTTTCCTCGGAACGGCTCGGCCCGGTCCGGTGAGGCGGTCCGTATCAGGCGCAGAACCGTCTGCAGATCGGTACTCATCACCGCCAGCTGATCCGTCGACTTCGCCAGTGCGGTGATGGCTTCCCGGCGGTCCGGAGCCGCCCGCGGCGGTGGCTGCCCTTCGAGCAGACCGGCCACGTAGCTCCCTTGCGAGACCTCTGCAGATCGTGCTCGAGTCGCGAGCTGCAGGGCCTGGTCAACAGTCAGCCGGAGAGTCACCTTGATCAGGCGCCGCTCGTCGTCGCCCGGCGCTATCGAGCGCATCTCGGTCGAATCGGCCGGCGCTTCGGCGATCGTCATCACCGCCCGGCGTACGAAGGCCGCTACGGTGAGCCCTTGTGCCATGGCCCTTGCTTGCACCACGGATCCGGCGCCGCGCAGATCGACGGTGACTCGGTCGCGGCTGCCTGCTGCCATGGGATGCCTTCGTCGCAGCCAGCGAGCTCAAGGCTCCAGCATCATCTTTAGGCTGCTCAACCGCTCGCGCAAAGCCGCGAGTTGATCGGCCGGCACCTGGTCCAAGCCGGCACCACGCAGCTGCGAGCAGGCTGCCGCGAGTTGAGCGCACAGGCGGTCGGCACGTTTGGCGAGCTCACCGGGCTGAGCGGGAGTTGCGGGCGCCTTGCTCGTGGGTGCGGTCTGCTTCCTGGCTTTGGGTTTGCGCGTCGGTGGGCGCAGTGCAGCAACTGCTTCGCGCGTGATCGGCGCGTCGCTCTTCAGGAGCTTGACGACAGCTTCGGGTCGTTGCGCATGAATCTTGTTCAGCTCGTACAGCGTGCGCGGCGCCGCGCAGCGGCCCGTGCGAAGCGCGGCTTCGAGCGGAGATGGCAACTCCAGCAGCGCGAGGTGATGAGCCACCGTCGTCAGATCGATGCCGAGCCGTCTCGCGATCATCGCGTTGGATTCGCCGAGGTCCACGCGCGAGCGGATGAAGCGCGCCAGGTCCAGCGGCGACAGCCCGTGTCGCTTCTGGTTCTCGGCGACTTGGGCGTAGGGATCGGCCGCTGTCGGCCTCACCGTGACAGGCACCTGCGTCAGCCCTGCAAGACCTGCAGCACGAAAGCGCTTGGCGCCGAAGTGGATGCGGTAGCGCCCTTCGGCATCGGCCGGCTGCACGACGATCGGCTGCAGGATGCCATGCTGGCGGATGTCCTCGGCCAGCTCCTGCAGCTCGGCCAGCGGAAACTCGGTACGCGGATTGTCGGGGTCTTCGCAGAGCGCAGACAGAGGGATGAGAAGCGGCTCGCCGGTGGGCGTCGGTAACGGCTCTGCGAGGGGCATGGGGGGCACCTCCTGCGGTGGTGCGTCAGATGCGGTGGTCAGCGCCGAGGCCTCCCCTGTCGGAGCCGGCTCTTCAGGGCCTAGCAGATCGAGCTGCGGCGGCTTGGAACGGTCCCAGGGCAAGCGCATGCGCCAATCGTGCGCGCGTGCTTCGATTCTTCCAAGTGCCGGCATCGGCGAGTGCTTTGGTCTCCGGACGTCTCGTGGGGGCTCAGGAATGACCATGAGATCCCAGGAGCGTCGAGATCCGTTCACGCATCGTTTCAACTTCGAGGCAAGACGGCTCGCGGAGGACTCGCCATGACTTCGGTGCTTCTCGCATCACCTTCAGATGATGTAGTCGCAAAACTTGCCAAGGCCGATAGTTTCACGGAACTTGCTGTAGCTTATTTGTTGCGATTACAGGCTTTGGCTTATAAGATGTGCCATGGTCGCTGCCTTCTCCGTCCGCTTCCCTGATCAACTCCGCCAGCATCTGCGGGCGTTGAGGAAGCGGCATGGCCTGACGCAGGCCCAGCTCGGCGCACTCATCGGTGTCAGCCAGGCACGGATCGCGGAGATCGAAGCGAACCCGGGCCTCGTCAACTTCGAGCAGCTGATGAAGCTGCTGTCCGTGCTGGGGGTCTCGCTGACCCTGCACGAGGAAGCGGTCGCGCCGGTCGCGCCGGTCGCGCCGGTCGCCGCCCGCGCCCCTGCGGCCAAGGCCTCGAAGCCGAAAGCCCCCAAGCCACAGCCCAAGCCATCAAGCAGACCGCCTGAGGTTAAGTCCCGTCGTACCCTCGTGGCCCGCCCCAAGAAGGGCTCGTGGTGACCCAGTCGCTCAACGCCTGGATGAACGGCGAGCGGGTCGGCACCTGGCTCGTCGACCGGAACTCGCACGCCTTCCGCTACGAGCCATCCTGGCTGGAGTCGCCACGCCGGCGGTCGCTCTCCCTCTCGCTTCCCATCAGCGGATCGCTGGAGCTCAAGGGCCCGGAGGTCCGCAACTACTTCGACAACCTCCTGCCGGACAACGAACGGATCCGCTCGCGCCTGCGCCGACGCTTCGGCCTGCGCTCGGACGAGATCTTCGACCTGCTGGAGGCCATCGGCCGGGACTGCGTGGGCGCTGTGCAGCTCCTGCCCGAGGGCGTCACCCCGGAGGGTTGGGATCGGATCGACTGCGATCCGCTGACCGAGGCGCAGATCGTCGACCTGCTGCAGGCGGTGCCGTCGGACACCGACCCGGGGTCGATCCACGACGACGACCTGTTCCGGATCTCCATCGCCGGCGCGCAGGAGAAGACCGCGCTCACCCGGTGGAAGGGCAAATGGTGCCGGCCGCATGGCGCCACGCCCACCACCCACATCGTCAAGCTCCCGCTGGGTCTCATCGGAGGGTCGAAGCGGGTCGATGCATCGGACTCGGTCCAGAACGAATGGCTGTGCGCGCAGATCGTCGCAGAGCTCGGCCTGCCCGTCGCCTCCACGTCGATGGAGACCTTCGGCGACCAGACCGTACTGGTCGTCGAGCGGTTCGACCGCGAGTGGATGGACAAGGGCAAGTGGATTGCACGCTTGCCACAGGAAGACTTCTGCCAGGCGCTCGGCGTCGCGCCGGACCAGAAGTACGAGCAGGGTGGCGGCCCCGGCATAGGGAAGTGCTTGCAACTGCTGCAGGGCAGTGCCGACCGCGAGGACACGACGCTCTTCCTGCTCACGCAGCTAGCGTTCCTGCTGATGGCGGCTACCGACGGCCACGCCAAGAACTTCTCGATCTATCTCGATCGCGGCGACGCCTATCGGATGACCCCGCTGTACGACGTCCTGTCGATGTGGCCCTACTACGGCGACGGCGCCAACCAGTTCAGACCGCGCAAGGCGGGCCTGGCGATGGCCGTGCGCTCGAAGAACGCGCACTACCTGTTCCATACGATTCAGGCACGCCACTGGCAGCAACTGGCGTCCAGGCACGGCGGGGACACGGTGTGGGCCGCAATGATCGAGCTCGTCAGCAGCGTCGAAGACGCGCTCGCGCGAGTGGAGCAACGGCTGCCCAAGGACTTCCCAGCCCACACCTGGGAAAGCATCTCGACCGGCATGAGGAGCGAAGCAACGCGGTTCCTGAGGGAAGCTGGACTGCTTTAGTGCGACACCTGCGGTCGTTCGGCAGTCCAGTTGTCAACGTCGCTTCGCCGCCAGCCCACGGCACGCACCGACAGCTGGACCGGCGACGGGAACTGCCCGGCCGCCAGCAACCGGTAGATCGTCGATCGACCGAGCCCGGTCAGGCGCATCACCTCCGGCAGGCGGAGGATGGCGGGTCGGACGGCTTCCATGGTGAGTTGCGCGTGCTGCATGCAGCACCCCTCGGTGATGTGGCTCTGGACAATCTAGTCGCTCACGACACGCCCTGAGCCGCACGATTTCGACAGAAATCTGTCGCTATGCCTTGGGACTCAACCGGACCACGGGCGCACCCTGCCGAAGCTTGTCCAGGTAGTTCGCCCACGCCTGCAGCATCTTCCGCCTCTGCTCGAGGAACTCGGTCCGGTTGTAGGCGCGGCCCAGCGGGTCGCGTACCGCGTGTGCGAGCTGCGCCTCGATGACGTCCGGGTCGAAGCCCAGGTTCTCCTGCAGCATCGTCCGGGCAGTCGCGCGGAAGCCGTGGCCCGTCACCTCATCGGCAGAGAAGCCCATCGCCCGCAGCGCCGCGTTGATCGTGTTCTCACTCATGGCGCGGTCGTGATGCCGCTCGCCGCGGAACACCATCTTCGCGTGACCGGTGAGCGGATGCAGCTCACGCAAGACCTCCACTGCCTGACGAGGCAGCGGCACCAGGTGCGGCGCGCCGTGGAGCTTCTGCCGCAGCTCTCGCTTCATGCGGATCGCCGGCACGGTCCACATCGCCGCATCGAGGTCGATCTCCGGCCACTCCGCAAAGCGCAGTTCACCAGGTCGCAGCAGGACCATCGGTGCCAGCTTCAACGCGGCACGCACCACGGGCGTAGCGGCGTAGCTGTCGATCGCGCGCAGCAGCTCGCCCAGACGTTTGGGCTCGGTGATGGCGGGGAAGTGCTTGGCCATCGGCCGCCGCAGTGCCCCCTTCAGATCGCGCGCCGGGTTGCTCGGCGCCTTGCCGGTCGCGACCGCGTATCGCAGCGCCTGGCTGCAATCCTGCAAGGCCCGGTGTGCGGTCTCGAGCACCCCACGAGCCTCGATCCGGCGCATCACCTCCAGCAGCAGAGGCGGAGTCACGTCGGCAACCGGAACCTTGCCGATGTACGGAAAGACGTCGTTCTCGAGCCGCGCGATGATCCTCTCGCCATAGCTCGGCGACCAGCCGTCCTTCTTGACCGCATACCACTCGCGCGCGACAGCCTCGAACGAATCGATCGGCGGCAAGCCCTGCGCTTCGCGCTCGTCCGCGATCCGCTCCTGTGCCCAGGACTCCTTCTCCGCCTTGCGCTTCTGGCTCGGGTCGATGTCCTCCGCCACGAGCTGCCGCCCCTGATCCGCCTTGCGTCGCGCCAACGCGAGCGACGTGTCGGGATACGTGCCGAGCGAGATCGTCTTGCGCCGTCCGTGATAGCTGTAGTCGAAGCGCCAGGCGTGCGCGCCGCCCTTCACGAACAGCAGCAGGTAGAGCCCGTCACCGTCGTTGAGTCGCTTGCGCGGATCACCTGGCCGCACGGCCTTGATGGTGGAGTCGGAAGGGATGAGGTGACGGGCCATTGCAGTAACTGCTGCTTTTCGCAGCATCCGCAGCCGGGTTACTGCCCAAGTTGCTGCACGACCGGCCGGATTTCAAGCGACCTGCAGGAACCTGGCGGGACATGAAAAAAGCCCTAGAGCGTTGATTCTCTAGGGCTTTTGAGACTTCCCGGGACGTCTTTGGATTCCCTGGGAACAGTAACTTGGTGGCCAAGGGCGGAATCGAACCACCGACACGCGGATTTTCAATCCGCTGCTCTACCAACTGAGCTACTTGGCCGTAAGCGCAAGAGTATAGCAGGCGTTGCGGGGCTTTCGACCACTCGCGTGCGGCTCGGTCGCGGGCGCACGCGGCATCGGGACGGCCGGTGGGCCGGTGGGAGGGTCAGCTGCCGTGGGGCCCTCAGAGGCCGCCGCTGCGCTTGTTGCGCGTGAGGTCCACGCCGAGCTGCTTGAGCTTGCGGTAGAGGTGGGTGCGCTCCAGGCCGGTCTTCTCGGCCACGCGGGTCATGCTGCCGTTCTCACGGGCGAGGTGGAACTCGAAGTAGGCCTTCTCGAAGGCGTCGCGCGCCTCGCGCAGCGGGCGGTCGAGCTCAAAGCTCTGCTCGTTCTGCGGCCCCAGGGCGGCATGGTTGTGCGCCAGGGCGTTGGACGCAGGCAGTGCCGCGCCGTCCACCGTCAGGCCGTTGAGGCCGGCCAGCGGGCGCGCATGGCCGCCGGCCAGGCCGGCCTGCGGGGCAAGGTGTGTCGCCGCATACGCGGCGGGATGCACGGCCGGGAGCGGCATGCCAGCCGGCTGCGCCTGGGCCGCCCGCGCGGGTGCACCCGGCGGTTTGACCAGGGCCTGCTCGACGGCGCGCAGCAGCTTCTGAAGGGTGATGGGCTTTTCCAGAAATGCCTGGGCGCCGAACTTGGTGGCCTCGACCGCGGTGTCGATGGTGCCGTGGCCGCTCATCATGATCACCGGCATGGTCAGCTGGCCGGCGGCATTCCACTCCTTGAGCAGCGTGACGCCATCGACGTCGGGCATCCAGATGTCGAGCAGGACCAGGTCAGGGCGGATGTCCTCGCGCAGGGCGCGGGCCTGTGCGGCGTTCTCGGCCAGCTCGACGGTGTGGCCCTCGTCAGTCAGGATTTCGGACAGCAGGGCGCGGATGCCCAGTTCGTCGTCGACAACAAGGATGGTGGCCATGGGGGTCGGGTCAGGGGTGGCCGTCTTCAAGGAGGGGGGCCGCCCCGGGCGCACGCGGCGTGTGCGACGCGGCTGGCGCCACGGGCGACAGCCTTGAAAATGATATCGAAACTTGCGCCCCGGCCACCTTGCGCACAGGGCCTTGGCCGTCGTCAGCCAGGGCCTCGTCGCGGTTGCGCAGGCGCACGACGGCGCCGTGCTCGTCGGCGATCTTCTTGACGACTGCCAGGCCCAGGCCCGTGCCCTTGGACTTGGTGGTGACGTAAGGCTCGAAGGCGCGCTTGAGCAGCTTGTCGGCAAAGCCCGGGCCGTTGTCGACAACGGTCAGGCGCACGGCCTGCGGCTGGCCCTGCTCGTCGCGCTTGAGCGAGGTGCGCACGCAGACATGACCGGGCTCGTGCGCGGCCCGCTCGGCAGGGCGCTCGGCCACTGCATCCAGCGCGTTCTGCACCAGGTTGTGGACGACCTGGCGCAGCAGCGTCGGGTCACCCTGGATCAGCGGCAGGCCACTCGTGCAGTCCGCCACCAGCACGCCGGCATCAGCCTCGTTGCCGTAGAGGTGCAGCACGTCGGCGACCAGGGCGTTGAGGTCCACCGGCTGCAGCCGCGCGGTGGGCAGCCGCGCGTAGTCGCGGAACTCGTTGACCAGCTGCTTCATGGCTTGCACCTGGTCGACGATGGTGCCCACCGAGCGCACGAGCATGTTGCGGTCGGTGCCCTCGAGCTTGGTCTCGAGCTTGTGCTGCAGCCGTTCGGCGGAGAGCTGAATGGGCGTGAGCGGGTTCTTGATCTCGTGGGCCAGGCGGCGGGCGACCTCGCTCCAGGCCTCGGCGCGCTGGGCGGAGACGACCTCGCTGATGTCGTCGAAGACGATGAGCCGCGCCGCGCCGGGCAGGGCCGCGCCGCGCACGAGCAGGGTCAGCGGGTCCTGCGCAGGGTCGAGCTGCAGGTCGTAGGACTCCTGCCAGTCACCGCGCTCGGGGCTGCGCTCGGCACGCTCGGCGCTGCGGTCGTCGGTCTGCGCCGGGGTCGAAGTCGGGGCCGTGGTCGTGGTCGGGGTCGGGGTGGAGACCGGCGTGTCGGCCGTGCGGTCGGCGGGCTCGATCAGGCCGGCATGGGTGGCGAAGCGTTCGTCGACGGCGCGGGCGAAATCGGCCAGGCCCGGCACCTCGGCCAGCGCACGGCCACGGTAGGCCGACAGCGGCAGGCGCAGGATGCGGGTGGCGCCGGGGTTGACCATCTCGATGCGGCCCTGCGCGTCGAAGACGATGACGCCGGCACTGAGGTTGTCGAGGATGGTCTGCAGGTTGGCGCGGGCGGCGTCGAGCTCGCGCACGCTGCGCTCGGCGAGGTTGCGTGCGTCGGCCAGCTGCTGGGTCATGGCGGCGAAGGAACGCGTGAGGCCACCGAGCTCGTCGCGCGTGGTGAAGACCGCCTTGGGCCGCAGGTCGCCGCGGGCCACCTCGCCCACGCCTTCGGCCAGCAGCAGCAGCGGCTTGGCCAGCTGTTGGCCGAGCAGCGCGGCCAGCAGCAGCGCGCCGAAGACGGCCAGGATGAGCGCCAGCGTCAGCGTGCCGATGTACATCTTGCGCAGGCCGTCGCGGGCCAGGGCGCGCTGCTGGTACTCACGGTAGGCGCTTTGCACGGCCTGGGCATCGGCCGCGAGCGTGGCGGGCAGGTGTTGCACGACGAGCAGGTAGCGCTCGGCGCTGTCCAGGCTGAAGCTGCCGGCGGGCACATGGGTGGGCAACCGCGCCGGGATGCGCGCGATGGCGCGGATGCGCAGGTCGGCGGCCGCACCGGGCGCGGCGTCGTCGTCCAGGCCCTCGACGACCGCGATCACGCTGTGCAGCCGGGCCTCGCGCAGCAGGCTGCCCACCGGGCGCTCGCCGCCGGGGCCGCCCAGGCGCAGGCCACCGCCAGCCTCACCGGGCTGCGGGGCACTGCGGCCCAGGGCCGTGTCGGCCGGGTCCAGGCCGACGCGGGCCACGGCCTGGCCGTGGCGGTCGAGCAGGGCCACGCTGCGCGCGCCCAGCTGCTCGCGCACGCGCTCCAGCAGGAGAGGCGAGACGGCCAAGCCGGCGGACTCGTCCTCCGCCAGGCGCTCGGCCGCCAGCCGTGTCTTGCTGGAGAGCTCCTGGCTGAGCGTGTCCAGCGTGCTGCGACCCAGATTGATGCCGGCTTCCAGCGCGCCCTCCACCCGCACGTCGAACCAGCTCTCGATGCTGCGCTCGACGAACTGATAGGAGACGGTGTAGATGAGCGCACCGGGCAGCACGCCCACCAGGGCGAAGATGCCCGCCAGCTTGAGCAGCAGCCGGCTGCCGAACTTGCCGCGCAACAGGCGCACGCCGAGGCGGATGGAGGCCAGCAGGATCACCAGCCCGAGCAGGCTGGCGATGACCACGTTGACCCAGAACAGCCAGACGAAGTGCTCCTCGTAGGCGGCGCGGTTGTTGGTGGCCAGCACCAGCATGAAGGCCAGCACCAGCGCCGCCCCGGTGATGGCCACACCGGAAACGGCCACGGCCCAGCGGTTGGCGGTGTTCATCGACACGGTGGGCGGCCCGAGGAAGGAAACGGCGGCCGCCGGTCAGCGGCCGGCTTCAGGCACGGCCAGGCGTCGCTGCACGGCCAGGTCCCACTCGGACTGTCCGCTCAGGCCAACCTGCAGCGGACGCGAGAGCTGGGCCGTGTCGAGGCGCCAGGCGAACTCGACGTAGTACTCGTCGTCGTCACGCGCGGGCAGCGGCTCGGACAGCTTCCAGCGCGTGCCGCGGCTCATGGCGGCCAGGGCCTCGGCCAGCGTGCCGTAGCGCTGCTGCAGGCCGCCGAAGCCCACGCGCCAGTCGCGCGTCAAGGGCTGCCAGCTCAGCCGCCAAGTGCGGCTGACGTGGGCGACCGCCTCGTCGCGCCAGTACCAGCGGTAGCGCCACAGCCGGGCATCGGCCTCGAAGAAGAGCGGCACGCCCTTGAGCAACGCGTCCTCCACCAGCCGCGGCAGCTCGATGCGCACGGCAAAGCTCAGCAGCACGCCGTCTTCGGTGCGGGCCACGCTGGCCGCGGTGAGCTCCACACCACCGCGCTCGTTGCCGGCGCTTTGGGCGCGGGCGCGGCCTGGGACCAGCGCGGGCGCGGCCAGCAGGGTGGCCGTGGACAGCAGGCGGCGCAGCGCCTGGCGGCGGCCAGCGCATGCAGGCAGCCCGGGCGGCTCGGACGGCGCCACGGTCGGCGGACCGGGGTGCAGCGGGCGGTGGCGGGCGGGGCGGTTGGGCACGTGGCAGAGGGGCCGAGCGCGCCGCGGCGGCGGGTCAGCGCGTGGCGGGCGGGGGGCCGGGCGGCTTGTGGAGCACGGCGTAGAAGAAGCCGTCGAAGGCGCCCGGGATGGCGGCGGCCGGCGGCGGCGCGGACCGGGTGGGGCCCGCCGCGGGATTGTCGGCGACCGGACCGATGTGGCCGGGCGATGGCAGCAGCCGGGCGCCGGGTGTGCGTTGCAAAAACGCATCGACCCGATCCCGGCCCTCGGCCTTGAAGACCGAGCAGGTGCAGTAGATGAGCCGCCCGCCCGGCGCCAGCAGCGGCCACAGGGCGTCGAGTAGCGCATCCTGCGTGGCAGAAAGTGCGGCCAGGTCGGACTCCCGGCGCAACCAGCGCACGTCGGGGTGGCGGCGCACGATGCCCGAGGCGCTGCACGGCGCGTCGAGCAGGATGGCATCAAAGGGACGGCCGTCCCACCAGGTGGCGGGGCGGGTGGCGTCCGCGGGGCGAAGCGTGATCTGGCGTGGAGTTGGCGAAGAGCATGCGCCCACTTCCACTGGTTTAACCCGTGTGGCGGCGGCTGGCAGAGGCGGCGGCGAATCGGCCAACCGCAGGCGGCGCAGGTTGTCGGCGACGCGGGCGAGGCGGGCGGGCACGAGGTCCAGGGCAGTGATGTCCAGGTCGGCCCGCTCGAGCAGGTGCGCGGTCTTGCCGCCGGGAGCGGCGCAGGCGTCGAGCACCCGCGCGCCGGAAGGCAGCGGTGCAAGCCCACCGGTGTCGCGGCCCGGCGGGGCGCCGGAATCGTCCGGAAAAGGGCGGCAGACCGGTGCGTCGCTCGCAGCGTGGACGTAAGCGCTCGCTTCTTCAGCAAACCGCAGAGATGTGGGTCGCCCGCTGCTCCAGCGGTCGGCACCGGTGGGCCAGAGGGCGTCGGCGCGGCCGGTCAGCAGCAACGGGGCGGCCAGCTGGGCGGCGGCGTCCTGCACCGAGACGGCGCCGCCCTCCCAGCCGGGCAGGCGCTCCACCGGAACCGGCTGCTCGAGCACGATGGCGGCGTCGCCCAGGCCCTGGGCGCCGATGCCCGCAGCCTGCAGCCGAGCCAGGTAGTCGGCCGGCGTGTGCTGGCGGGTGTTGACGCGCAGGGTCATCGGCGCGCGGCCGTTGTTCTGGGCGAGCACCGCCTGCCAATGGTTGGGCCAGTCGCGCTGCAGGCGGGCAATCCACCAGGCGGGATGGTTCCAGCGGGCGACCGGGTCGGCCTGCAGCGCTGCGGCCAGCTCGGGGGCCTCGCGCAGCGCGCGGCGCAGCACCGCATTGATCAGGCCGGATTGGGCCGGTGCCGCGCGCTTGGCGGCGCGCACGGCCTGGTCGACAACGGTATGCGGCTCGTAGCGTGGCGCGTCATCGGCCAGCGGGCCGTCCAGGGGCAGCAGAGCCAGGGCGGTGAGCAGCAGCGCGTCGGCCGCCGGCGGCGGCGGCCGCGGCACCAGGCGCTCGCGCACGGCCTGTACCGCACCCAGCCGGCGCAGCGCATGCGAGGCCAGGGCCTGCGCGCCGGGGCGCAGCCGCGGCGGCGGCCCGGCGGGGTCGGCCAGCACCTCGGTCAGCGAACGGCCGGCGCGCACGGCAGCCATCGCGGCGGCCGCGTGGACCAGCAGATCGGACAGCGGCGGCGCGCGGCGGGCGGCTTCGTCAGCCCCGGCATCCGGCGCTGACCCTGAACCGGGCATGGACGAAGGCGGGAAGGCGGTGCGGCCCGCCGGCGGTGCCGGGCGCGGCACTCGCCGCTCGGGCGGAGGCCGGCGATCCGCATGGGGGGCGGCGGCTGCGTCACGCGCAGCAGGGGAACCGGGACGACGCGGCCCGCGGACGGGCGGGCGGGGCTTGGGGGCGGAGGGCTTCACCGCGGCAGTCTAGGGCCCGGCACGATGGCCCGTCATGCCCGCGGCCCTCTGCGGGCTGCGGGCTGCGGGCTGCGGGCTGCGGGCTGCGGGCTGCGGGCTGCGGGCTGCGGGCGCGGGCTACGGGCCGCGGCCCCCAGGCAACCAACGTGCGAGCCGGCCGGACAGGCGTACAGGCTGGCTGGGTGGGGCGACTGGGCACGGACGTGCCCCCCGGTCTGCCCTGGGTGCCGCCTCAGGCCGTGGAGCCGGCAGCAGGGGCACCCCGCGCCGTGGACGCGGCCGCGCCGTGGCGACTGGCATCGGCCAGGCCCAGCAGGGCGCGTGCTTGCTCGGCGGTGGCGATCTCGCGGCCGGCGTTGCGGGCGCAGCGGGCCAGGGCCTCGATCAGCGGGCCATTGCCGCTGGCACGCTCACCGCCCGGCAGATAGAAGGTGTCTTCCAGGCCGGTGCGCAGCATGCCGCCGAGCTCGGCGGTGAGCTGGTGCACGGGCCAGATCTCGCCGCGGCCGATGAGGGTCGTCTGCCACAGCGAGCCGGGCTCGCGGTAGCGCAGCAGCAGCCGCAGCAGGTCGCCGTCCACCGGCATGCCGGAGGCCACGCCCATGACGAAGTTGTATTCGACGCTGTCGCACAGCCCGTTGCGCAGGTACATGCCGACCGAGCGCACGATGCCCACGTCGAAGCATTCGAACTCGGGGCGGGTGCCGGTCTCGCGCATCGCGTCCAGCATGGCCTTGACCTTGGCCACCGGGTTGTCGAAAAGCATGGGCGGCCAGGCCCAGCTGCCGTCCTCCTTGAGCTTGAGGTAGTTCAGGCTGCCCGCATTGCAGGCGGCGATCTCCGGGCGCACGCGGCGGATGCAGGCCAGCGGGCCGCTCACGTCGGGGCCGACGACGCCGGTGGTGAGGTTGATGATGACGCCCGGGCAGGCCTGGCGGATGGCGGCGTCGATCTCGGCGGCGACCTCCGGCTCCCAGGACGGCAGGTGGCCCAGGCCGTCGCCCTGCTGGCGCAGGTGCACATGAAGGATGGCGGCGCCGGCGTTGACGGCATCGCGGGCGGCGGCGGCCATCTGGGCGGGCGTCACCGGCACGGGGTGCTGGCGCGGGTTGGTCAGCACGCCGGTCAGCGCGCAGGTGAGGATGGCGGCGTCCATCAGGCTTCCTTGGTGGCGGGGCCGCTGGTGGCGGCCGGGGGTTCGGGGGGCGGCCCATCGGGCTCCAGGGCGATCAGCAGCGCACCGGCGGCGACCTGCTGGCCCACGCGGGCGTGCACGGCGACGACGCGGCCGGCGGCCGGGGCGCTGAGCCACATCTCCATCTTCATGGCCTCGACGCTGGCCAGCGGCTGGCCGGCTTGCACGGCGTCGCCCACGGCAACCAGCACCTGGGCGACCACGCCGGCCACGGGGGCAGCGGCCCGCCGCGGATCCTGGGCGGCGTCGGGCTCGGGCCACGGCGTGGCCTCCTCGACCGTGAACACGGCGCCGTCGAGCGCCAGATGCCAGACGGTGCCAATGCGCACGGCAACGGCGCGGCGCTGCACGCCGTCCAGCCGGTAGCGCAGCACGCCCCCGGGGCCATCGCCGCCAGCGGTGGGCAGGCCCTCGGGGGGCAGCAGCAGCGCCAGCTCGTGATGGCGACCGTCCAGTTCGGCCTGCCACTGCGCGGGCCCGCAGGCGGACAAGGCCACGCGGCGGGTCTGCCCGTCGCAGCGCAGCGTCAGGGACAGCTGGGCGACGCTGGCCGAGCGCAGGGCCGGCCGCGCGGCCGCAGCGGGCGCGCCCAGAGGGGCGGCGCACAGCGCGGCGGCCAGCAGCCAGGCCTCGGCCGAGGGTGCCGGGCGGCTGAGCAGCGGCTCGCCCTGCGCCTGCCAGCGGTCGATCAGCGCGGTCGTCATGCGGCCAGCGCGGAAGGCCGGGTGCAGCAGCAGATCGCGCAGGAAGCGGCCGTTGTGGCGCAGGCCCAGCAGCGGCGCGTCCTCCAGGGCGGCGCGCAGGCGACGGATGGCGTCGTCGCGGTCGCGGCCGTGGGTGATGAGCTTGGCCACCATCGGGTCATAGAACGGCGTGACCTCGCCGCCTTCGGCGATGCCGTCGTCGATGCGCACGCCCTCGCGCAGCGCATCGCGCGGGCGCCACCAGGCGATGCGGCCGGTCTGCGGCGCAAAGCCCGCGTACGGGTCCTCGGCGTACAGCCGCGCCTCGATGGCGTGGCCGCGCGGCCGCAGCTCGTCCTGGCGCCAGGGCAGCGGCTGGCCGTCGGCCACGCGCAGCTGCCACTCCACGAGGTCCACACCCCAGACCAGCTCGGTGACCGGGTGCTCGACCTGCAGCCGTGTGTTCATCTCCAGGAAGCTGTGCCGCCCCTGCGCATCGACGATGAACTCCACCGTGCCCGCACCGCGATAGCCGATGGCCCGCGCCGCGGCCACGGCGTCGGCGCCCATGCGGGTGCGCAGCGACTCGTCGATTGCCGGGGATGGCGCCTCCTCGATGACCTTCTGGCGGCGGCGCTGGGTGCTGCAGTCGCGCTCGCCCAGGTGGACAACCTGGCCATGCGCGTCGGCGAAGACCTGGATCTCGATGTGGCGGCCGTCCTCGACGAGCCGCTCCAGCATGAGCGTGCCGTCGCCGAAGGCGCTGTGGGCCTCGCGGCGTGCGCTGGCCAGCGCCTGAGGCAGCTCGGCGGCGTCGTGCACCAGCCGCATGCCGCGGCCGCCGCCGCCGGTCACCGCCTTGACGAGCAGCGGCAGGCCCAGCGCGCGGGCCTGGGCGATGAGGTGGGCATCGTCCTGCTCGTCACCGAGGTAGCCGGGCACGGTGGGCACGCCGGCGGCCTGCATCAGGCGCTTGGCGCGGGCCTTGTCGCCCATGGCGTGGATGGCCTCGGCCGGTGGGCCGACGAAGACCAGGCCGGCCTGCTCGCAGGCCCGCGCGAAGCCGGCGTTCTCGGACAGGAAGCCGTAGCCCGGGTGCAGCGCATCGGCGCCGGTGCGGCGGGCCGCATCCAGCAGCGCGTCGGCATGCAGGTAGGACTCTGCGGCCGCCGACGCGCCGATGCACACCGCCTCGTCGGCCAGCATGACGTGCGGGGCCTGGGCATCGGCCTGGCTGTAGACGGCCACCGTGCGCCACCCCAGGCGGTGCGCCGTGCGGGCGATGCGGCAGGCGATCTCGCCGCGGTTGGCAATGAGCAGCTTGCTGAGCATGGCCCCTCAGGCGGACGGCGCCCAGGACGGCGGGCGCTTCTGCACGAAGGCGGCCGTGCCCTCCTGGCCCTCCGCGCTGCGCACCGCGCGCGCGAAAACGGCCGCCGCCTCGTCCACCAGCTCGGCGGCGCGGCGCCCGCGGCAGCGCGCCAGCAGGGCCTTGGTCTCGGCCAGGGCGCCGGGGGCGCAGCGCAGGATGTCGCCCAGCACGCGCGCCAGCGCGGCCTCCAGCGCAGCGGCGTCGGCCGCCAGCTCGTGGATGAGCCGCAGCGCTGCGGCCGCGCGGGCGTCCAGACGCATGCCCGTGAGGGCCAGGCGGCGGGCCTCAGCCAGGCCCAGCCGCTCGACCAGGAAGGGCGCGATCTGCGCCGGCACCAGGCCCAGCGAGGTCTCGGGCAGGCGGAAGACGGCGCTGCCGTCGGCCAGCACCACGTCGGCCACGCAGGCCAGGCCCAGGCCGCCGCCCATGACGGTGCCCTGCAGCACGGCCACCACCGGCAGCCGTGTGTCGGCATAGGCCACGCAAAGCCGGCCGAAGGCGGCGTTGACCTCGGCGACGGGGTCGCTGTCGGACTGCGCGGGCTGCATGCGGGCGCGGGCCATATCGATAAGGTCGCCGCCGGCACAGAAGTGCCCGCCCGCGCCGCGCAGCACGATGGCGCGCGCGCCGTTGTCGGCTTCGGCGTGGCTGAGGGCCTGCAGCAGCTCGCCGACCATGGTCAGCGACATGGCGTTGCGGGCCGCGGGGCGGTTGAGGGTGATCGTCCACACGCCTGCATCGCTGGCGGCGGTGATCGCGGTGTAGGCGGGCGCGTCCATCAGCGGGCCCGGCGCGGCAGCGTGCCTTCAAGCTTGGCGATGATGCCCAGCATGATCTCGTCGGCGCCGCCGCCGATGGAGACCAGGCGGCCATCGCGGTAGGCCCGGGCGATGGGGTTGTCCCAGGTATAGCCCATGCCGCCCCAGTACTGAAGGCAGCTGTCGGCCACCTCGCGGATGAGGCGGCCGCACTTGAGCTTGGCCATGGAGGCCAGCCGGGTGACGTCGTCGCCGGCCACGTAGCCCTCTACCGCCCGGTAGGTCAACGCGCGCAGCGCCTCGACCTCGGTGCGCAGCTCGGCCAGCCGGAAGTGCACCACCTGGTTGTCGATGAGCGGACGGCCGAAGGTATGGCGCTCGCGGCAGTAGGCAATGGTCTGGTCGATGAGGCCATCGAGCATGCGCAGCGCGTTGGCCGCGGCATACAGGCGCTCCTCCTGGAACTGCAGCATCTGCATCATGAAGCCCGTGCCCTCCACGCCGATCAGATTGCGGCGCGGCACGCGCACGTTGTCGAAGAACAGCTGGGCCGTGTCCGACGACTGCATGCCGATCTTGCGGATCTTCTGCCTGTCGATACCCTTGGCATCCAGCGGCACGATGATGAGCGACTTGTTCTCGTGGACCTTGCCCTCCGAGGTGTTGGCCAGCAGGCAGCACCAGTCGGCCTGCAGGCCGTTGGTGATCCACATCTTTGAGCCGTTGATGACGTAGTCGCCGCCTTCGGTGCGCGCGCTCGTCTTGACCGCGGCCACGTCCGAGCCGCCGCCGACCTCGCTCACGCCGATGCAGCCCACCATGTCGCCGGCGATGGCCGGCGCCAGGTATTCGCGCTTGAGCTCCTCGGAGCCGAAGCGGTGCAGCGCCGGTGTGCACATGTCGGTCTGCACGCCGATCGCCATGGGCACGCCGCCGCACGGGATGGTGCCCAGCTCCTCGGCCACGACCATGGAGTAGGAAAAGTCCAGCCCCATGCCGCCGTAGGCGGTGTCGTACTTGACGCCGAGCAGGCCCAGGCGGCCCATCTTCTTGAACACTTCATGCGCAGGGAAGATCTCGTCGGCCTCCCATTGCGCAACGTGGGGGTTGATCTCCTGCGCGCAGAAGCGGCGCACCGTGTCGGCAAGCTGCCGGTGTTCGGCGGTGAAGTGCATGGCGTCTCCTCGGGTGAGCGGGTGGGCGGGCAGCGCGGCTAGAGCCGGGCGACGCCGAAGGTGTTGGGGCGCAGCACGCGGCGCCCGGCCTCGGCCGCCAGGGCCAGGCACAGGGCCAGCACGGCGCGCGTGTCACGGGGGTCGATCACGCCGTCGTCCCATAGCCGCGCGGTGGCGAAGAGCACGCCGGCCTCGGCATCCAGGCGCTTGCGGATCTCGGCCGACATGCCTTCGAGCATCGCGTCGTCCACCGGCATGCCGGCGCGCGCCATCTTTCCGCGGGTGACGATCTCCATCACCTTGGCCGCCTGCGCGCCGCCCATCACCGCCACTCGCGCCGACGGCCAGCTGAAGATGAAGCGGGGGTCGAAGCCGCGGCCGCACATGCCGTAGTTGCCGGCGCCATAGGAGCCGCCCAGCACGATGGTGAACTTGGGCACGCGCGCATTGGCCACCGCCTGGATCATCTTGGAGCCGTGCTTGATGGCGCCGCCGTGCTCGGCCGCCGAGCCCACCATGTAGCCGGTGGTGTTCTGCAGGAAGACCAGCGGCGTGCCCGACTGGTCGCACAGCTGGATGAACTGCGCTGCCTTGGTCGAGCCCTGCGGCTGGATGGGGCCGTTGTTGCCCAGGATGCCGACCCGGTGGCCGTCGATGCGGGCATGGCCGCACAGCGTCTCGCTGCCGTAGCCGGCCTTGAACTCCAGGAAGTCCGAGCCGTCGACGATGCGCGCGATGACCTCGCGGGTGTCGAAGGGCTCGCGCTCGTCGGCCGGCACGCAGCCCAGCAGCTCTTCGGTGTCGTACAGCGGCGGCGCGGCAGTGGGCGCACCGGTGTCCACGGTGTCCCAGTTGAGCTGGTCGAGCAGCTCGCGGGTCAGCGCAATGGCGTGCGCATCGTCCTCGCAGAGGTACTCACCCAGGCCGGTGACGCTGGCATGCATCTCCGCGCCGCCCAGGGCCTCGTCGGTGGCCTCCTCGCCGATGGCCGCCTTGACCAGCGGCGGGCCGGCCAGGTAGATGCTGGAGCGCCCGCGCACCAGCACGACATAGTCCGACAGCCCCGGCACGTAGGCTCCGCCGGCCGTGGACGAGCCGTGCACCACGCAGATCTGCGGCAGGCCCATGGCCGACAACCTCGCCTGGTTGGCGAAGCTGCGCCCGCCCTCGACGAAGATGTCTGCCTGGTAGAGCAGGTTTGCGCCGCCGCTTTCGATCAGGCTGATGAGCGGCAGCTTGTTGTCGCGTGCGATCTCCTGCGCACGCAGGCCCTTGCGCAGGCCCATGGGCGAGATGGTGCCGCCCTTGAGCGCGCTGTCGCTGGCGGTGATGAGGCAGCGCTTGCCCGCCACGGTGCCGATGCCGATGATGGTGCCGCCGCCCAGCACGGTGCGGCGGCCGTCATCGTCGTGCAGGCCCAGGCCGGCCAGCGTGCTGAGCTCCAGGAAGCCCGAGCCGCGATCCAGCAGCCGGGCCACGCGCTCGCGCGGCAGCAGCTGGCCGCGGCGCTCGAACTTCTCGCGCTGGGCCGCGGAGCCCTCGCGCACACGGGCCTCCAGCGCGCGCACCTCGTCCAGGCGCTCGCGCATGCGCTGCACGTTGGCGCGGAACGCGTCGCTGGCGGGTTGCAGGCTGGTGCGCAAGACGGGCATGGGTGTCGTGGACGGCTCAGCCGGCTCCACCTCCCTGCAGCACGCGCGGCACGGCGGCGCGGTGGAAGCCGTCGAAGGCGGGCGCCGGCTCGTGGGGCGGCACAGGGTAGAGGGCACGCTCCAGCGGCGCCCCACCGTCGATGGCCACGGTGATGCCGGTGACGAAGGCTGCGCCCGGGCTGAGCAGGAAGCAGATCACCGCGCTGACCTCCGCCTCCAGTCCCAGGCGCTTCATCGGCACGTGGTCCTTGAGGCTGCGAATGACGCCGGCCATGGCCGGCCCGTAGGCGTCCATCCCGCTGGAGGCGATCCAGCCCGGCGCCACCGCGTTGACTCGCACATTGGCGGCCGCCCACTCGTAGGCCGCGGTCTGGGTGAGGTTGACCATGCCCGCGCGCGCCGCACCCGAATGGCCCATGCCCGGCATGCCGCGCCACATGTCGGCGGCCATGTTGACGATGGCACCGCCGTGCGCCTGCATGGACTGGGTGTAGACCTCGCGCGCCATCAGGAAGCCGCCGGTGAGGTTGTTGGCCACGACCGCCTCGAAGCCGCGGCGCGAGATGGCCGCCAGCGGCGCGGGGAACTGCCCGCCGGCGTTGTTGACCAGGCCGTGCAGGCGGCCATGACGGGCCACCATGGCGGCCACGGCGGCCCGCACGGCGTCCTCGTCGCGGATGTCGAAGGCCGCCGTGTCGGCCTGGCCGCCATCGGCGCGGATCTCGGCGGCCACGGCGTCCAGCTTGGCCGGCGTGCGGCCGGTGAGCACGACGGTGGCGCCCAGCGAGGCCAGCTCGTGCGCCACGCAACGACCGATGCCGCTGCCCGCGCCGGTGACCACGTGCACCTGGCCGGCGAACAGCCCTGGGCGCAGCACGCTGGCATAGCGCCTGGGCGACTGGCCGCCGGCCGGCTCGGTGGCGGGCATGGGCGCGGTGGGCGGGGCAGGCGGGTTGGAGCTGGGCATGGCAGTCAATCTAGGTTTGCTTGACGTTAACGTCAACCGGCTACCACCCAGGTCAGGTGCAAAAGGTAAGCGTGCGAACCGCCCGTGCCGGGGGGCCTGGGCAGCACGCGCGGGCTACAGCCCCATCTGCCTGGCGATGATCTCGTTCATGATCTCGCGCGTGCCGCCGCCGATGGACAGGATGCGGCAGTCGCGGTAGAGCCGCTCCACCAGCGAGCCGCGCATGTAGCCCATGCCACCGAAGATCTGCACCGCCTCGTGCGTGACATGCTCGGCGGCGTCGGTGGCGGCGTTCTTGGCCATGGACACCTCGCGCACCAGCGTCTCGCCCGCAGCGATGCGCGCGGCGCAGCGCCAGGTGTACTCGCGGGCCACGTCCACCTGCACGGCCATGTCGGCCAGCTTGTGGCGGATGACCTGGTGGCGCACCAGCGGCTTGCCGAAGGTCTGGCGCGTGCGGGCCCAGTCCAGGCACGCCTCCAGTGCCAGTTGCGCCGTCATGTAGGCCATCACGGCCAGTGCCAGCCGCTCGGCCTGGAAGTTGAGCATCAGCGTGAGGAAGCCGGTGTTCTCCGGCCCGATGAGCTGGGAGGCCGGCACGCGGCAGTCCTGGAAGAACAGCTCGGCGGTGTCCGAGGCCCACCAGCCCATCTTGCGCAGCGGCGCGCCAGTGCTGAAGCCGGGCGTGCCCCGCTCGATGGCCAGCAGCGACACGCCGGCATGCCCCGGCCCGCCGGTGCGCACGGCCACCGTGACCACATCGGCGCGGCTGCCGGAGGTGATGAAGGTCTTGCTACCGTTGACCACGTAGTGGTCGCCGTCGCGCACGGCTCGCGTGCGCAGGTTGGCCACGTCGGAGCCGCCGCCGGGCTCGGTGATGGCCAGTGCGGCGATCTTCTCTCCGGCGAGGACCGGGGGCACCAGCCGCTGCTGCAGGGCTTCGCTGCCCATGCGCCAGATGGGCGGCAGGCCGATGTCCAGCGAGCCCAGGCCTGCCACGAAGCCGCCCGAGCCGCTGCGCATGAGCTCCTCGGCCACGGCGATCTTGAGGAAGACGTCACCCTCGCCACTGCCGCCCAGACGGGCCGGATGGCCGATGCCCAGCAGCCCGAGCTCGCCGGCGCGGCGGTAGAGCTCACGTGGAAAGCTGCCCGCCTCCTCCCAGTCGTCGATGTGCGGGCGCACCGCCTCGTCGACGAAGCGCCGCGCGGTCTGCCGGGCCATCTCATGAGTGGCATCGAAGTAGCTGCTCTGCGGGACGGTGCGGTCTGCCATGGCGCCTCCTGGTGGGGCTGGTGGGGTGGTCCGGTGCGCGGGGCGCGCACGGCCCCAGGTGGAGAACGCACACTAGTCGCGGTTGACGTTAACGTCAACACGCTGCCTTGAGCGTACACGCGTCGCCGCGCGCGTCGGCGCGCCGATAATGTGCCGATGAGCACCGCCAGGCGGCCGGCCACGGCCCGCAACCCCCACCCCAGCCGGCCCCGCAGCAAGAGTGCGGGCGCCGCCACGTCCACCGCTACCGCCCTGGTCAGCGCACGCCGGTTGCGCCAAGCGGCCGCGGCGGCCAACGAGCCCGACGGGGCGGACGACGGCCAGGCGCTGATGGGCATTGCCCAGATGTGCGAGGCGTACGGCGTGTCGCCGCGGGCGCTGCGCTTCTACGAGACCAAGGGGCTGCTGACGCCACAGCGGCTCAACGGCACGCGCGTGTACGGCAAGGACGACCGCGCCCGGCTGTCGCGCATCCTGCGCGCCAAGTCGCTGGGCATGGCGCTGGCCGACATCAAGGCCTACCTGGACATGTACGGCGAGCATGGTGAAGGCCGCGTGCAGCAGCTGGCCTATGTGGTGGAGGCGGCCGCCGCGGCCATGCGCGATCTGGAACGCAAGCGGGCGCAGATCGATGCTGCGCTGGAGGAGCTGCGGCTGATCCACGACCGCAGCCTGGAGCGGCTGCGGGCCAAGCAGCGCAAGCCCCGCGCAGGCGCCGGACGCTGAGGCGGGGGCCGCACGCGCGCCACCCGCGGCGCGGTGGCCAGCGTCCCTGCTCAGCCCGCGCTGCCGCGCGCCGCGGGCCGCGACGTGGCCGCGCCCGTGGCCCAGGCAGGCGCGGGGGCGTGCAGCGGGGTGTAGACGGGGATGGGCTGGCTGCGGCCCTTGACCGGCAGCAGGCCGACCATGCGCCAGGGCAGGTCCGCCGTGGCGGCGGCGGCGGCGCGCCAGGTGCCTTCGCCGACCAGGATGTCCACGGCCAGGGTGCGGGTGAGGTCCTCGATGCGCGAGGCCAGGTTGACCGGGTCGCCGATGACGCTGTAGCTGCGGCGGGCGTCGGAGCCCAGCTCGCCGACGCACACCAGCCCGGTATTCAGCCCGATGCCGCAGTGCACCTCGGGCAGGCCGCGCTGGCGCAGCTCCGCATTGAGGCTCGTGAGGCTGCGGCGCATGTCCAGCGCGGCGCGCACGGCGCGGGCGGCATGGTCGTCGGTCTCCACCGGCGCGCCCCAGAAGGCCATCACCGCATCGCCGATGAACTTGTCCAGCGTGCCGCCGTGCTGGGCAATGATGGCGCTCATGCGCGAGAAGAACAGGTTGACCACCTCGCGCAGCTGCTCCGGCGCCAGGTGCTCGGCGGTGCGCGTGAAGTCGTGCAGGTCGCAGAACAGGATGGTCAGCTCGCGGTTCTCGGCTGAGAGGCCCGCGCGGGTGTAGCGCTCGGGGTCGTGGGCCATGCTGGCCACCAGCTCGGGCGGCACATAGGCGCCGAAGAGCTGGGCCAGGGCGCGACGCGAGCGGCCCTCGGCCAGGTAGGTATCGGCCATGGCCAGCAGCGCGGTGGCGCCGGCGGCCAGCAGCGGCAGGGCCAGCGGCAGCACCCAGTCCTGGCTGCGGTAGAGCCAGGCGTTGAGCGCCGTCCACAGCAGCAGCGTGGCGCCGGTGACGACCACGCCGGCCAGCACCGGCACGCGCGGCACCAGCAGGGCCAGCATGACGCAGCCGATGACCAGGCTGGCCAGCTCGAAGCCGCGGGCCCAGTCCGGCCGCGTGGGCAGGTGGCCGTCCAGCAGCCCCGCCAGCAGACTGGCATGCAGCACGATGCCCGGCGTGGCCGGGTCCACCGGCGTGGGCCGCAGGTCCGACAGGCCCAGCGCGGTGGTGCCCACCAGCACGATGCGCCCGGCCAGGCGGTGCGCCGGCAGCCGCTCGGCCAGCACGTCGGCGGCGCTGACGCGGGCAAAGCGCTCGGCATGCTGCACCGGCACGCGCACGGCACCGCGCTCGTCCAGCGGCAGGTACACGGTGAGGGGCGAGGGGGCCGTGATGGACTGGCGAGCCGCCTGGCGCCAGGCCATGCGGTTGAGGCTGGCACGCAGCTCGGGGTGCAGCGAGGCGTCGGCGGTGGAGGGCGGCGGGGTCTGCGCGACCGCATCAGGCACGTCGGACGCTGCCTGCGCCCCCGCCCCGGCCGGCACGGGCTGGGCCGCGCCGCCGGCATCACGCAGCCGCACCGCCACCAGCGGCCTGGGCTGGCCGCCGCGGCCGGCGGCGCGCACGGGGCTGAGCTGTGGGTCACCCAGGGCGGCGCGCAGCACCGACAGCGCGAAGGCCGGATGCGCCTGGCGCGGCCCGGCGGGCGGTGACCATTCGGCCAGCAGCGGCAGGCTGCGGATGACGCCGTCGGGGTCGGCCAGGGCGTTGAGGTGGCCGGCGCGCGGCGCGGCGGCGCGCAAGGTCTCGATGTTGGCGCCGTAGCCGGTGTAGCGGGTCAGGCCGGTGGGCTGCACGGCGCTGAACAGCGGCGGCGGCAGGTGGCCGACCGGGGCGGCGCCGACATCCCCGGTGAAGTAGTAGCCCAGCACGGCGCGGCGGCCGGCCAGGGCGCGGGCGAAGGCGGCGTCGTGGTCCAGCTGCGGCGCCAGGCGCTGCAGCTCGCGCTGGAAGGCGGGCACGTCGCGCAGCGGGCCGTGGGCCAGCGACTGCATCACGGCCAGCGTGTCGGAGGCATCGGCCTCCGCGAAGACCATGTTGAAGCCCACCACCGCGGCGCGCTCGCGCTCGAAAAGGGCTTCGGTGAGCGCGGCCAGGCGGTCGCGGCCCCAGGGCCAGCGGCCGATCTCGGCCAGGCTCTTCTCGTCGATGTCGACGATGACGATGCGCGGGTCCACGCCGTTGCCCGACTGCGCCCCGGCCGCCCAGCGCTGCCGCGTGTCGTCGAGGAAGCGGTCCAGCGCATCGACGAAGCGGATACGCAGCGCGCCGCTGGGGGCGCCCGCCCAGTGGGCCAGGCCCAGGAACAGCGGCAAGCCAAGGATGGCCAGGCGCAGCCAGCGGCGCAGCAGCGCCCCGGGACCGTGGGCGGAGCGTGGCGGCGCATCGGCCGGCGAGTCGCCGGGGCGATCCGCGGCGGCAGCCGGCGAGGCTTGCGGCGGCTCGCCGGCGGCGGGCAGGTCGGGGCGGTCGGTCATGGCGGGCGGGCGGGCCGGATGCTGCTGGCGGCGGGAGGCCTGACGGGCCCCGGCTGCGGCGTCGCCGGGAGGCCGGCCCAGTGTAGCGAGCGAGGGGCCGTCGGCCGGCGGCGGGCCGCGCACGGGGCGGGCGTCTGTCGGACGGGTTGGGCCGCGCCGCCGTCCTTATGACGGCCTTCCCCGGTGACCACCTTCCTGGTCACCGCCTCTAGTGGCCGCCCTCCTGCGGGCCAGCCCCTTCTTGTCTGCCCTGCCCCTGGCCATCGGGTGCCGCCGCGTGGCCCGCAACGGGCGGATCGCCGGGTGCTGCGGCGTCTTCGCCCTCGGGCATGCCGTGGCAGACCGTGCGGTCGCGCCCGGCGGCCTTGGCCTGGTAGAGCGCCCGATCGGCGCGGTCGAGCAGCGTGGCCAGCTCGGAGCAGCCGTCGTCTTGCACCACGCCGGCGGAGAAGCTCAGGCGGCAGGCGCGGTCGCCGCGCACGGCGGGGAGCTCGCGCAGACGGCTGCGCAGGCGCTCCAGCGGCGCCAGCGCGGTGCGGGCATCGGCGCCGGGCAGCAGGACGAGGAACTCCTCGCCGCCCCAGCGGGCCAGCAGGTCGGGGTCGCGGCCGGTGGTGTCCGGCGGGGTGCGACGCAGCACCTCGGCTGCAGTGCGGGCAAAGGTGCACAGCGCCTCGTCGCCCGCGCGGTGGCCCAGGCGGTCGTTGAGCGCCTTGAAGTGGTCGATGTCCAGCAGGGCCACGGCGAAGGGCCGCGCGCCACCGGCGGCCACGCGCTGGCGCTCCTGCTCCAGCAGGGCCAGCATCTGGCGGCGGTTGAACAGGCCGGTCAGCGGATCGTGGGTGGCCAGGTGGCGGGCGCGCTCCAGCGCGGCATGCAGCTCGCGACGCTGGGCCTGCGCGCGCTGACGCCACAAGGCAATCTGCCGCGCGCCCAGCGCCATGGCCGGCAGCGCGCCAGCCAGCAGCTCAAAGCGCAGCAGCTCCAGTGGCGCCGGGTAGTAGGCCGGCTCCAGCCGGGTGAGCACCAGCATGGCGGCGCCCAGCAGCCCGACCGCCGATGCGGCCACGCCCACCGCCTGGCGCGGGGTGTGCGTGTACATGCCGAAGGCGACGACCAGGGCCAGCAGCACGAGCACCAGGCCGCGGTCCACCGGCCGCGTCTGGGTGTAGGCGCAGACGATGAGCACCAGGGCGAAGCCGTTCTGCGCCAGCATCAGCGAGGGATCGCGAAGGCGCAGCGACCAGCCGCTGCGCACGGCCGCATAGAAGCCGGCATGCGCGGGCACCGCCAGAGCGACGATCCACGGAGCGAGCCCGGGACGCATCACGCCGCCCCGCGCCGCCGCCTGCGCCACACCGGCACAGAACAGATAGAGCACCAGGCACAGCAGCACCGCCCCCGTGCGCTGGCGGGTGGCACGGTCCTGACCGAGCAGCCAGGCCGCCGGCGGCGCGGGGTGGAGGGTGGATGGCATCACGGGCGGCATCGGGGCATGCGGGGCGGGGTCACGGCAAGGACGATGCGGGGGGCGGTGCGGGCGACCACCCGGCCGGAGCGGCCGGCTCGTCAATCACGCAGCAGTCGCGGCCGCGCGACTTGGCGCGGTAGAGCGCCGTGTCGGCACGCTCGACCAGGCTGCGCAGAGGCTCACCCTCGCGGCGCTCAGCCAGGCCGACGGAGACGGTGACCGCAGGCAGGGGCCCGGCCTGCCCCGCCAGCTGCAGCTGCCGGCGTACCCAGTCCACCACCTCGGCGGCGGCATGCCGCCCCAGCCCCGGCCAGGCGACGAGGAACTCCTCGCCGCCCCAGCGCGCGGCCAGCGAGGGCTGCGGGCAGGCGCGGGCCAGCACGCCGGCCACGCTGGCCAGCACGGCGTCGCCGCCGGCATGGCCGTGGCCGTCGTTGATGCGCTTGAAGTGGTCGATGTCGATCACCGCCACGCTCAGCGGCCTGCCCTCGTCCAGGCAGCGGCGGGCCAGCGCGGGCAGCCGCTCGTCCATCACCCGGCGGTTGAGCAGGCCGGTCAGCGCGTCGTGCGTGGCCAGCTGCTGCACCTCGCCGAGCACGCGGCGCAGCTCGGCGGCGCGGGTGTGCAGCCGCTCGCGGATCTCGCCGATCCAGCGGGTGATGAAGGCCGTGGCGAGCAGCGCGGGGATGGCCGTGCCCAGGTGGGTCGCGGTGACGGCCCACGGCTGCGCCTGTGGATCGGCCAGCGACAGGCCGGCAGCCGCCACGCCCAGCAGCCCGCAGCCCAGCATGCCCAGGGGCACCAGACGGCGCGGCGCCATGCGGAACATGGCCAGCAGCTGCGTCTGCGCCATCAGGATGAGCAGGTTGCCGCGCACCTCGCCCACCAGCACATAGCCGGCCACGCACAGCAGCAGGTTGACCACGGCCATCGGCCCGCCCAGCACCGGGTCGGCCAGCCGGGCGGTGCGGCCGCTGCGCACCAGCGCGTAGTGCAGCGCGAAGGTCAAGCCCATGCCAGCGGCCAGCAGCGCGGCCACGCGTGCCGGGAGCACGCCCAGCGCCGCGGCATGCAGGGCGACGGCGCTGCACACGGCATAGAGCTGGCCGGCCACCAGCACTTGCAGCACATGGCTGCGCATGGGCCCGCACCCGAGCAGCAGCCGCAGCACCACGCGCCGGGCACGGCCCAGCAGCCGCGGTGGCCAGGCCACGGTGGGCAGCTCGACATCCGGCAGCGGCGGGGGGGCGAATCCGGCCATGGCGGGGTCTGCTGTGGCAGTGGCAGCTAGCGCGCGGGCGGCGCGGCAGCCAGCAGCGCGCGGTTGCGGCCCTGGGCCTTGGCGTCGTAGAGCGCGCGGTCGGCACGCTCCAGCGTCTGTCGCAGCGTGTGGCCGTGCGCGTGCTCCGCCACGCCGGCCGAGAAGGTCACCGTCAGCCCCGGCACGGTCTCCGAGACGGCTGCGTCGCGCAGCGTCTCGCGCAGCCGCTCCAGGCCATTGAGCGCCTGCTCGGCGCGTGTCTCGGGCAAGAGGATGAGGAACTCCTCGCCGCCCCAGCGGGCCATGATGTCGGCGTTGCGCAGCACCTCCAGCGCGGCGCGCGTGAAGCCGCACAGCACCTCATCCCCGACGTGGTGGCCGTGGGTGTCGTTGATGTGCTTGAAGTGGTCCAGGTCGATCAGCGCCACGCAGAAGGCGCTGCCACTGCGCTCCTGGCGCTTGAGCTCCTGCTCCAGCAGCTCCTGCATGTGGCGGCGGTTGATCAGGCCGGTGAGCGCGTCGCGCGTGGCCAGCTCCTGCACGCGGGCCAGGGCCTCGTGCAGCGCCTGGCGCTGCTTGAGCAGCCGAGCGCGCAGCTGGCTGACCTGATGCGCCACCAGCGACAGCGTGGGCAGCACGCTGAAGGCCAGCCCGAACTGGATGGCCTGCACCTCGGCCGGGAACTCCTGCGGGTTGCGCCACGACATGTAGGCCATGGCCGCGCCCAGGCTGCCGATGGCCACGCCGCCCACCATCAGCGTCTGCCGCGGTGTCAGCGAGAACATGCCGAAGACCAGCACCAGCGCCAGCAGCAGCAGCACCGCGCCGCGCACCGGCCCGGCGATCACGTAGGCGACGACGATGGCCGAGATGGCAAAGAAGCTCTGCTCCAGCGCCAGCCCCGGCTCGCGCAGCCGCAGCGTGCAGCCGCTGCGCAGCAGGGCATAGAACGTGACCACCCCGACAGCCATGTAGGCGATCAGCCCGTGGGCCACCGGCGCCGTGACCAGCCCCAGCGTGACACCGCGCAGCAGCAGCGCCATGCACACCAGGTAGACATAGGCCGCGGTCAGCGAGCGGATGATGCGCAGGCGGTGGCCGGTGTCCGGCCCGAGCACCACGCGGCCGACGGGAATGAGCCAGTCCGGGCACCTCATGACGCGGCCTCCGGTGCGGGTGCAGGGCCCGGGCGCTGGGCCCGGACCGGCCCCGGCGGCGCCATCACGAACTGCGCCGGGCCTGCGGCCTGGGCCCGCAGCAGCGCATGCTCCACGCGCTCCAGTGTCTGCTCGACCGTCTCGCCGGGCACGTGCGCGGCCAGGCCGGCGGAGAAGCTCACGCGCAGCTCGGGCCGCTCCGGCACCAGGGCCAGGCTGGCCAGCTCGTGGCGCAGCCGCTGCAGCGCGCGGCTGGCGTGCTCGGCACGGGTCTCGGTCTGCAGGATGAGCAGCTCGTCGCTGCCCCAGCGGGCGATCACGTCGCTGTGGCGCAGCGTGCGCAGCGCAAGCTGGCCCAGGCCGCGCAGCACCGCGTCGCCCACGGCGTCGCCATGCGTGTCGTTGATGGCCTTGAGCTGGTCCACGTCGACCAGCGCCAGGCAGAAAGCCAGGCCGCGGTACTGCTCATGGCGCAGCGCCAGGCCCAGCAGCTCATGCATGTGGCGGCGGTTGACCAGGCCGGTCAGCGCATCGCGCGTGGCCAGCTGCTGCGCCTGCGCCAGCGCGTCACGCAGCGCCTGTTGCTGCTGCTGCAGCCGCTGGCCCAGCTGGCTGACGTAGTAGGCCAGCGAGGTGGTCACCGGCAGCGCCGCGGCCACCAGCGCAAAGCGCAGCAGCTCGGTCTGCGGCGGATAGGCCTGCGGCCGCAGCGCCGACAGCAGCCCCATCGCCGCGCCCAGCACGCCCACGGCATACAGGCCCAGTCCCAGTGTCTGCCGCGGCGACAGGCAGAACATGGCGTAGACGATGACCATCACCGCCAGCATCAGCGTGCAGTCGCGCAGCGGGCCGGCGATCGCATAGCCCCAGGCCACCAGCGTGAGCGCCACCAGGCTCTGCGCCAGCATCAGGCTGGGGTCGCGCAGCCGCTCGGACCAGCCGCTGCGCAGGAGCAGGTAGAAGACCGCCTGCGCGGCCAGCGTCACGCCGATCAGCACGGCCCCCATCGGCCGGGAGACCACGCCTGCGGCCATGCCCACCAGCAACGCGATGTCGCAACCCAGGTAGACGGCCCAGGCCAGCAGCTGGAAGGCCACGCGCACCCGCACGCGACGCTGGGCGCCCAGCACCCAGTCGGTGCGGCGGCGCCAGGTCGGCGTGGTCCAGGCGGGCGCGCCAGCGGTCATCGTGTGGCGGTCGGCAGATGAGGTGGATGAAGAGGCCAGCGGACAGCGCGGCCCTTACCGCAGGACTTCGGCCGGGGCCGGGCGGCACTTGAATCGGGGTTGCCCGCAGAGGCGTGGGGCGCAGCTGGCCAGCGTGGCGGCGCGCGCATCCGCCACCCGCGGACGCCGGCCGTTGCGGCCGGCCCGGCAGGGTGGCGGTGCCATCCCATTCCAGGGGTGGCAGGGACGGCGGAGCGTCCACCGCCGGGTGCGCGGCCCGTGGCACGGCATGTGCGCGCCGATGCCGCCCACCCGTGGCCCGCTCAGCGGGCCGGCGGCATCAGAAGGTTTCCCAGTCGCCGTCGTCCGTGACCGGCGCGGGCTTGGCTGGCGTGCGCAGCGGCGCCGTGGCGGCCGGCGGCACGACCGCCGTCAGCGTGGGCACGGCGGCAGGCTGCTCGTCCCCGCGGGCGGGCGCCGGTGCCGGCGTAGCAGGCGTCGGCGTGGAAGATGCAGAGGCCGCAGCGGCGCCGCCCGTCGCGCCCCCGGCCTTCTTGGCACGGGCGATGGCCTGGCTGGCCTGGGCATGGGCGGTGCTGTGCACCTGCATCTGCTGCTGCGCCTGGGCCAAGGCCTGCTGGTGGCCCAGGCGGAACACGGCCACGGCCTGCGCCAGCCGCAGGGCCTGGTCCTTCAGGCTCTCGGCGGCCGCAGCGCTCTGCTCCACCAGCGCGGCGTTCTGCTGCGTCATCTGGTCGAGCTGGGTCACCGCATTGTTGACCTGGCCGATGCCCGAGGACTGCTCGGCCGCCGCGGCACTGATCTCGCCGATGATGTCGGTCACGCGCTGCACGCCCGAGACGATCTCGCTCATGGCCGCACCCGCGTCCTGCACCAGCTTGCTGCCGGACTCGACCTTTTCGCTGGACGCATTGATCAGCGACTTGATCTCCTTGGCCGCCTGCGCGCTGCGCTGGGCCAGGCTGCGCACCTCGCCGGCCACCACCGCGAAGCCGCGGCCCTGCTCGCCGGCCCGCGCCGCCTCCACCGCGGCGTTCAGC
>JBMOQL010000013.1:0-140513 GCA_049321005.1 Pseudomonadota bacterium
AAAGGGACTGCCCGATGCGAAGGCGGTTCCCGTCTTCATCGACTAGGGGGAACTCTTTCATCCCCGGGGCTTGTCTTCCAGGACTTCCATTCCAGGGATTCCGGTTCTCGGAAGCTCCGCCGCAGCGAGCGATTCATACAGCGCAACGACATTGGCGACTCTCGCATAGCAGCCTGCGAACGATTCTTCTGGCACCAGCGTTGGGTGGGAGAAGAAGTGAATCTCCAGGCCGCCCCGCGTGACGATGGCACACGCATCACCAGCCATATGACCTTGGAACCTGAGGCGCGTGTAAAACGCCATCGTGCTTGCCAACGAACGGCTCGGCAGGATTGGGATAGCGACGTCTATGCGTTCCATGTCTCAAGACCGCGGCGTCGTTGATCGGCGTCGGGCGGGTTGCGGTGCGCCTTCAGTGAACTCCGGGAGGCCCGGTACGATCGGCCACCAGCTTGCCTTTGAGGCGGTGAAAGCATGAAATGCCAGCTGGGTGCCGACAGGTTCCTGCAAGAGCCCGGCCCTGATTCTCAACACGCCCGGCACCGAATCCCGCTTGCTGAATACCGGAGAGCCGCAGACCTTGCAGAACACCCGAACCTTGCCCGGAGAGGATTCGTACTGCTGCAGCAGTTCCTCCCCTTCTAGAAGCTCCAGCGTGGTTGCTTTAACGGGAATGCTCGTCGCGATCGGGCCGCCCTGTGCTTGCCGGCACTGGGGGCAATGACAAATCTCGATAGGCGCTAACTGCCCTCGGATGCTGAATCTGACGCCTCCACAGAGGCAAGATCCCTGGTGCGCGATGCTCATGCATTTTCCTTTTAATTGGGCCTTCTGCTTGGACGCTGTATGCATCGCCCCGGAATCCGTATACACCTGCGTGTCTCAGACTCAAGGCGAGGCCGAGTGGGATGAGCACGAAGCGATAAATGCAAAGAGTTTAAGGCGGAGGCCGGTGGCCAAGTCGTCCAGCAGGGCTATCGCGTTGCCGATGTGGCAGCGCGGCTGTGGGTCAGCTAGCACAGCCTTCCATGACGATGTTGCACCGCACATAAATGCGGGTGCTGGCCCCAAATTGTGGCGTTGACGCCAAAGCTCTCGCAAGAGATATGGCTGGCGCTAAGACAGTATTCGTATCACGACACGTGAATACCAAGATGATCCAGCACGTGAAGATATCCAGTTATAGAGGCGCCCCACGCTTGCAGTACGGCCTAACGCCCAAGGTAAATGGCACTGGACTCCGGCAGTGCGGGGGCATTAACACTAACCCTGGCTTGTATTGCGGTCTGCCTTAAGCCAACAGTTAGGCATCACTTTTCCTTACTCTTGTGGCTTAAACAGGAACGCACTGGCTCTGACGATCTGCGCTGCCGACCAAGGTGCACTCTGGAATTACGGAAATGCATCAAGCTTCAAATTGCTCTAGATTTCCTTTGTCCTATCAGTGCTTGATGAGGTAGTGGCGAGAGTCAGCCGATGGTGAGTGGGTGGGCCCAAGGGGGTGACTAGTTGCATTGCACGCGGCTAGGCGCCGCGCATATATTGGGCATTGGTGCCAGTGTCAAATGCCTTAATGTCGACCATTTTTCCAAGTGCGGATAGATACGTCTGTTGGTCTGAGGCACATGGTGATAAATGACGTTCTCTCGACACTTTTGCGTGGGTGAGGGCTAGTGCCGAAGGTATAGGGCAAGCGACGAGCCCGACTACCAAAGAAGCCCAACGCAAATTTTTGTGCCCCGAGTCGGTTCCTGCGTGTCGCGCTATTGCGAGGCCTAGCGCCGGTGTTAATAGGCGGCTGCCAGTAGGCGTCCCTGTTATCAGCCCGTTAGGCTAGGGGCGAAGGCACGAGGGCAGCCTGGATGGAGCATCAGGAGGCAATGTTCACAAAATCACATGACTCAAGTAGGCGCCGAGCTAGTGAGAGGCCGTGGTCGGTGAGTTGTCCGTTTCCATCGCAGATTGGGGGTCCATAATGGCTTGCCTGGAGCCCGGCAGCATTTCGACTTCCCGGTGCTTCTGCATAGAGCTTACGCAAGCTCACATCATTCGCTGTGACGGATGGCGGGCCGATTTCTTGAAGAATGCTGAGAAGGACAGAAACCCTTCCTGGCGTGGTCTGGAAATCAGAAGCGAGGGCGTTCAGCAGATCTGCAAGAGCAAGGCCGGCCCTTGGAGCAACGCGATAGTGCGCAAGTCCAAACTCTATCCCGTTGATTGGTGCCTCGACCACAGCACGCCGAAGCAGGGTCAGCAAACCTGACGTGAACGTAACCCCAGAAGGGCCAAACGATATGCCTATTGAGTCCTCTGCCTCAATCTCATTAGAAAAAGTAATGCTCTCGGGC
Organism: Pseudomonadota bacterium; assembly: GCA_049321005.1. Taxonomy (GTDB): domain Bacteria; phylum Pseudomonadota; class Gammaproteobacteria; order Burkholderiales; family Burkholderiaceae_C; genus Aquabacterium. The sequence goes on from JBMOQL010000013.1 coordinate 2,349, forward strand.
AGTTGCCCTTCGTGAATCATCGCGTTCCGGTATTGCTCATAAAGGACTTCTTCAGGATGAGGCAATCCTTGGACAAAGGCTATAAGTGCGCCATGTCGACCGTCCTCTGGAGCGAACGGATCGTTGAGTAGCAACTTGCGGATTCTGGTGCCTAGAAAGCGCTTGAACTTCTCTCCATCCCCCATTTCCTTGAACTTGCCAGGTCTGACAGCAGGGGCATCAATGGACGATGTCCCGGCAGGGAACATTTTTGTAGAAGACGCCGCGACAGCAACAAGTAGCTGAACGAGTGCCCCTTCATACCGTTCTGCGCTGATGAGAAAGTCAGCGTCATCTACTGCGCGTTTGACTGGCTTTGCCATGATGTGTTGCTATAAGAGCTCAACGTCCGACATGAGCGGCAGACACCGGCTTGCCGGTTGCTGTCCGCTGGATGGAGGGGGTAGGGCTTGCCTCGGCAAGACGCCTTCGAAGCGTTCGTACTATCGTGACGCGACCGGGATGGATTCAGGACGACTGATTTCTCTCTTCAGATCGTGCACGCGCCGTACTCTAGCCATCTGCTGCCCCCGCAATAGCGCAGATGATCGGGCACGGGTGCTGCACCAGCGCGACGTGGATGCCGGCTTCGGCGCGGTGTGGCTGCCGGATGCGCTGGCCGTCAGTTGCCGCGGCAGCGCCGATCGGCCGTGAAGCTGGCAGTGGGGTTCCCGCTGCTGCTAGATCGGTGGAGCCGCGCAGCGGGTTGGAGCGGCGCCACCATGCACGAGGCAACGGTGCAGTGCGTCGTGTCCCAGGCGGCGCGGCGGGCACGCAGCGTCAAGCCCTGCTCACCGCATGTGCTGCGCCATTCCTTTGCCACGCACATGCTGCAGGCGGGCTACGACATCCCCACGGTGCAAGAGCTGCTGGGGCAGGACGATGTGGGCAATGACGATGCTCCACACGCCCGTGCTGAACAAAGGGGGGCGGAGCGTGCGCAGCCCACCGGATGAGCAGTAGCCCCGGCGCGGCTGGGAGCGAACACCGGACGGCAACCGACCGTTGCGGCAACGGGCGCGCAAGTCACGCGGCGCGTTACCCCTCCATGCACTCCACCATCATCTGCACCCGCACCCGCCCCTGGTATTCATCGACGCTCAGGCGATAGGCCATGCGGCCGCGGGTCGGGACGGGCTCGGTGCGGCCGAACCAGATGGCGTCGCGGACCTGGCCGGCGTGGCGGACCTGCAGCTTGAGGTGTTTTTCGCCGACCAGGCGCTGGCTGAGCACCTCGACCTCGTCGGCGAAGGTGGGCGGCTCGAAGGCGGAGCCCCAGACTTCGCGCTCGATGGTGCGCACCACTTCGGCGTCGAACCATTGCGCGTCCAGCGGGCCGTCGGTGACGACCTGGCGGCGCAGGTCGGCCGGGGCCAGCCATTCGGTGGCCACCTGCTGCAAGGCGGCGTCGAAGGTGGCGATGCCGTCTTCGCCCAGGGTGGCGCCGGCGGCCATGGCGTGGCCGCCGAACTTTTTGAGCAGGCCGGGGTGGCGCTTGCTCACCAGGTCCAGCGCGTCGCGCAGGTGGAAGCCGGGGATGGAGCGGCCGGAGCCCTTGAGGTGGCCGTCCTGCCCGCGGGCGAAGACGAAGGTGGGGCGGTGCAGCCGGTCCTTCAGGCGCGAGGCGACGATGCCGACCACGCCCTCGTGGAAGCTTTCGTCATACAGGGCCAGGGCGGGCGGCGGGTCGCCCTGGGGCATGAGGGCGTCCAGGCGCAGCTCGGCCTGCTCGCGCATGCCGGCCTCCACGTCGCGGCGCTCGCGGTTGATGGCGTCCAGGCGCTGGGCCAGCTCGCTGGCGCGGGCGGGGTCGTCGGTGGTCAGGCACTCGATGCCCAGCGTCATGTCGGCCAGGCGGCCGGCGGCGTTCAGGCGCGGCCCCAGCGCAAAGCCGAAGTCGAAGGTGCTGGCGCGGGCCGGGTCGCGGCCGGCGGCGGCAAAGAGCGCGGCCACGCCGGGCTGCATCTTGCCGGCGCGGATGCGCTTGAGGCCTTGCGCCACCAGGCGGCGGTTGTTGGCGTCGAGCTTGACCACGTCGGCCACGGTGCCCAGGGCGACCAGGTCGAGCAGGGCGTCCAGCCGCGGCTGCTGCTCCGGCGTGAAGGCGCCGCGCTGGCGCAGCTCGGCGCGCAGCGCCAGCAGCACGTAGAACATGACGCCGACGCCGGCGATGCACTTGCTGCCGAAGCCGCAGGCCGGCTGGTTGGGGTTGACGATGACGTCGGCCGGCGGCAGCAGCACCTGCCCTTGTGCATCGACCGCGGGCAGGTGGTGGTCGGTGACGAGCACCTGCAGGCCCTTGCTGCGCGCGTAGGCCACGCCGTCCAGGCTGGCGATTCCGTTGTCCACGGTGATCAGCACGTCGGGCCGCTGCTGCAGGGCCAGATCGACGATGGCCGGCGTGAGGCCGTAGCCGTGGATGGCGCGGTCGGGCACGACGTAATGCGTGGTGCCCGCTGCGGCGCCCAGCATGCGCAGGCCGCGCAGGGCGACGGCACAGGCGGTGGCGCCGTCGCAGTCGTAGTCGGCCACCACGCACAGGCGCGCGCCGCCGGCGATGGCATCGGCCAGCAGGCGGGCGGCATCATGCGTGCCGTGCAGCGCGGGCGGGGGCAGCAGCTTGGCCAGCGAGTCGTCCAGGTCCTCGGCGCTGCGGATGCCCCGGGCGGCGAAGAGCCGGGCCAGCAGCGGATGGACGCCGGCCTCCTCCAGCGCCCAGACGGTGCGGGGCGGGATGTCGCGGGTGGTGATCTGCATGGGCGATGGGCCAGAGGCGGGCAAGAGACGGGGGAAGAAGTGCTGGCGGGATGCGGGCCGGGGGCGCCGGCAGGACACCCGGGGCTCAGAGCTCGGCCAGCAGCGTGGCCACGTCCGGCTGGCGCCAGCGCGCCAGCAGCCGCTGCGCCAGCGGCACGCCGCCCGGTCCGCTGGCCCAGGTCTGGCCGTTGCGCTCGCCAGTCAGCGTGATCTGCACCGGCGTGCCGCGTTGCAGCGCGGCCAGCGCCTCGCGCAGCGGGCCGGCGTCCAGCGCGCGCCAGGCGTCGGCCCAGGCGGCCCAGTCCTCGGCCAGCACGGGATGGCGCAGGGCGTCATGCACGGTGACGGGCTCACCGGCGCGCGCCTGGCGCATGCCGCAGCCCGACAGCCACACGCTGTTGACCGGCAGGGCGCCGCGGGCTTCGCGGGCGTCGTTGACGGGGTGGGTGTACCAGAGCATCTGCACCTCGTTCTGCAGCCGGCGCAGCAGCCGGGCCTGGGGGTGGTCGGGCATCCAAAGGTCCGGGTTGCGGCCGACGACGCGGTCCAGCGACGCGGTGGGCAGCTCGTGCAGGGATTCGTGGGCCACGTACCAGCGCTGGGGCGCGGCCCACACCAGGGCCCAGCCTTCGTCCTCGAAGAGCGGGCGGGCGGCCTCGCAGAGCTCGCGGGATTCGGCCTCGGCCAGTTGCAGCTCTGCCGGCGGCAGGATGGTGAGGTGCTCGGCGCCCACATGCCAGTGCAGCGGCGTGAGCAGGCCCCAGGCCAGGTCGTCGGTGGCGATGCCGTCCTGCGCGGCGGCGTCGGCGGCAAAGGGCAGGGCGCCGTCAGCACCCTGCCAGCCCCAGGCGCGCGCCAGGGCACGCTCGTGCGGGGGGGAGAGCTGGTATTCGTCGGCCTCGTCGCGCAGCCCGGGCTTCAGGCGGGCGATCAGGGCTTGCAGGTTGGGCAGGCGCAGGTCGCTGGCCGCCTGGCGGCAGGCATCGGCCGGCGTGGACGCAAAGGGAATGAGCAGATGCACGGGCAGTGATTATCCGGCGCGCCTCGCAAGGCACGGCCCCTGCGGCCCGCGGCGTCTCGCGCGGCGTCCCGTGCAAGGGCCTGCGGCGGCAGGCACCGCAGCAGTGCGGTTAGCATCCGCCGCAATTTGTCACACCCATGAACCTGCCCTACGAACTCCGCATCGGCTGGCGCTACACGCGTGCTGGCCGGGCGCAACGCCGCAACGGCTTCATCTCGTTCATCTCGGCTGTTTCCATGCTGGGCATCGCCCTGGGCGTGGCCGCGCTGATCATCGTGCTGTCGGTGATGAACGGCTTTCAGAAAGAGGTGCGTGACCGGATGCTGTCGGTGGTTTCGCACGTGGAGGTCTTCTCCACCGACGGCAGCGGCCTGGCCGATTGGCAGGCCGTGGCGCAGATGGCGCGCCGCCAGCCGCAGGTGCGGGGCGCCGCGCCCTTTGTCGGCGCGCAGGCGCTGGTGGCGCGCGGCTCGGACATGCGCGGCGTGATGGTGCGCGGCATCCTGCCGGCGGCCGAGGCACAGGTGACGCCGCTGGCCGCGCAGGACAAGGGCGGCGTCTTTGCCCGCCTGCAGCCCGGCGCCTGGGGCATCGTGCTGGGGGTGGAGCTGGCGCGCTCCCTGGGTGTGAAGGCCGGCGACGCCATCACCCTGGTCACGCCCAACGGCCAGGTGACGCCGGCCGGCGTGGTGCCGCGCATGAAGCGGCTGAACGTGGTGGGCACCTTCTCCGCCGGCCACTATGAATACGACAGCGCGCTGGCGCTGGTGCACATCGAGGACGCCATGCGGCTGTTCCAGGTGGACGGCCCCACCGGCGTGCAGCTGCGCCTGGACGACCCGCAGAAGGCGCGCGAGGTCGGCGATGCGTTGATCGCCAGCTTCCCGCCCCAATACAGCGTGCGTGACTGGACGCGCACCAACGAGGCGTGGTTCTCGGCCGTGCAGATCGAGAAGCGCATGATGTTCATCATCCTGACGCTGATCGTGGCCGTGGCCGCGTTCAACCTAGTGTCCACGCTCGTGATGACGGTGACCGACAAGCGCGCCGACATCGCCATCCTGCGCACCCTGGGCGCCAGCCCGCGGTCGGTGATGGGGATCTTCATGGTGCAAGGCGCGCTGTCGGGCGTGGTGGGCACCCTGGGCGGGCTGCTGCTGGGGCTGCTGGTGGCCTGCAATATCGACGTCATCGTGCCCGCGATAGAAGGCCTGCTGGGCGTGAGCTTTCTGCCGGGCAGCATCTACCTGATCAGCACAATGCCCAGCGACCCGCAGGCGCAGGACATCGTCCCTATCGTGCTGATCGCCCTGGTGCTGGCGTTCGTCGCCACGCTCTATCCGAGCTGGCGTGCCAGCCGCGTGCAGCCCGCCCAGGCGCTGCGCTACGAATGACCCTTGCCCGGCTGCCCCTCCGTGGCCCGGCCGGCTGCGGAGGCGGTGGTCGCCAGCCATACCGCCGCGGCGCCACCGGCCGCCTTCCGGGCCTGCGCCAGCCTTTTTGCACCCCTTCATCGAGCACCGCCATGTCAGCCGCCTCAACGGATACCCGACCGCTTGCCGTGCGCACCGTCCCGCTCACCCAGCCGCTGCGCTGGCTGGGGCGGGCGTGGCAGGACTTCGGCATCGCGCCGGAGGTGGACCTGGCGCACGGTGTGCTGCTGGCCGCCTTTGGCGCCGCGCTGCTGCTGCTGGCCGGCGACCGCTTCTGGTGGCTGGCCGGTGCCTTCTCGGGCTTCCTGATCGTGGCGCCCATCCTGGCCACTGGCCTGTATGCCGTCAGCCGTGCGGCCGAGCGCGGCGAGCCCGCGGGGCTGTTCACCGTGTGGTCGGTGTGGGCCTCGCTGGACCGGCGGCTGGTGGCCTTCGGCCTGCTGCTGGCGCTGGCCGGCACCGGCTGGGTGATCGTGTCGGCCGCGCTGATCACGCTGCTGGCGCCGCACCCGATCCATACGCCCACGGACTTCGTGCGCTACATCGTCGTCGGTGACCGCAGCGGGCTCTTCCCGCTGTGGCTGGGGCTGGGGGGGCTGCTGGCCGCGCCGGTGTTCGCCTCCAGCGTGGTGTCCATCCCGCTGCTGCTGGACCGCCGCGTGACGGTGTGGCAGGCAGTGCTCACCAGCTGGCGCGCGGTGATGGTCAACCCGCTGCCGCTGGGCATCTGGGCGGCGGTGGTGATGACGCTGACGCTGCTGGGCCTGGGCACCTTCCTCTTCGGGTTGGTGCTCGTGATGCCGGTGCTGGGGCATGCCACCTGGTATGCCTACCGCGACCTGGTCGAGCCGGAGGCCGCCTGATGCTTTTCGGAATGACCGAGGAACAGCTGGCTCAGCTCGGCCTGACCTGGGGCGTGGGGCTGTTCATCGCCTACATGCTGTTCATCATCTGGAAGCTGGCCCGAGACTCCAAGGCCGGCCGCTTCGGCACCTTCATGCTGTTCGTGGTGCTGGCCTTCGGCATGCTGGGCTACATCGCCAAGATGGTGATTGCCTGGTTCCTGCACATCTGATTACCTGACCGACCCACGCGCCACTCCGGAGGCCGCCATGCTGCAGCTCTACATCGGCAACAAGAACTACTCGTCGTGGTCGTTGCGCCCATGGCTGGCGCTCAAGGCGTTCGACCTGCTGTTCCACGAGATCAAGCTGCGCCTGTCGCAGGATCCGCAGTCCACCTTCAAGCGCACGCTGGCATCGATCGGCGTGCCCACCGGCAAGGTGCCGGTGCTGGTGGACGACGGCCTGGTGGTGTGGGACACGCTGGCCATCTGCGAGTACCTGGCCGAGCGCTTCGAGCATGAGCCCCTGTGGCCGCAGGACGCGCGCGCCCGGGCCCGCGCCCGCAGCATCTGCGCGGAGATGCACGCCGGCTTCACCGCGCTGCGCACGCACTGCCCGATGAACATCGAGGCCGATCTGCCCGAGGTAGGCCGCCGCGTGCTGGCCCAGGAGGCCGGCGTGGCGCTGGACCTGGCGCGCATCGCGGGCATGTGGGGCGAGCTGCTGGCCGAGCATGGCGGGCCGTGGCTCTTCGGCGCCTTCAGCATTGCCGATGCCTACTTTGCCCCGGTGTGCAGCCGCATCCAGACCTACCACCTGCCAATGCCGCAGGACGCCGCGGCCTACCAGCAGCGCGTGCTGGCCCACCCGGCCATGCAGGCGTGGATGGCCGATGCCCGGGCCGAGAAGGACTTCGTCGGCTTCGATGAGCCCTACCGCGCGGGCACCGGCACCGGCCCGGGCATCACCCAGGGCGGCGCCGCAGCCGGCCAGCCCGGCGCAGACGACCTTTGACCTGCACACGCGATTGCCGCCCATTCAGACGACGAGGAGCCGCTTGAACGCCACCGCCCCCATCCTGCAGGCCAGCGGCCTGAGCAAGCAGTTTGTCGAAGGACCGCAGCCGGTGGACGTGCTGCAGGGCGTGGACCTGGCGGTGCAGCCGGGGCAGACGCTGGCCATCGTCGGCGCATCCGGCTCGGGCAAGAGCACGCTGCTGCACCTGCTGGGCGGGCTGGATGCGCCGACCGCCGGCCGCGTGCTGCTGGCCGGGCGCGACATCCACGCCATGGGCGCTGCCGAGCAGGGCGACTGGCGCAATCGCCACCTGGGCTTCGTCTACCAGTTCCACCACCTGCTGCCCGAGTTCAGCGCGCTGGACAACGTCGCCATGCCGCTGCTCATCCGGCGCCAAGGGCTGGCCGAGGCACGCGAGCAGGCGCAGGCCATGCTTGCCCGGGTGGGCCTGGCCCCGCGCGTGACGCACCGGCCGGCGGAGCTGTCCGGCGGCGAGCGTCAGCGCGTGGCCGTGGCCCGGGCGCTGGTCACGCGCCCGTCCTGCGTGCTGGCCGACGAGCCCACCGGCAACCTGGATCGCAGCACCGCGGACGGCGTCTTCGCGCTGATCCTGGAGCTGGCCGCCGCGCAGGGCACGGCCTTCATCATGGTCACGCATGACGACAGCCTGGCCGCGCGCTGCGCCCGCCAGGCCCGGCTGGAGCGGGGTCGGTTGCAAGGCGGCTGAGACAGGCGGCTCAGATACAGCCGCTGAAACACAGCGGCTGAACGCCCGAGGGCGCTGCCAAGGCGCCCTCGCCAAGCCGCCCGGCGCCCGCGGCGATCAGCGCCGTTGCCGTCGCACCGCCACCGCCCCCATCAGGCCCATCCCGGCGATGAGCATCGCCAGCTGCGAGGGCTCCGGCACCGGCACGGGCACCAGCTGCGTGAGCTCGATGTGGTTGATGGCGCCGCCGCGCTGGATGCCCCAGGTGGCGTTGGTGGGCCCATGCACGTCGTCGAAGCCCACGGTGATGCTCTGCTTGGCGCCCACCTTGAGGTTGTTCCAGAAGTAGTTGTGCGCCGACAGCCCGGCGAACTGCGCGGGCACGGCGAAGTCGTACTGGAAGCCCCCGCCATCGTTGAGAAAGTTGTTCTCGTGGTGCACGCCCTGGTGCGGCTTGGACTCGGAGACGATCAGCCGCACGAGGTTGGCCGCGTTGTTGGACGTCTCGGTGATGGTGTAGCGGTATTGCCAGACGCCGCCGACCTGCACGGCGGTGCCGTCCAGCGTCAAGTCGGTGGCACCGGCAACGATCGGGGCGGCCTGGGCGGGGCCGAAAGCCAGGGCCGCCGCCAGGGCTGCGGCGCAGCCTGCCGGTCTGGTCAGCGCAAACCAGCGGCGCGGGAGTGATGGGGCAGGAACATGAGGCTGTTGCATGTCGGTCTCCGGTGAAGGGTGAGGAGGGACTGCTCATTCGGCCGGCCGCACTGCCTCGCCCGCCGCCAGGCCAGTCTAGGAACCGGCCCTCGGCCCTGCCACTGATGGATTAGGGGGGCGCGGTCATACTGCGGACACATGTGGATCGACACGCATTGCCACCTGGATGCGCCGGAGTTCGACGCCGACCGCGACGCGGTGGCCCGGCGCGCACGCGCGCAGGACGTCAGCTGCCTGGTGCTGCCCGCCGTCTTCCCGGACAACTTCAATGCCGTGCGCGAGCTGGCGCACCGCCACGGCGGCGCCTATGCGCTGGGCATCCATCCGCTGTTCGTGGAGCAGGCCGTTCGGCAGGTGGGCGGGGCGGGGGTCGATGCAGCCCTTGTCGCGGTGGCCGACGCGCTGGCGCGGCACCGCGACGACCCGCGCCTGGTGGCTGTGGGCGAGATCGGGCTGGATCACTTCGTCGAGGGCCTGGACCGCGACGCGATGGCCCGCTGCTTCGAGGCGCAGCTGGACTTGGCGCAGCAGCACGGACTGCCGGTGATCCTGCACAGCCGGCGCGCGGTGGACGCGGTGCTCAAGCAACTGCGCCGCCGGCCGGGGCTGCGCGGCATTGCGCATGCCTTCAACGGCAGTGACCAGCAGGCTCAGGTGCTGGTGGACCTGGGGCTGCGCGTCGGCTTTGGCGGGGCGCTGACGTTCGACCGCGCGCTGCAGATCCGCCGTCTGGCCGCCACCCTGCCGCTGGAGGCCATCGTGCTGGAGACCGATGCGCCGGACATCCCGCCGCACTGGCTCTATGTGAATGCCGGGCAGCGCGCCACGGGCCGGCGCAGCCGCAACGAGCCGGCCGAGCTGCCGCGCATCGCCGGTGAGCTGGCCGCGCTGCGCGGCCTGACGCGGGCTGAGCTGGCGCGGGCCACCTGGTGCAATGCGCTGGCCGCCCTGCCGCGGCTGGCGGCCGTGGTGGGGCGGGGCGTGTGAGCGCGCAGCCGCCGCCCGCGCGGCCGGGGGCCGGCACTTCCGGCCCGCTCACCGGCCTGGCGCCGGTGCTCTCGCCCGATACCCGGCTGGTCGTGCTGGGCAGCTTCCCCAGCGTGGCCTCGCTGCAGGCGCAGCAGTACTACGCCCATCCGCGCAACCAGTTCTGGCCCATCCTCTCGGCGCTGTGGGGTATGGATCTGCGCGCGCTGCCCTATGCGCAGCGGCTGGATGCGGTGCGCGAGCGCGGCCTGGGCATCTGGGATGTCTATGCACGCTGCCGCCGGGAAGGCAGCCTGGACAGCGCCATCGAGGACGCCGAGTTCAATGACTTCGATGCACTGCTCGCCCAGGCGCCGCGGCTGCAGGCGCTGGCGCACAACGGGGGCGAGTCGGCCCGCGCCATGCGTCACACCCGGCGCTTCGGGCTGCCGGTCTACCGGCTGCCGTCCACCAGCCCGGCCAACGCGTCCTGGAGCCTGGAGCGCAAGCTGGCCGCCTGGCGCGACGTGTTCGCGGCGCACGGGCTGGCATGAGCGGTGTGGCCTGACGGGCGCATCGCCGCCGGCAAGGCGCTTGCCGGGGGCCAGACCCCGGCCGCTACAGTCGCGCCTTCCGTTTTTTGCCCCCGCTTGCGATGACGCCGCCGACCTCTGCTCCTCCTTCCCGCGTGGCCATCATCGGCGGCGGCCCGGCCGGCTTGATGGCGGCCGAGCGGCTGGCGGCCGCCGGCGCGCAGGTGCATGTGTATGACGGCAAGCCCTCGGTGGGCCGCAAGTTCCTGCTGGCGGGCAAGGGCGGGCTCAACCTGACGCATGGCGAGCCGCTGCCGGCCTTCGTCGCCCGCTATGGCGAGCAGGCCGAGGCGGTGGGCACCTGGCTGGCCGCATTCGGCCCGCAGCAGGTGCGCGACTGGGCCGCCGGGCTGGGTGTGGAGACCTTCGTCGGCAGCTCGGGCCGGGTCTTCCCGGCCGACATGAAGGCCGCGCCGCTGCTGCGCGCCTGGCTGCACCGGCTGCGCGTGGCGGGGGTGGTCTTCCACATGCGGCACCGCTGGGTCGGCTGGGCCGATGTCGCGGAAGGTGCGTTGCCCGGATGGGTCTTCCAGACCCCCGATGGCGAGTGCACGGTGCAGGCCGATGCCGCCGTCCTGGCCCTGGGCGGCGCCAGCTGGCCGCAGCTGGGCTCGGACGGCGCCTGGGTGCCGCTGCTGGCGCAGCGCGGCGTGGACCTCGCTCCGTTGGCGCCGGCCAATTGCGGCTTTGACGTCAGCACGCCCGCTGCGCGCCAGGCTGGGCGGGCCGCGGGATGGTCGCCCCACCTGGCTGAGCGCTGTGCCGGCGAGCCGCTCAAGGGCGTGGGGCTCCACCACGTGGACGCCGATGGCCACACCTGGCGCCAGCTGGGCGAATGCGTGCTCACCCAAACCGGGCTGGAGGGCAGCCTGGTCTACGCCGCCTCGGCCCGGCTGCGCGAGGCGATCGCCCGCGACGGCCATGCCGACATCACGCTGGACCTGCTGCCCGCGCGCGACGCCGCCTGGGTGGCGCGCGAGGTGGCGCACCCGCGCGGCTCGCGCTCGCTGGCCAGCCACCTGAAGGGCCGTCTGGGCCTGCACGGCGCCCGCGCCGCGCTGCTGCGCGAGGTGCTCAGCGCCGATGAGATGCAGGATGCGGCCCGCCTGGCCGCCACGATCAAGGCCCTGCCGCTGCGCCTGGTCGCGCCCCGCCCGGTGGCCGAGGCCATCAGCACGGCAGGCGGCGTGCGCCTGGACGCGCTGGACGACGGCCTGATGCTGCGTGCGCTGCCCGGCGTGTTCGCCGCCGGCGAGATGCTGGACTGGGAGGCACCCACCGGCGGCTACCTGCTCACCGCCTGCCTGGCCAGCGGTGTGGCGGCCGCGGGCGGCGTGCAGCGCTGGCTGCAGGCGGGCATCCCGGCTGCTGGAGCATCCGCGTCATCCACGGAACAAGGAGGGGCTCGGTGAGCCGCCGCAAGAGCCCGCCCAGCGACTGGGTGGACGCCACCCTGAGTGAATCCCGCGGCATCCGCTACCTGCACCTGGGCACGCCCTGGATCCAGGGCGCCATGCGGGTGAGCAACCCGCTGAAGCTGGAGCTGGAATACATCCAGCGCATGATGGTCTGGCTGCTGTGGCGCGAGCTGGACGCCTGGCGCTCCGGCCACGCCGTGCAGCTGGGCCTCGGTGCTGCGGCCATCACCCGCTATTGCCACAAGCAGCTGGGCATGCGCACCACGGCGGTGGAGCTCAACCCGACCGTCATCAGCGTGTGCCGTGCGTGGTTTGCGCTGCCGCCGGACGGCAAGCGTCTGCAGGTCATCCAGGGCGATGCCGCCGCCTACGCCGCGGACTCGGCCCACGCCGGCACGGCCGATGCGCTGTGCGTGGACCTGTACGACCATGAGGCCGCCTCGCCCGTGCTGGACGACGAGTCCTTCTACGCCGCCTGCCACCGGCTGCTGACCGACGACGGCGTGATGACCGTCAACCTCTTCGGCCGGGAAGCCAGCTTCGAGCGCAGCACCGAGCGCATCAAGGCCGCCTTCGGCTGCGACCGCGTGCTGCGGCTGAAAGCCACCAAGGACGGCAACACCATCGTCGTCGCCTGGCGGGGGCCGCCCCTGCCGCCGCGCGAGACGCTGATGCAGCGTGCCGAGCGCATCGCCGCCGAGCTCAAGCTGCCCGCGCCGCGCTGGGTCAAGCTGCTGGGGCCCATCGACGCCGAGGACTCGCGCCCGCCGCGGCCCGGAGAGCGGCTGGGGCTGGAGTGATCGGGCCTATTCGCACCTTCTGAGCCACGCGCCGTCGGCCGCGGGGCGTCGGCGGTCATTTCGCTGGCCGGGTGCCCCCGGGGCCGCGCGTCCTGACCGTCCCGCGCGTGTGCAATCGACGGGCGGCAGCCTTGGTTTTCCGCGCTTGGCCCGGCAAAGGGCTCGGTTAACCTCCCCGGCATGAACGCCCGCGCCGCCGCCTCCACGCCCGCTCCACGCGCCACGCCGCCCGCCGGCAAGCTGGACTGGCGCTGGATCGTCACCGCGCTGCGCGAGGACGGCGTCATCGCGCAGGAAGATGCCGACCGCGTCACCCAGCGCTTCGCCGCGGTGGACAGCGCCCAGCACCCGCTGGTGCGCCTGGCCGGCATCGGGCTGACCAGCGCGCGGGACGGCTCGCTGCTCGACATCGAGGCGCTGACCGAATGGCTGGCGCGCCGCGTGGGGCTGCCCTACTTGCGCATCGACCCGCTGAAGGTGGACGTGGCCCGCGTGGCCGACGTGATGTCCATCAACTACGCCGAGCGCCGCCGCGCACTGCCGGTGGGCTTCAGCCTCAACGAGGTGACGATCGCCACCTCCGAGCCGCTCGACCTGGGCTGGATCACCGAGATCGAGGCCCACACCAAGCGCCCGGTGCGCGTGGTGGTGGCCAGCCCGCTGGAGGTGCAGCACTTCACCACCGAGTTCTACACGCTGTCGCGCTCGGTGCGCGCGGCCAGCAAGGGCGGCGAGAGCATCGGCCCGTCAAGCTTCGAGCAGCTGGTGGAGCTGGGCAAGAGCAACAAGCAGCTCGACGCCAACGACCAGGGCGTCGTGCAGGTGGTGGACTGGCTGTGGCAGTACGCCTTCGACCAGCGCGCCTCGGACATCCACCTGGAGCCGCGCCGCGACATGGGCGCCATCCGTTTTCGCATCGATGGCGTCATGCACACCGTCTACCAGGTGCCCATCACCGTGATGAACGCGATGACCGCGCGCATCAAGCTGCTGGGCCGCATGGACGTGGTGGAGCGCCGCCGCCCGCAGGACGGCCGCATCAAGACCCGCCGGCCCGAGACCAGCGGCGCGCGCGGCGGCGAGGTCGAGATGCGGCTGTCCACGCTGCCCACGGCCTTCGGTGAGAAGATGGTCATGCGGATCTTCGACCCGGAGACGGCGACCAAATCGGTCGATGGCCTGGGCTTCTCCGCCCATGACGCGGCCGGCTGGGAGCGGCTGACCACGCGCTCGCACGGCATCATCCTGGTCACCGGCCCCACCGGCTCGGGCAAGACGACGACGCTCTATGCCACGCTCAAGCGGCTGGCCACCGACGAGGTCAACGTCTGCACCATCGAAGACCCGATCGAGATGATCGAGCCGGCCTTCAACCAGACGCAGGTGCAGCCGGGCCTGGACCTGGGCTTCGCCGAGGGCCTGCGGGCGCTGATGCGCCAGGACCCGGACATCATCATGGTCGGCGAGATCCGCGACCTGGAGACCGCCGAGATGGCCATCCAGGCCGCGCTGACCGGCCACCTGGTGTTCTCGACGCTGCACACCAACGATGCGGCCTCGGCCATCACCCGGCTGACCGACATCGGCGTGCCGCCGTACCTGATCAGCGCCACGGTCATCGGCGTGCTGGCCCAGCGCCTGGTGCGCACGCTGTGTCCGGCGTGCAAACAGCCGGACACCGACACCACCCGCGAGACGCTGCTGGAGGCGATCAAGCCCTGGCGCATGACCGGCAGCTTCCGCCCCTACAAGCCCGTGGGCTGCCTGGACTGCCGCATGACGGGCTTCCGCGGCCGCGCGGGGCTGTACGAGCTGCTTCACGTCACCGAGGCCGTGCGCGGCACCCTGCACCCCACACCCGACATCGCCAAGCTGCGCCAGCAGGCCGCCCACGACGGCCTGCGCCCGCTGCGCCTGAGCGGCGCCATGAAGGTCGCCGAAGGCCTGACCACGCTCGACGAGGTGCTGCGGGCGACGCCGCAGTGGGAGAGCTGAGCCCCCTGAACCGGCCCCCCGCCCACCGCGCCCGCCCTTGACCCCCGCTCTCACGCCGGCCCTGCGCCGCACCGGCTTCATCCTGGCGCTGGCCGGCGCCATCGCCTTCTCGGCCAAGGCCATCCTGGCCAAGCTGCTCTACCGGCATGGTGTCGATGCCGTCATCGTGGTGGGGCTGCGCATGCTGTTCGCCGCGCCGTTCTTCGCCTGGATGGTCTGGCGCGGCAGCCGCGGGCGCTCGCCGCTGACCCGGGCGCAGTGGGGCCGCGTCACCGTACTGGGCTTTGCCGGCTACTACCTGGCCAGCATGCTGGACTTCCTGGGGCTGCAGTACATCTCCGCCAGCCTGGAGCGGCTGGTGCTCTACGTCTACCCGACGCTGGTGCTGCTGATCGCCGCCGCGCGCGGCGCGCGCCGGCTGCAGGGCCGGCAGTGGGCGGCGATGGGGCTGAGCTATGCCGGCGTGGTCGTGGCCTTCGGTGCGGAGGCGCAGGCCGGGCTGGCCGGCTCGCCCGGCCACCTGGCGCTGGGGACGGCGCTGGTGCTGGGCAGCGCGCTGGCCTATGCGGTCTATCTGGTGCTCAGCGGCGAGACGGTGGCCGAGATCGGCTCGCTGCGCTTGACCGGCCTGGCCAGCGGCGTGGCCTGCGCCCTTTGCATCGGCCAGTGGCTGCTGCTGCGGCCGGTGTGGAGCACACCGCTGCCGGCCGAGGTGTGGGGCCTGTCCCTGCTCAACGCCACGCTGTGCACGGCGCTGCCGATGTGGATGACCATGCGCGCCATCGAGCTGGTGGGCCCTGGCGTGACGGCACAGGTGGGCATGGTGGGCCCGCTGGCCACCGTCGGCCTGGGCATCGCGCTGCTGGGCGAGCCCTTCACCGCCACGCTGGCGGTGGGCACGGCGCTGGTGCTGGCCGGGATCGCCTGGCTGGCGCGGCTGCGCTGAGCGCGCTGCCGGCCGGTGATGCTGCCCACGGCTAGGCGGCAGCCTAGTCGGCCGGAGCCGCGCGTCAGGCGGGCACGGCGGCCGGCCCTTCCGGCGCTGCCTCCTGCGCTGCCTGCAGCGCGGCCACGCAGGCCCGCACCTGCTGCGTGATGGGGGCCGGCACCGGCACGCGGCCGTCCAGCAGGTCGCGGATGTAGCCGGCAGTGGTGGCTGCGTCATAGCCCTCGGGCAACAGGGGTACTTCGGCCAGCACGCCGTCCTCGCGCTCCAGCGACAGCTCGGGCCGGGGCTGGCCGTGGATGAAGACTTCGGCCTTGGGCTGGCGGCGCGGGTCGGCCACGGGCTCACCCTCGGTGCCGCGCATCAGCATGGCCAGGGCGCCGGCCTGCTGCAGGAAGGCCTGGTGGCCGCGGCCGTACTCCGGGTGGGTGTAGCTGACCACCCGCAGCGCCGGCGCGCCGGTGGTCGGCTGCAGCAGCTTGCAGATGGTGTGGCCCGGGCCGCGCAGGCCGATGGTCCAGCGGATGTCGAGCAGGGCGGACAGCGCCGGGCACAGCACGTCCAGCGGCAAGAAGGCCGGCCGTCCGCTCGACCAGGCCGCCTGCACGTCGGGCACGCCCGTGGCCAGGCCCCAGCCGAGCGCGTCGAACACCTCGGCCGAGGTCACGCGCGTCGGGTCCTGCCGCTGGCCGTGCGCCAGCACCGGCACGCCCTCGCGCGCCAGCAGGGCGGCCAGCAGCGGCGTCAGGTTGGGCAGCTTGCGCGCGCCGTTGTAGCTGGGCAGCAGCACGGCCGGGCGGGGCAGCGGCACGAGCAGCGAGCGCGCATGCACCGCGCGCAGGAAGCCGGCCAGCTCCGCATCGCTTTCGCCCTTGATGCGCATGGCCATCAGGAAGGCGCCGACCTCCAGGTCGGTGACGGCGCGGTCGAGCACGCGGCCGAAGACGTCCTCCGCCTGCTCCTCGGTGAGCGAGCGGGCGCCGTCCTTGCCACGGCCGATCTCCTTCAGGAAGGGGGCGATGCCCATGAATGCAGTCCTCTCGTGTGGGTGGCGGCTGCCTGAGCGGCAAGCCGGGCGCCTGTGCGGCGTCGGGGATGCGGTGATTGTGGGGCGATGCGGGGGCGGGCGGCCACGTCGGGTCTCGCGGTGGCCGGCTGGTCTGTTGCTTGCCGGTGCGGCCAGACGCAGGTCGCGGCCGGGGCCGAGGGCCGTCCGGCCGCGTGCGGGCTCTCCTCCTCGTCGGCCCATGGCCGCCACCCCCCGTCGATAGAATCGCCCGCCCTTTTTCCCAGCCCTCCATCCCCGTCACCGCCATGTCCGACCGCCTGCGCGTCCTGCCGCAATACCTCTTGCCCAAGCAGGCGCTCACCGAGCTGGCCGGGGCCTTTGCACGGCGGCGGGGCGGGGCGGCGACAACGGCCTTCATCCGCTGGTTCGCCGGGCGCTACCAGGTGGACATGTCCGAGGCGGCGGAGCCGGACCTGAGCCGCTACGCCACCTTCAACGACTTCTTCACCCGCGCGCTGCGCCCGGGCCTGCGGCCCATCGCGCCGGCCGATCTGGTGAGCCCGGTGGACGGCGCGATCAGCCAGTTCGGCCACTTCAGCGGCGACCGGCTGATCCAGGCCAAGGGGCACCACTACACCACTCGCGCGCTGGTGGGCGGCGACGAGCAGCTGGCCAGCCTGTTCGACCACGGCAGCTTCGCCACGCTCTACCTCAGCCCGCGCGACTACCACCGCATCCACATGCCCTGCGACGGCCGGCTGCGGCGCATGGTCTATGTGCCCGGCGAGCTGTTCTCGGTCAACGCCGTCACCGCCCGCGGCGTGCCAGGGCTCTTTGCGCGCAACGAGCGCGTGGTCTGCCTGTTCGACAGCGAGCGCGGGCCCTTCGTGCTGACGCTGGTGGGGGCGACCATCGTCGGCAGCATGGCCACCGTGTGGCACGGCGTGGTCAACCCGCCGCGCAGCAAGACGGTGCGCGAGTGGCGCTACGACGACCAGGACATCCGCCTGAAGCAGGGCCAGGAGATGGGCCGCTTCCTGCTGGGCTCCACGGTCGTGATGCTCTTTCCCAAGAGCGACTTGCGCTTCAACCCCGAATGGGCGCCGGGCCGGCCCATCCGGCTGGGCGAGGCCATGGGCGACTACCCGCGCGTGGCGGGCTGAGACGAGCTGGCACGCGGCCGCGTCAAGCTGCCTGCGTGCCTCCCGCGCGGGGCGGGCTCAGACGGCGGCCGTCACCCCGGCCATCGCGGGCCATCGCCCCCGACGAAAGCCGCGCGGCGCCCGCAGGGCCCGTGCATCGCGAGCCGGGCCTTGCGGCAGGCCGCCCGCGCCTCAAGCCGCCTTCAGCCCCTCGCGCACCAGCTTCTTGAGCGTCGGGATGCACGAGCCGCAGTTCGTGCCGCACTTGAGCTCGCCCTGCAGCTGGGCCAGCCGCTGGTCGGCCGAGCCGCCGCAGCGTGCCAGCACGGCCTCGATCTCCGGCTGGCTGACGTTGAAGCAGGTGCAGACCTGCGGGCCACGTGCCTGCATCGGCACCGGAGCCTGGCTGCCGGGCGCCAGCAGCAGCCGGCCGTAGCGCTGCACCGGCAGCTCCTCCACCATCAGGGGCCGCAACCAGGCCTGGGACCGCGTGTCGCCGGCCAGCAGCACCGCGCGCAGGCGCAGGTCGTCGCCGGACGAGGGAGGGGCCTCGATGGCGGGGGCGGCGCCGGCAGCGCCCTGCGGGGGCGATCGGTCCGGCCGCGCGAGCTGCACCAGCCGCAGTTGCCCCGCGGCGTGGTCCTCGAAGCGCATCACCGGCCCGTCGTCGAGCCCCAGCAGCGCCGCCAGGCGCGCGAGCAGCTCCGGGCCGACCGGGCGCTCTGACGCGCCGCGGAACATCACGCCCAGCAGCCCACGCTCATGCGGCTCGCGGCCGAAGGGCACGCAGGCGGCATAGCGGAACGAGCTCATCAGCTCGCGCAGCGCCTCGCGCACGGCCAGCGCCCGCTCGTGCGGCAGCCACGCCATGGCGAAGACCTGAGCCGGCAGCTCGATGCGGCGCAGGGCCACGGCCGTGTGCTTGAGCTCGGGCTGGCGTGAGGTCGGGCAGACCGCCGGGCTGGTCAGCGCGTTGATACCGGCCAACGGCTGGCCTGCGTCATCCCGGCCGGACAGCGCCTCCTGGCCCCAGTGCATCGGCAGGAAGGCCTGGCCGGGCGCCACGCCGTCTTGCGCGCGGGCCGGCAGCACCAGGGCCCCGCGGCGCGAGCGCACCTCGACCAGGTCGCCGTCGGCCACGCCCAGCCGGGCGAGATCCTGCGGATGCAGGTCGATCAGCGGCTCGGCCACATGGCCGTAGAGGCGGCCGAGGTTGCCGGTGCGGGTCAGGCCGTGCCAGTGGTCGCGCAGCCGGCCGGTGGTCAGGGCAAACGGATAGGCCTCGTCGCACGGCTCGGCCACCGGCTCCCAGGGCACGGCGGCAAAGCGCGCCCGGCCGGTCGGGGTGGGGAAGCGGCCGTCCTCGTACAGCCGGGCGCGGCCCGCCGTCGCGCCCTGGGGCAGTGGCCACTGCTGCGGGCCGGCGGCATCCAGCATCGCCCAGGACAGCCCGGTGATGTCCAGGTCGCGCCCGCGGGTGGACTCGCGGTGCTCGTTCCAGATGGCCTCGGCATCGGGGTAGGGGAACAGCGTCTGCCGCCCCGGTGCGTGGGCCGCCAGACGCTCGCGCCAGCGCGCCTGCAGCCGCTGCGCCACGTCCACCACGATGGCCCAGTCGTGCCGGGCCTGGCCCGGCGGCGGCACGGCCGGGCGCACGCGGCTGATGCGGCGCTCGCTGTTGGTGACGGTGCCGACCTTCTCGCCCCAGGTGGTGGCCGGCAGCAGCAGGTCGGCATGGGCGCAGGTGGACGCGGTGGCGAACGACTCCTGCACGATGACGAATTCCGCGCGCTCCAGCGCCCGGCGCACGGTGGCCTGGTCGGGCAGGGACTGCGCAGGGTTGGTGCAGGCGATCCACAGCGCCTTGATCTGCCCGTCGGCCGCGGCCTGGAACATCTCCACCGCGGTCTTGCCGGGTGCAGCCGGCACCTCGCGCACGCCCCACAGCGCCGCCACCTCGGCCCGGTGCTGCGCATTGCCCAGGTCGCGGTGGGCCGACAGCAGGTTGGCCATGCCGCCGACCTCCCGACCGCCCATCGCATTGGGCTGGCCGGTCAGCGAGAACGGCCCCGCACCCGGCTTGCCGATCTGGCCGGTGGCCAGGTGCAGGTTGATCAGCGCGGCGTTCTTGTCGGTGCCACGGCTGCTCTGGTTCAGGCCCTGGCAATACAGCGACAGCGTGGGCGTGTGGCCGCCGAACCAGCGCGCGGCCTGGATCAGGTCCTCCGCGGCGATACCGCACAGGCGCGCGACGCGATCCGGCGTGTAGTCGGCCACCAGCCGGCGCAGCGGCTCGAAGCCCTCGGTGTGCGCGGCGATGTAGGCCTCGTCCACCCTGCCCTCGGCCAGCAGCAGGTGCAGCAGCCCGTGGAACAGCGCCACATCGCTGCCCGGCAGGATCGGCAGGTGCAGGTCCGCCACCTCGGCCGTCTCGGTGCGCCGGGGGTCCGCCACGATCAGGCGCAGGGCCGGGTTGGCCCGTCGCGCGTCCTCCAGCCTTCGAAAGAGGATGGGGTGCGCATAGGCGGTGTTGGCCCCGACGATGAACACCGTGCCCGCATGGTTCAGGTCGTCATAGCAGGCCGGCGGCGCATCCGCCCCCAGCGTGGCCTTGTAGCCGGCCACGGCGCTGCTCATGCACAGCCGCGAGTTGGTGTCGATGTTGTTGGTGCCGATCAGGCCCTTGGCCAGCTTGTTGAAGACGTAGTAGTCCTCGGTCAGCAGCTGGCCGGAGATGTAGAGCCCGATGGCATCCGGGCCGTCGCGCTCCACGATGTGCGCCAGGCGCGTGGCCGCCTCGTCCAGCGCGGTGTCCCAGCCGATGGCCTGCGGCGCGGCGCCGCGCGTGGCGCGCCGCATCGGCTGCAGCAGCCGCGTCTGCAGCGTCACCGGCCGGCTGGCGGTCAGGTGCAGCGTGCTGCCCTTGGTGCACAGGCGGCCGAAGTTCGCCGGGTGCTCCGGGTCGCCGCGCACGCCGGTGATCTGCTCGCCCTGCGACTCGATGATCACGCCGCAGCCCACGCCGCAGTAGGGGCAGGTGGAGCGGGTTTGCTGGGTCACGGTGCTCACGGGATGGCCTTGAGTGCTCATGCGGCCAGCGCCAGGTGGTTGCGGGCTGCGGGCGTCGCAGCCGGCGCCGTGTGGGCCGCCTGCTCCGCATGCGCCCGGCCCCACATCAGCCGGCTGCGCAGGGCCCGCACGTCGCGACCCTCGCGCACCAGCTCGTAGTACCAGGGCCCGTCGCCGGTATCGCCGTACAGGCAGGCGCCGACCAGCTTGTCGCCCTTGAGCACCAGCTTCTTGTAGACGCCCTCATCCGGGTCGGACAGCACGATCTCCTCGCAGCCTTCGCCGCCCATGAAATCGCCCACGGAGAAGAGCTCGATGCCCGTGACCTTGAGCTTGGTCGACACCTGCGAGCCGGTGTAGCGGCCGATGCCCACCTCCGCCAGGTGCGTGGCACACACGCGGGCCTGCTCGTAGAGCGGCGCGACCAGCCCGTAGGCCGTGCCGCGGTGGCTGGCGCATTCGCCCACGGCGTAGATGCGCGGGTCGGTCACGGTCTGCAGCGTGTCGGTGACGACGATGCCGCGCTCGCAATGCAGCCCGGCCGATTCGGCCAGCGCGGTGTTGGGTCGGATGCCGGCGGCCATCACCACCAGGTCGGCGGGGACCAGGCTGCCGTCGCGCAGGCGCACGGCGGCTACGCGCCCGTCCGCGCCGGCCAGCAGCTCCTGCGTCTGCGCGCCCAGGTGGAAGCACAGCCCGCGCTGCTCCAGCGTGCGCTGCAGCAGCAGGGCGGCCGCGCGGTCGAGCTGGCGCTCCATCAGCCAGGGCCCGATGTGCACCACGGCGACGTCCATGCCGCGCTGCTTCAGGCCGTTGGCCGCCTCCAGGCCCAGCACGCCGCCGCCGATCACCACCGCATGGCGATGCGCGGCAGCGGCCTGGATCATGGCCTGCGTGTCGGCGATGTCGCGGTAGCTGATGACACCCGGCAGATCGCGGCCCGGCAGCGGTGGCACGAAGGGCGTGGAGCCGGTTGCCAGCAGCAGGCGGTCGTAGCCGGCAGTGGTGCCGTCCGCGGCGCGCACGATGCGCTGTTGGCGGTCGATCTTCACCACCTTGCTGCCCAGGTGCAGCGTGATGCCGCGCTCGGCATACCACTGCACGGGGTTGAGGACGATGTCGTCCAGCGTCTGCTCGCCGGCCAGCACCGGCGACAGCATGATGCGGTTGTAGTTGGGGTGCGGCTCGGCGCCGAAGACGGTGATCTCGCATGCCTGCGGCGCGATGCGCAGCAGCTCTTCCAGCGTGCGCACGCCGGCCATGCCGTTGCCCACCATGACCAGCCTGCATTTCTTCATCGGGGTGTCTCCTCGCGTCGGTGGTGGGCCACGGAGACGCAAGGCCGATGCCAAGTCGGTGCGCACCGCCTGCGCACCGGCATGCGCCAGTCTGGGCCGGCAGTGCACGCGGGCCGTGCATCGTCGGTCGATCGAGCCCCCGTGACGCGAACCACGCCGGTGCGCTGCAGAGCAGGCGGGCACAGGAGGCGGCTGCCTACAATCCGCCGGATTTGCCCGGAGCGCCCATGAGCATCAAGTCAGACCGCTGGATCCGCCGCATGGCCCAGGAGCACGGCATGATCGAGCCCTTCGAGCCGGGTCAGGTGCGGCAGTCGCCCGCAGGCCAGCGCATCGTCAGCTATGGCACCAGCAGCTACGGCTATGACATCCGCTGCGCCGATGAATTCAAGATCTTCACCAACGTGCACAGCACCGTGGTGGACCCGAAGAACTTCGACGAAAAGAGCTTCGTCGACTTCAAGGGCGACGTCTGCATCATCCCGCCCAACAGCTTCGCGCTGGCGCGCACGATGGAGTACTTCCGCATCCCGCGCAATGTGCTGACCATCTGCCTGGGCAAGAGCACCTACGCCCGCTGCGGGATCATCGTCAACGTCACCCCCTTCGAGCCGGAGTGGGAGGGCTATGTGACGCTGGAGTTCTCCAACACCACGCCGCTGCCGGCCAAGATCTACGCCGGCGAGGGCTGCGCGCAGGTGCTGTTCTTCGAGTCCGACGAGGTCTGCGAGACCTCCTACAAGGACCGTGGCGGCAAGTACCAGGGCCAGCACGGCGTCACGCTGCCCAAGACCTGAATCGCCGCGGACGGCGCCCTGCAAGGGGCGGCGGCGGCGCTGCAACCAGGATCAACCCCTGCTGGATGGGGCAGGGCGAGCATTCGGTCACGTTTGGCCCGCCGCCGCGTGCGCCTACCGCGCCCGCCGCGCGTGCCGGGCAGGGCGGAGGGCTACCATCACTGGCTGACGCTGGACCACGTACCGGGCGTCGGCCCGGGTGACATGTGATTCTTCGGCCTTCGGTTTTCCAAGGCAGGAGAGATGGCAGCGCCGGCCGGCCAGGTGCGTCCCCCGCCGCAAGGCGGGATGCGCGGCAGCCCGGGGGAGGGGGCCGTCGTGCTGCAGCCGGCGAAGTTGAAGTACTGCAGTAAGGCACCATGCGCCGCCCCATCCATTCCGCCGCCCTGATCAACACCTTTTTCGAGACGCTGCCCCCCGAACAACGAGACGTCGCCCAGGCCCTGCAGCAGAGCGTGCTGGCTGCTGCACCGCACCTGCGCCAGGAGGTCAAATGGGGCAACCTTTGCTTTCAGGACAACGGCGATAACGTGGCCGCCATCGTGCTGCACAAGAGCCACGCGCACCTGCAGTTCTTCAACGGCGCGGCGCTGACGCAGCGCTTCCCCCAGCTCGAAGGCTCCGGCCGCGGCATGCGGATGCTCAAGTGGCGCTACCGCCAGCCGGTGGACGACGCGCTGATCCGCGAGGTGATCCTGGCCGCCCTGGCCCTGCGCCCCGCCGCGCGCTAGCCCGCCCCGCCGCCTGCCTGCCGGGTCGGGCTTGCGCCAGCCGCCCCGCCTCTCGGAGGGGGCGCGACCTAGAATCCTGGCGTGGCCTTTCTCAACGCAGACCTCCACTGCCATTCCAACGTATCGGACGGCACGCTCACGCCCGAGGATCTGGCCGCGCGGGCCCGCGGCAACGGCGTGGAACTCTGGTCGCTGACCGACCATGACGAGGTCGGCGGCCAGCACCGAGCGCGCACCGCAGCCCTGGCGCTGGGTCTGCCCTACCTGTCCGGCGTGGAGATCTCCGTCACCTTCGCCGACAAGACGGTGCACGTCGTGGGCCTGGGTTTCGACCCGGATCACGAAGGGCTGCGCCAGGGGCTGGCCGACACCCGCGGCGGTCGTGAACGCCGCGCCCGCGACATCGCCGCCGACCTGGCCCGCGTGGGGATCCGCGGCGCCTACGAAGGCGCGTTGCGCTATGTGGGCAACCCGGATCTGATCTCGCGCACGCACTTTGCCCGCTACATCGTCGAGAGCGGCCATTGCAGCGAGACGCGCGAGGTTTTCCAGCGCTACCTCACAGAAGGCAAGCCCGGCTTCGTGCCGCACAGTTGGGCCCGCCTGGGCGAGGCCGTGTCCTGGATCACCCAGGCGGGCGGCATTGCAGTTATCGCGCATCCCGGCCGCTACGGCTTCACGCCCAACGAGGAGTACGCGCTGTTCAGCGAGTTCAAGGCCCACGGCGGTCTGGGCGTGGAGGTGGTCACCGGCAGCCACACCGAAGCCGAGTACGTCCGCTATGCCGACATGGCCCGCGAGTTCGACCTGCTCGCCTCGCGCGGCTCGGACTTCCACGCCCCGGGAGAGAGCCGAGTGGACCTGGGCGCGCTGCCCTACCTATCGGGCATGCTGACCCCCGTC
The DNA here is from genome assembly GCA_049321005.1 of Pseudomonadota bacterium. Taxonomy (GTDB): domain Bacteria; phylum Pseudomonadota; class Gammaproteobacteria; order Burkholderiales; family Burkholderiaceae_C; genus Aquabacterium. Next base: position 26,548 of record JBMOQL010000013.1, read on the forward strand.
TGGGAGGCGCTGGAACACCGCATCGTCCACGCGCTCTGATGGCCGCCGCCCTGTGGCGGGCACCGCGCCTGCCTCCCGGGCAGGGGGCACGCAGCGGCTGCCTTGCTGCCTCTACCGTCTCACCGTTCATTCCCGGCCCATGGCCCAGTTCTTCACCGTCCATCCGGTCAACCCGCAGGCGCGCCTGCTCAAGCAGGCCGCGCAGATCCTCGACGGCGGCGGCGTCGTCGCCCTGCCCACGGATTCCAGCTACGCGTTGGCCTGCCATCTCGACGACAAGTCCGCGGTCGATGCGCTGCGCCGCATCCGCGGCGTCGACGACCGCCATCACCTGACGTTGCTGTGCCGCGACCTTTCAGAGCTGGCCAGCTACGCCCGCGTCGACAACCGCCAGTACCGGCTCCTCAAGCTGGCCACGCCCGGCCCCTACACCTTCATCCTGGAGGCCACCAAGGAGGTTCCGCGCCGTGTCAGCCACCCCTCGCGCCGCACCATCGGCCTGCGCGTGCCCGAGCATGCGGTGACGCAGGCCCTGCTGGAGCTCCACGGCGCGCCGCTGCTGGCCACCACGCTGATCCCGCCCGGCGAGGACGAGCCGCTCAACGATGCCGAGGAGATCCGCGAGCGCTACGAGAAGCTGGTGCAGGCCGTGGTCGATGCTGGCGCCTGCCCCCGCGAGCCGACCACCGTGGTGGACCTTACCGACGACGAGCCGGTGGTGCTGCGCGAGGGCCGTGGAGATGTACAAGCCCTGGGGCTAAGCGTGGCCGGCTAGCCCCCCGCAGCGGGAGGCGGAGGCGGCGGCGTCGCAGCCGGCCGGCGCAGTGCCTCGACAATGGCCGGTGCGCTGTAGCCGCGCAGCAGCCGGCCCTTGATCAGGAAGGTCGGCGTGCCGGCAGCGCCCAACTGCTCGTAGCGGGCCATGCAGGCGCGGTCCTTCTCGATATAGCACTCGGAGAAAGGCGCCCCGTGCGCCGTCAGCCAGTCGCGCGCCCGCTCGCAGTAGATGCAGGTCACGCTCGAGACCATCTCGATGTCGCCCGGCCGCGCCAGTCGGGTCAGCTCCTCGCCCAGCCGGGCCGCTTCCCGGTTGCGCCACCACGCGGGCCCCGCCAGGGCCGCGGCCACCAGCACGGCCAGTACGCCGTACTCGACCAGGCGATGTCGCGTCTCAAGCCGCATGGACACAGACAGCCTCAGCTCTTGTCGGCCCGCGCGGCCTTCTGGCCGATGCGGCTCTCGGTCCCGGCCATCAGCTTGCGGATGTTGGGCGCATGTCGCCAAAGCAGCAACAGGCTCATCACCCCCACGCCTGCCGCGCCCGCGTCCGGCCCGACCAGCGCCACATACAGGAAGGGCGCCGCGACGGCGGCGATGATGGAGGCCAGCGACGAGTAGCGAAACGCCACGGCGACCAGCAGCCACACGCCCAGCGTGCCCAGCCCCAGCCAGGGGCTCAGGCCCAGCAGCACGCCGGCGGCGGTGGCCACCCCCTTGCCACCCTCGAAGCGAAAGAACACCGGCCAGAGGTGGCCGAGGAAGGCCGCCACGCCCACGGCCACCACGCTGGCCGCCGGCCAGGCCAGCGCGTCGGCATGCTGCAGTGCCACGACTGTCGGCACCCAGCCCTTGACTGCATCGAAGAGCAGCGTGAGCACCGCGGCGCCCTTGTGCCCGGAGCGCAGCACATTGGTTGCGCCCGGGTTCTTGGACCCATAGGTGCGCGGGTCGGCCAAGCCGAAGATGCGGCTGACGATGACCGCAAATGACAGCGATCCCACGAGATAGGCGGCGATGACGGCGCCAAGCGACAAGAGCACAGGTTGCATGAGGACCGGGCGGGCAAGGCCCGCGTAACGGTGAGGGTGGGCGGGGCCCCGAGTTTAGGTGGGCGGGCAACTCCTTCACGGTGCGTTCGCAGGCGGCGGCCACAATGGCCGGATGACAGCGGGCGCCCGTCTGGCCGCGCCGCTACCCGGGTGAGACCCTGCGGCTTGCGGGGCACTGCGCGCCGCGCGCACCGGACACCAGGAGACTCCCCATGATCCGATTCGACGACAAGCGCCCGCGGCGCTTGCTGCTGGCCGCCGGCGTGGCCGCGGTGGCCCTGGTCGCCGCAGCCTGGTGGTTCAGCCGCCCGGCCGGCCTGGCCGCTCGCGAGGCAGCCGGCAGCCTGGCAGGCGAGCCCGCGCGCGCTGCCAGCGGCACCGCCTTCCCGTGGTCGCGTGCCGGCAACACCGGCGCTGTTGCCGGCCCGGCCCGTGCCCCGCTTGCCACGCTGGACCAGACTGGCCCCGACGGCCGCCCTTCTTTCATCACGGCTGAGGAGTGGTCCGCGCTGCAGGAGACGCTCAAGGATCACCCCCAACGGGAGCAGGAGATGGCCCGCATCGTTGCCTACCTGCGCTTCCAGAAGGAGTTCGAGGCCTGGCAGGCCCTGCGTGATTCCGGTGATGCCGCCCAGCGCCGCGCCCTGGCGCAACGCCTGCTGGACCAACTGCCCACGCGCGTTGCGCAGCGCGAGGTCAATGCCGGCGAGGCTTTCATGCTGCAGGCCGCCTTGGTGGAGGACTTGATCGCCGATCCGGCGCAGCGCGAGCAGCGCCTGGCGCAGGAGAAGCAGCGCCTGGCCCAGGCGCCCACCTCCGAGGAGGCCCAGGCCATGGCCCGCGAGGAGCGCCAACTGCGCGACTTTGAGCAGCGCCAGGCGGCCATCGTCGCGCAGTGGCAGGCCATGCCGGCCGAGCAGCGCGACCAGAAGTGGCTGGACGCGCAGCTCGAAGCGGCCCGCCGCGCGGCCTTCTCCGGCCGCTGACCCCGACGCGCCCGCTGGCCACCTCTCCCGGCCGCCGCAGTCCGGCCGCGGTTTGCGGCGGCACCGGCATTGGCCGCATCAGTACGGCTTGCTGGCCGCCGCCGGCCTGCCGGAGATGCCCGAATAGAATCAGAGGCTTTGCGCCCGCGGCGCGCCGGCGCCTGCGCTCGGGCCGCGGCACGGGTGGCTGCGTGGCCACTCGCACTCCCTCCGATCGTCCGTACACCCCTTGAAGCCGCCTTGCCGCATCCTTGCCCGCCGGCCTGCAGCCCGCGCGCTGCATGCCGCCGGCGTCGGCATGGCCCGGCGTGCGGCCGCTGGGCTGGCAACGGCCCATGCGGGGTGATCCGTGGCGGCCGTCATGCGACAGATCCCGCTGCCCCTCGGACCCGATCCGGCCCTGGACTTCGACGGCTTCCTGCCCGGCGCCAATGAGGCTGCCGTGGCTCAGCTGCGTGAGGCGCCATGGTCGGCCGCACCCATCTACCTATGGGGCCCAGCCGGCGCCGGCAAGAGCCACCTGCTCAACGCTGCCGCCCATCGCATGCAGGCCGAAGGCGGCCGGATCGTCTGGGCCGGCGCTGCGCGCCCGGTGCCCTGGGATTGGCCGGACGAGGGCGACCGCCCCGCGCTGGCCGTTATTGACGACTGCGACGCGCTGGACGCCGCGCAGCAGCAGGCCGCCTTCGCGCTCTTCGTGCGGGCGGCCGGCTCGCAGCAGCCCATCCTGGCCGCCGGCACCCGCCCGCCGGTGGACCTGCCGCTGCGCGACGATCTGCGCAGCCGCCTGGGCTGGGGGCTGGTGTTCCAGATCGAGCCGCTGCAGGACGAGGAGGTGCGCGCCGTGCTTGTGCACGAGGCCGGCCGCCGCGGCATCCCGCTGGGCGAGGACGTCGCCCGCTACCTACAGACCCGCTTTTCGCGCGATCTCGCTTCGCTGATGCGCCTGCTCGACCGCCTGGACCGCTATGCCCTGGCCCGCCAGCGCGGCGTGACCGTGCCCCTGCTCAAGGCCATGCTGGCCGAAGACGACCTCACCGCATGAACCTTTGCCTCTTCGACCTCGACCACACGCTGCTGCCGCTGGACTCTGACCACGAGTGGGGCGAGTTCATGGTGCGCATCGGCTGGGCCGACGAGGCCGAGTTCCGCCGTCGCAACGACGAGTTCTATCGCCAGTACCAGGAGGGCGTGCTGGACCTGCCGGCCTACATCGACTTCGCCACCGGCGTGTGGCGCCATCGCGCGCCGGACGAGCTCGACGCCGTGCGGCGGCAGTTCATGGATAGCGTGATCCGCCCGGCCTTGCAGTCCCAGGCCCTGGACCTGGTGCGCGAGCATCAGCGGCAAGGCGACCTGGTGGCCGTCGTCACCGCCACCAATGAGTTCGTCACCGCGCCCATCGTCGAGGCCTTCGGCGTGCCGCACCTGCTGGCCGTGCAGTTGCACCGGGGCGAAGGCGGCCGCGTCACCGGCCGCATCGACGGTGTGCCCACCTTCCGCGAGGGCAAGGTCACCCGCGTGGAACAGTGGCTGGCCGGGCAGGGCCTGGGCTTGACCGACTTCGCCCGCGTGAGCTTTTACAGCGACTCGCTCAACGACCTGCCGCTGCTGGAGCGCGCCACCGACCCGGTGGCCACCAACCCCAGCCCCCCACTCGAAGCCCTGGCCCGCTCGCGCGGCTGGCGCATCCTCAAGTTGTTCGCATGATCAAGAAACTCATCACCTCGCTGCTGGGTCGTGCGCGCCCGGCGCCCCAGCGCACCAAGCTGGCTATCAAGACCGGGCGCCGCGTTGACGTGCCCCATGCCGAGCACGGCATCGACGTCACCCTGGTGGACGAGCGCGCCGTCAAGGTGGTCGAGACGCTCAAGCACGCCGGCTTCGAGGCCTACATCGTCGGCGGCGCCGTGCGCGACCTGCTGCTCGGCCTGCGCCCCAAGGACTTCGACGTCGCCACCAATGCCACGCCCGAGGAGGTCAAGGCGCTGTTCCGCCGCGCCTTCATCATCGGCCGGCGCTTTCGCATCGTGCATGTGGTCTTCGGCCGCGGGCGGGACCACGAGGTCATCGAGGTCTCCACCTTCCGCGCCTACGTGGACGCTGCCGACGCCGAGCAGGTCAAGGGGAACGAGAAGACCGCCAAGGCCGAGCTGGCCGGCAAGAACCATGTGGTCGATGCCAGCGGCCGCGTGCTGCGCGACAACGTCTGGGGGCCGCAGATCGAAGACGCCGCACGGCGCGACTTCACCGTCAATGCGCTCTATTACGACCCGCAGACGCAGATCGTGGTCGACTACCACCACGGCATCCGCGACGCCAAGAAGCGTGTGCTGCGCATGATCGGGGACCCCATGCACCGCTACCGCGAGGACCCGGTGCGCGTGCTGCGCGTCATCCGCTTCGCGGCCAAGCTGGGTTTCGAAATCGAGCCCCAAACCCGCGAGCCCATCCGCGAAGCTGCGGAGCTGCTGGCCAACGTGCCAGCCTCGCGCCTGTTCGACGAGATGATCAAGCTGCTGCAGACCGGGCATGCGCTGGCCTCCGTGGAGGAGCTGCGCCGCCATGGCCTGGACCGCGGCATCTTCCCGGTGCTGGAGGCTGCGCTCGGCGGCGCCGCTGCCGGCAGCGAGCGTGAGCGCTTCGTCAAGCTGGCCCTGGCCGACACGGACCGCCGGGTGGCCGAGGGCAAGCCCGTGGCGCCCAGCTTCCTGCTCGCCTGCCTGCTGTGGCACGACGTGCGGGAGGGCTGGCAGCGCGGCCTGGATCGCGGCGACGCACCTTTCGTGGCGTTGCAGGAGGCCATCGATACGGCCTTCGATGCGCGCATCGGCGACATCTCCGGCCGCGGCAAGCTGGCGGCCGACATGCGCGAGATCTGGATGATGCAGCCGCGCTTCGACAAGCGCGTGGGCAGCGGTCCGCTGACGCTGGTCGAGCAGCCGCGTTTCCGCGCGGGCTTCGACTTCCTGCGGTTGCGCGCGCAGGTGGGCGAGGTGGACATGTCGCTGTCGCAGTGGTGGGAGGACTTCTCCACCGCCGATCCGGCCGAGCGTCAGGCCCTTTTGGAGCAGGCGCGCAAGGAGCAAGGCCCCAAGCGCGCCCGCTCGCCGCGCAAGGCATCGGCCGCGCGCCGTGACGAGGACCCCGCGGCGGCCGGCAGCCAGGCGCGTCGGCCCGCCGACGCCGGCGATGCGGATGCCGCCAACGAGGCTGGCGATGCCGAGGTGGGCGGAGCCGGTGAGGCCGGTGAGGGCCCGCCGCGCAAGCGCCGTCGTCGCCGTCGCAAGCCGGCCGGGGGGACAGCAGGCGAGGGCGGCGCGCCGTCAGGCTCGGGCGGCACAGAGGGCAGCGGCGGCTGAGCCGCTGCTGTCAGCCTGCCCGTCACCGCACCTCTTCTCTGACATGACGCACACCGCCTGGATCGGCCTGGGGGCCAACCTGGGCGATGCGCGTGCGGCGCTGTCCGCGGCAGTGCGGGCGCTCGCGGCGCTGCCGGCCACGCGGTTGGTGGGGGTCTCACCGCTCTACCGCAGCGCCCCCTGGCAGGCGCAGGGGCCCGACTACCTCAACGCCGTTGCGCGCCTGCAGACTGATCTGGTGCCGGTCGCGCTGCTCGACGCGCTGCAGGCCATCGAGGTGGCCGCCGGCCGCACGCGGCCCTATCCCAACGCCCCGCGCACGCTGGACCTGGACCTGCTGGCCCATGGCGACACCGTCTGCGTGACGCCGCGGCTCACGCTTCCTCATCCGCGGCTGGCGCAGCGGGCCTTCGTGCTGCGGCCGTGGCATGACCTGACCCCGGATGCCGTCGTGCCCGGCATGGGCCACGTGGCCGATCTGCTGGCTGGCGTGGCGGACCAGGACGCCGCCATCACGGAGCACGGGGTCTGGTGGCTGCCCGAGCAAGGCGCCTGAGACAGAGCCCGGCGGGCGGGGGGGCGGCCCCGGGATGGGCGCTTGCCCTATTTCCTTTCCGCCCCGTGGGCCCATTGCCAGGGATGATTCGCGGCATATAATCGCGGGCTTTACCGGTAAACGGTGTCGAGGGCCGCGAGTGCCGCATCCGCGGAACCATCAGCGGCAGGTCCGGCTTAAACGACGCCAGCAATTGAAAGATCCCTACATGACGACCATCCGTGTCAAGGAAAACGAACCGTTCGACGTCGCCCTGCGCCGCTTCAAGCGCACGATCGAAAAGCTTGGCCTGCTGACCGAACTGCGCGCCCGCGAGTTCTACGAGAAGCCGACTGCCGAGCGCAAGCGCAAGAAGGCTGCCGCCGTGAAGCGCCACTACAAGCGCGTGCGCAGCATGCAGCTGCCCAAGAAGCTGTACTGATCGCTGGGCGTCGGCCTACCGGCCGGCCTTGCACACGACGAAAAGCCCGCGCGGGGACGCCCATGCGGGCTTTTTCCTTTCCGGCCGTCTTCTGCGCCGATCCACCCGCCAACCCAAGGATTTCACATGAGCCTCAAGGACCGCATCACCGACGACATGAAGGCCGCCATGCGTGCCAAGGAAGCTGACCGCCTGGGCACCATCCGCATGCTGCTGGCCGCCATCAAGCAAAAGGAAGTGGACGAGCGCGTGACCGTGGACGACGCCGGGGTCGTCGCCCTGGTCGACAAGCTGATCAAGCAGCGGCGCGACGCCATCACCCAGTACCAGTCGGGCGGCCGCAGTGACTTGGCCGACAAGGAGGCCGTCGAGATCACCGTGCTCGAGGCCTATCTGCCCGAGCGCCTGTCGCCTGAGGCCGTGGCCGGGGAGATTGCCGCCCTGGTGGCCGAGCTGGGCGCCAGCGGCCCCGGTGACATGGGCAAGGTCATGGCCGCGGCCAAGCAGCGCCTGGCCGGCAAGGCGGACATGGCCGCGGTGTCGGCGGCGGTCAAGCAGGCGCTGTCGCGTTGAGACACCGGCGTAGGATGGCAGGCTGCCGCGCCAGCCTGCGCCGCTGGCCGTACGCGGCCCGCCCCACACTTCGAGGATCCTGATGAGCCTGCCCCTTCAAGCCCTCTCCGACGATGTCTGCGCCGCGCCGCAGCTCACGCCGCAAGCCATGGCTGACGCCGCCCGCGCCGGCTTCAAGAGTGTCATCAACAATCGCCCGGACTTCGAGCACGGGCCCGATCAGCCAACCAGCGCCAGCATCGAAGCGGCGGCCCATGCCGCCGGCCTGCAGTACGCCTTCCTGCCGGTCAGCGGTGCCTATCAGTCGCCCGAAGAAGTGGCCCGCTGCGCCGAACTGCTGCGCACGCTGCCGCGGCCCATCCTGATGTTCTGCCGCAGTGGGGCCCGCTCGGCGCGGCTCTACGCACTCGCCACGGCCACCGACTGAACAGTGGGGCCTTGCCCCTCGGTGGCGTGGTCAGACGCCGGCACATCCATGACAGCTCGCGTGAGCAGCTGGGCGGCATCACGCAGGTCAACCATGCCGTCAACGAGATCGACGGCCTGACGCAGCGCAATGCCGCGCTGGTGGAGGAGCTGGCCGCAGTGGCCCAGTCGCTGGAGCTGCGCGCCCGCCAGATGGCTGGCACGGTCGAGGTCTTTCGCACCCAGGCCTGATCAGGGTCGGCCCGCAGGGCAGGGCGGCGGGGCTTGCAGTACCCTCGGCGCCCCCGCCGGAGCTGCCCGGCCCTGTGCCATGCCGCCCATCCTCACCCACTACATCCGTGCCATGGACGCGCTGTCGCGCGGCCTGGCGCATATCGCCAGCGCCTGCGTGCTGGCTGCCTGCGGCATCAGCGCCGCGGTGGCCCTGGTGCGCTACGGCTTCAACATCGGCTCCAACGCCTGGCTGGAGATCCAGTGGTATCTCTTTGCCGCCACGGTGTTTCTCGGTGCGCCGGCGCTGGTGCAGCTCAACGAGCATGTGCGTGTAGACGTGATCTACGGCGGCCGGCAGCCGCGCACGCGGGCATGGATCGACCTGCTGGGCTTTACGCTGTTCTACCTGCCGGTGTGTGGCGTGCTGCTGTGGACCTCGGCCGACTTCGCCTATGACGCCTGGGCCAGCCACGAGATGTCCAACAGTGCCGGCGGGCTGGTGCGCTGGCCGGTCAAGGCGCTGATCCCGCTGGGCTTTGCGCTGCTGCTGGCTCAGGGCCTGGCCGAGGTGCTCAAGCGCATCGGCTACCTGGCCGGCCGCTGGGACATGGACACGCACTACGAAAGGCCGCTGCAGTGATCGCCATGCACCACATGGCGCCGCTGATGTTCGGCGCGCTGGTCGTCGTGCTGCTCATCGGCTTTCCGGTGGCCTTCTCGCTGGCCGCGCTCGGCTTGGGATTCGGTGCGCTGTCGGTGGCGCTGGGCTTCTTCCCGGAAGCCTTTCTGGGCAACCTGCCGCTGCGCGTGTTCGGCATCCTGTCCAACGAGCTGCTGCTGGCCATCCCGTTCTTCACCTTCATGGGCGCCGTGCTGGAGCGCAGCGGCCTGGCCGAGGATCTGCTGGAGGGCTGCGGCCAGCTCTTCGGTGGCGTGCCGGGCGGGCTGGGCTTTGCGGTGATCGTGGTCGGCGCGGTGCTGGGCGCCATCACCGGCACGGTGGCCGCCAGCGTCATCGCCATGGGCGTGATTTCTCTGCCGATCATGATGCGCTACGGCTACGACATGCGCTATGCCACGGGCGTCATCGCCGCATCGGGCACGATCACGCAGCTCATCCCACCGTCGCTCGTGCTGGTGGTGCTGGCCGACCAGCTGGGCCAGCCGGTGGGAGACATGTACAAGGGCGCCATCGGCCCGTCGATCCTGCAGACGCTGCTGTTCGTGGCCTACACCGCGCTGGTGGCCGCCGTGTGGCCACAGCGCGTGCCGCCGCTGCCACCCGAGGCCCGGCTGCAGCGCGGCTGGACGCTCTGGGCCCGCGTGCTGCGCGGCATGGTGCCGTCCGTGGTGCTGATCTTCCTGGTGCTGGGCACCATCTTCATGGGCCTGGCCACGCCCACCGAGGCCGGAGCCCTGGGCGCGATGGGGGCGGTGGCGCTGGCGGCCATCAATCGCCGCCTGAGCCTGTCCCTGCTGTGGCAGGCCATGGACTCGACCATGCGTGTTTCGGCCATGGTGATCTTCATCCTCATAGGCTCCACCGTCTTTACCCTGGTCTTCCAGGGCGTGGACGGCAACATCTGGATCGAGGAGATGCTCGGCAGCCTGCCCGGCGGCGCGGTGGGCTTCCTCATCGCCGTCAATGTCTTCATCTTCTTCCTGGCTTTCTTCCTCGATTTCTTCGAGATCGCCTTCATCGTCGTGCCGCTGCTGGCACCGGTGGCGCAGAAGCTGGGCATCGATCCGATCTGGTTCGGGGTGCTGCTGTGCGTGAACATGCAGACGAGCTTCATGCACCCGCCCTTCGGCTTTGCCTTGTTCTACCTGCGCGGTATCGCCGACCAGGTGCACAAACGCGGCGCACTGGCGCGGCCGGTCACCGCGCGGGATCTCTACCTGGGTGCCATTCCGTGGCTCGGGCTACAGCTGCTGCTGGTGGCAGTGGTGATCGCCTGGCCGCAGTCGGTGACCTACTGGCTGGATCGCGAGCAGGCGGTGGATCTGGACAAGGTGCGCATCGACATGCCGCAGGACGATAGCGGCCTGGGTGCCGAGCCCGGGATGCCGGCCGCGTCGGATGCGGCCGGTGAGGACGCCAACATGCGTGCGATCGAGGATGCGCTGAAAGCAGATCAGGGCGCCTCAGCGCCCTGATCCAGACTGACTGCCTGCGGGGTTGGGCTCGCAGGCCGGGGATCACGCCATCAGAGCTTGGCGTTTTGCATATAGCTGTCGAAGCGCGCCTCGGTAAAGCGGAACCACAGGTTCTCATCGGCGCGGAACTTGGCGTAGTCAGCGTAGACCTTGCGCCAGTTCGGGTTGGTCTGGTTGAGTTCGGCGTAGATGTCCATCGACGCCTTGAAGGCCCCGTCCATCACGTCCTTGGGCATGGGCACAAGCTTGGTGCGGGAGGCCACCAGCTGCTTGAGCGCCTGCGGGTTGCGGGCGTCGTAGCGGGCCTGCATCTCGTTGTGGGCGAAGGCGGCGGCAGCCTCGATCATGGCCTTGTGGTCGGCGCCGAGCTTGGCGTATGCGGCGCTGTTGACGAAGAAGTCGAGCTGCGGGCCGCCTTCCCACCAGGCCGGGTAGTGGTAGTAGGACACCACCTTGTAGAAGCCGAGCTTCAGATCGTCATAGGGGCCGACCCACTCGGCCGCGTCGATGGTGCCCTTCTCCAGCGCCTGGTAGATCTCGCCGCCCGGAATGGCCTGCGGCACGGCGCCCAGGCGCTCGATCACCTTGCCGGCGAAGCCGCCGATGCGCATCTTCAGGCCCTTCATGTCGGCCAGGGTCTTCAGCGGCTTCTTGTACCAACCGCCCATTTGCGCGCCGGTGTTGCCGCCGGGGAAGTTGACGATGTTGTACTGCGCGTAGAACTCGCGCATCAGCTTGAGCCCGTTGCCCTCGTACATCCAGGCGCTCATCTGGCGGGAGTTCAGGCCGAAGGGAATGGCGCTGCCAATGGCAAAGGTCTCGTCCTTGCCGACGAAGTAGTACGGCGCGGTGTGCGCCATCTCCACTGTGCCGGCCTTCACCCCATCGACCACGCCAAAGGGTGGCATCAGCTCGCCGCCGGCATGCACCGAGATCTGGAACTTGCCGCCCGACATGTCGTGGACGAGCTTGGAGAAGGCCTCGGCCGCGCCGAAGATGGTGTCCAGCGTCTTGGGGAAGCTCGATGCCAGGCGCCAGCGCACTGTTGCCTGGGCGTGGACGGCTGGTGCCGCGCCGGCGGCCAGGACACCGGCCAGGCCGGCATGGCGGACGAAGGAGCGTCGTTGCATGGGGTCCTCTGATTTGCGGTGGAGTCGGCGCGCATGATCGCGCACCGCCTGCCGCAAGATCCAGGGGGATGCCCCGCTGTTGCGCACCCACGGCCGGCGCCTGGCCGGCCGCGTGTCTCAGTGGCCGGCGACCTTCATGCGCTCAATGAGCACCGAGCCGATCGTCTTGGTGCCCATGGTGTAGGCGTCGGCGCCCACGGCGACGATGTCCTTGAACATCTGTCGCAGGTTGCCGGCGATGGTGATCTCCTGCACCGGATAGGCGATGCGGCCGTCCTCCACCCAGAAGCCGGCAGCGCCACGGGAGTAATCGCCGGTGACGTAGTTGACGCCCTGGCCGATGAGCTCAATCACGAACAGGCCGCGGCCCAGCTTGCGCAGCATGGCGTCCAGGTCGTCCTGGGCCTGCGTGAGCCGGCTGGTGAGGGTGAGGTTCTGCGAGCCGCCGGCGTGGCCGGTGGTGCGCATGCCCAGCTTGCGCGCGGAGTAGCTTGACAGGAAGTAGCCCTGTACCACGCCGCCGTCGACCACCGTGCGCGAGCGGGTGCGCACGCCCTCGTCGTCGAAGGGTGCGCTGCCCTTGGCCTTGGGGATGTGAGGATCCTCGACGATGTCGATGTGATCCGGGAAGACCGGCTGGCCCAGGCTGTCGAGCAGGAAGGTAGCGCGACGGTACAGCGCCCCGCCGCTGGTGGCCTGCACATAAGCGCCGAAGAGGCCGGCGGCCAGGGTTGACTCGAACAGCACCGGCACCTCGCAGGTGGCGATCTTGCGCGACTTCAAGCGCGACAGCGCGCGCTCGGCGGCATAGCGGCCCACGGCCTCGGGCGAGGCCAGGTCGGCCGCATCGCGCATCGAGCTGTACCAGGCGTCGCGCTGCATGTCGTTGCCGCGGCCGGCGATCGGCGCCACCGAGATGGAGTGGCGCGAGCTGGCATAGCCGCCACGAAAGCCGCGCGAGTTGCCCGAGAAGAAGTGCGACTGCTGGGCCGACACGCCGGCGCCCTCCGAGTTGGTGATGCGCCGGTCGGTGGACAGGGCTGCCTGCTCGCAGCGGCGCGCCAGCTCGGCGGCCTCCTCGGCGGTCACGGCCCAGGGGTGGAAGAGGTCCAGGTCGCGGGCCGCCTCTTCGGGCGTGGCCAGGTCCTCCGCATCGGGCAGGCCGGCGGCGGGGTCTTCGGCGGTGTAGCGGGCAATGTCGTAGGCGGCGCGCACCGTGCGCTCCAGCGCCTCGCGCGAGAAGTCGCTGGTGCTGGCATTGCCCCGGCGCTGGCCGACGTAGACGGTGACGCCGATGGACTTGTCGCGGTTGCGCTCGACGTTCTCGATCTCGCCCAGGCGTGTCGAGACCGACAGGCCTGCGCCTTCGGATACCTCGGCCACCGCGTCCGTCGCGCCGACCTGGTGCGCCAGCGCCAGCGCGTCCTCCACCAGCTGCCGGAACTGCTCCTGGCTGTAGGCAAAGCCGGCATCGGCGGGGGCGGTGGGGCTGACGGATCGCGGCATGGGCGGCTCTGGGTTCGGCGGCTGGACAAGAGAGAGCAGGGCAGTGGATCGGCCGCTCTCCCGAAGGTGCGAACGTATGATAGCCAGCCCCTTTCCGGGCCCGCCGGCGCCGTGTGCTCCGCCGCGTCTGCGGGACCGGCTGCTTTGCGCGGGCCGCATCCGCCGCTGTCAGGGCGCTGCCGGTGCACCGGGGTGCGGCCGTCGCCGCACCGCGCCCGCCGACCTGCCGGGCGTCCTTGCCTGCCTTACCGCCCTTACCCGCCTTACCTCTTGCCCGCATCCCCTCGATGTCCGATCCCGACGATCTCCTGCCCGATGACGCGCTGCCGGCCGAGCGCCCCAGCAAGACCCAGCGCAAGAAGGCCATGCATGACCTGCAGGACCTGGGCGAGGAGCTGGTCAAGTTGCCGCAGGATCACCTGGACCGCCTGGAGCTGCCGGACAGCCTGCGAGCCGCGCTGGACGAATGGCGGCGCACGCGCTCGCACGAGGGCCGTCGCAGGCAGATGCAGTACATCGGCAAGCTCATGCGCAATGTCGATGCGGAGCCCTTGCGCGAAGCCGTGGCCGCGTTCAAGCTGGGCGGCGCACGCGACGCGCTGGCCTTGCACCAGGCCGAACGCTGGCGCGTCGACCTGCTGGCCGACGATGAGGCTCTGACACGCTGGGTGCAGGACCATCCGGACACCGACGTGCAGCAGCTGCGCGCCTTGATTCGCACTGCGCGCAAGGACGCCGCTGCCGCGCCGGAGCAGCGCAGCGGCCGCGGCTTTCGCGAGCTGTTCCAGTTCATCAAGAAAGGCCTGCAGCAAGCAGGCGGAAGCGGGGAGGGTGGTGATGACTCAGCATGATCGCGTGCGCATCGGTGTGGTCTCGATCAGCGACCGCGCCAGCAGCGGCGTCTACGAGGACCGCGGCATCCCGGCCCTGCAGGACTGGCTGGGCCGCGCGCTGCTCAACCCGGTTGACTGGGTGACCGAGCTCATTCCCGACGAGCGGCCGATCATCGCCGCCACGCTGCGCCGGCTGGTGGACGAGGCCGGCTGCGACCTGGTGCTCACCACCGGCGGCACCGGCCCCGCGCCGCGCGACGTGACGCCTGAGGCCACCCGTGACGTGGCCGACCGCGAGCTGCCCGGCTTCGGCGAGCAGATGCGCCAGATCAGCCTGCGTTTCGTGCCCACGGCCATCCTGTCGCGCCAGACCGCGGTGGTGCGCGGCCGCTCGCTCATCCTCAACCTGCCGGGCCAGCCCAAGTCGATCGCCGAGACGCTTGAAGGCCTGCGCGAGCCCGATGGCCGCCTGCAAGTGCCGGGCATCTTCGCCGCCGTGCCCTATTGCGTCGACCTGATCGGCGGCCCCTACATCGAGACCCGGGCCGAGGTCTGTGCGGCCTTCCGGCCCAAGTCGGCACAGCGCGCGCACGGGTTGAGCACGCCGCCCGCCACATCGCCCACCACCGCGCCGCAGGGGCACTCGTGAGCCGGCCGCGGCAGATGCGCAGGGGGTTCTGGCATGCCCCGGCGGTGCCCTGGCGCGGCCTCGGGCTGGCTGCGGCCTGCATGGCCGGGCTGGCCTCGGCGTCACCCGGCCTTGCCGCGGACACCGTGCCGCTGGTCGTGCGTCCGGGCGACACGCTGCATGGGCTGTCGCGTGAGCTGCTGCGGCAGCCCGGCGCGTGGCGTCGGCTGGCCGAGCTCAACGGTCTGCAGCGGCCCGACATGCTCCACCCGGGCCAGACGCTGCGCCTGCCGGTGGGCCTGCTGCGCCAGCAGCCGGTGCCGGCCACGGTGCAGGCGGTCACCGGCGATGTGACGCTGACGCTGCCGCCCGAGCCCTTGCCGAGGCAGGCCGCCAAGGCTCAGGGCGTCTCGACACGAGCGGCTCACCCGCGGCGGGCCCACCCGCCACAGGGCAACGACGCGCGGACGGCTGGCGTGCGCGTGGCCGTGGCGCCCCTGCACATGCTGGCTGTGGGCCAGGCGGTGCCCGAAGGCGCGCGCATCACAGTCGGCCCGCGTGGCTCGGCCGTGCTGCAACTGGCCGACGGTTCGCGCGTCAAGCTCCTGCCGGACAGCGTCGCTTCGCTCGCCGCCAGTCGGATGGCTGGCGCCCGCGCGCCCGCCGCCGCTGCACCGGTGTCGGCCGTGGCCACTGGCGCGGCCGACACCGCCCATGACGGCTGGTTCGTCGGCACCATGCGGCTGTTGCGCGGCTCGATGGAGGTAGTGGCTTCCAAGGTGTTTCGCGCTAAGCCGCTGGAGGTGCAGACGCCGACCACCGTGCTCGGCGTGCGGGGCACGCACTACCGCGTCCACCTTGCCGAGCTGGGTCGGCCCGCGCTCAGGCGTGGCGCCGGGGCGGCCGGCGAGGCCGGCGGCTGGGTGACGATCACCGAGGTGCTCGAAGGCCGCGTGGCCGCCGGTGCGGCCACGGTGCTGACGGCCGGTCAGGGCGCTCGCGTTGCCGCGCAGGGCCGGCCGGCAGTGAGCGCGTTGCCGCCCCCGCCGGACCTGTCCTTGCTGCCGCCGCGCTTCGAACGCCCGCTGGTCGCCTGGGCGGCGCCGGCCGACGCATCGGTGCGTGTGCAGGTCGCCGGCGATGTTGGCTTCGACGCCATCGTGCTCGACCAGCAGGTAGCGGCCGGCGCACCGGTGCGCATCGACGGCCTGCCCGACGGCATCTGGCACGTGCGCATGCGCCGCGTCAATGCGTTCGGTGTCGCCGGCGGCGACGCGGTGGGCCGCTTCGAGCTGGATGCGCGTCCCGAGCCGCCGCCCACGGTGGCGCCCCGTCCGGCCAGCAAGCATCCCGTCGGCCCAGTCGCCTTCGCCTGGGCGCAGGCCATGGACGCGCAGGCTTATGCGCTCGAGGTCGCCCGAGATGCCGCCTTCACACAGCGCGTGGCACTTGTAGATGCGATTCCCGGCGGCGGCCATGTGCTGCACCTGCCTGAGCCCGGCCGCTACCACTGGCGCGTGCGTACCATTGGTCCCCAGGACGATCGTGGCCCCTGGGGCGACGCGCAGGTGTTGGACGTGCGGCCCGATCCGCTGCCGCCGCAAAGCCGGCGTGACGCCGACGGCAGCCTGGTGCTGACCTGGGGCCGATTGCCTGGCAGTGAAGACGGGCCAGCGGAGTCGTCCACCACTGGCCCGCAGCCGCGCTGGCAGGCCGAGCTGGCTGCCGACCCGGCGTTTGAGCAGCTCATCGCCCGAGTCGATCTGGATCAGCCGCAATGGCGCCTGCCGCCGCCGCGCTGGGGCCGCGCCGTGCCTCCCGGGGTGGCCGCCGAAGGCCTGGCCTATTTCCGCTACCGCACCATAGAGCGCGACGGCTACGTCAGCCGCCCCAGCCAGACCGTGCTCGTGGACCTGCCGCGCGACCCGGTGGCGCCCTGGCTGCTGCTCACGCCGCTGCTGTTCGGGCTGTGATACCCACGGCGGGCCGGCGACGCCGCTGCATGTGCGGCGGCGCCCACCACCCCGTGGTGGCTCGCCGCAACCCGGCGCCGGCAACGCGCGGCGGGCTACTTGACCAGTCGGTTTAGGCCTTCCGCGTCGAAGCCTTCCGTCGTCTGCGCATCCTTGGGCAGGCAGCCGCGCGCGTTCTCGGTGGTCGCCTCGCGGGCCAGCTTCTGGATCGCCTGCCACAGCAGCGTGATCTGGTGCTCATGCCCGGCCGCGTTGTCGATCAGGCCTCGCAGCGCCATCGACACCGGATCGTCCCCCTGTGTCGCGCCATAGGCTGAGAAGCCCATGCGCTCGGCCACCTTCTCGCGCTGTGCGGCCTGCTCGTCCTGCCGCGGGTCGGCCTTGAGGATGCGTGCCGGGTTGCCCACCGCGGTGGCTCCTGCGGGCACCGGCTTGACTACCACCGCGTTGGAGCCGATACGTGCACCGTCTCCCACCGTGAAGCTGCCCAGCACCTGCGAGTTGGCACCGACGATCACGCCCTTGCCCAAGGTGGGGTGCCGCTTGGCCCCGCGCGTCAGCGACGTGCCGCCCAGCGTCACGCCCTGGTAGATCGTGCAGTCGTCACCCACCTCGGCCGTCTCGCCGATGACGACGCCCATGCCGTGGTCGATGAAGACGCGCCGGCCGATGGTCGCCCCGGGGTGGATCTCGATGCCAGTCAGGAAGCGCGCCAGCTGCGAGATGAAGCGGCCCAGCCAGCGCAGCCCTCGTACCCAGCAAGCATGCGCGACTCGGTGCATCGCCAGGGCATGCAGGCCCGGGTAGCAGGTCAGCACTTCCCATGCGGTGCGCGCAGCGGGGTCGCGCTCCAGGATGCAGGCGATGTCTTCGCGCAGGCGCTGGAAGGGCATGGAACGAACGGCTTTTTGCGGGGGAGGGCAGGCAGTTTAGCGGGGGGTCTCCCGGCGCGTTCGGCCGTCATGACCATCGCCTAAACTGTGCGGTTCTTTTCCCGACACTCCTTTCGAGCGCGAACACCATGAGCCTGCTCAACGTCACCCCCGGCGCCAAGGCGCCTGACCAGTTCAACGTCGTCATCGAGATCCCGGCCGCTGCCGACCCGGTCAAGTACGAAGTCGACAAGGAGACCGGCGCGGTGTTCGTCGACCGCTTCATGAGCACCGCGATGCACTACCCGTGCAATTACGGCTACGTGCCGCAGACGCTGTCCGACGACGGCGATCCGGTGGACGTGCTGGTGGTCACCCCTTTCCCCTTGCCGCCCGGCGTGGTCATTCCCTGCCGCGCCCTGGCCGTGCTGAAGATGGAGGACGAAGCAGGCGGCGATGCCAAGCTGCTGGCCGTGCCCACCGAGAAGATCTGCCCGATGTACGCCGGCATCCAGAAGGTCGAGGACCTGCCGCCGCTGCTGCTCAAGCAGATCCAGCACTTCTTTGAGCACTACAAGGATCTGGAGCCTGGCAAGTGGGTCAAGGTCACTGGCTGGGACGGCGTGGAGGCTGCCCGCAAGGAAGTCGCTGACGGCATTGCCAACTACCGCGAGACTCAGGCTTGACGGCCAGCCGCGTCGTGCGGGGCCGATCGGCTCGGCCCTTCATGCAAGACGGCCACCGCGAGGTGGCCGTCCGCATTTGCAGGGGCCTGGCCGCGTGCCGTTTTCAGGCCGTGGCTTTGATCGCCTCGGCCAGGATGCCAACCAGCCGGTCGATGTGCGGGCGTTCGATGATCAGCGGCGGCGACAGCGCAATGTTGTCGCCCGCCGCCCGCACCAGTGCCCCGCGGTCCCAGCATGCCTGGAAGACCGCGAAGCCGCGCTTGCCGGGGCCGGCCGGCGATGCTGAGAACTCGATCGCCCCCACCAGCCCGGTGTTGCGAATGTCGATCACGCCCGGCAGGCCCTTGAGGCTGTGCAGCGCCTCCTCCCAGTACGGTGCCACTTCGGCGGCGCGGGTCAGCAGGCCTTCGCGTGCGTAGAGCTCCAGCGTCGCCAGCCCGGCCGCACACGCCAGCGGATGGGCTGAGTAGGTGTAGCCGTGGAACAGCTCTACGCCATCCGGCCCGTTCATGAAGGCCTGGTGGATGGCGTCGCTCGTCAGTACCGCCCCCATGGGCACACCGCCGTTGGTGATGCCTTTGGCCACTGTCATCAGGTCGGGCGTGACGCCGTAGTGCTGGGCCGCGAACGGGGTGCCCAGACGGCCAAAGCCGGTGATGACCTCGTCGAAGATCAGCAGGATGCCGTGCCTGGTGCAGATTTCGCGCAGGCGCTGCAGGTAGCCCTTGGGCGGCAGCAGCACGCCGGTGGAGCCGGCCATGGGCTCCACGATCACTGCCGCGATGGTCGATGCATCGTGCAGCGCCACCAGCCGCTCCAGCTCGTCGGCCAGCTCCGCGCCGTGCTCCGGCTGACCGCGGGTGAAGGCATTGCGGCTCAGATCGTGCGTGTGCCGCAGATGGTCCACGCCCGCCACCAGCGCGCCAAAGACCTTGCGGTTGGCGACCATGCCGCCCACTGCCGTGCCGCCGAAGTTGACACCGTGGTAGCCGCGCTCGCGGCCGATCAGCCGCACGCGCGAGCCCTCGCCGCGCGTGCGGTGGTAGGCGATCGCGATCTTCAGCGCCGTGTCGACCGACTCGGAGCCAGAGTTGGTGAAGAACACGTGGTCCATGCCCTTGGGCGCCAGCTCCACGACGCGCCGCGCGAGCTCGAAAGCCTTGGGGTGGCCGATCTGGAACGGCGGTGCGTAGTCCATCTCCGCAGCCTGCTGCGCAATCGCGGCCACGATCTCAGGCCGGCCGTGGCCGGCATTCACGCACCACAGCCCGGCCGTGCCGTCCACCAGCTCGCGGCCATCGGCGGTCCAGTAAGACATGCCGCTGGCCCGCGCGAGCATGCGCGGCGCCTGCCGGAACTGTCGGTTGGCGGTGAAGGGCATCCAGTAGGCATCGAAGTCGCCGGCCATGTCGTGTCTCCTGCGGTGTGTGGGGCGCCCGGTGTGGCAGGCGCAGCGGCGCAGGGTACTGCACATCGCCGGTGTGACGCCAGACGAGGCACCCGGCGGCCGCGCTGCACCACCCCGGGGCCGCCCCGACGGTGCGATGATTGAAGGCTTGCGACACCCCCGCCCTTCACGGCCCATCGGCAGTGACGAAGGGCCAAGTCTTGTATAAGATATAAGTCTTGCGCCACCCGGGGGCACCCCTGCCATCCTGTCTCGGGCCGCCGCTGAACCGACCACCGTTCCTCGCTTTCCCATCGTCAACCGGAGATCGTCATGACGAACCTCACCCGTGAACAGCAGATCGCTGCCCTGGAAAAAGACTGGGCTGAAAACCCCCGCTGGAAGCTTGTTAAGCGCGGCTATTCCGCTGCCGACGTCGTGCGCCTGCGCGGCAGCCTGCAGCCTGAGTACACGCTGGCCAAGCGCGGTGCCGAGAAGCTGTGGGAGAAGGTGAACGGCGGCGCCAAGAAGGGCTACGTCAACGCCTTCGGTGCCATCACCGCCGGCCAAGCCATGCAGCAGGCCAAGGCAGGCCTGGAAGCCGTGTACCTGTCGGGCTGGCAAGTCGCCGCCGACGGCAACACCTCCGAGACCATGTACCCCGACCAGTCGCTCTATGCGTACGACTCGGTGCCCACCATGGTCCGCCGCATCAACAACACCTTCAAGCGTGCCGACGAGATCCAATGGTCCCGTGGCATCGGCCCTGGCGACGAAGGCTTCATCGACTACTTCCTGCCCATCGTTGCCGACGCTGAAGCCGGCTTCGGTGGCGTCCTGAACGCGTTCGAGCTGATGAAGAACATGATCGCCGCGGGTGCCGCCGGCGTTCACTTCGAAGACCAGCTGGCCGCCGTCAAGAAGTGCGGCCACATGGGCGGCAAGGTGCTCGTCCCCACGCAAGAAGCCATCGAGAAGCTGATCGCTGCCCGCTTCGCCGCCGACGTGATGGGTGTGCCCACCATCGTGCTGGCCCGCACCGACGCCGAGGCCGCCAACCTGCTGACGTCCGACCACGACGCCAACGACAAGCCCTTCCTGACCGGCGAGCGCACGCAAGAAGGCTTCTATCGCGTCAAGAACGGCCTGGAGCAGGCCATCAGCCGCGGCGTGGCTTACGCGCCCTACGCTGACCTGGTGTGGTGCGAAACCGGCACGCCGGACCTGGGCTTTGCCCGCGAGTTCGCGCAGGCCGTGCATGCCAAGTGCCCGGGCAAGCTGCTGTCGTACAACTGCTCGCCGTCCTTCAACTGGAAGAAGAACCTGGACGACAAGACCATCGCCAAGTTCCAGGACGAGCTCTCCGCGCTGGGCTACAAGTACCAGTTCATCACGCTGGCGGGCATCCACATCAACTGGTACAACACGTTCCAATTCGCCCACGCCTATGCCCGCGGCGAAGGCATGAAGCACTACACCGAAATGGTGCAGGAGCCCGAATTCGCTGCTCGCGAAAAGGGCTACACCTTCGTGTCCCACCAGCAGGAAGTGGGTGCGGGCTACTTCGACGACGTGACCACCGTGATCCAAGGCGGTTCCTCGTCGGTGAAGGCCCTGACCGGCTCGACCGAAGAAGAGCAGTTCCACTGATCTGAATCCCCCCTCGAGCCGGCTGCCAGACTTACCGTCTGGCTTTCCCCGACTCACGCGGCCTGCACCACCTGCGCAGGCCTGGACCGGCCGCCACGAGCGGCCGGTTTCTTTTGGCGGCCGGCTACAATATTGCTCCCAAGAGCACGGCTCTCGCGCCGTAGTCTTGCGCCTCCTGCAGCACCTTCACAAGGACGAGAAAGGCACGACGGTTATGACACCGCGAACTCGCACCACGACCTTTACCGAGGTCTAGTCGGGGCAGCCGCGCGTCCATTTCATCCGTTCATGCCAAAGAAGAAAGCGCGGCCCTTGCCGCGCTTTTTCGTTTTCTCTCGCGGGCCTGTGGCGGCCTGCATCCGGAGCACCCCAACATGGTTTCGATTCGATTGCCCGACGGCTCCCAGCGCGAGTTCCCCGGGCCCGTCACGGTGGCCGAGGTGGCCGCATCCATCGGCGCAGGCTTGGCCAAGGCCGCGCTGGCCGGCCGCGTGGGGCAGGGCGAGGACGCGCGCCTGGTGGACACCAGCTACCTGATCGACCGTGACACCGCGCTCGCCATCGTCACCGACAAGGATCCGGACGGCCTGGACGTCATCCGGCATTCCACGGCCCACCTGCTGGCCTATGCGGTCAAGGAGCTCTTCCCCGAGGCCCAGGTGACGATCGGCCCGACCATCGACAACGGCTTCTACTACGACTTCTCGTACAAGCGCCCGTTCACGCCCGAGGACCTGCAGGCCATCGAGAAGAAGATGACCGAGCTGGCCAAGAAGGACGAGCGCGTCGAGCGCAAGGTGCTGCCGCGCGACGAGGCCGTGAGCTACTTCAAGAGCCTGGGCGAGCACTACAAGGCCGAGATCATCGCCAGCATCCCGGCGGGCGAGGACGTGTCGCTCTACAGCGAGGGTGGTTTCACCGACCTGTGCCGCGGCCCGCACGTGCCGTCCACCGGCAAGCTCAAGCACTTCAAGCTGATGAAGGTGGCCGGCGCCTATTGGCGCGGCGACCACCGCAACGAGCAGCTGCAGCGCATCTACGGCACCGCCTGGGCCACCAAGGAGGAGTTGCAGCAGTACCTGCACATGCTGGAAGAAGCCGAGAAGCGCGACCACCGCAAGCTCGGCCGCGAGCTGGATCTCTTCCATATCGACGACCACGCGCCGGGCGTCGTCTTCTGGCATCCCAACGGCTGGACGCTGTGGCAGCAGGTCGAGCAGTACATGCGCGCGGTCTACCGCGACAACGGCTACCAGGAGGTCAAGGGCCCGCAGATCATCGACCGCTCGCTGTGGGAGAAGACCGGTCACTGGGACAAGTACCGGGACAACATGTTCACCACCGAGTCGGAGAAGCGCGACTACGCGCTCAAGCCGATGAACTGCCCCGGCCACATCCTGATCTACAACCAGGGCATCAAGAGCTACCGCGACCTGCCGCTGCGCTATGGCGAGTTCGGCCAGTGCCACCGCAACGAGCCCTCCGGCGGCCTGCACGGCATCATGCGTGTGCGCGGCTTCACGCAGGACGACGGCCACATCTTCTGCACCGAGGACCAGATCCTCGATGAATGCGTGGCCTTCACCGCGCTGCTGCAGAAGGTGTATGCCGACTTCGGCTTCACCGAGATCATCTACAAGGTGGCCACGCGACCCGAGGCGCGCATCGGCTCCGACGAGGTCTGGGATAAGGCCGAGCAGGCGC
Source organism: Pseudomonadota bacterium (assembly GCA_049321005.1). Lineage (GTDB taxonomy): Bacteria > Pseudomonadota > Gammaproteobacteria > Burkholderiales > Burkholderiaceae_C > Aquabacterium. The sequence continues at coordinate 49,440 of JBMOQL010000013.1, forward strand.
TGATGGAGAGCCTGCGTGCCACGGGCAGTGAATTCAGCATCGCCCCGGGCGACGGCGCGTTCTACGGGCCCAAGATCGAGTACACGCTCAAGGACGCGCTGGGCCGCCACTGGCAGTGCGGCACCATCCAGGTTGACTTCTCCATGCCGCAGCGCCTTGAGGCGGAGTACGTCACCGAGTCCGGCGAACGCCGTGCTCCGGTCATGCTCCATCGCGCCATCGTCGGCAGCCTGGAGCGCTTCATCGGAATCCTGATCGAGCAGCATGCCGGCGCCCTGCCGGTGTGGCTCGCTCCCAAGCAGGTGGTGGTGCTCAACATCACGGACGCCCAAGCGGACTATGCCGCCGACGTGGCAAAAACACTGCAAAAACAAGGAGTTAGAGCGGTGGCGGATTTGCGCAATGAGAAGATCACCTATAAAATCCGCGAGCATTCCATGCAAAAAGTCCCGTACCTGCTTGTCGTTGGCGACAAGGAAAAGGCCGCCGGGGCTGTTGCGGTGCGCGCCCGAGGCAATCAGGACCTCGGAGTGATGCCCATCGATGCCTTCTCCCAGAGGTTGATCGAAGACATCGCCCGAAAGGTGTGATGCGGCTGCGCCGTTGGGTGTGATGCGGCTTGGCCGTTGTCACCCCAGCGTCAGTCGCCGGGCGCGCGTTGTGTACATGTTCAGGGCCTGATGCCCATCTAAGGAAGCCCACCATCGCTACGTTCATGGATCGCCGCACGCCCAACGCGGAGCGGAAGCATCGGCTGAATCGCGAGATCACCGCCCCCCAGGTGCGCCTCAACGGGCCCGAGAACGAGCCGCTCGGCATCGTCAGCATCCAGGAGGCACTGCGTCTGTCGGCCGAGTACGACGTGGACCTGGTGGAGATCGCTGCCACGGCGGACCCGCCTGTCTGCCGCCTGATGGACTACGGCAAGTTCAAGTACCAGGAGCAGAAGAAGGCCCACGACGCTCGAGCCAAGCAGAAGGTCATCGAGATCAAGGAGGTCAAGTTTCGCCCTGGTACCGATGAAGGCGACTACCAGATCAAGCTGCGCAACCTGCGCCGCTTCCTGGAAGAAGGCGACAAGGGCAAGGTGACGCTGCGCTTCCGCGGCCGCGAGATTACCCACCAGGAGCTCGGCCTGCGACTGCTGGAGCGCGTGCGCGATGATCTGGTGGATGTGTCCACGGTCGAGAACATGCCCAAGTTGGAAGGCCGCCAGATGATCATGATCCTGGCGCCCAAGAAGAAGAAATAAGGTTTTGAAGTCAACGCGGGTCGGTCTGGTCACCGGCCCGTCGTTGTGGTGCGCAGGCCATCAAGCCCGCGGAGCGGTCCGTGGCGCCTCGTGCAACCTCATCAGAAGGAGGCAGTCATGCCCAAGATGAAGACCAAGAAGAGCGCGGCCAAGCGGTTCCGCGTCCGTCCGGGTGGCACCGTCAAGCGCGGTCAGGCGTTCAAGCGCCACATCCTGACCAAGAAGACCACGAAGAACAAGCGCCACCTGCGCGGCGCGGCCAACGTGCACGAGACCAACATGGGTCACATCGCTCAGATGCTGCCCTTTGCTGGCCTGTAATCCCACTGACTGAAGGAGAAGCAACATGCCTCGCGTCAAACGTGGTGTTACCGCCCGTGCCCGTCACAAGAAGGTCCTGGCCCTGGCCAAGGGCTTCCGCGGCCGCCGCAAGAACGTCTTCCGCATCGCCAAGCAGGCGGTGATGAAGGCCGGGCAATATGCCTATCGCGACCGCCGTGCCAAGAAGCGCGTCTTCCGCCGCCTGTGGATCGCCCGCATCAACGCGGCGAGCCGTCAGGAGGGCCTGAGCTACAGCAAGTTCATCGCTGGTCTGAAGAAGGCGGCCATCGACCTGGACCGCAAGGTGCTGGCCGATCTGGCGGTCAACGACCCGGCGGCCTTCAGCGGCATCGTTGCCAAGGTGAAGGCCCAGATCGCGGCGTGATAGCAGCTTGATCGCTGTCTGATGCTGATTGCGGCCGGGCGTCCTGCCCGGTCTGCAGATTTCGAAAGGCCGTCACCCTGGGTGCGGCCTTTCTTTTTGATGCACCGATTTCCATGAACGACCTCGACACCCTGGTCAGCGACGCCGAGCGCGAATTCGCCGCGGCGCCCACGCCCGCTGAACTGGAGAACGCCAAGGCCCGCTACCTGGGCAAGGCGGGGCGGGTGACCGAGCTGCTCAAGGGCTTGGCCGCCCTGTCCCCTGAGGACAAGAAGACCCGCGGCGCCGCCATCAACCAGACCAAGCAGCGCGTCGAGGCCCTGCTGCAGGCCCGCCGCGAAGCGCTGGCCGAGGCCGAACTGCAGGCGCAGCTCAGGGCCGAGGCGCTGGACGTCACCTTGCCTGGCCGCCGCCGGGGTGAGGGCGGCCTGCACCCGGTTTCGCTGTCCATTGAGCGTATTGAGGCCATCTTCGGCTCGATGGGCTTTGCCGTTGCCGATGGGCCGGAGATCGAGACCGACTGGTTCAACTTCACCGCGCTGAACACGCCGGCCGATCATCCGGCGCGCTCGATGCACGACACCTTCTACGTGGAAGGCGGCAACGTGCTGCGCACCCACACCAGCCCGATGCAGGTTCGCCACGCGGTGCAGCACGTACAGCGACACGCCGAGCAACTGCAGCGCGGCGAGCGCATGCCCGAGATCCGCGTCATCGCGCCGGGGCGCACCTATCGCGTGGACAGCGATGCCACCCACTCGCCCATGTTCCACCAGTGCGAAGGCCTGTGGATCGGCGAGAACGTGAGCTTCGCCGACCTCAAAGCCGTGCTCGCCGACTTCTTCGCCACCTTCTTCGAGACGACCGACCTGCAGCTGCGTTTCCGGCCGTCGTTCTTCCCCTTCACCGAGCCCTCGGCCGAGGTGGACATCGCGTTCGCCAGCGGGCCGCTGAAGGGACGCTGGCTGGAAGTGGGCGGCTGCGGCCAGGTGCACCCGAACGTGGTGCGCAACTTCGGCCTGGATGCCGAGCACTACATCGGCTTTGCCTTCGGCCTGGGCCCGGACCGGCTGACCATGCTGCGCTATGGCGTGAACGACCTGCGCCTGTTCTTCGACGGTGACCTGCGCTTCCTGTCGCAGTTCCGCGTCTGAGTCGCCACGTCACTTCGCCAAGGATCCTTCGAGATGCAATTCCCTGAATCGTGGTTGCGTGAGTTCTGCAACCCGCCGCTGTCCACCCAGGAGCTGGCTGATCTGCTGACCATGGCCGGCCTGGAGGTCGAAGAGCTGCGCCCGGTGGCGCCGGCCTTCAGCCACGTGGTGGTTGCCGAAGTGCGCGAGGTGACACGCCACCCGGATGCAGATCGCCTCAATGTCTGCCGGGTCGATGCAGGCACCGGCGAGCTGCTGCAGATCGTCTGCGGCGCGCCCAACGTGCGTCCGGGCATCAAGGTGCCCTGCGCGCTGGTCGGTGCTGAGCTGCCGCCGGGGGCGGACGGCAAGCCGTTTCGCATCAAGCTGGGCAAGCTGCGCGGCGTGGAGAGCCAGGGCATGCTGTGCTCGGCCCGCGAGCTGGGCCTGTCGGATGAAGCCTCAGGCCTGCACATCCTGGCGGGTGATGCGCCGGTGGGGGCCAGCATCCGCGACTGGCTCAAGCTGGACGACACGCTGTTCACGCTCAAGCTCACGCCCAACCTGGCGCATTGCCTGAGTGTGGCCGGCATCGCGCGTGAGGTGTCTGCGCTGACTGGTGCGCCGCTCACGCCGCCGGCAACCCAGCCGGTCGCCCCGGCCAGCGATGCGCGGCTGGCGGTGGACGTACAGGCCACCGACCTGTGCGGCCGGTTCTCTGGCCGCGTGATCCGCAACGTCAATCCCAAGGCACCCACGCCGGCGTGGATGGTCGAGCGCCTGGCGCGCTGCGGACAACGTTCGGTGTCTGCCCTGGTGGACATCTCCAACTACGTGATGTTCGAGCTCGGCCAGCCGTCGCACATCTTCGACCTGGACCGTATCGAAGGCGGCTTGCAAGTGCGCTGGGGCCGCGACGGCGAGCAGCTGGAACTGCTCAACGGCCAGACCGTGACCGTGGATGATCAGGTGGGCGTGATCGCAGACGCCCAGGGCGTGGAGTCGCTGGCCGGTGTCATGGGCGGCCAGCGCGTCGCGGTGTCGGACGACACGAAGAACGTCTATGCCGAGGTGGCGTTCTGGTGGCCCAAGGCGATCGCCGGGCGCGCGCGACGCTACAACTTTTCCACCGATGCGGCGCATCGCTTCGAGCGGGGCGTGGACCCGGAGGCAACGGTGGAGCGGCTGGAGCGCATCACGCAGCTGGTGCTGGAGATCTGCGGCGGCGAGCCCGGCCCGGTGGACGACCAGCGCCTGAACCTGCCCGAGCCCAGGCCGGTGACGCTGCGCTTGGCCCGTGCCACGCGCGTGATCGGCATGCCGGTGAAGCAGGCGCAGTGCGAGGAGATCTTCGGCCGTCTGGGGCTGGCCCACGAGCCGGTTGAGGGCGGCCTGCGCGTGACGCCGCCGAGCTGGCGCTTCGACATCCAGATCGAGGAAGACCTGATCGAAGAAGTCGTGCGCGTAATCGGCTACGACGAGCTGCCCTCGCGCCCGCCGGTGGCGCCGGTGACGGCGCAGGTTCGACCGGAGCGGCAACGGGGCCTTTATGCGGTGCGTCGCAGCATCGCCGCACGTGGCTGGCAGGAGACGATCAACTTCAGCTTCGTCGAGGAACGCTGGGAGCGCGAGCTGGCCGGCAACCCACAGCCAGTCAAGCTGCTCAACCCGATCGCCAGCCAGCTGAGCGTGATGCGCTCCAGCCTGATGGGCGGGCTGGTGCAGGTGCTGCGCCAGAACCTCGCTCGCCGCGCGTCGCGCGTGCGCGTGTTCGAGGTAGGCCGCGTCTTTCTGCGCGATGCGTCGGTGGCAGACGGGCTGCAGACAGTTGCCGGCTTTGCGCAGCCGCTGCGCATCGCCGGCCTGGCCTTCGGTGCGGCCGATGAGCTGCAGTGGGGCACGGCCGAGCGGGCGGTGGACTTCTTCGACGTCAAGGGCGATATCGAAGCCTGGCTCGCGCCGCGTGCCGTGCGTTTCATGCCTGCCGAACATCCGGCGCTGCACCCGGGCCGCTGTGCCCGCGTCGAGCTCGGCGGCCATGTCGTCGGCCATGTGGGCGAGTTGCATCCGCGCTGGCGTCTGGCCTATGAGCTGCCCTCGGCCCCGGTGCTGTTCGAGCTGGACGCCGCGGCCTTCACCGAGCGCGCGGTGCCGCGCTTTGGCGGCATGCCGCGGCAGCAGGCAGTGCTGCGTGACCTGGCCGTGATCGTCCGCGAGCAGGTGACGCACGACGCGCTGATGCAGGCCATTGCGGCGGCTGATACCGGCGGGCTGGTGCGCCAGGCACGGCTGTTCGATGTCTACAAGCCCAAGGCTCCCACGGCCGAGATCGGCGAAGGCCAGCGCAGCCTGGCCGTGCGGCTGGAGCTGCTGGACGACGAGCAGACGCTGACCGACGAGCGCATCGAGGCGGCCGTGCAGGCCGTTCTGACGCGGCTGGAGCGTGAATTCGGCGCACGCGTGCGAGGCTGAACCCTGGCCTGGATGGCCGCGGCCGGCGCGCCGCGGCGCGACACTGACAGATGCGCGGCGGGCAGCTCGCCGCACGAGGAGGGGCGCTGATGGATGCGACGATGGACCCCACGATGGACCAGGTGGCAGGCGAGGTCCGCGATGGGGGCGGGCAGGGCGGCGGTGATCAGCCGCCCGGCATGCTGCTGCCGGTGTTGGTGGATACGCCCACGCTGACCAAGGCGGAGCTGGCCGAGCTGCTCTTCGAGCGGCTGGGCTTGAACAAGCGAGAATCGAAGGACATGGTCGAAGCCTTCTTCGACCTGATCCACGACTCGCTGGTCAACGGGGTGGACGTGAAGCTTTCGGGCTTCGGCAATTTCCAGATCCGCCACAAGGCACCGCGCCCGGGGCGCAACCCGCGCACGGGCGAGGCCATCCCGATCAAGGCCCGGCAGGTCGTCACCTTTCACGCCAGCCACAAGCTCAAGGGCCTGGTGCAGGGCGATATCCAGCCCTCGGAAGACTTCGAGTAAAGTCTTCGGCCCTCTGCCGTCCCTCGTCCTGAACCGCCATGGACAACGCGTTGCCTGCCATCCCGGCCAAACGCTACTTCACCATCGGTGAGGTCAGCGAGCTGTGCGGCGTCAAGCCCTATGTGCTGCGCTATTGGGAGCAGGAGTTCGCGCAGCTCAAGCCCATGAAGCGGCGCGGCAACCGGCGCTACTACCAGCATCACGAGGTGCTGCTCATCCGACGCATCCGGGAGCTGCTTTACGACCAGGGCTTCACGATCAGCGGCGCACGCAATCGCCTGGCTGAGGGCAACACGGCCGAGCCGCCGCGGCAGCCTGCGGTCGCAGCGACGGCAAATTCATCGCGTGAGGCAGGCGCCGCGCATGCGGCGCTCAACGGCACGCTTGACGCCATGGCCGCCGAGCGGGCCAGCGCTGCCATCCCGCCGCTTGAGGCATTCAATGGGGAGCTGACGCCTGATGCGCTGCGGGCCGAGTTGCTGCTGATCCGCGAGCTGTTGCATTGAGATGCTCGAGGCTTGGAGAGCGCCCGATTCCAGGCTATACTTTTGGGCTTACGTCGGGGTGTAGCGCAGCCTGGTAGCGCACTTGCATGGGGTGCAAGGGGTCGCGAGTTCGAATCCCGCCACCCCGACCATTTGTTCAAGACGAGGGTCAGCAGCGAAAGTTGCTGGCCCTTTAGTCTTTCAGGACTGGTCCTTGTGGGCGTCTTCTGGTGGGCTAGGGGCCCGGGTGCTTGTGCAACCCAGCCCGTGGTGCCCGCATGGCGCAGATAGGGCTAACAGGTCGGACACCGGCCGCGCCGGGGCGGCCGCCACGCTCACGCCGCCCGATGCACCGGGAGCGCGTTGATGGGGATGCGCAGGTAGGCCACGCCGTTGTCGTCGGGCGGGGGCAGTTGGCCGGCACGGACGTTAACCTGCAACGACGGCAGGATCAGCGCAGGCGCCTCCAGGGTGGCATCGCGGGCCTGCCGCATGGCCACGAAAGCGTCCTCGTCGATGCCGTCGTGCACGTGGATGTTGTGGGCCCGCTGCTCGGCAACAGTCGTCTCCCAGTGTGGCTCTCGACCAGCGGGTGGGTAGTCGTGGCAGACGAAGACCCTTGTGGCCGGTGGCAGGGCGAGCAGGCGGCGGATGGAGCGGTAGAGCTGCCTTGCATCACCTCCGGGGAAATCCGCACGAGCTGTGCCGACGTCCGGCATGAACAGCGTGTCGCCGACGAAGACGGCATCCTCGATCAGGTAAGCCATGTCGGCCGGCGTGTGGCCGGGCACGTGCAGCGCGGTGGCCGGGAGGTTCCCGATGCTGAAGGACTCGCCGTCGCTGAAGAGATGGTCGAACTGGCTGCCGTCCGCCAGGAAGCTGCGCTCGAGGTTGAAGAGCGTCTTGAAGGTGGCCTGCACGGCACGGATGTGCCCGCCGATGGCGATGCGACCGCCGGCGTGCTCACGGATGTAGTGGGCGCCGGAGAGGTGGTCCGCGTGGGCGTGCGTCTCCAGGATCCATTGCACGGTCAGGCCCTCTGCGCGGACATGGGCCAGCAGGCGGTCAGCGGAGGAGGTGGCGGTATGACCGGACTTGGAGTCGTAGTCCAGCACCGGATCGATGACTGCGGCCATGCGGGTGGCCGGGTCGGCAACGACGTAGGAGACCGTCCAGGTCTGCGGGTCGAAGAAGGCCTGGATGCGGGGACGTGCGGACATGGTGAACCTCGATGTGTTGATCTGTTGATAAACATAATATCAAGTGACATAATATCGTCAAGACAAGTGAAGGGCTCCCATGTCTCTCAAGACCCCTACCGCAGACGCGGCCGACACCGCGACCCCGATCGATCCCGTCGCGCTCCAGGCGGCGGCCGGGCGCGCGGTCGCCGCTCTCAAGCTGCTGGCCAACGAGGAGCGGCTGCTGCTGTTGTGCCAGTTGTCCCAGGGCGAACAGTGCGTCAGTGAGCTGGAGGAGCGACTGGGTATCCGCCAGCCGACGCTGTCGCAGCAACTGGGTGTGCTGCGCAACGAGGGCGTCGTGGCCACGCGGCGTGACGGCAAGCGCATCTACTACCGGGTGGCCGATCCGGCCTTGCTTGAGATCCTGGCTGTGCTGCACCGGCTCTACGGCTGCGCGGAACAGGGCTGAGGTGGTATTGGCGAAATCCTCGGAGCAAAGGAGAGGGCGATGACGATCGACTGGATGGCATTCACCCCGTGGCCGGCATTGGTCGGCGGGGTGCTGATCGGGCTGGCCGCTGGGATGCTGGTGCTGCTGACGGGGCGGATTGCGGGCATCAGCGGCGTGCTGGGCGGCCTGCTGCGCCCGTCAACCGGGGACGTGGGCTGGCGCGTGGCCTTCATCGCCGGGCTGGTGGGCTCGCCACTGGTCTGGCGGCTGTGGGGGGCGGTGCCGGCGCCGCACATCGCCGCGTCGGACGCGGCATTGGTGGTGGCCGGGCTGCTGGTTGGGCTGGGCACGCGCTATGGCTCAGGCTGTACCAGCGGGCATGGGGTTTGCGGCCTGTCACGGCTGTCGCCCCGGTCGCTGGTGGCCACGGCCTGCTTCATGGGCGCGGGTTTCGTGACGGTTTACGTGGTGCGTCACCTGCTGGGTGGCTGATCCGAGGAGCGAATGACATGGTGCAGATCGCGTCGCTGTTGGCCGGGCTGGTGTTCGGCCTGGGCCTGATGACATCGGGCATGGCCGACCCGGCCAAGGTGCTGGGCTTCCTGGATGTGGCCGGTGCCTGGGATCCATCGCTGATGCTGGTGATGGTCGGGGCCGTGGGCGTAGGGCTGGTCGCCTTTGCACTGGCGCGGCGCCGCACGGTGTCGTGGCTGGGCGCGTCGATGCGGTTGCCCACGGCGCAGGGCATCGACCGCCGGCTGGTGGGCGGCAGCCTGCTGTTCGGTGTCGGCTGGGGCCTGGCCGGCTTCTGCCCTGGGCCGGCTCTGGTGGCGCTGGGCATGGGGGAGCGGCAGGCGCTGGTCTTCGTCGCCGCCATGCTGGCCGGGATGGTGCTGTTCGAGCTGCTGGATCGCCGCCGCGCCGCGGCGCGTTGAGGATGCGGGTGGTCAACGGCTCGAGGGGGCGGTGATGGCAGGTGCGATCGAGATGACGACGACTGCGGCCGGCACGGCTGCAGCCAGCGCGGGCCACGGCACGGCGGATGGCCTGCTGCCTGCATCTGCGGATGGACTGGTTGGTGGGCTGAGCGGTGCCGGCCTGCAGGCCTGGCTGCCGGCGGTGCTGACTGTGCTGCTGCTCGTGGCCTACGAGCTGCTGGTCGCGGTGCAGCAACGGCGCCGCCCGCAGCGCGTCGCGCGCAGCGCCCATGCGGCCTTGCGAGAGGATTGGTTCGATGCCGTGTCGCGGCAGCCGGGCTCGGAGATCCTGGCGGTGCAGACGCTGCGCAACTCGCTGATGTCGGCCACGATGACCGCATCCACCGCGGCGCTGGCGCTGATGGGGGCGGTGACGCTGGCCGCGCCTTCGTTGCAGGCGAGCTTGAAGGTGGCGGGTGCCGGGCAGCCGCTGTTCACGCCCCGGCTGGCGCTGGAGCTCGTGTTGCTGGCGCTGCTCTTCGCGTCGCTGGTGGCCTCGGTGATGGCGGTGCGCTACTACAACCACGCGGGTTTCATCGGCGGCATGCCAGTGGGGTCGGCCGAGCGGCTTCAATGGACGGCCGCAGGCGTGAGCTACGTACGGCAGGCCGGCATGCTCTATGGCTGGGGGCTGCGGCACTTGATCCTGGTGGCCCCCATCCTGGCCGCGCTGCTGCATCCGCTGGCCGGGCCGCCGGCTGCTGTCATGGTGTTGGGCGTGATGCTCAAGCTGGACCGCTTTGGGGCCATCGACAGCGGCTCCACGCGGGGCGCGGGGAGCTGACGGTGTCGGCTGCCGACCCCTTCGGCCTGCATCGTTTCGTCGATGCGCAGGCGCCGGTGTGGGAGCTGGTGCTGGCCGAGCTGAGCGACGGGGCCAGGCGCGGTCATTGGATGTGGTTTGTGTTCCCGCAGCTGCGCGGCCTGGGGCACAGCGCGATGGCATGGCACTACGGTATCAGCGGGCTGGACGAGGCGCGCGCCTATGCCGCCCATCCGCTGCTCGGGCCTCGCCTGCGCCGGGCCACGGCACTCGTGCTGGACCATGCCGGCCGCCCGCTGCAGGCCATCTTCGGGCCGCCGGACGATCTGAAGTTCGGCTCGTGCATGACACTGTTTGCGGCAGCCGAGCCGCGGGAGCCGCTCTTTGGCCGGGCGCTGCAGCAGCTGGGCGGGCGGGGCGATGCGCGCACCTTGAGACTGCTGGCCGAGCAGGCCAAGGGCACTGGCGGCTGAGCCTGCCCGTCACCGGGGGTGCACGGAAGGCGGCTGGATGCCGTGGGATGCGCGGTGGGCGGTCCTGCCGTGCAAGGACACGGGCCAGGCCGTCCGCCCGCTTACGCCGGCGTCGCTCCCGCGCTTGCCGGTCCACCGGCGCGAACGCTGCCGTCGGGGCGTTCGTAAGTGCCGATGAGCAGGCCGCTGGCGATCGCATGCCGGGCCAGAGCATCGGCCACCGCGTCCCGGCCCGGAGAGCCGCTCAGGCCCGTGGTGGCAGCAAGAGCGAACAGCTGGAAGGCATAGCGGTGCCGGCCGTGGCCGGGCGGCGGGTCAGGCGGCAGCCAGCCCGCCCGCAGATAGGAATTGCGGCCTAGGTGAATGGTGGCGGCAGGCGCGGCATGCCGTGCGGTAGCCGAAGGGCCGGTGTCGGTGTCAGCCGTGACGGCACCGGGCTCCGCCGCCGAGCCGGCCCGGCCGGCGGTGTTGACCAGCGCGCCGGCGCCGGTGGTCGATGGGCCGGGAGCGGGGATCTCGGCATCCGGCTGCAGCCCGCCTTCCGGGAGGTGGTCCAGCACAACGGGCAGGTCCACCGCGATTGCATGCACAAGCGGATGCGGCGTGGGCGAGTCGGCGTCTTCGACCACCAGCACCAGTGACACGGCCTGGGGCGGCACGCCCGTCCAATGCAGCGGCGGGGAGCGGCCGTCGCCGTCGGCGGTGTAGAGGGCGGGCAGCGGGCCGTGGTCGATAAAGGCCAGGCTGGTCAGCTGCAGCGCCCCTTGGCCCGCGCGCAGCGGCAGGCGGTTGAAGAGGATCTGATCCAGCCCGGCGCGCTGCTCGCGCAGCGCATGGCCGATGGTGTCAGGGAGTTTTTCGAGCATGGCGTCGGCGGCATGTGGGCGCTGCGCGCACCGGGCAATCCGCGTGCGCTGCGGGCGTACAGCTTCTGGCTGTCGCTGGCGGGCTGCCGCGGGTCCGCTCCCACCGCTTCAGCACGGGCGGCGATCGGGCAGATCGGTGAGCGGCCCGCCAGCGGGCGCCGCCCGGCCGCGCGCCTCAGCGCCAGCGAGCGGACAAGCGCCGGCCGGGGTTGTCCTGTTGCGGCTCGGCAGCCGGCTCAGCCGGGGCTGCAGCCGACCCGGCCCCCGGCCCTGCGGCGATCGCCTCGCCTGCTCCTGGCACCAAGCGGTCGAAGCAGGCCTGAGCCGCCTCGGTCAGGAATCGGCTGGCCGGCGCATGCACGTGGCGGTCGCCCAACGCGCGTTGCTCTGTGACGAAGAAGCGCCGCGGCACGACGACGGACAGCGCGTGCCGCGCGCGGGTCAGCGCCACGTGGAAGAGTCGCCGTTCCTCCTCGATGCCGGCGGCATTGCCCACGGCCAGGTCAGCCGGGATGCAGCCATCGACGGCGTTGAGCACGTAGACCGCGCTCCACTCCTGTCCCTTGGCGCTGTGGATGGTGGACAGCACCAGGTAGTCCTCGTCCAGGTGCGGCGGCTGCGCCTCGTCGCTGATGGCCTCGGGCGGGTCCAGCGCCAGCTCGGTCAGGAAGGATGCGCGGCTGGCATGGCGCGCGGCCGATTCGCCCAGCTGCCGCAGGTCGGCCAGCCGCGTGGCCGGGTCCTGGTGCAGGCGGTCGATCTGCTGCGCGTACCAGTCCAGTGCGGCATGCCAGTCCGCGGGCCACGCCGGTCCACCGGAAGCAGCCGCAAGCGACTGCATCAGCGCGACGAAGCCGTGCCAGCCTGGCTGTGCGGCAGCCGGCACGGCGGCCTGTGCCAGCGCTTGCAGCGGCTGATCGGCCAGCGCCGCGACCCGCGCGATGCGCCGCGCCGACGCCGGCCCGACGCCCGCCACCAGCTGCATCGCGCGCAGCCCGGCCAGCTCGTTGCGCGGGTTATCGGCCCAGCGCAGCAGCGACAGCAGGTCCTTGACGTGCGCAGCCTCCAGGAACTTCAGCCCGCCGTACTTTCGATAGGGGATGCCGCGGCGCATGAGCTCCAGCTCTAGCGCCAGGCCGTGCTGTGCAGCGCGGAAGAGCACCGCTTGCTGGCGCAAGGCCACGCCTTGCTCGCGGCGGCGCAGCACGTCGTCGGCCACCCACGCAGCCTGCGCCGCCTCGTCGTCTACGGCGACCAGCTGGGGGCGCTCGCCCTGGGCGCGATCGGTCCACAGCCGCTTGGCAAAGCCTTCCTCTGCTGCGGCGAGCACTGCGTTGGCCGCGTCCAGGATGGGCTGCGTGGAGCGGTAGTTGCGCTCCAGGGCCACCACCTGTGCGGGCGGCTCGAACTGGCGGGGAAAGTCCAGGATGTTGCGCAGCTCCGCACCGCGGAAGCCGTAGATGGCCTGGGCGTCGTCGCCCACCACCGTCAGCCCGCGCCCGTCAGGTCGCAGCCCGCGCAGGATCGCCGCCTGCAGGCGGTTGGTGTCCTGGTACTCGTCCACCAGCACGTGGTCGAAGCGCGCGGCCACACGGGCGGCGGCCGACGGTGCGGCCATCAGGTCGACCCAGTGCTGGAGGATGTCGTCATAGTCCAGCAGGCGCTGCGTGGCCTTGGCCTCGTCGTAGGCCGAAAAGAGCCGCCGCAGATCCGCTTCCCAGCCCAGGCACCACGGGAACCCCTGGCGTACCACCTCGTCCACGCTCCGGCAGCCGTTGACCGCACGCGAGTAGATCGCCAGGCAGGTGCCCTTGAGGGGCGCCCGGCGGCTGGCCGCGGCCAGCGCGCTGTCCTGGCGGACCCAGGCCATCAGGTCCTCGGCATCCCCGCGGTCGATCACCGTGAAGTCCGCCGGCAGACCGATGGCCGGACCATGCGCGCGCAGCAGTCGCGCGCCGATGCCGTGGAAAGTGCCGGCCCAGGGCAGGGCCGGGGGTGGCAGATGCGCCGGCAGGCCCAGCGCGCGCTGCACCGTGCGCCCCACCCGGCGCTGCATCTCGCCGGCCGCGCGGCGGGAGAAGGTCAGCAGCAGGATGCGCTGTGCGTCGGCACCGTCCAGCATGAGCCGGGCTACGCGCGCGGCCAGCGTCGCGGTCTTGCCGGTGCCTGCGCCGGCCAGCACGAGCAGGGCCGGGGCGTGCGGCTCGCCGCTGCCGTGCTCCACGGCGGCGCGCTGCTCGGGGTTGAGATCGGCAAACGGATCGGAAGGTCTGGCAGGCGGGGCTGCCGGGCAAGGGAGGACGGCGGGGGGCATGGCAAGGGCAAGCCGCCATCCGCATGGGCGCGGCCGCGGCTGGCACAGTATGGGGCCGCCGCTGGCGGTGTCCTCGCCTCTTCGCTTCCCTGTTTTCATGACCTCTTGCGCGTCCCCTTCCGAAGTCCGCTTCCAGCTCATCAACCATGTTGGCCTCGTCACGCTGGACCGGCCGCGCGCGCTCAACGCGCTCACGCTTGGCATGGTGCGCGCCATGCGCCACCAGCTGGCCGACTGGGCGCACGACGATCAGGTGCGCGCCGTGGTGCTGGCCGGAGCCGGGCCGCGGGCGTTCTGTTCCGGCGGCGACGTGGTGGCCGTGGTGCGCGATGTGGAGGCGGGCGGCACCCTGCGCCACGACTTCTTCCGCGAGGAGTACGCGCTGGACCAGTCGCTGCACCGCTATCCGAAGCCGCTGGCGGTGCTGATGCACGGCATCGTGATGGGCGGCGGCATGGGCCTGGCCCAGGGTGCGGCCCTGCGCCTGGTCACCTCTACCACGCGCCTGGCCATGCCGGAGACGCGCATCGGCCTGGTGCCCGACGTCGGCGCGAGCTTCTTCCTGAACCGCCTGCCGCCGCCCGTGGCGCTCTACCTTGCGCTGACGGGCGCAACGCTGGGCGCAGCCGACGCGCTGCTGCTCGGCTTGGCCGACGCGTGGTCTGCGGTGGAGGAGGGCGATGCGCTGCCCGGTACCCTGGCCGCCATCGCCTGGCAGGGTGACGCGCAGGCCGACCTGCGCCGCGCGCTGATGCGGGTCGAGGCACCGCGCGACATCGCAGGGGCCGCTCTGCCGGCCATCCTGCCCGCCGTCTTCCGCCACTTCGACCCGCACCGCCCGGTGCTGGAGACCGTCCGCGCACTGGCCGCAGCGGCTGAGGGAGCCGACGACCGCGCCGAGCCGCCGCTGCGCAACTGGTGCCGCCAGACGCACGAACTGCTGCGCGAGCGATCCCCGCGCATGCTGGAGGCCGCGCGCCTGGCGCTGTTGCGCGGCCGCATGCTGGACCTGGCGGCGTGCTTCGAGATGGAGTTCGGCCTGGTGCAGCGCGCCATCGACAGCGGCGACTTCATCCGCGGCGTGCGCGCACACCTGATCGACAAGACTGGCCAGCCGCAGTGGCAGCCTTCCACGCTGGAGTCGCTGGGGCAAGGCTGAGGCGTGCCGACGCCACGCGGGTGGCGCATCCATGCAGGCCGCGCCCCGGGGCGCCCGTGCCGCTCATCACGCAAACCGGCCCCGCGCGGCAGGCCAGCGCAGCAGGCCCCCTCCTAGAATCGGCGCGATACCAGCAGGAGAGCCTGATGACGCAGACCCGCCCAACGCCCAAGCGCACCGCCGCCCGCAAGCCAGCGCCGTCTGCGGCCGAGACCGCCGCCGCCCCGGACAGCGTGCTGCCCGACGACACAGAGGGCCCGCGCGTCCTCAAGAAGTACCCCAACCGCCGCCTCTACGACAGCCGCTCCAGCAGCTACATCACGCTGGCGGACGTCAAGCAGATGGTGCTCAGCGGCGAGGATTTCGTCGTGGTCGACGCCAAGACCGGCGAGGACCTCTCGCGCAGCATCCTGCTGCAGATCATCCTGGAAGAAGAAAGCGAGGGCGAGCCCATGTTCTCCACCCGCATGCTGGAGAACATCATCCGCTTCTACGGTCACACCATGCAGGGGCTGATGGGCAACTACCTGGAGCGCAACCTGCTGACCTTCATCGAGCTCCAGAAGCGCCTGGCAGAGCAGTCCGCCGGCCTGATGGACCCCAAGACCTTCATGGACCCGAAGGCCTTCATGGATGCGAAGGCCTTCAGCCCCGAGATGTGGGCCCAGTTCATGAACCAGGCGCCGATGATGCAGGGTCTGATGGGCAACTACCTGGACCAGTCCCGCCAGCTCTTCGCACAGATGCAGGAGCAGATGACCAAGCAGGCCGAGAGCCTCTTTCCCGGTCTGACGCCCGGCCTGGCGCCGCGCAAGGAAGGCGACAAGCCGGCCTGAGCGGCGCCCCCAGCCTGCTCAGCGCCGCGCCTGTAGCAGCGGCTCCAGCACCGGCCAGACGTTGTCCAGCAAGCGGGGCTGCGCATCTTCGTTGGGATGGATGCGGTCCGACTGGAAGAAGCGCATCGCGTCCGGCACATCGGCCACGCCCTTGAAAAAGAACGGCACCAGCGCCGCCTTGTGCTCCGCGGCCACCTGCCTGAACAGCCCGGCGAATTCCTCGCCATAGCGCCTGCCGTAGTTGGGCGGCAGCTGCATGCCCACGATCACCACCTTGGCGCCGATCCCACGGCTGGCCCGGGCCATGGCGCCAAGGTTGTCGGCCGTGGTCTTCAGCGGCAGGCCCCGCAGCGCATCGTTGGCGCCCAGCTCGATCACCACGTGCGTAGGCTGGTGCTGCTGCAGCAGCGCCGGCAGGCGGCTGCGGCCGCCGGACGTGGTATCGCCGCTGATGCTGGCATTGATCACCGTGGCAGGCAGCTTGCGCTCGGCCAGGCGCTGCTGCAGCAGTTTGACCCAGCCGGCATCCCGCTTGAGGCCGTATTCGGCCGACAGGCTGTCGCCCACGATCAGGATGCGCGCGGCATCCGCCGTGCGCGCCAGGGCAGGGCCGGCACAGCCCCACGCGGCGGCGGCCAGGGCCAGGGCGATACAGTGCCGGCGATGCAGCTTGATCAGGTCAGTCATCTATGAATCCACCCATCCTCGCCGTGGAAGGCGTCGGCAAGCAGGTGCGCGACTCCACGGGAGCGCTGACGATACTGCACGACATCGACTTCCGCCTGCAGCCGCGGCAATCCGTGGCCATCGTGGGCGCGTCGGGCTCGGGCAAGAGCACGTTGCTGTCGATCATGGCCGGGCTGGACGCGCCCAGCTCGGGCACCGTGCGCCTGGCCGGGCAGGATCTCTTTGCCTTGGACGAGGACGCCCGCGCCGCGCTGCGAGCGCAGCAGATCGGCTTCGTCTTCCAGAGCTTCCAGCTGCTGGGCCACCTGACCGCGCTGGAGAACGTGATGCTGCCGCTGGAGCTGCGCGGCGAGCCGCAGGCGCGAAAGCTGGCTCAGACCATGCTGGAGCGCGTGGGCCTGGGCCAGCGCCTGGGTCATCTGCCCAAGCTGTTGTCCGGCGGCGAGCAGCAGCGCGTGGCCCTTGCCCGCGCCTTCGTCGTACGCCCCGCGATCCTGCTGGCCGATGAGCCCACCGGCAGCCTGGACGCGGCCACTGGTCAGAAGGTGATGGAGCTGATGCTGGAGCTCAACCGCGAGGCCGGCACCACACTGGTCCTCGTGACCCACGACCTTGCCCTGGCCGCGTTGTGCTCACGCCAGCTGCGCCTGGAAGCCGGCGCCCTGGTGCACGACAGCCAGCGCGATGCCGCAGACACCGCCGCCGCCCCGGCTAGCATGCCTGCATGACCTCACCCAAGATCCTCTTTGGCTTCCACGCGCTGACAGTGCGTCTGAAGACCGCGCCGGGCAGCATCCGCGAAGTGCACATCGACGCCAGCCGCCGTGACCAGCGCATGCGCCAGTTCCTGGCCCGGGCCGAGGCCGCCGGCGTGCGCATCGTCGAGTCGGACGACGAGCGGCTGCACAAGCTGTGCGGCACACACCGCCACCAGGGCGTGGCGGCCAAGGTCGACGCCGTGGAGCAGGCGCGCTCGCTGGACGATCTGCTGGACGCGCTGGCCGAGCCGCCGCTGCTGCTGGTGCTCGACGGCGTGACGGACCCGCACAACCTGGGTGCCTGCCTGCGCGTGGCCGACGGTGCCGGCGCCCATGCGGTGATCGCGCCCAAGGACCATGCCGTCGGCATCAATGCCACGGTGGCCAAGGTGGCGAGCGGCGCGGCCGAGACGGTGCCTTACTTCATGGTCACCAACCTGGCTCGTACGCTGGGCGAGCTCAAGGAGCGCGACATCTGGATCACCGGCACCGCGGACGACGCGCCTGCCACCCTCTATGAAGCCGACCTGCGCCGGCCCACGGCTGTGGTGCTGGGCGCAGAGGGCAGCGGCATGCGCCAACTCACGCGCAAGACCTGCGACGAGCTGGTCAGCATCCCCATGCGAGGCGCGGTGGAGAGCCTCAACGTTTCGGTCGCCAGCGGCATCTGCCTGTACGAGGCACGGCGCCAGCGCGGCTGGGCCTCTTGATTGCCTGCCTGCGTGCCATGAGCCTGCGCCGCATTTCGCTGATCACCCTTGTCGCCGCCACGCTGCTGGCCGCCTGCACTCAGGAGCGCCAGAACCAGCTCAAGCGTGACATCCAGAACTGGACCGGCACAAACGGCGTACTGGAGATCTACGCCGGCCCGCAGCTGGTCAAGCGCTTCCTGCGCATCGACAAGCTCAGCACCGCCTACGGCACCGACGACGCGGCGCCGCGGGCTTACCGCTATGGCTACGGCGTGCTTGATGCCAACCTCAACGGGCAGATCGATTCCGGAGAGAAGCGGGTGTATTTCGAGGTGAGCGGCTTTGCCACCTACGTGTTCTTCGAGAACCCGAGCTGACCGGCAACCAAGGACGCACAGCGGCGCGCGGCCAGCTCAGGCCGGCGCCATCGCCGCGTGCCGGGAGCGGGCCTCGCGCCGAGCCGCCCAGCGGCTGATCACCCAGGCGAGCACCACCCACAGCAGCGCAACCCAATGCAGCCAGTCGAAGCCGCCGGTGGCCGCAAGCAGCGCCCCGCCGCTGGCCGCGCCGGCCGCATGGCCCATGTAGATGGCCGACGTGTTGAGCGCCATCAGCGCCGGCGCATAGGCCGGTGCCAGCTGCACCAGCCGCGCCTGCTGAGCCGAGTTCGTGGCAAAGCCGCCCAGCGCCCATGGGGTCACCAGCAGCGCCAGCCAGCCTATGGTCACGCCCAGGGGCCATGCGAGCAGGCCGAAGGCAATCAGACACAGCGTGAAGGCCACTGCGCGGGCCGGGCCGATGCGGTCTACATGGCGCGACAGCAGCATGTTGCCGGCCAGCCCGCAGGCGCCCAGCCAGCTGAAGAACAGGCTGATCTGCTCCGGCGTGGCCCGCAGCACTTGGTGGAAATAGGGCACGGCATAGGCATGGATGGTCTGCTGCCCGGCGCTCTGCAACGCGGTGACGGCCACCACCGCCATCCACACCGGATGAGTGAGCACGCCCCGCCACGCCTTGAGCGACATCGCCGTCGGCCGCACGCCGGGCGCCACCGTCTTCCACACCGCAACGGCGGCGATCAACGCCAGCCCGCTCACGCCCCACATGGCCGATCGCCAACCCCAGCGCTCGCCCACCCAGGACGCCAGCGGCATACCCAGCACTGAGGCCACCGACCAGCCCAGGAAGATGAAGGTGATCGCCTGCCCGCGCCGTGCCGGCGGCGCCAGGTGCCCCACCGCTGCGGCCGCCTGCGGCGTGAACACCGCGGCTGAAAGCACCGTCAGCGCCCGCAGCGGCAGCAGGCTGGCGTAGTCGGGCGCCAGTGCGCAGGCCGCATGGCCGATCGCATACCAGAGCATCGCCAGCGCCAGCAGCCGTCGCCGGTCCCAGCCCGAAAGCAGCGCCGCCAACAGCGGCGCGCCCACGCTCATCATCACTGCGGCCACGGCGATCAGCTGCCCGCCCACCGGCACGGACACGTCCAGATCAACCGTCAGGTTGTGCAGCGTGCCGGCCACCACCATCACGCCGCAGCCAGTCACGAAATTGCCCAGGAGCAACGCCCAGCGTGCGCGCGCCCAGCCGCTGTGGATGCCCGTACTGCCGGCATCCCGGGAGCTGTCCATCACCGCCTCACTTCAGCACTTCAGGATTCACGATGTTGGTCGGATGACCGGCGATGAAGCTCGTCAGGTTGTCGAACGCCGCAGCGAAGAGCTGCTCATAGTTGTCCTGCTCCACATAGCCGATGTGCGGCGTGCACACCGCGTTCTCCAGCCGCAGCAGCGGATGGCCCTGTAGGATGGGCTCCGCCTCGAACACGTCGACCGCCGCCATGCCGGGGCGGCCGCGGTTGAGCGCGCTGACCAGCGCGTTTTCTTCCACCAGCTCGGCGCGCGAGGTGTTGACGAACAGCGCCGTGGGCTTCATGCGGGCCAGGTCGTCGGCGCGCACGGTGCCGCGCGTGGCATCGTTGAGCCGCAGGTGCAGGCTCAGCACATCGCTGCGCTCGAAGAAGCTCTCGCGCGAGTCGGCCGCGGTCAGGCCGTCGGCCACAGCGGCCGCGCGCGAGGCCTCGCTGCCCCACACGATCACCTGCATGCCGAAGGCGCGGCCGTAGCCGGCCACCAGCCGGCCAATGCGTCCATAGCCCCAGATGCCGAGCGTCTTGTCGCGCAGCACCATGCCGATGCCGAAATTGGCCGGCATCGACGCGGCCTTCAGCCCCGACTGCTGCCAGGCGCCGTGCTTGAGGTTGCCGATGTACTGCGGCAGTCGCCGCATCGCCGCCATGACCAGCGCCCAGGTCAGCTCCGCGGGCGCATAGGGCGAGCTGCCGCCCTCGGCCACCGCGATCCCCAGTCGCGTGCAGGCCTCCAAGTCGATGTGCGGGCCCACCCGTCCGGTCTGGCAGATCAGCTTGAGCTTGGGCAGCTTCTCCAGCAGGGCGCGTGGCAGGTGGGTGCGCTCGCGGATCAGCACAAGGGCCTCGGCATCGCGCAGCCGCACAGCGAGCTGGCCGATGCCCTTGACCGTGTTGGTGAAGACCTTGGCATGCAGACCGTCGAGCCGGGATGCGCATTTGAGCTTGCGCACCGCGTCCTGATAGTCGTCCAGGATGATGATGTTCATGGGCGTCCTGCGGGGGAACCCACGATTGTGCCCCGCGTAGCCATGCCGCACCGGCGTGCGGGGTGCAGGCGGCAACTGGGATTGCGACAGGCCGTACGGCTCTTGATGTAGCGCTCTTCAGCGCAGCACGCGGCGGCCGGGGCTCGTGCTGCTTTGCGGCACGCGTTGCGGAAACCAGTCGTTGAGCGCCTGCATCTGCGCCTCAGCCGCCAGCTGGCCCCGCGCACGCGACAGCAGGTTGAAGAGATCCAACCTCAGGTGCCACAGCTCGCGCAGCGAACGCGCGCGGCCGATGCGCTCGCGCAGGTCCTGGGCCTGCTCGCCGCACAGATCGGATGCCGCCAGGAAGAAGGCATCCCGCGCGGCCTGGATACGCACCATGGGTTGCCACGGCACGTCCTCCGCCCCGCCTGTCTTCACCAGACGCGCCCAACAGCGCTCCGCCCAGCGCCGCCAGGCCGGCTGGCTGCGCGTGTAGAGCTGGGGCGGGTAGATCTCCTGCCGCGGCGTGGACAGGCGCAATGTCTGCGTGCCAGGCAGCGACGCGATACGGCTCGTCCGATCGACGGCGCGGAGGTCAGCGGAGGTATCGGCAAGAAAGAACGGCATCGGCGTCTCCCGGGCCACCGCAGGCGGCATCCATCCACCTATCGGCACCCGGACGGCCGACTTGAGCGTGGCCGCGTTTCCGCCGGCACGAAGGCTGCCGCACGTCACTCACCGCGACGAATGCCGGCACCGGCCGTGGGGCCTGCACTCAGGGTTAACACCTGCATGCTAGAATTGATCGGTTTAGCCCCCCAAACCCTGCGCCTAGCGACACCGACTCATTCGACCGTTCCCTTGAGCCTGTTCGCGGTGCCTCGCCGCGGGGGCGCAGCCGGGTTCGCGCATGTCGAGATGGAGCTTCAGGCGCGCCATCTGACATCGGAGAAGCCCCCACGTGCTGCCGCTATCCCCTCCTGCCCTCCTGGCGCTCGCTGACGGCACGGTCTTTCGTGGTCACTCGATCGGTGCGGCCGGCCACACGGTCGGCGAGGTGGTCTTCAACACCTCCATCACCGGCTACCAGGAAATCCTGACCGATCCCAGCTACTGCCGGCAGATCGTCACGTTGACGTATCCGCACATCGGCAACTACGGCGTCAACGAGCAGGACAGCGAGGCGGCCACCATCCAGGCGGCCGGCCTCATCATCAAGGACCTGCCGCTGCGCGCATCCAATTTCCGCGCCAGCCGTACGCTGTCTGATTACCTCGTCACCAGCAACTGCGTGGCGATCGCCGGCATCGACACCCGTCGCCTCACGCGTCTGCTGCGCACCCATGGCGCGCAAAACGGCTGCATCGTCGGCTTTGCCGCCGGCCATGAGATCACCCAGGCCGACGTTGACCAAGCCATTGCGCGCGCCCGCACTGCGCCCAGCATGGCCGGCCAGGACTTGGCCAAGGTGGTCTCCACCAAGAGCTCCTATGTGTGGCAGGAAGGCGAATGGCGACTGCAGGGTGCCGACGGCAAGCCGGCCTTCAACACCGGCATTGAGCCGCGCTTTCACGTCGTCGCCTATGACTTCGGTGTCAAGCGCAACATCCTGCGCATGCTGGCCCAGCGCGGCTGCAAGCTGACCGTGGTGCCGGCGCAGACGTCAGCGGCCGAGGTGCTCAAGCTCAACCCGGACGGCATCTTCCTGGCCAATGGCCCCGGCGACCCGGAGCCCTGCGATTACGCCATCACCGCCGCACGTGAGCTGATCGACCGCGGCCTGCCGACCTTCGGCATCTGCCTGGGCCACCAGATCATGGCCCTGGCCTCAGGTGCGCGCACCTACAAGATGAAGTTCGGCCACCACGGCGGCAACCATCCGGTCAAGGATCTGGACAGCGGCCGCGTGAGCATCACCAGCCAGAACCACGGTTTCGCGGTGGATGCCGACACGCTGCCCGCCAATCTGCGCCCCACCCACATCAGTCTGTTCGACGGCACGCTGCAGGGCCTGGCCCGCACCGATCGCCCCGCCTTCTGCTTCCAGGGCCACCCGGAGGCCTCACCCGGACCGCATGACATCGCCTACCTGTTCGACCGTTTCATCGACCTGCTGGCTGCGCACGTGAACAAGGAGTCCGCCCATGCCTAAGCGCAGCGACATCAAGAGCATCCTCATCATCGGGGCCGGCCCGATCATCATCGGCCAGGCCTGCGAGTTCGACTACTCCGGCGCCCAGGCCTGCAAGGCCCTGCGCGAAGAAGGCTACAAGGTCATCCTGGTCAACAGCAACCCGGCGACCATCATGACGGACCCGAACACGGCGGACGTCACCTACATCGAGCCCATCACTTGGCAGGTGGTCGAGCGCATCATCGCCAAGGAACGCCCTGATGCGATCCTGCCCACCATGGGGGGGCAGACCGCGCTGAATTGCGCGCTTGACCTGCACAAGCACGGCGTGCTGGACAAGTACGGCGTGGAGATGATCGGAGCCAACGAGCACGCCATCGAGAAGGCCGAGGACCGCCAGAAGTTCAAGGAGGCCATGACCAAGATCGGTCTGGACTCCGCCAAGTCCGGCATCGCCCATTCGATGGAAGAGGCCTGGGCGGTGCAAAAGCGCATCCAGGCCGAGATCGGCGGCTCGGGCTTCCCGATGGTGATCCGCCCCAGCTTCACGCTCGGCGGCACGGGGGGCGGCATCGCCTACAACCCGGAAGAGTTCGAAGAGATCTGCAAGCGCGGGCTCGACCTGTCGCCGACCAAGGAGCTGCTCATCGAGGAGTCGCTGATCGGCTGGAAGGAATACGAGATGGAGGTCGTCCGCGACAAGGCGGACAACTGCATCATCGTGTGCTCCATCGAGAACCTCGACCCGATGGGCATCCACACCGGTGACTCCATCACCGTGGCGCCGGCGCAGACCCTTTCCGACCGCGAGTACCAGCTCCTGCGCAACGCGTCGATCGCCATCCTGCGCGAGATCGGCGTGGACACGGGCGGCTCCAACGTGCAATTCTCGATCAACCCGGACAACGGCCGGATGATCGTGATCGAGATGAACCCGCGCGTGAGCCGCAGCTCCGCGCTGGCCTCCAAGGCCACGGGCTTTCCCATCGCCAAGGTCGCGGCCAAGCTGGCTGTGGGCTACACGCTCGACGAACTGAAGAACGACATCACCGGGGGCGTGACGCCGGCGAGCTTCGAGCCCAGCATCGACTACGTCGTCACCAAGATCCCGCGCTTTGCCTTCGAGAAGTTCCCGGCGGCCGACCCGCACCTGACCACGCAGATGAAGAGCGTGGGTGAGGTGATGGCCATGGGCCGCACCTTCCAGGAGTCCTTCCAGAAGGCGCTGCGCGGCCTGGAGACCGGAATCGACGGTCTGACCGAGCGCTCCACCGACCGCGATGACATCATCGATGAGATCGGCAACCCCGGTCCCGAGCGCATCCTCTTCGTGGCGGATGCTTTCCGCATCGGCATGAGCCTGGACGAGGTGTTCGAAGAAACGGCCATCGACCCTTGGTTCCTGGCCCAGATCCAGCAGCTGGTGGAGATCGAGCAGAGCCTGCGTGGCCGCACACTGCAAAGTCTGTCCACCGCCGAGTTGCGCTTGCTCAAGCAGAAGGGCTTCTCCGACCGGCGCCTGGCCAAGCTGCTGGGTACCGACCAGCACGCGGTGCGCAAGGCTCGTCATGACCAGGGCGTGCGCCCGGTGTTCAAGCGCGTGGACACCTGCGCGGCGGAGTTCGCCACGCCCACCGCCTACATGTACTCCACCTATGACGAGGAGTGCGAGGCCGAGCCCACCGATCGCAAGAAGATCATGGTCCTGGGCGGCGGCCCCAACCGCATCGGCCAGGGGATCGAGTTCGACTACTGCTGCGTCCACGCCGCCCTCGCCATGCGCGAAGACGGCTACGAGACCATCATGGTCAACTGCAACCCCGAAACCGTCTCGACCGACTACGACACCTCTGACCGCCTCTACTTCGAGCCGGTGACGCTGGAAGACGTGCTGGAGATCGTCGACAAGGAAAAGCCGGTCGGCGTGATCGTGCAGTATGGCGGTCAGACGCCGTTGAAGCTCGCGCTGGACCTTGAGGCCAATGGGGTGCCCATCATCGGCACCACGCCCGATAGCATCGACATCGCCGAGGACCGCGAGCGCTTCCAGGCCCTGCTGCATGAACTGGGCCTGAAGCAGCCGCCCAACCGCACGGCGCGCACCGAAGAGGCCGCCCTGCAGCTGGCACAGGAAATCGGCTACCCGCTGGTCGTGCGCCCCAGCTACGTGCTGGGCGGCCGCGCCATGGAGATCGTCCATGGCGACAAGGACCTGGAGCGCTACATGCGCGAGGCGGTTCGCGTTTCCGAGAAGTCGCCCGTCCTGCTTGACCGCTTCCTCGACGACGCGGTGGAGGTCGACGTGGACTGCATCAGCGACGGTGTCGACGTGATGATCGGCGGCATCATGGAGCACATTGAGCAGGCTGGCGTCCACTCCGGGGACTCGGCCTGCTCGCTGCCGCCTTATACGCTGTCCAAGGCCTTGCAGGACGAGCTGCGTCGCCAGACCGCGCTGATGGCCAAGGCGCTCAAGGTCGTCGGCCTGATGAACGTGCAGTTCGCCATCCAGGGCGACGTCACGGGCGGCACCGATCAGGCCACCGTCTACGTGCTTGAGGTCAACCCGCGTGCCTCGCGTACCGTGCCCTATGTGTCCAAGGCGACCGGCCAGCCGCTGGCCAAGATCGCTGCCCGCTGCATGGCGGGGCGCAAGCTCAAGGACCAGCCGGGCGTGAAGGGCGAGGTGATCCCGCCGTACTTCAGCGTCAAGGAAGCCGTCTTCCCGTTCAACAAGTTCCCGGGCGTCGATCCGGTCCTTGGCCCGGAGATGCGCTCCACCGGTGAGGTTATGGGCGTGGGCAAGACCTTCGGCGAGGCCATGCTCAAGAGCCAGCTCGGCGCGGGCTCGCGCCTGCCGGCCAAGGGCACTGTCTGCATCACCGTCAAGAGCGGCGATAAGCCGCGTGCTGTCGCCGTGGCCAAGGATCTGCACGACATGGGCTTCCAGCTCGTGGCCACCAAGGGCACGGCCGAGGCAATTGCCGCCGCCGGCCTGCCCGTCAAGGTTGTGCACAAGATCAAGGACGGCCGCCCGCATATCGCCGACCTGATCAAGGCCGGCGAGATCCAGCTGCTGTTCACCACGGTCGCGGAGACACGCACGGCCATCGCCGACTCGCGCTACATCCGCACCGCAGCCCTGGCCAATCGCGTCACCTACTACACGACGATGGCCGGCTGCGAGGCGGCGACCGAGGCGCTCAAACACCAGGATGATCTGGTGGTGTATTCCCTGCAGGAACTCCACGCGCAGCTAAACTAATATCTATTCGATCCAGGCCGCCGCGTGCCCTGATGACCTCAGGCGCGGCGGCCGAATTTTTTTTGTTGCTGAAGGTTTTCGCATGTCCACCATTCCGCTGACTAAACGCGGCGCCGAAAAGCTCAAGGAGGAGCTCCACCGGCTCAAGCATGTCGAGCGTCCTGCGGTGATCAATGCCATTGCCGAGGCCCGCGCCCAGGGCGACCTGTCCGAGAACGCCGAGTACGACGCGGCCAAGGACAAGCAGGGCTTCATTGAGGGCCGCATCCTGGAGATCGAGGGCAAGCTCGCAGCTGCCCAGATCATCGACCCAGCCGCGCTCGACGCCGAGGGCCGGGTGGTCTTCGGTGCAACCGTGGACCTGGAGGAAGAGGAGTCCGGGGAGGCGGTGACCTATCAGATCGTCGGCGAAGACGAAGCTGACCTGAAGGAAGGACGCATCTCCGTCAGTTCGCCGATTGCCCGCGCCATGATCGGCCGGGCCGTTGGTGACGTCGCCGAGGTGCGGGCGCCGGGCGGCATCAAGCGCTACGAGATCGTCCAGGTGCGCTACGAATGATGCTGACGCGCATCCGCGCGCTGGCGGCCGGCCTGTGGGCCGGCATGCTGCTCACCATCGGCGGCCTGGCCGCCCCCACGCTCTTTGCCCTACTGGATCGCGGCGAAGCCGGCCGTGTGGCCGGTCGCTACTTCTGGCTGGAAGCCCGCACCAGCATTGCGCTGGCCGTACTGCTGATCGTGATCGAGCGCATGCGGGTACGCGGTCATGTGGCCGGTGCAACGCCGCGGCAATTCACGGTCGAGCTGATGCTCGCCCTCGGTGCGCTGCTGTGCACCATCGCCGGCTTCGAGGTCATCGAGCCTTTGATGGAGCAGGCGCGGCAAGGGCAGGGCAGCTGGTCCTTCGCCAGCCTTCATGCGGTCTCGTCCAGCTTCTTTGCGGCCAAGATCGTCATCGTGCTGATCCTGGCTTGGCGCTGCTGCGGCCAGCCGCGTTGAACGCGCTGGCTGACCGGTTCAACTGGCGGACTGCTTCTTTGCGCTTGTCATGCGGCGCTTGGCTCGCTTGATGCTGCCGCCTGCCGTAACACGTTCGTTGCCGAGAAGCTTGACCTTCTTGACGGTTGGGCGGTGATTGGGGCTCTTGGACGGCTTGACGACCTTCACGATACGCGGGCCCGGGCGGCGCGTCTCCTCGGCGGCTTTCGCTTTTTCCGGAATGGGCCGCCACAGAACCAGCAACTTGCCGATGTGCTGGACCGGCGCGGCGTCCAGCTTGTCGCACAGGTCCGTCAACACGGCTTCACGCACCTGGCGGTCGTCGGAGAACACTCGCACCTTGATGAGTCCGTGGGCTCGCAGCGCGACGTCGGCTTCTTTGACCACCGCAGGGGTCAGGCCCTCGGCGCCGACGAGCACGACAGGGTCCAGGTGATGCGCATCGGCCCGGTGGGCCTTGCGCTCGGCAGGGGTCAATTGGATGGCGGGCATCCCTCTATTATCGGTGGCAGATGAAGATCAAGACGAAAAGCAGGAAGGTCAACAAGGCGTGGCTCAGTGACCATGTCAACGACCCCTATGTGAAGCTCGCGCAGAAGGAGGGCTTTCGCTCCCGTGCGGCCTACAAGCTCAAGGAGATCGACGAGTCGCTCAAGCTGCTGCGCCCCGGCCAGAGGGTGGTGGATTTAGGCGCCGCTCCAGGGGCCTGGAGTCAATATGTCCGCCGTCGGTTCGCGCCGAAACAGGCCGGAGCCGGCGGTGCGGCCGTGGGAGAGCTGCAAGGCAGCATCATTGCGCTGGACCTGCTGGATCTCGAGCCCATTGAGGGCGTGCAGTTCATCCAGGGCGATTTCCGCGAGGACAGCGTGGCAGCCCAGTTGGCCGCGGCCTTGGGCGGCCAGCCGGTCGATGTGGTGCTGTCCGACATGGCGCCCAACCTCTCCGGGATAGAGTCGTCCGACGCCGCCCGTATCGCCCACCTGGTAGAGCTCGCCATCGAATTCTCCGAGGCGCACCTGACCGCCGACGGGGCCCTGGTGTGCAAGGTGTTTCACGGCAGCGGCTACAGCCAGCTGGTCGAACTGTTCAAGCGGCATTTCCGCGTCGTCAAACCGATCAAGCCTAAGGCATCTCGGGACCGCTCGGCGGAAACCTTCCTGGTCGGCATCGGCCTGAAGGTGCCGCGGGCCCCCTCCGCCCCTGAGTCGTGATAGCCGCCACGCTCTCCGTTACAGGGGCTTTTTCAATCGGGCGAGGGGGTTGACTCGTCTAGAATCGTCCGCACATGCCGCGAAAGCATGGCTTTGTCGGGCGCGTCAAGTGCCCGCATGTCATGCGCAAGGATCAGGAATAGAGCGACGAAGGAGCCGCGGTGAACAATCAATGGTTCTCTAAACTGGCTGTCTGGATGGTGATCGCCTTGGTGCTGTTCACCGTCTTCAAGCAGTTCGACGGCCGGTCGGTGACGGGCTCCCGGGTCGGATACTCCGAATTCCTGGAAGAGGTGCGCAACAAGCGCATCAAGAGCGTCACCCTGCAGGAAGGTATGGGCGGCACCGAGGTGGTGGCCCTGACCACCGAGGACAAACGCATCACGACCACAGCCACCAACCTGGACCGGGGTCTGATCGGCGACCTCATCGCCAACGACGTCAAGTTTGACGTCAAGCCGCGCGAGGAGCCGTCGCTGCTGCTGAACCTGCTGTTTTCCTGGGGGCCGATGCTGTTGCTCATCGGCGTGTGGATCTACTTCATGCGCCAGATGCAGGGCGGCGGCAAGGGTGGGGCGTTCAGCTTCGGCAAGAGCCGGGCGCGCATGCTGGACGAGAGCAACAACTCCGTCACCTTCGCTGACGTTGCAGGCTGCGACGAGGCCAAGGAAGAGGTCAAGGAGTTGGTGGACTTCCTGCGTGATCCGCAGAAGTTCCAGAAGCTTGGCGGGCGCATCCCGCGCGGCGTGCTGATGGTTGGCCCGCCGGGCACCGGCAAGACGCTGCTGGCCAAGTCCATCGCAGGCGAGGCCAAGGTGCCGTTCTTCAGCATCTCGGGCTCCGACTTTGTCGAGATGTTCGTCGGCGTGGGTGCGGCGCGCGTGCGCGACATGTTCGAGCAGGCCAAGAAAAACGCACCCTGCATCATCTTCGTGGATGAGATCGACGCCGTGGGCCGTCACCGCGGAGCCGGTCTGGGCGGCGGCAACGACGAGCGCGAGCAGACGCTCAACCAGATGCTGGTGGAGATGGACGGCTTTGAGACCAATCTTGGCGTCATCGTGATCGCCGCGACCAACCGCCCGGACATCCTGGATCCCGCCCTGCTGCGTCCCGGCCGCTTCGACCGCCAGGTGTACGTCACCCTGCCCGACGTGCGTGGCCGCGAACAGATCCTGAACGTGCATGTGCGCAAGGTGCCGGTCGGCCAGGACGTCAAGACCGATATCCTCGCCCGCGGCACTCCCGGTTTCTCCGGGGCGGACCTGGCCAACCTGGTCAATGAAGCAGCGCTCTTCGCGGCGCGCCGCAATGGCCGCCTGGTGGAGATGCAGGACTTCGAGAAGGCCAAGGACAAGATCCTGATGGGCCCGGAGCGCAAGTCTATGGTCATGCCCGAGGAGGAGCGCAAGAACACTGCGTACCACGAGGCCGGCCATGCGCTGGTGGCCATGCTGCTGCCCAAAACCGACCCGGTGCACAAGGTCACCATCATTCCACGCGGCCGTGCGCTGGGCGTGACCATGCAGCTGCCGGAAGGCGATCGCTACAGCATGGACAAAGATCGGATGCTCAACACCATCTCGGTGCTCTTCGGCGGTCGCATCGCCGAGGAAGTCTTCATGAGCCAGATGACCACCGGCGCCAGCAACGACTTCGAGCGTGCCACGCAGATCGCCCGTGACATGGTGACGCGCTACGGGATGACCGATGAGCTCGGCCCCATGGTCTATGCCGAGAACGAGGGCGAGGTGTTTCTGGGTCGCTCCATCACCAAGCAGGTGAACGTTTCGGAAGAGACGATGCAGAAGGTAGACAAGGAGATCCGCAAGATCATCGACGAGCAGTACGCTGCCGCGCGCAAGCTCATCGAGGACAACCAGGACAAGATGCATGCCATGGCGCGGGCTCTGTTGGAGTGGGAGACCATCGACTCGGACCAGATCGCCGACATCATGGCCGGTCGTCCGCCGCGTCCGCCCAAAGACTGGACAGCGTCCACTGGCGGCAAGAGTGGCGGTGGCGGCAGCACGCCGCCGGTCAACACCGACGGCGCGCCGGCGGCCATTTAAAGCCTGCCCTATTACGCCAGACCTTCCTGCGGGGCCTTCGGGCCCCGCAGCGCTTCTGCTTGGCGCCTGAAGCCAGCGGCGGGTGCACCAGGCAGCATGCCGTGGACGCCCGCCCGGGTGCCGGGCCGACGTTCTTCACCGTTCGCGTCACCCTTCTTCATCTTCTGACCGTGCACTGGCAGACCACCCGCTTCCGCCTCGATCTGACCCGACCGCTGGTCATGGGCATCGTCAATGTCACGCCGGACTCGTTCTCTGATGGTGGACATCACGCGGCTGAGGCGGACGGGCGGACCCATTGCGATCGGCTGCTCGCGGAGGGTGCCGACATCTTGGACCTGGGCGGCGAATCGACCCGCCCGGGCGCACCGCTGGTGCCGGCTGACGAGGAGTGGCGCCGGCTGCGGCCCGTACTGGCGCATGCGCTGACGTTGGGCGTGCCGGTGTCCATCGACACCTGGAAGCCCGAGGTCATGGCACGGGCACTGGCAATGGGCGCAGACATCATCAACGACGTCCATGCGCTAGAGACCCCTGGTGCGCTGCAGACTGTGACGGCGCACCCCTCTTGCGGCGTGTGCCTGATGCACATGCGCGGCGTGCCAGCCGACATGCAGACGCGCACCCGCTACGCAGACGTGGTGGAGGATGTCTCGACCTATCTGCGCGATCGAGTGACGGCGGTGGAGACGGCGGGTGTGGCGCAGGAGCGTCTGGTGCTCGATCCCGGAATCGGCTTCGGCAAGACCGTGGAGCAGAATTTCGAGCTGCTGCGTCGGCAGCTGGTGTTGAGGGCTCTTCGGCGGCCGCTGCTGGTGGGCTGGTCGCGCAAGTCGTCCCTGGGCGTGGTCACCGGCCGGGCGGTGGGCGAGCGGCTGGCAGGCAGCTTGGCTGCCGCGCTAGCCGCCGTGCGCTTGGGCGCGAGCATCGTGCGCGTGCATGATGTCGCCGCCACGGTTGATGCCCTGAAGGTCTGGCGTGCGGCCGGGCTGGTGCCACCGTTTGCGGGCGACGCGACACCCGGCTGATACGCCCGCTGGCAGTCCATGCTGGCCGGGGTGCGTCAGAGGGCGCCCGGCGCCCATTGCCCACCAATCAATCTCCTTCTCGCTCACTCAGGACAGACTCATGCGCAAGTATTTCGGCACCGACGGCATCCGCGGCACGGTGGGGGATGACCCGATCACGCCGGACTTCATGTTGCGGCTGGGGCATGCGGTCGGCCAGGTACTCAGGCAGCGGGGCGGGCGGCCCACGGTGCTCATCGGCAAGGACACGCGCATTTCCGGCTACATGCTGGAGTCCGCTCTGGAGGCCGGTTTTGCGTCTTCCGGTGTGGACGTGCTGCTGACAGGGCCGCTGCCCACGCCGGGCGTGGCCTACCTCACCCGCGCGCTGCGGCTGAATCTGGGCTTGGTGATCAGCGCCTCGCACAATCCGTACGCGGACAACGGTGTGAAGTTCTTCTCGGCCCGAGGCGAGAAGCTGCCCGACGACTGGGAGCGCGCCGTGGAGGCCGCGCTGGAGCAGACGCCGCACTGGGCGCGCTCGGTCGACTTAGGGCGGGCGCGGCGTCTGGGGGATGCAGCCGGACGCTACATCGAGTTCTGCAAAAGCACCTTTCCCAACGATCTGTCGTTGCGTGGCCTGAAGATCGTCGTCGATGCCGCACACGGCGCGGCCTACCAGGTGGCGCCGGCGGTATTTCATGAGCTGGGCGCAGAGGTGTCCAGCATCGGCTGCGCGCCAGACGGGCTCAATATCAATGACGGCGTCGGCGCTACCTCGCCCGAGGCGCTGGTGGAGGCTGTGCGCGCCCGCGGTGCGGACTATGGCATCGCGCTCGATGGCGACGCAGATCGGCTGCAGCTGGTGGATGCCGGCGGGCGGCTCTATAACGGAGACGAACTGCTCTACGTGCTGGTCGCGGACCGGCTGGAGCGCAGGGAAGCCGTGCCAGGCGCCGTCGGCACGCTCATGACCAACATGGCCGTAGAACTGGGCTTGCGTCAACTCGGCGTGGACTTCGCCCGCGCCAAGGTGGGCGACCGCTACGTATTAGAGGAACTCCACGCCCGCGGCTGGCAGCTGGGTGGCGAGGGCTCGGGTCACCTCATCGCGCTGGACAAGCACACCACGGGCGACGGCATCGTCAGCGCGCTGGCAGTGTTGCAGGCTGTCTGCCGCAGCGGGCGCAGTCTTCATGACTGGACTGCGCCGGTCGATCTGATGCCCCAAGCGCTGATCAACGTGCGCCTCTCCGAAGGACTGGATTGGCGCACCCATGCTGCCTTGCAGGCCGAGCAGCAGGCGGCCGAGCGGGAGCTCGCCGGGCAGGGCCGGGTGCTGATCCGCCCGTCAGGCACGGAGCCGGTTCTGCGCATCATGGTGGAGGCCCCATCCGCTGATCTGGCGCGGCAACTCGCTCAACGCATGGCCTCTACCCTCGCCTGAGCGGCACGCAGGGTGATTTATGACAGAGACATGACCCTCTGTGACACAGGGCGACGAACGGCGACATCCGTCATGTCGCTGTCACAATGCCCGCCTAAAGTGCGCCGCATCCCCACTGCTCCTCAGGATTGCGCATGAACAGCAAACTGATCCGCTCCGCCGTCGTTGCCGCCTTCGCCGCCATCGGCACCTCGGCGTCCTTTGCTCAGGACGTGACGGGTGCGGGTGCCTCCTTCCCCGCTCCGCTTTACGCCAAGTGGGCTGACGCCTACAACAAGGCGACCGGCGTGCGGGTGAACTATCAGTCGGTGGGCTCGGGCGCCGGCATCAAGCAGATCAAGGCCAAGACGGTGGACTTCGGTGCCTCCGACATGCCGCTGAAGGATGACGAACTCGCCAAGGACGGCCTGGTGCAGTTCCCCACCGTGATCGGCGGCGTGGTGCCCGTGGTCAACATCAAGGGCGTGAACCCGGGTCAGCTGAAGCTGTCCGGCGAGGTGCTGGCCGACATCTATCTGAAGAAGATCACCAAGTGGAACGACAAGGCGATCACGGCCCTGAATCCGGGTCTGGCACTGCCGGATGATGACATCCAGGTCGTGCGCCGCGCCGACGGATCTGGCACGACCTTCATCTTCACGAACTACCTGGCCAAGGTCAGCGCCGACTGGCGGGCCAAGATGGGCGAGGGCGCCGCAGCGGTGGATTGGCCGACGGGTGCGGGTGGTAAGGGCAACGAAGGCGTGTCCGCGTTCGTGCAGCGTCTGCCCGGCGCCATCGGCTACGTCGAGTACGCCTACGCCAAGCAGAACAAGATGGCCCACGTGCAGCTGCGCAACAAGGCTGGCAACTTCGTGGCTCCGGATGACGTGACCTTCAAGGCCGCGGCCGCTGGCGCCGACTGGTCCAAGAGCTTCTACCAAATCCTGACCGACCAAGCCGATAAGAACGCCTGGCCGATCTCTGGTGCCACCTTCATCCTGATGCACAAGAGCCAGGAGAAGCCGGCCATCGCGTCTGCCGCCCTCAAGTTCTTCGACTGGGCGTACAGCAACGGCGACAAGATGGCTTCCGATCTCGAGTATGTCTCCCTGCCCGACGCGGTGGAAGCCACCGTGCGCAAGCAGTGGGCGTCCATCGTGGGCGCCGATGGCAAGGCGATCGCCTACAAGTGATCTGCCTGGGTTGGCCGTCATGCCGCGCGGCATGACGGCCGGTCCGCATGCCTGGTGACAGGCGCAACGCAGGGGGCTTGCTGCCCCCTGTCTTCGCGTATGGAGGCGAGATGTCTGCTGCCTTACCCGCCCAATCCGTGAATCAGAATCCCCCGCAGCCCCGCACCCTGCCTCTGTCTCGCCCGCCGGTGCGCCGGGCCGAAAGCCGTTGGATTGACATGCTCTTTGCCGGCTGCGCCCGTGGTGCGGCTGTGCTTACGCTGGTGCTGCTGTTCGGCATCATCGCCTCGCTGGTGGTTGGCGCGTGGCCGGCCATCCGGGAGTACGGCATCAGCTTCCTGTGGCGCAGCGAGTGGGATCCGGCCATGGACCGTTACGGCGGGCTGGTGATGATCTACGGCACGCTGATGACTTCGTTCATCGCGCTGCTGATCGCCGTGCCGGTGAGCTTCGGCATCGCGCTCTTTCTGACCGAACTCGCGCCCGGCT
Organism: Pseudomonadota bacterium; assembly: GCA_049321005.1. Lineage (GTDB taxonomy): Bacteria > Pseudomonadota > Gammaproteobacteria > Burkholderiales > Burkholderiaceae_C > Aquabacterium. Next base: position 83,578 of record JBMOQL010000013.1, read on the forward strand.
GGCTCAAGCGCCCGCTGGGCATTGCCATCGAGCTGCTGGCAGCCGTGCCGTCCATCGTCTACGGTATGTGGGGCCTGCTGGTCTTCGGCCCCCTCCTGGCGCAGTATGTGCAGCAGCCGCTGCAGAAGCTCTCGGATGGCGTGCCGCTGCTGAGCACGCTGTTTTCGGGCGCACCGGTTGGTATTGGGCTGCTCTCGGCCGGGATCATTCTGGCCATCATGATCATCCCCTTCATCGCCTCGGTGATGCGCGATGTGTTCGAGGTGACCCCGCCGATGCTCAAGGAGTCGGCCTACGGGCTGGGCTCGACCACCTGGGAGGTGGTTTGGAAGGTGGTGCTGCCCTACACCAAGACGGGTGTCATCGGCGGGATCATGCTCGGCCTGGGCCGCGCCCTGGGCGAGACGATGGCCGTGACCTTCGTCATTGGCAACATGAATCAGCTCGACTCGCTGTCGCTGTTCGAGGCGGCCAACAGCATCACCTCGGCGCTGGCCAATGAGTTTGCCGAGGCCGGAGAGGGCCTGCATCAAGCGTCCCTCATCTACCTCGGCCTGGTGCTGTTCTTCATCACCTTCGTCGTGCTGTCCCTGTCCAAGGTGCTGCTGATGCGCCTGAAGAAGAACGAAGGAGCGCGCACATGAGCGTCGCCGCATCCCTCAACGCCATGCGCCGCAAGCGCCATGCTGCGCGCAAGCGGCTCAATGCGATCGCGCTGGCGCTGTCGCTGGCCGCCATGGCCTTCGGTGTCTTCTGGCTGATCTGGATCCTCATCGAGACGGTGCGCCTGGGCATCGGGGGTCTGGCCATGGCCACCTTCACCGAGATGACGCCTGCGCCGATGGCGGAGACGGGCGGCTTGGCCAATGCGATAGCCGGCTCGGCCCTGATGGTGACGCTGGCCACGCTGATCGGCACGCCCATCGGCGTGCTGGCCGGCATCTACCTGGCCGAGTACGGCCAGCGCACGTGGCTGGGCGCGACCACGCGTTTCATCAACGACATCCTGCTGTCGGCGCCGTCTATCGTCATTGGTCTGTTCATCTACTCCGTGGTCGTGGCGCGCTGGAAGACCTTCTCCGCTTTCTCCGGGGTGTTGGCGTTGGCGCTTATCGTGATTCCGGTGGTCATCCGCACCACCGAGAACATGCTCTCTCTGATCCCCAACGCACTGCGCGAGGCGGCCTATGCGCTGGGCATGCCCAAGTGGCGCGTCATCCTGTCCATCACCCTCAAGGCCGCGCGGGCCGGCGTGATCACCGGCGTGTTGCTGGCGTTGGCACGCATCGCGGGTGAGACGGCGCCGCTGCTCTTCACCGCGCTGTCCAACCAGTTCTGGACGCTCAACCTGGGTGAGCCCATGGCCAGCCTGCCGGTGGTGATCTTCAAGTTCGCGATGAGCCCCTACGAGAACTGGCAGAAGCTCGCTTGGGCCGGCGTCTTCCTCATCACGCTGGCCGTGCTGCTGCTCAACATCCTGGCACGCAGCCTGTTCCGCAACCGCCATTGATTCCGGATACCGCCGTGGACACCAAGGTTCAAACCCCTACCAAGCCCAAGCTGGCCGTTCGCAACCTGAACTTCTATTACGGCAAGTTCCATGCGCTGAAGAACGTCAACCTGGAACTGCCCGAGAACAAGGTGACGGCCTTCATCGGCCCGTCGGGCTGCGGCAAGTCGACGCTGCTGCGTACCTTCAACCGCATGTTCGAGCTCTATCCCGAGCAGCGCGCCGAAGGCCAGATCCTGCTTGACGGCGAGGACATCCTCACCACCAAGGAGGATGTGTCGCTGCTGCGCGCGCGCGTAGGCATGGTGTTCCAGAAGCCTACGCCGTTCCCGATGTCGATCTACGACAACATCGCCTTCGGCGTGCGCCTGTTCGAGAACCTCTCGCGCATGGAGATGGACGAGCGCGTGGAGTGGGCTTTGAAGAAGGCCGCTCTGTGGAACGAGGTCAAGGACAAGCTGCAGCAAAGCGGCTCCAGCCTGTCGGGCGGGCAGCAGCAGCGGCTGTGCATCGCGCGCGGCATTGCCATCAAGCCCGAGGTGCTGCTGCTGGACGAGCCGTGCTCGGCGCTGGATCCGATCTCCACCGGCAAGGTCGAGGAACTGATCCATGAGCTCAAGGCCGACTACACGGTGCTGATCGTCACGCACAACATGCAGCAGGCCGCACGCTGCTCGGACTTCACCGCTTACATGTACCTGGGCGAGTTGATCGAGTACGGCCCCACGTCCGAGATCTTCATGAAGCCGAAGAAGAAGGACACTGAGGACTACATCACCGGCCGCTTCGGCTGACCGGCGTCGCATACCAGGAGATCGACATGACGGAGAAGCACCTATCCACGCAGTTCGACGCCGAGCTCAGTGACATCTCGTCCCGCGTGCTCGAAATGGGCGGGCTGGTGGAATCGCAGGTCGCCCAGGCCATCTACGCGCTGACCAACTTCAGCGGTGATGTGGCCTCGCAGGTCCTGGCCGAGGAGGAGCGCGTCAACCAGATGGAGGTGGAGATCGACAGCGACTTGTCCACCATCATCGCCCGCCGCCAGCCTACGGCCCGGGACCTGCGCCTGCTGATCGCGATCTCCAAGACCATCGGCAATTTGGAGCGCGTGGGCGACGAGGCCGCGCGCATCGCCCGTACCGTGCAGCGCCTGATCAACACCGGCATGTCAAGCCGGCTGCGCCTGCCCGCGGGCGACGTGTCCTTCGAGGCAGGCCTTGCCACCGCGTCGCTGCGCAAGGCGCTGGACGCCTTTGCCCGGCTGGACGCGCACAAGGCGGTGGAGGTGATCAAGCAGGACAACCAGATCGACCAGGAGTTCGAGGGCCTGATGCGCAAGCTCATCACCTACATGATGGAAGACCCGCGCACCATCACCGCATCCATCGACCTGGTGTTCGTGGCAAAGGCCATCGAGCGTGTAGGCGACCATGCCAAGAACCTGGCCGAACAGATCATCTACATCGTCAAGGGCACCGACGTGCGTCACAACACGGTCGAGTCGCTGGAGTCCGTGCTGCGCTGACGCGCGCGGATCGCAAGAGGAGACGCCATGAGCCGAGTGCTGGTCGTCGAGGATGAAGCCGCGATTGCGGAGCTGATCTCGCTGAACCTGCGGCATGCGGGCTACGAAGTGACGCTCGCCGCCACCGCGGACCAGGCGCAGTTCGAGGTCACCCGCGTACTGCCTGACCTGGTCATCCTCGACTGGATGCTGCCGGGGCAGTCCGGCCTGTCGCTGGCCAAGCGCTGGCGCAGCGAGCAGCGCACCCGCGAGCTGCCGATCATCATGCTGACGGCGCGCGCAGACGAGACCGACAAGGTGGCCGGCCTGGATGCCGGAGCGGACGACTACCTGGCCAAGCCGTTCTCTACCAACGAGCTGATGGCCCGCATCCGCGCCGTGCTACGCCGCAAGGCGCCCGAAGCGCTGGACAGTGCGGTGGAGGTCGGCCGTCTGCGCCTGGATCCGGCAACGCGGCGAGTCAGCGTGGGCGAGCAGGACATCAAGGTCGGCCCCACTGAATTCCGCCTGCTGCACTTCCTGATGACTCACCCTGAGCGTGTACACAGCCGCGCCCAGCTGCTCGACCGCGTTTGGGGCGACCACGTTTTCATCGAGGAACGCACGGTGGACGTGCACGTCAAGCGGCTGCGCGAGGCGCTGTCGCCGGCCAAGTGCGCGCAGATGATCGAGACCGTGCGCGGCGCGGGCTACCGGCTAACCACCCAGGTGCAGGCTTACTCCGCCTGATCCCGGCGGGGACGGCCAGCCCGCCGTCCTCCGCATGAACCCGCAGGGCGGCATCGGCCCGGCCTGCAACCCAAAGTGAACGCCGCTCCCCGCCCCATCGTCTGGATCCTGCCGCGCATGCTTGCGGGGCTGGTGGCCCTGGTCTTCGGCACGGCCATCGGCTACTTCTTCGGCGAGCAGCTGCACCTGCCACTGCTGGCCTCGTTGCTTGGCGCGGCAGTCGCCGCCGGCGTGATGGCACTGCGCGACACGGTGCACGGCGTGCGGCTGCTCAACTGGCTGCGCCGCTCACTCGAAGGCGCGCCGCCGCACGACTCCGGCTTGTGGGGCGAGCTGGCTCACCGCATCGAGCGCCTGGTGCGCCTGCGCGAGGCGGAGACCGCCGCCGAGCGCCGCCGGCTGGACCAGTTCTTCGAGGCCATCGAGGCCTCGCCCAACGGCGTGATGATCCTCGACGCGCAGGACCATATCGTCTGGTTCAGCACCGTGGCCGCGGCCCACTTCGGCCTGCAGCCCGAGCGCGACTTGCAGCAGCGCATCACCAACCTCGTGCGCTCGCCGATCTTTGTCGGCTACCTGCAATCACGTGCGTATGAGCAGCCGGTGAAGATGCCCAGTCCATCGGGAGACGGCGTGCTCCAGGTCGTGGTGCGCATCTTCGGTGAAGGCATGAAGCTCGTGCTCAGCATGGACGTTACCGAGCGCGAGCGCAACGAGACCATGCGGCGTGACTTCGTGGCCAATGTGTCACACGAGATCCGGACACCACTGACGGTGGTGAGCGGCTTCATCGAGACGCTGACCAACCTGCCGTTGACCGAGGTGGAACGCAAGCGCGTGCTGGTGCTGATGGCTCAGCAGACGGGCCGCATGCAAGCGTTGGTGAGTGACCTGCTGACGCTGGCCCGGCTGGAGGGCAGCCCGCGTCCGCCGCTGGACACCTGGGTGCCGGTGTCCAAGCTGCTGCTCGTCGTGGAAACCGACGCGCGCAGCCTCTCGCAGGGCCGTCACACCCTTCGCTTCACGCCCACAGACCATCCCGATGTGGATGGAGCCCAGATTGCCGGCGCCGAGACCGAGCTGCTCAGTGCCCTGGGAAACTTGGTGAACAACGCCGTGCGCTACACACCCGAGGGTGGCAGCATCACCGTGACGTGGGGGCTGCATCCCGACGGCGAAGGCTGCTTCAGCGTGACGGATACCGGCCCGGGTATCGAAGCTGAGCATCTTCCGCGGCTCACGGAGCGCTTCTACCGCGTCGATAGCAGCCGTTCACGTGACACCGGTGGCACTGGGCTGGGGCTGTCCATCGTGAAGCATGTGGTCCAGCGCCACGGCGGCGAACTGCGCGTGGAAAGCCAACTGGGCAAGGGCTCGTGCTTCACGCTGGCCTTCCCCGCGGCGCGGGTGCGGCTGGGGGACGTGCAGGACAGCCGGCCCGGTACCTCGGCGATGGCGTCGCAAGTCTGACCGATCTGCCTTGCGTACCGGGTGGCGGGTGGCGCCACAGGTTTCGTCAGCGGCTGCGACGGTAGACGAGCAGCGATTCGGTGTTGATCGTGCGCTCGCGCTCGCGCGCCACGAAGCGCCAGCCCGGCCGCAGTGGTGCCACCTCGCGGGAGGGCAGGCTGATCACCAGATAGCGGCAGCCGGAGGCCAGCTCCGCTTCCGGCCGGCCCTCGACCTCGTAATGGCCGAAGTATTCCAGTGCCGCAAGCAGGCTGGTGCTGGCGCCGGGGGCGGCCACGCAGCGCACGGCCGGCGGGATATGGCGCGAGGTTCGCTCCACCAGGCTGCGATAGCTGCGTGCCTGGTCCAGCAGCGGCAGCCACAGTGTCATCGCCAGCAGCCAGCACAGGGCCACGCCGCTGGCCGGCAGCACCAGGCTCTTCCACATGGCGTGCTGGTGGCGCGCGGTACGCCAGCGCACGAGTGCCAGCCAGGCCAGCGTGCCCGCAATCGCCCAGCCCAGCGCCCACACCGAGAATGCCGGACGGAAGCCGGGTGATGCCAGCTTGTAGACATTGGTTGCCGTCTGCGCGGGAAAGCCGGTGTGCATCGCGCCGTAGATGACCCACATCGCCAGCGCCAGCACCGTGAAGAAGAAGACCGAGAACCAGTCGATTGCCGCAGACACGGCGCGCCTGAGTGTAGGCAGGGCAAAGGCGGCCAGCACGGCCAGCGAGGGCAAGGCCAGCAGCAGGGCCCGGTCCGAGCCGCCCATGGCCAAGCTGCAGGCGAGGCAGAGCAGGGCCATGAGCGCGGGCAGGGCGATGTGCGGCTCCCTTAGCTGCCCGCGCCAGCGCCAGAGCGTCCAGCCTGCCAGCAACCAGGCTGGCCAGGTAAACCACAGCAGCATCCTTGCAAGCGAAGACCATGAGCCTGGCCAGGACAGCCGCCAACTCCATGTCTGCATGGCTGTGGCCAACGCCAGGGCCAGCAGGCAGGCCAGCGCCGTCCAGGGCCTCAGCCGGCGCAGACCGCTGGGTGCATGCGGCGGCAGCGAGGCCGTGGCCGACAAGACCGCCAGCAGCACGGCCAGCGTGGCCGCACCACTGCCTGCCATCAGTGGCAGGGCAGCCAGCATGGCCAGCCGCGGCGCTCGCGGCTTGTCGGCGGTAGCCGCGGCCAGTGCATAGAGAAAGAGCGCGGCACCGGCCAGTTGCAGCAGCTCGGGCGTTGTCTCATGACCCAGTTGCAGCAGGCCGAGCGTGGCAATCAACGCGAGCAGCGCCCCGTCGGCCAGCGCCCGGGCGTAGTCCACCGGGCTGGCCTCACCGCCGAAGGCCAGCGGCAACGGCTGGGCAGCGTCGGTGCGGGCCAGGTAGTAGCTGCTGTACCAGGTCAGTGCCAACACGGCGCCCAGCAGCATGACGAATGGCACCCGCGCCGCGAAGGCCGGGTCCAGCCAGGGCAGCAGGCGGATGAAAGCGGCACCGAGCCAATACGGCAGCAGCCCCCCCTCCTGCGCGGCCACGCCGCCGATGGAGGGCTCCAGCAGCGGCGCCCAGCCGCGCGCGATGCCAAGCATGTGGCCGAAGGCGGTGATGTCGGCATGCTTCCAGGGATCGCGCCCGAAAAGCCCGGGCAACAGGTAGGCCGCGCAGAACAGCCACAAGGCCACGCGCGGCAGGCGCTGCACGTCGCGTTGGGTAACGAGGGCGGGATTGGGCTGGGTCACGACGGGGCTGCGGCGACAGGTAGTCGGCAAGGGGGCCGACGATTGTGCCGGCTGGGCGTGCGGACGGCAGGGCGGCAGCCCCGAAGGGCGGCCGAAGCCACGCGGGCGATGAATGGGGCGGCGCAAGCCGCACGGCCATGAAAAAGGCGGCCGAAGCCGCCTTGTGTCAGACCGGTGGCGGCAGCCAGCGGCTGCCCGGCCCTTACTTCTTGATGCCGACGCGCGCGAACTTGTTGCGGAACTTCTCCACGCGGCCACCCAGCGAGTCGATGCTCTTTTGGGTACCGGTGTAGAAGGGGTGCGATTCGCTGGAGGTTTCGAGCTTGAAGAGCGGCACCTCGCGGCCGTCGTCCAGCTTCACGGTTTCCTTCGTCTGCACGCACGAACGCGTGACGAACTTGAAGCCGTTGGACAGATCGACGAAGCAGACGTCGCGGTACTCGGGATGGATGCCTTCTTTCATGGGAAACCTCACGCTGTGACACTGATGGAAGCCACGTCGCCCCATGCGACGCACTTTCCGAAAGCGGAAAACCGGCGATTATAGCTGGCTGGACACTCGCCCACACCCTCACCGAGCGAGAGTGCCTTGGTCGAGGGAGAACGATTCAGAGGACTGTTCTCTGCCCTTTCTCACCCACCTCTTCGCATCATGTCGAAGAAGTCGTGGTTGTTCTTGGTGTTCTTCATCTTGTCGAGGATGAACTCCATCGCCTCGATCTCGTCCATCGGATAGAGCAGCTTGCGCAGGATCCAGCTCTTTTGCAGGATCTCCGGCTTGAGCAGCAGCTCCTCGCGGCGCGTGCCGCTCTTGTTGAGCAGGATGGACGGGTAGACGCGCTTTTCGGCCATGCGACGGTCCATGTGGATCTCGCAGTTGCCGGTGCCCTTGAACTCCTCGTAGATCACCTCGTCCATGCGGCTGCCGGTGTCGATCAGCGCGGTGCCGATGATGGTCAGCGAGCCGCCTTCCTCGATGTTGCGCGCCGCGCCGAAGAAGCGCTTGGGCCGCTGCAGCGCGTTGGCGTCGACGCCGCCGGTCAGCACCTTCCCGGAGGAGGGCAGCACGTTGTTGTAGGCGCGCGCCAGGCGGGTGATGGAGTCCAGCAGGATGATGACGTCCTTCTTGAGCTCGACCAGGCGCTTGGCGCGCTCGATCACCATCTCGGCCACCTGCACGTGGCGGGCGGCCGGCTCATCGAAGGTGGAGCTGATGACCTCGCCGCGCACGGTGCGCTGCATCTCGGTCACTTCCTCGGGGCGCTCGTCGACCAGCAACACGATCAGGTGCACGTCCGGGTAGTTGGCCGTCAGCGCGTGAGCCAGGTTCTGCATCATCACCGTCTTGCCCGTCTTGGGCGGAGCCACCAGCAGCGCGCGCTGGCCTTTGCCGATGGGGGCGATGAGGTCGATGATGCGGCTGGTGATGTTCTCCTCGGACTTGATCTCGCGCTCGAGCCTGAACTGCTCCTTCGGGAAGAGCGGCGTCAGGTTCTCGAACATGATCTTGTTCTTGTTGACGTCGGGCGACAGGCCGTTGATGCGGTCCACCTTCACCAGCGCGAAGTAGCGCTCGCCGTCCTTGGGCACGCGCACCTCGCCTTCGATCATGTCGCCGGTGTGCAGGTTGAAGCGGCGGATCTGGCTGGGCGACAGATAGATGTCGTCGGTCGACGCCATGAAGCTGGTGTCCAGCGCGCGCAGGAAGCCGAAGCCGTCGGGAAGGACTTCGAGGACGCCATCGCCGAAGACCTGCTCGCCCGCTTTGGCGCGCTTTTTCATGATGGCGAACATCAGCTCCTGCTTGCGCATGCGGCTGACGTTTTCCAGCTCCAGGGCCTCGGCCATCTTGACGAGTTCCGAGATGTGGAGGGCTTTGAGTTCGGACAGGTGCATGGGGTGACCCTTGGTGTCGGAATGGCCCGGCATCACGCGGCGGGCATCGGACGGGCGGATCGCTGGTCGCGGGCAGTGCGCCACTGCGGTGCAGCGCGCCGGACTCGGCGGTGGTGGATGGTCTGGGAGGGCCGGCTGACGGGCGTGCTGCCCTGCCGGGGATCGCTGGCCGACGACAGTCTGGGTGTGGCTGCGATCAATGGGGGTTGAGGCCCCCGCATCGCAACCGGCCGCGGCTTCTTGCGCAGCCGGCTGCTTGGAGCGCGATTATAGGTGCGCGTCGAGGAAGGCGGTCAATTGGGCCTTGGACAGCGCGCCGACCTTGGTTGCGGCCAGCTGACCGCCCTTGAAGATCATCAACGTGGGGATGCCGCGGATACCGAATTTGGCGGGCACGGCGCGGTTCTCGTCGACGTTCATCTTGGCGATCTGCACGCGGCCGTCATAGGTGCCGGCGACTTCGTCCAGGATGGGGGCGATCATCTTGCAGGGGCCGCACCATTCGGCCCAGAAGTCGACCAGGACGGGGCGGTCGGCCTTCAGCACGTCGGCGTCGAAGGACGCGTCGGAGATGTGTTTGATCAGCTCGCTGCTCATGCTCAAATCCTTGAAGGAGGCCGCCTTGCGCGGCCGGTGGGCGCTGTGGCATCGCAGCCTGAAATGCTGGTCGATGCGGCCCTTGGACAGTCGAAATGATTCTGACACAAAGGCCCCTGGCGGCAGGGACGGCATGACCGGGTGCGCTCTATGACTTCCATAGCCGACAGGCGTGAGCCCTGCGTGCTGGCCGGCGGTGATGCAGCGGCCTGGCAGGGCTGGGCGGTGCGCATCCGGAACTGGCTCGACGAGCAAGGCCTGCGTGCCGGCGACCCGCGGTTGTCCGAGGTGGTGGTGCTGCTGCCCTTTGCCGCGCACCTGCCGCTGGCCAAGCGTGCATGGGTGGAGACCGCGGGCGGCTGGATGCCGCGCATGGAGACCACCCGCACGTTGCTCGACCGCGTGGCACCGCCGGCCGCGACCCACGCCGGGCGGCTCACCGGCGAGCCGGTCACGGACCGTCTAATTGCTCGCGGGCTGTTGCTGCGCGAGGTCTGGGCGCGTGACTGGCAGCGGCGCGATGCACGCGGCTTCGAGCAGGCCCTGGGCCGGCTGGTGGAGACGGCGCAGGCCGTGTCGCGGGCCCGGGCGGCCACGCGGCCGGATCGGCGGGCGGCGTTCGATGCGCGGGCGCGCGAGACGGTGTCCGCCACCGCACCGGCCAGCCCGGGCGCGCGCGAGCGCCTGCTGGCCGCGCTGGCCGTCGAATGGGCGCTGGCCACGGCCGAGCCCTGGACCGACGCGCTATTTGCCCATGCGGCGCCGGCCTGGATCGCCACGAGCGCGATCGGGCTGGAGCCGCTGGTCGAGGCGCGGTTGGAGGCAGCACTGGAGGACGGCGTGCCCGTCCTGTGGCTGGATGCTGGCGCGGTGCCCGAGCGGCGCGGCGAACAACTCGACGTGGCCGTGGCCCTGGATGCCGAGGCTGAGGCGCAATGGGCCGCGGCCCGCGTGCTGCGGCTGCTGGCGGCGCGGGCCGGCGCGGGGCCGGCTGACGCCATGGGACGCCCAGTTGATGAGCGGCTGCCGATCGCGCTGATCGCCCAGGACCGCGGCCTGGTGCGCCGGGTGGAGGCGCTGTTGGCGCGATCCGGCGTGCCGCTGGCCGATGAGACGGGCTGGAAGCTGTCGACCACCCGCGCCGCGGCGGCGCTCATGTCGTTACTGAAGGCTTGTCGTCCGCGAGCGGCGATGGATGACTTGCTGGACGCGCTCAAGTGCGGCGGCCTGCCCGCTGGCGCGCTGGCCGGGGATGACGCGGGCGGAGCACGGGCGCTGGACCAGCTCGAACGCCTGGCGCGGCGGCGCGCCTGGGTGCGGGCCTGGCCGACGGCGCTGCCGCAGGCGCACGGCCAGGGTGCGGGCGGTACCGACCAGGGTGCGCTGGCGCTGTGGGCGTGGTCGCGGTCGGTGCTGGGTGCATGGGGTGCCGGCTGGACCGGCCGGCTGCCGCTGGACGAGGCCCTGCAGCGCCTGCGCCAATTGCTGCAGGACACCGGCGCCTGGCAAGGTCTGCAGGCTGATGCCGCGGGCCAGCGCGTGCTGCACGCCCTGCACCTGGACGGTGCTCCGGTCGACACCGCCTGGGCCGCCGCCGCGCGAGATTGGCGCGTGGACCTGGACGGGCTGATCCGCTGGGTCGACGAGGTGCTGGAGGACGTGGCCTTCACGCCATCGCCCCCCGGGCGGGCCGACGTGGTGGTCACACCGATGGCGCGGGCCGTGCTGCGGCCGTTTGCGGCGGTGGTCTGGCCTGGCGTGGACGACGAGCACTTGGGCGAGCCCACCGTCACCCCGGGGCTCCTGGGCGAGGCGGCCATGCAGGCCTTGGGCCTGCCGACGCGCGCCGCGCTGCGTGAGCAGCAGTGGACGGCCCTGCAGCTGCTGATGGCCAGCCCGCGGGTGCATCTGTCGTGGCGGCATGCCGACGGCGATCGGCCGCTGGGCCCGAGCCCCGTGCTGGAGCGCTGGCGCCTGACGCACGGCCGCCTGGCGCTGACCGTTGCCTCTGATCCGCTGGCGCGCCTGCTCTTGCCCGTGGTTTTGCAGGCGCCCCCGCAGCCGCGTTGGCCGATCGCGGCCTTGCCGGCTCGCCTGCATGCCACCGCCTACGAAGCCCTGCGCGCCTGCCCCTACCGCTTCCATGCGGAGCGCATGTTGGGGCTGAGCGAGGTGGAGGAGCTGGAGGACGGCGTCGATGCGCGCGACTACGGCAGCTGGCTGCATGCGGTGCTGCGCCGCTACCACCAGGAGGAGCCCGGCGGTGAGGCCGACGCCGCCGCCGAGGTCGATCGCCTGTACGCCATCGCGCGCGAGGTGACGCACGAGCAGGGCTGGGATGACGACGCCGCGCGGCCGGCCTTCCTGCCCTATGCGACGGCCTTTGCCCAGGTGGCGCGGCGCTATGTGGACTGGTGGCTGACCGAGCGCCGGCGCGGTGCGCAGGTGGCCCGCATGGAGCAGTCCATCACGGTGCGGCTGCCTGAGCTGGACGAGCTGGGCATGGTGCTCACCGGCCAGCTCGACCGCGTGGACAGCGTGTTGGCCGATGACGACACTGGCCGCCGCCGCGCTTGGCGCATCCTTGACTACAAGACCACGCGTGCCGATGCGCTGCGCGAGCGCATGAAGCCGCTGAGCGAGGACACGCAGCTGGCTTTCTATGCCGCGTTGCTGGACCGCGAGCGCGGCGGGGCGGACGACGCTGCCGCGCCGCGCCGCGACCTCCAGGCCGGCTACCTGAGCCTGGAAGACCGCAGCGTGACGCTGGTGCCGCATGCCGAGGTGCGGGCGACCGCGTCGGCGCTGATTGACGGCGTGGTCGACGACATGACGCGCATCGCGCGGGGCGCCCCTCTGCCAGCGCTGGGCGAAGGCGTGGCCTGTGACTACTGCCGCGTCCGCGGACTGTGCCGCCGCGACCATTGGGAGCAGGGCGCCTCGCCGCTGCCGGCCCAGCTCCAGGAGGAGCCACGCAATGGGTGAGCGGCCCACCACGCCGATGGCCGGCGATGCGCCGTCCTACTGGATCGACGGCCGCCTGGCCGGCCCCGAGGCCTTCTATGCCCAGGCCTGCGACCCGCGCAACAGCGTGGTGGTGGAGGCCTGCGCCGGCGCGGGCAAGACCTGGATGCTGGTGTCGCGCATCCTGCGTGCGCTGCTCGACGGTGTGCCGGCGCAGGAGATCCTGGCCATCACCTTCACGCGCAAGGCCGCGGCGGAAATGCGCGAGCGGCTGATGGACTGGCTGCGCGACTTTGCCGCGGCCCCGCCGGCCGCGCGCATCGAGGCGTTGATGCAGCGTGGCATGGACACTGCCCAGGCCGTGCAGCGAGAGGCCGCGCTGGGCGGGCTCTACGCCCGCGTGCTGGAGCAGGGCAGGGCGGTGGAGATCCATACCTTCCACGGTTGGTTCTCGCGCCTGCTGCGTGCCGCCCCGCTGGACCTGCTGGCCGAGGTGGGCCTGCCGCCCGAGCCGGCGCTGATCGAGGAAACGGCCGAACTGCGGCCGGAGCTGTGGCGGCGCTTCCTGACCCTCGTCGATGCCGACGCGGACCTGCGTGAGGACTATGCCCGCCTGGTCGCCGAGCTGGGCCGCCGCTCCACCGACGACTGGCTGGAGGCGGCGCTGGCGCGGCGCGCCGAGCTGGAGGCCTCCAACCATGGCGGCAGCCTGCAGGCCAGCGTGGCGGAGCCGGGCGATTGCAAGCCCGGCTGGGCCGGGGTGGATGCCGAGGCCGCGCTGGGCGGGCCGCCGTGGTCGGGCCGGCTCATGGCGCTGGCCCAGGCCTGGGGCGCGCACGCTGGCGCCACCGCCCGCAAGCAGGCGGCGCTGCTGGAGCAGGCCGTCTCGCTGGCCGATGACACCGCCCGCTTCGAGGCCGTGCGCAAGGCGTTGTTCAATGACAAGGGCGAGCCGCGCAAGAAGCTGCCGGAGGTGGCCGGCTGGCCTGCTTTGGCCGACGAGTTGCAGGACCTGGCCGAGCTGCGCGAGCAACAGCGCGCCTGCCGCCTGCATGCGCGCATGGTGCGGCTGAGCGCCGCGCTGCTGCAGGCATATGCCGCGCTCAAGCGCGAGCGCGGCCTGGCGGACATGGCGGACCTAGAGGCCGGCGCCGTGCGCCTGTTGCGCGATGCCGCGCTGTCTGGCTGGGTGCAGGAGCGGCTGGACGCTCGCGTGCGCCAAGTGCTCATCGACGAGTTCCAGGACACCAGCCCGCTGCAATGGCAGGCGCTGCAGGCCTGGCTGGCCGGGTATGCCGGTGCTGGCGGCGGCCTGAGCGGACGCGAGCCGCCGGGCGTGTTCATCGTTGGGGACCCCAAGCAGAGCATCTACCGCTTCCGCGGTGCCGAGCCGCGCGTCTTTGCCGCGGCGAGCGACTTCGTGGTGCACGGCCTGGGCGGGCGCCGCCTGGCTTGCGACCACACGCGGCGCAATGCGCCGGCGGTGCTGGCCTCGCTCAATGCGGTGTTTACCGCGGCGGGCGAGGAGGGCGCCTTCTGCGGCTTTCGCCCGCACACCACCGCGTCTTCCGTGGCTGGCCGGGTGCGCGCTCTGCCGGTGGTCGCCCGCGCTGCGCGCGGTGCGCGCAAGGCCCGGGCCGCTGACGGCGCTGGTTTGCCCCATGCGGATGCCATCCAAGACGCCCAGGAGGCCCCCGCCGCGTCCACGCTCCCCATCGCCCCCTGGCGCGACAGCCTGACCACGCCTCGCCTGCTGCCCGAGGAAGCGCTGCGCCTGCAGGAGGGCCGCCAGATCGCGTCGGCCATAGCCGAGCTGATGGCCGGCGGGCTGCGCGCTGGCGAGGTCTTCGTGCTCAGCCGCAAACGGGAGGCGCTGCGCTGGGTGGCCCAGGCGTTGCGCGAGCGCGGCATCGACCATGTGGCGCCCGAAGACCGTGCCCTGCTCGATGCGCCCGAGGCGCGGGACGTGATCGCGGTGCTGGATGCACTGGTCTCGCCCGGGCATGACCTGTCGCTGGCGCATGCGCTGCGCTGCCCGCTCTTTGGCGCGACGGACGATGAACTGATCGCCCTGTCGCGCCCCGCGCGGCCGGGCGGCTGGTGGGCGGCGCTGATGGCTGGCCGCTGGGATGAGCAGGTGCAGCCCGCGCTGCACCGGGCGCAGGCGCTGCTGCCGCGCTGGCAGGCCCTGGCCGCACAGCTGCCGCCTCATGACTGGCTGGACCGCATCGTCGCCGAAGGACACTGGCGGGAGCGCCTGGCCGCCGCCGTGGCCGACGCGCATCGCGCATCCGCCCTGGCGCATCTGGATGCCGTGCTTGCACAGGCTCTCGCACTGGATGGCGGACGCTACGCCACGCCCTATGGCTTCGTGCGTGCGCTCAAGCGCCAGCCGCTGAGCGTGCCCGCCCAGCAGCAGCCCGACGCGGTGCAGCTGCTGACCGTGCATGGCGCCAAGGGGCTGGAGGCGCGTGTCGTGTTCATTGCCGATGCGGATGGCGCGCCGCCCAAGCCCGATACCTGCACCCTGCTGATCGACTGGCCGGTGGACGCGGCGCATCCGCTGCGCTGCGCCTTCGTGCGCAGCGAAAGCCGCCCCCCGCCCTCGCTGCGTCAGGTGATGGCCGAAGAGATCGACGCCCGCCGGCGTGAGGAGCTCAATGGCCTGTACGTGGCCATGACCCGGGCGCGCGAGCTGCTTGTCTTCAGCCGCATCGAGCCGCACCAGAAGACCGAGGTGCCCAGCTGGTGGCAGCGCGTGGCCGCGACGGGCGCGGTGGAGGAGCAGCCCTGGGTGCCTGAGGCCGAAGCACCGACTGCCGTGCAGGCAGGGCTGCCCCAGCCACCGGAGCAGCCGCATGCGATCGAGCTGCCGGTGCTGCCAGCATGGGCGCCGGCACAGATCGAGGTGGCCTCCACGGCCGACTTGCCGAGCACGGTGCGCGATGACGTTGGCGATGAGCGCACGGGTGGCCCGGGCGCCGAGCCAACGGCGGCCGAGCTGGGCCGCGCCGTCCACCGCGTGCTGGAGCGGCTTACCGCCTGGACCGCCGCCTGGGAAGCCGGGCGCGTGCGCGCCGACTGGCTGGCCCGCGCCAGCGAGCAGGCGGCGCATGAGCTCGGGTTGCCCGCATCAGCCGCGGCTACCGTGCAGGCCCTGGCCCGCCCGCTGCTGACGCGGCAGGAGCTCGCCCGCTGGCTGGACCCGTCGCAAGTCTCCTGGGCCGGCAACGAGGTGGAGGTCGTCCACGACGGCGAGTTGCTGCGCCTGGACCGCCTGGTCGCCGTGGACACGCCCGCCGGGCGCGAATGGTGGGTGCTGGACTACAAGCTCGCCCACCGGCCGCAGGATGAGCCGGCGCTGCGGTCGCAGATGGAGCGGTATAGGCGCGCGGTGCAGGCCATGCAGCCCGGGGCACTGGTGCAGGCCGCGCTGGTCGGCGGATCAGGAGACCTGCTCGTCGTGTGATATCGCGCCCGGCATCGAAGCAGCGCGCTGCGCCCGACAGCCGGCGCGCCATCTCGATGGTCTGCGGCAGCGCCCGCCGCACGGCCTCTGGTGGCAGGCCGAAGTGGCAGGCCCAAGCCGAGCACCGTTCAGGCCGCCTGCCCCGCGGTCGGCGCAGCCGGCGCGATGGGGGCGGCGGGCGCATCGTTGGCCGCCTGGCCGCCGACCATCTCGCGGAAGAGCGGCTGGCGGGCCAGCAGCTCCTCGGTCGTGCCACTGTCGACCACCTCGCCGGCCACCATCAGCACGACGCGGTCGAAGTGCGACAGCAGGCTCATGCGGTGCACCGAGGCCACCAGGCAGGCATCGGGGAAGGCCTTGTTCAGGCGGTGCAGCACCTGGCCTTCGGTCAGCGGGTCCAGCGCGCTGGTGGGCTCGTCCAGCAGCAGCACCGAGCTGTCCCGCGCCGCGAGCACGCCGCGAGCCAGGCACAGGCGCTGACGCTGGCCGCCGGAGAGGTTGGAGCCGCCTTCGGAGATGAAGGTGTCCAGGCCCTGCGGCATGCCGGCCAGCACCGCATCGAAGCTGCTGATGTGCGACGCCTTGAGCAGCTCGTCGTCGCTGTGCGGCAGGTCGAAGGCGATGTTCTCGCGCACGGTGGCTTCGAACACCTCGGCTTCTTGCGGGATCAGCGTGGCATAGCGGCCGATGTGGCGCATGCCCAGCGGGGCGACGCCGTCGACCTCGACGTGGCCGCTCTGCGGCTCGTAGAGGCCGGCCAGCACGCGCAGCAGGGTGCTCTTGCCCGAGCCGCTGGGGCCGACCAGGGCGACGCGCTCGCCGCGGTGCAGCGTGAGCTTGACGCGCTTCAAGCCCCCGCGCTCGGCTTCCGGCGCGTGCTCGCCACCGGCGTGGCGGAACGACAGCTCGCGCAGGTCCAGCCGCTGCCAGTCGCGGTTGGCGCCCAGCAGGGCAGGGACGATGTCGGCGCCCGGGCCGGCGGCTTCTTCGATGTGCAGGTCCTGGCGCTGCGGGGCGGTCCAGATGGGCTCGGCCGACGCGAAGTCGGTGCGCACGCGGGCGAAGTTCTGGAAGTTGGCCGCCAGCGAGCCGATCACGCCGCCGGCCTGGTTGGCGTACTGGTAGACCATGAAGAGGTTGCCCAGCAGCAGGGCGCCGATGCTGTGGCTGTGCCAGGCATAGGCGGCCACCAGGCCCCAGCTGAGCGCGGCGGTCATCAGGTCCACCGCGCACCACTTCCACTCGGTCATGACGATGCTGCGCTTGAGCGGGCCGAACACCGCATCCAGCCGGTTGCCCAGCAGGCGCCGGGTGCTGGCCTGCAGGCGCAGGCTCATCACTGTGGACACGTTGGACAGGTAGTCCAGCAGGCCGGAGGCATAGCGGCGCTCGGCGGCGTTCTCTTCGACGGCGATGCGCATCAGCACGCGGTCGAAGGCAATGATGACCGCGCCGATGCCGATGTAGCCCAGCAGCGCCAGGCCGCCGGCCAACTGGGACAGCAGCAGCAGGGCGATCAGCGGACCGAACAGGTTGACCGCGTTCTGCAGATAGATGAACTGGTTCTGCGTGAAGTCGGCCAGGGCATGCGTGGCCTGGCCCATGCGGTGCTGCAGCTCGCCGCAGTGGTGCTTGTCATGCCAGGCCAGCGGGGCGCGGACCAGCCGGGTGTAGAGCGCATCGGCCATCGACTTGCGCACGCGCACGCCAACGGTGCGCTCCAGGACGCGGCCGGGGCCGTGCAGTGACCAGGTCAGCACATAGACGCCCAGGATGCCGGCCACCCACCAGGCGGCGCCACCGACGCTGCCGCCACCCTTCTGGATGGCGTTGATGGCCTGCGCCGCCATGAAGGGCACCAGCAGCTTGACCACCTGCGACAGGGTCAGCAGGGTGGTGGAGGCCAGCAGGCGGCCGCGCGCGCCGGCCGCGTGGAACCACACGTTGCGGTAGAGACCCAGGATGCTGCGCGAGGCGGTGGCGACCTGGGCGGCGTCAGGAGGAGCGGCGGGAGCGTCGGCGGGCAGCTCGCCGAAGCGGGAGGGCAGGACGGAAGCGGTGGTCATCAGAGCGTCAACGTGGGCGGGGCGGCAGTCCGAAATTGGATCGCACCGTTTCTCCCGCATGCAGCAGGAACAACGGCCGGACAGCCCAGCAGTTGACGCGATGTGGACCTTTTACAAGAGCTTTTGCACGCTTCTGCCCGTAACGGGTTGGAACGCTTCTCGACGCCGCAGGCGGGGCGCTGTGTCCGTGTGTATCGCTTCTCAGCGGGCCGGCGGGGCCGGCTCACCGGGAGGGTCGTTCTTGAACGCGCCGCGCAGATTGAAGACGGCAAGGAAGACCTGCAGCGTGATCAGCGCCCACGCCCGGGTGTGCAGGCCCCAGACCACCCACAGCACGTTGCTGGCCAGGAAGAGCCAAAAACCCACGGCGCGCTTGCGTGGCTGGCGCGATCCCACCAGCCAGGCGGCCACCACGGTGACCGCCATCGCCGGCCATTGCAGAGCGTCAAGCAACCCGTCGGCGTCAGGCATGGGCGGAGCGCACGCGGGCTCAGCTGGCGCGGGCGGCGGCCGGCGCCGCGCGCTTGCGGCTGCGCAGCAGCGAGCGCAGCGACGGCGCATTGGGCGGCTGCCCCTCCAGGTAGCCGCAGATCACCTTGAGGCCGCGCGTGCGCTTGGCCACGGTGCGCAGAGCCAACAGCATGGGCACGGCCAGCAGCGCGCCGGCCACGCCCCAGAGCCAGCCCCACAGCATGATGGACAGCGACACCGACAGCGGACTCAGCAGCAGCCGCCGGCCCAGCACCCAGGGCGTGAGCAGCGTACCCTCCACCAGGTGGATGGCAAAGAACACCGCTGCTGGCACGGCCGTCATGGCGGTCAAGCCGTAGGTGAGCACGCCGGCCAGCAGCAGGATGCCGGCCATCAGCACCGGGCCGACATAGGGCATGAAGTTCAGCATGCCGGCCAGCACGCCCCACAGCAGCGGGTTGGGCATGCCCAGGGCGGCCATCGCCGCTGCGGTGGCCACGCCCAGCCCCAGGTTGATGATGCCCATCGTGCCCAGGAAGAGGCCGATCTCGCGCTCGGCCTGGCGCAGGCCGCAAAGCAGCAGCGCCCGCGCTCGGGTGCGCGGGATGGCCTGCACCGTGCGCATCAGCAGCCAGTGCTGGGAGCCGAGCAGAAACAGCAGCAGCACGATGGTGGCCGCGGCCGAGGCACCCAGCGACGCCAGCTGCGAGACGACGGCGCGGGTAATGGTGTAGCCCTCGCTGGCGAGCTTTTCGTGGATGGGATCGGCCGGCGGGGGGGCAGCGGTGGCCCGGCGCGGCTGGCGCAGCACCGGCGGCGGCTCGAAGCCCGGCAGGTTGCTGCGCGCGCGGTCCACCGTGTCGATCAACTGGCGCAGCGTGGCCGGCGCCCGGTCCCACCACTGCGCCGCCGGCCCCGCGACAAAGCTGCCCAGCACGCCCACGGCCAGCAGCAGCGCGCCAACCAGCAGCGCGGCGGCCGCCATGTCGGGCAGGCCGGCCTTGCGCAGTGCGCGCTGCGGCGGTGCAAGGACGAAGCTCAACACCACGGCCAGCGTGGCCGGCAGCAGCAGCACCTTGGCGAACTTGATCAGGGCCAGCACGGCCAGCACCAGCAGCCATTTCTGGGCGGCGGTGGCGCGGGGGGCCACGGTGACAGGAGCAGCGGGCGTTGCCGTACCCAGGATGGCCCCCATTGCCCCACCGCCCGCCGCGCTTGCGGCGGCAGGAGCGGGTGCGGGCCCCGGCATGCTGGCCGCGCCACCGAGCGCGGTGGGGTTGATCGCGGCCAGGCCCGCGGCGGGGCTGCCGCCCGGGCTCGCAGGGGAACATGTACCGGTGCCGGGCATGACCGGCTCTGCCGTTTGCGACGGGGCAAGCGGCTGCTCGGCGACATGTGCGGCCGGTGGCGGCATGACGGTGGTGCCTGGCGTACGCCGCTCAGCGGTGCCAACCAGCGGGCAAGTAGCCGGCGGCGGTGGCCGGTGAGCCGAAGCCCAGGCGGCGTTCGGCAGCCGGCTGGCACGCAACGAGCACAGCCGCAGCGGCGGCGACCATCAGGATGGTTTTCGGGTCCATGGCGAAGACAGGCAAAACAGCGCGGCGGACATCCGCCGCATCGCCGGCTCGGCAAGCCCGGTGCCCGTTCGGGGGCGGGGCCTGTGGGCGCGGCGGCAGGGCGCGTGTCGGTGTCCGCAGACAGAAGCGCAGGGCAGCGCGAGCGCCATGGCGGGATCGACGGGCTGCCCGCGGGGCCCGTGTTGCGACAGCCCGCGGGGCGTGCGCGCTCAGCCGTGGTAGCCCAGGTCGCCGCGTACCTTGCCGCGGAACACCCAGTACGACCAGGCCACATAGAGCAGCAGCACCGGCAGCAGGAACATCGTGCCGATCAGCAGAAAGCCCTGCGACTTGGGCGCCGCGGCGGCGTCCCACAGCGTGATGTAGGGCGGCGCGATGAAGGGCCACAGGCTGATCACCAGGCCGGTGAAGGCCAGGAAGAACAGGCCGAAGGCACACAGGAAGGGCGCCACCTCCCAGCCGCGGCGCAGGCCGCGCACCAGGGTGAGCGCCAGCAGCGCGGTGAGGATGGGCACCGGCGAGAACCACAGCATGTTGGGCCAGCTGAACCAGCGCGCGGCGATCTGCGGATAGGCCGATGGCGTCCACACGCTGATCAGCACGATGAAGGCCAGCACGCCGATCAGGCTGCGGCCGGCCCAGCGGCGGGCCCAGCGCTGCAGCTCGCCCTCGGTCTTCATGATCAGCCAGGTGGCGCCCAGCAGCACGTAGCCACAGACCACGCCCAGCCCGGTCAGCAGCGGGAAGGGCTGGATCCAGTCCCAGCTGGTGCCGGCGAACTGGCGGCCCTGGATGGGAAAGCCGGTGATGAAGTTGCCCAGCACCACGCCCTGGGCATAGGCCGCGGCCAGCGAGCCCCAGAAGAAGCCGCGGTCCCAGATGTGGCGGCGGGCGCCGGCCACTTCGCGAAACTCGAAGGCCACGCCGCGGAAGACCAGGCCAAGCAGCATCACCAGGATGGGGAAGTACAGCGCCGGCATGATGATGGCGAAGGCCAGCGGGAAGACCGCCATCAGGCCGCCGCCGCCGAGGATCAGCCAGGTCTCGTTGAAGTCCCACACCGGGGCGACGGAGGCCACCATGCGCTCACGGTCCTCGGCCTGCGGGCGCAAGCCGAAGAGCATGCCGACACCCAGGTCGAAGCCGTCGAGCAGCACGTACATGAAGACGGCCAGGGCCAGGATGGCGGCCCACAGCGGCACCAGGTCAAGCTCCATGCGGGCCTCCGGGGATGGCGGCGCCGCGCAACGGGGCAGCCGCGCCGGCCGTCGCCTGGCCGGGTGCCTCCTGCTGCGCGGCCGACAAGGGCCGCGCGGCGCGGGCCTGCTCGTCCAGCTCCTCGCTGGCCGCGGCCAGGGGCGGCCCCAGGCGCACCAGGCGACGCAGCAGCACGAAGCCGCCGCCGAAGATGACCAGATAGGCCAACACGTAGCCGGTGAGCGACAGGGCCACGTCCCCGGTGGTGAGGGACGGCGTCACCGCGTCGCGCGTGCGCATCAGGCCGTAGACCACCCAGGGCTGGCGGCCGACCTCGGTCACCGTCCAGCCGGCCAGCACGGCGATGAAGCCCAGCGGCATGGTCAGCCGCGCCAGCTTCAAGAATGCCGGTGAGGTGGTCAGCCGCCCACGCGCGGCCATCAGCCAGCCGATGACAACGGTCAGCAGCATCAGCAGCCCGATGCCCACCATCACGCGGAAGGCGAAGTAGACGATGGCCACCGGCGGGCGGTCCTCGGGCGCCCACTCTTTCAAGCCTTTGACCTCGCCGTCCAGGCTATGCGTCAGGTAGAGGCTGGCCAGCCCCGGGATGGCGATCTCGTAGCGATTGGTCTCGGCCTGCTGGTCGGGGATGGCGAAGATCGACGCCGGCACGCGGGTTCCCGTCTCCCACAGCCCTTCCATGGCGGCCACCTTGGCTGGCTGGTGCTCCAGCGTGTTCAGGCCGTGGAGGTCGCCCAGCAGGATCTGCAGCGGCACGGCGATGCTGAGAAAGCCCAGCGACATGCGCACCATCACGCGCGACTCGGCCGGGAAGCGTCCCTTGCGCAGGTAGCCTGCGGCCACGCCCAGGATGACGAAGGCCGTGGTCACGGTGAAGGCCACCACCGTGTGCGACAGCCGGTAGGGGAAGGACGGCGTGAAGATGATGGACATCAGGTTGACCGGCTCGAAGCGGCCGTCCACCACCTCGAAGCCCTGGGGCGTCTGCATCCAGCTGTTGACCGCGATGATCCAGAACGACGAGATCAGCGTGCCCAGCGCCACCATCGCCGCGGAGAACACATGCGCCCATTGCGGCACCAGCTTGCGGCCAAAGAGCAGCACGCCCAGGAAGGCGCTCTCCAGGAAGAACGCGGTGAGCACCTCATAGGCCATGAGCGAGCCCACGACGCTGGAGGTGGCGTCGATGTAGCGGCTCCAGTTGGTGCCGAACTGGAAGGGCATGACGATGCCCGAGACCACGCCCATGCCGAAGGACACCGCGAAGATCTTGATCCAGAAGGCCGACAGGCGGCGGTAGACATCGTCCTTCTTGACCCACCACAGCGTCTCCAGCGTGACGATGTAGCAGGCCAGGCCGATGGTGAAGGCCGGCAGCAGGATGTGCCAGGCGATCACCCACACGAACTGCAGGCGGGACAGAAGCAGGGCGTCGAGCGTCATCGCATCAGAGCGGAGCGGCCTTGCCGGACGCGCGGCGGGCGGAGCCGTTGCCGTTCGCGTTGCTGTTGGTTGCGCCGTTGGCCGTGCCGTTCAGGGCGCGCGGCTGCGACGGCATGGCTGCGATGCGCCGGGCAGCCGCGGGCGGCTGGGCCAGGCGCTGCAGCAGGGCTTCCGTCTCTGCCACGCGGTCGGCCAGCGAGAAGCGCTCCACCGCGCGCTGCCGCGCCGCCTGGCCCATCGCCTGGCGCACGTCGGGCGCTTGCAGCAGCCGCGTGATCTCCCGGGCCAGGGCTTCGTAGTCGTTCAAGCCCACCATCCAGCCGGTGATGCCGTGTTGGATCAGGTCGGGCACGCCGCCGGCACGCGTGGCCAGCACCGGCACGCCGCAGGCCATGGCCTCCAGGATGGCCAGGGGCATGGCCTCGGAGTGGGAGCTGGAGACCAGCAGGTCGAACTCGCTGAGTACGGCCGGGATGTCCGTCTGCAGGCCGGTGAAATGCACGTGCCGCTCCAGGCCGAACTGCCGCGCGAAGTCCTGCAGCTGCGAGAGCATCGGCCCCTCGCCGACAAGGATGAAGTGCGCATCCGGCACCTTCTGGTGGGCGCCGAGCACCGCACGCAGGAAGACGTCTGGACCCTTCTCCCAGGACAGCCGGCCCAGGAAGCCGGCTACGGGCGCATCGGCCGGGATGCCCAGGCGCTGGCGCAGCCGCGTCTCGCGCTGGCGCGGGGCGAACACGTCCACGTCCACCCCGTTGGGGATGAGCGTGAGCTGGGCCGGGTTCACACCCAGGCCCAGCGCGTGGTAGTAGGTGTGGGCGCAGACCACGCTCAGGTGGGTGCCGGCGGCGCGGTGCACCTCCAGGTCGGCGTTGTAGAGCTGCCGGCCGTGGATGGTGGACAGCACCGGCTTGCCGGTGAGCTTGCCCGCGAGCGCGCCCAGCACGTGGGCGTTGGCCATGTGGGCGTGGATCACGTCGATGGCCCGCGTCTTGATGAGCGAGGCGGCCATCTGGATGGAGGCCCAGGGCGGGTCCTCCGGCATGGATGCCACCAGCACCTCCACGTCCAGCGCACGCAGCTGGTCGGTGAAGCGGCTCTCGAACGGGCACATCACCGTCACGTTGACCCGCTCGCGTGGCAGCCGCTCGATGAGCCGCAGCACGCAGGTCTCCATGCCGCCGACGATCGCGTTGCCGACGATCTCCAGCAGATTGAGTCGGGACGGCAAGGCAGGCGCTGTGCTGCCATCGGAGGCGGAGAGGTTGGCACTCATGAGGGCTCTCGGGCTCGTTCAACAACACACCGGCATCCAGCCGCCGCCCTGGAACAGGCGACGGGGCTGCGGTGTGGACGGAATCAGGCGCGGGCGGCGGTGCAGGTGGGTGCGGCCGTTGCTGCCCGGCAGACGGCCGGCGGCAGCCAGCAGGCGGGCGGTGATGTCCTCGCCCGCCGTGCCGGCGGCGAGCTCTGCGCCTGCAACGTCGGCACCGGACAAGGCTTGGCGCGTCATCACGCTGCCCGGCGCCTGTGCGGAGGCCGAGGCTGCAGGCATGGGGAGATCTGGTTCGCCCAGCCCGGTGCCGCTGCCGCCGGCGGCCTTGGCGCCGGAGGTGGGCGGCGGCAGACCCAGCCAGGCCGCGGCCGTGCCGCACCAGATGGCCTGGCGGGCATGGGCATCGACCTCCAGCTCGT
Organism: Pseudomonadota bacterium; assembly: GCA_049321005.1. Lineage (GTDB taxonomy): Bacteria > Pseudomonadota > Gammaproteobacteria > Burkholderiales > Burkholderiaceae_C > Aquabacterium. Next base: position 107,925 of record JBMOQL010000013.1, read on the forward strand.
CCAGCAGGTCCACCACCCACTGCTTGCGCTCGGCGATGTGGGCGCCGTCGCAGGGCAGGAACACATCGCTGCCGAACTGCAGCGACTCCGCGCCCAGCACGCTCAGCGCCTTGGCCAGCACCTCGGCGCGGTAGACCGGCGGCGGGCCGAAGGAAATATCGAAGCGGAACATGCAGTCGGCCGAGGGCACGCCGTGGATGCGGTCGATCAGGCCGACGGCAATGGCCTCGTCGGTCCACGGCCAGGCCAGGTGGGCCAGGGCCACGCGCAGCCCGGGGTGGTCACGCAGGGCCTCGAAGTACGTCGGCCGGCAGAAGCGGCCGGAGCGGCCGTCGATGAAGATGCCGCTGTGAAAGAGCAGCGGGATGCCCAGCTCGCGCGCCGCGGCAAACACAGGCTGCACGCGCTCTTCATACGGGTACCAGCCGGTGGGCACCATCTTGCAGCCGCGCAGGCCGTCGACCTCCACCGCGCGCCGCAGGTCGTCGGCCGCCTGCGGGCTGCGCGGGTCCACCACGGCAAAGCCGACCAGCCGGTCCTTGTGGTCCTTGACCATCCGGCCCAGGTAGGCGTTGGCGCGGCGCAGCGACTCGGCGTCGTCCAGGCTGTAGCCGTCGTTCAGGAACGGGGCCAGCAGCACCGCCATGTCGATGCCCGCTTCGTCGAAGGCCCGCAGCGTGTCGGACGCGTTCTCGCGTCCGGTGCAGTGGACATGGGCGTCGATGATCATCGGCGCACTCCGCCGTGCACCGGGCGCGTCGCCTGGGCTGCCAACGCGGGGGCGATGGCGGGTCCGAGCGGCAGGGGCGCACTGTCGCCCGCCAACCCGCCGTCCATCCCGCCATCGAGCACGCTGTCGGCCTCGTCCAGGTTGCCCAGCCCGCTGTCCTCGGCATCAGCATGCGCTGCCTCCAGCACCGCGGCTGCGGCCAGCGGGGCGGGGCGCTGCGGCCAGGCGCGGTCGCCAGCCGTCGCTGGCAGCGCGGTCGTGGGCATTAGGCGCGGCTTGGCCGGTGCCGCATGGGCGGTGGCCGCAACAGGGGTGGCGGGCAGCGCGGGGGCGTGGCGGTCCAGCGCCTGCTGGATCAGCGCGCGCACCTGGTCGGCCCGCGCGTCCCACGATCCACGCATCACATGCAGCAGCATGGCGTTGATGCGCTCGGCCCGCTGCGCAGGGGTTTCGGCCAGCAGCTCGCGGCACGCGGCCAGCATGCCGGCCGCGTCGCGGGCGATGTGCACCACGTCGCCGTAGAGCTCAATCACGTCGTGCACCGGGGTGCTGATGACGGGCTTCTCCGCCGCCATGTACTCCAGCGTCTTGGTGGGGCTGATGAAGCGGGTGTGCTCATTGAGCGCGAAGGGCAGCATGCACACGTCCCACTGACTGGCCAGGTGCGGCAGGTCGCGGTAGTCGCGCTGGCCCAGCCAGTGTAGGTTGGGCCGCCGCGGCAGGCTCGCCGGGTCGATCTTGACCACCGGGCCCACCATGACGAAGCTCCAGTCCGGCGCGCCGGCCGCCATCGCATCGACCAGCTCCAGGTCCATGCGCTCGTCGATCACGCCGAAGAAGCCCACGCGCGGCTGGGGCATGGCGTCGTGCAGGCTGCGGGCGGCTGCCTGGGCCGTCTGGTCGCGGCGCACCACGACGGGCGAGTAGTGCCGCGCGTCCACCGCACTGGGCAGGCAGTAGACGTGCGGATGCAGGTGGCGCTTGGCCTCGAACAGGCTGGGCCCACCGGTGAGCACCACGTCGGCGCGGCGCATCAACTCGCGCTCGCGATCGCCCAGCTCGCGCGGTGCCCCCTTGAATGCCGAAAGCTCGTCCATGCAGTCGTAGATGACGGCCCGGGGATGCAATCCCTGCAGCAGCGGCAGCGCCATGGGCGTGTAGAGCCACACCACGTAGTCGCTGATACGCGAGAGCTGCAGATGGCGCTGCACCAGCGGCAGCAGCTCGGGTATCTGGCTGTCGGCAAAGCCCCAGTCGGCCACGGGCGTGTGCGGGCGCAGCACGTGCACATTGGGGCAGGGGTCGATCTGCTGCAGGTAGGACGGCCCGTTGTGGTGCACCGGCTCCTCGATGAACCACACGCGGTGATGGCGCGCCAGGCGCGACAGCAGATGCTGGGGCCGCTGGTAGACGAAGTCCCAGCGCAGGTGGGAGAAAACGATCAGGTCGGTCATGGCAGCTCCAGGAGGCTGGTCGGATGGAGTGGGGCCCGGGCTGGGCAGGCGGCGCTGCCAACGCCGCAGGCAGCGGGCATAGGGCCGGTTCAGGCGGCGGGGCACCGGATGCGGCAGGCCGGATGGCGTGGGCTGGTCGGGGTCGCAGGCATCCCACATCCCGCTGTGGTGCCAGTGACGCGCGTCCTCCCAGTCAGGGCGGTCCACGATGGGGTAGAGGCACAGGCCGTCCACGGGCACGCCGCGGCTGCGGGCGCGCTGCACCTCGGCCGCCATCTCGTCCAGCCACTGCGCGCGGCCGCTGCCCACGTGGCTGGTCTCGGCCACGATCAGCGGGCGGCGGTAGCGCTCCCAGGTCTCGGTGAGCAGGTCGGCAAAGGGGGCCCGGCGCGGGTCCTTCAGGTGCCAGTGCAGGCGCTTCTCGGTGGCCACCTCCCACTGCCCGCTGTGGTAGTGGTTCACGCCGATCAGGTCCAGCGCACCGGGATGTCCGCCCAGCTGCGGCTCCAGCCGGCCGGCGATCAGATCCCATGCCTGCCATTGATAGCCGCGCACTTCTTCGGCCAGGGCGGCGAGCTCCGGCCGGTCCACCGGCGGCACCACGTGCACCACCGGCTCCACGTGCAGGAAGCGCGCGCGCGGGTCCACATCCAGGATGGCCTCCATCGCGGCCAGCGTGGCCTTCACGAGCCGGCATTTCATCTCCCAGCCACTGGCCCGGGAGCTGCCTTCACTGCTGCCTTCGGCATGGTGCCGCTGGCTGGCATAGGGCTGCATGAGCCCGGTCTCGGTCAGCGCCCAGGCCAGGAAGCTGATCTCGTTGACCGGCGTGTAGACCGGCGCCGTGTCGTGATAGGGCCGGAGCGCACGCGCGGCGGCGGCGGCAAAGCGGGCGAAGCGGCCGACGAAGCGCTCATCGCGCAGGTCCACGTCAGCCGGCGTGCCGTAGTGCATTAGCGACCACAGGATCTGCAGCCCGTGCCGCTGTGCCGACAGCGCCATGCGGCAGGCGCGGCTGAAGTCATAGCTGCCGCTGTCGGTGGCGCGTCCGCTGGCGCTGGGCGCCTCGGCCAGCCGCCATCCGATGCTCTCGCGCACGCTTCTCAGGCCCAGCCTGGCCAGGGCGGCGTAGTCCTCGTCCAGGCGGTCGAGGTGGCCGCTGGCCTGGACCATGTCCAGCGCGCGGCCATGTCCGTTGAGGTGATCCGCCCCCTCGAAGCCGGCCATCCAGAAGGATCGCCACGGGGGCGGAGGATCGCTCACAAACCGTTGGGATGGGGGTGGCGGAGTCACCGTTACGCGGGGTTGGTTGCGACGGGTCGCGGCCGGGCCGGTGACCGGCTCAACGGCCGCGGCCGGCGGATGCGGATCGCGAGCGGCTGCGCGCGGCGGGGGGCGGCTGCACGGCCTCCACTTCTTCCTCCTCGCCTTCTTCCTCGGCCAAGCCCAGCTCCTGCATCAGCTCCAGCCGACGCTGCGTCATGTCCTCGAGCACCGCCTGCCAATCGACCTTGGAGCGCTCCAGCGACGGAAACATCTCCTTTTCCTCTTCCTTGACGTGGTGGTTGATGTACTCGCCCAGCACGGTGAAGGTGGCGGCGAACTTGTCATCGCTCGGGCTCATGGACTCGAGCTGTTCGATCAGCCACTTGGCGCTGGCGTGCTCGACCTCGGCCTCGTCGACCATGTCTTCTTCCTTGAGCGCCTCGCGGGCCGGGCCGTAGAAGCACTGCTCCTCCAACTCGGCGTGCAGCGTCAGCTCCGCGCAGGTTTGGCGCACCAGCTGCTCGCGAGCCTCGTCATCCTCGAGCTTCTCGAAGTCGCGGAAAGCCTTCTTTGCCTTGCGGTGGTCGGCCTTGAGCATTTCGATGATTTCCTCGCGGGCGGCATTGCGGGCGCGGGTCGCGGCGGCGGTGTTCGTGCGGGTCTCGGCCATGTCGGCTCCTTGGTGTGTCGTGAGTTCGTGGGTGCAGCGGCGACATGCCCCTGCGCTTGACGCCGGTTTGGGCAAGGGGTGTGCCGCTTCTGGGCCCGTTGCAGGCCTGCTAAAGCACCGGCCGGCGGTTGCCATCCAGGCAGAAGTTGCGGCAAGCCCCGGTACGCGTCAGGGTTGTCGGACTCAGCCGACAGAGCCTCGTCCGTTACAGCGCTAGGCGCTGTGGGGCGCCCTGCCCAGACTCACTCACGACATCCGCCGCAAGCACGGCGACACCAGATCCACGAATGTCCTGAAGGAGGCACACCCGCATGAGCGCCCAGGCTCTTCGTTTCGAACACCGGCAGCAGCAGACCCTGACGCCGCGCCTGCAGCACGCGGTTCGGCTGCTGCAGCTGTCGTCGATGGACTTTGCCCAGGAGCTGCAGCACACACTGGGCCGCAACCCGTTCCTGGAGGTGGACGAAGCCGAAGAGCCCATCGCCGCCGAGGCCGTGGCCACCGAGGCCGAGGCCATGGCCGAGCTGACGGCCGAGACCGACCGCGATCCCATGGCCATCCCCGGCAGCACGCCGCGCAGCAGCGGCAGCGGCGACGGTGAGATGAGCGCGATGGAGATGGTGGCGGCTGACGTCTCGCTGCGGCAGCACCTGCACACCCAGCTCAACATCATGAGCCTGCCCGAGCGCGAACGCGTGCTCACCGGTCTGATCGTGGAGGCGCTGGACGACGACGGCTACCTGCGCGTCGGGCTGGACGAGCTGGCCGCGCTGTGCGAGTTCGAGGATGAGCCTGGCCTGCCCGAGATGGAGGCCGCCCTCAAGGTGGTGCAGGGGCTGGACCCGTGCGGCGTGGCCGCGCGCTCGGTGGGCGAGTGTGTGCTGCTGCAGGTGGGCTGCATCGAGGACCCGGCCGAGCGAGAGCTGGCCCGCACCATCGTCGCCAACCACATCGAGCGTCTGGCCCACCGCGACATCCCCGGCCTGGCCAAGCTCACCGGCGCCACGGTGGCGCAGCTCGAGGCGGTGTGCGAGCGCATCCGCCATCTCGACCCGCGTCCGGGCTGGCGGTTCGGCAACTCGCACATCAGCTACGTGACGCCCGACGTCATCGTCAAGAAGGTGCGCGGCACCTGGACGGCGGTGCTCAACCCGGCCGTTATCCCGCGCGTGAAGCTCAACGAGGTCTACGCGGAGCTCTTCCAGCGCCACCGTGACTCGCAGCACAGCGAGCTGGCCGCCCACCTGCAGGAGGCGCGCTGGACGGTGCGCAACGTGGAGCAGCGCTTCTCCACCATCCTCAGCGTGGCCCAGGCCATCGTGCGCCGGCAGTGGAAGTTCCTGGAGTACGGGGCCCTCGCCATGAAGCCGCTGGGCCTGCGCGAGATCGCCGAGGAAGTGGGCGTGCACGAGTCCACCGTCTCGCGCGTGACCAACAACAAGTACATGGTCACGCCCTCGGGCACCTACGAGTTGAAGTACTTCTTCTCGCGTGCCATGCCTACGGCCAGCGGCGGCGCCTGCACCGGCACCGCTATCCGCGGCGTCATCCAGGACTTGCTCGCGGCGGAGGATGCCGCCGAGCCGCTGTCGGACGCCGAGATCGCTCGCCGCCTGGCTGCTCAGGGCCTGCACGTAGCCCGGCGTACCGTCACCAAGTACCGCCAGATGCTGCGCGTGCCCTCCGTGGGCCGCCGGCGCCGGCACACGCCGGCAGCCGAGGCCGTCTGACGGCCGCTGCCGCGTACGAGTCGCCGCCTCGCGCCGCAACCGGCGCCCCGCACGCTTGCGCGAGGGGCGCCGGGTCCGTTTTCAGCGCTCCTTGCCCTTGCCCGCCCTACCGGCCCTGCCGGGATCGGATGTGCTGGACGCAGGCTGGCCGGGGCCGCCGGATGTGCCGGTGGTGTCGCGGCTCTCGCCGCCGGCAGAGGGCAGGGTGCGGCCCTGGGCTGCGCCTTGCGGGTCGGGCTTGCTGCCCGGATGCGTGCTCCCGCTTACGCCCACATCGTGGGCCGAGCCGGGCTGCCCGGCTCCCGGCGTGCTGTCAGGCGCCGATTCGGGCCGCGTCCCTGCCGGGCCAATGCTGCCCTGGGCGCCGCCGGGCGTGGTGTCCTGCCCACCCGCTGAGCTCTGCGCCGGGCCGGGGCCGATCGGCGAGGAGCTGCCACGGCTGCGGCCCTGGCGCCATTCGTTGAACTCGTCCGAGAAGCGGCGGTAGCGCTCCTGGCGCCACTGACGGTAGTCGTCGTCGAAGTTGCGCAACTGCTCCGCCCGCCACTGGTGGTAGTCAGGGTCGTGATGATGCGGGTGATGGTGGGGGTCTTCGTGGTGCGGCTCTTGCTGGACGCGCGAAGCGGTGTAGGAGCCTTCGTCACGGAGCTCGCCGCGGCGCTGCCGGTAGGGGTCTTCGCCGCCGCGGCCACCGCGCCAGTCGTCCACGTCGCCCGAAGGTCCGCTGCCGGGCTCGCCCCGCCAGCCACTGCCGCGAGCCTCGCCTTGCCAGCTGGCCGGGCCGCTGCCTGCGTGCCGGCCGCGTTGCTCGTCCCAGGGGCGGCTGTCTGGCTGGCCAGCGCCGGGCGGGGTGCTCCAGCCCCCGCCGCCGTAGCCGCTGGCTCCGAAGCCTTGTGCGCCGTAGCGGCCACCGCGGTGCTCACTCGGGTCCCAGCCGCTGCCACTGCCGGCCGCCCGGCTGCCTATGCCGCCGCGGCGGCTGCCGGCATAGGGGCTGCCCTGGTGCTCACCCAGCTGCGGGCCGCCTGAGCCCTCACGCGGGCCGTAGGGGTTGTTGAAGGAGCGCTCGCGGTCCTCCGGGATGTCATGGGGACGGCCGGCCGGCCCCCCGCTCCACGCCCGGTCGTCGTCGGCGCGGTGGCGGCTGCCCCAGGGCTCGGCGTCGCGGCTGCCCCAATCGTGGCTGGGGTCCCGCACGGGCGGGCCGGCATCCGGCCCGCTCCAGCCGCCATGAGAAGGTTGCGCATAGGGATGCCCCGAGGGCTGCTGCGACCACGGCGCCTCGTCGCCCCGCGGCCTGCCTTCGCCCAGCCCGCTGCGGACCGCCTGACCGTAGCGCGGCACATCGTTGTGGCCTGGGGCCCGACCATAGCGGGCCGGCTCGCCAGCAGCCCCCCCATAAGAAAAGCCGGCAGAGCCGTGGCTGCTGCCATATCGCCCCTGGTCCCGGTTTGGATCCCGGCCCGGGTCCTGTCCAGCCTCATGCCGGGAGCCCAAATGCTCGCTGCGATGGCCGCTCCACCGCTCGCTGCCCTGGGCACCCCAGCCGCCGCGCGGCCCTGGCTGCCAGCCCGCGCCGCCGCTGTAGCCCTGCCAGTCCTGTGAGCCCTGGCTGTCGTGATCGCGCCAAGCCGGATCAGTGCCGTGCTGGGGGCCACCTTGCGCAGATGCGCCGTACTGCCCGGGGCCGTACGGGTTGGCGCCGGAGCGGCCGTGCGCGTCACTGCCGCTTTCGACGCCCGACCAAGGTTGCTTGGCTCCCGGCCCCTGTCCGCCGGTCTCACCCGCCCAGCGCGGGTGGCGGCCGGCCTCTTCGCCGCGGTCAGGCCCCGGCTGCGTGTGGCGGCCGAAGCCCAGATCCTGTTGCCCGAAGGCCTGCTGGTGGCCGGGACTGCGGTCGAACTGGCCGTATTCGCCCCCGTAGACGCCCCAGGGCGCGGCGTAGTCATCCTCCTCGGCATGGCGGGGGTCTTGCGTGCCGCCGGAGCGCGGCGCGTGGCCGGCATGCTGCTGCGACGGCACGCCGCCGAACTGGCTGGGCTGCCCGGCCGCGTCGCCGCGCTGGCCGTACTGCTCGCGCGACGCCTCGTGGCCACCCGGCTGGCGGCTGCCGCCGCGGTCCGTGCTGGCACTCAGCTGTTGGCGCGCCGCCGGGGTGAGGTGGTGGTGCTCGGTGCCCGGCGGCAGCGGCTCAGCGGAATCGTGGGCGGAGCCGACGCGGGATGACCGGTCTGTGGCCGCCGTGCGGCCAGGGTCGGAAGGGGTGTGTTGGGCGCTCATGGAAGATCCTCTCCAGGCTGCAGCGCCGCCGGCGCACCGCAACGGGCAGTGCGATCCAAGCGGCTGCTCTGCCGCACGCGCGGCAAGCCCTGTTCCCAGAGACGAGCAGGCCGGCGCTCAAGGACGAGCACGGCTGCGCGCGCTTGTCGCGCAGCGGCCCGGCTTGCCGCCAGGTCAGCGCATCACGGCAGGCCGCCCCGCACGATGAGCACGAGGGAGCACGAGGAGCGTGGCGGCCCGCAGGCGCCTTCCCGCGGCCCGGGCTTCAGGCCAGCGCCTCGACCTTGACAATGGCCAGCGACAGGTTGTCGCCGCCGCCATGGGCCCGTGTGCGGGCCTTGCCGATGAGCATCTCGCTGGCCTCGCGCGGCGACAACGTCTGCACGATGGCGCCGATCTCGCGTGGGCTGAAGTAGTGCCACAGCCCGTCGCTGCAGGCCAGCAACGTGTCGCCCACTTCCAGCCGTTCGATGTGCTGGTGGGTGAGCGGCGGGTCCTGCTGGGTGCCCAGGCAACCGGTCAGCAGGTTGGATTGCGGATGGCTGTTGGCCTCTTCCTCGGTGATCTGGCCCTCATTGACCAGCCGCTGCACGAAGGAGTGGTCCATCGTGCGGCTGACCATGTCGGCGCCGCGGAAGTGGTAAACCCGCGAGTCCCCGGCATGAATCACCTCACAACTGCGATTGGGCAGGATCAGGAAGGCCGCGATGGTGCTGTGCGGCTCTTCCTCGGCCGCGATGGCAGTCAGCTTGATCATCAGGTGCGCTTCGCTGACCATCTGGCGCAGCGTCTCGGGCGCCGGATCTTTGGTCGGCACGAAGCGATCGAAAACCTGGCGCGCGGTCAGGATCACCTGGTCGGCGGCCTTGCGCCCCCCGCTCTTGCCGCCCATGCCGTCGGCCACCACGGCCAGCACGCAGCCCGGCACCCGTGGATGAGGCAGGATTTCGACTTGGTCCTGCTGGTAAGCGCGGTCACCGCGGTGGATGCCGGTGGCGGCGCTCAGACGAAATCCGGGGGAGGCACTCATGGGCGAAAACTATAATCGCTGACCTCCTCGGGGATCTTCCTCTTTTGGGTGCGGCGCCTGCCGTGCTTCGCCTCGGATGGACAACAACCTGCATTCGCCGCAGCGTCGCCTGATTGAGCTCCGCATGGAGCACGCCGATCTGGACAGCCTGATCGACCGCGCGGCCGAGCAGACGCCACGCGACGACCTCGCTCTGCGCCGCCTGAAGAAGCGCCGCCTGCTGCTGCGCGACCAGATTGCGGTGCTTGAGGCCCAGCTCGGCCCCAAGGAGCCGGCCTGAGCAGCTGCTCGAGGGCGCCGGGGCGGCTCACACCTGTTCAGCCCGGCCCTATCGCGTCCAGCAGCTCCGACTCGATCTCCAGCTGGGTGCGCTCGTCCCCCAGCCGGGGGCCATCGATGAGGAAGGTGTCCTCCACCCGCTCGCCCAGCGTGGTCACCTTGGCCAGCTGCAGGTTGATGCCGTGGCGGGCCAGCACGCGGGCGATCGAATAGAGCAGGCCAGAGCGGTCGCTGGTCGACACGGTCAGCAGCCAGCGCTGGCGGCGCTCGTCGGGCCGCAGGCTGATGCGCGGCGTGATCGGGAAGGACTTGACCCGCCGCGACACCCGCCCGCGCGAGGGCTGTGGCAGTGGCCCGCTTCCGGCCAGTGCCTCGCCCAGCTGCGTCTCCACCAGGTTGATCAGGTCGCGGTAGTGCGGCCCGGCGTGGGGAGCGATCACTTGGAAGGTATCCAGCGCGTAGCCGCTGCGCGTGGTGTGAATCTTGGCGTCCAGGATGTTGTAGCCGGCGCCGTCGAAGTAGCCGCAGATGCGCGCGAACAGGTCAGCCCGGTCGGGCGCGTAGACCAGCACCTGCAGCCCCTCTCCAATGGGTGACAGGCGTGCACGCACGACTGGCGTGGCGCTGTCGACATGGCGCCAGAGCGAGCGCGCGTGCCAGGCCAGCTCACCCGGCTCGTGGCGGGCGAAGTAGCTCAGCTCCAGCGTGGCCCAGAGCTTGTCCTCCGTGCCGGGCAGCACCGAGTAGAGCGCCAGTGCGTGGCGGGCCTCCTGCTTGCGGCCTTCGATCTCGGCATCCAGCTGCGGCTTGGCGCCGCCCAGGGCGCGCAGCGTCAGGCGGTAGAGGTCCTCCAGCAGCTTGCCCTTCCAGGCGTTCCACACCTTGGGGCTGGTGCCGCGCACGTCGGCCACGGTCAGCAGGTACAGGCCGGTGAGGGTGCGCTCGTCACCCATGCGGCGGGCAAACGCCTCGATCACCTCCGGGTCGCTGAGGTCTTCCTTCTGTGCCACGCGCGACATGGTGAGGTGCTCACGCACCAGGAACTCGATCAGCCGCGCATCCTCGCGGCAGATGCCGTGGTCGCGGCAGAAGCGCCGCACCTCCTGGCCGCCCAGATGGGAGTGATCGCCGCCGCGGCCCTTGGCCACGTCATGGAAGAGTGCGGCGATGTAAAGGATCCACGGCTTGTCCCAGTGCAGCGCCAGCTGCGAGCAGAACGGGTATTCATGCGCATGCTCCGGGATGAAGAAGCGGCGCATGTTGCGCACGACCATCAGGATGTGCTGATCCACGGTGTAGACGTGGAACAGGTCATGCTGCATCTGGCCGACGATGCGGCGGAACACCCACAGGTAGCGCCCCAGCACGCTGGTCTGGTTCATCAGCCGCAGCGTGCGGGTGATGCCGGCCGGCTGCTCCAGGATCTGCATGAAGGTGCGGTGGTTGACCGCATCGCGCCTGAAGGGCGCATCCATCAGCTCGCGGGCGTTGTAGAGCGCACGCAGCGTGCGGGCGGAGAAGCCGCGCAGGCCCGTCTGCGCAAAGACGAGGAAGGTGCGCAGGATGGCATGGCGGTCGCGCTGGTAGAGGTCGTCGCTGGCCACTTCCAGCATGCCGTCGCGGTCGAAAAACTGCTCGTCGATCGGCCGCATCGGCGCGTCCTGCGAGCCGTTGATGCGCTCCTCGATGTTGAGCATCAGGATCTGGTTGAGCTGCGAGACGGCCTTGGCCGCCCAGTAATAGCGGCGCATCAGCACCTCGGACGCGCGCTGCGCCGGTGTGTTCACGTAGCCGAAGGACGCGGCCACCGCCTGCTGCAGATCGAAGACGAGCCGGTCCTCGCGCCGGCCGGCCACCTGGTGCAGCCGCGCGCGGATGAGCTTGAGCAGGCCTTCGTTGCGTTCCAGCTGCCGGGCCTCGAAGGGCGTGAGCAGGCCACTGGTGGCCAACTCGCGCCAGCTGCGGCCGAACCCGGCCGCGCGTGCCACCCACAGCACCACCTGCAGGTCGCGCAGGCCGCCGGGGCTTTCCTTGCAATTGGGCTCCAGCGAGTACGGCGTGTCCTCGTACTTGATGTGGCGCTGGCGCATCTCCAGCACCTTGGCGCGGAAGAAGGCCGCGGGGTTCATCACCGCAGCGGTCGCGTTGGTGAAGGCGCTGAAGCAGCCGCTGCAGCCGGCCAGCAGGCGGGCCTCCAGCATGGCGGTCTGCACGGTGATGTCGCGCTGGGCCTCTTCGGCGCATTCCTGCACCGTGCGCACGCTGGAGCCGATCTCCAGGCCGGTGTCCCAGCAGGCCGCGATGAACGCCTCCAGCTGCGCGGCATGCGGCGGCGCCGCGTCCTGGCAGGCCTGGGGCCGCTCGCCTTGCGGCTCGGGCACGAGGATCAGGACGTCGATATCGGAGTGCGGAAAGAGCTCGCCCCGGCCGTAGCCGCCCACGGCCAGCAACGCCGCGCCGTCCGGCATGCCACTGCGGGACCACAGTTGCTGCAGGGTCTGGTCGACATGCCGCGCCAGCGCGTGCAGCAGGCGGTTGGCTGAGGCCACCGTCGGGCGGGCCGCGGCGAACTCGCGCAGCAAGGCCGCCTTGCCTTCGCGGAAGGCGGCGCGCTGCTGGGCCAGGGTGAGGCCGGCGTCCGGCTGGGATGAGGGCGCAAGCTGACTGCTCATGCGCGGGTTCTCTTTCAGCTCAAGCCGGCCGGTTGGAGCGGGGCGTGCTCAGCCGGCGATGAAAGCCGGCGGTGGCGGGCTGCCCGCCGAGAGGGTCAGCACCTCATAGCCGTCGTCGGTGACCAGCACCGTGTGCTCCCATTGGGCCGACAGCGAATGGTCCTTGGTGACCACCGTCCAGCCGTCGGGCAGCTGCTTGATCTCGCGCCGGCCGGCGTTGATCATCGGCTCGATGGTGAAGATCATCCCCGGCCGCAGTTCCTCCAGCGTGCCGGGGCGGCCGTAGTGGAGCACCTGCGGCTCCTCATGGAAGCGCCGGCCGATGCCGTGGCCGCAGAACTCGCGCACCACCGAGAAGCCTGCGTTCTCGGCGAAGGTCTGGATGGCGTGGCCGATGTCGCCCAGCCTCGCGCCGGGCTTGACCTTGGCAATGCCGATCCACATGGCTTCATACGTGATCGCGCACAGCCGCTTGGCGGCAATCGACCCTTCACCAGCGATGAACATACGGCTGGTGTCGCCGTGCCAGCCGTCCTTGATCACCGTGATGTCGATGTTGAGGATGTCACCGTTCTTCAGCGCCCGGTCGTTCGGGATGCCGTGACAGATCTGGTGGTTGATCGAGGTGCAGATCGACTTGGGGTAGGGCTTGTAGCCGCTGGGGGCATAGTTCAGCGGCGCGGGGATGGCCTGCTGCACGCCCACGATGTAGTCGTGGGCCAGGCGGTCGAGCTCATTGGTGGTGACGCCGGGCTTGACGTGCGGGGTGAGGTAGTCCAGGACCTCGGAGGCCAGGCGGCAGGCCCGGCGCATGCCGTCGATCTCGTCGCCGGTCTTGATCGTGATGCTCATGGGGCGCAATTATCGCCGCCCTCTAAAATCGACGGCTTTTCCCAAACCGGCCGCAGCGGACACCCTTGTCCGCATTTTTCGTTGCATCGACGCTCATTTCCTGGGCGCCCAGCACGTTCCTTCCTCGGCCGGTCTGCTGCGTCCCACGCCCCGCCTTGCCGAGCCCGCCCGCCGTGACCGCCTCCACCCGCGACTTCCTCTGCTTCGAAGGCGGCAACGCCTTGTCCGCCTTCCGCGCGCCCGCCTTGCTCGAACGCCTGCAGGCTGTCGCCCCGCGCATCTCCGCGGTGCATGCCCGGTATGTGCACTGGGTGTGGCTGGAGCAGCCGCTCGATGACGCGGCGCGAGACAAGCTGACCGCGCTGCTGCAGTACGGTGACCCGTACACCGGCGCCGCCGATGGTGAGCTGGTGGTCGTGATGCCGCGGCTGGGGACGGTGTCCCCCTGGGCCTCCAAGGCCACGGACATTGCGCACAACTGCGGGCTGGCGATCCGCCGTGTGGAGCGGGTGACGGAGTACCGCCTGGTGCTCAGGTCAGGCCTGATCGGCGGGCTGACCGGCGGCGCCAAGCCGCTGTCGGCGGACGAGAAGCAGGCCGTCGCGGCCCTGCTGCACGACCGCATGACCGAGAGCGTGGCCTTCAGCCGGGAGGCCGCGGCGCACGTGTTCGACGAGCCGCCGGGCAAGCCGATGGAAACGGTGGATGTCCTCGGCCGCGGCAAGGCCGCGCTGCAAGAGGCCAACACCACGTTCGGCCTGGCGTTGTCCGATGACGAGGTCGACTACCTGGTGGATGCGTTCACCAAGCTGGGCCGCAACCCGACCGATGTCGAGCTGATGATGTTCGCGCAGGCCAACAGCGAGCATTGCCGCCACAAGATCTTCAATGCGGACTTCGTCATCGACGGCCAGGCCCAGCCGCTGTCGATGTTCAAGATGATCCGCCACACCGAGCAGTGCTCGCCGCAGCACACGGTGGTCGCCTATTCGGACAACGCGGCGGTGATGGAGGGCGTGGCCATCGAGCGCTGGCAGCCGCTCTCTGGCAGCGGCCCGTCGGCCTACGTCGCGCGGCAGGAGACGGCGCATGTGCTGATGAAGGTGGAGACGCACAACCACCCGACCGCCATCAGCCCCTTCCCCGGTGCATCGACGGGCGCCGGCGGCGAGATCCGCGACGAGGGCGCCACCGGCCGCGGCTCGCGCCCGGTGTCGGGCCTGACCGGCTTCTCGGTGTCCAACCTGCACTTGCCGGGCACCCATGAACCGTGGGAAGCCGAGCCCTACGGCAAGCCTGCGCACATCGCCAGCGCGCTGCAGATCATGATCGACGGCCCGTTGGGCGGCGCGGCCTTCAACAACGAGTTCGGCCGGCCCAACCTGGCGGGCTATTTCCGCGTGTATGAGCAGACGGTCGCCGGCCAGCGCCGCGGCTATCACAAGCCCATCATGATCGCCGGCGGCATGGGCCAGATCCGCGACGGGCAGACGCACAAGGTGGTGTTTGGTGCCGGCACGCTGCTGATCCAGCTGGGTGGCCCGGGCATGCGAATCGGCATGGGCGGCGGCGCGGCCAGCTCGATGGCGGCAGGCGCCAACACCGCGGAGCTGGACTTCGACTCGGTGCAGCGCGGCAACCCGGAGATCCAGCGCCGCGCGCAGGAGGTCATCAACCACTGCTGGGGGCTCGGCGAGGCCAACCCCATCCTCGCCATCCACGACGTCGGCGCCGGCGGCATCTCCAACGCCTTCCCCGAGCTGGTGGACGGCGCCGGCCGCGGGGCATGCTTCGACCTGAGCAAGGTGCCGCTGGAAGAGGGCGGCCTGGCGCCCAAGGAGATCTGGTGCAACGAAAGCCAGGAGCGCTATGTGCTGGCCATCGCGCCCGAGAGCCTGGCGGCCTTCACCGCGCTGTGCGAGCGTGAGCGCTGCCCGTTCGCCGTCGTTGGCGTGGCCAGCGACGAGCTGCGCCTGGTGCTGGAGGACGGCCCGGGCGGCACCGGCCCCAGCGGCACGCCGATCGACATGCCCATGGACGTGCTGCTGGGCAAGCCGCCGCGCATGACGCGCGACGTGCGGCGCGTGCAGCGCACGCTGCCACCGGTGGAGCTGACCGGTGTGGCGCTGGACTGCGTCGCGATGGACGTGCTGCGCCACCCGACGGTGGCCAGCAAGCGCTTCCTGATCACCATCGGCGACCGCACCGTGGGTGGCCTCAGCCACCGCGACCAGATGGTCGGGCCCTGGCAGGTGCCGGTGGCCGACTGCGCGGTGTCGATGGCCGACTATGCCGGGCTGGCTGGCGAGGCCATGAGCATGGGCGAGCGCACGCCGCTGGCGGTGATCGATGCACCGGCCTCGGGCCGCATGGCCGTGGGCGAGGCGCTGACCAACCTGCTGGCCGCGCCGATCGATCTGCCGCGCGTCAAGCTCAGCTGCAACTGGATGGCCGCCTGCGGCGAGCCGGGCGAGGACGCCGCGCTCTACGACACCGTCCGGGCCGTCGGCATGGAGCTGTGCCCGGCGCTCGGCATCTCGGTGCCGGTGGGCAAGGATTCGCTGTCCATGCGCACGCGCTGGCAGGACGGCGCTCAGGCCAAGCAGGTGACGGCGCCGGTGTCGCTGATCGTCTCGGCCTTTGCCACGCTGCTGGACGTGCGCGGCACGCTGACGCCGCAGCTGCGCACCGATGCGGGCGACACCACGCTGATCCTGGTCGACCTCGGCCAGGGCCGCAACCGCATGGGCGGCTCGGTGCTGGCGCAGGTGCTGGGCCAGGTGGGCGACACGGTGCCGGACCTGGACGACCCGGCCCTGCTGAAGAACCTGGTCTTGGCCGTCAACGTCCTGCGCGCGCAGGGCCGTATCCTGGCCTACCACGACCGCTCGGACGGCGGCCTGTGGGCGGCGGTGTGCGAGATGGCCTTTGCCGGCCACACCGGTGTGTCGATCAACGTGGACATCCTGGTGACCGAGGGCGACGGCATCGGCGACAGCCGGGCCGAGTACGGCGACTCCAAGAACTGGGCCACGCAGGTCAGCGAGCGCCGCAACGAGCTGACGCTCAAGGCGCTGTTCGCCGAGGAACTCGGCGTGGTGCTGCAGGTGCCCACGGCCGAGCGCAACGAGGTGATGCAGGTGCTGCGCGAGCACGGCCTGTCACGCCACAGCCACATGATCGGCAAGCCCAATGACCGCGGCGTGATCGAGGTGTGGCGCGACACCAAGACGGTGTTCAGCGCGCCGCTGCAGCAGCTGCAACAGACCTGGGACGAGGTGTCCTGGCGCATCGCCCGGCTGCGCGACAACCCGGCCTGCGCCGATGCCGAGCACGCGGCCGTCGGCCAGCCGGACGATCCGGGCCTGCACCTGCACCTGACCTTTGATCCGGCTGAGGACGTGGCCGCGCCTTACCTGCAGCTTGCCAAGCCGAAGGTCGCGATCCTGCGCGAGCAGGGCGTGAACTCTCATGTCGAGATGGCCTATGCCATGGCCCAGGCTGGCTTCGAGGCGCACGACGTGCACATGACCGATCTGCAGTCCGGCCGTGCACGGCTGGAGGACTTCGCCGGCCTGGTCGCCTGCGGCGGCTTCTCCTATGGCGATACCTTGGGCGCGGGCGAGGGCTGGGCACGCTCCATCCTCTTCAACGTCAAGCTGGCCGAGGCCTTCGCCGGCTTCTTCGCGCGGCCCGACACCTTCACCCTCGGCGTGTGCAACGGCTGCCAGATGCTGGCCGCACTCGCCTCCATCATCCCGGGCGCGGACGCCTGGCCCAAGTTCACCCGCAACAAGAGCGAGCAGTTCGAGGCCCGGCTGAGCCTGGTGGAGGTGCTGGACAGCCCGTCGATCTTCTTTGCCGGCATGGCCGGCAGCCGGCTGCCCATCGTGGTGTCGCACGGCGAGGGCTATCCGGATTTCTCGCAGCGCGGCAACGAGCAGATGGTGCGGCGGGCGATGCGCTTCGTGGACCACCACGGCCGGCCTACCGAGGCCTATCCGTTCAACCCCAACGGTGGCGCCGGTGGCCTGACGGCGGTGACCACGGCCGACGGCCGCTTCACGGCCATGATGCCGCACCCGGAACGCGTCTTCCGCAACGTGCAGATGAGCTGGACGTCTGGCGACATGGCCCAGGCCAGCCCGTGGATGCGCATGTTCCGCAATGCGCGGAAGTGGGTGGGCTAAAGGCGGGTGGGCGCCGACGTGTGGCGTGAAGGACCCTGAAGCTCTGCCCTGAAAGGCCGCCTCCAGCCGGCCGGCCGCAGCCGACTGTGGCCTGCGCTTGGATCGCCGCGGCGCCGAACCCGCGTCCGCCGCGGCCCGCTTACAGCAGCAGATGCCCGCGCGCCGTGCACACCGGCCGGCGCGGGTCGTCCTGCCACAAGCTGACCTGAACCAGAGCCACGCGGGCGCCCTGGCGCACGGTGGTGCAGGCGGCATAGGTGTCCACCGGCTTGGCCGAACGCAGGTAGTCTATGTGGAAGTCCACGCCGCGCGGTGGGCCGTCGGTCTGGTGCGGGTTGGTGGCCACCAGGTGCAGCACCAGCGCCGTTTCGGCAAAGCCGGCCAGCACGCCGCCGTGCAGCGCGGGCAGCAGAGGGTTGCCGATCAGCTCCTCGCGGAACGGCAGCTTGAATACCGGCGCGCCGTCCGCCGCATCGCCGCGCATGACACCCAGGTAGTCCACGTAGGGTGCACGGCCGACCGGCAGGGCTGGTCGATCGAACACAGGCAGTGTGGAGGGCGCATCGGTATGAGGCTCGCGCGCTGCCGTGGGCTGTGGGCCGCTGCGGCGCGCGTTGGACGTGGCGCGCATGAAGGTGGCATTGACCCGCGCCACCGGTTCGTCACTGCCGGGCTGGCGCACCGTGCCGGTGACGAAGCCGATGCTGCGCGACAGGCGGTGGCAGTGCGCATCGCAGATCAGGCCCTCATTGGCGATGGCCGGGCGCAGGTAGTCCATGCGCAGATCCAGGGTGGCAAAGGGCTCGATGCGCTCCAGCGCGGCGCCGACGGCCAGGCCGCAGGCGGTGTCGGCCAGCACGCTGGCGCAGCCGGGGTGAATGAGCTGGCGCTGGGCGTCGCCCGTCCAGGTGGGGCGGGCGGGCATGGACAGCGTGGCGCGGCCGGGGCCCAGGTTGGAGGGCTCCATGCCGGCGGCGCGGGCGTAGGGGATGCCGGAGACGAAGCTCTGCACCCATTGGTGGAGCGCGGAGGGCTCGAAGATCGACTGGGTTTGCGTCATGGCGAGGAGTGCGGCGGGCCGCCGCGCAGGCACGCGCTGGCGGCGAGCGGACACCAAGGAGAGGCGCGGATTGTCCCGCAGCGCCACGGCCTGTGGCCCCGATGCCGGCTGGGGCAGTCGGCGTCCATACCGCGGCGGCCGCGGGGGCATGCCGATTGCCGCTGCAAGGGCCAGCGAGCGCTGCCGGCCATGCGGGCCGGGAGGGCGCGATTCTCCATCCACTCGACACAGGAGCACACCCATGAGCACGCCGTTTCCCACGTCTTCGTCGTCCTCCACCGGCTCGTCCGCCAGCAGCACGGGCTCCAGCCTGGACAGCAGCAACACCACTGGCGGCAACCTGCGCGGCGGCAGCGACACGCTGGATCGCGCCACGACCAAGGCCCACGAGGCGCTGGACCGCGCTGCGCTGCGCGCCGGCCCGGCCGTGACCCAGCTGCGCGAGAAGACCGCATCGGCCGTGGAAAGCTTGAAGGCGCGCATGCAGGACATGAGCGCAATGCAGGGCCAGGCGCTGGAGAGCGCCCGCACCCAGGTCCGGGCCAACCCGCTGGCGGCCGTCGGCATCGCTGCGGCGGCTGGCTACCTGCTGGGCGCGCTGCTGCGCCGGCGCTGAGCGGGCGGCGCCGGCCGCGGCCGGCGCTGCGACCCGATGGCCCCTGTCGCTTGTACCCGGGCCGCGCAAAGAAAAAGGCCGCTCCCACGGGAACGGCCTTTTCAATGGGGGCCCGGATCAGTAGATGCTCATGCCCCGCGGCGCGGTCAGCGGCGCGCGCATGGCGGCGCCGGCCAGGCCCATGCTGGACGCACGTGTGAGCTTGAAGACCTCGACCATGCGCTGGGTCTGCACGTTCCAGTATGTGGCATGGGTGACGCGCAGGCCGAGCAGGGCGATGTGCGGGTCCTCTGGTGAGCCGAAGCAGCGGCCGGTGCGGCCCTCGGCCCATAGTTCGCGCTTGCGCTGCGGGTCACGCACCAGGCGGGCCAGGCCGCTCACGCAGACAAACTCCGGGCGATGCGGATGGGCGAAGCTGGCGCTGACCTGAGGATCGTCAAGGACGTCGTGAGCCACTTCGTCGGCATGGTCGACGAAGAACCACAGCGTGCCGTCGGCATCGATGTGGCGGTTGCACACGGTCAGGGGCTGGGCGTGCAGGTCGCCCTCGGGGCTGATGCTGGTGAGCACGCAGGTGGGCGTGTCCTGGATCAACGACCACAGCTCGTCGTGGGGCGTGGCGATGTTCATGTACGGCTCCTATCGGACAGGGATTGCCCTTAGCCTAAGGAGCGGCTCCCACCGGGGGCATCGGCCGCTTGCGCCGCGGCTCGTCAGTGCGCGCTGACAAGGCGGCTAGACGGTCTTCAATGCACCGGCCCGGCGCAGCACGGCAGCCACTGCAGCGCAAACCAGCGGCGGCTGTCCAGCCAGACCGGTCCGATGCCGAAGCCAGCCTGCCGGGCCAACGCACGCAGCGACTCCAGCGTGTACTTCTGCGAGTTCTCGGTGTGCAGGCTGTCGCCCGGGGCGAATTCGAAGCACTGCCCGGCCAGGCGTACCGTCTGTCGCTCCAGTGCGACCAGGTGCATCTCGACGCGCTGGGCCAGCGGCTGGTAGCAGGCGTAGTGGGCCCACAGCCGGGTGTCGAAATCGGCGCCCAGCTCGCGATTGGCCCGCTCCAGCAGGTTGAGATTGAACTGGGCGGTGACACCGGCTGCGTCGTTGTAGGCCGCATGCAGGATGGCGGGGTCCTTGACCAGGTCCACGCCGATCAGCAGCCCCCCACCACGCAGCAGCCCCGCGGCGGTGCGCAGGAAGCGCAGCGCCTCGTCGGCGTCGAAGTTGCCCAGCGAGGAGCCGAAATACACGCCCACGCGGCTGCGCGCGCCCTCGGCCGGAGGAGGCAGCGAAAAGGGCTGGGTGAAATCGGCCGCCAGCGGTCTTACGTCCAGATCGGGGTGGTCGTGGCGCAGGCCTTGCGCGGCGCGCTCCAGATGCGCGGCCGAGATGTCGATGGGCACGTAGCGCCGCAGGTGGGGCAGGGCATCCAACAGCAGCCGGATCTTCAACGCCGAGCCGGCGCCGAACTCGATCAGGTCCGCATCCGGGCCGATGCGTGCAGCGATGTCCTCGGCATGGCGGGTGAGGATGGCCATCTCGGTGCGCGTGGGGTAGTACTCCGGCTGCTCGCAGATGCGGTCGAACAGTGCCGAGCCGCGCGCATCGTAGAAGTGCTTGGGCGAGATGCGACGCGGCCGGCGCAGCAGCGCGGCGACGAAGTCGCGGGCGAAGGCGCCGTCTGGCGCGTCGTTGGACGCAGGCCGAGGCGGCGTCGCGCCGGCGGACACCGGTCGCAGGCCGTAGGTCATGTGGGGCTTGGATGCGCTCATCGGCGGTCTCCCGGGGGCAGGGTCAGGCGTCACGCGCCAGGCGCAGGCCGCTGAACTGCCAGCGCGCCGAGGGCGGGAAGAAGTTGCGATAGCTCGGCCGCACGTGGCCGGCTGGCGTGGCCCAGCTGCCGCCGCGTAACACCATCTGCCCCACCATGAACTTGCCGTTGTATTCGGCCGCAGTGCCGGCGAACGGGCGAAAGCCAGGGTAGGGCGAATAGCTCGAGGCCGTCCATTCCCACACCTCTCCGGGCGGCTGCTCGACGGCAGACGGGCCCGAGGCATGGGCGTGAAGCGGCCCGTCCGCCAGGCGTTGCGGCGTCAGGCCCGGTTGGCCCATGCCCGTGGGGAGCTGGGCGCCGAAGATAGCCTCCCACTCCGCCTCGGTGGGCAGCCGCGCGCCGGCCCAGGCGGCATAGGCGGCGGCCTCCAGCCAGCTGAGGTGGCACACCGGGTCAGCGGGATGCACGGGGATGCGGCCCTGCAGCGTGTAGCGGCTGAAGCGGCCCTGGCCCTCGTCGCGCCAGTACAGCGGCGCCTGCCAACCGTGAGCCTGGACGGCGGCCCAGCCATCGGACGTCCACCAGGCAGGGTTGCGGTAGCCACCGGCGTCAATGAAGGCGGCGAACTCGCCGCAGTTGACCGGGCGGGAGGCGATCTCGAATGGCGCCAGCCACACACTGTGCCGCGGGCCTTCGTTGTCGAAGGCGAAGCGCCGCGCATCGCCCGGATCGACCCCGATCTGGACCAGGGAGCCGGGATGCGCCGCCCATCGCAGCGGCGCGGGCTCGGTCAATGCGGGCCTGGCACGGCCGCTCACCGCCGCCACCGCTGCATCAGCCGCATGGCGATAGGCGGGCTCCAGCGGGTTGCGCGATAGCGCATGGAGGATGTCGGTCAGGATGAGCTCCTGGTGCTGCTCCTCGTGGGCTCTCACCAAGTGCAGCAGCGGCAGCACGGTGGCCGCCTGCGCCTGCCACTGCGCCGGCGTGAGCGCCTGCAGCCACTGGGCCACGGCCAAGTCCACATGCGCCCGGTAGCGCAGCACCTCCTCGCTGCTTGGGCGGCTGAGCAGGCCACGCTCGGGCCGCGGGTGGCGCGGGCCCAGGCTCTCGTAGTAGGAGTTGAAGAGCCGGCCATAGCGCTCATCGAAGGGCGTGTAGCCCGGTACCTGCGGCTGCAGCAGCAGCGCCTCGATGAACCAGGTGGTGTGCGCCAGATGCCAGCGGGTGGGGCTGGCGTCGGGCATGGACTGCAGGCCCTGGTCCTCTGCGCTGAGCGGCGCGGCCAGCAGCAGGCTCATTCGGCGCGTGCGGGCAAAGTCGCCGGCGGCCGCCTGAGCGCTGGGGAGGGCTGCGTCATCCAGCGCCTGAGCCACGTTGACGGGCGCCTGCAGGGCGGGGGCGGCGGGCAGGCCCTGTAGCACGGCGGTATCGGCATCGCCGCCCGCATTGCGGATGCAGCCCGGCGCGGCCTCGGTGGCCGCATCACCGGCTGGGGGTGCCCCCATTGCGGGCGGACGGGCCGGCTGCGTCGACCAGGAGTGCAGGCCCAGAGACAGCGCCGGCCCGGAGGGCGGACCGTCCGGGCCGGCGATATGGGGGGCGCGCATCAGCGGCCGGGGGTAGGGGTGCTGGGCGTGCCGTTGCCGCTGGACGGGGGCGCTGCGGTGGCCCCGCCTGTGGGCTGGTCGCCACCCGGCTTGAGCTTCCAGTCCGCCGCGTCCTTGGCGTTCTTCTCGGCCTGCTCCTCGGCATGCATGGCCGCGGACGGCGAGATGGGGTCGCTGGCTGGGAAGGTCTGGTCCAGCGCATCGTCCAGCAATTCCTGATAGGTCGGCACCTTGTCGGTGTCCTTGTGTGCCTTTCCTTCCAGACGCTGGTCTTCGCGCTGCTGGGCTTGCGGGTCTTTCATGCCGTTCTCCTCGAGGCTGCCGAGTTGCGGCAAGGGGCGTGCCGTGCGGGGGCCCGCCGCCGGCCGATGCTGACGACCGCACTTCCCCTTGACCGAGGGGGGCGCGTCTGGCCCGAGGGGCACATGGGCTGCCGGCCTGAATGCGGGTTTACGGCAGGTCCACAAGAAGCCCGCCAGCCCGCACGTGCCGCGGCCGACTCGGCCGCACCGCAAGTCCCGCACCGACCAATGGAGGTTCATTCCATGCGACTCAACCCGCTCGTCAAGTCCGCCCTCGCTGTTGCCGCCTCGGTGGCTGCGATCGGCGCCCACGCGGCTATCAGCCTCGACCCCGATGCCGGCTTCCAGGCCACCGCATACAAGACCACGGCGTTCTCCGACAGCTACGACTTCACCTTCACCGGTGGCTCGTCGGGGCTCGTCACTTTCTCGCTGTTCGGCGGTGGCATTACCTGGGACGCCAGCTCCGCGCTGACCATCACCGACACCATCTCCACCCACACCTACACCGGCGCGGCGATCCCGCTGTTCGATCAGCAACTCACGCTGACCGGCCCCTTCACCTTTACGCTGACCGGCACGCCGGTGGTCAAGGGCGGCTACACCCTGGCCGTGGAGGCCACGACCGCCCCCGTACCTGAGCCCACCAGCATGGCCATGCTGCTGGCCGGCCTGGGCGCCATCGGTTTCGTCGCCTCGCGCCGCAAGGGCCTGTAAACCCTGCTCCGTATCGGGCGGCCGGTCGCAGCCTGGCCGCCGCCCGCACGGTATACGGGTGTTCTCACCCGTCAGATGCAGCGGCCCGGCCATGCGCCGGGCCTTTTTCATGCCGAATCAACTGCGGGCGAGTACGAATCGCAGCAGCTGGCTCACCAAATCCGCCTGGGCCTCCAGCCGGTCGCGCCATTGCCTCGCGTGCTGCCGCGCCGCTGGCTCCAGCAGGCCCTCGAGGACATCGGCCAGCACCGCAGGCCGCTCGCCCGTGTCGTTCCAGGCCCGCCACGCGCGCCGCACCCGAGCGGCCTCGTCGGTCGGACGGCCTTGCAGGAAAAGCTGCAGGAAAGCGTCCAGCTTCACCGCGTGCGCCCCGTCGTCCTGCCGGTAGATGTGCCACAGGAAGGGTTTGCCGGCCCACATGGCGCGCACGAAGGAGTCCTCGCCGCGAACGATGTTGAAGTCAGCTGCCCAAAGCAGCCGGTCGTAGCCAGGCTGCGTGAGCCAGGGCAGCGGGTGCACGCGGACTGTCGGTGGTCGTGCCCCGGATCGTGCGGCAGCATTGACCGCTGCCGTTGCCGCCCCCGGCGTGGCCAGCAGCAGGGTGGGGCGCTTGCCCAGCCCCTGCAGCAAGTCGGCAACCGGCGCGTGGGGATAGCAGAACAGCGTCACGACGCGCTCCCCGGCGCGGTGATCGACGCCTTGAGCGGCCAGCCAGCCGGGAGCATCGAACGCCTGCTGCTGCGCCAGCAGGCCGGGCTCGCGCAACAGCCCACCGGTGCGCGGCGTGAAGCCCGGGTAGAAGAAGCGCTTGACCAGCCCGCACCCCGGGCCGCTCATCACCGGCGACGGCAGGCCGTGGCTGCGCTCCACATAGGCCTCTGCGCTGAGGTATTCCAGATTGATCCAGGCCGGAGGCACCGGGCGCTGCATGCGCGCGACGAAGCCCGCCGGCGGATCGCAGCCAAAGGCCTCGACGACCACATCACCGGGCTCTGGCCAGTCGGCTGCTGCGTCAGTGGCCGCCCCGCCCCGCGGCCAGGGCAGGAGCGTGACGCCGCCGCAGCCCTGCGGCGCCATCCAGGCCAGCGCCCGCGCATCGTCCACCCACAGCCGCACCCGGTGTCCGCGCCCGGCCAGATCGGCCGCCAGCCGCCAGCACACGCCGAGGTCGCCGTGGTTGTCGATGACCCGGCAGAAGACGTCCCACAGCAGCGCTTGCATCGGGGGATTATCTTGGCCCGCCCCATGCAGGCCGGCGCCGTCCCCGCGGCCAGCCGGTCGACGCGCCGCGCCCGCGGTTCGCGCCGGGGCCACGGCGAGCACCCTTGCCGTGGGTGCGTCCGCCATCCCCGACGAAAATCCGGCCATGCCCCGTGACCCGTCCCAGCAGGCGAGCGCTGCGTCAACCGCCGCTGTATCTCCTGCACCTCCTGCACTTCCTGCTCCCAACGACCCGCCCACCGCAGCAGCTGTCCCGGTCGACGCCGCAGGGCAGGCGGCTGAGCCGGCCGGCGACGCCGCTGCGGGCCGCGCGGACCGCGACGCCCACGCCGTCATCTGGCAGCGCCTGCTCGACGAGGTCTCGCGCCTGCCGCAGCTGCCGGGCGTCTACCGCTACTTCGATGCCGCGGGCGACCCGCTCTACGTCGGCAAGGCGCGCAACTTGAAGAAGCGCGTCTCCAGCTACTTCCAGAAGAACCACGGCGGCACGCGCATCGGCGTGATGGTCGGCCGCATCCACCGCATCGACACGACGGTGGTGCGCACCGAAGCCGAGGCGCTGCTGCTGGAGAACAACCTCATCAAGACGCTCAATCCGCGGTTCAACATCCTGTTCCGCGACGACAAGAGCTATCCGTATCTGAAGATCGCCTCGCACGCCTACCCGCGCGTGGCCTACTACCGCGGCGCCACCGACCGCAAGCACCGCTACTTCGGCCCCTATCCCAACGCCTGGGCGGTCAAGGAGACCATCCAGCTGCTGCAGAAGGTCTTCCAGCTGCGCACCTGCGAGGACACCGTCTTCAACCACCGCACGCGGCCCTGCCTGCTCTACCAGATCAAGCGCTGCTCCGGGCCCTGCGTCGGCATCGTCAGCCCGGATGACTACGCCGCCAGCGTGCGCGATGCCGAGCGCTTCCTGCTCGGCGAGCAGCAGGAAGTTATGGACGGCCTGCAGGCGCGCATGATGGCCCACGCCGAGCGGCTGGAGTTCGAGAAGGCGGCCGAGATCCGCAACCAGCTCGGCGCCCTGTCGCGCGTGCTGCACCAGCAGGCGGTGGAGGCCCACGACGACCGCGATGTCGACATCCTGGCCGTCAAGCTGCAGGGCGGCCGCGCCTGCGTCAACCTGGCGATGGTGCGCGGCGGCCGGCACCTGGGGGACCGGGCGCACTTCCCCACGCGCGTGCAGGAGGAGATCGACGCCGAATCTCTGGACGAAGCCGATGCCGCCTCGCCCGAGCAGCGCGTGCTGGAGGCTTTCATGGCCCAGCACTACCTGGGCGGCGGCGTGCCGGGCATCCTCATCCTCAGCCAGCCGGTGGAGCCGGCCCTCATCGAAGCGCTGAGCGAGCAGACCGGCCACAAGGTGGTGGCCATCACCCAGCCGCGCGAGCAGCGCCGCATCTGGCTGGACATGGCGATCAAGGGCGCCGACATCGCCCTGGCCCGGCTGCTCAGCGAGGAGGGCTCGCAGCGCGAACGCACGCGCGCGCTGGCCGACGTGCTGGACCTGGACCCGGACCGGCTGGACGACCTGCGCATCGAGTGCTTCGACATCAGCCACACGGCGGGCGAGGCCACCCAGGCCTCGTGCGTGGTCTTCCAGGGCCACAAGATGCAGTCGTCGCAATACCGCCGCTACAACATCGAGGGCATCACGCCCGGCGACGACTACGCCGCCATGCGCCAGGTGCTGCTGCGCCGCTACGGCAAGCTGGCCGAGGCCGCGCGCACGGCCGAGCCCACCGATGCGGTGGATGGCGTGGCGCCCAAGGCGTCCACCCACCGGCTGCCCGACGTGGTGCTGATCGACGGCGGCAAGGGCCAGGTCAGCGTCGCCCGCGAGGTGTTCGAGGAGCTCGGCCTGCACCTGGGGCTGATCGTCGGCGTGGAGAAGGGCGAAGGCCGCAAGGTCGGTCTGGAAGAACTCGTCTTCGCCGACGGCCGGCCCAAGGCCACGCTGGACCCGACGTCTGCCGCGCTGATGCTCGTGGCCCAGATCCGCGACGAAGCGCACCGCTTCGCGATCACCGGCATGCGCGCCAAGCGGGCCAGCGTGCGCACCGGCAGCAGCTCATTGGAAGAGATCGCCGGCGTCGGCCCCAAGAAGCGCGCCCGGCTGCTGCAGCGCTTCGGCGGCGTGCGCGGCGTGGCTGCGGCCAGCGTGGAGGAGCTCTGCAGCGTCGAGGGCATCTCGCGCGATCTGGCCGAGGAGATCTACCGCGCGTTGCATTGAGGCCTGCTGGCGCCGCCCGGGCCGGTGCATCATGCGGGCCCATGGCTTCGCAAGCACGCACACCGACACGCAAGAGCCCGCCCGCGGCGGCCCGCCTCATCCGCCGGGCGCTCTGCGCGGCGGCCGCGCTGGCCGTAACCGCCTGCGCGCCCCTGGGCCCAGCGCCAGAGCCGGCCCGCGGATCGGCGGGCAGCGCCTCACCGGGCGCCATTCAAGCCCCCAGCGCCGCACGCAGTTGGACGCAATTCAAGCTGCAGGCCGCCCAGCGCATCATGGCGGCCAGCCCCGGCCAGACCTACACCGGCACGCCGCCGGAGGTGCTGCTGGCCGTGCCGGTGCTGGAGGTCGAGCTGCATGCCGACGGCAGCATCAAGCGCATCGACGTGCTGCGCCACCCGCGCCAGGCCAAGGACACCGTGCCGATGGCGATTGCCGCCGTGCGCCGCGGTGCGCCCTATGGCGACGTCAGCCGCCTGCCGCGGCCCTGGCGCTTCACCGAGAGCTTTCTCTTCGACGATCAGCGGCGCTTTCTCGTACGCACGCTGGCGCCCTGAGCCGCCTGGCCCCTACTGCTCGCCCTTGTCGCCCACGTCGCGCTTGGCATCCCGGCGCGGCCGTCATCCCAACGGGCTACGATCCGCGGCAGTCGCCTAGGAATCCTCAGATGTTCTTCAACCTGCCCACGCTGCTGACCTGGGCGCGCATCGTCGCCATCCCGCTGATCGTCGGCGTCTTCGCGCTGGACCTGCCGGCGCCCACTGCCAATCTCATCGCCACGGTGCTGTTCATCATCGTGGCGATCACCGACTGGCTGGACGGCTGGCTCGCGCGCCGGCTGAATCAGACCTCGTCATTTGGCGCGTTCTTGGACCCGGTGGCCGACAAGTTCCTTGTCTGCGCCGCGCTGCTGATCCTGGTGGAGCTCGGTCGAGTGCATGCCATCCTGGCGCTGGTGATCGTCGGGCGGGAGATCGCCATCTCGGCCCTGCGCGAATGGATGGCACAGATCGGCGCCTCGGCCAGCGTGGCCGTGCACATGCTGGGCAAGCTCAAGACAGCAGCCCAGATGGTGGCCATCACCTTCCTGCTCTACGACGGCCCGCTGGGCAGCGTGGTGCACACGCGGCCCTGGGGCACGGCGCTGCTGGTCCTGGCGGCGGTGCTCACCATCTGGTCCATGGTCTATTACCTGCAAAGGGCGCTGCCAGCAATCCGCCGCTCCGTCGCCGGGCGCTGAACGCCGCGCCGCCGGGAGGTCCGCGAGGGTCAGGGCAGGGCAGGCCTGGCGGCATAGAATCGGCGCCGCGTTTGCGCCTGCAACCGGCCGGCCGTGCCGTCACATCCGGCCCACACACCGGTGCGCAACTCCGTTCAAGTCGTTGCCGCGCGGCCCGCGCGGTGTCTAAAGAGGGTTTCTTCGTGAACAAGTCCGAGCTGATCGAACACATTGCCAAGCAGGCCGACATCTCCAAGGCCGCCGCCGCCCGCGCTCTGGATGCCATGATCGGCGGCGTGAAGGTCACGTTGAAGAAGGGCGGCAGCGTGTCGCTGGTCGGCTTCGGCACCTTTGCCGTCACCAAGCGCGCAGCCCGCACCGGTCGCAACCCGCGCACCGGCGATCCGGTCAAGATCAAGTCGGCCAAGATCCCCAAGTTCCGTCCCGGCAAGGCGCTCAAGGACGCACTGAACTGATTCTTTCTGTCACCGGTTTCGGCCGGGTGCTTAGCTCAGCTGGTAGAGCGGCGCCCTTACAAGGCGTAGGTCGGCGGTTCGATCCCGTCAGCACCCACCAGGCCCCGCGGCTGCCGCGGGGCCACGGCGAGGTCGGTGGCCCAGGCCCCCTTCAGCGGGCCTCTCCAGGCAAGGCGAACCGCGGTTCGCCTTCGCCACTTCTTGAGCCAGGCGTGCGCCTCCAGCGGCACGTGTGAGGTCCTCCGATGTTCAGTTTCGTGCGCAACAAGACGCGAGTGGTGCAGGTCGTGATGTTCGTCCTGCTGGCCCTCATCGCGGTGTCATTCGTCCTGGGCGGACTGGAGGGCTTCCTGCAGTTCCGCGGCAAGGACAAGGGCCTGGCCCACGTGGCTGGCCAGCCCATCACGCAGTCCGAGTTCGACAACGCGTTGCGTCAGCAGGCCGAGGCGATGCGCCAGCAGATGCCGGGCCTGGGCGCAGCCTTCTTCGACACGCCGGCCTTCAAGCAGCGTGTGCTCGATGACTTGGTCCGCCAGCGCGTACTGCTGCATGCCGCGCAGGACCAGCGCCTGGTCATCCCGGACGCGCGACTGGCGCGGCTGATCGTCACCGACCCGCAGATCGCCCCCTTCATCAAGCCCGACGGCAAGTGGAACACCGAGCTGCTGGCCGCCCAGGGTCGTGACCCGCTGACCATCGAAGCCCTGCTGCGCCAGCAGTACTCGCTGCGGCAGGTGCTGGCCGGCATCGCGGACACGGGCTTCATGCCGCAGGCGGCCAGCCGCGTCGCTCTGGACGCCGTGTTCCAGCGCCGCGAGGTGCAGATCGCCCGCATCGACGCCCAGCCCTTTGCCGACCAGGTGCAGCCCACCGAAGCGCAGCTGCGCGCCTACTACGACGCCCAGGCCCATGCCGCGCAGTTCCAGGCGCCAGAGCAGGCCAAGGTCGAGTACCTGGTGCTGGACCTGGGGTCGCTCAAGAGCCGCATCCAGCTCTCCACCGGCGACGTCAAGGCCTATTACGAGCAGAACGCCGCCCGCTTCGCCTCGCCCGAGGAGCGCCGTGCCAGCCACATCCTGATCAAGGTGGATGCGTCGGCCACACCGCAGCAACGACAGGCAGCCCGAGCCAAGGCCGAGTCGCTGCTGGAGCAGGCGCGCAAACGGCCCGACGACTTCGCCGAGCTGGCCAAGAAGAACTCCGACGACGTCGGCTCCGCGCCTAGCGGCGGGGATCTGGACTGGTTCGGCCGCGAGGCGATGACCAAGCGCTTCGAGGATGCCGCCTTTGCGCTCAAGCCCGGGCAAGTCAGCGACGTGGTGGAAACCGAGTTCGGCTACCACATCATCCGGCTTACCGGCGTGCGCGGCGGCGAGCGCCAGCCCTTTGAGGCGGTGCGCGCGCAAATTGAGGACGAGCTGCGCACCCAGCAGGCCCAGCGCCGGTATGCGGAGGCGGCCGAGCGCTTCAGCAACCTGGTCTATGAGCAGGCCGACAGCCTCAAGCCCGCGGCCGATGAGCTGAATCTGGGCGTGCGCACGGCCGACAACGTCAGCCGCACGCCGGCGCCGGGGATGCCGCCCGAGCTCGCCAACGCCAAGCTGCTGGAGCAGCTGTTCGCATCGGACGCACTGCAGAACAAGCGCAACACCGAGGCGGTGGAGACCGCGCCCAACCAGCTCGTGGCCGCCCGCGTTGTCGAGTACCGCCCGGCACGCAAGATGCCTTTTGATGCCGTCAAAGCCCAGGTGAGACAGCAGGTAGCCGCCACCCAGGCTGCGCAGCTGGCCAAGCAGGAGGCTGAACGCCGCCTGGCTGCCTGGAAAGCCGCACCCGCACAGGCGCAGATGGACGCGCCCGTGCTGCTGTCCCACGGCCAGCCCAGCGAATTGCCGCGCCCCATCGTGCAGGCCGCGCTGCGCACCCCGGCCGACAAGCTGCCCGCCTGGGTCAGCGTCGACCTGGGCAACAACCAGGGCTGGGCCATCGTGCGTATCAACAAGCTGCTGCCCTCGGAGGTCACCGACGACAACGCCCGCGAGGCTGGCGGTCAGTTCGCTCAGCTGTGGGCCACGGCAGAGTCGCAGGCCTACTTGAAGGCACTGAAGACCCGCTACAAGGCCAAGACCGACGAGGCCACCGCCGCCGCGCTGGCGGCCAGCGCGCCGCCGGCACCTTGACGCGCGACCCGCAGCGCGGGTCTGCGCGGTGCACGGAGGTGCATGACCCGCGATCATCTGTTCGTCACATTCCTTGCTGAAGGAATGCGTTCGGTTTACAATCGCAGGCTTCTGAGGTGGCTGTAGCTCAGTTGGTAGAGTCCCAGATTGTGATTCTGGTCGTCGTGGGTTCGAGTCCCATCAGCCACCCCATCCCAGCGTTTCATCAGGTCCCATGCCGGACCGAACTTCCCGCTAAATCAACGACTTAGACAGTCGCTTGAGTCAGGAAGGCTCCTGTCGTCCCACGGCAGCGCAGCGAAGTTGGGGGAACATCTGGGGGAACAAATGGCGTGTTCGCAGCCATTTGACGTTTTGTTCCCCCATGCTCACCGACAAGCAGTGCAAGAACGCGAGTTGCGACGCGGGTAGGCCCCGCGTGCGCCTGGCCGATTCCGGCGGTCTGTACCTGGAGGTCTCGCCCTCTGGGTCCAAGCGCTGGTTCTGGAAGTACCGCTTCGACGGGAAGGAGAAGTGCCTTGCCCTCGGGGCCTATCCAGATCTGGGTCTGAAGGAGGCCAGGGTCGCACGTGATGATGCGCGCAAGCAACATCAGTCCGGCGCAGATCCGGTGCTCACGCGGCAGGTGGAGCGCCTCAGTTCCCGGTTCGACGCCAACGCCAGCTTCGAGGTGACCGCGCGTGAGTTCCACGCGACCAAGAAGGTCGGCTGGAGCGATCACTACGCCAAGCGCTGGATGGAGCGCCTCGAGAAGGACATCTTCCCCTGGCTGGGCAAGCTTCCGCTCTCCCAGATCGGCGCACCGATGCTGCTGCAGACGCTGCGGCGCGTCGAGGCACGTGGCACGCGCGAACTGCCACACTCTCTGCTGGAAGCCTGCGGGCAGGTGTTTCGATATGGCGTTGCCACCGGACGTTGTGAGCGCAGCCCCGCTTCGGATCTGCGCGGCGCACTGAAGCCGGTGCTGACCAGACACGTCTCGGCGATCGTCGAACCGGATCAGGTCGGCGACTTGATGCGCGCGATCGACAGCTACCACGGTCACCCCGTTACCCGGGCGGCACTGCTTCTGTCGGCGCTGCTCTTCCAGCGGCCAGGGAACATCCGGCAGATGGAGTGGGCCGAGCTGGATCTCGAGGCAAGGATGTGGGCGATACCCTCCGCCAAGATGAAGCGGACAAAGCGGGAGAAGATCAACGGAAGGCCGCATCTGGTTCCGCTCGCCACCCAGGCTGTAGACGCTCTGAAGGACCTGATGCCGCTGACCGGCCGAGGGCGATACGTGTTTCCGTCCCTGATCAGTGCCAAGCGGCCGATGAGCGAGAACACGGTCCGCGTTGCCCTGCGCCGGCTGGGCTTCGACAACGAGACGATGACTCCCCATGGATTCCGGGCGATGGCCCGTACCGTGATGGTGGAGCGGCTCAACGTGGCGCCGGACGTGATCGAGGCGCAGCTGGCACATGGGAAGTCCGGCCCGCTGGGCGCTGCCTACGACAGGGCGGAGTTCATCGAACAGCGGCGCGAGATGATGAAGGCTTGGGCGGACTATTTGGACGAACTCAAGACCAAGCCGCTGGGCAGACCTCGCGAGAAGGATCGGACTGCAGACGGGACGCATCGAACAGAAGGTTGCGCGCCACCTGCATGAAGGCGCCTGCGTCGGCTGCGTAGCGGCCTCGGTCCCGGAACAGCCTGTAGCCGCTTTTTGCGATCACGTAATTCACACTGTGCGTCCTGCAATTGACGTTTGTGAGGAGACCATGAGACGCCTCCTTCTCTTGTTGGTCGTTGCTGCATTTGCAGCAGTCGGCTGGACGTCTGGGGCTGACAGCGGAGTGGGAACGCAGGTCGTGCTGGCAGGCATTGCTGCGCTGTTTGGGATCGCAATAGGTGGTGTGAGGTGCCCGTCGAATTTCGTCTTCCAGCGGGCCGCTCTTATGCCGCCAGGGGCTGCTGAGCAGCATGCTTGCTGATCCAGTCCTCCAGGAACCGAACCGGCGAGCTGTAGCCCAGCGTGGAGTG
>JBMOQL010000014.1:0-27331 GCA_049321005.1 Pseudomonadota bacterium
CGGCGTCAGCCTGCTTGATGAACCCGATGATCTGTTCTTCCGTGTACCTGCTCTTGCGCATCGCGCTTCCTCTGGGTTGCGCGGATTCTGTTCCTTTGCGCTGGTACGGATTGCGGGGGGCAGGTCACTCGGAACCCACCTTCATCGTCATCTGCCCTGATCTCGATCGGCTCGAACTCAGGTCGATCCGAGTCCGGACGCAGCGTGATGCGTTCGTTTCGCCAGCCGCCGTCTTCCCCCGGCACCTTCTCACTCGTATAGAGCTTGACGGTGTATCGCCCCCCGGTCTCAGGATCAGCGAGGCTGCGGTGCTGAACGATGACGACCTTTCCTTGGCGCGTACCAGTCGGGTTCGCCCGGAAGAGGCACCACGCGCCGTTCGGAATGCGGCGGTTCATCGATTCGCCTACCACCTGTGCCACGAACAGCCCGGGCTGAGGACGCACCCAGTCGGGTAGCTCAACCCAGTCGTCGGCGCCATCCTCGAGTGCCTGCACATCCGAGAAAGCGCCCGCCGCGAACCTCAAATCGACTACCGGTGCGGCCACGACTCCTGCATCGCGTTCTTCCTTGGTCACGCGGCGCAGTGGGATGACATTCGATCGCGAGCCAGCCCTCACCGCAGGGCCGACATGCGCGTCGTCGGCATCCAACGGTCGAGAACCCGCCCTCAGGCGCGACCGCAGGTATTCAGCCAGCGGTGCGTCCGTGCAGTAAACGTAGCAGCCCTTCATCCCCCGGGTCATAAGGGTCCGGTACGTGTTCTTGACGATGGCGTCGGCCAGTGCTCGCGCGCGCTCGGGCTCTTCGTTCAACATTGTCCTCAGACCCTTGACTGACTGGTCTGACGACGCTCGCTTCGTCGCATCGGCCACGATGCGCCCGTCGCGGTAGGCCAGGTCCGGGCCGATGATGACGCCCACGTAGTCCAGCTCCAGCCCCTGGCACGTGTGGATGCACCCCACCTGCTCCACTGACTCCGGCGCCACGATCCACAGGCTGCCGTCCTTGTCGAGATTCCAGCGGCGCCGGTAGCCTAACGCGGGCATCTCGATGTCCCAGGCTGACGGGTTCTTCTTGCTGGGCCATTTCCAGCAATAGCCCGCGACCACGCGCGACCGGTTGTTGGCGCGGTTCTTCAGCTCGATCAGCGCGTGCAGGTCGGTCGGGTTGTCGAAGACGCGGAAGTCGTACTCGGCGGTGTCGAGGGTCTGATTCGCGGTCTCGCGAATATCGAGCGTGTGGTCGAGCCAGGCGAGGTAGCCATCGGAGCCGTTGCAGCGGAACTGCGATGACAGCTCCAGTTCAGTGATCTCAGCGCCCAGCTCACGTGCGTGGCGCCGAAGCTCTTCCGTGTGGCCGATGTCGAGCAGCGTGACCCGCTGGTCGTCGTCGACGAAGAACACGGTGCATCGTGCGGCCCGGATCAGTTCCTTCACCTGGTTGTCGCCGAGGTTGCGGTACAGGCCGCTCTTCTCGTTGAGGCGGTGCGCCTCGTCGACGATCAAGGTGTCGTAGGTGTCGGCTTCGTCATTCACGAAGGCGCCCGAGCCACAGAAGAGGTTGCTGATGCGCGACTTCGTGAACGTGCCAGTCAGCTTGGCCTCGTAGACGGCACGAGGCGCCGCATTCTTGGAGACGTAGCGCACGTTGCGTTGGCGTGCGATCAGCGCCCCGAGCAGGTTGATGGCGATCACCGACTTGCCCGTCCCTGGCCCGCCCTGGACGATGACGACTTGCTTCTTCTGTGATGCGCGTGCGTCGGCCGCGAGGATGCTTTCGTGAGCGACCTTCTGGTCATCGATTAGTACGAACTCGGGCTTGCCCTGCAGCAAGCCGGCCACGCTGTCGATCAGCAGCTTCGACGGCCGGATGCGCCCGTTCTCGATGGCGTAGAGGGCGCCTTTGCGGTCGCCGTGGCGCACGTGCTCGCGAATGAAGGCCTGCAGCTTGGCGCGTTCGCGGGCCAGGAACAGCGGTGCGCGCTCGAGGTGGGCGCGGTAGTGCGGGTGGTCGATCTCGCCATCGCGCGGGTGGTTGTGCAGGTAGGCGCAGGGTTGCAGCGTCATGGCGCCGTCCTGCACCGCAGCATTGAAGTCCTGCAGGTAGGCGGCGTAGGACCAGGCCTGGTAGGACGGATGCGGACCCTCGCGTTCGCCCGCCCGGCCGCCGCGGCGCGCCCACACGATGGCGTCCTTCTCGCTGCGTCGGGACTCCGACCACTGCTTGAGCTCGACGATGATGACCTTGGTGCGTGCCGACGCATCCTCGCCCGTGATCACGAAGTCGATGCGCTTCGAGCTCTGCGGCAACTGGTACTCGATGGCGACTCCGGCGTCGTCGGGGATCTCGTCGTCCCCCAGCACCTTGGCCATCTCCAGCAGCGAGTGCTTCCAGGCCTGGATCTCCGACGGGCCGACACCATGGCCCGTCATGCTGCGGTACTGCCGGGACACGACGTCTTCGATGTCGTCTCGAAGGGCGTGGTGCAGGAACTGGCTCTTGCTGGCCTGGTAGATGATCACGGTGCCGCCGCGCTCAGAGCTGGTCGTACTTCGCGCTGCTGCCGCGCGCCAGGTCGACCGGGTACTTCTGCGCGTTGAGCTTCAGCTTGGCCTGAGCCGCGGCGATCGGGTCGATGCCGAGCGCGCTGGCCAGCTGGATAAGGTACAGAAGCACGTCCGCGACTTCAGCGCCGACAGCATCCCGCTTCTCAGGCGGCAGGCTGCGACTCTGTTCTTCATTCATCCACTGAAAATGCTCCAGCAGTTCGCCTGCTTCGACGACCAGCGCCGAGGCCAGGTTCTTCGGAGAATGGAACTGCTGCCAGTCCCGGTCCTTGGCGAACCGGTCGAGCTGCTGGGCAAGGTCGGCGAGGGAGTCGGGCATGGTCTGGGAGCGCTTCGATGGGAAGGGCGCTGGCACTCGCGCCAGCACCGCCAATGTAAGGCGTTCCTGTACCGCCTCGAAATGCGGTCGCGAGAGCTCGCAAGGCTCTGCCCATCCACACGACACTCTCCGGGACTTCGCGAAACGCTGCGAGACATCAAGCGCGATTTGAGAGAAGATCTGGGCGTTGCGAGATGCGATTCGGGTGCTGCAAATTGAGGCAGCGAGACCACCGAACCATGTGCTCGGCAGTGGGTGTCAGCAACTAATGCAGCACCTTCGAGGTTCGAGCAAGCCTGTTTCGCGCAGGCGTCAAATCTCGAGCTGATCCTTCGATCGAGCCCTTGGCCACCAGAACAACTCCACGGAACCGCGGTTCCGTGTTGCCAAGACAGCCCGCCTCCGCGCGGGCTTTTTTGCGCCCGTTGTTCCCGGAGGTCGGTCAAGGCGCCACACCTCCCGAGGTGTGCCAAGGAGCAGGTGCTTCGGCTGGGCGGCTTGGGCCACCGTTGCGGCCGCCAGCTCCACGAGGCTCGTCTGGCGGTCAGCATTGCCCTAAGCTGCCCGATGCCGCCAGAAGCCCGGCGCCTTGGCCAGTCGGCGCAGGGCCTTGGCGCTGCGCCGCGCGGTGTCGTGAAGCTGCTCTTCCAGCCAGGCGGCGGCGCGCATGGCGGCGGGGTGGCCTTGGGCCAGGGCTGACTCGTCGATGAGGCTGCGGGCGACCGCGTAATCGTTGTGCAGGCCGAGCTGGTCCTGCGCCGGACGCATCAGCTCCAAGTAGGCGTCGACCTCATCGGCCCGGAACAGAGGCTGGGCGAACTCCGTCAGGTAACGCAGGCGCTTGAGCCGCTTGCGCACGTCGTGCTGCGCCTCGATGGGCAACTGGCGAAAGCGCAGGCCGTCGGCCAGCACGCGGCGATGCAGGGCCTTCAGGCGCTTCCTGATACGGCGACGGGCGTGAGCAGGGCGCAGACGGCTGCCATCTAAGGGGCGCAGGGCGTGGATCTGGATGGCGGTCAGCACCTCGTGCAGCGCCGAGCTGCGGGCGATCGCTTGCAGGCTGGCGTCGCCGGCTGTTGTGCGCCAGGGCACGCCGACTGCGCCCGCTTCAGACAGGGCGGGGGTGACGCTCGCGATCACCGTCTGCGCATCGCGCACGCTGCCCAGCTGGCGGAAGACGAGAGCCAAGGTGGGCTCCCACGCGGCGGGCTCGGCTCCCCCGGCCAGCCGGGACAGCTCGCGCACGGCGGTGCGCAGCCGGCGCAGGCCTACGCGCATCTGGTGCACATGGTCTTCGTCCGTGCTGCCTTCGGCCAGCGCTGCGGCATTGGGCAGGATGTGGGCCAGACAGTCGCGTAGCACGGCATGGAAGACCGCCGCCCCGCAGACGCCCGGCTGCACGCTGGAGGCCCGGGCCTTGACCACTGGCAGCGGGCGGCCGGCGCGCAGCCGCTCGCCGCGCTCAGCCTTGCTCTCGCTGGCCAGCCACAGGCCGTGGCGGGCAATCCAGGGGATGCAGGCCGCGGCCAGCGCGTCGCTCGGGCCGGCCAGCAACTCGAACTCCAGCTCGCGCACGGGGGCGGACGTCTCGCCCGCTTGCAGCTCGCCCTCGTCCATGGAGACCTGAACCACCGCGTCGCCCTGCCCGCCCGGCACCCTGAGACGGGCGGCGTGGCGCCACACCTGCGTGCGGTGGCGCACCTGCAGCAGCGGATGCCCGGCGGCGGCCAGCGCCTCGCGCAGCGCTTGGCCCGCGGCTGTGCCGTCGTGCCGCGTCGGGTCCACGCGCGGCTCGGAGCTGGCGCGCGCATCGACGGCCACCTCGTGCTCCAGCCGCTGAGCCAGGCCGCCGCGGGTGGCGAGCTTGAGCGTCTGCACCCAGCGCGGGCCCTCGCGGCGCAGGCGAAGCGACAGGCCGCCCCTGGCCAGGGCCGCATCGGCCGTGTCCCAGTAGATGGCCTGATGCTCGGCGCGCTCGCCGCCTGCGGCGTCGATCTCTCTGCGGATGGCGTCCGCACGCTCCGGCGCGAAACCGTACTTCAGCTCGATCTCGGGCGGCGTGTCCGGGTGCTTCGTCATGGGTGCGAACTCCTCTTGAGCCGGCGGTCAAGCAAGCGGTGTGCGTGGCGCGACGACGACGCTTCCTAAAATCGGGACATGTCCACATTGCCCTACACCCGCGCCGCCGAGCTGCCGCGCATCCTGCGCGAGCGCATCGTGATCCTCGACGGCGCGATGGGCACGATGATCCAGCGCTACAAGCTCACCGAGGCCGACTACCGCGGCGAGCGCTTCGCCGCGCATCACAAAGACCTCAAGGGCAACAACGAGCTGCTGCAGCTGACCAAGCCCGAGGTGATCCGCGAGATCCACGAGGGCTATCTGGCTGCGGGAGCGGACCTGATCGAGACCAATACCTTCGGTGCGACGACAGTGGCGCAGGAGGACTACGACCTGCCAGAGCTGGCGCGCGAGATGAACCTGGCCGCCGCCCGCCTGGCGCGCGAGTGCTGCGACCGCTACAGCACGCCGGACAAGCCGCGCTTCGTGGCCGGGGCCATCGGCCCGACGCCGCGCACGGCCAGCATCAGCCCGGATGTCAACGACCCCGGCGCACGCAACATCGACTTCGACACGCTGCGCGCGGCCTATTACGAGCAGGCGCAGGCGCTGATGGAAGGCGGCTGCGACGTCTTCCTCGTCGAGACCATCTTCGACACGCTCAATGCCAAGGCGGCGATCTTCGCCATCGAGGAGCTCTTCGAGGCCACGGGCGAGCGCCTGCCGGTGATCATCTCCGGCACGGTGACGGATGCCTCGGGCCGCATCCTGTCGGGCCAGACGGTGGGCGCGTTCTGGCATTCGGTGCGGCATGCACGGCCGCTGGCCATCGGGCTGAACTGCGCCCTGGGCGCGGCGCTGATGCGGCCCTACATCGAGGAGCTCGCGCGCATCGCGGGCGACACCTTCATCTCGTGCTACCCGAACGCCGGGCTGCCCAATCCCATGAGCGACACCGGCTTCGACGAGACGCCGCCGGTGACCGGTGCGCTGGTGGAGGAGTTCGCGCAGGCGGGCTTCCTCAACATTGCGGGCGGCTGCTGCGGCACGACGCCCGAGCACATCGCCGAGATCGCCCGTCGCGTGGGCGGCATGAAGCCGCGCTGCCTGCACGACGGCGCGGCGGGCTGGCTGACCGGGTTGCGGCAGGCCGCCTGAGCCCCAGGCCGCCAGCGCGGCCGCGCATGGTGGCGACCCCGATAGGGCCCGGTCCTGCGCCCGGTCGGGGCTGGGATGGGGATCCGCTGCGGGCGCGGGACGTACCGGCGGCGCCAACGGTGGGTGCTTACCCACCCGATGGTCCGGGTCGATGCCACTTGATGTGCTGGCGTCATGGGCAATCGAGAGCTGCCGCCCACTTGAATCGGGGGGTACGGTGAAATGGACCGAGCTCCGTCAACACCGCCCTCCACCGACCCGGCATGACGCCCCCGCCCCTGCCGCCCCAGCCTGCTTCGTCCCCTGCTTCGCCCCCGGCCGTCGCAGCCCGGCCTCCGGGCGCCGGGCCGGGCGAATCCACGGATCGGCATGCCCTGCGCGCGGCGCTGGCCGGCGCCGTGCAGGAGCCGTCGGTGACGCGGCCGGCGCTGGCATGGGTGGCGGCCTATCTGGTGGTCGCTGGCCTGTGGATCATCGGCTCTGATGCGTGGGTGTCCCGCACGGCAGCCGACGTGGAGTCCCTGGGCCGCTTGCAGGCGGCCAAGGGCCTGGCCTTCGTCGTCCTGACCGCGGCCATGATGTACGTGGCGGTGCGAGAAGCCCTGCGGCAGCGCCAACGCCAGCGGCAGCGCCTGTCGGCCATCGAGGGCCGCTGGGCGCACCTGGTGAGTGCGCTGGACGAGGTGGTGTGGCTTGCCTCGCCCGATGCACGGCGCATCGACTACGTCAGCGATGCCGCGGCCCGCGTCTACGGTCGCCCGCCGGCCGAGTTCATCGAGCACCCGCAGCTCTGGTTGGGGGTGGTTCACCCCGAGGACCATGGCCGGGTGGCCGCATCGCAGGTGCACGTGGGCGGCGCCGACAGTGGCGACATTGAATACCGCATCCGCCACAGCGACGGCGATTGGCGCTGGGTGCGCGCGCGCACCTGGCTGCTGCGCGACGCGGCCGGCCGGCCGGTGGCGCTGGGCGGTGTGGTGGAGGACATCACCGCCCAGCACGATGCACTGCAGCTGGCCGAGGCGCGCCAGCAGCAACTGGCCGGCATCGTCGAGACGGCGATGGACGCCATCATCACCATCGACACCGAGCAGCGCATCCGCGTGTTCAACAGCGCCGCCGCCCGCATGCTGCGCATCCCGGCCGAGCAGGCCATCGGCCAGACGCTGGACCGCTTCATTCCCGAGGCGTCGCGCGCGGCGCACCGCGACCACGTGCGCCACTTCGCGCAGACCGGCGACACCTCCCGCCGCATGGGTCATCTGCAGACGCTGACCGGCCTGCGTGCGGATGGCGAGCCCTTCCCGCTGGAGGCCTCCATCGCCCGCTTCAGCCACGGCGGCCAGACGCTGATGACCGTGGTCCTGCGCGACATCACCGTCGTGCAGCGGGCCGAGGCGGCGCGCCAGGCCCAGGCCCAGGCGGAGGCGGCCAGCCGGGCCAAGACGGAGTTCCTCTCGCGCATGAGCCATGAGCTGCGCACGCCGCTCAATGCCATGCTGGGGTTCGCTCAGATCCTCGACAGCGACCCCGGCGGCTCGCTGACTCAGCAGCAGCACGAGCAGCTCGGCCACATCCAGCAGGCGGGCTGGCACCTGCTGCGGCTGATCAACGACGTGCTCGATGTCTCGCGCATCGAGGCCGGCCGGATCGACCTGCGGCGCGACAACCTCGACCTGGCGGCGGCGCTGGACGACGCGGCGCAGCTCAGTGCCACACTGGCTGCGGATGCGGGCGTGGAGCTGCGGCTGGACCACCGCCAGGGCAGCGGGCCGCCGTTGCGTGCCTGGGGCGATGCCACGCGGCTGCGCCAGGTACTGCTCAACCTGCTGTCCAACGCCATCAAGTACAACCGCCGCGGCGGCTGGGTGCGCACGGCGCTGGGCGGCAACGCGCAGGTGGTGCACATCGACGTCGAGGACAACGGCCTGGGCATCTCATCCGAGCAGATGGCCCATCTCTTCGAGCCCTTCAACCGCCTGGGCCGCGAGCGCGGCCCGGCCGAGGGCACCGGCATCGGCCTGGTGCTCAGCCGCGAGCTCATCGAGCACATGGGCGGCAGCCTGGCCATCGACAGCGGTTCGGCACGCGGCACCCGGGCGCGCATCATGCTGCCCCGCGCGGGCGAGCCCTCCGGGGCGCCGCCCTGGCCGCAGCCCCTGTCACCGGCCCAGGAGCCGACGGTGCCGGCGGCCGCGGGCGCAGGGCAGGCGACGCCGGTGGTACCCGCACCGGCTCCGCCTGCCGCCGCCGCGGCGTCGCAGGCGCCCGCCGTATCGGCCGCCACCGCTGCCTTGGCCGCCCCGCCGGTCACCCATGCGGTGCACGGGCGCGTGCTGTCGGTCGAGGACAACCCCGTCAATCAGTTGCTCGTCGAGCAGCTGCTGTCGCGCCTGCCTGGCGTGGAGCTGCTGCAGGCCGACAGCGGCCAGGCCGCACTCGACCTGGCCCGGCGCGAGAGGCCCGACCTCATCCTGCTGGACCTGCACCTGCCCGACATGGAGGGCGCGCAGTGGCTGGACCGCCTGCGCGCCGATGCGCAGCTGGCTGCCATCCCGGTGGTGGCGCTTTCGGCCAGCGCGCTGGAGGAGGACGTGCGCCAGGCCCTGGCCCATGGCGCATGCGACTACTGGACCAAGCCGCTGGACTTCGACCGCTTCATCGGCGGCATCACCGGGCTGCTGGGCGGCAGCCGCTGAAGGTACAGCGCCTCAGCTCTGCATCAGCCGCCGACTCTTGGCGATCGACATCAGGATGCCCAGGCTGAGCCCCAGCGTGATCATGGCGGTGCCGCCATAGCTGACGAACGGCAACGGCACGCCCACCACCGGCAGGATGCCGCTGACCATGCCCATGTTGACGAAGCAGTAGGTGAAGAAGCTCAGCGCGATGCTGCCGGCCAGCAGACGGGCGAACAGCGTCGGCGCCTCCGCGGCGATCATCAGCGCGCGGAAGATCAGGAAGAGGAAGCCCAGCATCAGCGCGATGAAGCCGGTGAAGCCGAACTCCTCGCTGAGTGCGGCGAAGATGAAGTCGGTGGTGCGCTCGGGGATGAACTCCAGGTGCGTCTGGGTGCCCTGCATGAAGCCCTTGCCGGTCAGGCCGCCGGAGCCGATGGCAATCATCCCTTGGATGATGTGGAAGCCCTTGCCCAATGGATCGGAGGTGGGATCGAGCAGCGTGCACACGCGGTGCTTCTGGTAGTCGTGCAAGACCCGCCAGTCGAAGTCCGGCTGGCACAGCGTGGACTCGCTGGCCACCAGCGCGACGATGGCCACCGCGCCCACGGCCACCACCGGCACGATGAGCTTGAAGCTCAGCCCGGCGAAAAAGATCACGTAGAGGCCCGCGGCCAGGATGAGCAGCGACGTGCCCAGATCGGGCTGCTTCATCACCAGGCCCACCGGCACGATGAGCAGCAGCGCGGCTACGGCGAAGTCGGGCATGCGCAGCTGCCCCTCGCGGCGCTGGAACCACCAGGCCAGCATCAGCGGCAGCGCGATCTTCATCACCTCGCTGGGCTGGATGTCGACCACGCCGATGTGCAGCCAGCGTGTCGCGCCTTTCTTGGTCACGCCGAAGAACTCCACCGCCAGCAGCAGCACGACACCCAGCGTATAGAGCGGCACGGCCAGCGCCATCAGCCGCTGCGGGCTGATCTGCGCCACCAGGAAGAGCACGCCGGCAGCCAGTGCCATGTTGCGCGCGTGGTCGCCGAAGCGGGTGCCGTTGTCGTAGCCGGCCGAGTACATCACCACCAGTCCCATGCCGCAAAGCAGCAGGATGGACAGTGCGAGCGGCCCGTCGAAGCCTTGGAAGATGGGGCGCACCCGCTGCCACAGCGAGGGCTTGTCGAAGGCGACGTTCATGGCCGGGCTCCGGATGCGGACGGGGGCAGGGTGCTGGCCGCTCGGGCCGGTGCAGACGCCGGTGCCTGCGCCAGGCGCGGGCGCTGCACGCCCAGCCGCAGCGACGGACCGCCCCGCGGCGTGGGCGGTGCCGAGGCGGCGGACGCGGCCGGGGCGGGCACGGCCACGCCAGACGCCACCGCCGAGGCAGCTACCCCGGCCAGCACCGCCGTGCCCGAGCCCTGCGGCAGCGGGATGTCGGCCACGCGGCGCGGCGTGCCGATGGGCGCGCCGCCGCGGCCATTGCGCACGGCCTCGATGTCTTCCTCGCTGGGGTAGATACCCAGCATCAGGTAGTCGAGCACGCGGCGGGCGATGGGCGCGGCGGCCTCGGCGCCGAAGCCGGCGTTCTCCACGATCACCGCCAGCGCCACGCGCGGCTCATCCAGCGGCGCGAAGGCGGTGTAGAGCGAGTGGTCGCGCAGGTACTCGGCCAGGCGCTCCTTGTTGTAGCGCTCGTTCTGGCGGATGGTCACCGCCTGCGCGGTGCCCGTCTTGCCGCCGCTGGGATAGCCGGCGCCGGCGAAGACACGGGTGGAGGTGCCTTCCTGCGTCACGCCGTGCATGGCGCGCTTGATCACCTCCACATGCTCGGGCTTGAGCGGCAGCGGCTCCAGCGCCTGGCTGGAGATCACGCGCCGCTGCTTGCTCACCACGTCCTCGATGGCGCGCACCAGGCGCGGCTCGTAGCGCTGGCCGCCCGACACCAGCGTGGCCAGCGCCGAGCTCAGCTGCAGCATGGTGAAGCTGTTGTAGCCCTGGCCGATGCCCAGCGAGATCGTCTCACCGGCATACCAGCGCTGCTGCTCGGGCCGCTTGTAGGTGCGCCGCTTCCATTCGGTGGACGGCAGCACGCCGCGCACCTCGCCCTTGAGGTCGATGCCGGTGAGCCGGCCGAAGCCGAAGGGCTCCAGCTGCTCATGCATCAGGTCCACGCCCATCTCGTTGGCCAGCGAGTA
The DNA here is from genome assembly GCA_049321005.1 of Pseudomonadota bacterium. Classification (GTDB taxonomy): domain Bacteria; phylum Pseudomonadota; class Gammaproteobacteria; order Burkholderiales; family Burkholderiaceae_C; genus Aquabacterium. The sequence goes on from JBMOQL010000014.1 coordinate 10,976, forward strand.
GTAGTAGACGTTGCTCGACTTCACGATCGAGCGGTACATGTCGACCATGCCCAGCCCGCCGTCACCGTGGCTGCGGAAGCGGTGGTTGCCGAACAGGAAGGTGCCGTTGTCCAGGATGGCGGTGCTGGCGCTGCGCTTGCCGGTGTTGAGCGCGGCCATGGCCATGAAGGGCTTGAAGGTCGAGCCCGGCGGATAGGTGCCGCGCAGCGCGCGGTTGAGCAGCGGCTTGTCGATGCTCTCGTTGAGCTCGCGCCAGGACTCGGTGTCGATGCCGTCGACGAACAGGTTGGGGTCGAAGGTCGGCTTGGAGACGAAGGCCAGCACCTCGCCCGTGCGCGGATCGATGGCCACCAGCGCGCCGCGGCGCTCGCCATACAGCCGCTCGATCAGCGCCTGCAGCTTGATGTCGATGGACAGCATCACTGTGTTGCCCGGCGTGGCGTGGTTGGAGCGCAGCCGGCGCACCGCGCGGCCGCCGGCGCTGGTCTCCACCTCCTCGAAGCCGGTGATGCCGTGCAGCTCCTGCTCATAGGCCTGCTCAATGCCGAGCTTGCCGATGTAGTCGGTGCCGCGGTAGTTGGCCTGCTCCTCCTCCGGCCACTCCTCCATCTGCTCCTTCTCGCGCTGGTTGATGCGCCCGATGTAGCCCAGCACGTGGCTGGCAAGCTCGCCGTAGGGATAGTTGCGGAACAGGCGCGCCTTGATCTCCACCCCAGGGAAGCGGAAGCGCTGCGCGGTGAAGCGCGCCACCTCCTCGTCGGTGAGCTTGGTGCGGATGGGCAGGGACTCGAAGTTCTTCGACTCCTCCATCAGCCGCTTGAAGCGCCGCCGGTCGCGCGGCGTGATGTCCACCAGCCGGCTGAGCTCATGGATGGCGGCCTCCAGGTCCTCCACCTTGGACGGCGTGATCTCCAGCGTGTAGGCCGAGTAGTTGTTGGCCAGCACCACGCCATTGCGGTCCACGATCAGGCCGCGGTTGGGCACGATGGGCACCACCGCGATGCGGTTGGCCTCGGCCCGGTCGGACAGCTCCTCGTGCTGCAGGATCTGCAGCCACACCATGCGCGCGACCACGAGCGAGAAGGCGAACAGCACGAAGCCCGCGGCCACCCACAGCCGCAGCCGGAAGCGCCCGAGCTCCTGCTCGACGTTCTTCAACTCCGTCATGTGGGTTCCAGGCTCTTACAGCGGCCGGTTCTTGTCCCGGTCCGGCGCGCGGCGCTGCGGGGCCAGCAGCACCACCGTGGCCAGCGGCCACAGAGCGGCTTCGATCACCGGGGCCAGCAGCAGGCTCCAGCCGGGGAAGGTGCCGCCGGCCACCAGGCGCACCAGCATCACCATCAGGTGGGCCAGCGCGAAGAGGGGCAGGATCTGCGCCGCCTGCGACGGCAGGCTGAACCACAGCAGCCGACGGTGGATGGCGATGGCGCCGAAGCTCAGCAGCGAGTAGGCCAGTGCATGCTGGCCCAGCAGTGCGCCCTGGTGCACGTCCATCAGCAGCCCCAGCACGAAGGCCGGCGCCATGCCCATGCGCCGCGGCTGGTGCACGCCCCAGAACACCAGCACCACGGCCAGCACGTCGGGCAGCCAGGGCAGCCGGCCGAGCGGCAGCAGGTTGATGCCCAGCGCCACCAGCACCGAGCCCCACATGAACAGCGGATTGACCGGCAGCAGCAGCTGGTTGGCCCGCCTCATCGCCGCTCCTTCCGCCCTGTGGCCGCTGTGGCCGCCGTGGCCGACGACGCAGGCGATGCGGCCGGGGCGCTGCCGGCTGCGGCATCGCTGGCGGGATCGGGCTTGAGCGGCATCTGCGCACCCACCGGCTCCAGCACCAGCACGTGGCGCACGCTGTCGATGCGCGCCAGCGGCGCCAGCAGGATCTTGGCGAAGGCCGAGTCCGCGCGGCGGTCCACGCGCAGCACCTTGGCCACCGGCAGGCCCGGCGGATAGATGCCGTCCATGCCCGAGGTCTGCAGCAGGTCGCCCGGCTGCACGTCGGCATTGCCGGCCATGAAGCGCAGCTCCATGCCGCCGTCCGACGGATGGCCGAACGCCGCGCCGCGCTGCTCGGTGCGCACGTTGAGCACCGGGATGGCCGCGTCCTTGTCGCTCAGCAGCGTCACCTCGGCGGTCAGCGGGTAGACGCGGGTGACCTGGCCGACCACGCCGGCATCGTCGATCACCGGCGCGCCCAGGGCCACGCCCTGCGTGCGGCCCCGGTCGATCACCACCTTGCGCGAGTAAGGATCGGCCGCGTCATAGAGCACCTCGGCGGCGGTGGCGCGCACCGACAGCCGCTCGCGCAGGCCCAGCAGCTGGCGCAGCTTGGCGTTCTCGGCATGCAGCTGCTCCAGCCGCAGCGAGCGCTCGGCCTGCGCGGCCAGCGTCTGCCGTGCCTGGCGCTCGGCGTGGCGCGCGGCATCCAGCCCACGGAAGTAGCCCGCCACCGAGCCGGCCGCGTCGATGGGTGCCAGCAGCACCCGCTCCAGCGGCTGCAGCCCCACGGCGGCGGCGGCACGCAGCGGGTCGGTCAGCTTGAAGCGCGTGTCGGCCACCATCAAGAACAGCGACAGCGTCGCCGCCAGCGACAGCCGGGTGAGCGCAGACGGCCCCTGCTTGAAGAAGGGGGGAGGCGTGCGGTCCAGGGTGCCCAGGGGCATGGTGCGGCGCGGCTAGGGCTGCGGGGCGGTTGGCCGTTGAGCAGGTGGGGCCGGCGGGGCGGCGCCTCAGCTCGGAAAGACATCGGCCCGGCAGGGTGCCGGGCCGTCGGGAGTCGGGGCGGCCCTCGTCGCCGCCGGCCGGGCCGGCTCGTGCAAGGGCAGGCAGGCCGGCAGGTGGCTCACTCGGACGTGAAGATGCTGCCCAGCCGCTCCATGCGCTCCAGGGCCATGCCGCAGCCGCGCACCACGCAGGTCAGCGGGTCTTCGGCCACCAGCACCGGCAGGCCGGTTTCTTCGGCCAGCAGCCGGTCCAGGTCGCGCAGCAGCGCGCCGCCGCCGGTCAGCATCATGCCGCGCTCGGCGATGTCGGCGCCCAGCTCGGGCGGCGTCTGCTCCAGCGCGTTCTTGACGGCCGAGACGATCTGGTTGAGCGGGTCGGTCAGCGCCTCCAGGATCTCGTTGGAGCTGATGGTGAAGCTGCGCGGCACGCCTTCGGACAGGTTGCGGCCCTTGACCTCCATCTCGCGCACCTCGCTGCCGGGGAAGGCCGAGCCGATCTCCTTCTTGATGGCCTCGGCCGTGGGCTCGCCAATCAGCATGCCGTAGTTGCGGCGGATGTAGTTGATGATGTGCTCGTCGAACTTGTCGCCGCCCACGCGCACCGAGCCCTTGTAGACCATGCCGCCCAGGCTGATGACGCCGACTTCAGTCGTGCCGCCGCCGATGTCCACCACCATCGAGCCCGACGCCTCCGACACCGGCAGGCCCGCGCCGATGGCCGCGGCCATGGGCTCTTCGATCAGGTAGACCTCGGAGGCGCCGGCACCGAGTGCCGATTCGCGGATGGCGCGGCGCTCGACCTGGGTGGAGCCGCAGGGCACGCAGATGATGATGCGCGGGCTGGGCTTGAGCACCGAGCGCGGATGCACCATCTTGATGAACTGCTTGAGCATCTGCTCGGTGACCGTGAAGTCGGCGATCACGCCGTCCTTCATCGGCCGGATGGCCTCGATGTTGCCGGGCACCTTGCCCAGCATGGCCTTGGCCTCGGCACCGACGGCCTGGATGGTCTTCTTGCCGTTGGGGCCGCCTTCATGGCGGATGGCGACCACCGAGGGCTCGTCCAGCACGATGCCCTTGCCGCGCACGTAGATCAGCGTGTTGGCGGTGCCCAGGTCGATGGCGAGGTCGGTGGAGAAATAGCGGCGCAGGGATCCGTACATACCAGCTGGCGTTGGGTCGCACCCGCCCTGCGCGCCGCGTCCTCCCCGACTGGCGCGCAAAGCCGGTGCTGAAATGATGGGGCGGTCGGCCCGGCCTGTCGCCCGGCGCGGGCCGCGGCAGCGCGGCGCGCCTGAAAAGCGCAGAGCAGGCTTTCCAGTACAAAAAACGGCCCGCGTGCCCTGTTCTGATGATCTGGGGGCGTTCGGGGCCGGCTGTGGATAACCGAAGATAATACCCCAAGCCCGGCCCGCTTCCCTCTGGCGAACGGGCTGTACGGCGCCCGGCGGCGCCCCTTGGGCGCACCCCGCCCCCGGCCGGTGCGGCCCGCCGCTCGGGGCCGCCTTTCCCGCCTGCGTGCGCCCCATCAGACCCGCTGCCGCGGGCCGGCGTGCCCGCTTTTCGACCTGAATCGCCCCATGGCCCTGACCGAACAAGACGTCGGCCGCATTGCCCACCTTGCCCGCCTGGAGCTCACGCCCGGCGAGCAGGCCGCCATGCACGCCCAGCTCAACAGCTTCTTCGAGATCGTCGAGCGCATGCGCGCGGTGGATACCACCGGCGTCGAGCCGCTCTACACGCCCTTGTCTGCGGTGCAGGACGTGCAGCTGCGCCTGCGCGAGGACGCCGTGACCGAGCCCAACCAGCGCGAGGCCTGCATGGCAGGCGCCCCGGCCCGCGACGGCGGCCTCTTCCTCGTGCCACGGGTGATCGAATGAGCCTGCCCAAGCCCCTGCACGACTACACCGTGGCCGAGGCCAGCGCCGCGCTCGCCGCATACGAGGTCAACAGCGTGGACCTCACCCGCGCGCTGCTCGACCGCGTGAAGCAGCATGAGCGGCTCGGCGCCTTCCTCTGCGTGGACGAGGATGCCGCCATCCGCCAGGCCCAGGCCGCCGATGCGCGGCGCAAGGCGGGCGACCCCAGCCCGCTGCTGGGCGTGCCGATCGCGCACAAGGACATCTTTGTCACCCGCGACTGGCCGACGACGGCCGCCTCGCGGATGCTCGAGGGCTACCGCTCGCCCTTCGATGCCACGGTGGTCACCCGCCTGGGCCTGGGGACCGAGCAGCAGCCGGGCGCGGGCATGGTGACCCTGGGCAAGCTCAACTGCGACGAGTTCGCCATGGGCTCGGCCAACGAGAACTCGGCCTATGCCCGCGTGCTCAACCCGTGGGACGCCACGCGCATCCCCGGCGGGTCGTCCGGCGGCTCGGCCGCGGCCGTGGCCGCGCGCCTGGTGCCGGCGGCCACCGGCACCGACACCGGCGGCTCCATCCGCCAGCCGGCGGCGCTGACCGGCATCACCGGCATCAAGCCGACCTACGGCCGCTGCTCGCGCTACGGGATGATCGCCTTTGCCTCCAGCCTGGACCAGGCCGGGCCGATGGCACGCACGGCCGAGGACTGCGCGCTGCTGCTGCAGGCGATGAGCGGCTTTGATGAGCGCGACGCCACCAGCGCGCAGCAGCCGGTGCCGGATTTCGTCGCGGCACTGAAGGCCCCGCGGGAAGGTGCGACGGCCGCCCGGCCGCTGGCCGGCCTGCGCATCGGCCTGCCGCGCGAGTTCTTCGGCGCCGGCCTGGGCGCGGATGTGGAGCAGGCGGTGCGTGCCGCGCTGGCGCAGTTCGAGCAGCTGGGCGCGACCCTCGTGGACGTGTCGCTGCCGCGCACCGAGCTGTCCATCCCCGTCTACTACATCATCGCCCCGGCCGAGGCGTCGTCCAACCTCAGCCGCTTCGACGGCGTCAAGTTCGGCCACCGCGCAACGGACTATGCGGACCTGGCCGACATGTATCGCAAGACCCGCGCGCAAGGCTTCGGTGACGAGGTCAAGCGCCGCATCATGATCGGCACCTATGTGCTGAGCCACGGCTACTACGACGCCTACTACCTGCAAGCGCAGAAGCTGCGGCGCATGATCGCCGACGACTTCCAGGCGGCCTTCCAGCAATGCGACCTGATCGCCGGGCCGGTGACGCCCACCGTGGCCTGGAAGCTCGGCGACAAGGCCGATCCGCTGGCCAACTACCTGGCCGACATCTACACCCTGCCGGCCAGCCTGGCCGGCCTGCCCGGCATGAGCCTGCCGGCAGGCTTTGGCGGCGGCCCGCAGGCTGCCTTGCCGGTCGGCCTGCAGCTCATCGGCAACTACTGGCAGGAGGCGGCCCTGCTGCAGGCGGCGCACGCCTTCCAGCAGGCCACCGACTGGCACCAGCGCGCTCCGGCGCTCTGAACCGCAAGCGCACCGCGAGAGCGCGCATCCGCACACGCTTCGATCGTTTCCACCCCTTTCCCGAGGAGTCAGCGATGGACAGCAACCCCGGCATGCACATCCGCCACCTGCAGGTGGACCTCTCGCGCGGTTTTGCGCGGCACTGGAACGGCGGCGATGCCTACCGCTCCATGCTCCTCAATGCGCTGTCGATGATGTTCCCCACCGGCGAGCAGTTCTTCATCGACTCGGTGAAGGCCGCGCTGCCGCGCATCGAGGGCCAGGCGGACGCGGCGCTGCTGCGCGATGTGAAGCTCTTCATCGGCCAGGAGGCCACGCACCGCCGGCTGCACGCGCAGTACAACGACGAGCTGGCGCGCCAGGGCCTGCCCAACTGGGTCGACGGCGTGCTCAAGCGCCTGATCCGGCTGACCGAGGGCTTCTCGCCGCTGACCAAGCTGGCGGCTACCGCCGGCTATGAGCACTGGACGGCCGTGCTCGGCGACGGCCTGCTGCGCCACGCAAGCTGGACGCAGGGCATGGAGCCGCAGATGCGCGCCATCTGGCGCTGGCATGCGGCTGAGGAATCCGAGCACAAGGCCGTGGCCTTCGACGTCTACCGCGCCGCCGGCGGCGGCTACCTGCGCCGCGTCGGCATGTACACGCTGGTCACGCTGGAGTTCTTCACCTATGCCACGGTGCAGAGCATGAAGCTGCTCAAGGCCGACGGCCAGCTGTGGAAGGCCGCCACCTGGCGCAGCGCGCTGCGCTTCTGGTGGGGCCGCGAGGGCATCGTCTGGCACGTCGTCCCGCACTTCCTGCGCTACTACAAGCCGGGCTTCCATCCCTGGCAGCACGACAACCGCGATCTGCTCGAGCAATGGCGCGAGGGCAGCCGCAACGACTACCGACTGGTCGGCACCACCGTGCCGCCCGCATCCACGCAAGCATGAGCCCAGCACCCCTGATCCGCGGCTACGAGGTCGTCATCGGCATCGAGACCCACGCCCAGCTGTCCACCGCGTCGAAGATCTTCTCCGGCGCGTCCACCGCCTTCGGTGCCGAGCCCAACACCCAGGCCTGCGCCGTGGACCTGGCCCTGCCCGGCACGCTGCCGGTGATGAACCGCGGCGCGGTCGAGCGCGCCATCGCCTTCGGCCTGGCTGTGGGCGCCAAGGTGGCACCGCGCTCGATCTTCGCGCGCAAGAACTACTTCTACCCCGACCTGCCCAAGGGCTACCAGATCAGCCAGTACGAGCTGCCGGTGGTGCAGGGCGGCACGGTGAGCTTCTTCGTCGGCGACGCCGAGCACACGGTGCGGCTGGTGCGCGCGCACCTGGAGGAGGACGCCGGCAAGTCGCTGCACGAGGACTTCGAAGGCCCGCGCGGCGAGAAGTGCAGCGGCATCGACCTCAACCGCGCCGGCACGCCGCTGCTGGAGATCGTCACCGAGCCCGACATGCGCTCCAGCAAGGAGGCGGCCGAATACGCCCGCGCCCTGCATGCGCTGGTGGTGTGGCTGGGCATCTGCGACGGCAACATGCAGGAGGGCTCCTTCCGCTGCGATGCCAACGTGTCGGTGCGCAAGCCCGGCGCGCCGCTGGGCACGCGGCGCGAGATCAAGAACCTCAACAGCTTCAAGTTCCTGCAGCAGGCCATCGACATCGAGGTGCAGTGGCAGATCGACCAGATCGAGGACGGCCTGGCCATCGAGCAGGCCACCGTGCTGTTCAACCCCGATGCCAACGGCGGCCGTGGCGAGACGCGGGCCATGCGCAGCAAGGAAGACGCGCACGACTACCGCTACTTCCCCGACCCGGACCTGCCGCCGCTGGTCATCGCACCGGACTGGGTGGAGCGGGTGAAGGCCACGATGCCCGAGCTGCCGCGCGCCATGGCCCAACGCTTCCAGGCCGAGTACGGCCTGCCGGCCTATGACGCATCGATGATGACGCAGGGCAAGGCCTTCGGCGCCTACTTCGAGGCCGCTGCCCGCGCCTGCGGCCAGCCCAAGCTGGTGGCCAACTGGCTGATGGGCGAGGTCTCGCGCCGGCTCAATGCCGAGGAGTCGAGCATCGAACGCTGCCCGGTCAACGCCGCCACGCTGGCGGCGCTGATCGCGCGCATCGCCGACGGCACGGTGTCGAACAACGCGGCCAAGCAGGTGCTCGATGCCCTGTGGGCCGAGCCTTCCAGCGCCGATCCCCAGGGCCGGGTGGACGCCGTCATCGAGGCCAAGGGCCTCAAGCAGATGAACGACCTGGGCGCGCTCGAAGCCATCATCGACGAGGTGCTGGCCGCCAACGCCAAGTCGGTGGAGGAGTTCCGCGCCGGCAAGGAGAAGGCCTTCAATGCGCTGGTGGGCCAGTGCATGAAGGCGACCAAGGGCAAAGGCAACCCGGCCCAGGTCAATGAGCTGCTGAAGAAGAAGCTGACGGGCTGAGCCAGCGGCTTCAGGCGCGGCCCCGGCCCCGCGCATCAGCAGTGCCGGCGCTGCGTCACGCCGGCGATCCAGCGGCTGTAGACGCGCCGCGCGGTCGCGTGCATCGCCGGCAGCACCTCGGGCGCCTGGCGCAGCATCTGCTCGACGCTTTGCACCGTGTGCTCGTCCCGCTCGGCGACCTCCTTTGCCCCCTCGGCGCACCAGGCCTCGATGGTCTCCTGCGTTACCTCGAAGTGGCACTGAAAGCCCATGTGCGGGCCGATCACGAAGCCCTTGTTGAGCCCCTGCGCGCCGGCCAGTACCCGCGTGGCGCCGCGCGGGATGCCGAAGGCCTCGTAGTGCCAATTGAAGGACCAGACTTCTGCCTGCCCGAGCAGATCGCGGCCTTCGGGCAGCACGCGCAGCCGCTTCCAGCCGATCTGCGGCCGGCAGCTGCGGCCCACGCGCGCACCCAGGGCCTGCGCCAGCAGCTGGCTGCCGAAGCAGTGGCCGATCACCGGGATGCCCTCGGCCACGGCCTGGCGCACCAGCGCGCGCTCGCCGTGGACCCACGGCCGATCATCGTTGACGCTGCAGTCGCTGCCCAGCACCACCAGGCCGGCGAAGCGGCCGATGTCCCGCGGCAGCTCCTCGGCGTCGTCCGGCGAATAGACCTGCGCTTGCAACCCGCCCGCATCCAGCATGTCGAGCAGGAAGCCCGGCCCCTGGTGCGGGTGGTGCTGAAAGATGGCGATCGCGGGGCGGGTAGGCATCGTGGGCGGGTATGGGCAGGCGGCCCGGGCAAGCAGGATGCCGCCGGGGTGCCGTGGCTTGCCGGTGCCGGCTGACAGCCGGTCCAGTCCTTGTGGCCTGCACGCGCCCGAGGGCCGCTCCCTAGAATCGACCGCATGCCTCGTGCCCAGTTCACCGTCCGCGCGCAGACGCGCTTTCTGCCCGAGCAATCGGCGCCGGAGCAGTCGCTCTATGCCTTCGCCTACACGCTGACCATCGAGAACACCGGCGACGTGGCCGCGCAGCTCATCGGCCGGCACTGGACCATCGTCGATGCGGCCGGCACGGTGCAGCAGGTCAGCGGGCTGGCGGTAGTGGGCCACCAGCCGCTGCTCAAGCCGGGTGAGCGGTTCGAGTACACCTCGTGGGCGCAGATCGCCACGCCGCGCGGCAGCATGCGCGGGCGCTTTCTTTGCGTGACGGACGCCTGCGAGCCCTTTGACGCGCCGGTGCCCGAGTTCGCCCTCGCGCTGCCCTCGGCGTTGCACTGATGCGCCGACTGCGCTTGCGCTGGCCCGGGCGCCGACGCCCCCACGGGTCGCCACCGGGCCGCGGCGACATACCGGCCGGCTGGAACGTGGCCGAGCTGCTGTCGGCCGCCGACCCGCGCGCGGACATGCCCGAGCGCCACATCTGGCTGGTGCGCCTGATGGAGTGGCTGCGCCATCCGCGTGCGGGCGACGGCCCGCCCGATGAGCGCGCCACGCCGCTGCCCATCCTGCGCCTGCGCCAGCTGCTGCACGTGCTGGAGCAGCACCCCGAGCACCGCGCCGCCGTGGCCGGCGTCATCCAGGCCACCTGGCGCGAGGTGGACGCGACCACGCTGCTGGCGGACTATGGCTTTGCGCCGCGTTCGGCTTTTTTTGACGAGCTGACCGACCGCCTGCGCCGGCGCGTGCTGCCGGCCACGCCGGCCACGCTGGACCTGGCCGAGCTATTCGGCCTGCTGTTCAAGGCGCCCGACGACGCGGCCTGGCTGCGCGCGCTGGACGAGCCCACGCTGGCGCGGCTGGGCGAGCTGCTGCGCGAGGCCACGCAGGGCGGGGGGGGGCCGGGCGATGCCGACGCGCAGGGCGCCTCACAGGGCCCCGCCCAGGCCGCCTTGCAGAGTGCGGGGGTACCCCGCTGGCAGGGGCCCTTCTTCGATGCCATCGCCGTGCTGGCCAGCCAGATCCGCGCGCTGGGGCAGGGCAGCACGCTGCGCCCGCGCATGAGCCGCGAGGCGCTCGCCGACCAGCCCTTCACCCAGCTGGCGCGCGCGGCTGAGCAGCTGCGCGAAACGGCCGATGCCCGCGCCGCCGGCCTTCCCGATGCCCATGCCGAGCTGGCCCGGCGGGCGCTGTACCTGCGCGCCCTGCTCGACGCCTGCCGCCATGCGGCTGACACCGTGCACGAGCACCTGGAGGACCACGGCGTCTCGGTGGGCGTGGTGTTCCAGGTCGACCAGATCCGCGGCCGTGCGCGGCGCATCGAGTCGCTGCTCAACTGCGTGCTGGCCGACGAGCCCGGGCGCGAGGTGGCCGAGCTGACCGCCGACCTGGTGGAGACCACCGAGCAGCGGCGCAGCATCCGCGCCCTGTTTGCGCGGCACTACTCGATGCTGGCGCGCAAGGTGGCCGAGCGCAGCGCCGAGACCGGCGAGCACTACATCACCCGCACCCGCGCCGAATACCGCCAGATGCTCGGCCGCGCGGCCGGCGGCGGGGCGGTGCTGGCGGTCACCACCTTCCTCAAGTTCGCCATCCTGGCGCTGGGCCTGTCGCCGTTCTGGGCGGGCTTCGGCGCCGGGCTCAACTACGCGATCAGCTTCGTCGTCATCTACCTGCTGCACTTCACGGTGGCCACCAAGCAGCCGGCGATGACGGCACCGGCCATGGCCGCGCGGCTGGCGGACGTCAGCGACGATGCCTCGGTGGAGCGCTTCGTCGACGAGGTGGCGCACCTGATCCGCTCGCAGATGGCCGGCATCATCGGCAACGTCTGCGCCGTGGCGCCCGTGGTGCTGGCCGCGCAATGGATAGCGTGGCAGACGCTGGGCCGCCCGCTCATCGACAAACACCACGCCGAGCACGTGCTGGAGAACCTCACCTTGCTGGGCCCCAGCCTCTGGTACGCGGCCTTCACCGGCGTGCTGCTGTTTGCCTCCAGCATCATCGCCGGCTGGGCCGAGAACTGGTTCGTGCTGCACCGCCTGGACAGCGCGATCCGCTGGAACCCACGCATCACCGCGCGGCTGGGCGCCAAGCGCGCGGCCCGCTGGGCGACATGGTGGCGGCAGCACATCTCGGGCCTCACGGCCAACGTGTCGCTCGGGATGATGCTCGGGCTGGTGCCGGTGATCGCGAGCTTCTTCGCGCTGCCGCTGGACGTCCGTCACGTGACGCTGTCCATGGGACAGGTGGCGGCCGCAGCCGGCACGCTGGGGCAGGAGGTGCTGCACCTGCCGGCCTTCTGGTGGTGCATGGCCGCCGTGCTGCTGACGGGCCTGCTCAACGTGGGCGTGAGCTTCTTCTTCGCCCTGCGCGTGGCCCTGCGCTCGCGTGGCATCCGGGTGAAGGACCGCGCCCGGCTGCGCCGCGCAGTGCTGCGCCGGGTGTGGCGGCATCCCTTGAGCTTCCTGCTGCCGCCACGGCCGCCCAAGGCCGAGCCGGTTGACCCGCCAGCACCGCCCAAGCCGCCGGCCTGAGCGCCGGGCCCGGGCTCACCGCCGGTGTGTCAAGGCCGGTCCTTGGGCGCGGCGTCCGTCCGCGAGGCGGGCCGCTCGCCTTTGCGCCGGCCGGAGAACATGGTCCACCAGATGATGAACACGAAGATCAGCAGCGCAGCCAGCGCCTCCAGCAGGATGAGCCACATGGTCGGTAGGGCAGGGGATGAAGGGGCCGGTGTCGGGCAAGGCGGCCGGCAGCATGCGGCGCCGCGGCCCGCGCGCCCAGCCCCGGGGCCGGCCACCCGCCCGGGCACGCGGCAGAGCGCAAGGGCCACTGCAAGGCAGGCCGCAGGGCAGGGCGCGCGCGCCACGGCGGCCTGGATGGCGGCGGTCATTCTAGGAACGCTGGCCGGCTGCGGCAGCGTGCCGGAAGCGCGCCCGCCGGTGGCCGAAGCGCCCGCACCCGCCACCGTACCGGCTGCCCCGCCCGGCAGCCGGGAGATGCTGCAGCGCAGCGTCTCTCGCTGGGTGGCCGCCGACTGGTCCGAGCTACCCGGCTGGGGCCAGGACCGCGTTGCCGAGGCCTGGCCCGCGCTGATGCGCAGCTGCGAGCGCCCGCAGCCGCCGTGGCAGGCGCTGTGCGCCAGCGCGCGCACTGTCCCCCCAGAGGAAGCCGCGGTGCGCGCCTGGATCGAGCGCCACCTGCGTCCCTGGCGGGTGGAAACGCTGGGCGGCGAGGCGGCCGGCCTGCTCACCGGCTACTTCGAGCCCCTGGTGGATGCACGCCGCCGACCCGACGCCGTCTTCCGCCACGCGCTGCATGCCCCCCCGGCCGACCTGGCCCGCCGCCAGCCCTGGTGGACCCGGGCGCAGGCCCAGCGCGAGCCCGCGGCCCGCGCCGCGCTGGCCGGGCGTGAGCTGGCCCATGTGGCCGACCCGCTGCAGGTGCTGGTGCTGCAGATCCAGGGCTCGGGCCGCGTACGGCTGCTGGACGTTCCGGGCGCCGACGGCCAGCCGCGTGTGGTGCGCCTGGCCTTTGCCGGTCACAACAGCCAGCCCTACCAGTCCGTCGGCCGCTGGCTGATCCAGCAGGGCGAGCTGAGCCCCGACGGTGCCAACTGGCCGGCCATCCGCGCCTGGGCCCAGCTGCACCCGCAGCGCGTGGACGAACTGCTGGCGGCCAACCCGCGCCTGGTGTTCTTCCGCGAGCAGCCGCTGCCGGACCCGTCGTTGGGCCCGGTGGGCGCGCAGGGCGTGCCGCTGACGCCCGGCCGCTCCATCGCGGTGGACCGCACCGCCATGCCCTACGGCACGCCGGTCTGGCTGGTCAGCACGGAGCCCCAGCCCTGGCAGCCCGCGGCCCAGGCGCCATTGCCGCGCCCGTTGCAGCGGCTGGTGATCGCGCAGGACACCGGCAGCGCGATCGTCGGCGCCGTGCGGGCCGATTACTTCTGGGGCTGGGGCGACGAGGCCGAGGCCCAGGCCGGCCGCACCAAGCAGCCGCTGCGCCTGTGGGTGCTGTGGCCGCGGGATGGGGTGGTCGGCGGCTAGGCTGGCGTCGCTGGCGCGCAGCAGAGCGGCAGGTACGATGCGGCCCCGGCCGCGCCGCTCGCTGCCGCGTCCACCGTGTCCGCCCCGATCCTGTCTCCTGAACCCTCCGGCACCCATGTGCCCCCAGCCGCGCTCGCCATCCTGCGCGAGGTCTTCGGCTACAGCGCCTTCCGCGGCGCGCAGGCCGACATCGTCGAGCACGTCGGCCGCGGGGGCGACGCGCTGGTCCTCATGCCGACCGGCGGCGGCAAGAGCCTGTGCTACCAGGTGCCGGCCATCCTGCGCCACCGCGCCGGGCAGGGCGTGGCCATCGTCGTCTCGCCGCTGATCGCGCTGATGCACGACCAGGTCGGCGCGCTGGAAGAAGCCGGCGTGCATGCCGCCTTCCTCAACTCCACGCTCAGCCTGGAGGAAACCCAGCAGGTCGAGCGCGACATGATGAGCGGCCGCCTGGTGCTGCTCTATGCCGCGCCCGAGCGCGTCACCACGCCGCGCTTCCAGGCCATGCTGGCCGCGCTGCACGAGCGCGGGCGGCTGAGCCTGTTTGCCATCGACGAGGCGCACTGCGTCTCGCAATGGGGCCACGACTTCCGCGAGGACTATCTGGCCCTGAGCGTGCTGCACGAGCGCTTTGCCGACGTGCCGCGCATCGCGCTGACCGCCACGGCCGACGAGCACACCCGCGCCGACATCGTCGAGCGGCTGCAGCTGCAGGACGCGCGCCTGTTCATCAGCAGCTTCGACCGGCCCAACATCCGCTACGACATCGTCGAGAAGGACAACCCGCGCGCCCAGCTGCTGCGCTTCATCCGCGAGGAGCACGACGGCGAGGCCGGCATCGTCTACTGCCAGTCGCGCCGCAAGGTGGAGGAAACCGCCGCCTGGCTGGTGGGCGAGGGCATCGAGGCCCTGCCGTATCACGCCGGCCTGGACGCCTCGGTGCGCCAGCGCAATCAGGACCGCTTCCTGCGCGAGGAGGGCCTGGTGATGGTGGCCACCATCGCCTTCGGCATGGGCATCGACAAGCCCGACGTGCGCTTCGTCGCCCACCTGGACCTGCCCAAGAACATCGAGGCTTACTACCAGGAGACCGGCCGCGCCGGCCGCGACGGCCAGCCCGCCCAGGCCTGGATGACCTACGGCCTGGCCGACGTCGTCAACCAGCGCCGCATGATCGACGAAGGCACCGCGGGCGAGGACTTCAAGCGCGTGCAGCGCGGCAAGCTCGACGCCCTGCTGGCCCTGGCCGAGGCCCACGACTGCCGCCGTGCGCGGCTGCTGGCCTACTTTGGCGAGGCCTATGCCGGCCGGCGAGAAGGCGCTGCAAGCGATGACGATGCCTCAGCCGACTCGGCCGCTGCCCTGCCACGTGATCCGGCCGTGGATGCGCAGCACGCTGACGCGGGCGGCAGCACGGCCGGCGCCGGCCAAGCCCGCCTCCAGCCGTACTGCGGAAATTGCGACAACTGCCTCAACCCGCCCGCCACCTGGGATGCCACCGAGGCCGCGCGCATGGCGTTGTCCTGCATCTACCGCTTCTGGCAGCACGGCCAGCAGCGCTTCGGCGTCGGCCACCTCATCGACGTGCTGCGCGGCAAGCCGACCGACAAGGTCACGCAGTACGGCCATGAGCGGCTCAGCACCTTCGGCGTCGGCGCGGGCCTCAGCGAGGCCCGCTGGCGCGCCGTGCTGCGCCAGCTCGTCGCCCTGGGCCATGTGGTGGCTGAGGGCGAGTACGGCACGCTGGCCCTCACCGACAGCGCCCGCGCCGTGCTCAAGGGCGGGGTCACGCTGCGCCTGCGCGAGCCCAGCGAGGCGCCGCGCGGCCGCAAGGCGGCCGGCTCACGCACCGGCCGCGGCGCCGACAAGCCCGCGCCCATCCCGCTGGACGACCCCGGCCAAGCGCGCTTCACCGCACTGAAGGCCTGGCGCGCGGAGGTGGCCAAGGAGCACAAGCTGCCGGCCTACGTCATCTTCCATGACGCCACCCTGGCCGAAATGGCGCGCGCCCAACCGGGCACGCTGGACGAACTCGGCCAGATCAGCGGCGTGGGCGCCAAGAAGCTGGAGGCCTACGGCAGAGAGATCCTGAGGGTGCTGGGCGGGGCGTAGATCGCTGCCTTTGCACATTCCGGCGGCCGCGGCGCAAAATGCTTCGCGCCATGACCGATTTGCGAAACGTCATCACGCTGGAGCCCGGCAAGCGCGGCGGCAAGCCCTGCATCCGAGGCCTGCGCATCACCGTGCAGGACGTGCTGGGCTGGCTGGCTGCGGGCATGAGCGCCGACGACATCGTGGCCGACTATCCCGAGCTCACGCTCGATGACGTGCGGGCCGCCCTGGCGTGGGCGGCTCACCGCGAGGGCACGGTGGCCTGGGTGCCGGCCGAAGCGTGAAGCTGCTGCTGGACGAGAACCTTTCGCGCCGCATCGTGCCGGCGCTGCAGCAGGCCTACCCCGGCTCCAGTCATGTCGTGCTGGAAGGGCTTGAGCAGGCGGACGACCGCACGGTGTGGGCCCACGCCCGAGAGCACGATTTCGTCATCGTCACCAAGGACGATGACTTCTCCGCTCTGCAAGCCTGGCTGGGCCATCCACCCTCCGTCATCCGTGTCGGCCTGGGCAACGTCGGCAACGACGCCGTGCTGCAGGCGCTGCTGCGGGCGCGCGACCGCATCGAGCGCATCCTTGCCCAGGGCGAGGTCGGCCTGCTTGAGCTGAACTAGGGCCTGTTAACACTACCGCAAGCCATCGGCGATCAGAGCAAAGCAGATGAATGCGATGAACATGACGTCGAGCTTCTCGAATCTGGAGAAGATGCGGCGGTAGCCTTTGAGCCTGCGGAACAG
>JBMOQL010000015.1:0-134104 GCA_049321005.1 Pseudomonadota bacterium
CACCCGCCCACTCGCCCACTCGCCCACTCGCCCACTCGCCCACTCGCCCACTCGCCCACTCGCCCACTCGCCCGGCCCGCTGGCTGCACGGGACCGCTGCCCGCCTGCGCATGCCGCCGCCCGTGCACGCCCGCGACGCCGGCGTCGCTCATTCGCCCCGGCGCGCGGCGAGCGTGCCCGGCACAATGACGAGTTCGCCGCAGCGGATGTGCGGCCTTTGCGCCCGCAGCTGCCGCCCACTGCTGCAGGCATCCCGTCCGACATTGCCAAGACAAGAGCCGACATGACCTTCAACGTGACCGTGCAGCCCAGCGGGCATGCCTTCGAAGTGGCCCGTGACGAAGCCATCCTGGCCGCCGCGATGCGGCAGGGCGTGGGCCTGCCCTATGGCTGCAAGGACGGCGCCTGCGGCTCGTGCAAGTGCAAGATGCTCGATGGTCGCGTCATCCACGGCGCGCATCAGGCCAAGGCGCTGAGCGAGGCGGAGGAGGCCGCGGGCTTCATCCTCACCTGCTGCGCCACGCCGCAGACCGACGTGGTGCTGGAGGCCCGCGAGGTGGTCGGCGCCGACGACTTCCCGGTGATGAAGATGCCGGCGCGCGTCAACAGACTGACCAAGGCGGCGCCCGACGTGGCCATCCTGCGCCTGCAGCTGCCGGCCAACACGACCTTCGGCTACCACGCCGGGCAGTACATGGAGTTCATCCTGCGCGATGGCAGCCGGCGCAGCTACTCCATGGCGAGCGCGCCGCAAAAGCCCAACACCGAGATCGAGCTGCACATCCGCCACATGCCGGGTGGCAAGTTCACCGACCACGTCTTCTCCGCGATGAAGGAGAAGGACATCCTGCGCGTGGAAGGGCCGTTCGGCACCTTCTTCCTGCGCGAGGACAGCAGCAAGCCGATCGTGCTGCTGGCCTCCGGCACCGGCTTCGCACCCATCAAGGCCATCATCGAGGAGATGGAGGCCAAGGGCATCACGCGGCCCACGGTGCTCTACTGGGGCTGCCGCAGCAAGGCGGATCTCTACCTGCACGACTGGGCCGAGGCGGCCGCCGCGCGCCTGCCGCACCTGCGCTACGTGCCGGTGCTCTCCGAGCCCAAGGCCGAGGATGCGTGGGCGGGCCGCACCGGCTTCGTTCACCAAATCGTGATGGCCGACCTGGCCGACCTGTCCGGCCACGAGGTCTATGCCTGCGGCGCACCGGTGATGGTGGAGTCGGCCAAGCGCGACTTCGTCGCCCAGCGCGGCCTGCCGGAAGCGGCCTTCTATGCCGATGCCTTCACCAGCGAGGCCGACAAGCACGCGGCCGGCTGATCAACGCCCCTGCTGAACCGGCGGCCTGCGCATCAGGCGCCCCCACCGACGCCGCAGGCTGGCCCGCCCAGCCCGCGGCGTTGGTCCATCTGCGGCCGACACCGTTGCGTGCGGGCAACGTGCGGCGACGACTGCTTGCGCCATCGCAAAGACCGGCGCCGCCATCGTGCCCGGGTGCCGGACTGGGCTGACACCGGCCTTTCCGCTTGTCCGCTCTGCGGCTACGCTTGGTTTGTGTTGTCATCCCTGTCACTCACGAGGAGCCGCATCCATGAACACCGCCACGTCGCCCAAGGATCAACTGGTTTCTGATCTCAAGCGCGTCATGTCCGACGCCGAGCAACTGCTGCATGCCACCGCCGGCCAGGCCAGCACTGAGGTCGCCGGCCTGCGCGCCCGCATCCAGGACACGCTGGCCACCGCCCGCGCCAACCTGTCGGACGCCCAGGCTGCCGTCGTCGATAAGGCCAAGGCCGCTGGCCGCGCCACCGACGACTACGTGCATGAGAACCCCTGGAAGGCCGTCGGCGTGGCCGCGGGCGTGGGCCTGCTGGTCGGCCTGCTGATCGGCCGCCGCTGATCCGCCAGCCCTGAGCCCAGCCGCCGATCGAGTGCCGGAGCCGTCGATGACCCCTGATCCCTACGACGCCCCGGCCGACGGTCGCGCGGCTGCCCCTGCCGGGTTGTTCGCATCGGTCCAGGGCCTGATGGCCACCTCGGTGGAGCTGCTGCACACCCGGCTGCAGCTGCTGTCCACCGAGCTGGAGGAAGAAAAGACCCGGCTGCTGCGCACGCTGAGCTGGGGCGCGGCGGCCTTCCTGCTGATGGGCGTGGGCCTGGTCTTCCTGGCCATGTTCATCACCGTGCTGCTGTGGGAGCACAACCGGCTGCTGGCCCTGGGGCTGATCACCTTGGCCTTCATCGTCGGCGGCGGCGTGTCGCTGTGGCAGGCCATGCGCCACCTGCATGCGCCGTCCGGCCTGTTCGCCGCCAGCCTGGCCGAGCTGCGCCGCGACCGCGCGGCCCTGCCGCCGCGCGACGAGCTGCCCGCCCGCAGCTCGCCGGTGGACCTGTCATGAACGAGCGCGATCTTGAGCTGGCCCTGCGCAAGCAGAGGCTGGTGCTGCACAGCCAGGCCCTGCGCCAGCAGTGGGCCACCCAGGCCCAGGCCCTGCGGCCGGTGGCCACCGGCGTGGACCGCGTGCGCGCCGGCGTGCGCTGGGTGCGGGCCCACCCGCAGGCCATCTTCGCCGGCGCCCTGGTGCTGGGGGTGCTGCGTCCCCGCGCGGCCTTCCGCTGGGCGCGCCGCGGCTTCGTCATCTGGGGCCTGTGGCGCAAGCTGCGCCAGCACCAGGATCTGATGCGCGAGCGCACCGGCGGCACGCTTACCGACCGTCTGGCCGACCACCTGCGCGAAACGCTGGTCGAGCGCATCCGCCAGTTCCTGCCGGGACAGGCGTCGCCCGGCCGCTAAGGCGCGGTCAACTGCGGTCGCAGCCGCCCCGAATGAAGAAGGCCGCTCTCATCGAGCGGCCTTCTTCATGGTGTGGCCCGCAGGGGCCACAAGTGGCGGCGAAGGGCGACCCGAGGCGACCGAGCCTTTCAGGCCACCGCCACCGGGATCTTGCCGATCTTGGCCTGCCACTCGCGCGGGCCGGTGATGTGGGCGGAGGTGCCGCCCGCGTCCACGGCCACGGTGACGGGCATGTCCACCACGTCGAACTCGTAGATGGCTTCCATGCCCAGGTCTTCGAAGCCGACGACCTTGGCGGCCTTGATGGCCTTGGACACCAGGTAGGCCGAGCCGCCCACGGCCATCAGGTAGGCCGACTGGTGCTTGCGGATGGCCTCGATGGCGGCGGGGCCGCGCTCGGCCTTGCCCACCATCGCGATCAGGCCGGTCTTGGCCAGCATCATCTCGGTGAACTTGTCCATGCGCGTGGCGGTGGTCGGGCCGGCGGGGCCGACGACCTCGTCGCGCACCGGGTCCACCGGGCCGACGTAGTAGATGACGCGGTTGGTGAAGTCCACCGGCAGGGGCTCGCCCTTGTTCAGCATGTCCTGGATGCGCTTGTGCGCGGCGTCGCGGCCGGTGAGCATCTTGCCGTTGAGCAGCAGGGTCTGGCCGGGCTTCCAGCTGGCCACTTCCTCGCGCGTGAGCGTGTTGAGGTCCACGCGCTTGCTCTTGTTGTAGTCGGGTGCCCAGTGGACATCGGGCCACAGGTCCAGCGACGGCGGCTCCAGGAAGGCGGGGCCCGAGCCGTCGAGCACGAAGTGCGCATGCCGGGTGGCCGCGCAGTTGGGGATCATGGCGATGGGCTTGCTGGCCGCGTGCGTCGGCCAGGTCTTGATCTTGACGTCGAGCACGGTGGTCAGGCCGCCCAGGCCCTGCGCGCCGATGCCCAGCGCGTTGACCTTTTCATACAGCTCGATGCGCAGCTCCTCCAGCTTGTTGCTCGGGCCGCGCTGCAGCAGCTCGTACATGTCGATGTCGTCCATCAGCGCTTCCTTGGCCAGCAGGGCGGCCTTCTCGGCCGTGCCGCCCACGCCGATGCCCAGCATGCCCGGCGGGCACCAGCCGGCGCCCATCGTCGGCACCGTCTTGAGCACCCAGTCGACGATGTCGTCGCTGGGGTTGAGCATGTAGACCTTGGACTTGTTCTCGGAGCCGCCGCCCTTGGCGGCCACGGTCACGTCCACCTTGTCGCCGGGCACGACCTCCATGAAAACGACGGCCGGCGTGTTGTCCTTGGTGTTCTTGCGCTCGAAGATGGGGTCGGCCAGCACCGAGGCGCGCAGCTTGTTGTCCGGGTTGTTGTAGCCGCGGCGCACGCCTTCGTCGATGGCGTCCTGGATGGAGCCGGTGAAGCCCTCCCAGCGCACGTCCATGCCGATCTTGAGGAAGACGTTGACGATGCCGGTGTCCTGGCAGATGGGGCGACGGCCCTCGGCGCACATGCGCGAGTTGGTCAGGATCTGGGCGATGGCGTCCTTGGCTGCCGGCGATTGCTCACGCTCATAAGCCCGCGCCAGGTGGGCGATGTAGTCGGCCGGGTGGTAGTAGCTGATGTACTGCAGCGCAGCGGCGACGGACTCGATCAGGTCGTCCTGGCGGATGGTCGTGGGCATGGCGGTGTGAGGGAAAGAACGCGAAACCGCCATTTTGCCGCCGCAGGGCTCAGCCGGCCGGTGGCTCTAGCGGGCCGGCGTCCGGGCGGCGGGAAGATGTCGCGCCCGCTGCGGCAGGGGGCGCATGGGTGACGTTCGCCAGGCCTGCGGCATCCGCGTCGGCCTGGGTACCCGGTGGGGGCGGCGGGCGCAGCCGCGGGTCGAGCTTGATGGCGGCCTGGATCAGCAGGTGAGCCGACACTGGTGCGGTGAGGAAGAGGAACAGCGTGACGAGCAGTTCGTGCGCGCCCCACTGGCCCTGCCAGCCAAACCAGCCGATAGAGGCCAGCAGCACGCAGCCGACGCCCAGGGTGGTGGACTTGGTCGGACCGTGCAGACGCTTGAGGAAGTCGCCGAGCTTGGCCAGGCCCCAGGAGCCGATCAGCGCGAAGGCGGCACCCAGCATCACGAGCGCGGCGAGCAGGGCGTCCAGCCACATCGGCAGCGGGGTGGCGCTCATCGCGTGATGTCTCCGCGCAGCACGAACTTGGACAGCGCCACTGTGCCGGCAAAACCGAGCAGCGCGATGAGCAACGCCACCTCGAAGTACAGGGTGCTGCCGAGCTGGATGCCCACCAGTACGAGCAGCGCCAGCGCGTTGATGTAGAGCGTGTCCAGCGCCAGGATGCGGTCGGCCAGCGTCGGGCCGCGCAGCAGCCGCCAGGCGTTCAGCGCCAGCGCCGTGGCAAAGCCGGCGAAGGCCCAGGGCAGCACGGCGGCCAGCCAGCTGGAAGTGGGCGTCATTCAAAGATCTCCCGCAGCGGCGCCTCGTAGCGCGCCTGGATCTCGGCGATCAGCGCGGCCGGGTCGCCCAGATCGAAGGCGTGGATGAGCAGCTGCGTGCCGTCGTCACTGAAGCGGGCCGAGAGCGTGCCCGGCGTCATGGTGATGATGCCGGCCAGCAGCACGCGGCCATGCGGGTGGCCGAGGGTGAGCGGCAGCCATACATAGCCCGGGCGGATGGCCGACTCCGGGCCCAGGATGCGGCGCGCGACCTGCAGGTTGGCGCGCACGATGTCGAGCAGCACCACGCCCGTCAGATGCAGGGCGGCCCGCCAGCGGCGCAGGGCAGGACGGTGGGGCGGCGCGGGCTCGCCGTCCGGTGCGGCGCGCAGCCGGGCCGTAAGCAGCGGGATGGCCAGGGCGAACGCCGCGCCAAGGATCAGGTGGCCAGCCGAGGCCGACTGGTTGAGCGCCAGCCAGGCAAGGAGTAGCACGGCACTGAGCAGCGGGGCGGGTAGCAGGCGTTGCACGGCGGGGCTCACTTGAGGTTGCCGCGCTCGCGCATCTCGCGGCGCAGGTCATGGGCGGGCGGCACGGCGGGCTGCGTCAGCACGGCGCGGATGTAGTCAGCGGGCTGCATCAGCTGGTTGGCGGTGGCACGGGTGGTGCCATCCAGCGGGCCGGCGGCTGCGGCGACGGCGAGCACCCCAAAGGTCAGCAAGGCCAGGCCGGCGCGCCGGGGCGGCGCGGCAGGCGCCTCCGTGGCATCGCTTGCGTTCGTTGCCGCAGCCTGACCGGCTGGGCGAATGGGTCCGCTGGCCCGGGCGCCACCTTCGGTCTTGCCGTCATCGCTGTCCTTGGCGAGCGGTGCCTGCCAGAACAGCGTGACCCCGGCGCGGGCCAGCGCCACCACCATCAGCAGGCCGGAGGCGAGCACCGCGGCCAGGGCCCAGCCGGCCCATGGCGACATGCTGGCCGCTTGAAGCAGCAGGGCCTTGCCCAGGAAGCCGCCCAGCGGCGGCAGGCCGGCCGCGGCGATCGCCAGCAGGAAGAATATCCACCCCAGGCGCAGTCCGTGGCGCTGCAGTGGCAGGGCCTGCAGGGCGTCGCGCCCCCCGCGCACGGCGCGCAGGCGCTCGCCCAACAGGAACCAGGCAGCGGCGGTCAGCGTGGTGTGCGGCAGGTAGAAGATGGCGGCCGCCAGCGCATTGCCCGTGCCCAGGCCCACGCCCAGCAGCAGTGTGCCCACCGAGGCGATCAGCAGGTGGGCGATCAGCGTGCGCAGCGTCTGTGCCGCCAGCGCGCCGGCTGCGGCCAGCAGCAGGGTCAGCAGCGCCAGCACGGTAATCGGGCCCTGCACCATCGCTGCCCAGCCAGTGCCGGCCGCCAGCAGCGTGGTCACGCGCACGATGGCGTAGACGCCCACCTTGGTCAGGATGGCGAACAGTGCAGCCACCGGTGTCGTGGCCGCGGCATAGGTCTGCGGCAGCCAGAAGTACAGCGGCAGCAGCGCGGCCTTGACCGCGAAGACGACGACCAGCAGCAGCACGGCCGCCTGGGCCAGCACCGCGGGTGTGCCGGCGAGACGCGGCAGCTTCTGCGCCAGATCGGCCAGGTTCAGGGTGCCCGCCAGGCCGTAGAGCAGGCTGGCCGCGATCAGGAAGAGGGCGGACGCCGCCAGATTGAAAACCACATAGTGCACGGCGGCCCGCAGCCGGCGCGCGCCACCGCCGTGCAACAGCAGGCCGTAGCTGGCGGCCAGCAGGACCTCGAAGAACACGAACAGGTTGAACAGATCAGCGGTAAGGAAGGCGCCGTTGAGGCCCATCAGCTGAAACTGGAACAAGGCGTCGAAGTGGGCGCCGCGCCGCTCATCGCGCCCGCGCGCGTGGAGCAGGGCGGCCACCGCGATGATGGCGGTCAGCACCAGCATCAGCGCGGCCAGCCGGTCCAGCGCCAGGGCGATGCCAAAGGGCGCCACCCAGTTGCCCAGCAGATAGGCCTGCACCTGGCCGCCGCCGGCCTGCTGCCACAGCAGCAGGGCGATGAGCGCCTGGCCCAGCGTGGCGGCCAGTGACAGCGGCTGGGTCCAGCCGGGGCGGCGGCTCTCCACCAGCAGCAGGACCGCTCCAGCCAGCAGCGGCAGCACGACCGGCGCGACGATGAGGTGCGGCCAGCCGGTCATGCGCGTGGCTCCTCGCCGTCCACGTGGTCGGTGCCGGTGTGGGCCCGGGCCCGCAGGGCGATGGCCAGCAGCAGGGCTGTCATGGCAAAGCTGATGACGATGGCCGTCAGCACCAGCGCCTGCGGCAGCGGGTCGGCATGCGTGGCCAGGGTCGCCGGGCGCAGCTTGTCCACGATGGGCGCGGCATCCACCTTGAGCCGACCCATGCTGAAGATGAACAGGTTAACGGCATAGCTCAGCAACGTCAGGCCGAGGATCACGTCAAAGCTGCGCGGGCGCAGCATCAGCCAGAGCCCGCAGGCGGTGAGCAGGCCAATGGCCCCGGACAGCAGCAGTGCCATGTCAGTTGGTCGGGCGAGAGGAGGGATCAGTGTCCGACAGCCGGGCGAGGGCGCCCAGCGCCACCAGCGTTGCACCCACCACCACCAGGTAGACCCCCCCGTCGAACACGGCCGCGCTGGCCAACGGCACGCCGCCGATGCCGGGCAGCCAGGGGTAGTCGTAGGTACTGGTCAGGAAGGGCGCGCCGAAGAACCAGCTGGCCACCCCCGTGCCGCCGGCCACCAGCAGCCCCCAGCCGATCCAGGCGCGGAAGTCGATGCCCGTGCGGAGCTCCGCCCAGGCATGGCCGCTGGCGACCGACTGCAGGATCAATCCGATGGCGAGCACCAGCCCGGCGATGAAGCCGCCGCCCGGCAGGTTGTGCCCGCGCAGCAGCAGGTAGAGCGACACCAGGGCGGTGAAGGGCAGCACCAGGCGCGCCACCACGCCAAGCATCAACGACCGCGGCGGGCCGTCGTCGTCGTGACGCGGCGCGGGGTGGTAATCACGCAGCAGCGCGTGGATGACCAACGCGGCCATGGCGAGCACGGTGATCTCGCCCAGGGTGTCGAAACCGCGGAAGTCCACGATGATGACGTTGACCACATTCGCGCCGCCTCCCTCACTGAGCGCGTGATCCAGATAGTGGGGCGACAGGCTGTCGAACGGCAGCCCCTGCACCGTCCACACCAGCGCGGCCACGCCCAGCCCGGCGGCGGCACACAGCAGGGCATCGCGCAGCCGGGGCGCGAACGAGTCGCCGGGATCCAGGCTGCGCTCGGGCAGCCAGCGCAGGGCCAGCATCATGAGCACGATGCTGACCATCTCCACCAGCAGCTGGGTCAGCGCCAGGTCCGGCGCAGACAGGTGCACGAACGCCAGGCACACCGCCAGGCCGGTGGCACCAATGAGCACCAGCGCGGTCAGGCGCTGGCGGTGCAGCACCGTGGTGGCCAGCGTCGCGGCCACGCCGATGAGGGCAACGATCGCCACGGGTGTATCCAGCCCGCCCAGATGCAGCGGGGGCAGTGTGATCGGCTGGCGCCACAGGGGCCACAGCCCCGCGGCCAGCGCCGTGGCGATGAACCACAGCAGGTAGCGCTGCAGGCTGCCGCGCCCCAGGCTGGCGGTGATGCGGCCGGCCAGCGCCGTAGCCGCCGCCAGCAAGTGCCGGAAGTGATCGCGGGCGTTGTGCTTCGGATGCCGGCCCGGTATGCCGTGCAGGGCGCGTTGTCCCCAGCGACGGCGCAGCAGCAGGTAGAGCCCCGTGCCGCCGGCCAGCGCCAGGGCGCTCATCGCCAGCGGAGCGTTCAGGCCGTGCCAGACGGCCAGGTGATAGGCCGGCAGAGCACCAGCGGGCCCGCCGAAGACGGCCGCCTGCGCCGCAGCCGCAAGCGTGGGCCCGACGATGAGCGCCGGGAACAGACCCACGCCCAAGCACAGCAGCACCAGCAGCTCCACCGGCAGGCGCATCGCCCGCGGTGGCTCATGCAACCCGCTCGCTGGGCGGGGCAGGGCGCGCGGCGGGCCGTCGAAGAAGGACTCGTGGACCAGCCGCAGGCTGTAGGCCACGCTGAAGGCACCGCCCAGCGTGGCCACCACCGGCAGCACCACACGCATCACGGCCGAGGTGTCGGCCGCCAGCGCCTCGGCGAAGAACATCTCCTTGGACAGGAAGCCGTTGAGCAGCGGCACGCCGGCCATGGCCGCCGCGGCCACGGTGGCCAGCGTGGCGGTGATGGGGAGGTAGCGCGCCAGCCCTCCCAGGCGCCGCAGGTCGCGCGTGCCGGTCTCGTGGTCGACGATGCCGGCGGCCATGAACAGGCTCGCCTTGAAGGTGGCGTGGTTGATGATGTGGAACACCCCGGCCACCACCGCCAGCGGCGAGCCCAGGCCGAAGAGCAGCGTGATCAGCCCCAAGTGGCTGATGGTGGACCAGGCCAGCAGGCCCTTGAGGTCATGCTGGGAAACCGCCACCCACGCGCCGACCAGCAGCGTGGCCGCCCCTGTCAGCGTCACCAGCCAGAACCAGGCCTCCCCGCCGCCCAGCGCCGGATACAGCCGCGCCAGCAGGAACACGCCGGCCTTCACCATCGTGGCCGAGTGCAGGTAGGCCGACACCGGCGTGGGCGCGGCCATCGCATGAGGCAGCCAGAAGTGAAAGGGCACCTGCGCGCTCTTGGTGAAGCAGCCCAGCAGCACCAGCACCAGCACCGTCTCGTAAAGCGGGTGCTCCACCACGCGCGGCCCGGCAGCCAGCACCGCATCGAGCTGCGTGCTGCCCACGATATGGCCCAGCAGCAGCACGCCGCCCAGCAGGCACAGCCCGCCCGCGCCAGTGATCGTCAGCGCCATGGTCGCGCCCTCGCGGGCGTCCTCGCGGTGGCGCCAGTAGCCGATCAGCAGGAAGGAGCTCAGGCTGGTCAGCTCCCAGTAGACAACCAGCAGCACCAGGTCGGCGGCCATGACGACACCCAGCATCGCGCCCATGAACAGCAGGAGCGCGGCGAAGAAGCGGGGCGCCGGATCCTCCTCGCCCAGATACCAGGCGGCATAGAGGACGACCAGCGCGCCGATGCCGGCGATCAGCAGCGCGAACAGCCAGGCCAGCCCGTCGAGCCGGAAGCCGAGCGACAAGCCCAATGCCGGCAGCCAGTCCACCGACCACTGCAGCACATGGCCACTGTGGGCATCCGCGGCCAACGCGGCGACCAAGGCCAGTGCGACCAGCGCCACCGCGCCGGCCACGCCTGCGGCGAAGGCGCGCGACGCACGGGGCCGCAGCGCCAGCATCAGCGCGCCGCCCAGGGGCAGCAGCGTCAGGACCGCGAGAGCCCAGGCTGGCACGGCGGCCGTCATGTCCGTTGCCGCTCCAGCCCGCGCACGGCCAGCGCCACCAGGGCCACGATGGTCAGCGGCAGCACCAGGCCGAGCATGGCCGCGCGGAAAGCGGGCAGGGCAGCATGACCCTGGGCGGCCATTACCAAATAGGCGACGTAGGCCACGTAGTAGCCCAGGAACAGCGCACCCTCCCATCGCGAGATCTCGCGATCGGTCAGGAACACTGGCACGCAGGCCAGGGCGACGGCCAACATCACCCACACATCGAACTGCATCACTGCCGCGGGGATCGCCAGGCCAGTCGCGCCGGAGGCCACCGCTGACAACCCCAGGCAGCCCAGGATATTGAAGGTGTTGCTGCCCACTACATTGCCCACGGCGATGTCGCGCTCGCCCTTGATGGCGGCCATGATGGAGGTGGCCACTTCGGGCATGGATGTGCCGGCTGCGACGATGGTCAGCCCGATGACGAGGTCGCTCACCCCCAGCGCCTTGGCGAAAGCCACCGCCGCAGTGACCAGCCAGTCAGAGCCCAGCACCAGCAGGGCCAGCCCGGCCACGATGAGCAGCAGCTGCACCCACAGCCTGCCATCCCAGCTGTCCGGCTGCGCCGGCGGCAGCTCCGCCGCGTACACCGCTTGTGCCGCCGCGGTCTGCGCCCGGGACTGGCGCACCAGGAAGGCGGTGTAGGCCACCAGCACTGTGCACAGCAGCAGCCCGTCGGTCAGGCCCAGCCGGCCGTCGAGGGCCATCACCAGCAGCAGCAGCGAGGCGCCGACCATGATCGGCACCTCCTGCAGGATCAGCTGCACGTTCACCATCAGCGGCACGACGAGCGCGGATATGCCGAGGATGAACAGCACGTTGAGCACGTTGCTGCCGACCACGTTGCCCACGGCGATGTCGGTGCGGCCGTCCATCACCGCGCCCAGCGACACCGCCGCCTCCGGCGAGCTGGTGCCGAAGGCGACGATGGTCAGGCCAACCACCAGGGGTGAGATGCCGAAGGACAGCGCCAGCCGCGAGGCACCGCGCACGAGCAGCTCGGCGCCGACGATCAGGGCGGCCAGGCCGGCGGCAAAGAGCAGGAGGTTCATGGTGGTAGGCATGCACAGTGGGTCTGCCGCAGAGACACCGGACCGTCTCGCGAAAGGGGAGCGATGCCGCGTCCGTGCGGCCGCATCGTGCCGCATCTGGCCGGACGCAGTGCGCGGCTGACAAATGGCTGTCGCGGCAAGCATTCTAGGAAGCACCCGCCACCGCCGCGCCGGGCGTCCTGCAAGGAGCCCCGCAGCCCACACGGCAGGGATAGTCCTTGCTGGTGGACCCTGATCCAGGGGGGTAGAGTCGCCGACCGCAGCGCGTCGCCCTGTACCCCGGGGCGATCGACGCAACGGTTGTATTGCCCAGGAGATCCCATGTCGCAAGCCCCCTCGTCCCCGACGTCCCCCGCCTCCCTCTACGCCCCGCCTGCCGGCCTGTCGCAATCCGCTCACGTCCCCGGCATGCAGGCCTATCGGGAGCTGGTCTCCGAGGCCGAGCGCGACTACACGGGCTACTGGGCCCGCCTGGCCCGCGACCTGGTCAGCTGGAAGCAGCCGTTCACCCGCGTCCTGGACGAGTCCAACGCGCCTTTCTTCCGCTGGTTCGACGACGGCCGGCTCAACGCCTCTTACAACTGCCTGGACCGCCATGTGGAGGCCGGCCGTGGTGATCGCGTGGCCATCCGCTTCGAAAGCGATGACGGCCAGGTCACCCCCGTCACCTACCGCGAGTTGCTGGAGCGCACCTGCCGCCTGGCCAATGCGCTGAAGGCCCAGGGGGTGAAGAAGGGCGACCGCGTCGTCATCTACATGCCGATGTCGGTCGAGGGCGTCGTCGCCATGCAGGCCTGCGCCCGCATCGGCGCCACGCACTCGGTGGTCTTCGGCGGCTTTTCCGCCCAGTCGCTGCGCGACCGCATCCAGGACGCCGGCGCCGTGGCCCTCATCACCGCTGACGAGCAGGTGCGTGGCGGCAAGTCCCTGCCGATCAAGGCCATCGTCGACGAGGCCTTCGCCATGGGCGGCTGCGACAGCATCCGGCGCGTCATCGTCTGGCGCCGCACCGGCGGGGCCGTCGGCATGCAAGCCGGCCGCGACGTCTGGCTGCACGACGCGGTGGCCGAGCAGCCCGCCACCTGCGAGCCGGAATGGGTCGAGGCCGAGCACCCGCTCTTCCTGCTCTACACCTCGGGCTCCACCGGCAAGCCCAAGGGCGTGCAGCACTCCACCGGCGGCTACCTGGTGCAGGCCACGCTCACCACCAAGTGGACCTTCGACCTGCGCGACGGGGATGTCTTCTGGTGCACGGCCGACATCGGCTGGGTCACGGGCCACACCTACATCGCCTACGGCCCGCTGGCGTGTGGCGCCACGCAGGTGGTGTTCGAGGGCGTGCCGACCTACCCGGACGCCGGCCGCTTCTGGCGCATGATCCAGGACCACAAGGTCACCATCTTCTACACCGCGCCCACGGCCATCCGCTCGCTGATCAAGGCGGCCGAGGCCAACCCCGACGTGCACCCCAAGCGCTACGACCTCTCGTCGCTGCGCATCCTGGGCTCGGTGGGCGAGCCCATCAACCCGGCCGCCTGGGAGTGGTACCACGCCAACGTCGGCGGCGGCCGCTGCCCCATCGTCGACACCTTCTGGCAGACGGAGACCGGCGGCCACATGATCACGCCGCTGCCGGGCGCCACGCCCCTGCTGCCCGGCTCCTGCACGCTGCCCTTCCCCGGCATCTTTGCCGATGTGGTGGACGAGACCGGCCGCGACGTGCCCTGGGGCCAGGGCGGCATCCTGGTCGTCAAGCGCCCCTGGCCCGGCATGATCCGCACCATCTGGGGTGACCCGGAGCGCTTCAAGAAGAGCTACTTCCCCGCGGACTTCCAGGGCAAGTACTACCTCGCCGGTGATGGCGCAGTGCGCGACGCGGAGACCGGCTACTTCACCATCACCGGCCGCATCGACGACGTGCTCAATGTTTCGGGCCACCGCATGGGCACGATGGAGGTGGAGTCGGCGCTGGTGTCCCATCCGCTGGTGGCGGAGGCCGCGGTGGTCGGCCGCCCCGACGACCTGACCGGCGAGGCCGTTTGCGCCTTCGTCGTGCTCAAGCGGCCGCGTCCCGAAGGCGAGGAGGCCAGGCAACTGGCCAACGAGCTGCGCAACCACGTGGCCAAGGAAATCGGCCCGATCGCCAAGCCCAAGGACATCCGCTTTGGCGACAACCTGCCCAAGACGCGCAGCGGCAAGATCATGCGCCGGCTGCTGCGCTCGGTGGCCCGCGGTGAATCCATCACCCAGGACACCTCCACGCTGGAAAACCCGGCGATTCTCGACCAGCTGGCCAAGGCCAATTAAAGCGTCGGGTATTTTTCGCTCGCAGTGAGCTGCGAGCGGCATATCTTTATTGATATCGACCGCCGCTGGCTTTCAGCTAGGTGGGGATCCCCATATTCCGATTCGGAAGGTGGGGTATTTTTGCTGGCTGGTCAGGTGTTTCCGTTCCCCTTCTCCAGTCTCTCGTGTCGGTCTGTGCCCCGGGCCTTGCGCCTTGGTTCTCGTCTCAGTGCGGCCCTCGCGTGGCTTATCTGGCCGCAGGCTTTGTCAAATATCGACGTTTGTCTGAGCAGCTTGGACAAAACCCGAATCAGGGTTTTCATATCCCGCCTGCGACCCGTTTTTCAGCTCACCCCCGCAATGTCACCAATCCCTTTGCTTGACATGCACGGATAAATTGGAACTGTCGATCCGGGTAGTCCGTCCGGGTCTTTCATCACGTGCGACAGGAGACTGCAGTGAATACGTCCGTCCAATCCACCGGCCGAGCGGGCGCCGCTCAGGCGGTGCCAGGGCCGATGACCCGCGAGGAAAAGAAGGTCATCTTTGCGTCCAGCCTCGGAACTGTTTTCGAGTGGTACGACTTCTACCTCTACGGCTCCCTGGCGGCCATCATCGCCAAGCAGTTCTTCTCCGGCCTGGATCCGAGTGCGGCCTTCATCTTCGCCCTGCTGGCGTTTGCTGCCGGCTTCATCGTGCGGCCCTTCGGTGCGCTGGTCTTCGGCCGCCTGGGCGACATGATCGGCCGCAAGTACACGTTCATGGTGACCATCCTGCTGATGGGCGCGTCCACCTTCATCGTCGGTGTGCTGCCCAGTTATGCGCAGATCGGCATGGCCGCGCCGGTGATCCTTATCGTGCTGCGCATGGCCCAGGGCTTGGCGTTGGGCGGCGAGTACGGCGGCGCGGCCACCTACGTGGCCGAGCACGCTCCGCATGGCAAGCGCGGCGCATACACCTCCTGGATCCAGACCACCGCCACGATGGGCCTGTTCCTGTCGTTGCTGGTGATCCTGGGCACCCGCACGGCGGTGGGCGAAGAGGCCTTCGCCGACTGGGGCTGGCGCGTGCCCTTCCTGGTGTCGATCCTGCTGCTGGCCATCAGCGTGTGGATCCGCATGACGATGAACGAGTCGCCCGCCTTCAAGAAGATGAAGGCCGAAGGCAAGCACTCCAAGGCGCCGCTGGCTGAATCCTTTGGGCAGTGGAAGAACCTGAAGATCGTCATCCTGGCCCTGATCGGCATCGTCGCCGGCCAGGCCGTGGTGTGGTACTCGGGCCAGTTCTATGCGCTCTTCTTCCTGCAGACGGTGCTCAAGGTCGACCTGGCGCTGGCCAACATCCTGGTGGCCATCGCCCTGCTGATTGCAACGCCGTTCTTCGTGGTGTTCGGCACGCTGTCAGACAAGATCGGCCGCAAGCCGATCATCATGGCCGGGCTGCTCCTGGCGGCGGTGACGTACATGCCCCTGTTCAACGCTCTGACCGCCGCGGCCAACCCGGATCTGGCCAAGGCCCAGCAGACCGCCCAGATCGTGGTGACGGCTGACCCGGCGCAGTGCTCGTTCCAGGGCAACCCGGTGGCACGGGAGGTTGACTTCTATACGTCCTGCGACATCGTCAAGCGCGCGCTGGCTCAGGCCTCAGCCAGCTACTCCACGGTCGAGGCGCCGGCCGGCACGGTGGCCAGCGTGAAGATCGGCGACAAGGAGATCGTGGCGCTCAATGCCGAGCGCATCGCCGGCGGCCACAAGTTCGCGCCGGAAAGCGCCGAGAAGATCGCCGCCTTCAAGAAGGAAGTGGCTGCCGCGATGAAGGCCGCTGGCTACCCCGCCAAGGCTGACCCGGCCAAGATGAACAAGCCGCTCATCGTCGCCATCCTCACGGTGCTGGTGCTCTACGTCACCATGGTCTATGGCCCGATCGCGGCCATGCTGGTGGAGCTCTTCCCGACCCGCATCCGCTACACGTCCATGAGCCTGCCCTATCACGTGGGCAACGGCTGGTTCGGCGGCCTGATGCCGACCATCGCCTTCGCCATGGTGGCGCAGAACGGCAACATCTACTACGGCCTGTGGTACCCCATCGTGATCGCCGCCATCACGCTGGTCATCGGCATGCTGTTCGTGCCTGAGACCAAGGACGTGGACATCTTCGCCAACGACTGACCGACCGCCGCGTGGGCAGGGCTTGCGCCCTGCGCCGCGGGAGCGCCCAGCCGCGCAAGCCGGGCATGAAAAAGCCCCGCCATGGCGGGGCTTCTTCTTTGGTGCGCAGCTTCAGAAGATCACTTCTTCTTCTGGCTCAGCACCCACTGCGCCAGGGTCTTGGCCTCGGCTTCAGTGACGGCATTGGGCGGCATGGGAATGGGGCCCCAAGCGCCGGCGCCGCCCTTCTGGATCTTCTGGGCCAGCTTGTCCACCGCGGTCTTGTCGCCAGCGTACTTGGCGGCCACATCCTGATAAGAGGGGCCCACGACCTTCTTGTCGATGGCGTGGCAGGACATGCAGTTCTTCTTCTGGGCGAGTTCCTGGTTGGCGAACGCGGGCGCGGCAACCAGGGCAGATGACGCAATCAGAAGGCTGAGGAGGGCTTTCATGGGATCCTTTCGCGGGAGTGTTGTCATAAAGTCCCGACGAAAGATTTTAGGAAGAGATCCGAGGCCATGTGGTTTGTCCTGATCGGCGTGTTGCTGTTGGCCCTCAAGCTGCTTGAGGCCGGCCCGCCCGCCACGTGGTCGTGGTGGGTCATCCTGGCCCCCTTTGCCTGTGCGGCCGTCTGGTGGGCCTGGGCCGATTCCACCGGCTACTACCAGCGCCGTGCCATGGAGGACATGGACAAGAAGCGCGCTCAGCGTCGTGTCAAGAACCTGGCCACGCTGGGCATGGACCACAAGGGTCGTCGGCGACGCTGAACCGCCTGCGCTGGTGTCGCGCTCGCGCGGCATGCCTGGCGCCTGCAGCCGCGACCGCTCCTTCTAACCACAAGAGGGCCCTCGCAAGGGCCCTCTTGTCGTCTGGCAGGGGCCGCGTTGCTGTGCAGCCCCTCTGGCTTACTTGGCGCTGAACTTGTCCAGCACCGCGCCTTCGCTGGCACTGGCCGCATTGAAGGCGAACTTGGCCAGCACGCCGCGGGTGTAGCGCGGGGCCGGCGCCTTCCAGGCGGCGCGGCGGCGGGCGATCTCCTCGTCCGGCACGTTGAGCTGCAGCAGCAGCTTGTGCGCGTCGATGGTGATGGAGTCGCCCTCCTGTACCAGCGCGATCACACCGCCCACGGCCGCCTCGGGCGCCACGTGGCCGACCACCATGCCCCAGGTGCCGCCGGAGAAGCGGCCGTCGGTGATCAGGCCCACGCTCTCGCCCAGGCCCTGTCCGATCAGCGCGCCGGTGGGTGCCAGCATCTCCGGCATGCCGGGGCCGCCTTTGGGGCCGAGGTAGCGCAGCACCATCACGTCGCCGGCTTTGATCTGCTTGGCCATGATGGCCGCAAGGGCCGACTGCTCGTCGTCGAACACCCGCGCCGGGCCGGTGATGACCGGGTTTTTCAGCCCAGTGATCTTGGCCACGCTGCCCTCAGGCGCCAGGTTGCCCTTGAGGATGGCCAGGTGGCCCTGGGCATAGAGCGGCTGGTCGATCGGGCGGATCACGTCCTGGTCGGCACGAGGCTGGTCGGGCACGTCCTTGAGGTTCTCGGCCACGGTCTTGCCGGTGATGGTGATGCAGTCGCCATGCAGCATGCCGGCGTTCAGCAGCATCTTCATCACCTGCGGGATGCCGCCGGCGCGGTGCAGGTCGATGGCCAAGTACTTGCCGGAGGGCTTCAGGTCGCAGATCACCGGCACCTTCTGGCGGATGCGCTCGATGTCGTCGATGGTGAAGTCCACGCCCGCGCAGTGCGCGATCGCCAGGTAGTGCAGCACGGCGTTGGTCGAGCCGCCGGTGGCCATGATCACGGCAATCGCGTTTTCGATGGACTTGCGCGTGACGATGTCGCGCGGCTTGAGGTCGAGCTTGATGGCGTTGACCACGGCCTCGGCCGAGCGGCGGGTGATGTCGAGGATCTCGTCCTCCACATTGGCCGCGCAGCTGGCCGCCGGCAGGCTCATGCCCAGGGCCTCGAAGGACGAGCTCATGGTGTTGGCGGTGTACATGCCGCCGCAGGAGCCGGTGCCGGGGATGGCGCGCTTTTCGATCTCGCAGAAGTCCTCTTCGGACATGCGGCCGGCGGTGAACTCGCCCACGGCCTCGAAGACGCTGACGATGTTGAGGTCCTGGCCCTTGTACTTGCCCGGCAGGATGGTGCCGCCATAGACGAAGATGCCCGGCACGTTGGCGCGCAGCATGCCCATCATGGCGCCGGGCATGTTCTTGTCGCAGCCGCCGATGGTCACCACGCCGTCCATCCACTGGCCGCCCACGCAGGTCTCCACGCAGTCGGCGATCACCTCGCGCGACACCAGGCTGTACTTCATGCCCTCGGTGCCCATGGCCATGCCGTCGCTGATGGTCGGCGTGCCGAAGATCTGCGGGTTGGCGCCGGCCGCTTTGAGCGCATCGACGGCCGCATCGGCCAGGCGCTGCAGGCCGGAGTTGCACGGCGTGATGGTGGAGTGGCCGTTGGCCACGCCGACCATGGGCTTGTCGAAGTCCTCGGTCTTGTAGCCCATGCCGTAGTACATGGAGCGGTTGGGCGCGCGGGCCACGCCCTGGGTGATGTTGCTGGAGCGGCGGTTCAGGCTCATGGGGGTCTCCGTGGGGCAGGGCGGGCCGCGCGGGGCGGGCACGCCATCGGGGTGAGGCGCGCAGTATGCGACTGCCTGGCTATGCGGGTCCAATTTATTGCGGCCTGCTGATTGATATGCTGGGCTGATCAATGCAGCCGCCGAGCCGACATGCCGCCCGCCGCCCCGCCCGCCGATCAGCCCGCCGATCCCCCCGCCGATCAGCACTCCATCCGCACGCCGAGCGCGTCCCTGGCGCCGCCCCGTCTGACCGGGCACGAGGTGCGGCTGTGGCGGCAGTTCCTGGCTGTGGCCGAGGCGCTGCACTTCGGCCGCGCCGCCGAGCGGCTGCACATGACCCAGCCCGCGCTGACGCTGGCCATCCAGCAGCTGGAGCGCCATGTCGGCGTGGCGCTGCTGGCGCGCACGCGGCGCAGCGTGGCGCTCACGGAAGCCGGCGCGGCGCTGGTGCAGCCGGTGCGCGACTGGCTGCGCCAGGGCGAGGCGCTGATCGAGCAGGCCCGCGCGATCGGCGAGGGCGACAGCGGCCGGCTGCGCCTGGGCTTTGTCTCCACCGTGGGGTTCGGCGCGCTGCCGCACTGGCTGCTGGCCTTCCGCGCCGCCCACGCGGCCGTCACCGTGGAGCTGCGCGAGGCCACGACCGACGTGCAGCTGCGGGCGCTGGAGCAGGCCGAGCTGGACGCGGGCTTCGTGCTGCATGCGCCGGGCATGGCGCCGGCCGGCTGGCCGGGCCTCACCGTCGGGCGCGAGCGCCTGGTGCTGGCGCTGCCGCAGGACCATGCACTGGCCCGCGCGCCACGGTTGTCGCGGTCGGCTTTGCTGCGGGAGCCGCTGGTGCTGTTTCCGCGCGACATCGCACCGTCGCTGTTCGACGCCGTGCTGAGCTGGTATCACGCCCAGGGTGCCACGCCGGCCATCGCGCAGGAGGCCATCCAGATGCAGACCATCGTCAACCTGGTCTCCGCCGGCCTGGGCCTGGCCTGGGTGCCGGAGACGGTGACCCAGCTGCAGCGGCCCGGCGTGGTCTATCGCGCCCTGCCGGCGGCACTCGCAGTCGGCGCGCCGGAGTGTGAGACGAGCCTGCTGTGGCGGCCCGAGGCGCCGGCCTGCGTGGCCCGCTTCGTCGGCTTCGTGCAGCACAGGCTGGGCGAGCTGGGCGCCGCTGTCGGGGCGACCCGTCTCGAGCGCTCGGCCCGCCGCGGCCCCGGCCCTCGTGCCGGTGGACGCGAGCAGGCTCGGCCGGGCTGAGCCGCATGGAGCCGCAGCGGCCCGCAGTCCTCCACATTTCTCCACAGGGATGGATCTGCAGCCGGCTGCACCGGCCTGCACCGGGCTGACGCGCCGCCCGCTGGTAAGGTTCGCCGCCTTGCCCCCTGTCCCTTGTTCCTTCAGCCCCTGCTGCCCTTCTGCCCATGCTGGTCCATCCGCAGTTCGACCCCATCGCCTTCCGCCTGGGCCCGCTGGCCGTGCACTGGTACGGCCTGAGCTACCTGGCGGCTTTTCTGCTCTTCCTGATGCTGGCCCGCCGACGTGCGGTGCGCCAGCCCTTCGCCGGCCGCGGGTGGCAGGGCAAGGACGTGGAGGACCTGCTCTTCTACGCCGTGCTGGGCGTCGTGCTTGGCGGGCGGCTGGGCTATGTGCTGTTCTACAAGCCGGCCTACTACCTGGCGCATCCGCTGGAGGCCTTCGCCGTGTGGCAGGGCGGCATGTCCTTCCACGGCGGGCTGATCGGTGTGCTGCTCGCGTTGGCGCTCTTTGCCCGCCAGCGCGGGCGCAGCTTCTTCGACGTCTCCGACCTGGTGGCGCCCTGCGTGCCCATCGGGCTGGCAATGGGGCGGCTGGGCAACTTCATCAACGGCGAGCTGTGGGGCCGCTTTGCCGATCCGTCGCTGCCGTGGGCGATGGTGTTCCCGCAGTCGGGCAGCCCGCTGCCGCGCCATCCGTCGCAGCTCTACCAGTTCGCGTTGGAGGGCGTGCTGCTGTTCGCCGTGCTGTGGGGGTACGGCCGTCAGCCGCGGCCGCTGGGCCGGGTGTCGGCGGCCTTTCTGATCGGCTACGGCGTGCTGCGCTTTGTGGCGGAGTACTTCCGGGAGCCGGATGACTTCCTGGGCCTGCTTGCACTCAACCTCAGCATGGGCCAGTGGCTCTGCATCCCTATGGTGCTGGCCGGCCTGGTGATGTGGGTCTGGGCCGGGCGCAACCGGGCCGATTGACGCACCGAGCCCGGCACGCCGGCAGGGCGACTGCCCGCGATCGCGCACGCATGGACGCACGAAAAGAAGAGGCCTCCCGGCTGCTGGAGCCGGGAGGCCCAAGTTCGAGGCTCGCCCGCACAGCGTAGACCTCGCTGAGGAGACAGGAGACATCCGCTTGACTGCCGCAACAGTCGAGCGAACAAATGCAAGCGTCATGCCAGCGCTGCATGCCGCGTCGCGGTGCATCGCGGCCGCCGCGCTCAGGCGGCGAGCTTCTCCTTGGGTGCGCCGTGGCGGGTGTAGAGGAAGTCCAGCACCGCCTTGCGGCAGTGCATGTAAACCGGGTCCTCGGCCAGGGCCACACGGTCGCGCGGCCGGGCCAGCGGCACGTCCAGCACCTCGCCGATGGTCGCGGCCGGGCCGTTGGTCATCATCACGATGCGGTCGGACAGCAGCACGGCCTCGTCCACGTCGTGCGTGACCATGACCACGGTGCTCTGCGTGCGGGCGACGATCTTCAGCAGCTCGTCCTGCAGGTGGGCGCGGGTGAGCGCGTCCAGCGCGCCGAAGGGCTCGTCCATCAGCAGCACCTTGGGCTCCATCGCCAGCGCCCGGGCGATGCCCACGCGCTGCTTCATGCCGCCGGAGATCTCGTGCGGTCGCTTGGTGGCCGCATGGGCCATGCCGACGAGCTCCAGCGCCGCCGTGGTGCGCGCCCTGAGCTGGGCCTTGCTCTCCTTGCCGCCGAAGACCCGCTCCACCGCCAGGTAGACGTTGTCGAAGCAGGTCAGCCACGGCAGCAGCGAGTGGTTCTGGAACACCACCGCACGCTCGGGGCCGGGCGAGGCGATCTCGCGCCCATCGCAGATCAGCGCACCGCTCGTGGCCTTGAGCAGGCCGGCGATCAGGTTGAGCAGCGTGGACTTGCCGCAGCCCGAGTGGCCGATCAAGGCGACGAACTGGCCGCGCTCGATCTGCAGGTGGATGTCACGCAAGGCATGGAAGCGGCCTTGCTTGGTGTTGAACACCATCTCCGCATCGCGGATGTCGATGAAGCCGGTCATGGCGCGGGCCCTTTCTGTGTGAGTCGGTTCACTCGAAGCTGAAGCGACGCGCCACGGCCATCAGCGCCTGCTCCAGCAGCAGGCCGACGATGCCGATGACGAAGATCGCGATGATGATGTGGGCGACATTGAGGTTGTTCCACTCGTCCCACACCCAGAAGCCGATGCCGACGCCACCGGTCAGCATCTCGGCGGCCACGATCACCAGCCAGGCCGTGCCCACGGACAGCCGCACGCCGGTCAGCATGTAGGGCAGCACGGCCGGGAAGAGGATGCGCGTGATGACCTTCCACTCGCTCAGGTTGAGCACGCGGGCGACGTTGAGGTAGTCCTGCGGCACGCGCTGCACGCCCACGGCCGTGTTGATGATCATCGGCCAGATGGAGCAGATGAAGATCGTCCAGATGGCCGCCGGGTTGGCCGACTTGAAAACCAGCAGGCCGATCGGCAGCCAGGCCAGCGGCGATACCGGCCGCAGCAGGCTGACGATGGGCGAGACCATCTGGTTGAAGAAGGCAAACCGCCCGAGCGCAAAGCCCAGCGGGATGCCCACGAGCGCCGCCAGACCGAAGCCCATCGCCACGCGCTGCAGCGAGAACAGCACGTTCCAGCCGATGCCCTGGTCGTTCGGCCCGTTGCTGTAGAACGGGTCGCTGAACAGCGCGACGGCCGCCTGCCAGGTCTGCAGCGGGGTCGGGAAGCCCGTGCCTTCCTTCATCGTCAGCAGGGCCCAGATGCCGACCAGCAGCGCCAGGCCGGCCACGGGGGCCAGCAGCTTGATCGCCAGGCCGCCCCAGTCGCGCGGGGGCCGGCCGGGCGGGGCCGGGCGGGGTGCGGCCGGGCTCGTGGTGGCCGGCGCGGCCGGCAGGGCTGCGGCGGAAGACGCAGGCTGCACCCCGGTGGACGCAGCCGGCGAGGCGGGGGTCACGGGCAGGGCCCGCGGGCTGTGGAAGACGGCACTCACCATGGTCGCTCTCCTGAGGATGTCTTGCCGGCGCCGTCAGGCGCGGATCTTGAAGCCGTCGGCATAGGCCTTGGGGTTCTTGCCGTCCCACACCGTGCCGTCGATCAGCTTGCTGCTGCGCATCGGCTCCTTGGGCACGCTGACCTTGGCCAGCGCCGCGCCCTGCTTGTAGAGCTCGATCTGGTTGATCTGCTTGGCCACGCCCAGATAGTCCGGGTGGTCCTTGATCAGCCCCCAGCGCTTGTGCTGCGTGAGGAACCACATGCCATCGGTCAGGTACGGGAAGTTCACCGCCCCGTCGTTGAAGAACTTCATGTGGTTGGGGTCGTCCCAGGTCTTGCCCAGGCCGTTCTGGTAGCGGCCCAGGATGCGCTGGTTGATCACGTCCACGCCGGTGTTCACATAGGCCTTGCCGGCGATGGTCTCGGCCATCTTCAGCTTGTTCTGCAGCCCGGCGTCGATCCAGCGGCTGGCCTCCAGCACGGCGGCGATCACCGCGCGGCAGGTGTTGGGGTACTTCTTGACGAAGTCGGCCGTGGTGCCCAGCGCCTTCTCCGGGTGGTCGCGCCAGATGTCCTGCGTGGTGGCCGCAGTGATGCCGATGCCGTCGGCGATGGCGCGGTGGTTCCACGGCTCGCCCACGCAGAAGCCGTCCATGTTGCCCACGCGCATGTTGGCCACCATCTGCGGCGGCGGCACGGTGATGACCTTGGCATCCTTCATCGGGTTGATGCCGTAGGTGGCCAGCCAGTAGTACAGCCACATGGCATGCGTGCCGGTGGGGAAGGTCTGCGCGAAGGTGTATTCGCGCTTGTTGGCCGACATGGTCTTGGCCAGGCTGGTGCCGTCCACCGCGCCGGCGTCGGCCAGCTTCTTCGACAGCGAGATGGCCTGGCCGTTGTGGTTCAGGTTCATCAGCACGGCCATGTCCTTCTTCGGCCCGCCGGCGCCCATGTGCACGCCGTAGACCAGTCCCCAGAGCACATGCGCCATGTCGAGCTCGCCGTTGACCAGCTTGTCGCGCACGCCGGCCCAGGACGCCTCCTTGGACGGAATGATCTTCACGCCGTACTTCTTGTCGAAGCCCAGCACCGAGGCCATCACCACCGAGGCGCAGTCCGTCAGCGGGATGAAGCCGATGCGCACTTCCTCCTTCTCGGGCTTGTCCGAGCCCTGGGCCCAGGCGCCGGCCTGCAGCCCGGGCAGCAGGGACGACGCGCTGGCGGCAGCAGCCACCTGCATCAAGGTACGACGGCTCATCTTGGTGTCCTGTGGGGTGTTCATGGGTCGGGGCGGTTGAGTGGGCGGGGTGGTTGAAGGCCGAGGGCCAAAAAGAAAACGGCGTCCTCACGCTCCGACGCATCGCATGCCAGGGCATGCAGCCGTCAGACGTGGGGACGCCGTCGTCCAGGGTGGGCGGCCCGCCGTTGAGCCGCACACGAAGAAGGAATCAGGGAGGTCGCCGTTGACCTCGCCGTATGCGTTGCACGAGCCGTGCCAGGCGCGGCTGCACCATGTCGGCTCAAGCGGGGATCGAAGTGCGGTGGCCGTGCCCGCGCACGCACGAGCGGCCGGCTGTGCAGCACCGGCGTGGTGCCGCCCGCCTCAGCCGGCCTCAACCTGCCTCAGCCCAGCATGTCCGCCACGTCGATCAGCCGCTGCGCCACCTCGGCCAGCTTCAGGCCGCGGTCCATCGCCGTCTTTCGCAGCCGGGCATAGGCCTCCTGCTCGCTGCAGCCCTGCCTGGCCATCAGCAGGCCCTTGGCGCGGTCGATGAGCTTGCGCTCCTCCAGCTGGGTGCGGGCGTCGGCCAGCTCGCGGCGCAGGTTTTCCTCATGGCGAAAGCGCAGCATGGCCACCTCCAGCACCGGCTTGATGCGCTCGCTGGCCAGGCCGGCCACCACATAGGCCGACACGCCGGCGGCGATGGCGTCCCCCACGTGGCTGGTGTCCTCGTCGTCGGTGAACATGACGATGGGCCGGCGGTCGTCGCGCGTGGCGAAGACCACGTGCTCCAGGATGTCGCGCGCCTGGCTCTCGGCATCGACCACGATCATGTCGGGCTGGATCTGCGCGATGCGGTCGGGCAGGAAGGCATCGGCCGGCAGCACGGCCACGATGTTGTAGCCCGCCTCCAGCAGCCCGATGCGCAGGCTGCGCGAGCGCTCGGCCTCCTGCCGCGCCTCGGCATCCGACGGGTCGGGCGCCAGCGATTCCGGCGCCACGATGACCAGGCGCAGCGAGGCAGGGGAGTGAGGCATGCACCAGCGGGCAGCAAATTCCACGCCAATCCGGGCCCCGCAGTGGGGCGGCGGGCAGCAGGGAGCTTGCGGGCCGCGGCCCGCCGATAGACTCGCCTGGATATGAACGCCCCCACCGCCGGCGCGCCGGCCCTGCCGGCCTCGGCCCAGTCAGCCGGCATCCGCATCCTCGGCATCGAATCCTCCTGCGACGAGACCGGCGTCGCCCTGGTCGAGACCCGTCCCGGCGCCGTGCCCGCGCTGCTCGCCCACGCCTTGCACAGCCAGATCGACATGCATCAGGCCTACGGCGGCGTGGTGCCGGAGCTGGCCTCGCGCGACCACATCCGCCGCGTCGTGCCCCTGGCCCGCCAGGTGCTGGCCGAAGCCGGCGCCCAGCTGAGCTCGGTGGACGCCATTGCCTACACCCGCGGCCCCGGCCTGGCCGGCGCGCTGCTGGTGGGGGCCGGCGTGGCTGCCGCGCTGGGCCTGGCGCTGGGCAAGCCCATCATCGGCATCCACCACCTGGAAGGCCACCTGCTGTCGCCCTTCCTGTCGGCCGATCCGCCCGAATTCCCCTTCATCGCCCTGCTGGTGTCCGGCGGCCACACGCAGCTGATGCGCGTGGACGGGGTGGGCCGCTACGAGCTGCTGGGCGAGACGGTGGACGACGCCGCCGGCGAGGCCTTCGACAAGTCCGCCAAGCTGCTCGGCCTGGGCTACCCAGGCGGCCCGGCGCTGGCCCGGCTGGCCGAGACGGGTGACCCC
Organism: Pseudomonadota bacterium; assembly: GCA_049321005.1. Lineage (GTDB taxonomy): Bacteria > Pseudomonadota > Gammaproteobacteria > Burkholderiales > Burkholderiaceae_C > Aquabacterium. The sequence goes on from JBMOQL010000015.1 coordinate 25,912, forward strand.
AGGGCCTTCGATCTGCCGCGCCCGCTGCTGCACAGCGGCAACCTGGATTTCTCCTTCGCCGGCCTCAAGACCGCCGTGCGCACGCAGGTGAGCAAGCTGGGCCAGTCGCCGTGCGAGCAGCAGCGCATCGACCTGGCGGCGTCCACGCAGGCGGCCATCGTCGATGTGCTGGTGGCCAAGTCGCTGGCCGCGCTCAAGCAGACCGGGCTCAAGCGCCTGGTCGTGGCCGGTGGAGTCGGCGCTAACCGTCGTTTGCGCGAGCAGCTCAGCACGCAATGCAGCCGGCGCGGCGTGCGCGTGCACTATCCCGAGCTCGCCCTGTGCACCGACAACGGCGCCATGATCGCCCTGGCGGCCGCGCTGCGCCTGCAGACCGGCCGCGAGCAGCCGCGCCGCGACTACGCCTTCGATGTCGTGCCGCGCTGGGACCTGGCCAGCCTGTAGGCCTTCTGCTCGAGAGGCGAGACAGGCCCGGCGCCCGCCCCGTGCAGGGTGAGCGACCGGGCCCGTGGCGTTCGATCCGCCGCCGATCCGCTACGATCAGCTCACGGTGAGCTGCGTGGCCGTCGGCGCCACCTTCTTGGCCAGCGACAGCGTCAGCACACCGTGCTCCAGCTTGGCCTGGCAGGCGCCCTGGTCAATCTCCACCGGCAGCGTGAAGCTGCGGCTGTAGCTCGAGACCGAGCGCTCGCGGTAGATCACCCGCTCGCCTTCCTTCTTCTCCTGTGCGGAGCGCGTCTGGGCCTCCACGGTGACGCGGCGGCCGTCGATCGACACCTTCACGTCCTCTTTGGCCACACCGGGCAGGTCGACGGTCACGGTGTAGCCGGCGTCGGTCTCGGCCACGTCCAGCGCCGGCGAGCGCTGGGCCACGGCCGCATCGCCGCCTTCCTGGCTGCGGGCGCCGAAGAAGCGGTCAAAGGTGTCATCGAACAGCCGGTCCACGGCACGGGAGAACTCCGGCGACAGGGTGGCATGGCGCGACGAGATGGGCATCAGGAACATGTGAACCTCCTTTGAAGCGGTGAACATGCGACAGGCGGAAATCGGGGCTCCGCGGCCGGGCCATCGGCTCCGGGCCGGTACAGCCGCCCCGTTGCTGCGCTACTTGGGCGCGGGCCGCGGCGTTTCAAGGCCCGCGCTGCCGCTGCCGCGTGGACGGCCCGCGGCTTGCTGCCCAGTGCCGCTCCGGTTCCCGCGGTCCAGGCGGCCCCTGCTGTGCAGCGCGCCTGCGCTATACTCCGCCAGTTGTGCCAGACGTGGGTTTCGCCTTCGTCAGCGCAACGCCAGCACGGCGCGGGTCGGTTTCACCCGCGTTCCGCAAGTCAGACCGGGGAAACCGCTTTCGGCCGATCGCCTTGATGGATGGCGGCCGTGGGTCGGTTCCTCATTCCACAAGGAAACGACACCATGTCCAACATCAACAAGGCCGAGATCATCCAGGCCAACGCCCGCGGCACGGCCGACACCGGCTCGCCCGAAGTGCAGGTGGCCCTGCTGACGGCCCGCATCAACGAGCTGACCCCGCACTTCAAGACGCACGCCAAGGATCACCACGGCCGCCGCGGTCTGCTGCGCATGGTCAGCCGTCGCCGCAAGCTGCTGGACTACCTCAAGTCCCGCGACGCCGACCGCTACACCGCGCTGATCCAGAAGCTGGGCCTGCGCAAGTAAGGGTCGCATCACGCGCCGAGAGCCTGTCTGGACTGCCCAGCACAGGCTCTTTGTTTTTTGGAGTCAGCCGACAGTCGCGTTGTCGTGTCATTCCAGCAGGGTGAGCGCCCTGCGCCCTGCTGGAATGGCATCACGCCGGCCGACTCCGTGTCCCGCGCCACCCGGCGCCTCTCATACCGGAGACCCGCATGAGCCTTTTCAACAAGATCACCAAGACTTTCCAGTGGGGCAACCACACCGTCCGCATGGAGACGGGTGAGATCGCCCGCCAAGCCACCGGCGCCGTCGTCGTCGACATCGAAGGCACCGTGGTGCTGGCCACCGTCGTGTGCGCCAAGAACCCCAAGCCGGGCCAGGACTTCTTCCCGCTGACGGTGGACTATCTCGAGAAGACCTACGCCGCCGGCCGCATCCCCGGCAGCTTCTTCAAGCGCGAGGCCAAGCCCAGCGAGCACGAGACGCTCACCTCCCGCCTCATCGACCGCCCCATCCGCCCGCTCTTCCCCGAGGGCTTCTACAACGAGGTGCAGGTCGTCATCCACGTGCTGTCGCTCAACCCCGAGGTCGAGTCCGACATCGCGGCCATGATCGCCTCCAGCGCGGCGCTGTCCATCTCCGGCATCCCGTTCAACGGCCCGATCGGCGCCGCCCGCGTGGGCTACATCAACGGCGAGTACGTGCTGAACCCCAGCCGCGCCCAGCTGGCTCAGTCCAAGCTCGACCTCGTGGTGGCCGGCACCGAGTCCGCCGTGCTGATGGTCGAGAGCGAAGCCGACGAGCTGCCCGAGGACGTGATGCTCGGCGGCGTGGTCTTCGGCCACGAGCAGAGCCAGATCGCCATCAACGCCATCCATGACCTGGTGCGCGAAGGCGGCAAGCCCGAATGGCAATGGGAAGCCCCCGCCAAGGACGAAGCCTTCATCGCCAAGGTGAACCAGCTGGCCGAAGGCAAGCTGCGCGAGGCCTATCAGATCCGCTCCAAGCAGGCCCGCACCCAGGCCTGCCGCACGGCCTATGCCGAGGTCAAGGCCGCGCTGACCGCGGAAGGCCTGACCTTCGACGACGTCAAGGTCGACAACCTGCTGTTCGACATCGAAGCCAAGATCGTCCGCAGCCAGATCCTCAACGGCGAGCCGCGCATCGACGGCCGTGACACGCGCACCGTGCGCCCCATCGAGATCCGCACCGGCGTGCTGCCCCGCACCCACGGCTCGGCGCTGTTCACCCGCGGTGAGACGCAGGCCCTTGTCGTCGCCACCCTCGGCACCGAGCAGGACAGCCAGCGCATCGACGCCCTGACCGGCGACTACCGCGACACCTTCCTGTTCCACTACAACATGCCGCCGTTCGCCACCGGCGAGACCGGCCGCGTGGGCGCGCCCAAGCGCCGAGAGATCGGCCACGGCCGCCTGGCCAAGCGGGCGCTGGTGCCGATGCTGCCGCCCAAGGACGAGTTCGGCTACACGCTGCGTGTCGTGTCCGAGATCACCGAGTCCAACGGCTCCTCGTCGATGGCCTCCGTCTGCGGCGGCTGCCTGGCACTGATGGACGCCGGCGTGCCGATGAAGGCCCACGTGGCCGGCATCGCGATGGGCCTGATCAAGGAAGGCAATCGCTTCGCCGTGCTGACCGACATCCTGGGCGACGAGGACCATCTGGGCGACATGGACTTCAAGGTGGCCGGCACGACCAACGGCGTGACCGCGCTGCAGATGGACATCAAGATCCAGGGCATCACCAAGGAGATCATGCAGGTCGCCCTGGCCCAGGCCAAGGAAGCGCGCCTGCACATCCTCGGCAAGATGGTCGAGGCCATGAGCGGCGCCCGCACTGAGGTGTCGGAGTTCGCCCCGCGCCTCTACACGATGAAGATCAACCCGGAGAAGATCCGCGACGTGATCGGCAAGGGCGGCGCCACCATCCGTGCCCTGACCGAGGAGACCGGCACGCAGATCGACATCGCCGAGGACGGCACCATCACCATCGCCTCCACCGACTCCGCCATGGCCGAGCTGGCCAAGAAGAAGATCGAGGAGATCACCGCGGAAGTGGAGATCGGCAAGATCTACGAAGGCCCGATCACCAAGCTCTTCGACTTCGGCGCCCTGGTCAACCTGCTGCCCGGCAAGGACGGCCTGCTGCACATCAGCCAGATCTCCCACCAGCGCGTGGAGAAGGTCTCCGACGTGCTCAAGGAAGGCCAGATCGTGCGCGTCAAGGTGCTCGAGACCGACGAGAAGGGCCGCGTCAAGCTGTCGATGAAGGCCCTGGCCGAACGCCCCGATCGTTCCGAGCCGGCTCCGGCTGCCGACTGACCGCCGATGCGGCATCGGGCGGCGATGGTCTCATCGTCGCCCGGCCCCGACCGTGCCATGACGTCCTCCATGCGTGCCATTGCCATCACCCAGCCCGGCGGGCCGGAGGTGCTGCGCATGGTCACGCGTGAGCGACCGGTGGCCGGTGCGGGCGAGGCCCTGATCCGCGTGAAGGCCAGCGGCATCAACCGCCCGGATGTCATGCAGCGCAAGGGCCTGTATCCGCCACCGCCCGGCGCCAGCGAGCTGCCCGGGCTGGAGGTGGCCGGCGTCATCGAATCCGGTGATGCCCCGGCCCTGGCCCAGGCGGGCCTGAGCGTGGGCGACCGCGTCTGCGCGCTGCTGTCCGGCGGCGGCTATGCCGAGTACGCCGTGGCCCCCGTCGGTCAGTGCCTGCCTGTGCCGGCTGGCCTGAGCGATGTCGAGGCCGCCAGCCTGCCCGAGACCGTCTTCACCGTCTGGTCCAACGTCTTCGACCGTGCGCGCCTGCAGCCGGGCGAAACCCTGCTCGTGCAGGGCGGCAGCAGCGGCATCGGCGTGGCCGCCATCCAGATGGCCAAGGCCTGGGGTGCGCGGGTGATCGCCACGGCCAGCAGCGCCGACAAGCTGGCCGCCTGCCTGCAGTTGGGCGCTGACCATGCCATCAACTACCGCGAAGCCGACTTCTCCGTCGAGGCCCGGCGCCTGACCGACGGCCGCGGTGCGGATGTCATCCTCGACATGGTCGCCGGTGACTACGTCGCCCGCGAGGTCGACTGCCTGGCCGAGGACGGCCGGCTGGTGATCATCGCCGTGCAGGGCGGCGTGAAGGCCGGCTTCAACGCCGCCCAGTTGATGATGCGCCGCCTCACCATCACCGGCTCCACGCTGCGCGCCCGCCCGGTCGCCTTCAAGGCAGCCATCGCCCGCGCCGTGCGCGAGCAGGTGTGGCCGTGGCTGGAGCAGGGCCGCATGCGTCCGGTCATCGACCGCGTCTATGCCGCAGAGCAGGTTGCCCAAGCGCATGCGCGCATGGACGCCGGCGGCCATGTCGGCAAGCTGCTGCTCAGCTGGTGAGCAGGTCGCCGCTCATCGCCTTCTCTGATTTCCATTCCTTCACACCATGACCGACCGTACCCCGCTCGTTGCCGGCAACTGGAAGATGCACGGCAGCCGTGCTGCCAATGCCGAGCTGCTGGCCGGCATCCTGGCCGGACAACCGTTCAAGTGCGACGTTGCCGTCTGCGTGCCCTCGCCCTACCTGGGCGACGTGGCGCAGGCCCTGGCCGGCAGCGGCGTGGCCTGGGGCGCGCAGGATTGCTCGGCCCACGAACACGGTGCCTACACCGGCGAGGTGTCGGTGGGCATGCTGGCCGAGTTCGGCTGCCGCTACGTCATCGTCGGCCACTCCGAGCGCCGGGCCTATCACGCCGAGGGCGACCAGGCCGTGGCCGACAAGGCCAAGATCGCGCTGGCGCGCGGCATCACGCCCATCGTCTGCGTCGGCGAGACCCTGGCCGAGCGCGAGTCCGGCCAGACCGAAGCCGTGGTCAAGCGCCAGTTGTCGGCCGTGATCCACACCCTGGGCCCCTGCGTCGGCGAGATCGTCGTCGCCTACGAGCCCGTCTGGGCCATCGGCACCGGCAAGACCGCCACGCCCGAGCAGGCCCAGGAGGTCCACGCGCTGCTTCGTGCCCAGTTGCGCGCGGCGACCCAGCGGGCCGATGCCATGCGAGTGCTCTACGGCGGCAGTGTCAAGCCTGACAACGCGGCCACGCTCTTCGCCCAGCCCGACATCGACGGCGGCCTGATCGGCGGGGCCTCCCTCAAGGCATCTGACTTCGTGGCCATCTGCCGCGCTGCCGGCTAAGCCGGCCTCACGCAAACTCATTGACTGAACTTGGAGACAACACGCCATGCAATGGATGGTGACCTTGGTTTCGATCGTCCAGATCCTGTCGGCGCTCGGCATGATCGGTCTGGTGCTCGTGCAGCACGGCAAAGGCGCTGACATGGGCGCTTCCTTTGGCAGCGGCTCAGCCGGCAGCCTGTTCGGCGCCACCGGCAGCGCCAACTTCCTGTCGCGTTCGACGGCGGTCTGTGCCACCGTCTTCTTCGCCTGCACGCTGGGCTTGGCCTACCTGGGCAACCACCGAGGGCAGCAGCCCACGGGCACCAGCGTGCTGGAGCGCGCAGCTCCGGCCCAGGCGGCCAGCGCCGCCAGTGCAGTGGTCCCCATGCCCGCCGCTTCCGGCGCGGCCATGATCCCGACCAAGTAAGCCGGTGCGCAAGGTGTCACGCCCGCTTGCGTGCTGTTGACACCCGTGGCCCGATCGCCGCGCCACGCTGGCGCAATCGGGGGGATCGGGCTACAATTGAATGCTTTCGGTCTGGCACATTCCCTCACCGCCGGGCCGATGATTTCTGACGAATTCCCGGGGCAAGTCCTCCGGTCTGGTTGTCCGGGATGATGCCCGGCGCGTTCTTCGGGGTGACCCGGCGCACGCACACCAAGTTCCTGGCGCAGCCGGGTGCAAGGTGCGGCCAGTCCGGGCGGCAAGCCGCCATGCCGACGTGGTGAAATTGGTAGACACGCTATCTTGAGGGGGTAGTGGCGAAAGCTGTGCGAGTTCGAGTCTCGCCGTCGGCACCACAAGAACAAACAGGTTGGAGGGCAGTGCCCACCGCCATGGGCGCGTTGAACGAGACAGGCAAGCGGCAGGCGGCCGCAGCGGTTTCGACAGCGCGCTTTATTTTTGGCCTTGCCAGCTATCGACCCCGCTGCAGTGGGGCGGCGGCGAGCCCCGCGGCCGGGCTGCCGCGCATAACAAGACCCATCGCCCACGAGCCGACATGACCCTGGAACAGTACCTCCCCGTCATCTTGTTCATCCTGGTCGGCGTGGGTGTCGGCGTCCTGCCTCAGGCGCTGGGCTTCCTGCTGGGGCCGCGACGGCCGGATCAGGCCAAGAACTCCCCCTACGAGTGCGGCTTCGAGGCCTTCGAGGACGCGCGCATGAAGTTCGATGTGCGCTACTACCTCGTTGCGATCCTCTTCATCCTCTTCGATCTCGAGATCGCCTTCCTGTTCCCGTGGGCGGTGTCGCTGCAGGAGATCGGTGCCACCGGCTTCTGGGCGGTGATGCTCTTCCTGGGCATCCTCGTGGTCGGCTTCGTCTACGAGTGGAAGAAGGGCGCCCTCGACTGGGAATGATCTGCTGAGCAAAGACATGGGTATCGAAGGCGTTTTCAAAGAGGGCTTCCTCACCACGTCGGCCGACAAGCTGATCAACTGGTCCAAGACCGGGTCGCTGTGGCCGATGACCTTCGGGCTGGCCTGCTGTGCCGTGGAGATGATGCATGCGGGCGCGTCCCGCTACGACATCGACCGCTTTGGCATGCTGTTCCGCCCGAGCCCGCGGCAGTCCGACCTGATGATCGTGGCCGGCACGCTGTGCAACAAGATGGCGCCGGCGCTGCGCAAGGTCTACGACCAGATGGCGGAGCCGCGCTGGGTGATCAGCATGGGCTCGTGCGCCAACGGCGGCGGCTACTACCACTACAGCTATTCGGTGGTGCGGGGCTGTGACCGCATCGTGCCAGTGGACGTCTACGTGCCGGGCTGCCCGCCAACGGCCGAGGCGCTGCTCTACGGCGTGCTGCAGCTGCAGTCCAAGATCCGCCGCGAAAACACCATCGCCCGCTGAACGCCTCAGGCTGCCGGCCTGCTGCCCCACGACATGACCTCTCCGTCCCTAGAAGACCTCCAGGCCGCGCTGCAGTCCGTCCTGGGCGACCGCGCCAAGCGCCTGGAGCGACACCGCGACGAGCTCACGCTGACCGTGGCTGCGGCCGACTACCTTGCCGTGGCCGCCGCACTGCACGAGCATCCGTCTCTGGCCTTCGAGCAGTTGATCGACTTGTGTGGCATGGACTACCAGTCATACAAGGACGGCGCTTCGCCGCTGGCTGAAGGCCCGCGCTTCGCCGTGGTCGTGCACCTCCTGTCGCTCGCCAAGAACTGGCGGCTGCGCGTGCGCGTGTTCTGCCCCGACGATGACTTGCCTGCGGTCGCCTCCGTCACGCCGATCTGGAAGTCGGCCAACTGGTTCGAGCGCGAGGCCTTCGACCTCTACGGCATCGTCTTCGACGGCCACGAGGACCTGCGCCGCATCCTGACCGACTACGGCTTCATCGGCCATCCCTTCCGCAAGGACTTCCCGACCACCGGGCACGTTGAGATGCGCTACGACGAAGAACAAAAGCGCGTCATCTACCAGCCGGTGACGATCGAGCCGCGCGAGCTCACGCCGCGCGTGATCCGCGAAGAGCACTACGGTGGGTTGCACTGATCACCACGCCCGACCATGGCTGAAATCAAGAACTACACGCTGAACTTCGGTCCCCAGCACCCGGCCGCGCACGGCGTGTTGCGCCTGGTGCTGGAGCTTGACGGTGAGGTGATCCAGCGTGCCGATCCGCACATCGGGCTGCTGCACCGCGCCACCGAGAAGCTGGCCGAGTCGAAGACCTTCATCCAGTCGCTGCCCTACATGGACCGGCTGGACTACGTCTCGATGATGTGCAACGAGCACGCGTACTGCCTGGCCATCGAGCGGCTGATGGGCATCGAGGTGCCGATCCGCGCGCAGTACATCCGCGTCATGTTCGCCGAGATCACCCGGCTGCTGAACCACCTGCTGTGGCTCGGCGCGCACGGGCTGGATTGCGGTGCGATGAACATGCTGATTTACTGCTTCCGTGAGCGGGAAGACCTCTTCGACATGTACGAAGCGGTGTCCGGTGCGCGCATGCACGCGGCCTACTTCCGTCCGGGCGGTGTCTACCGCGACCTGCCGGACTCGATGCCGCAGTACAAGGTCTCCAAGATCCACAACGCCAAGGCGATCGCGCGGATGAACGAAAACCGGCAGGGCAGCCTGCTGGACTTCATCGAGGACTTCACCCGCCGCTTCCCCAAGAACGTCGACGACTACGAGACGCTGCTGACCGACAACCGCATCTGGAAGCAGCGCACGGTTGGCATCGGCGTCGTCTCCCCGGAGCGCGCGCTGAACCTGGGTTTCACCGGCCCGATGCTGCGCGGCTCGGGTATCGCCTGGGACCTGCGCAAGACGCAGCCCTACGACGTCTACGACCGCATGGACTTTGATGTGCCGCTGGGCACCAACGGCGACTGCTATGACCGCTACGTGGTGCGCGTGGAGGAGATGCGCCAGTCCAACCGCATCATCCAGCAGTGCGTGAAGTGGCTGCGTGAGAACCCCGGCCCGGTCATCACCGACAACCACAAGGTGGCGCCGCCGTCGCGTGTTGAGATGAAGTCCAGCATGGAGCAGCTGATCCACCACTTCAAGCTGTTCACCGAAGGCTTCCACGTGCCCGAAGGCGAGGTCTATGCCGCAGTGGAGCATCCCAAGGGTGAGTTTGGCATCTACCTGGTCAGCGACGGGGCCAACAAGCCCTACCGCCTGAAGATCCGCGCCCCGGGCTTTGCCCACTTGGCCGCGATGGACGAGATGTCCCGTGGCCACATGATCGCCGACGCCGTGGCCGTGATCGGCACCATGGACATCGTGTTCGGCGAGATCGACCGCTGAACGCCGCCGCGCCCCGAGAGGCTGCCGACCTGCTACTCATAAACGCCATGCTGAGCGCCGAGACCCGAGCCCGATTCGACCGCGAAGTCGCCAAGTACCCCGCTGACCAGAAGCAGTCGGCGGTGATGGCGTGCCTGTCCATCGTCCAGCAGGAGCAGGGCTGGGTGTCGCCCGACAGCGAGCGCCTGGTGGCTGACTACCTTGGCATGCCCGTGATTGCCGTGCACGAGGTCGTGACCTTCTACAACATGTACAACCAGCAGCCGGTGGGCAAGTACAAGCTCAACGTCTGCACCAACTTGCCATGCCGCCTGCGCGACGGCCAGACCGCGCTGGATCACCTGTGCCGCAAGCTGGGCGTGGAGCAGGGCGGCACCACGGCCGACGGTCTCTTCACGGTGCAGCAGTGCGAATGCCTGGGCGCTTGTGCCGACGCGCCCGTGATGCTGGTCAATGACCGGCAGATGCTCAGCTACATGCAGGCCGACAAGCTGGACGAACTCATCGACGTGCTGAAGTCGCAAGCCGACTAAAGCCCGCAGCAGACCAGCCGGACGATCCCACCATGCCCGACCTTTCCCGCTTCCAGGCCACCGGCCTCGAAACCTGCTTCCATGGCCGCCACATCAACCCGCAGATCTATGCCGGGCTGGACGGCGGCAATTGGCGTCTGAAGGACTACGAAGCCCGCGGCGGCTACCAGGCTCTGCGCAAGGTGCTGGGCCAGGCCGGCGGCGAAGCGATGACGCCCGAGCAGGTCGTGGCCGAGGTCAAGGCCTCGGGCTTGCGTGGCCGCGGCGGTGCGGGCTTCCCAACGGGCCTGAAGTGGAGCTTCATGCCGCGCGCGCTGCCGGTGCAGAAGTACCTGGTGTGCAACTCCGACGAAGGTGAGCCGGGCACGTGCAAGGACCGCGACATCCTGCGCTACAACCCGCACATCGTCATCGAGGGGATGATCATCGCCGCCTACGCGATGGGCATCTCCGTGGGCTACAACTACATCCACGGCGAGATCTTCGAGGTCTACGAGCGCTTCGAGGCCGCCCTGGAAGAAGCCCGCGCCGCCGGCTACCTGGGCGACAACATCCTGGGCAGCGGCTTCGGCTTCCAACTGCATGCCCACCACGGCTTCGGCGCCTACATCTGTGGTGAAGAGACCGCGCTGCTCGAATCGCTGGAAGGCAAGAAGGGCCAGCCGCGCTTCAAGCCGCCGTTTCCGGCGAGCTTCGGCCTCTACGGCAAGCCGACCACGATCAACAACACCGAGACCTTCGCCGCAGTGCCCTGGATCATCCGCAACGGCGGCCAGGCCTATCTTGAGTGCGGCAAGCCGAACAACGGCGGCACCAAGATCTTCTCGGTGGTCGGCGATGTGCAGCGCCCGGGCAACTACGAGATTCCGCTGGGCACCCCGTTCTCCACGCTGCTGGAGCTCGCCGGCGGCGTGCGCCCGGGGCGCAAGCTCAAGGCGGTGATCCCCGGCGGCTCGTCCGCCCCGGTGCTGCCGGCATCCATCATGCTGGACACCACGATGGACTACGACGCCATCGCCAAGGCGGGCTCCATGCTGGGCTCGGGCGCGGTGATCGTCATGGACGACACCCGCTGCATGGTCAGCAGTCTGCTGCGCCTGTCCTACTTCTACATGCACGAGTCCTGCGGTCAGTGCACGCCCTGCCGCGAAGGCACGGGCTGGCTGTGGCGCATGGTCGAGCGCATCGAGCATGGGCAGGGTCGCATGGAAGACCTGGATCTCCTGAACTCGGTGGCCGACAACATCCAGGGGCGCACCATCTGCGCGCTGGGCGATGCCGCCGCCATGCCGGTGCGCGCGATGCTCAAGCACTTCCGCGACGAGTTTGCCTACCACGTCGAGCACAAGCGTTGCCTGGTGCCCGCCGCGCCGACCTCCACTGCCAAGGCCCCGGTGGCCTCTGTCTGAGCAGGGCGAGTCTGAACATGATCGAAATCGAACTGGACGGCCGCAAGGTCGAGGTGCCCGAAGGCAGCATGGTCATGCATGCCGCCGAGAAGGCCGGCACCTACATCCCCCACTTCTGCTACCACAAGAAGCTGTCGATCGCGGCCAACTGCCGCATGTGCCTGGTCGACATCGAGAAGGCGCCCAAGCCCATGCCGGCCTGCGCCACCCCGGTGACGCAGGGCATGATCGTGCGCACCCAGAGCGAGAAGGCCACCAACGCCCAGAAGGCGGTGATGGAGTTTCTGCTCATCAATCACCCGCTGGATTGCCCGATCTGCGACCAGGGCGGTGAATGCCAGCTGCAGGACCTGGCCGTGGGCTACGGCAAGTCCAACTCGCGCTATAGCGAAGAAAAGCGCGTGGTGCCGCGCAAGGATGCCGGTCCGCTCGTCTCGATGGAGGAGATGAGCCGCTGCATCCACTGCACGCGCTGCGTGCGCTTCGGCCAGGAGATCGCCGGGCAGATGGAGCTCGGCATGATCAACCGGGGCGAGCACTCGGAGATCACCACCTTCCTCGAGGGCAGTATCGAGTCCGAGCTCTCGGGCAACATGATCGACCTGTGCCCGGTCGGCGCGCTGACCAGCAAACCCTTCCGCTACAGCGCCCGCACGTGGGAGCTGTCGCGTCGCAAGTCGGTCAGCCCCCATGACTCCACCGGCGCGAACCTGATTGTGCAAGTCAAGGGTGGCCGTGTCGCACGCGTGCTGCCGCTGGAGAACGAGGCCGTCAACGAGTGCTGGCTGGCCGACCGTGACCGCTTCTCCTACGACGCGCTCAACGGGGACGACCGTCTGACCCAGCCCATGATCAAGCAGGGCGGCCAATGGCAGGTGGTGGACTGGACCACCGCCCTGGAGTACGTGGCCGATGGTCTCAAGCGGGTCAAGGCCGAATTCGGCGCCGACAGCCTCTGCGCCCTGGCCACGCCGCACAGCACGGTGGAAGAGCTGTTCCTGCTCGGCCATCTGATGCGCGGCCTGGGCAGCGACAACATCGACCATCGCCTGCGTCATGCAGACTTCGGCAACGCCGTGCCCGGCAAGGCGCGCTGGCTGGGCCTGCCCATCGCCAGCCTGTCTACGTTGGACCGTGCGTTGGTGATCGGCTCCTTCCTGCGCAAGGACCATCCGCTCTTCGCGCAACGTCTGCGCCAGGCGGTGCGCAAGGGTGGCCAGCTGACGGCCGTTGGGGCCGGCATGGATGATTGGCTGATCCCGGTGGCCGCGCGCCTGAGCGTGGCACCGGGCCAATGGGCGGCTGCGCTGGCTGAAGTGGCGGCGGCCGTCGCGGCCGGGCGCGGCGTGGCCCCGCCGGTGGTCGGTGTGCAAGCGGGCGAGGCTGCTCAAGCGGTGGCGCGAAGCCTCCTGTCGGGCGAACGCAAGGCTGTGCTGCTGGGCAACGCCGCCGCGCAGCATCCGCAGGCGTCCACGCTCCTTTCACTGGCCAATTGGATTGCGCAGCAGACTGGTGCGAGCGTCGGTTACCTGACTGAGGCGGCCAACACCGTGGGCGCGCAGCTCGTCGGTGCGCAGCCGCAGTCGGGCGGCCTGGACGCCGGCCGCATGCTGGCCGCGCCAATGAAGGCCTGCGTGCTGCTCAACGCCGAGCCGGAGCTGGATGCCGCCAACGGCGCTGCCGCCCGCCAGGCGCTGGACGGCTCGGGCTTGGTTGTGGCCATGACCGCCTTCAAGACCGGCGCGCTCGACTATGCCGACGTGATCCTGCCGATCGCGCCGTTCACCGAGACGTCGGGCACCTTCGTCAATGCCGAAGGCCGGGTGCAGAGCTTCCATGGTGTGGTCAAGCCGCAGGGCGAGACGCGTCCGGCGTGGAAGGTGCTGCGCGTGCTGGGCAACATGCTGGGCCTGCCGGGCTTCGAGTTCGAGACCTCCGAGGAAGTGCGCCTGCAGGCGCTGGGCGAAGTCCAGGGCCTAGACGAGCGCGTTGCCGCCCGCCTGTCCAACGAGCCGGTCGTGCAGCAGGCCGACCTCTCGCCCGTGGCCGCCGGCCTGGAGCGTCTGGCGAGCTTGCCGATCTATTCGGCTGATGCCATCGTGCGGCGCTCCGCGCCGCTGCAGGCCACGCCTGACGCCTGCGCGCCGGTAGCCCGTCTGCCGCAGGCACTGTGGTCGGAGCTCGGCCTGGACGCCGCAGGTGAGGGGATCAAGGTGCGCGTGAGCCAAGGTGCAGCCAGCGCCGTGCTGCCGGCTGTGCTCGACGCCGGCCTGCCGGCCAACGTCGTCCACGTGCCGGCCGGGCATCCGGATACCTGCACCCTGGGTGCGATGTTCGGCCCCATCGCGGTCGAGCGCGCCTGAGCGGGGAGGGCAAGCAAATGATCGACACCTTCTACAACTGGGGAGGCGGCCTGCTGGGCGGCTCCTGGCCGACGCACTGGTGGCCAGTGCTGTGGAACCTCATCAAGATCGTCGCGGTGGTGCTGCCGCTGATGATCTGCGTGGCCTACCTCACGCTCTGGGAGCGCAAGGCCATCGGCTGGACGCAGATCCGCCCCGGCCCCAACCGCGTCGGCCCGCTGGGCCTGCTGCAGCCTATCGCCGATGCGGTCAAGCTGATCTTCAAGGAGATCATCCTGCCCTCGGCGGCCAACAAGCCGCTGTTCCTGATCGGCCCGATCATGACCATCATGCCGGCCCTGGCCGCATGGGCCGTGATCCCCTTCGGGCCTGAAGCCGCGCTGGCCAATGTCAACGCCGGGCTGCTGTTCCTAATGGCCATCACCTCGCTCGAGGTGTACGGCGTGATCATCGCCGGCTGGGCTTCCAACTCCAAGTACGCCTTCCTCGGTGCGCTGCGCGCGTCGGCGCAGATGGTGTCCTACGAGATCGCGATGGGCTTTTGCTTCGTCGTCGTGATCATGGTCAGCGCCAGCCTGAACGTCACCGACATCGTCATGCAGCAGAACCGCGGCACCTTCGCCGACATGGGCCTGAACCTGCTGTCGTGGAACTGGCTGCCGCTGCTGCCGATCGCCGTCGTGTACTTCATCTCGGGCCTGGCCGAGACCAACCGCCACCCGTTCGACGTGGTGGAGGGCGAGTCCGAGATCGTCGCCGGCCACATGATCGAGTACTCGGGCATGTCGTTCGCGATGTTCTTCCTGGCCGAGTACGCCAACATGATCCTCGTGTCCGCGCTGGCCGTGTTGATGTTTCTGGGCGGCTGGGCGGCACCGGTGTCGTTCTCGGCGATCGGCATGGACACGCCGCAGTGGATTCAGGGTTCCATGTGGTTCTGGAACTGGTTCTGGCTGTTCGCCAAGACCTTCTGCGTGGTCACCGTCTTCCTGTGGGTGCGCTCCACCTTCCCCCGCTTCCGCTACGACCAGATCATGCGCCTGGGCTGGAAGATCTTCATCCCGGTGACGCTGGTTTGGCTGGTCGTCGTCGGCCTGTGGATCCAGTCCCCCTGGAACATCTGGAAGTAAGGAGACCGCCATGTCCGCCATTGCTTCCGTCAAGCACTTCCTCTCCAGCTTCATGCTGCTGGAGCTTCTCAAGGGCCTCAAGGTGACCGGCCGGCACTTCCTGTCGCCGACCATCACCGTGCAGTTCCCTGAGGAGAAGACGCCGCTGTCGCCCCGCTTCCGCGGCCTGCATGCCCTGCGCCGCTACGAGAACGGCGAGGAGCGCTGCATCGCCTGCAAGCTCTGCGAGGCCGTCTGCCCGGCGCTGGCCATCACCATCGAGTCGGAGCAGCGCGAGGACGGCAGCCGCCGCACCACGCGCTACGACATCGACCTGACCAAGTGCATCTTCTGCGGCTTCTGCGAAGAGAGCTGCCCGGTGGATTCCATCGTCGAGACGAACATCCTCGAATACCACGGCGAGAAGCGCGGCGATCTCTACTTCACCAAGGAGATGCTGCTGGCCGTCGGCGACCGCTACGAGAAGGAAATCGCCGCCAACAAGGAGGCGGACGCCCGCTACCGCTGAGCCGCTGCGGCGGCAGCGCGCCCCGGCCTGCAGGCCGGCGGGCGCCTTGTCGCCACGACGTCGCTGGGACCTGCTATGGACACCAACTTCGCCCTGTTCACCGTCTTCTCGCTGGTGCTGCTGTTCGCGGCCTTCCGCGTGATCACCGCCAAGAGCCCCGTGGCCGCCGCGCTGCACCTGGTGCTGGCCTTCTTCAGCGCCGCCTGCGTGTGGATGCTGCTGCAGGCCGAGTTCCTGGCCATCGCCCTGGTGCTGGTCTACGTCGGCGCGGTGATGGTGCTGTTCCTCTTCGTCGTGATGATGATGGACATCAACGTCGAGTCGCTGCGCGCCGGCTTCTGGAAGCACTTCCCGGTCGCCGGCCTGGTGGGCGCCATCATCGCGCTGGAGATGATCCTCGTGCTCTACCGCGGCTTCAGCCTGGACGAGGCCGCGCCGCTGGCCGCTGATGTGGCCCAGATGGGCAACACCAAGGCGCTGGGTGCGGAGCTCTACACGCGCTACGTCTACCCGGTGCAGATCGCCGCCGTGCTGCTGCTGGTGGCCATCATCGCGGCCATCGCGCTGACCCTGCGCGGGCGCAAGGACTCGCGCCACCAGGATCCTTCCGAGCAGGTCAAGGTCAAGAAGGCCGACCGCCTGCGCATCGTCAAGATGCCGGCCGTGCGTCCCCAGGCCGCTGCTCCCGCCGCACCTGCGGCCGATGCCGCCAATCCCGGAGGCCAGGCATGACCCTCACCCTCGGACATTACCTTTCGCTGGGCGCCATCCTGTTCTCGATGTCGGTCATCGGCATCTTCCTGAACCGGCGCAACCTGATCGTCATGCTGATGGCCATCGAGCTGATGCTGCTGGCCGTCAACCTGAACTTCGTCGCCTTCTCGCACTACCTGGGCAGCATGTCCGGGCAGGTGTTCGTCTTCTTCATCCTGACCGTCGCCGCCGCCGAGTCGGCCATCGGCCTGGCCATCCTCGTGGTGCTGTTCCGCAACCGCTCGACGGTCAGCGTCGAAGAGCTGGACACGCTCAAGGGCTGAGGATCACCGCATGACCGAGCTTTCCGCTACCACCCTGCTGGCCGTGCCACTGGCGCCCCTGGCCGGCGCCATCATCGCCGGCCTCTTCGGCAAGACCGTCGGCCGCCGCGGGGCGCATTTCTTCACCATCCTGGGCGTGTTCATCGCCTTCGTGCTGTCGGCGATGACGCTCAAGGCCGTCGCCGTGGACGGGGCGCGCTTCAACCAGACCATCTACGAGTGGATGGTGGTGGGCGGCGTGCGCATGGAGGTCGGCTTCATGGTCGACGGCCTGACCGCGATGATGATGTGCGTGGTGACCTTCGTCTCGCTCATGGTCCACCTCTACACGGTGGGCTACATGGCCGACGACCCGGGCTACCAGCGCTTCTTCAGCTACATCTCGCTGTTCACCTTCTCGATGTTGATGCTCGTGATGAGCAACAACATGCTGCAGCTGTTCTTCGGCTGGGAGGCGGTCGGCTTGGTGAGCTACCTGCTGATCGGCTTCTGGTACAAGAAGCCGACGGCCATCTTCGCCAACATGAAGGCCTTCCTGGTCAACCGGGTGGGCGACTTCGGCTTCATCCTGGGCATCGGCCTGCTGCTGGCCTACACCGGCACGCTCAACTACACCGAGGTCTTCGCCAAGGCCCCCACGCTGGCCACGCTGACCTTCCCCGGCCAGGACTGGCTGCTGATCACCGTGATCTGCATCTGCCTGTTCATCGGCGCGATGGGCAAGAGCGCGCAGTTCCCGCTGCACGTGTGGCTGCCCGACTCGATGGAGGGCCCGACGCCGATCTCCGCGCTGATCCACGCCGCCACCATGGTGACGGCCGGCATCTTCATGGTGGCGCGCATGTCGCCGCTGTTCGAGATGTCCGATGCCGCGCTCAACTTCATCCTGGTGATCGGCTCCATCACGGCGCTGTTCATGGGCTTCCTGGGCATCATCCAGAACGACATCAAGCGGGTGGTGGCCTACTCCACGCTTTCGCAGCTGGGCTACATGACGGTGGCCCTGGGTGCTTCAGCGTACTCGGTGGCGGTCTTCCATTTGATGACGCACGCCTTCTTCAAGGCGCTGCTCTTCCTGGCGGCCGGCTCGGTGATCATCGGCATGCACCATGACCAGGACATCCGCAACATGGGCGGCCTGCGCAAGTACATGCCCATCACCTGGATCACGTCGCTGCTGGGGTCGCTGGCGCTGATCGGCACGCCGCTGTTCTCGGGCTTCTACTCCAAGGACAGCATCATCGAGGCGGTGGGCGCCAGCGAGCTGCCGGCTGCCGGCTTCGCGCACTTCGCCGTGCTGGCCGGCGTGTTCGTCACCGCCTTCTACTCCTTCCGGATGTACTTCCTGGTCTTCCACGGCAAGGAGCACTTCCACCACAAGCCTTTCCCCCCGGAAGACGACCACGGGCATCACGACGACCACGGCGACCACACGCCGCACGAGTCGCCCTGGGTGGTGACCGCACCGCTGCTGCTGCTGGCCATCCCGTCGGTGGTGATCGGCTTCCTGACCATCCAGCCGATGCTGTTCGGCGACTTCCTCAAGGACGCCATCACCGTGGATGCGGCGCGCCATCCGGCCATGGCCGAGCTGGCCCATGTCTTCCACGGCGCCCTCGGCATGGCGGCCCACGGCCTGCAGACGCCGCCGTTCTGGCTGGCCCTGGCTGGCGTGGTGGTGGCCTGGTGGTTCTACATGAAGCAGCCGTCCATCCCGGCCGCCATCAAGGCCCGCAGCGGGCTGCTGATGCGCGTGCTCGAGAACAAGTACTACATGGACTGGATCAACGAGAACATCATCGCCGCCGGCGCCCGGCTGCTGGGCCGCGGCCTGTGGAAGGGCGGCGACGTGGGCCTGATCGACGGCCTGGCCGTCAACGGCTCCGCGCGCGCGGTCGGGCTCTTTGCCACCCTGACGCGCTTCTTCCAGTCGGGCTATCTCTATCACTATGCCCTGGTCATGATCGTCGGCGTGCTGGCGCTGATGACCTGGTTCATCTTCAAGTACCGTTGAGGCGCGCCCGGCATGGCCACCCAATCCTTCGTCCTTTCGTCCGCCATCTGGTTGCCCATCGCCTTCGGCCTGCTGCTCCTGCTGGCCGGGCGTGACCAGCATGCCGGCGCGGTGCGCTGGACCGCGCTGATCGGCGCCGTCGTCGGCTTCGCGGCCACGCTGCCCGTCATCTTCGACTTCAACACCGGCACCGCGGCGATGCAGTTCGTCGAGAAGGTGCTGTGGATCGACCGCTTCCAGGTGCACTACCACCTGGGCGTGGACGGCATCTCGATGTGGTTCGTGCCGCTGACGGCCTTCATCACCATCATCGTCGTGCTGGCCGGCTGGGAGGTGATCACCGAGCGCGTCAACCAGTACATGGGCGCCTTCCTGATCCTCTCGGGCCTGATGATCGGCGTCTTCAGCGCGCTGGACGGCCTGCTGTTCTACGTCTTCTTCGAGGCCACGCTGATCCCGATGTACATCATCATCGGCGTGTGGGGTGGCCCCCGCCGGGTGTACGCGGCGTTCAAGTTCTTCCTCTACACGCTGCTGGGCTCGCTGCTGATGCTGGTGGCGCTGGCCTACCTCTACAACGCCTCGGGCAGCTTCGACATCCAGGCCTGGCACCGCCTGCCGCTGGATGCACAGACGCAGACGCTGCTGTTCTTCGCCTTCTTTGCTGCGTTTGCGGTCAAGGTACCGATGTGGCCGGTGCACACCTGGCTGCCGGACGCCCACGTCGAGGCGCCCACGGGCGGCTCGGTGGTGCTGGCGGCGATCATGCTGAAGCTGGGCTGCTACGGCTTCCTGCGTTTCTCGCTGCCGATCGCCCCCGACGCCAGCCAGGAGTGGGCGCCGCTGATGATCACGCTGTCGCTGATCGCGGTGATCTACATCGGCCTGGTGGCGATGGTGCAGCAGGACATGAAGAAGCTGGTGGCCTACTCGTCCATCGCGCACATGGGCTTCGTCACGCTGGGCACCTTCATGTTCAGCTCGCTGGGCATCGCCGGCGGCCTGGTGCAGATGATCGCCCACGGCTTCGTGTCGGGCGCGATGTTCCTGTGCATCGGCGTGCTCTACGACCGTGTGCACTCGCGCGAGATCGCGGCCTACGGCGGCGTGGTCAACACCATGCCCAAGTTCGCCGCCTTCGCCGTGCTCTTCGGCATGGCCAACTGCGGCCTGCCGGCCACCGCCGGCTTCGTCGGTGAATGGATGGTCATCCTGGGTGCCGTGCAGCACAACTTCTGGATCGGCCTGCTCGCGGCCACCGCGCTGATCCTGGGTGCGGCCTACACGCTGTGGATGATCAAGCGGGTGTACTTCGGCCCCGTGGCCAACGACAACGTCCGTGAGCTGACCGACCTGAATCGTCGGGAGTTCTGGATCCTCGCCATCCTGGCCGTGGCCGTGCTGTGGATGGGCGTCTATCCCAAGCCGTTCACCGACGTCATGGACGCCTCGGTCAACGAGCTGATCCGCCACGTCGGCCAGGGCAAGCTCTGAAGCGGGCTGCAGCGTCAAGAAGGTCTGAACGCAAATGAACGAGATGAATTGGCACGCCGTGGCGCCGGAGATCCTGCTGCTGGCCCTGGCCTGCGTGGTGACCCTGGTGGACCTGTTCGTGAAGGACGCGCGCCGCCGGCCGACCTACTGGCTGACGATGCTGGGCCTGGCCGGCGTGGCCGGGCTGCATCTGGGCTACTTCAATGCGGGCCAGGCGGGCTATGCCATGCAGCGCTTGGTGGTCAGCGACCAGTTCGGCCATCTGCTGGCGTTCTTCGCCACCGTGGCCGCGGCGGTCACGCTGATCTACGGGCAGCACTACGCCGCCTCGCGCGAGATCCTCAAGGGCGAGCTGTTCTCGCTGGCGCTGTTCTCGCTGCTGGGCATCAACATCATGATCTCCGGCAACCACCTGCTGGTGCTGTACCTGGGCCTGGAGGTGATGACGCTGTCGCTGTACGCGATGGTGGCCTTGCGCCGCGACAACCTGCTGGCCACCGAAGCGGCGATGAAGTACTTCGTGCTGGGCGCGCTGTCCAGCGGCTTCCTGCTCTACGGCCTGTCCATGGTCTATGGCGCCACCGGCTCGCTGAGCCTGCCGGAGGTGTTCCAGATCGTGGCGGCGGGCGATCGCAACAAGCAGGTCATGGCTTTCGGGCTGGTGTTCATCGTCGCTGGCCTGGCCTTCAAGCTGGGTGCCGTGCCCTTCCACATGTGGGTGCCCGACGTCTATCACGGCGCCCCGACCATCGCCACGCTGTTCATCGCCAGCGCGCCCAAGCTGGCCGCCTTTGCGATCTGCATGCGGCTGCTCGTCGAGGGCCTGCTGGGTGCGGCGGTGGACTGGCAGATGATGCTGGTGGTGCTGGCCGTGGCCTCGCTGGTGCTGGGCAACCTGGCGGCCATTGCGCAGACCAACCTCAAGCGCATGCTGGCCTACTCCACCATCGCGCAGATCGGCTTCGTCCTGCTGGGCCTGTCGTGCGGCGTGGTGGGTGCCACGACGCAGTCCACCGGCTACAGCGCGGCGATGTTCTACATGGTGACCTACGTGTTCACCACGCTGGGCACCTTCGGCATGATCATGCTGCTGGCCCGCGAAGGCCATGAGGCCGACACGCTGGCGAGCTTCGCCGGCCTGAACCGCCGCAGCCCGCTGCTGGCCGCGATGATGGCGATCTTCATGTTCTCGCTGGCCGGCCTGCCGCCGACCGTGGGCTTCTACGCCAAGCTGGTCGTGCTGCAGGCGCTGGTGGCGACAGGCGACACCTTCTATCTGGGCCTGGCGATCGCCGCGGTGATGCTGTCGCTGATCGGCGCCTTCTACTACCTGCGCGTCGTCAAGCTGATGTACTTCGACGAGCCTCAGGACAGCACGCCGCTGCCCGTGGGCGGTGATGCCCGCGCGGTGATGGTCGTCAACGGCCTGGCGGTGCTGGTCTTCGGCCTGCTGCCCGGCGGGCTGATGAACTGGTGTGCGCAGGCGGTGCTCAACGCCGTCTCCGCCTGAGCGGCTGAAGGCAGGATGTCGATCATGGATGCCGGCGCAGCGGTCTGGACGGTGCTGCTGATGGCGGTGCTGGCCGCCAATCTGCCCTTCGTCAACGACAGGCTCTTCCTCGTCGGCCCGCTGCGGCCGGGCAAGGGCTTTGCGTGGCGGCTGCTGGAGTGGGCGGTGTACTGCGCGCTGGCCACGGCGGCGGCGCGGGGCATCGAGTCCAGCCTGGGCCAGGCAGCGCCGCAGGGCTGGGCCTTCTATGCGGTGCTGGTGTGCCTGTACCTGACGCTGGCCTTCCCGGGCTTCGTCTGGCGCCACCTGCGCCGCCAGCGGCCCGCCTGATGGCCGCGGACGACGCCCGCCAGGACGGCCTGCGGCGCTGCCCGCCGGTTGATGCCGCGGCTGCCGAGCCGCATCTGCGCGAGCAGCGCCTGCACGGCCGGCAGGTCTGGCGCGGGCCCTTCCTCGACGTGCGGCTGGATCAGGTGGCGCTGCCCGACGGCCACGAGGTGTCGCGCGAGTACGTGGTGCACCCCGGCGCCGTGATGATCATCCCGGTGCTCGACGACGGCCGGCTGGTGATGGAGCGCCAGTTCCGCTACCCGCTGGACCGCAGCTTCGTCGAGTTCCCGGCCGGCAAGCTCGACCCGGGCGAATCGGTGCTGGTCTGCGCGGTGCGCGAGCTGGCCGAGGAGACCGGCTACCGTGCGGCGCGCTGGGCGCGGGCCGGCGTGCTGCACCCGGTCATCAGCTACTCCACCGAGTTCATCGAGGTGTGGCTGGCCAGCGGCCTGACCGCCGGCGAGCGGCATCTGGACGAGGGCGAGTTCCTCGACGTGTTCGCCGCCTCCGAGGCCGAGCTGCTGGCCTGGACACGCGAGGGCCGGCTGACCGATGCCAAGACGCTGGTCGGCCTGCTGTGGCTGCAGCAGTGGCGCAGCGGCGCCTGGGTGCCCGAGTGGCAGCCCGCGCCGGCGTGTGCCGGCATCTGAGCTGCGGGCATTGCGGGGGCAGTGATGAAGGTCTGGAGCTTGCAGTGCGCGCAGGGGCATGCCTTCGAAGGCTGGTTTGCCGACGAGCAGGCCTATCAGGCGCAACAGGCCGGCGGGCTGCTGACCTGCCCGATGTGCGGCGATGCCGGCATCAGCCGGCTGCCCAGCGCGCCGCGCCTGAACCTGGGCGGCGGCCGCGGCGACGAGCCGCCAAGCCGCCCGCGCCCCGGCTCGCTGGAAGAAGGCGTGCAGGCGCTGTGGGAGCAGGCGGTCGAGCATGTGTTGGCGCACACCGAGGACGTCGGCGCGGCTTTCCCCGACGAAGCTCGGCGCATTCACCGCGGCGAGGCGCCCAAGCGGGCCATCCGCGGTCAGGCCAGCGCGGACGACGTGCGCGCGCTGCGCGAGGATGACATCGAGGTCGTGGCGCTGCCGCAGGTCCTCCCCAAACGGTCGCTGCAATAGGCAATAGGCCCGCCCGGCCGCGAGGCGCGGGGCTCGGGCGCCGGCGGGTCCGGTCACGCCTTCTCACTGCGGCAGCAGGCAGCCCGGGTTCATCAGGCCCTGGGGATCCAGCGCGCGCTTGAGGCTGCGCATCAGGGCCAGCGCGGTCGCGTCCTTGTAGCGCGCCAGCGTCTCGCGTCGCAGCCGGCCGATGCCGTGCTCAGCGGCGATGGAGCCACCGTGCCGCGCCACCTCGTCGAAGACCACGGCGTTGATGGCCCCCTCGTGCGCAGCCAGGAAATCGCGTGCCGGCATATCGGCGGGTGCGGCGACGTTGAAGTGCAGGTTGCCGTCACCCAGATGGCCGAAGAGCACCAGGCGCGCGCCGGGCCAGCGCTCGTGCAGCGCGGCGGTCACCCGGTCC
This sequence comes from Pseudomonadota bacterium, assembly GCA_049321005.1. Lineage (GTDB taxonomy): Bacteria > Pseudomonadota > Gammaproteobacteria > Burkholderiales > Burkholderiaceae_C > Aquabacterium. The sequence continues at coordinate 49,346 of JBMOQL010000015.1, forward strand.
ACCAGGCGCGGAATCTCATGCGTAGGCACCGCGATGTCATGCTTGACGTTGAGACCGTCGCGCGCTTGGGCCGTGGGGATGGCCTCGCGAGTGCGCCAAAAGGCGGCGGCGTGCCCGGTATGTTGCGCGAGGGCAGCGTCGCTGATGACGCTGTCCCGCACCGCGACGTGCAGCTCGTCAGCCAGCGCCTGCTGCAGCGGAATCTGGGCGTCGCTGGATCCGAGCTCCAGCAGCACGGCCCACGGCGTGACGTGTGTCAGCGGGGCGGCGCAGGCCGGCTCGTGGCGGGCCACGATGTCCAGTGCGGTGGCGTTGATGAGCTCAAACGCCGTCAGCGCTGCATCGAAGCGGCAGCGCAGCCGGTGCAGCAGCGCGACTGCCTGGGCCAGCCCGTCGCAGGCCACCCAGGCGGTGGCCGTGACGCTCGGCCGCGGGAAGAGCCGCAGCGTCGCTGCGGTGATGATGCCGAGCGTGCCTTCGCTGCCAATGAACAGATCGCGCAGGTCGTAGCCGGTGTTGTCCTTGCGCAGGCTTGACAGCCCGCTCCAGATCTCGCCGGCTGGGGTGACCACTTCCAACCCCAGGCACAGCTCCCGCGTATTGCCGTAGCGCAGCACCTGCGTGCCGCCGGCATTGGTTGCCAGGTTGCCACCGATGGTGCACTGGCCCTCGCTGGCGAGGCGCAGCGGGTAGAGCAGGTCATGGTCGGCGGCCGCCTGCTGCACCTGGGCGAGCAGGCAGCCGGCCTCGGCCGTCAGCGTCAGGTTGGCCGGGGCGATGGCGCGGATACGGTTCATGGCCCGCAGGCTCAGCACAACCTGCGCGCCGCTGGCATCTGGCACGCTGCCGCCCACCGTGCTGGTGTTGCCGCCCTGGGGCACGATGCAGACGCCGGCTTGGGCGCACAGGCGCACCACGTCGGCCACCTCGGCCGTCGATCGCGGTTGCACCACGGCCAGCGCCCGGCCCGCCCAGCGGCCGCGCCAGTCCACCTCGTAGGCCTGCAGGCCGTCGCCGGTCAGCACCGCCGAGCTGCCCAGCCGCTCATGCAGCCGGTGCAGCAGCCCAGCAGTGTCAGGCATCGGGTCCGCCCTTCGCCTGGGCGGCAAGCAGCCGCCCGGCCGCCAGCCGGACGCGCACGTAGATGCCGCAGGCCGCGAACAGCAGCAGCGCCAGGGCCAGCTCCGCGCCAGCCAGCAGCCGCATGGGCAGGGGCTCGGCCAGGCGCACCAGTGCCTCGGTCACATACAGCCAGACCAGCAGCGACAGCCAGCGGTAGGTATAGAGCCGGTGGCGCACCAGCCCGGGCAGGGCAAACGCCAGCGGGATCACCTTGACCGCCAGCATGCCGGTGCCGCCGGGCAGCGGCGCCCACCACAGCTCCCACCCCAGCCCGAGCGCGACGAGGCTCAGCGTGCAGCCCAGGGCGATGGCTCGCCAGCGGTCGGCGGAGGATGAGGTGGGGTGGGCGGTCATCTGCGATGCAATCGAGACCCTCGCCGCACGCAAAGGTGAGGGAGGATGGAGCAGGGGGGGGCGGTGGCGGGGAGCTTGCCGCGTGCGGGTGGGCTGGCAGCCGCCGCGGGCCGCGGCATCCGTGTCGCTGCACGCACGTCGCCGCAACGGGCCGGCGATGTGAATTGAGGGATCATAGCCAGCATGATCTCCACGCTCCGTGCCCGCGCCTCTGTCCGCGGCGGATGGCGGCCTCGTCTCACCGAGTTCCTGGCCGCCCTGCGCACTTGGCCCTGGCGCGACACGCTGTCGACGCTGCGCGCGCGCTTTCGCGAGGACAGGCTGGGCCTGACTGCCAGCAGCCTGACCTTCACGACCACCATCGCGCTGGTGCCCTTTCTGGCGGTCACGCTGGCGGTGTTCACCGCCTTTCCAATGTTCGGGCGCTTCCGCTTGGCACTGGAGCGCTGGCTTGTCGACGCGCTGGTGCCCGACAGCATCGCCCGCCCGGTGCTGGCCGCGCTGACCGACTTCGCGTCCAAGGCCAGCCGGCTGGGCAGCCTGGGCCTGATTCTGCTGGTGGCCTCGGCGCTGATGCTGATGCTGACCATCGACCGCACGCTCAACAACATCTGGCGCGTGCGCCAGGCCCGGCCGCTGACCCAGCGCGTGCTGGTTTACTGGTCGGCCGCCACGCTGGGCCCGCTGTTGCTCGGTGTGAGCCTGTCCATGACGTCCTACGCGGTGTCGGCCTCGCGCGGCTGGGTGGGCGCCCTGCCGGGCGGCGTGCGCGTGGTGCTGGACGCCATCGAGCTGCTGCTGGTGGCCGCCGGGGCCGCGGCGCTGTTCCGCTACGTGCCCAACACCCACGTGCGCTGGCGGCATGCCTGGGCCGGAGGCTGGTTCGTCTCGCTCGGCCTGGAGGCAGCCAAGAAGGTGCTGGCGCTCTACCTGAGCAGCGCGCCGCTCTACACCACGGTCTACGGGGCGTTCGCCACCGTGCCCATCTTCCTGATCTGGCTGTACTCCGGCTGGGTCATCCTGCTGCTGGGCGCGGTGGTGGCCGCCTACATGCCCAGCTTGCAGATCCGTGCCGTGCGCCAGCCCGAGACGCCCGGCCACCGCTTCCGCCTGGCGCTGCAGCTGCTGCGCGTGCTGGGCGATGCGCGCGCGGCGGGGCAGGGCGGGCTCACGCTGGACGAGGCCGCCCGCGCGCTGCGCTGCGACCCGTTGCAGGCCGAGCCGGCGCTGGAGGCCCTGCTGGAGCTCGACTGGATCGCCCGCCTGGACGAGCCGGGCGACCCGCGCTACGTGCTGCTGTGCGAGCCGCCCTCCACGCCGCTGGAGCCCCTGGTGCGTGCGCTGCTGCTGGAGCATGATGAGCCGGTTGCCGCGCTGTGGGCGCGCACCGGCCTGGGCCGCCTGACGCTGGAGGACGCCCTGCCGCAGCTGCGGCTTGCGGGTTAGCCCCCCTGCGGCAAGCGAGGGCGGAGCTTTCGAGCCGAGCGACCGGCGTCTATATTCGGCTGGGCCGGGTGCACCGGCGCAGCCGCCGTGAAAGGAAATCCCATGAAAGTCAGCGACATCCTGCGCGTCAAGGGCAGCGTGCTCTTTACCGTCTCGCCCCAGCAGTCCCTGGCCACCGCGGTCTGCACCATGGTTGAGCACGACATCGGCTCCCTCGTGGTCATGGATCACGGCGATGTCGCTGGCATGCTGACCTTCCGCGAGGTGATGCAGGCCGTGGTGCGCAACGGCGGCAGCTTCGGCAATGCCACCGTCGGCGGCGTCATGGACGACCATCCCCTGACCTGCACCCCCGAGACCGACCTCGACGAGGTGCGCCGCATGATGCTCAGCCGCCATGCCCGCTACCTGCCGGTGCTCGACGGCCGCACGCTGATGGGCGTGATGTCCTTCTACGACGTGGCCAAGGCGGTGGTTGAGTCCCAGGACTTCGAGAACCGCATGCTGAAGGCCTACATCCGCGACTGGCCGGTCGAGGAGGACGCCGCGCGGCCGGCGGCCTGATCGGCCACGGCCGCAGGCCAGCTGCCGCGAGGGCAGCGGCTGCGACAATACGGGCGGGCGTCATCCGCCCGTTTTCGTTTTCTGGCGTCCTTTCTCTCCGGGCGCCGCATTCCGTCCCCACGATCGCGCACACCATGCCCGGCAGCACCTTCGGCGAGCTCTTTCGCGTCACCAACTTCGGCGAATCCCACGGCCCGGCCATCGGCTGCGTGATCGACGGCTGCCCGCCGGGGATGGAGCTGTCGGAGGCCGACATCCAGCCTGAACTCGATCGCCGTCGCCCCGGCACCTCGCGCCATGTCACTCAGCGCAACGAGCCCGATGCGGTGGAGATCCTGTCCGGCGTCTACGAAGGCCGCACCACCGGCGCGCCCATCTGCCTGCTCATCCGCAACACCGACCAGCGCAGCAAGGACTACGGCAACATCCTGCAGACCTTCCGCCCCGGGCATGCCGACTACACCTACTGGCACAAGTACGGCATCCGTGACCCGCGCGGCGGCGGGCGCTCCTCGGCCCGCCTCACCGCGCCGATGGTGGGCGCCGGCGCCGTGGCCCGCAAATGGCTGCAGCAGCAGTACGGCACCACCTTCCGCGGCTGCATGACGCAGCTCGGCGAGATCCCTATCGCCTTCGAGGGCTGGGAGCATGTGCCGCAAAACCCCTTCTTCGCTGCGAATGCCTCGCAAATTGCCGAGCTGGAGGCCTACATGGACGCGCTGCGCAAAGCCGGCGACTCCTGCGGCGCGCGCATCGAGGTTCGCGCCCAGGGCGTGCCCGTCGGCCTGGGCGAGCCGCTCTTCGACCGGCTGGACGCGGACATCGCGCACGCCATGATGGGCATCAACGCCGTCAAGGGCGTGGAGATCGGCGCGGGCTTCGCCAGCGTGGCCCAGCGCGGCACGGTGCATGGCGATGAGCTCACGCCCGAAGGCTTCGCCAGCAACCATGCCGGTGGCGTGCTGGGCGGCATCAGCACCGGGCAGGAGATCGTCGTCTCCATCGCCATCAAGCCCACCAGCTCCATCCACACGCCGCGCCGCTCCATCGATCTGCACGGCAACCCGGTCATGGTCGAGACTCGTGGCCGCCACGATCCCTGCGTCGGCATCCGCGCCACGCCGATTGCCGAGGCCATGCTCGCCCTGGTGCTGATGGACCACGCGCTGCGCCACCGCGCGCAGTGCGGCGACGTGCGCGTGGACACGCCGCGAATCTAAGGGCCCCTGGACGGTTCAGCACCCGGCCGATGGGGCCCGCGAGCTGCTCGGCTTGACGCAGGACAAGCACAGCCGGCATCCATCGCGCGATGCTGTTTTCCTTCTCTCTTGGAGGACGCCCATGAAAGCCAACGTCGGCACCCTGGACCGCACCGCCCGCATCGTCTTCGGCCTGGTACTGATCGCGCTAGCCGCGACCGGCACCATCGGCATCTGGGGCTACGTGGGCATCGTGCCGCTGCTCACCGGGCTCTTCCGCTACTGCCCCGCCTACGGCGTGCTGGGCGTAGACACCTGCGGCGCGCCCCGCCGCTAACCGGCGCGGCGTGCTGCGCTGCCGGCATCAGCGCGCCCCAAACGGCGGTCCGGCGATGCGGCTGCCGGCCTTGAAGCCGCGCTTGGCGAACCAGCCCTGGTTCATTTCGAGCACGTAGCGCACCGGCCGTGCCGAGCAGTGCGACTGCTCGCTACGTGGCTGCATGTCGACAATGTTGACGATGGTGCCGTCGTCCTGCAGAAAAGCGGCCGACAGCGGCACCAGTGTGTCCTTCATCCAGAAGCACTGGACCGCCGGCACCTCGAAGACAAACAGCATGCCCCGGTTGATGGGCAGGCTGGGCCGATGCATCAGCCCGATCTGCCGCTCCAGCGGCGTGCGGGCCACCTCAGCCTGAATGATGTAGAGCCCCGCCTGCAGCGGCACAGCGGGTAGCGACTGGGGCACACCCGCTGCGGCGGCCACTGCCTGCGCCCGCGCCGGGCCTGCTGGCGCCAGGGCCGTCAACAGCACGGCAGCCACTGCCAGGGCGAACGCGGCGACAATCCTGCGCCCCGACGCGGTGCGATGCGGTATTTTCCCGCTTGACTTGATGCAGATCACCCCAAGGTCTCCTGTCGCTGCCTAAAGTGGGCAAGCCCTTGCTGCGTCCGGCGGGCCGATGGCCTTGCCCTCTCGCCCCGGCCGCCGCTGTAACGTCCCGTCCCGTCCGTGCCCCCAGTCCCCTCCGCCATCCCTTTGCCCGACCCGTCCGCCTCGGGCGGTGAGCCGGCCGGCAGTGCGTCGGCGGATGGCGTCGAGGCCCGGCGCAAGCTGCTTGCACCGGCCGATGCCGAGCGCGCGGCACGCGAGGCCGCAGCCCTGGACGACGAGGCAGAGCTGGCGCGCTACACGCGCTTCAGCAGCCGCGCGGGCGGCGGCCAGCAGGCCTGCTCCCAGCTGGTCCTGGACGGCATCCATTGTGCGGCGTGCGCCGGCATCATCGAGCAAGCGGTGCGTCAGGTGCCCGGTGTGGAGCAGGTCAGCGTGCAGGCGGCAAGCCGCCGCGCACAGGTTTGGTGGGATCCGGCGCTCACGCGGGCCTCCCAGGTCGTGGAGGCCATTGAGCGCGCCGGCTACCAGGCCTTCCCGGACACCGCCATCGACCAGCGCGAGCGCGACCGCCGTGAAGCGCGCAAGGGACTGTGGCGGCTCTTCGTGGCCGGCTTCTGCATGATGCAGGTGATGATGTATGCGACGCCGACCTATGTCTCGTCGCCCGAGGACATCGGCCTGGACGTGCTGCGCATGCTGCAGTGGGCCAGTTGGCTGCTCAGCCTGCCGGTGGTGCTGTTCTCGGCCACGCCGTTCTACGCCGGCGCCTGGCGCGCCATCCGCCAGCGGCGCATCGGCATGGACGTGCCGGTGGCGCTGGGCATCGTCGTGACCTTTGTCGCCAGCAGCGGGGCAACCTTTGCCACGCTGGGCAGCGGCGGGCCGTCGTTCTGGGGGCGCGAGGTTTACTTCGACTCGCTGACCATGTTCGTCGCCTTCCTGCTGGCCGGCCGCGCACTGGAGGCCCGCGCCCGCCGGCAGGCCACACAGGCGCTGGACAGCGTGTTGCACCGCCTGCCGCAGACGGTGGAGCGCATCACGTCCACTGGCAGCGAGCGCGTCTCGCCGGTGAGGCTGCAGGTCGGCGACGAGGTGCGCATTGCCGCCGGCCAGGCCTTTCCCGCAGACGGCACGTTGCTGGACGGCCCCACCGAGGTGGACGAGGCGCTCCTTACCGGCGAGTCCCGCCCGCTGCCGCGACAGGCCGGCGACGGCGTGCTGGCCGGCAGCTACAACCTCAGCAGCCCGGTGCGCATGCGGGTAGAGCGCCTGGGCGAGCAGACCCAATACCAGCGCATCGTCTGGCTGATGCAGCAGGCGATGGCCGAGCGGCCGTCCTGGGTGCGCCTGGCCGACCGCATCGCCGGGCCCTTCCTGTGGGCGGTGCTGCTGCTTGCCCTCGGCGCCGGCATTGTCTGGTGGTTCATCGACCCGAGCCGCGCGGTGTGGGTGGCCGTGGCGGTGCTCATCGTCACCTGCCCGTGCGCGCTGTCGCTGGCCGCGCCGTCCGCGATGGTGGCCGCCGCCGGGGCCCTGGCCCGCCGCGGCGTGCTGGTGCAGCGCTTCGATGCCCTGGAGGCCCTGGCCCGCGCCGACGCGGTTGTCTTCGACAAAACCGGCACGCTGACCGACGACCGGCTGCGTCTGGCCGGCGTGCGCACGGTCCCAGGGGTGGACGCTGATGCCATGCTCGCCCGCGCTGCAAGCTTGGCCGGGCACTCGCGCCACCCGCTGTCGCTGGCCCTGGCGGCAGCCTGTGCACAGCCGGCGGGCGTGGCCTGGCACCAGCTGCGCGAGCAGCCCGGCTGCGGCATTGAGGCGCGAGACGACGCCGGCGCGCTCTGGCGGCTGGGTGCAGCCGACTGGGCAGGGGAGGGCGCCTTCGCCGGCGAGGGAGATGCGGCCGATGCCGATCAAGCGCGCGTCTGGCTGGCACGCGACGGGGTGCTGCAGGCAGCCTTCGCGCTGGACGAGAGCCTGCGGCCTGATGCCGCCCACGCGGTGTCCGCGCTCCAGGCCCATGGCCTGCAGGTGAGCCTGCTGTCCGGTGACCAGTCGCAGCGCGTCGGTGCCATGGCGGAGCGCCTGGGCCTGGATGCCGGCCGCTGGCAGGCGCGCGCCAAGCCGCAGGACAAGCTTGACGCCGTGGCCGCCGCGCAGGCCGGCGGGCGCACGGTGGTGGTCGTCGGCGACGGCATCAACGACGCACCGGTGCTGTCGCGGGCCGACGTGTCCTTCGCCATGGGCCATGGCGCGGCGCTGGCGCAGTCGCGTGCAGACTTCATCGTGCTGGGCAGTCGGCCGTCCGACATCGTCGCGGCGTGGCAACTTGCACGCCGCACCATGCGCATCGTCCGTCAAAATCTCGCCTGGGCCGCGATCTACAACGCGGCGAGCGTGCCGCTGGCCCTGATCGGCTGGCTGCCACCCTGGCTGGCCGGTCTCGGCATGGCCTTGAGCTCGCTCCTGGTCGTCGGCAATGCCGTGCGCTTGGCCCGCTCGGCTGACGACCCGGCCGCTGCTCCTTCATCCACCCCGATCCGCGCACCGCAGGTCGTTCCAGGCTAGCCCGGCTAGGGCGTCCTCGATGGAAATCGTCTACCTGCTCGTTCCGCTGTCGGTGGTCCTGGCGCTGCTGATCATCGGCCTGTTCGCCTGGGCCCTGAAGGCGGGCCAGTTCGAGGACCTGGAACGTGAAGGACAGCGCATCTTTGAAGAGCGTGCTTCCGGCCCGCTTGACCCGGATCAAGACTGAGGGTTACCCGCCCTTCGACAATTTTTCGCACCTACTGTGGAGATAAGAAACATGGCAGCAACAGCGCAAGCGCTGGGTGGCGGCACGGCTGTGGCCGGGTCCTCATCCACGCACACCGCCGGCACGCAAGCGGTGACCTACAACGACACTCAGGTGCGCCAGTTCGCACTGGCCGCGGTCCTGTGGGGTGTGGTTGGCATGCTGGTCGGCGTCATCATCGCCGCCCAGCTCGCTTGGCCGCAGCTCAACTTCGATCTGCCCTGGTTGCACTTCGGCCGTCTGCGCCCGCTGCATACCAACGCGGTGATCTTCGCATTCGGTGGCTGCGCGCTGTTCGCCACGTCTTACTACGTCGTGCAGCGCACCTGCCAGGTGCCGCTGTTCGCGCCCAAGCTGGCCGCCTTCACGTTCTGGGGTTGGCAGGCGGTGATCGTGGCAGCCGCCATCTCGCTGCCGCTGGGCTTCACCACCGGCAAGGAATACGCCGAGCTGGAGTGGCCGATCGACATCCTGATCACGCTGGTGTGGGTGGCGTACGCCGTCGTGTTCTTCGGCACGATCGGCATCCGCCGCGTCAAGCACATCTACGTGGCCAACTGGTTCTACGGCGGTTTCATCCTGGCCGTGGCCCTGCTGCACGTGGTCAATAGTGCGGAGATCCCGGCCGGCATCATGAAGAGCTACTCCGCCTACGCCGGCGTGCAGGACGCCATGGTGCAGTGGTGGTACGGCCATAACGCTGTGGGCTTCTTCCTGACCGCGGGCTTCCTGGGGATGATGTACTACTTCATTCCCAAGCAAGCCGGCCGTCCGGTCTACAGCTACCGGCTGTCCATCGTCCACTTCTGGGCGCTGATCTTCACGTACATGTGGGCGGGCCCCCACCACCTCCACTACACCGCGCTGCCCGACTGGGCGCAAAGCGTCGGCATGCTGTTCTCTCTGATCCTGCTGGCGCCCTCTTGGGGCGGCATGATCAACGGCATCATGACCCTGTCGGGTGCCTGGCACAAGCTGCGCACCGACCCCATCCTGAAGTTCCTCATCGTGGCCCTGTCGTTCTACGGCATGTCCACCTTCGAGGGCCCGATGATGTCCATCAAGACGGTCAACGCCCTGTCGCACTACACCGACTGGACCGTGGGCCACGTGCACTCCGGCGCGCTGGGCTGGGTGGGCCTGATCACGATGGGCTCGCTGTACTACCTGATCCCGCGCATGTACGGCAAGACCGAGATGCACAGCGTGCAGGCCATCACCATGCACTTCTGGATCGCCACCATCGGCATCGTGCTCTACATCGCCGCCATGTGGATCGCCGGCGTGATGCAGGGCCTGATGTGGCGCGCGGTCAATCCCGACGGCACGCTGACCTACACGTTTGTCGAAAGCGTGAAGGCCACCTATCCCTTCTACGTCATCCGCACCCTGGGCGGCCTGCTTTACCTGAGCGGTATGTGCCTGATGGCCTGGAACGTCGTGATGACCGCCATCACCCCCGCCCGCGCTACCGCGGCTGCCGTCCCTGCCGCCGCGCGCGCCTGAAGCGAGGAGTCAAGCAATCATGGCTGACCACAACGAAAAGATTCCCACCTTCTCTCACGAGAAGATCGAGACCAACAACTTCCTGATGATCGTCCTGATCCTGATCGTGGTCTCGGTCGGGGGCCTGGTCGAGATCGTGCCGCTGTTCTTCCAGCATTCCACGACGCAGCCGGTGGAGGGCCTCAAGCCCTACACCCCGCTGCAGCTGGCCGGGCGCGACATCTACACGCGGGAAGGTTGCTACAACTGCCACTCGCAGATGATCCGTCCGCTGCGCGCGGAGACGCTGCGCTACGGTCCCTACTCGGTGGCTGGCGAGTTCGTCTATGACCACCCCTTCCAATGGGGCTCCAAGCGCACCGGCCCGGACCTGCACCGCGTCGGCGGCCGCTACAGCGACGAGTGGCACCGCATCCACCTGATCAACCCGCGTGACGTGGTGCCCGAGTCCAACATGCCCGGCTTCCCGTGGCTGGAGCAGACCGCGCTGCAGCCCGAAGCCATCCAGCCGCACATGCGCGCGCTGACCAAGGTGGGCGTGCCCTACACCGAGGCCGAGATCGCCCAGGCGCCCGAGCAGCTCAAGGGCAAGACCGAGATGGACGCGCTGATCGCCTACCTGCAAGTGCTGGGTACGGCGGTCAAGTGAGCTGACCGACTGCAAGGAACTGCCATGGATCTCAACGACCTGCGCAGCGTGGTGACCGTCCTGAGCCTGTTGGCCTTCCTGGCCATCGTGTTCTGGGCGTACTCCCGCGGCAACCGCGCCCGCTTCGACGAAGCAGCCCGGCTGCCCTTTGAAAACGACAACATCCCCGGCTCCGGAGGGAGCAAGCATGAGTGACTTCATCCACCAGGGCTGGGCCCAATACGTCGCCATCGTCACCGGCGTTTCCATCTTCGCTTGCCTGCTGCTGCTCTTCGTGGCCAGCAAGCGCAAGCTGCGCCCGGGCGAAGATCCCAACAAGCCTGAGACCACCGGCCACGTCTGGGACGGCGACCTGACCGAGCTGAACAACCCCCTGCCGCGCTGGTGGATGGGCTTGTTCATCCTCACCATCGTCTTCTCCGTCGGCTACCTGGTGCTCTACCCGGGCATGGGCAGCTTCCAGGGCAAGCTGGGCTGGTCGTCGGCCAAGCAGTACGAGCAGGAAGTCGACAAGGCGCGCGAGCAGCTGCAGCCGGTCTATGCCCGCTACATGGGCATGAAGACCGAGCAGCTGGCTCAGGATGCCGAAGCCATGGCCATCGGTGAGCGCATCTTCCTGAACAACTGCGCGGCTTGTCACGGCTCCGACGCCCGCGGCGGCAAGGGCTTCCCAAACCTGACCGACAGCGACTGGCTGCACGGCGGCACGCCCGAGGCGATCCACACGACCCTGGTCAACGGCCGCATCGGCATGATGCCGCCCATGGCCGCCGCCGTTGGCACGGCGGAAGACGTGCGCAACGTGGCTCACTACGTGCTGAGCCTGTCTGGCAGCCCGCACAACTCGGTGATGGCCCAGCTTGGCAAGCCCAAGTTCGCCGCCTGCGCCGCCTGCCATGGGGCCGACGGCAAGGGCAACCCCGCCGTGGGTGCGCCCAATCTGACCGACCGCGTCTGGCTGCATGGCTGGGGTGAGCAGGCCATCGTCAACATCGTCACCAACGGCAAGACCAACGTCATGCCGGCCCAGGCGGGCCGTCTGACTGCGGAACAAATCCACGTTGTCGGTGCTTACGTGTGGAGCCTGTCGAACCGCACGAGCTCCACCGCCTCTGCTCATCAGGTCGCCCGCTGATTCGCTCAGCGGCGGACTGAACGGCGATGAAAACCACCACGCCCCGCGTCATCCCGATCGCACCGGAGGCTCCGGCCTCCGGCTCAGCGGACGATTCCGGTCAAGTCGTCTCGCTCTACCAGAAGCACGAGACGCTCTACCCGCGCTCGGTCGATGGCTGGTTCGCCCGCTGGCGTTGGGCGCTGGTGTGGTTCACGCAGGTCATCTTCTACGGCCTGCCCTGGCTGCAGTGGAATGATCGGCAGGCCGTGCTCTTCGACCTTGGGGCACGGCGTTTCTTCATCTTCGATTTGGTCCTGTATCCGCAGGACTTCATCTACCTGACGGGCATCCTCGTCTTGTCGGCGTACGGCCTGTTCTTCTTCACGGCCATCGGGGGCCGCTTGTGGTGTGGCTATGCCTGCCCGCAGACGGTCTACACCGAGATCTTCATGTGGGTCGAGCGCAAGATCGAAGGCGACCGCATCGCCCGCATGCGCCTGGACCAGGGCCCGTGGAGCCTCAACAAGCTTTGGCGCAAGTCGGCCAAGCAGGCGGCGTGGATCACCATCGGTCTGTGGACCGGCTTCACCTTCGTCGGCTACTTCACGCCCATCCGCACCCTGGGCGAGCAGGTACTGTCCTTCGGCCTCGGCCCGTGGGAGGCCTTCTGGACGCTGTTCTACGGTTTTGCCACCTACGGCAATGCCGGCTACATGCGCGAGCAGGTGTGCAAGTACATGTGTCCGTATGCGCGCTTCCAGAGCGCCATGTTCGACAAGGACACGCTGATCGTCAGCTACGACGTCGCCCGCGGTGAGCCGCGCGGCTCACGGTCCAAGAAGGTCGATCCCAAGGCTCAGGGCCTTGGCTCCTGCGTGGACTGCGGCCTGTGCGTGCAGGTCTGCCCCACGGGTATCGACATCCGCAAGGGCCTGCAGTACGAGTGCATCGGCTGTGCCGCCTGCATCGACGTCTGTGACACCGTCATGGACAAGATGAACTACCCGCGCGGCCTCATTCGCTATGCCACCGAGAACGGCATGGCCAACCAGTGGAACGCCGCGCAGATGTGGCGCCGCGTGCTGCGCCCGCGGGTGCTCGTGCTGGGCGCCATCCTGCTGGCCATCTCCGCGGCCTTCGTGACCAGCCTTGCACTGCGCGCGCCGTTCAGGGTCGATGTGGTGCGCGACCGCAATGCCCTTGCCCGCATGGTGGATGACGGGCGCATCGAGAATGTCTATCGGCTGCAGGTAATGAACGCCACGGAGGCCCCGCAGCGCTACCGCGTCCGCGTGGCCGGGCTCGACGGCGCCCTCGTGGCTTCCGCGTCGGAGTTCGATCTTGGCCCCGCCGAGTCACGCTGGTGGCCGGTGAGTGTCCAGATGCCGCCCGAGGCCGTCGCCCAGCTGAAGCCGGGCGCTCACAAGATCGAGTTCCTGATCGAGCGCCTGCCCGAGCCGTCGGAGCTGCATGTGGCCCCAGTGGTGGTGGACGAGCACTCCACCTTCGTCGTCCCGCGCTGACCGGCGCCCACTTTTCATCAGTTGTCCGCCGCCATGCCGCAAGCCGCCACACCCTCTGGTTCTCCCGCTGCCGCCCCCTGGTGGCGCGAGCCCATGATGTGGCTCGTGGTCGGCGGCCCTCTGGCGGTCGTGCTGGCCTGTGTGGCGACGGCCGTGGTCATCGCCCGCCATCCCGATCCGCCGCTTACGCTCCAGGAGCGCCAGGAGCTGATGAAGGCGGACCAGTACAACCCGCAGCAGGCGCCTGATGCCCTTACTCCGGCCCTGAAGGCCCGTAATCACGCGGCACAGGCCGGTGCCAAGGCAGATCGGAGCGAGCAGCAGCCCTGAGCCCGGCAGCCGCACTCACCATTCCCGCTGCGGCCTAAAGGGCTACGAGGAGCAGGAGCGATGAAGCGTGCCATGTGGATCGTCTGGCCGTCTTTCTTGGTAGCCGGGCTGCTTGAAGCCGTGGTCTTTGCGGTGATCGATCCGGTGGATCTGCTGCATCTGCTGGAGGCGGGCTGGACCGCCACCGCGCTCTACAGCGTCGCCTTCTTCGTCTTTTGGGCGGTGGTGGCGGGCGCTTCGGCGCTGAGCTTGTGGCTGGCTGGTGCCTTCGCCCAGCCAGCCGGTCAGACGCCGGCGACGCCTGTGGCCGGGGCCGCGCATATCGCCTGATTCAGGCGTGAGCCACCATGGCGCCGACGGCGATTGACCCGGCGCCTTGCTTGTCGCGTCGCCGTCCTGCCATGGCGCTCAGCAACGCGCTGTGTTGACCAGCTTGCGCAGGCCTTCGTTGTCCAGAATGCGGATGTCGCGCTGCTTCACTTCGAGCAGGCCTTCCTCTTGGAACTTCGAGAAGGTGCGGCTGACCGTCTCCAGTTTCAGGCCCAGATAGCTGCCGATCTCCTCGCGCGTCATGCGCAGCACCAGGGCCGACGCCGAGAAGCCTCGTGCGTGCAGTCGCTGAGTCAAGTTGAGCAGGAAGACCGCCAAGCGCTCTTCGGCGCGCATGCTGCCCAGCAGCAGCATCACGCCCTGATCGCGCACGATCTCTCGGCTCATGATCTTGTGGAACTGGTGCTGCAAGTCGGTGAACTCGCGCGACAGGTCTTCGAGCCGGTTGTAGGGGATCAGGCAGACCTGGGAGTCCTCCAGCGCCACGGCGTCGCAGGCGTGGCGGTCGGTGCTGATGCCGTCCAGCCCGAGCAGCTCACCGGCCATCTGAAAGCCGGTCACCTGCTCACGCCCGTCTTCGGACGCGACGCAGGTCTTGAAGAAGCCGGTGCGCACCGCATACAGAGACTGAAACGCGTCGCCGGCGCGGAACAAGGCCTCGCCGCGCTTGACGCTCTTTCGGGTTGCCACCAGCGAGTCGAGTTGTTCCAACTGGGGTTTCGACATGCCTACCGGCAGGCAAAGCTCCCGGAGGTTGCAACTCGAACAGGCAACCTTGAACGCGTCCATCTTCGTCGGCTTGTTGGCGGCAGCAGTGCTGCACGGGGTGGGGTTCTGCACGCGATGATCCCCGACGAGCGGATGGGCAAGCACCATGCTCTTGTCCTCAGTCAAAACCCGCGGATTGTTGCCGAGGCCATCGCGCCGGGCTTGCTGCAGATCAAGCCCTGACCTCCCCAGTTTGGCACATTCACTCGCATGTCCGCTGCGCCAAGCCCTTTCCCGGAAGCCGTCGACACGGCGAGTCAACCCGCCCCTGTGCTGGATGAGGGGCTGCTTGCGCGCCTGGACATTTCCGGGCCGCGCTACACCTCCTATCCCACGGCTGATCGCTTCGTCGACGCCTTCACCGCTGAGCATTACCGGCAAGCGTTGGCTCAGCGCGCCGAAGGCGTGGGTGCTCTAGGCAGCGCCGCCCCGCTGTCGCTCTACGTGCACATCCCCTTCTGCGAGTCGGTGTGCTACTACTGCGCCTGCAACAAGGTCATCACCAAGCATCACGAGCGCGCGGGCGAGTACCTGGACGCACTTGAGGCCGAGATCGCCCTGCATGAGGCCGTGATCGGCCGCGGCCAGCCGGTGTCGCAATTGCACCTGGGCGGCGGCTCGCCCACCTTTTTGTCGGATGACGAGTTGGAGCGGCTGATGGCCGCGCTGCGCCGCAGCTTCAAGCTGCTGGACAGCGGCGAGTACGCCATCGAGGTGGATCCCCGGACGGTGACACGCCAGCGGCTGGAGCGGCTGGCCGGCATGGGTTTCAACCGCATCAGCCTGGGTGTGCAGGACACTGATGCGCAGGTCCAGAAGGCCGTGCACCGTGTGCAGCCGTGGCAGCAGGTCGTGGAGCTCATCCAGGCAGCTCGCGAGTTGAAGTTCCACTCTGTCAACGTCGATCTGATCTACGGCCTGCCGCGGCAGACAGCGCAGAGCTTTACCAACACGCTGTCAGACGTGATCAGCGTGCGGCCAGACCGCGTGGCGATCTACGCCTATGCCCACCTGCCGCGGGTCTTCAAGCCGCAGCGCCGCATCATTGAGACTGAGCTGCCCAAGGCAGGCGACAAGATCAGCATGCTGTCGTCGGCCATCAGCCGCTTCCTCGGCGCGGGCTATCAGTACATCGGCATGGATCACTTCGCCCTGCCGGAGGACTCACTTGCCGTGGCCAAGCGTCAGGGTCGGTTGCATCGGAACTTCCAGGGCTATAGCACCCAGCCTGACTGCGACATCATCGGCCTGGGCGTCTCGGCCATCGGCCGCGTCGGCGCCACCTACAGCCAGAACGCCAAGACGCTGCCGGCCTACTATGACGCCATTCGCTCCGGTGAATTCGCGGTCGCCCGCGGCATCGCACTGACGCGAGATGACCTCCTGCGCCGCAGCATCATCATGGCGATCATGGCGCAGGGCCGGGTGGACTATGAATCCATTGAACTGGCGCATCTCGTGGACGTACGCGAGGTCTTTGCCCGCGAGATCGAGCAGCTTGCCGCCTTCGAAGATTGGGGGCTGGTGGTGCGGGCTCCCGACGGCATCGAGGTGACGCCTCTGGGCTGGTACTTCGTGCGCGCCATTGCCATGGTCTTCGACCGGCATTTGCAGGCTGATCAGGCGCTGCAGAGGTTTTCGCGCATCATCTGAGCATGGTCTCAGGTCTGTTGCTGGCCGCGCTGATCCTCGGGTTGGCGGGGCTGCCTCATTGCGGCGCCATGTGCGCTGCGCCATGCATGGCCGCTTCCCGGCCATGCGCCGAGTCTTCCGCCACGACCTCATCCGCCGTCGGGCTGCAATTCGGTCGGCTCGCAGGCTATGCCGTGCTCGGTGCCCTTGCGGCAGGGAGCGTCGGCTTTGCCCGCCTGGCGGCCAGCCATGTCGATGCCCTGCGGCCGCTGTGGCTAATGCTGCAATTGGCCCTGCTCGTTTGCGGCATCTGGCTGTTGGCGTCCGGCTCCATCCCGCGCTGGATGGACGGCCTTACTCCCGCGGCCTCGCTGCCGGCGCGCTGGTCGCAGCGGCTGGCTGCCAGCGGTCGGCCGTGGCCCGCCCCGGTACGCAGTGCCCTGGTCGGGGTGGCCTGGGCAGTCTTGCCTTGCGCGCAGCTATACGCTGCCGTTCTCGTTGCGGCTCTCGCCCCGGACGCAGCCGGCGGTGCGGCTGTCATGGTGGTCTTCGGCCTGCCAGCAGCGGCGATGTTTGCCGGGCTGCCAGTCGCTTGGCGCTGGTGGACCCACCGTTCCCCGCCTGGCTCCACCCAGGAGCAACCAGTTCGCTTGGTGCGCCCAGGCTGGCGCACCCGTGTTGCCCGCTGGATATCGGCGCCCGACCTGCCTGTGCGGCTGGCCGGTGCAGCGATGGCTGTCTCGGCCGGCGCAATGATCGTGCATTCGGCCGTGCGCCCGGTAGCCGCCTGGTGTTGAGGCCCGCGCGTGGCTGGGGCGTGGCGTCCCGGCTCCCAAGTGCGCACCGATATTGCCCGACCGGGCAAGACCACACCCCGCGTTTCCAGGGCCCTGCATGGGGGTGGCATAGAATGGCCCCGAGGCCGTACCCCGGCCTCGCTTACTCACGGAGACCCTTGCCATGTACCAGCACATCAAAGTGCCCGAGCGTGGGGAGAAGATCACGGTCAACCCGGATTTCTCGCTGAACGTTCCCAACAATCCCATCATCCCCTTTATCGAAGGCGATGGCACCGGATTTGACATCACGCCGGTGATGATCAAGGTGGTCGACGCCGCGGTCCAAAAGGCCTATGGCGGGGAGCGCACGATCCATTGGATGGAAATCTACGCCGGCGAAAAGTCCACCCGCGTCTATGGCCCTGATGTGTGGCTGCCCGAGGAAACCCTGCACGCCCTGCGCGATTTTGTCGTGTCGATAAAGGGCCCACTGACCACGCCGGTCGGTGGCGGCATCCGGTCGCTCAACGTTGCTCTGCGTCAGGAGCTCGATCTATACGTCTGCCTGCGTCCGGTGCGCTATTTCCGCGGCGTGCCCAGCCCGGTCAAGTCGCCCGAGAAGGTCGACATGGTGATCTTCCGTGAGAACTCAGAGGATATCTACGCCGGTATCGAATACGAAGCGGAAAGCGACAAGGCCAAGAAGTTGATCGCCTTCCTCCAGAAGGAACTCGGCGTCACCAAGATCCGCTTCCCGGATACCTCCGGCATCGGCATCAAGCCGGTGTCGCGCGAGGGCACCGAGCGCCTGGTGCGAAAGGCCCTGCAATATGCTGTGGACAATGACAAGCCGTCGGTGACGCTGGTCCACAAGGGCAACATCATGAAATACACTGAAGGTGGCTTCCGCGACTGGGGCTACGCCTTGGCGCAGCGCGAGTTCGGTGCGGAGCTTATCGACGGCGGGCCGTGGTGCAAGTTCAAAAACCCGCGTACTGGCAACGAAATCGTGGTGAAGGACGCTATTGCCGACGCGTTTCTGCAGCAGATCATCCTGCGACCTGCAGAGTATTCGGTGATTGCTACGCTGAACCTCAACGGAGACTATATCTCGGACGCGCTGGCTGCTCAGGTGGGCGGTATTGGCATCGCCCCTGGTGCCAATCTGTCGGACTCCGTGGCGATGTTCGAAGCCACGCACGGCACAGCGCCGAAATATGCCGGCAAGGATTATGTCAATCCGGGGTCGGAGATCCTGTCCGCAGAAATGATGCTGCGGCACATGGGCTGGATTGAAGCTGCCGATCTCATTATTCACGCCATGGATGGCGCTATCCAGAGCAAAAAAGTCACCTACGACTTTGCCCGCCTGATGGAGGGCGCTACTCAAGTGTCCTGCTCAGGTTTTGGTCAGGTGATGATCGAGCACATGGGCTGATCCGCCCGGTCGGCTGTCACCCAAGAAGGGGCTCAGGATCCGATCCTGAGCCCCTTTTTGCTCTGGTGTAGACGGCGTCGATATTATGGGCTCAGCGCTTCGGATGGAACCTGAGCGGGCGCCGTTAACCCCTATAAACCGCCAAAGCGCTGGTTTCAGCTGACTCGCGCTGCTAGAGGTTCAGATCGATGGAACCCCCCGGATGCAGGGGAGGAGCCACCGTCCTCGTAGCCATGAGATTGCTCGCCTTCACCCACGCTTCGACCGGGCGTAAGGGCGCCCATGGTGAGGGATTGAGCGCTTACCGGGCGAATATTCTGTGCCAGCAACCCTTTCGGACCCTGAACGAGTTCAAAGCACACGCGCGAACCCTGTTTGAGTGTGCGAAATCCGTCCATCTGGATTGCGGAAAAATGTGCAAAAACGTCCGCGCCGCCGCATTCAGGTTCAATGAAACCAAAACCTTTTGCGTCATTGAACCATTTAACCGTGCCAAAGTTCATTGTCACCTCCTGATTGTTTGTTCAACCATTCTGGAAGGCGCCCGAATGGCGTGTCAAGACAAGTCGAGCCAGCTTTGTAACTGCACGGCGTAGTTGAAACTAAATGAAACTGTGGTTCTGCTTAGCGGAACTGCCGCGTTACCGAATCTTTCAATCCGCTTTCGGGCACGTTGACCGAAGTGACTGGAAAACGCCGGTGCCGTCCGGGGCGGGCCGTAGCTTGAAAGCCCCGCCATCGGCTCAACATTGCTCCACATGTTCGCCCTGGGCCGACACCCTAGAATCGTTTCATGTGTGAGCAGTCACTGGTGATCCGCGCCTCGTTGCCGCCGGATGGGCCGTCCGCCCCGGATGACGGCCAGGGTGCGACCGTGGTCGAGCGGCAGGCTCTTCGTGTCGAGCCGCCGCGGCTCTACCAGGTCGTGATGCTCAACGACGACTTCACTCCTATGGAGTTCGTCGTGGTAGTGCTTCAGGAGTTTTTCCAGCGTGATCTGGAGACTGCGACCCAGATCATGTTGCAGATCCACAATGAAGGGCGGGGGGTGTGCGGCGTCTATACCAAGGACGTCGCGGCCACCAAGGTCGAACTCGTGCTGGCCGCCGCCCGGCGGGCCGGCCATCCGTTGCAGTGCATCCTGGAGACCGCATGATCGCGCAAGAGTTGGAAGTCAGCCTGCACATGGCCTTCGTCGAGGCCCGGCAGCAGCGCCACGAGTTCATCACGGTGGAGCACCTGCTCCTGGCCCTGGTGGACAACCCTTCGGCGGCCGAGGTCCTGCGCGCCTGCTCGGCCAACCTGGATGAACTGCGCAAGAACCTCACGCAGTTCATCAAGGAGAACACGCCCACCGTGGGCGGCACGGACGAGGTGGACACTCAGCCCACGCTGGGTTTCCAGCGGGTGATCCAGCGCGCCATCATGCACGTGCAATCGTCCGGCAATGGCAAGAAGGAGGTCACGGGCGCCAACGTGCTGGTGGCCATCTTCGGTGAGAAGGACTCGCATGCCGTCTATTACCTGCACCAGCAGGGCGTGACGCGGCTGGACGTCGTCAACTTCATCGCCCACGGCATCAAGAAGTCCGAGCCGCCGGAGCCGGCCAAGGGTGGCGACGGCGCCGCCGGCGAGTCGGACAAGGAAGAGGTTGAGTCCAAGGCCTCGCCGCTGGAGCAGTACACCCAGAACCTCAACCAGCTGGCCCGCGATGGCCGCATCGACCCGCTGATCGGCCGCGAGTCCGAGGTCGAGCGCGTCATCCAGGTCCTGTGCCGCCGGCGCAAGAACAACCCGCTCCTGGTCGGTGAGGCCGGGGTGGGCAAGACCGCCATCGCGGAAGGCTTGGCTTGGCGCATCACGCAGGGGGACGTGCCTGAGGTGCTGGTCGATGCCACTGTCTATGCGCTGGACATGGGTGCGCTGCTCGCGGGCACCAAGTACCGTGGCGACTTCGAGCAGCGCTTGAAGTCGGTGCTCAAGCAGCTCAAGGACGAGCCGGGCTCCATCCTGTTCATCGACGAAATCCACACGCTGATTGGTGCCGGGGCGGCGTCGGGCGGTACGCTGGATGCCAGCAACCTGCTCAAGCCGGCGCTGAGCTCCGGCCAGCTGCGCTGCATCGGTGCCACCACGTTCAGCGAATACCGCGGCATCTTCGAGAAAGACGCGGCGCTGTCGCGACGCTTCCAGAAGGTGGAGGTGGTGGAGCCCTCGGTGGAGCAGACGATCGAGATCCTCAAGGGGCTCAAGTCGCGCTTCGAGGAGCACCACAGCGTCAAGTACGCGCTGGGCGCGTTGCAAGCGGCGGCTGAGCTGTCGGCCAAGTTCATCAGCGACCGCCATCTGCCCGACAAGGCCATCGACGTGATCGACGAGGCCGGTGCCGCGCAGCGCATCCTGCCCAAAAACAAGCAGAAGAAGACCATCACGCGCGCCGAGGTAGAAGAGATCGTGGCCAAGATCGCCCGTGTGCCTTCGACCAGCGTTTCCAGCGACGACCGGGCCAAGCTCAAGACGCTGGACCGCGACCTGAAGAGCGTGGTGTTCGGTCAGGATGCGGCCATCGACGCGCTGGCCGCGGCCATCAAGATGGCGCGCTCGGGCCTGGGCAAGCCGGACAAGCCGATCGGCTCCTTCCTGTTCAGCGGCCCGACGGGCGTGGGCAAGACAGAAGTGGCCAAGCAGCTGGCCTATATCCTGGGCATTGAGCTGATCCGCTTTGACATGTCGGAGTACATGGAGCGCCATGCGGTCAGCCGCCTGATCGGCGCGCCGCCGGGCTATGTGGGCTTCGACCAGGGCGGTCTGCTGACCGAAGCCGTGGGCAAGAAGCCGCATGCCGTGCTGCTGCTCGACGAGATCGAGAAGGCTCACCCCGACGTCTTCAATGTGCTGCTGCAGGTGATGGACCACGGCACGCTGACGGATAACAACGGGCGCAAGGCCGACTTCCGCAACGTCATCATCATCATGACGACCAATGCGGGTGCCGAGACCATGCAGAAGGCGACCATTGGCTTCACTACCGCACGCCAGGCCGGCGACGAGATGGCCGACATCAAGCGGCTGTTCACGCCGGAGTTCCGCAACCGGCTGGACGCCATCGTGAGCTTTAAGCCGCTGGACGAGGAGATCATCCTGCGGGTGGTCGACAAATTCCTGCTGCAGCTCGAAGGCCAGCTGGCGGAGAAGAAGGTGGAGGTCACGTTCACCGACGCGCTGCGCAAGCACCTGGCCAAGGAAGGCTTCGATCCGCTGATGGGTGCGCGGCCGATGCAGCGGCTGATCCAGGACACCATCCGCCGCGCCCTGGCCGACGAGCTGCTCTTCGGCCAGCTGACCGAGGGCGGCCGCCTGACGGTGGACGTGGATGCCAAGGGCAAGGTGCAGCTCGATATCCAGCCGGCCAAGCGAAGCGACAACAAGCCCAAGGCCGAGCCCGCCACGGCCGAGTGACGGGCCGATGGCCCGGCAGCCGGTTCGATCCCATAAGGCGCCCCGCGGGGCGCCTTTTTCATGCCCCGGCTGCCGCCGCTCGGGCTGCGCCCGGGGCAGGGGGCTTCTGCGCGGCCTGCCTAGCCGTCGCGACCTGCGTGGCCTGGATGTCCTCAGGCCGCCCTGTCGGCGGCTGGGTCCTGGGTGAAGTAGCGGCGCAGCAGGTCGTAGAGCGCGGGGTCATCCTGCAGCAGGCCGTCGGGGTGGACGAAGAAGGCTTCGGCTGCCACCGGGAAGAACTCCTGCAGGCCTTCGGCGGCGTAGGGGTCGAGGAAGGTGTCGCGGCCGCGCTCGAGCTGCCCACGCAGCCGGTCGTAAGCGGCGGGCAACTCGGTTTGCCAGCGCCGGGCGAATGCGGCATCCGGCATGGGCGGCATGCCATCGGCTTGGCCGGCAGCCATGTCGAGCACATGCACGAACTCGTGGATGACCACGTTGTAGGCCCAGGCGGCCGTCTCGCCGGCATCGGCGACGTCCGCCCAGGACAGCATCACCGGGCCGCCGGCCATGGCCTCGCCGGTCAGCCACTCCTCGTAATGGTGGACGACGCCGGCCTCGTCTACATGCTCGCGCGGTGCCACCACCTCGCCGGGCTGCACGACGATGCCCACCATGTCGGCATATGCGTCAAGCCCGAGGTGGAGCACGGGCAGGCAAGCCTGGGCAGCGATGGCCACGGCCATCTCATCGGTGATGCCCAGGCCGTGGGCGCCGGTGAACTCCTTTTGAGCAAGAAAGAGCGTGGCCAGCTCGCGCAGCTTGTCGAGCGTGGGGCCGCAGCGCCGAGCAAGGAAAGGATGGCTGGCGACGATCAGCGCCCAGAGCTCATCGGGAATCGGCCGGTTGCGCAGGATGCGTTCGGTGCGCCAGCGACGCCACCAGCCGATCATGTGCAGGGCGCCTGGCGTCGCAGGCCGTCGGCCGTCCAGACGAGCACCTCGGCCCGCGGTGTGCCGTGGTCCAGGTCCCAATCGCTCAGCACCCAACGTTGATGGCCGTTGCCCAGGTCGTGCACCGCGGGGCGATGGGTGTGGCCATGCACCAGGTGCCGTGCATGGCGGGCGGCCAATTCTCGGCGGGCGAGCTGGTCGTCCACGTCGGCCCAGGTCTCGGCGGTCATCGTGTTGGCGCGCGCCATGCTTGCCTCGCGCATGCTGCGGGCAATGGCGCGGCGCTCGGCCAGCGGGCGCGACAGAAAGGCCTGCTGCCACGCCGGGTGACGCACCTGTGCGCGAAAGGCAAGGTAGTCGGTGTCGGCCAGACACCAGGCGTCCCCATGGGTGAAGAGCAGGCGCTGGCCGAAGGCGGTTATGGCCGCGGGATCGGCCAGCTCGTGCAAGCCGGTGGCGGCAAGGAACGCCGACCCCACGAGGAAGTCACGGTTGCCGGCCATGAAGCCGATCCAGCGGTGCCGCGCGGCGGCGGTCAGCAGATCGGCGGCGCGCCGTTCCAAGGAGGGCCGGCCGCAGGCATCGTCTCCGACCCAGGCCTCGAAGATGTCGCCCAGCAGCAGTACCGCATCGGCTGGTGTGTGCTGTACATGGGCGGCGAAGGCGTCGAAGGTGCGCGGGGTATCGTCCTGCAGGTGCAGGTCGGAGAGGATGTCGATGCGCTGCCACTCGGGCGGCGCGGCCAGCTCGGCAGTGGCAGACATCCCGCGTGCGGGCGGATCAGGCCGTGACTTCGACTGCCTTGTTGATCACCACATCGTCATTGGGCACGTCGTCGTGGAAGCCCTTGCGGCCGGTCTTGACCTTCTCGATCTGGTCGACCACCTCGGTGCCTGAGACGACGCGGCCGAACACGGCATAGCCCCAGCCCTGGATGCTTGGCGCGGTGTGGTTGAGAAAGCCGTTGTCGGCGGTGTTGATGAAGAACTGCGCGCTGGCCGAATGCGGGTCCTGCGTGCGGGCCATGGCGATGGTGTAGCGCTCGTTCTTGAGGCCGTTGTTGGCTTCGTTCTGGATGGGCGCATCGGTGGGCTTTTGCTTCATGCCGGGCTCGAAGCCGCCACCCTGGATCATGAAACCGGAGATGACGCGGTGGAACACCGTGCCGTCGTAGTGGCCCTTGTTCACGTAGGCGAGGAAGTTCTCCACCGTCTTCGGGGCGCGGGCGTCATCGAGCTCGATGCGGATGTTGCCCTTGTTGGTTTGCAGTTCGACGGTCTTGCTCATGTCATTTCTCCACGGTGGCTTGCTTGATGACGACGGGCTCGCGCGGCACGTCGTCGAAGGGGCCGCGCGGGCCCGTGGGCACCTTGCGGATCTTGTCGACCACGTCCATGCCCTTGACCACCTGGCCAAACACGGCATAGCCGTTTCCGTCGGGCGAGTTGGGCTGGTCGAGGAAGGCATTGTCCTTGACGTTGATGAAGAACTGCGCCGTGGCCGAGTTGGGATCCATGGTGCGGGCCATGGCAATCGTGCCGCGTTTGTTGGCCAGGCCGTTGCGGCTCTCCAGCGGAATCGGCGCGCGGGTGGGCTTCTCCTTCATGTCTGGCGTGAAGCCGCCGCCCTGGATCATGAAGCCGTCGATGACGCGGTGGAAGACGGTGCCGTTGTAGTGGCCGGCGCGCACGTAGCCCAGGAAGTTCTCGACAGTCTTGGGCGCCCTGGCTGCGTCGAGCTTGACGACGATGTCGCCCTGGGTGGTGGACAGCGTGACGGTCTGGGCCTGCACCCAGGTGGTACCCGCCAGCAGGGCGGCGGCCAGGGCAGCGCGAACGGTGTGTGACAGAGCGGTCATCCGATGACTCCTTCGTAGAAGATCTTCCACAGGCCGCCTTCCTTGCCCCAGTACTGGCGCTTGATCGGCCCGCTGCGTTGTCCCTCCAGCACCTCGCCGAAGGTGACCACCATGATGTCACTGCGGTCGCGCCAGGCGAGGACGGAAAGGTCTTTGATGCGCGTGGTGCGCCCGCGCAAGGTGGCTATCTCGCGCTCCAGGCCCTGCGGCAGCTGCGCGCGGGTCAGGCTGCCGGCGACGAATTGCGACGAGTAGAACGACAGCGCGCGCTGCAGGTCGCCGCTGCTGCGGGCAATGCGCCAGCCTTCAAGCAAGTTGCGCACGCGCTCGCGTTCGGCGTCCAGCGCGCGCGGCTGCACCCACTCCAGACGGGGCGCGATCAGCACCGGCGTGCTGCGCGGTTGCACGCGGCCCAGGATGTCGGCAAGGTCGGGGTTGGCCAGGGCCACGCAGCCATCGGTGCTGTTGGGGCTGCGTGCGTAGCTGTCGCCAGGCACGCCGTGCAGCCAGATCCCGCTGCCGGTGCGCCCCAGGCGGCGGTCGTACTCGTTGGGGTAGTTCAGCGGCAGCGCACCGGAACCATAGAAATCGGACAGCTGCCGTGGGTCCAGTCGGCTGGTGATGAAGTAGACGCCCAGCGGTGTGCGCTGGTCGCCTTCCACCCGCTTGTCGATGCCCAGCTTGCCCAGCGAGGCGTAATAGTCGGCGACCAGCCGCAGGCCGGCGTCGCCGTTTTCGAAGAGGTAGACGCGAGAGCGGCTGGCGTCCACCGCGATGGCATGCCGGCTGGAGGGCGGCAGCATCACGAACTGGCGCGGGATGGCGCCGGCGGGCGGGCGCTCGCGCAGCGCGGCCAGCCGGCGGCGGGCCTCGTCGCGCAGCTGCTGCAGCCGCTCGGCATTGGCCGGCAACTGCGCCAGCGGCGCTGCGCCAAAGGAGCGCAGGCTGCCGCTGCGCGCCATCAGCAGGTCGCCGTACACGAGCTGCGCCAGCGGGAAGTTGGGGTGGTCACGGGACAGCGAGGCGGCCTGGGCCAGCGCCTGGTCGAGCTCTTCATGGCCGATGAGGCGGTAAATGGCGATGAGTCGGGCCTCGGGGTCGAGCCGCGGGGCAGGGGCGCTGACCGCGGCAGCGGTGAGCGTGGCGGCGCCCAGCGAGGCCGCGGCGGCGCGCGACACGGGCCGGGCGCTGCGTGTTGCGGGCTCCGCCCCGGTGCGGGCGTCCGCCGTTGCCTGCCCTGTACCGCGGGCCACGCGGCGCACGGTGCGAGCCGGCTCGGCGGCCTGGGCGTCACGTGCGGTGGCTGCACGCCGGCGCGGGGCACGATCCTCGGCGCGGCTGGCACGCGCCTGTCGCAACGGCCGATCCTGCACGCGCGGGCCTTCGGTGGGGCGGGTGAGGGCAGCGGCGCGCGGAGCCGTCGCTCTTTTCTTGGGTTCGGCCTTCTTGGATTCGGTCGCGCGGATGGTGGAGTCAGCCGACGGGCTGCGCTCGCGCGCCGATCCTGCTGCCGCGGCAGAGGCTGCGGCCATCGCTGCTGTCAACAGGGCCAGCAGCAGGCAAGGCAGCAGCCGCCGGTGCAACCCCTGAGCGGATGACCGGCCTCGTCCTGGGGCCGCCGTCACGAGCCTACGCTTTCCTTCTCGATCAGCCAGGCATTGCCGCGGCGCACCAGGTGCAGCGTCTTGCGGCTGGAGATGTCCAGGCCGTCGGCTTCATAGTCCTGGCGGAAGCGCGCCGTGGCGCGATCGCCCTGCACGTTGACGACGAGGTCGGAGACGCGCACCGCAATCTTCTTCTTGCCGGTGATGCGGGCGCGGCGCTCTTGCTCCCAGGCGCGGCGCGACTTGCCGCCGGAGAAGTCGGGCGTGTAAGCAGCGAAATAGTCGTCCAGATCCTTGCGGCTCCAGGCCTGGGCCCAGCTGCGCACCGCGGCTTCCACGTCGCGGCTGGCCCCGTCGGTGGCCGCCGGTGCCGGGGCGGGTGAAGGCGCCGGCTTGGCAGCCGGTGCTGCCGCCGGCGGGGCAGAGGGCGCAACCGGTGCGGCGGCCGGGCGGCCGCCGGCCGGCGGCGTGGCGGCCGGTACCGGGGTTGCCGCTGCGGCCACGGCGGTGCCGCGGTCTTTGGGGAAGAGCTCTCGGATCATCGCCAGCTTGGGCGCCACGGCGGAGCGGGTGTCGATCTGCAGCGCCTTGGAGTAGGCCTGGCTGGCCAGCTTGGCGTAGACGTCGCCCAGGTTCTCGTAGGCGGTGGCGTAGCTGGGGTTGGTGCGGATGGCCATCTCCAGCGCAGTCCGCGCCTTGTCGTACTGGCCCTGCTGGGCGTAGAGCACGGCGAGGTTATTGAACGGCTCGGGCAGCTCGGGGTAGTCCTCGGTCAGCTTGGTGAAGGCGGTGATGGCCTCGGCCGTGCGGTTCATCTGCGACAGCGCGATGCCGCGCAGGAAGCGCATCATCGGATCGCGTGGCTTGCTGGCCAGGTACTGGTCCGCCTTCTGCAGCGCTTCGGACGCCTTGCCCGCCGCCATCAGCTTCTGCACGTCCGCCGCCTCGTCGGCCTGGGCGCCGGCACAGGCCAGAGACAACACGGCCAGGGCGCAGGCGCGCTTGATGAAGGCCAGAGCGGGGCGGAAGGCGTGGTGCTGCATGGGTGTGTGTGGATGGACGTGGTGGGAGACCTACAGGCCGGGGCGCCGGGCACCATCCGTGCCGGGCTGGGGCGCCAGCGGGCGGCAGCCGGCACGCCGTCGGAAGCGCGGGGCCGCCGTAGCGTGCCACCCAAAACGCGAGCACCCCGGCGAAGGGGTGCTCCAGCGGCCGCTTCCGAGGGCCGGGGAGGCCGGCGGCTATACTGCTTCGATTGTATCCGAGCCCCCTGGCTGCCCACCCTTGTGCAGGTCTGCGCAGCCACCCCGCCTGGGCCGGTTCTCCCTCAGCACTTTCCCCATAACGCCCGACCCGCGCCTCCGCTGGATGCCGGGCTGCCCGCCTTTCATGAGTCTGCGCATCCACAACAGCCTCACGCGCCAACTCGAAACCCTCATCCCCATCGAGCCTGGTCACGTCCGCATGTATGTGTGCGGCATGACCATCTATGACTACTGTCACGTAGGCCATGCGCGGATGATGATGGCCTTCGATGTGGTGCAGCGCTGGCTCAAGGCAAGCGGGCTGAAGGTCACGTACGTCCGCAACATCACCGATATCGACGACAAGATCATCCGCCGGGCCGTGGAGCGGGGCATCAGCTTGCGCGCGCTGACCGACGAGATGACCGCGGCCATGCACCAGGACATCGCCGCGCTCGGCATCGAGCCGCCCACGCATGAGCCGCGCGCCACCGATTACGTCGGTCAGATGCTGGACCTCATCGGCAAGCTCGAGGCCAAGGGCCTGGCCTACCGGGCCGAGGGGGGTGACGTCAACTTCGCGGTGCGGCGCTTCCCGGGCTACGGCAAGCTCTCGGGCAAGTCGCTGGACCAGCTGCGTGCCGGCGAGCGCGTGGCCGTGGGCGAGGGCAAGCAGGACCCGCTGGACTTCGTGCTCTGGAAGGCCGCCAAGCCCGAGGAGCCTGCCGAGGCGCGCTATGAATCGGCCTACGGCCCCGGCCGACCCGGCTGGCACATCGAGTGCTCGGCGATGAGCTGTGCGCTGCTGGGCGAGAGCTTCGACATCCACGGTGGCGGGCTGGACCTGCAGTTCCCGCACCACGAGAACGAGATCGCCCAGAGCGAAGGCGCCAGTGGCCAGCCGCCGGCCCGGGTGTGGATGCACAACGGCTTTCTCAACGTCGACAACGAGAAGATGTCCAAGTCACTGGGCAACTTCTTCACCATCCGCGACGTGTTGCGCCACTTTGATGGCGAGACCATCCGCTTCTTCATGCTGCGGGTGCACTACCGCAGTCCGTTCAACTACAGCGACGCCGGGCTGGATGACGCGCGCAGCGCGCTGCGCCGGCTCTACACCGCGCTGGACCTGGCCGGGATCAGCGGTAGCGAGACCGCCGCCGTGGATTGGAGCGGGCCGCATGCCCAGCGCGTGAAAGCCGCGATGGACGAGGACTTCAACACGCCCGTGGCGGTGGCGGCGCTCTTCGACCTGGCCGGTGAGGTCAACCGCAGCCGCTCGGTGGATCTGGCGCGCCAGCTGCGCGCGCTGGGCGGCGTGCTGGGCATCCTGCAGCAGGCCCCGCGCGCTTTTCTGCAGGGCGGCGCGGGCCAGCCGTCCATCGACGAGGCGGAAGTCGACCGGCTGATCGCGGCCCGTACCGCAGCCAAGCAGGCGCGTGACTTCGCCGAGTCCGACCGCATTCGCAAGCTGCTGGCCGATCAGGGCATCGTGTTGAAGGACACCCCCCAGGGCACGACCTGGGTGCGGAGCTGAACCCGTGCCGCATCGTCAACGCACCGCACCACCGGCGGCCGACGGGGCCAACACGAACGCGAGTCGGGCCGGGCCTGAACCCATCTGGGTGCGGCCGGACTACTGGGACGAGGCCTGCCGCCACCTCAGCCGGCGCGACCGCGTGATGCGCAAGCTCATCCCGATGTTCGGCGAGGCCCGGCTGCAAAGCCGCGGCGATGCCTTCACCACCTTGGCCCGATCCATCGTCGGCCAGCAGATATCGGTCAAGGCCGCGCAGTCGGTTTGGGAGCGCTTTGCCGACCTGCTCGCCAGCCCTCAGCGTCACATCGCGCCGCTGGCCGTGCTCGACTTGACCGTGGAAGCCATGCGCGGCGCCGGCCTGTCGGCACGCAAGGTGGAATACCTGCGCGACCTGGCGCGCCACTTCGTCAATGGCCAGGTGCACGAGGCGCAGTGGGCCGCGATGGACGATGAGGCCATCATCGACGAGCTGGTGGCCATCCGCGGCATCGGCCGCTGGACGGCCGAGATGTTCCTGATCTTCCACCTGATGCGGCCCAACGTGCTGCCGCTGGACGACCTGGGCCTGCTCAAGGGCATCAGCGTCAACTATTTCAGCGGCGAGTCGGTCTCGCGGGCCGAGGCGCGCGAAATCGCTGACGCCTGGGCGCCGTTTCGCTCGGTAGGCACGTGGTATCTGTGGCGCAGCCTGGATCCGCTGCCGGTGGAGTATTGACCCCGGGCGGGTGGCCAGGCGCATACTGCGCGCCGAGTGCCCCGCCTGCTGCCGCCGATGGGCGGTGCGAAGAGGACAGACATGAGCAAACGTCACTTTCTTGATTTCGAGCAGCCGATCGCCGAGCTGGAAACCAAGATCGACGAGCTGCGCTACGTGCAAAGCGAGTCCGCCGTCGACATCTCCGAGGAGATCGACCGCCTGAGCCGCAAGAGCCAGCAGCTCACCAAGGACATCTACGCCAGCCTGAGCCCCTGGCAGGTGACGCAGATCGCCCGCCATCCACAGCGGCCCTATACGCTGGACTACGTCGCGGAGATCTTCACTGACTTCCAGGAAATCCACGGCGACCGCGCCTTTGCCGACGATCTGTCCATGGTGGGCGGCCTGGCGCGCTTCAATGGCCAGGCTTGCATGGTCATCGGCCACCAGAAGGGCCGTGACACAAAGGAGCGCGCGGCGCGCAACTTCGGCATGTCGCGCCCGGAGGGCTACCGCAAGGCGCTGCGGCTGATGAAGCTGGCCGAGAAGTTCGGCCTGCCGGTGTTCACCTTCGTCGACACGCCGGGCGCCTACCCTGGCATCGGCGCGGAGGAGCGCGGCCAGTCTGAGGCCATCGGCCGCAACATCTTCGAGATGGCCAAGCTCGAGGTGCCCATCATCACCACCATCATTGGCGAGGGCGGCTCCGGCGGCGCGCTGGCCATCAGCGTGGCCGATCAAGTGCTGATGCTGCAGTACTCGGTGTACTCGGTCATCTCGCCCGAGGGCTGCGCCTCCATCCTGTGGAAGACCGCCGAGCGCGCATCCGACGCGGCCGAGGCGCTGGGCATCACCGCGCATCGCCTGAAGGCCCTTGGGCTCATCGACAAGATCGTCAACGAGCCGGTGGGCGGCGCCCACCGCGATGCCAAGCAGATGGCGGTGTACCTCAAGCGCGCGCTGAGCGATGCCTTGCGCCAAGTGGCCGATCTCAAGCCGCGCGAGCTGCTGCAGCAGCGCTATGACCGGCTGCAGAGCTACGGCCGCTTCAACGACACCAAGGAGCGTTGAGGCCGGGCTCGGGCGCCCTCTGCCTCGGCTGAGAACGAGGAGGGCGCATGTTGGCAGCTGCTCGTGCTGAACGGCCGGTCGTGGCCGTCGCCTGCAGTGGTGGGCGGGACTCGTTGGCCCTGTTGCACGCCTGTCTGCGCCTGGCGGCCCCCATGGGGCTGCATGTGGCGGCGCTGCATGTGCATCATGGCCTGCAGCCCGCAGCTGACGCTTGGGCTGCGGCTGTCGAGCGGCGTTGCCGCCGCTGGGCCCGGGCCGGCTGGCCGGTCAGCTGTCAGGTGGCGCGGCTGGCTCTGTCGCCCGAACGCGGCGACAGCATCGAAGCCGTGGCACGCCAGGCGCGCTATGCCGCCCTCGCCCGGCTGGCGCGTGAGGCCGGCGCCACGCTGATCCTGCTGGGTCACCACCGTCGCGACCAAGCGGAGACGGTGCTGCTGCAGGCCTTGCGCGGCGCCGCCGCCGCCGGCCTGGCCGCCATGCCCAGGCAGCTCGAGCGAGACGGTCTCGTCTGGGCGCGGCCCTGGCTGGATCAGCCGCGCGAGGCGATCGAGGCCTATGCGCGGGCCCGTCGCCTGCGCTTCGTCGACGACGCGAGCAATGCCGATCCCCGCCATGCGCGCAGCCGACTGCGGCTGCAGGTCTGGCCTGCACTGAGCACCGCCTTTCCACAGACAGAAGCCGCGTTGGCGCAGGTTGCCGCTCAGGCGGCCGATGCGGCTGCTGTGCTCGACGAGGTGGGCCGGGCAGATCTGCGCGCTCTGGACGACGGTCGTCCGGGCCTCGCGCTGGCCGCATGGCGAGGGCTGTCGCCAGCGCGGCAGCGCAACGTGCTGCGCCTGTGGTGTCGGACCCAATCCGGGCGGCCGGCGGCTCGCACGCTGATCGAACGCCTGGTGGCCGAGGCGCCACTCCGAGGAGATGCCTGCTGGCCGGCGACTGGCGGAACCTGGCGCTGCCACCGCGGGCGCTTGTCGTGGGTGCCGGGGGCGGGTGAGAGGGATCGACGCCCCGTGACGGCGGCGGGCGACCGCGCAGTTGAACAGCCGCCAGCCTTGCCACCCGGTGCAGGGTCCGAGGCGGCGTCGCTCCTCCTCGGCCCGCCGATTTCTGGCGCAGGCGCCTGGGCGTTTGCTGGGTGGGCGGGCGTGCTGCAGGTGACCGCGCTGCCCGCGGCGGCCCCGGGTGATGACGAAGCGCCGCCCGGCATCCCTTGCGATCTGCTGCCTCGGCTGCAGCCGCGCGCGCGCGCAGGGGGTGAGAGCCTGCAACTTGGCGCGGGCCGCCCGCCGCGCAGTCTCAAGAAGCAGTTTCAGTCCGCTGACGTGCCGGCCTGGGCGCGGCGGGCCCCGCTGTGGTGGGCCGGCGAGCAGCTTGTCTACGTGCCGGGCGTGGGCTTGGACAGCCGCTGCTGCGCGCCGGCGGATCAGCCGCGGTTTGCCTTGCGCTGGCATGCCGACGGCACGGTCGCGGTGGATCACACGCCCGGACCCGCGTCCGCAGCGCCGGCCGCCGACTAAAATCGCCGGTTTTCCGCATCTTGGCGGGCGGGTGCTGCTTATGTGCCCGGCAGGCCCGCATGACCTCCATGGCATTGATCGTTCACAAATACGGCGGCACGTCGATGGGCTCGACCGAGCGCATCCGCAACGTGGCCAAGCGCGTCGCGAAATGGGCCCGTGCCGGGCATCAGATGGTCGTCGTGCCGTCGGCCATGAGCGGCGAGACCAACCGGCTGCTCGGCCTGGCCAAGGAGTTGGCGCCGCAGGTGCACAGCGACGGCGTGCTGCGCGAACTGGACATGATCGCTTCCACCGGCGAGCAGGTGTCCGTGGGCCTGCTGTCCATCGCACTGCAGGCCGAGGGCATGCAGGCGGTCAGCTATGCCGGCTGGCAGGTGCCGATCAAGACCGACTCCGCCTATACCAAGGCCCGCATCCAGAGCATCGACGATGCCCGCGTGCGCGCCGACCTGGCGGCCGGCAAGGTGGTGATCATCACCGGCTTCCAGGGCGTGGACGCTCAGGGCAACATCACCACGCTGGGCCGGGGCGGCTCGGACACCTCAGCCGTGGCCGTGGCGGCCGCGCTGAAGGCCGACGAATGCCTCATCTACACCGACGTGGACGGCGTCTACACCACCGACCCGCGCGTGGTGCCCGAGGCGCGGCGGCTGAAGGCCATCAGCTTCGAGGAGATGCTCGAGATGGCCTCCCTGGGCTCCAAGGTGCTGCAGATCCGCTCGGTGGAGTTCGCCGGCAAGTACCGCGTGCCCACCCGCGTGCTGTCGAGCTTCACGCCCTGGGACATCCCCATCGAGGAAGAAGCCGCCTCCGGCACCCTGATCAGTTTTGAGGAAGACGAAAAGATGGAACAAGCCGTTGTCTCGGGCATCGCCTTCAATCGCGACGAAGCCAAGATCACCGTCCTGGGCGTGCCGGACAAGCCGGGCATCGCGTACCAGATCCTGGGTGCTGTGGCCGACGCCAACATCGATGTGGACGTGATCATCCAGAACGTCTCGCGCGACGGCAAGACCGACTTCTCCTTCACCGTGCACCGCAATGAATACGAGCGCACGCTGGAGCTGCTCAAGAGCAAGGTCGTGCCGGCGCTGGGAGCCGAGTCGGTGACGGGCGATCCCAAGATCTGCAAGGTCAGCATCGTGGGCATCGGCATGCGCAGCCATGCGGGCATCGCCAGCAAGATGTTCGGCACGCTCAGCGCCGAGGGCATCAACATCCAGATGATCACCACCAGCGAGATCAAGACGTCCGTCGTCATCGACGAGAAGTACATGGAGCTCGCGGTGCGCGCGCTGCACAAGGCTTTCGAGCTGGACGAGCCCAAAAACTGACCCGCTTGCGGCTACAATGCCGCGCTTGAGCTTGCTGGAGACGTGACCGAGAGGCCGAAGGTGCTCCCCTGCTAAGGGAGTATGGGGTCAAAAGCTCCATCGAGGGTTCGAATCCCTCCGTCTCCGCCAGCACTGCACACGCCCGCTGGGCGTTCGTCATACGCCCCCGACACCGGGGGCGTTTTGCATTGGAGCGCCCGTTTTCGTGTGCCCGCCGTGACGGCCTCCACGGCTTGCGCCTCTCCGCCCGCGCGCCATCGCGGGCGATGCATCGGTCGGTGAGCCGGCCGCTTCTCATCTGCGCCTTGCGACCTGCGCCCTGCGAACTGCGACCTTGCCCGCTGCCATGAACACCGCCGCCGTCCCCAAGATCGGCTTCGTCAGCCTCGGCTGCCCGAAGGCCCTGACCGACTCCGAGCTCATCCTCACCCAACTGGCCGCCGAGGGCTATGCCACCAGCAAGACGATGGACGGGGCGGATCTGGTCATCGTCAACACCTGCGGCTTCATCGACGATGCGGTCAAGGAGAGCCTGGACGCCATCGGCGAGGCGCTGTCGGAGAACGGCCGGGTGATCGTCACCGGCTGCCTGGGCGCGCGCAAGGACGGCGAGGCCAACCTGGTGCGCCAGGTGCATCCCAAGGTGCTGGCCGTGACCGGCCCGCATGCGACGCAAGAGGTGATGGACGCGGTGCATGCGCATGTGCCAAAGCCGCACGACCCGTTCGTCGACCTGGTGCCCGGCCTGCGCGAGCAGTTCCGCGGTGAAGCCGGCATCAAGCTCACGCCGCGCCACTATGCCTATCTGAAGATCAGCGAGGGCTGCAACCACCGCTGCACCTTCTGCATCATCCCCAGCCTGCGCGGCGACCTGGTGTCGCGCCCGGTGGGCGAGGTGCTGAGCGAGGCGCGGGCGCTGTTCGAGTCGGGCGTAAAGGAGCTGCTGGTCATCAGCCAGGACACCAGCGCCTATGGCGTGGACGTGAAGTACCGCACCGGCTTCTGGGACGGCCGGCCGGTCAAGTCCAAGCTCTACGACCTGGTGGCCGCGCTGGGCGAGCTGGCGCAGGCACATGGCGCCTGGGTGCGGCTGCATTACGTGTATCCCTATCCGCATGTGGACGAGATCCTGCCGCTGATGGCCGAGGGCAAGGTGCTGCCTTACCTGGACGTGCCCTTCCAGCATGCGCACCCGGACGTGCTGCGCCGCATGAAACGCCCGGCCAGCGGCGAGAAGAACCTGGAGCGCCTGGCGCGCTGGCGCGAGATCTGCCCGCAGCTGGTGGTGCGCAGCACCTTCATCGCCGGCTTCCCGGGCGAGACCGAAGAGGAATTCGCCTACCTGTTGGACTTCCTGCGCGAGGCGCGCATCGATCGCGCCGGCTGCTTTGCCTACTCGCCGGTGGACGGCGCCGTGGCCAACGCGCTGCCGGGCGCGCTGCCCGACGAGGTGCGCGAGGAGCGCCGCGCGCGCTTCATGGCCGTGGCCGAGCAGGTGTCCACCGCCAAGCTCGCCGAGCGTGTGGGCGCGGAGATGCAGGTGCTGATCGACTCGGCGCCGGCCCTGGGCCGCAAGGGTGGCGTGGGCCGCAGCTACGCGGATGCGCCGGAGATCGACGGCACCGTGCGCCTGCTGCCGCCGCAGAAGGCGTCCAAGACGCTGAAAGTGGGCGAGTTCACCCGCGCCCGCATCGTGGCGGTAGACGGGCACGATCTGGTCGGCATGCCGATCTGAGACAGCATCGCCCCTGCCTGAGGCAGCGTCTCCCCTGCGGCCAGCGGCCCTGTGATGCAATGCCGCGATGGACCGCAAGCCTTCGCCATCCGCCGATTCCACTGACCCTGCCGGCCACACCGAGACCGGCCTCGCCACCACGCTGATCCACCACGGCTACACGCCGCCACCCGGCTTTGCCGCCGTGATGCCGGGCGTGCACAAGGCGTCCACGGTGCTGTTCAAGGACACTGCCGCGCTGCGCCAGCGGCAGTGGAAGGACAAGACCGGCTACACCTACGGCCTGCACGGCACGCCGACCACCTTCACGCTGGAGGAGCGCCTTGCCACGCTGGAAGGCGGGCGGCAGACGCTGCTGACGCCGAGCGGGCTGGCGGCGATCTCGCTGGTCGATGCGGCCCTGCTGCAGCACGGCGACGAGGTGCTGCTGCCGGACAACGTCTATGGGCCGAGCCGCGACCTGGCGCGGCATGAGCTGGCCGCCTGGGGCATCAGCCATCGCTTCTACGACCCGCTGGATGCCCAGGGGCTGGCCGCGCTCATCACGCCGCGCACCCGGCTGCTGTGGCTGGAGGCCGCCGGCTCGGTGACGCTGGAGTTCCCCGACCTGCTGGGCCTGATCGCCCAGGCGCGGCTACATCCGCAGGTGACGGTGGCGCTGGACAACACCTGGGGCGCGGGCGTGGCCTTCGATGCCTTTGCCCTGCCGGGCGGGCTGGGCGTGGACGTGTCGGTGCATGCGCTGACCAAGTACCCGTCGGGCGGTGGCGACGTGCTGATGGGCTCAGTCACCACGCGCGACGAGGCCCTACACCTCAGGCTGAAGCTCGCCCACATGCGGCTGGGCCTGGGCGTGGGTGCCAACGACGTGGAGCTGGTGCTGCGCGGCCTGCCGACGCTGGCGCTGCGCTATGCGGCGCACGATGCCTCGGCCCGCCGCATCGCGCAGTGGCTGGCGCAGCAGCCGCAGGTGCGGCAGGTGCTGCATCCGGCGCTGCCCGGCTCGCCGGGGCATGAGCACTGGCAGGCGGTGTCGACGGCGGCCGCGGGCCTCGTGTCGGTGGTGTTTGCTGATCGCTACGCGCCGGCGCAGGTCGATGCCTTCGTCGACGCGCTGCAGCGCTTCGGCATCGGCTACTCCTGGGGCGGGCCGATGAGCCTGGCCGTGCCGTACGACGTGCGCGGCATGCGCACGCTGGCCGGCGAGCATCCGCGGGCGCTCGTGCGCCTGGCCATCGGGCTGGAGGACACGGACGATCTGATCGCCGACCTGCAGCAGGCGCTGCGGGCGCTGGACGGCTCGGCTTGAAGCCGACGCAGCCGGGTTTCAGTCGCGGCCTGCTCAGATGCCCAAAGCGCGACGGCCCCACCGGCTGCTCGCCAATGGGGCCGTCGAAGGGGTTGAAGAAGCCCGCTGCTTAGCCGGGAAGGGCGCTCAGACGCGCTCGATGATCATCGCGATGCCCTGGCCGCCGCCGATGCACATGGTGCACAGCGCATAGCGGCCCTGGATGCGGTGGAGCTCCGCAATCGCCTTGACCATCAGGATGGCGCCCGTGGCCCCGACCGGGTGGCCCAGCGAGATGCCCGAGCCGTTGGGATTGACCTTCTCGGGATCGAAGCCCAGCTCCTTGGCCACCGCACAGGCCTGGGCGGCGAAGGCTTCGTTGGACTCGATGACATCGAGCTGGTCCACCGTCAGGCCGGCGCGTTGCAGCACCGCGCGGGTGGCCGGCACCGGGCCGATGCCCATGATGTCCGGGTCGACGCCGGCGTGGGCATAGGCCACCAGGCGGGCCTGAGGCTTGAGGCCCAGGGCCTTGACACGGTCGCCACCGGCCAGCACCACGGCGGCGGCGCCGTCATTGATGGACGAGGCATTGCCGGCCGTCACCGCGCCGTCCTTCTTGAAGACGGCGCGCATCTTGGACAGCGCCTCCACCGTGGTGTCCTTGCGCACGTTCTCGTCGGTATCAAACGTCACCGGGCCCTTGCGCGTCTCCTGCACCACCGGGACGATCTGGTCCTTGAAGCGGCCCTCGGCGATGGCGCGGGCGGCGCGCTGGTGGCTGACCACGGCCAGCTCGTCCTGCATCTCGCGGCTGATGCCGTAGCGCTCGGCCACGTTCTCGGCCGTGATGCCCATGTGGACGTTCTTGAACGGGTCGTGCAGCGCGCCGACCATGAAGTCGACCATCTGCGCGTCGCCCATGCGCGTGCCCCAGCGGGCGCCCGGCAGGATGTAGGCGCCGCGGCTCATGTTCTCGGCCCCGCCGCCGATGGCGATGTCGGCATCGCCCAGCAGGATGGTCTGCGCGGCCGAGACGATGGCCTGCAGCCCGGAGCCGCACAGGCGGTTGACGTTGAAGGCCGGCGTCTCCTTGGGGATGCCGGCGTTCACGGCGGCCACGCGGCTGAGGTACGCGTCCTTGGGCTCGCTGGGGATGACGGTGCCCATGACGACATGGCCGACCGCGTCGGGCGCGATGCCGGCGCGCTCCATCGCGGCCTTGACGACGATGGTGCCGAGCTGGGTGGGCGGCACGTCCTTGAGGCTGCCGCCGAAGCTGCCGATGGCGGTGCGGGCGCCGCCGACGAAGAAGACTTCACGTTGGGTCATGGTGGGCTCCGGGGAATGCTGGCCGGGGTTGCGAGCGCCGTTTGAAACGGTGATGCGGCCTGGAGAAGGGGAGGCGGACAGTATAGGAAGGGTCGGTCTGCGAGCAGGCCGGCATGCGGATGTGGACGCGAGGCGGGCGACTGGGGTGACCGGCTCCGTTCATGCCAGGGCGCAGAAGCCCTGGCGCTCGCCAGGCACAAACAGTCCACTGGACTGTTTGTGTCCGGGCTCTCTCCCCCGCCGTTCGCCCTGGCGGGCGCCCGACTCCTCCTTTACTTCACTTCGCCGGTCACCCCAGCCACCCGCCTATTCATCGCTCGTGGTCTGCGGACGTTGCAGGTAGCGTGGATGAACCCTCGCACGCTGTCGAGGCTGCGGGAGCCGGATGCCAGGCGCGGTTGGAGACGTGCGGCGCTTAGGGCAGCGAGATTCGGTCTTCGTGGCACGCCGCACACGGTCGTCAGGCGGGTGGCTGGGGTCAGCGTCGCAGCGAAGTAAAGGAGGAGCCCGTCGCCGAAGGCGATGGGCGGGGGACATGAGCGGAGATGCTGACCCCAGTCGCCCGCCTCGCTCTGCGACCCGCATGCATCAGCTACCTATCAGCCTCCCGCCACCTGCATCAACCGCGCATCCTGCAAGGCCAGGTCCGCCTCCGCCTCCTCCAGCAGGAAGTAGCGGAAAGCCTCTGCCGCCGGCGACAGCACGCGCGACATCAGGTGCACCACGTGCCAGGCGCGCATCACCGGCGTGCCCTCCACCGCGGCGATCTTCAGCACGCCGGCGGTGATCTCGAGCCCCGCGGCCTGCAGCGACAGGAAGCCCACGCCCAGGCCGGCGATCACGCATTGCTTGATGGTCTCGTTGCTGCTGAGCTCCATGAACACGCGCGGGGCGACGCGCTGCTCGCGCAGGAAGGCATCCATCGCCTGGCGGATCTCGGCCGTGGGCTCCCGCGTGACGATGGGCAGGTTGGCCAGGGCCAGGGCCGGCGGGTGGCCCACCGCCAGCAGCGGATGGCCAGGCGGGCAGACGAAGACCAGCGGATGCGCGGCAAAGGGCTCGCTGCGCAGGCCCAGCTCCTTGGGCGGGCGGCCGGTGATCGCCAGGTCGATCTCCTGGCCGTTGAGCCGCTCCAGCAGGCGCTGCTTGTCATGCGTGACCTGCATGCGCAGCTCGATGCCTGGGTGGTCGCGCCGAAAGCGCGCCAGCAGCCGCGGCAGGAAGTAGCCGGCGGTGTTGACCAGGCCGATCGTCAGCACGCCCGTCTCGGTGCGCTTGAAGCGCGCCATCGTGTTGTCGGCATCGGTCAGCGTGGCCAGCAGGCGCTTGGCATAGACCAGGAAGTACTCGCCTGCGGTGGTCAGCGACACCTGCCGGCCCTGACGTTCGAACAGGGGGAGGCCAACGTGCGTCTCCAGCTCCTTGACCTGCATCGTGACCGCCGGCGGCGTCAGGTGCAGGGCTTCTGCAGCCCGGACGAAGCTGAGTTGCCGCGCGACTTCCGAGAAAACCCGCAGCTGGCGGAAGGTGACGCCCTTCATTCAGCTTCTCCTGAACGGATGCCTAAGAACTTCTGAATTTATCTGAGCGTACGCGCTCCCTAGAGTGGGCCATCCCGAGTCGTCATCCCGCTGTCACGCCCACCGTCCTTCCGATCCCCCGCCCCAAGGAGCGCGCCCATGAACAAGCCCGTCGAAGCAGGCGTCGTCAACGACCCTGGCCCCGATGCCGCCATCACGGACAAGAAGAAGCGCTACAGCGCCGGTGTCCTCAAGTACCGGCAGATGGGCTACTGGGATGCCGACTACGTGCCCAAGGCCACGGATGTGGTGTGCCTCTTCCGCATCACGCCGCAGGACGGCGTGGACCCGGTGGAGGCGGCCGCGGCCGTGGCCGGCGAGTCGTCCACCGCGACCTGGACGGTGGTCTGGACCGACCGCCTGACCGCCTGCGACAGCTACCGCGCCAAGGCCTTCAAGGTGGAGCCGGTGCCGGGCAACCCGGGGCAGGTCTTCGCCTGGGTGGCCTATGACCTGATCCTGTTCGAGGAGGGCTCGATCGCCAACATGACGGCCAGCCTGATCGGCAACGTCTTCAGCTTCAAGCCGCTGAAGGCCTGCCGGCTGGAGGACATCCAGATCCCGGTGGCCTACGTGAAGACCTTCAAGGGCCCGCCCACCGGGTTGATCGTGGAGCGCGAGCGGCTGGACAAGTTCGGCCGCCCGCTGCTGGGCGCGACCACCAAGCCCAAGCTGGGCCTGTCCGGCCGCAACTACGGCCGCGTGATCTACGAAGGGCTCAAGGGCGGGCTGGACTTCATGAAGGACGACGAGAACATCAACTCGCAGCCCTTCATGCACTGGCGCGACCGCTTCCTCTTCGTGATGGATGCGGTCAACAAGGCCACGGCCGCGACCGGCGAGGTCAAAGGCAGCTACCTGAACGTGACGGCCGCGACGATGGAGGACATGTACGAGCGCGCCGAGTTCGCCAAGGAGCTCGGCTCGGTGGTGATCATGATCGACCTGGTGATCGGCTGGACGGCCATCCAGAGCATGGCCAACTGGTGCCGCAAGCACGACATGGTGCTGCACATGCACCGTGCCGGCCACGGCACCTACACGCGGCAGAAGTCGCACGGGGTGAGCTTCCGCGTGATGGCCAAGTGGCTGCGGCTGGCCGGCTGTGACCACCTGCATGCCGGCACGGCGGTGGGCAAGCTGGAGGGCGACCCGATGACGGTGCAGGGCTACTACAACGTCTGCCGCGACAGCTACACCCGGCGCGATCTGCCGCGCGGCCTGCACTTCGACCAGGACTGGGCGGACATCCGCAAGGTGATGCCGGTGGCCTCGGGCGGCATCCACGCCGGGCAGATGCACCAGTTGCTGGACCTGTTCGGCGACGACGTGATCCTGCAGTTTGGCGGCGGGACCATCGGCCACCCGCAGGGCATCCAGGCCGGCGCGGTGGCCAACCGCGTGGCGCTGGAGGCGATGGTCAAGGCGCGCAATGAAGGGCGCGACATCGCCAGCGAAGGGCCGCAGATCCTGCAGAAGGCCGCCCAGTTCTGCACGCCGCTGAAGCAGGCGCTGGATACCTGGGGGGACATCACCTTCAACTACGCGCCGACGGACACCTCGGATTACGCGGTGACGCCGGGGGTGGCGGCTTGATCGTCGTGTCGCTTCGCTGACTGGCGTCTGGAATTACGCAATGCCTTTCCTTCCGCAGGCCACCCGCGGTGGGTTGGCGGGTGGCTGGGGTGACCGGCGTAGTGAAGTGAAGGAGGAGCCCGGCGCCCGACAGGGTGACGGGCGGGGGACATGAACGAAGCCGGTCACCCCAGTCGCCCGCCTCGCACAGACGCCCGCAGTCGATCTTCAACAAGCTTTTGATGCGAACCATAGGAGCCCACTCAAATGATCACCAACCCCGCCGGCCGCATCACCCAAGGCCAGTTCAGCTTCCTGCCCGATCTGACGGACGACGAGATCCGCATGCAGATCGAATACGGCCTGAAGAAGGGCTATGCCTGGAGCGTCGAATACACCGACGACCCGCACCCGCGCAACACCTACTGGGAGATGTACGGCCCGCCCATGTTCGACCTGCACGATGCGGCGGGCGTCATGCACGAGCTGCAGGGCTGCCGCAGCACCTTCCCGCAGCACTACATCCGGCTGATGGCCTTCGACTCCACCCGCGGCGTGGAGAGCATCGCCATGAGCTTCATCGTCAACCGGCCGGCCGATGAGCCCGGCTTTGCGCTGGAGCGGCAGGAGGGCAGCGGCCGCACCATGCGCTACAGCATCCGCGGCTACGCGGCGCAGCGGCCCGAGGGCGAGCGCTACGGCGTGTGAGGGCGGTTGCGATGAACGCGCCGCTCTATCGCATCCCCGGGGCTACCCCGGTGGCCGGGGCGTCCGCCGCCGTGTCTGCGGCGGCCGCGCCGGCCGACCACCCGGCAGCCGATGAGGCAGTGCCCCGCACGGTCGGCGACGTGCTGCAACGCAGCCAGGTCGAATCGGTCATCGCCGAGCTGGATGCCGACCTGGTGGGCCTGGCGCCGGTCAAGACGCGCATCCGGGACATCGCCGCGCTGCTCGTCATCGACAGGCTGCGCGCCGCCTGCGGCCTGCAGGGGCAGACGCCGTCGCTGCACATGTGCTTCACCGGCAACCCGGGCACCGGCAAGACCACGGTGGCGCTGCGCATGGCGCAGATCCTTCATCGACTGGGCTATGTGCGCAAAGGGCATCTGGTGGCCGTCACGCGCGACGACCTGGTGGGCCAGTACATCGGCCACACCGCGCCCAAGACCAAGGAGGTGCTGAAGAAGGCGATGGGCGGCGTGCTCTTCATCGACGAGGCCTACTACCTGTACCGGCCCGAGAACGAGCGCGACTACGGCCAGGAGGCCATCGAGATCCTGCTGCAGGTGATGGAGAACCAGCGCGACGACCTGGTGGTGATCCTGGCTGGGTACAAGGACCGCATGGACACCTTCTTCAAGTCCAACCCCGGCATGTCCTCACGCATCGCGCATCA
Organism: Pseudomonadota bacterium; assembly: GCA_049321005.1. Lineage (GTDB taxonomy): Bacteria > Pseudomonadota > Gammaproteobacteria > Burkholderiales > Burkholderiaceae_C > Aquabacterium. The sequence continues at coordinate 91,951 of JBMOQL010000015.1, forward strand.
CCTCGACTTCCCGGACTACGCGCCGCATGAGCTGCTGCAGATCGCCGATCGCATGCTGGCCGCACAGCACTACCGCTTCGGCCCTGGCGCGCGCGAAGCCTTGGCCGACTACCTGCAGCGCCGCGTGCAGCAGCCGCATTTCGCCAATGCCCGCAGCGTGCGCAATGCGCTGGACCGCGCCCGGCTGCGACAGGCCAGCCGCTTGTTCGCCGACCGCAGCCGCGCCTGGACGGCGGATGACCTGAGCACGCTGGAGCCGGCCGACATCCGCGCCAGCCGGGTGTTCCAGGGCGGAGCCTCAGCCGCAGGGCAGGGCGCGATCACCGCCACGACTGCCGTCCGCACCCCATCGGCGCCTCAGCCCGCCCCCGGCCAGCCGGCCCCGCATGCCGCCTGACCTGCTCTTCAACTCAACAACAAACCGCAGGAGCCCGCCATGACCCCTTCCACACTCCATGCCCGAGACCCGGTGCAGACGCCTGCAGCGATGGACCTGCACGCCTGGCTGGCCGATCAGCCGGCCGGCTTGCAGGCGGTGGTCGCCAGCCTGGCCCGGGCCTGCGTGGCGGTGGCGGATGTGGCCGGGCGTGGTGTGCTGACGCGGCTGCAGGAGACGGCTGCGCCGTGCGCCGATGCCTCGGATGTGGCCTCCACGGTTGCCTCCATGGTCGCCCCCGCCGTCGCGGCCACGGTGGCTTCGGCTGTGGCGGCCACGGGCGCCGAGCTGCTGGACGGTACCTGCTCGCAGCACCCGGCCGCCTTGCCGCCCGGCGCCACCGCGCAGCGGCTGGAGCAACTGGCCGATGGCCTCATCGCCTCGGCCCTGTCGGCCTGCGCGCCCGTGGCCGGCTGGGCCAGCGAGGAGGCGGACGAGCCCATCGCCTCGCCGGCGCATGCCCGCGACGGCGGGCTGCTGGTGGTCTACGACCCGCTGGACGGCTGCTCCAACATCGAGGCCAACATCTCCATCGGCACGATCTTCTCGGTGATGGCCCATCCGCAGCCGGGCCGCTTGCCGCAGCAGGCCGACTTCCTGCAGCCGGCCTCGCGCCTGCTGGCGGCTGGCTATGTGCTCTACGGCCCGGCCACGGTGCTGGTGCTGACCTGCCGCAACGGCGTGCATGCCTTCACGCTGGACCGCGCGGCGGGCCGCTGGTGGCTCACGCGCAGCCGCATCGCGGTGCCCGCGCACACGCAGGAGTTCGCCGTCAACGCGGCCAACCAGCGGTTCTGGGACAAGCCCATCCAGCGCTACATCGCCGAATGCGTGGCCGGCGAGGCCGGTCCGCGCCGGCAGGACTTCAGCATGCGCTGGGTGGCCAGCATCGTGGCCGAGGTGCAGCGCATCCTCACCCGCGGCGGCGTCTTCCTCTACCCCCGCGATGCCCGCGAGCCCCAGCGCCCGGCGCGGCTGCGCCTGCTGATGGAAGCCGGCCCCATGGCGCTGCTGATGCACGAGGCGGGCGGCGGCGCCATCACCGGCACGCACGAGTTGCTGCAGGCGGTGCCCGAGGCGCTGCATGAGCGCACCGCGGTGATCCTGGGCTCGCGCGCCGAGATCGAGCGCATCGCCAGCTACCACGAGGAGCCGCACGAGAACGTCTCGCTGCCGCTGTTCAAGACGCGCTCGCTCTTCGTGCAGCCGCAGGCTTGACGAGGCACCGGCCATGTCCAAGAAGCACCCCATCATCGTCGTCACCGGCTCCAGCGGCGCGGGCACGACGACGGTCAAGTCCACCTTCGATGCCATCTTCCGCCGCGAAGGCGTCAGTGCCGCGGTGATCGAGGGCGATGCCTTCCACCGCTACAGCCGCACCGAGATGAAGCTGCGCGTGGCCGAGCACGAGCGGCGCGGCCATGACCTCAGCCACTTCGGCCCGGATGCCAACGAGTGGGCCGAGCTGGAGCAGCAGTTCCGCGCCTATGGCGAGACCGGCCGCTGCAAGACGCGGCTGTACCTGCACAACGACGACGAGGCGCGCGAGCACGGCCAGGAGGCCGGCACCTTCACGCCCTGGCAGGACACCCCGGCCGGCACCGACCTGCTGTTCTACGAGGGCCTGCATGGCTGCGTGAAGACCGACGGCGTGGACGTGGGCCGTTATGCGGACCTGAAGATCGGCGTGGTGCCCATCATCAACCTGGAGTGGATCCAGAAGATCCACCGTGACACGCGCTTTCGCGGCTACTCGAAGGAGGCGGTGTCCGACACCATCCTGCGCCGCATGTCCGACTACGTGCACTACATCTGCCCGCAGTTCGCCGAGACGGACATCAACTTCCAGCGCGTGCCGGTGGTGGACACCTCCAACCCCTTCATCGCCCGCGACGTGCCCACGGCCGGCGAGAGCATGACGGTGATCCGCTTTCGCAACCCGCGCGGCATCGACTTCCCGTATTTGCTGTCGATGATCCACGACTCGTTCATGTCGCGGGCCAACACCATCGTCGTGCCGGGCGGCAAGATGGATCTGGCCATGCAGCTGATCCTCACGCCGATGATCCTGCGGCTGATGGAGATGCGCCGCGCCCAGCTGCACAAGTGACCGACGCAGCCACCCAAGAGGAGACACCGATGCGCTACCACCTGCTCACCTTCGACCTGGACGGCACGCTGGTCGACACCGCATCCGAGATCGCCGAGGCGGCCAACCGCACGCTGGACGACTTCAGCCTGCCGCGCCAGCCGGCGGCCGACATCACCCGCCTGATCGGCCGCGGCACGCGCGAGCTGATGCTGGCCCTGCTGCGCCAGGCCCAAGCCGATCTGGAGGCAGAGCCGGTGCTGGCCCGCTTCGACCGCCACTACGGCGACACCACCGGCACCGAGGCGCGCATCTACGACGGCTGCCTGGACGGCCTGCAGCGCCTGCGCGAAGCCGGTCTGCGGCTGGCCTGCGTCACCAACAAGGAGGAGCGCTTCGCCACCCGCGTGCTGGAGGTCACGGGCCTGTCCGGCTGCTTCGACCTCGTCATCGGCGGCGACACGCTGGTGCACAAGAAACCGCACCCGCTGCCCATCCAGGCCTGCATGGCCGAGCTGGGCGGCACGCCGGCCACCACGGCGCATGTGGGCGACTCGCGCATCGACGTGGAGGTGGCGCGCAATGCCGACGTGGGCGCCTGGGTGGTGCCCTATGGCTACAACGGTGGCGAGCCCATCGAGGCGGCCGGGCCCGAGTTGATCTTCGACGACATCGCCGCCGTGGCCGACCATGTGCTGGGCGACCGCCTGGCCCGCGCGGCCTGAAGCCTGGCGCGAGGCGCCGCCGCGATGGCCCTGCGCGCGCTGATCTGGGACGTGGACGGCACGCTGGCCGAGACCGAGCGCGACGGCCATCGGCGGGCCTTCAATGCCGCCTTCGCCGAGCTCGGCCTGCCCTGGAGATGGAGCGTGGAGCGCTATGGCGAGCTGCTGACCACCGCCGGCGGCTACGAGCGCCTGCTGCGCGACCTGGCCGTGCGCGACGACGCGCCGCCCGCGGGCCCGCAGCGCGAGGCCCTGGCCCGCGAGCTGCACCGGCGCAAGAACCAGCACTATGCCTGGCTGGTGAGCCAGGGCCGCATCGCGCTGCGGGGCGGCGTGCGCGAGCTGATGGACGAGGCACGCGCCGCCGGGCTGCTGCAGGCCATTGCCACCACGACCAGCCGAGCCAATGTCCAGGCTCTGCTGTCCGCGCAGCTCGGGCCGCACTGGGCAGCGGGCTTCGGTTGCATCGCCTGCGCCGAGGAAGCGCCGTTGAAGAAGCCGCACCCGCAGGTGTATGAGCTGACCCTGCAGCGCCTGGGCCTGGCGCCGCACGAAGCCCTGGCCATCGAGGACTCGCCCAACGGCATCCAGGCGGCGCAGGCCGCCGGTGTGCCGGTGCTGGTGACGGCCAGCGTCTACTTCACCGAGGCGGCTCGGGCTCGTGGCCCGGGCATCGTGGCGGCAGGGCCGGGCCTGGATCGTGCGGACAGCTGGACGCGAGACGATGCGACCGGCCCGAGCAATGAGAGCCCTGCGGCCGGCAGGCGCATCGGCCTGGCCGTGCTGCGAAGCTGGCATGCCGCGTCTGCGCCACAGGAGCGATGCAGGGTGGGGCCGGGCGCGGTGATGCAGGCGCGCTGACGCAGCCGCACTGGCCGCGGGCTGCCGGCCGCGGGCGCTTCAGTCTTCTTCGCCCTGCTCGGCCAGCCGGCTGGCCAGCACCTTGTCCACGCGCTTGCCGTCCATGTCGACGACCTCGAAGCGCCAGCCTTCCCACTCCACCACGTCGGCCGTGCGCGGCAGGCGGCCCAGCAGCAGCATCACCATGCCGGCCAGGGTGTTGTAGCGGCCCCGGTCTTCATCAGGCACCTCGCGCAGCTCGAGTCGGTCCTTGAGCTCATGGACAGGGATCATGCCGTCCACCAGCCAGGAGCCGTCCTCGCGCTGCACTGTCCAGGCGTCCTCGGGCTCGGGGGTGGTGAACTCGCCGGTGATGGCTTCCAGCACGTCGCGCAAGGTGATCACGCCCTGCACCTCGCCGTATTCATCAACCACGAACACCATCTGCACGCTGGAGGCACGGAAGTGCTCCAGCAGCTCCATGCCCGATAGCGTCTCCGGCACGAAGACGGCCGGCTGCAGGCCTTCTTCCAGCGAGATGGAGCCCGCGGCCGTCATCTGGTGCAGCAGGCTCTGCGCCGTGACCACGCCCAGCACGTCGTCCAGCCCGCCACGGCACACCGGGTATCGCGAGTGCCCGTGCTCGCGCATCACCGCCAGCGCCTGCTCTACCGGCTCGGTGGCGTCCAGCCAGGCGATGTCGCCCCGCGGGATCATCATGGAGCCGATCTGCCGGTCGTCCAGGCGGAAGACGTTGCGCACCATCTGGTGCTCGTGCGCCTCGATCACGCCGGCGTCCAGGCCTTCTTCCAGGCTGGCGGCGATTTCCTCCTCCGTCACCGGCCGGGCGGCGCCCTCACGGATGCCCAGCAGGCGCAGGATGCCCTGGGTGGAGGCGGTCAGCAGCCGCACGAAGGGCCGGGCCATGCGTGAGAGCCAGTCCATCGGCGGGGCGACGATGCGGGCCACGATCTCGGGGTAGAGCTGGCCCAGCCGCTTGGGCACCAGTTCACCGAAGATGATGGTGCAGTAGGTGATGATCACCACCACCAGCGCGGTGGCCGACAGACCGGCCGCCTGCTCGCTGATCATCGGCAGCTGCCCGTGCAGCCACGCGGCCAGCGGTGCAGAGAAGGCGGCCTCGCCGACGATCCCGTTGAGCACGCCGATCGACGTGATGCCGATCTGCACCGTGGACAGGAACTGCGTCGGGTTGTCGTGCAGCTCCAATGCCTTGCGCGCCCCGGCGTCCCCGCTCTCCACGAGCACCTGCAGCCGCGCCTTGCGGCTGGCAGCCAGGGCCATCTCGGACATGGCGAAGACGCCGTTCAGGATGATGAGAAACGCAAGCAGCGCGACTTCCATACAGGGCCCCGCGCAGGGTCAGCCGGGCCGGTGGTGAGGGGCTGTCCAGCGTAGCAGAATCGCCCCGATGCACTACCTCGTCGGAGATATCCAGGGCTGCTGCGACGCCCTGGACCGCCTGCTGGCGGAGATCAGCTTCTCGCCGTCGCGCGACCGGCTCTACGTGCTGGGCGACCTGGTCAACCGCGGGCCGGCATCGCTGGGCACGCTCGAGCGCTTGCGCGCCCTGGGCGATGCCGCCACCTGCTTGCTGGGCAACCATGACATCCATCTGCTGGCCGCCGCCTGCGGCGTGCGCCCGCTGCATGCCAGCGACACGCTGGACGACATCCTGCAAAGCCCTGAGCGCGAGGCCTGGATCGACTGGCTGCGCCACCGCCCCGTGGCCCTGCACGAGCAGGGCTGGCTGATGGTGCATGCGGGCGTGGCGCCGCAGTGGGACCTGGCACTGACGCTGCAGCTGGCCGCCGAACTGCAGGACGGCCTGCGCTGTGACGACCTCACCGGCTTCCTGCGCAGCCTCTTCGGCAACGAGCCCTCACTGTGGTCCGACACGCTGGTGCCACCGGAGCGCCAGCGCCTGACCGTCAACGCGCTCACGCGCATCCGCTTCGTCGATGCCGAGGGCCGGCTGGAGTTCAAGACCAAGGAGGCCGCCGGCGCCCCGCCGGGCTGCTTGCCGTGGTTCGACCACCCGCACCGCCGCACCCGCGGCGTGCCCATCGCCTTCGGCCACTGGTCCACCCTGGGCCTGGTCGACCGGCCGGACCTGCTGGCCCTGGACACCGGCTGCGTCTGGGGCGGCAAACTGACTGCCGCCCGCATCGACGGCCCGCAGCGCGAGATCATCCAGGTGGGCTGCAGGCAGGCGCAGAGGCCGGGCAAGGGTTGATGGGGCGCCGGCGAGGTCACGAGGCCTCGCCGCCTACAATCCGCCGATTGGACACGGCCCCCGGGATGGGCGGCCGCTGCTCGATGGAAGCGTGGCCGAGCGGTTTAAGGCACCGGTCTTGAAAACCGGCGAAGGAGCGATCCTTCCGTGAGTTCGAATCTCACCGCTTCCGCCAGCTCTTGAGGAAGTCGCTCGGCACGCCGTCTCACCTCGCGGCACTGACGCCGGACATCGCAAACACCCCCACACCGTCCTGCTTGGCCCGCCGCTTGGCCGCGGCCGCCGTGGAGGCGATCTCCTCTGGCGCCAGGGTGCAGCCTGCGTCGATCTGCACGGCACCGACGCACAGCGTGGTGCAGGGGTGGAAGCGGCGGGTGCCGTAGCGGTCTTCGGCATGGATGCCGCCGGCTTCACGGTCGGCCGGGTCGAAGAGGGCCAGGGCGCGGTGGTTGAAGTCGGCCACGATGGTGCGGCAGCGGGCCTCCCAGTCCTCACTCTGGAAGAGCACGACGAAGTCGTCGCCGCCGACGTGGCCGACGAAGTCCCGGCGGGTGTCGCAGTGGGTGGACAGCACGCTGGCCGTCAGGCGGATCATCTGGTCGCCGCGCCAGTAGCCGTATTCGTCGTTGAAGGGCTTGAAATGGTCCAGGTCGAAGTACGCCGCAACGAAGGGCCGGCGGCTGGCGACCAGGCGCTCGATGTGCTGGGTGATGGGGATGTTGCCCGGCAGCAGCGTCAGCGGGTTGGCGTGGCGGGCGGCTTCGACACGGGTCTCGGTGACGGCGCGCACCAGCGACTCGCCCGCGCCCAGGCCCAGGTAGGCGCCGGCGCGGGTGACGATGAAGCCCTGGCGCAGGTAGCGCTGGTCACTGGCCATGAGCACCTGCGTGAGCTCCTCCATGCCCATGTGCTCGTCCAGGCACAGCGGAGCGGGGCTGGCCACCGTCATGCAGCTGCGGCGGCCGTGCACCTCGCGGAAGAAGGGCTGGGCGCAGGCGCCGATGAAGTCCCGCCGCTCGATGAGGGCCAGCGGACGGCGCTGCTCGTCGACGACGGCCAGCGCATGCGGCGCCTGCGGGCGGCTGAGCAGCTGGAAGACCTCGTCCACCGTGGCCGTGGGCTGCACCGGCGGCACGTCGATGAGCAGATGGGCGGCGGTCTTGCTGCGCGCGGTGGCCCAACGCGGCTCGGGCAGGACGGCGACGTCGGGGCAGGCGAAGACCGCCTGCGCCACCTCCAGCACCTGCACGGCCGGCTGCGCGGCCGGCCGGCCGAGGAACCAGCCCTGGCCGTAGTGCACGCCGATGTCGCGCAGCACGCGCAGCTGCTGCTCGTCTTCGATGCCCTCGGCCACCAAGGACGAGCCGAAGGTCTCCGCCAGGTGCAGCAGGGCGCGGAAGGTCTGCAGCTTGTCGGGGCTGCGAGCCAGATCCGCAGTGAAGTACTTGTCGATCTTGACGATGGCGGGCTGCATCTCGGACCACAGCCGCAGGCTGGAGCGGCCGTCGCCGAAGTCGTCCAGCGCCAGCGTGACGTTGCGCTGGCGCAGTTGGCGGGCGATGTCCAGCAGCTGGGCCATGTCTTGCACGCGCTCGTGCTCGGTCAGCTCAATGACGATGGCCGATGGCGGCACGCCCAGGCTGGTCAGAAGGGTCAGCGTGCGACTGCGGCCCTCGCCGGTGAGCGCCTGGGTCAGGGCCGAGGCGCTCATGTTGACGAACAGCCGCCCGCCCGCACTGCTGCGTGCCCAGGCGGTGACGGCGCAGCGCATGCATTCGATCTCCAGGTCCAGCTCGCAGTCCTCGGCGCGCGCCATCGCGAAAAGCGCATCTGGCGTGGCCAGCGGGCTGCCCAGGGGGCCGCGGATCAGGGCTTCGTGGCCGATGATGGCGCCGCTGGCCAGATCGGTGATGGGCTGGAAGTGCGGGGTGAGCGCGCCGGCGGTGATGAGGGCGCGCACGCTGGCGTGCCGCGGCACGAAGGCGCCGAAGACGGTGCGCGTGCCGCAGGTGTCGGCAGGCGGGTGCGGAAGTTGGAGGACGGCGGACATGTCGGCAAGGTCATCAGCGGCGTGGCCGGGCCGGGGCCGGCCTGCCATCGGGGCGTGATTGCGCCGCCGCTGGATGAAGCCGTCGTGACGCCCGGACACAAAAGGCGTGCAAGACGGCCGAGGGTGTGACCTCTGCCACGCTAGACGCCCCGCCGTGCCCGCCCTCAGTACACGTCGCGCCGCAGGCGGCCCTGCTGCTCCAGGGCCTGGCACAGCGGCTCGCCAAGGATGTGGCGCAGCGTGGCGTCCACCTCGCTGCCCATGCCGTCGCGGCTGCCGCAGACGTAGATCGCGCCGTCGCGCCCGGCCCAGTCGCGAACTGCATCGGCGGCATCGGCCAGCAGATGCTGCACATAGCGGTGGCGGCCGCCGTCGCGGGAGAAGACGCGGTCCACCCGCTGCAGCCAGCCCTCGGCGTGCCAGCGCGCTGTTTCCTCGGGGAAGACCTGGTCGCAGGCGGCCTGGCGCTCGCCGTAGACCAGCCACATGGGCGGCGTGTCGCGGGGGCCACGTCCCACGGCGTGGGCCTGGGCGATGCGCTGACGCATGTGGGCGCGCAGGCCGGCGATGCCACTGCCATTGCCGATCAGCAGCAGCGGGCGGGCGGAGTTGTCGCCGATGCGAAAGCCCCCGTGCGCGCGGATGCACAGCGGCACGGTGCTGCCCAGGCGCCCGGGCGCGGTCAGCCAGCCCGAGACGCGGCCCGGGCTGCCGTCCGGCCGCCGTGCCGTGCGCACGACCAGGTGCAGTGCGCCGTCCTGCGGCACGCTCGCGATGGAGTAGTCGCGCGCCTGCCGCGCCAGGTGCGGCGGCTGGATGCTGGCCAGGTCGCCGGCCTGCCACTCGGGCAGGGGGCCCTCGGCCGGCCGCAGCACCAGGTGGTGCAGGGGCTGGCCCGTACTGCCGGGATTGAGCAGGTGGCAGCCGACGAGCTGCCACGGCGCATAGGCTGGCGCCTGCCAGTCGGGCAGGTCGGCATGCCCGGTGAGCAACGAGAGCTGATCACGCCAGCGCCCGGTGGCCGCCGGGTCGGCGTTGTCGACCTCGATGCGCTCGAAGAGCGGCCGCGCGCCGCGCGCGCGCAGCCAGCCGTCCAGCGCGCGGCCGAAGCCGCAGAAGCGGGCGTAGTCGCTGTCGCCCAGGGCGAGCACGCCGAAGCACAGGTGCGACAGGTCGATGTCCTCCCGTGCCATGCAATGGCGCACGAAGGCGGCGGCGCTGTCGGGCGCGTCGCCCTCGCCGTAGGTGCTGGCGACGCACAGCAGGTGGCCGGTGCGGGCCAGCTCGTCGGCGCGCAGCGCGCCCAGCGGCAGCAGGCGCACGGGCCGGCCGGCGGCATGCAGGGCTTGCGCGGTCTGCAGGGCCAGGGCCTCGGCCTGGCCGGTCTGGCTGGCATGTGCGACGCACCATTGCAGATCGGCGTCAACGGCCGGGCTGCCGAGCAGGGCGTCGATGTGGCGCTGCGCGGCGCGCTGGCGGCGGGTGTGCCGCAGGGCGATGACGGCACACAGCAGGGCGTAGAGCGCCAGGACGGCGGCGGCCCAGAAGAGGCGGGGGGTGCTCATGGAAGGAGGTGCGAGTGCCCACGGCCGGCGGGTGACGCGGCCGGTGGCCGGGCCCGGGGTGGCAGGCTCATGCCGCCAGGGCCTCCAGCGCGGGCGTCAGGGTCTCGTGCAGGCTGCCGTCCGGCCGGCGCTGGATGAAGAGGGCCGGGATGCCGTGCTGTCGAGCCAGGGCCGCGCCAGGGACGGGGCCGAGCACGGTCAGCGCGGTGGACCAGGCGTCGGCCCACATGCAGGACGGATGCACCACGCTGACCGAGGCCAAGCCGTGGGCGATGGGCTGGCCGCCGCGCGGGTCGATGGTGTGGGGCAGGGGCCGGCTGCCGTGGGCCATGAAGCGGCGATAGTCGCCGGAGGTGGCGACGCTCAGGCCGTGCAGGGCGATGCGGGTGAGGGGCAGGCCGGCGTGGGCCGCGGCGGCGGGCGGGCGCTCCAGCTCCACCCACCAGGGCTGGCCGTCGGGGCGCAGGCCCTGGCCACGCAGCTCGCCGCCGACCTCCACCAGCGCGTGGGCGATGCCCATGCCGTGCAGGCGCAGCGCGATGCGGTCCACGGCATGGCCCTTGGCGATGGCCGAGAAGTCCAGCCGCAGGCCGCCGGGCTGCAGCAGCCGCCGCTCGGCCGGCTGCCAGCGCAGGCGCCGCCAGTCGGCCTCAGGCAGCACCCGGGCCACGGCCTGGCCGTCGGGCGGCACGAAGCCAGGGTCGGTGTAGCGCGGCGCGGAGCCGAAGCCCCACAGGTCCACCAGGGCGCCGGCCGCGGGGTTGAAGGCGCCGGCGGACCACTCGGCCATCTGCAGCGCGGCGTTCAGCACCTCGGCCATCGCCGCGGGCAGCGTGTGCCAGCTGCCAGGCGCGGCGCGGTTGTAGTGGCTGATGTGGCTGTCGTCGCGCCAGGTGCTCATCTGCGCCACGACCGTGTGCAGCTCCTGCTCGATGGCCGCGCGCACGGCGGCGACTTCGGCATCCGGCGGCCCGGCCCAGCGCACCTGCCAGGACGTGCCCATGGTGGGGCCGGCCAGCTGGTGGATGCGAGCGCCGAAAAGCGGCTCGCTGCCGTCGGGCTCCAGGGGAACGAGGACGCGGATCATCAAGGGAAGGCGCAGCGGGCGCGGCCTGCCCCCACGCCGACGGAGTTGCGGGCCGGGCCTGCGGTCAAGACGGCAGCACTTCCAGCGTGACGCTGTAGCTGGAGCGGCGCGTGGGCTGCTCCAGCGTGCCGGCCGGACCGGCGTCCGGGCGGGCCATGTTGGAGCCGCCGGCCGGGCGGGCGGGCGTGACGTTGAGCCAGTACATGCCCGCCGCTGGCCACTTGATGCTCACCTTGCCGTCGGCATCGGTGGCGAGGCTCATCTCGCCCAGCTCGCTGCGGTAGCGCTTGCCCGCCAGGATCACGGTGACGGCATAGCCCGCGGCCGGCTTGCCGCCGTCCAGGAAGCGAAAGGTGGCGGCCTCGCCGGCGACCAGGTCGTTGGGGTGGGTCACAGGCACCAGCTCGATGCCCACGCCCGTAGGCTTGAGGTTGTCGGTGGTGGGCTTGCCCGAGGTGACGAAGGTCTCGACCCGGTTGGACGCCTGGGTCACGCGCAGCTCAGTGGCGTTGGCCGGGATGGCCTTGGCCACCTCGGCCTTGGAGCCACGCACGCGCTTGGTCTCGCTGCCAACCTTGAAGCTGGCCATCAAGCCGTCGCTGACCAGGGCGATCCGGTAGGTGCCCGGCTGGGCCAGCTTGACGTCGAAGATGCTGCGGTAGCGGCCCTTGGCGGCGTTCTCCGCCTGCACGGGCTTGCCGTCCGGGCCGATGACCACCAGCTGCTCCAGGCTGCCGGCGTTGTGGTCGGCAAAGAAGATGTCGTTGGACACGGCCGCGTCCACCGACACCCACGGGTCCTGGCCTGAGAAGACCGTACCCGAAGGCAGCAGCCAGGCGCGGTGCGCCTGCGCGCCCAGCGGGGCCGACAGGGCAGCCGCGAGGGCCAGGGACAGGGACAGTGCGCGCGCATTGAACAGGCGTTTCATCTCGGTCGTCTCCGGTGGCGGTTCAGGGTTTGGCGGTCAGCGTCACGGCGCCCAGCTCGTCGCTGCCGGCGGCCTTGACGGTGGTGGCGGACTTGGGCGGCCAGCTGAAGGGCACGCGCACCAGTTCGCGGCCGCCGACCTCGCGCGTGGCCTCGACCACCAGGTTGTAGTCACCGGCGGGCAGCTTGGACAGCGCCGGGTGGCTGCCTGGGACGTTGAGCGTCTGCTCGCCCGGGGCGCGCGTGGCGCCGCTCAGGCCGTCCACCGGCATGCTGAGCTCGCGGCCGCTCTTGCGCCACCAGGTGCGCAGGTCCTTGAGCCACTTGTTGCCCTCGTTGTTGCGCAGCTTGATGTCGTACCAGACGGCCAGGTTGGCCACGTGGGCCTGGTCGGGCTTCTCGATCCAGATGGCCACGTAAGGCCGGTGGTACTCGGCCACGTTCAGCCGCGGGATCTCGACCTTCAGGCTCAGGTCGGCGGCCACGGCGGGCCAGGCGAAGCTGGCAGCCGACAGGGCCACGGTGTAGCGCAGGTTCATGCGTCGGTGCTCCTTGGGAGGGCTCGTGTGGATGGGGTGATCAATGGCTGAACAGGATCAGCAGCAGCAGCGGCAGCACCAGCCCCAGGGCCACCATCGGCCAGGTGCTGGGCCGCTGCCCGGCATGGAACTTGAGGATCAGCAGCCCGGTCAGGCAGAAGACCAGGCAGGCCGCGGCGAAGGCATCCAGGAACCACTTCCAGGCCGTGCCGGTGTGGCGGCCCTTGTGCAGGTCGTTGAGGTAGCTGACCCAGCCGCGGTCGGTGCGCTCGTACTCCACCTCGCCACTGTCACGCGCGATGCGCAGCCAGGCGTCACCGCCCGGACGGGGCAGGGCGAGGTAGACCTCCTCGGGCGACCACTCGGCCTGCGCGGCCGGCAGCTCGATGCGCAGCGCCTGCTGTAGCCAGTCGCGCAGGCGCGGGGGCAGCTCGGCCTTGCGCCCGTCGTCGGCATCGGCTGCTGCGGCGCGCAGCAGGGCGTGCAGATCGGCGGGCAGCTGCGCGCTGCGCTGCTGCACCGTCTGCTGCGCGGGGATGTCGGCAGCGTGGTTGAGCGTGATGCCGGTGACGGCAAACAGCAGCATGCCGATGAGGCAGATCGCGGAGCTGACCCAATGCCATTGGTGCAGCGTCTTGAGCCAGGAGGCGCGGGTGGTGGTGGCCATCAGCGCGCAATGATAATCATTCTTGTTTGTAAACGGGCGATCCCTCGTCGCGCCGCCAACCGCCGCCCAGGGCCTTGTAGAGGTCCAGCGTGGCCACCAGCCGGTCCAGACGCTGCGTTACCAGCCCCTCCTGGGCCGAGAACAGCGCGCGCTGCGCGTCCAGCACGGCCAGCAGGTCGCCGGCGCCCTCGCGGTAGCGCAGCTCGGCCAGGCGCAGGGTGCGGCCGGCCTGCTCGACCAGCTCGCGCTGCAGCAGCTCCTGGTGGCGGCTGCGGTCGGCGTTGGACAGGCCGTCGTCCACCTCCTTGAAGGCCGTGCGCACCGCGCTGCGGTAGGTTTCCAGCAGCACCAGCCATTGCGACTCGACGCCTTCGGCCTGCAGGCGCAGGCGGCCGCGGTCGAAGACGGTGTGGGCCAGTGACAGGCTGATGGCGGCGGTCGTCGTGGGGTTGGCCAGGCTCAGCAGCGCGGTGGTGCCCAGGCCCGCGGAGCCGGTCAGCGCGACGCTGGGCAGCAGTTCGGCGCGCGCGGCCACCACGTCGGCGCGGGCCGCGGCCAGCTGCGCCTCGCTGGCGGCCAGGTCGGGCCGGCGCAGCAGCAGCTCCGATGGCAGCATGGGCGCCACCTCCGGGATGGCCAGGCTCATCAAGCCCTCGGGCTGCAGGCCGGCGCCTGTCTGCGGCATCGCGCCCATCAGCAGGGCCAGGGCCGACTCGGTCTGGCGCAGCTGCACCTCCAGCGGCACCAGGGCGGTCTGCTGCGCCAGCACCGTGCTGCGCTGCTGCGAGACCTCCAGCGGTGTGGCGACGCCGTTGCGCCAGCGGGCCTCCACGATGCGCAGCACGCGCTCGGCAATGGCCACGTTCTCGCGCGCGATGCGCAGCCGCTCCTGCGTGGCCAGCCACTGGAAGTAGGTCTGCGCCACGGTGGACTGCAGGCTCAGCCGCGCGGCGTCCAGATCGAAGCGGCTGGCGGCCACGCGCAACTCGCTGGCCTGCAGGCCGGCGGCCACGCGGCCCCAGAGGTCCACCTCGTAGCTGATGGACAGGTTGAGCTCGGTGCCGCTGTTGCGGCCGCTGACCGCCGGTGTGCCCGGCGCGTCGGTGCGAAAGCCCGTGCGTCCGGTGGCGGCCGTCAGCGCCACGGGCAGGCGGGCGATGTCGGTCTGCTGCCAAGCAATCTGCGCCTGGCGCAGGCGCTCGGCGGCGATGCGCAGGTCTGCGCTACCGGCCTCGGCCTGGGCCACCAGTCGGGTGAGCTGCGGTGAGCCGAAGCCCCTCCACCACGCACCGTCCACGGCGACGGCCCCGGGCGAGACGGTGGCCGCCTCGGCCCATTGCGGTGGCAGCGCCTGGTCGGCCGGCGCGGCGGGCGGCTGCACCGCGCAGGCGACAAGCAGCAGGTTAGGCAGCAGAGCGGGCAGGGCCGCGGCCAGGCTACGGGGTGCAGCGCACCGAAGCGCGCGGCGGGCAAGGGTCGTCATGCGGGAACTCATTCGGAAGCCAGGGCGACGACCGGGTCCAGCCGCGCCGCCTTGCGCGCCGGCAGGAAGCCGAAGACCAGCCCGGTGGCAAAGGCGCAGCCAAAGGCCAGCAGCACCGGCCCCAGCGCGTACTTGATGGGCGTGCCCAGCGCCTGGATCACGGCGGCAGTGCCCAGTCCGCCCACCACGCCCACCGCGCCGCCGATGGCCGACACGACCAGCGACTCGATGAGGAACTGCTGCATGATGTTGCGCGTCCGTGCGCCGGTCGCCATGCGGATGCCGATCTCGCGGGTGCGCTCGGTCACCGACACCAGCATGATGTTCATCACGCCGATGCCGCCCACCAGCAGCGAGATGGCCGCGATCGAGCCCAGCAGCATGGTCATGGTGTTCTGCGTCTCGGTGGCCGTCTCCATGATCGAGGCCATGTTGCGGATCTGGAAGTCCACCGTGCCGTGGCGCTCGGCCAGCAGCTTCTCGACGTCGGCCTGCGTCTCGTCGATGCGCGCCACGTCCTTCACCGCCACGGTCACGTTGCGCAGGAAGCGCTGGCCGCTCAGGCGCAGCTGGCTCGTCTCGTAGGGCACGAGCACGATGTCGTCCTGGTCCTGCCCATTGGGCGCGGCGCCCTTGGGCGCCATCACGCCGATCACCTGGAAGATCAGGTTGTTGATCAGGACGTACTTGCCCAGGGGGTCCTCGCCCGGTGCGAACAGCGCCTTGGCCACCGTCTCGCCCAGCACGGCCACGGTGGCGTAGTCCTTCTCGTCGTCCTCGGTGAAGAAGGCGCCGCGCGCCACCGGCCACTGCCGCGCCAGCGGGTACTTGGCCGAGGTGCCGAGCACGCTGCTGCTGTAGTCGGACTCTTCATAGCGCAGCGTGGCGGTGCTGTTCTGCTCGGGCACGGCGGCCAGCACGTTGGGCACCTCCTGGTCGATGGCCTTCACGTCGGCCTGCACCAGCGTGGCGGTGCTGGAAAAGCCGCGCTGGTTGGGTGCGCCGGGGCGCACCAGCAGCAGGTTGGAGCCCATCGCGCTGATGCGGTCGATCACCGCCTGCTTGGCTCCGTCACCGATGGCCAGCATGGCGATCACCGAGCCGACGCCGATGACGATGCCCAGCAGCGTCAGCACCGATCGGAAGATGTTGGCCCGCAGGGCGCGCAGCGCTGTCCTGGCCGCCTCCATCACGTCGCCCAGCTGCGACTCCTGCGCCGCACGCGGCTGCCAGGCCAGGGCTTGCGGACGCGCGGTGGCCGGCGGACCGGGGTCCGCGACGATGCGGCCGTCCTTGATCTCGATGACGCGGTCGGCATGCTCGGCCACCTCGGCCGCGTGGGTGATGAGGATGACGGTGTGGCCCTGATCGGCCAGCTCCTTGAGCAGGCGGATGACCTCCGCGCCGCTGCGGCTGTCCAGCGCGCCGGTGGGCTCGTCGGCCAGGATGACGCGCCCGCCGTTCATCAGCGCGCGGGCGATGGACACGCGCTGCTGCTGGCCGCCGGAGAGCTGGTTGGGCCGGTGGTGGCCCCGATCGACCAGCCCCAGGCGGGCAAGGAGTTCGTCGGCGCGTGCGCGGCGCTCATCCTGCGCCACACCGGCATAGACCGCCGGCACCTGCACGTTCTCCGCCGCGCTGGCGGAGGCGATCAGGTTGTAGCTCTGGAAGACGAAGCCGAAGGCATCGCGGCGCAGCAGGGCGAGCTCGTCGCGGTCGAGCATCGACACGTCGCGGCCCAGGAAGTGGTAGCTGCCGCTGCTGGGCTTGTCCAGGCAGCCCAGGATGTTCATCAGCGTGGACTTGCCCGAGCCCGACGCGCCCATGATGGCCACCAGCTCGCCAGGCCGGATGACCAGGTCGATGCCGTGCAGCACCTGCACCTGCAGGTCGCCGTTGGAGTAGGTCTTGGTGATGCCGCGCAGCTCGATGAGCGGCGCCTGATCCGCGGCGGTGGCCGGCGCCTGTGCGCTGCTGCGCGCGACGGCGGGTGCGGTGTCGCTCATGCGTTCAACGCCCCCGAGCACCGCCGGCCATACCGCCGCCGGACAGACCGCCCGGGCCCGCGGGCCCGCCCGTGCCGCCCGGTCCACCCGGCCCGCCCGGCCCGCTCACGCCCTGCTGGCTGGCGCGCTGCTCGCTGGGCCTGGCCCGGGTGCCCGCGATCACCCTATCGCCCTGCTCCAGGCCCGACACGACCTGGGCCTGCACCCTGTTGCTGATGCCGATGGTGATCTCGCGCTCGACGATGGTGTCGTCGGCCGTGACCAGGCGCACCTTGGCCTTGCGCGGCTGCACGCGGGCTGATGTGGCGGCGTCGGAGGCGTGGGCGTCGGGCGTTGCTGCTCCGGCGCTGCCTGGGCGCCGCCCCGGGCCGCCCGCGTTGTCCTGCGCGCGAGCGCCATCGCTGTCGCTGGCGCGTTCGCGTGTGGGCTGACGAGGAGCGGAGGGCGCACTCGCCGGCTCGCGTGCCGGGCCAGCGGATGCCGCCGGACCGGACGCGGCACCCCGGCCGCGACGGCCGCTGCGCCGCTCCAGTGTCAGCGCGCCCATCGGCACCGTGAGCACGTCATGCGCCTCGGCGGCGACGAAGAAGACCTGGGCGGTCATCTGCGTCATCAACCGCCGGTTGTCGTTGGGCACCTCGAACAGCGCGTTGTACAGCACCACGTTGTTCGTCACTGTAGGCGTGGGCTCGATCTTCTTGAGCTTGCCCCACCAGCGCTGGCCCTGGCTGCCGAGCGTCGTGAAGTAGGCCTGCATGCCGCGCCGCAGCTTGGCCACGTCCGCCTCGGACACCTGCGTCTGCACCAGCATCGTGGACAGATCGGCGATGCGCATCAGCGTGGGCGCCTGCTGGTTGGCATTGAGCGTCTGGCCCTGGCGCGCGGTGATGCTGACCACGGTGCCCGACATGGGCGCGTAGATACGGGTGTACTTGAGGTTGGCCTCCTCCACCCGCATGCTGGCCTGCAGCTGCTCCATCTGCGCCTGCAGCGCGGCGATCTGCGCCTGCGCGGTGCGAACGGTCGTCTCGGCGTTCTGCAGCGTCTCCAGTGTCGTACCTTCCTCGGCCATCAGGCGGCGCTGGCGGGCGAGGTCTCGCTCCGCCTTGGCCATCGTCATCTGGCGCTCGACCAGTTGCGCCTGCTGTGAGCGCAGTTGCGCCCTGCTGGCCTCCACCTTGGCGGCGGACTGCTCGGCGTCGATCTCGGCCAGCAGGTCACCCTCTTTGACCTCGGAGCCCACCTCGACGTGGATCACCTTGAGCTGGCCGGAGACCTGGGCACCCACGTCCACATAGTCACGCGGCTGCATCGAGCCGGTGGCGCTGACCAAGTCCTCGATGTCGCCACGTTGCACCGTGGCCAGGATGTACTGGTCCTCCAGCGTCTCCTGGCTGCGCGTGGCCAGCCGCCAGCCGCCCCAGGCCAGGGCGACGACTGCGGCCATCCCGATGGCGGCGGTGATCTGACGCAGGAGCTTGCGGTGCGCCAGTGCGGACGGCGCGGCGGGGGCCTCATTCATCTTGTTCTCACGGGCCCGGGCCGGCCCTGCAGGTCATGACAGGGCGGCATCGTGCCAGCCGAATGCATCCGGCACGAGAAGCGAGTGAGAAGAAGTGATGCGCCGGTCTTTACAAAAGTTGACCTTGGGCCTCACGTGCCCCCGACGTCACGCCTTTGCCGCCCGCGGCGTGCTCAGCGCGTCAGTGCCACGGCCTTGACCTGGGCATGGACCGTCATTCCCGGTGCCAGCGCCAGCCCGTCGCACGAGCGCCGGGTAATGCGCGCGAGCAGCGCCATAGGCGGCCCTGCTGTAGCCGCATGCGGTGACGACGCGGCTCCCGCCTGCGGCAGCAGCCGCACCAGCACGGTGTCCGCGCCGTCTGCCTGCAGGGCGTCGATGCGGGCGGGCAGCACGTTGAGGATGCTGGTGGGCCCCGGCGCATGCAGCGTCAGGCTGACATCGCGGGCCAGCACGCGCGCCCGCACCGGCGTGCCTGGCGGCTGCGGGCAGCGCCGCGTCCATAGCGCACCGCCGGCAAAGGCGAGCCGGCTCAGGCCATAGGCGTCGTCATGCTCGACCACGGTAGCCGGGATGACGGCGCCGATGTCGTCTGACCATAGCGGGCCGAGGTCGATGCGGGACAGCGTCTGCGCCACCGGCCCAGCGGCCTGTACGCGGCCGGCTTCGATCAGCACGACGTGATCCGCCAGCCGCGCCACCTCGTCGATGGCATGGCTCACGTACACCATCGGCAGCCGCAGCTCGGCCTGCAGCCGCTCCAGGTAGGGCAGTACCTCCGCCTTGCGCGGCCCGTCCAGCGCGGCCAGCGGCTCGTCCAGAAGCAGCAGGCGCGGGCCGGCCAGCAGCGCGCGGGCAATGGCCACGCGCTGGCGCTCGCCCCCGGACAGGCGCTCGGGCAGACGGTCCAGCAGGTGGCCGATGCCCAGCAGTTCCACGGCCTGCGCGGCCGTCATCACGCGCGTGTCGCCGGGCTGCAGGCGGCGCTCGCCGTAGCGCAGGTTGCGGCGCACGCTCAGGTGCGGAAAGAGGTTGGCATCCTGGAAGACGTAGCCCACCGCGCGGCGATGCGCCGGCAGCCGGATGCCTTCGTCCTGCCAGACCTCGCCTTGCACCACCAGCCGGCCGCGTGCCGCTCGCTCCAGCCCGGCCAGGCCGCGCAGCACCGTCGTCTTGCCCGAGCCGGACGGCCCCAGCAGCCCGGTCACGCCCCGCCCGGGCAGCCACATGTCCACGTCAAGCTCGAACGCGCCGCGCGACAGCCGCAGGCTCAGCTCGATTCCGCCATCCGCCGCCCCCGGTGCGGCGCCGCGCCCGTCAGCGGCCATCGTCGAGCCCCTGCGCGCGGCGGCGCCGGGCGGGCAGGGCATACAGCGCCAGCAGCACGGCAAACGAGAAGACCAGCAGCACGGCGGCCAGCCGGTGGGCGGCGGCGTAGTCCATCGCCTCCACATGGTCGTAGACCTGCACCGAGGCCACGCGGCTGACGCCCGGGATGCTGCCCCCGATCATCAGCACCACGCCGAACTCGCCCACCGTGTGGGCGAAGGTCAGCACCCCGGCGGTGACGAAGCCCGGCGCGGCCAGCGGCACGGCGACGGTGAAGAAGGCGTCCAGCGGCGAGGCACGCAGCGTGGCCGCAGCCTCCAGTGGCCCGCGCCCGATGCCTTCAAAGGCCGTCTGCAGCGGCTGCACCATGAAGGGCAGCGAGTAGAACACCGAGGCCACCACGAGCCCGCCGAAGGTAAAGGGCAACAGCTCCCAGCCCATGGCCTGCATCCAGCCACCGACCGGCCCGTGCGGCCCCATCGCCACCAGCAGGTAGAAGCCCAGCACAGAAGGCGGCAGTACCAGCGGCATCGCCACCACGGCCGCCACCGGCCCCTTCCAGGCCGAGCGCGTGCGCGCCAGCCACCATGCCAGCGGCGTGCCGATCAGAAACAGCAGGGCCGTGACCACCGCCGCCAGACGCGCGGTCAGGGCCAACGCCTGCCAGTCGGCCGCAGACAGCATCGGCACCTCAGCGGGCCAGCGAGGCCCAGGTGGGGGCGCGCTGGCTCACAGTCCGTAGCCCCAGGCGCGGATGACGGCACGCGCCGGCTCGCTGCGCAGATAGTCCAACAGGGCCCGCGCGGCGGCAGAGGCCGCGCCCGGCTTGAGCAGCGCCGCGTCCTGGCGGATGGGCGTATAGAGCTGCTCCGGCACCCGCCACCACGAGCCAGGCGCCGGCTGGCCCGGCACCGCCACCTGCGACAGCGCCACCAGCCCCAGCTCCGCATTGCCGGTGGCGACGAACTGGAAGGCCTGGGCGATGGACTCGCCCATCACCAGCTTCGCGTCCACCGCGGGCCGCAGCCCCAGCGCCTGTAGCGTCTCCATGGCCGCCACGCCATACGGCGCCACGCGCGGGTTGGCGATGGCCAGCCGCGTGAAGTGCCCGCTCTTGAGCACGGCGCCCCGGTCGTCCACCCGGCCGGGCTGCGCGCTATAGAGCACCAGCCGGCCCGTGGCATAGGTGAAGCGGCTGCCCGGCACCACGTGCCCCGCGTCCTCCAGCTTCTTCGGCGTCCCATCATCGGCCGCGAGCAGCACCTGGAAGGGCGCGCCGTTGCCGATTTGCGCCGCGAACTTGCCCGTGGCCCCGGAGACGATGACCAGCTCATGGCCGGTGGCCTTGTTGAACGCCGCGGCGATCTGCTGCAGGGGCGCGGCGAAGTTGGCCGCGACGGCGACGTGCACGGTGTCGGCTTGCGTGCCGCCCGCTGCCGCGCACAGCGCGATCGCAGCCAGCCGCTTCAGGATCTGGGGCAGGACGGAACGCATGGACAGGGCCTCTGGCTTCGACACCACATCGCGTGGCGTATCGGATGCCGAACCATAGCCCATGCCACGCGGGCCGCCACCAGGTGCCGCAGCGTCGGCGCACCAGGCATACAGGCAAAGCAAACGGCCCGCAGTGTCTCCACTGCGGGCCGCTGTATGACTTGGCTCCCCGACCTGGACTCGAACCAGGGACCTGCGGATTAACAGTCCGTCGCTCTACCGACTGAGCTATCGGGGAATCGAGTTGTGCTCGAAAGCCTGCGACTATAGCACACGCATTTTGCGGTTGTTAAGCGGCTCAGCCGGCCTGCGTGAGCCGCTCGGCCAGCACGGCGGCGCCCATCAAGGGCAGGGCGGGTTCGGTGACGACGTGAACCGGCAGGCTGGCTGCGATGTGCGCATAGGGTGGCTTGGCGCGGAAGGCCTCGATGAAGCGGCCGTCCTGCATGGCGGCGACCCATTTCTGCGCGATGCCTCCGGCGATGAAGACGCCGCCGCGGGCCAGTACCGCCAGGGCATGGTCGCCGGCCAGGCTGCCGTAGGCGGTGAGGAAGAGGGCCACCACGCGCTGCGCCACCGCCTCACCGGCCCTGGCCCGCTCGGCGAGCTCGGGCCCGTGCACCGGCTGGGAGGGTGCGGCCTCGCCCATGTCCGCCGCGACAGCCGCATAGAGATGCGGCAGGCCGATGCCCGAGACCACATGCTCGTTGGTCAGGCGATCGCCGCCAGCAGCGTGGCGCAGATGCGGCAGCAGGGCGTCGAAGGCCGCCGTGGGCGGTGCCCAATTCATGTGGCCGCATTCGCCGGGCACGACCTGGTAGTGGCGGCCATTCCAGATGCGGCTGGCGATGCCCAGGCCGGTGCCGGCCGCCACGACCAGCTGCGGCGCATGCTCCAGGCGCCGGCCGTCCTGCAGCACGGTGAGCTGATCCGACGTGACCGCGTCGATGCCGGCGGCCGTGGCCTCCAGGTCGTTGGCCAGGCGCGTGGGCACGCCGCCCAGCCGTGCGCTGATGTCACGCGCATGGATGTCCCATGACAGGTTGGTCATGCGCACATGGTCGCCGTCCACCGGGCCGGCCACGCCGAGGCAGGCGGCGGTGACCGGCGGGTGGTCGCAACTGGCGAGGAACCGATCCAGCGCTTCCTCGAAGCCGCTGAGCTCGGCGGCGGCAAAGGTGTCGCAGCGCGTGATGCGCAGCTGAGCGCCTTCACGCCGGGCCAGGCCCAGCAAGGTCTTGGTGCCCCCGATGTCGGCGCACAGCCAGATGTCGGCGGCCATGCTCAGATCACCGAATCCCACGGCGCGGACAGCCGCACTGCGCCGTTGATGATGCCGACCATCGAGTACGTCTGCGGGAAGTTGCCCCACATCTCGCCGGTGACGGGATGCGTGTCCTCGGACAGCAGTCCCAGGTGGTTGCGCGTGGCCAGCAGGGTCTCGAAGATCTCACGCGCCTGCTCGCGCCGGCCGATGCGGGCCAGTGCGTCGATGCGCCAGAAGGCGCAGATGTTGAAGGACGTCTCGGGCAGGCCGAAGTCATCCGGCGCCTCGTAGCGGCGCATGTAGGGGCCGTCGCACAGGTGGCGCTCCAGCGCGTCCACGGTGGAGACGAAGCGCGGATCGCGCGGGTCGATCAGGCCGACCTCGGCCATCAGCAGCACGCTGGCATCCAGGTCGCGGCCGCCGAAGCTCTCGGCAAAGGCCTGGCGGCTGTCGGACCACGATTCCTTGAGGATGGTCTCGCGCATGCGCAGCGCATGGCCGGACCAGAAGGCATGCCGCTCCGGCAGGTTGAGCACGCGGGCGATCTTGGCCAGGCGGTCGCAGGCGGCCCAGCTCATCAGCGCGGAGGACGTGTGGACCCGTGCGCGGGTGCGCAGCTCCCACATGCCGGCATC
The DNA here is from genome assembly GCA_049321005.1 of Pseudomonadota bacterium. GTDB lineage: Bacteria > Pseudomonadota > Gammaproteobacteria > Burkholderiales > Burkholderiaceae_C > Aquabacterium. The sequence continues at coordinate 114,869 of JBMOQL010000015.1, forward strand.
CGGCTGGTCGAACACGCGCAGCGCCTGCTGGCCGACGATCTCCATGTGGCGGAACTCGGCCGCGCCGGCACGCTTGAGCAGGCGATGGTCGTGGAAGGCCTGGGCCGCGCCCAAGACGATGTTGCCGTAGACGTCGTGCTGGAAGTGCTCGTGCGCCTGGTTGCCCACGCGCACCGGCTGATGGCCGCGGTAGCCGCTCAGGTGCTCCAGCAGGTGCTCGTGCAGCTCCTTCTCGCGGGCGATGCCGTAGAGCGGCTGGATGTGCCCGCCGTGCGACTCGATGACGACGTTGGTCAGCCAGCGCAGGTAGCTCTCCATCGTGCCGACTTCGGACAGGCTGTTGAGCGCGCGCACGACGAAGAAGGCATCGCGCAGCCAGCAGTAGCGGTAGTCCCAGTTGCGCGAGGTGCCGGGCGCCTCCGGGATGCTGGTGGTCATCGCCGCGATGATGGCGCCGGTGTCCTCATAGACCGACAGCTTGAGCGTGATGGCCGCGCGGATGACGGCCTCCTGCCACTCCAGCGGCACGGCCAGGCGGCGCGTCCACATGCGCCAGAACTCCCGCGTGGCGTCCTCGAACTCGCGCGCCGTGTCTTCGATGCCGCCGGCCAGCGTCTCGTCCTGGCCGAGCAGGAAGTTCAGTGGTCGATCCAGCACGAAGGGCCGGCCGGGCAGCACGTAGCTCAGTGGCGCATCGGTGTTCAGGCGCAGCGTCTGGTCCGGGCCGATGTAGCGCACGTGGTTGCTGCCACTCGTGATCTGCGGCGCTGTGCGGCTCCAGTCAAAGCGCGGCGTGATGCGCACGCGCATGCGTGGCGTGCCCTGCAGCGGGCGCACGCGGCGCACCAGCATCACCGGGTGGAACATGCGCCCGCGGGTGAAGAAGCGCGGTGCGAAGTCGACGATCTCCAGCGCCTGGCCGTCGCGGTCATGCAGCCGCGTGCGCAGGATGGCCGTGTTGGGCTCGTACACCTGCTCGGCATGCGCCAGGTTCTCGATCTCGATGGCAAAGGCCGCCGAGTCGGGCCGGTCGTCGAGCAGGGCGTTGAACACCGGGTCGGCATCGAAGCGCGGCCAGCAGCACCAGACCACGCGGCCGAGCTTGTCGATCAGGGCGTTGTAGGCCCCGTTGCCGACCACGCCCAGGGCCAGGGACGGAGCCGCCGGTGGGGCAAAGCCGTCGGCATCCGGGGAAAGGGGACGCTCGTGCTCGGGCGTCGGGGGCATGCGCGCATCTCCTTTGGGCGTGATGGCTGCGGCGAGGCAAGCGGTGTGCCCCGGTGGCCGTGGCTGGTGGGGACACGTGCAGTGTGCCGGCGGCCGGCACGGCTGGCGAGCGGGTCGACCTGGGCGCGTGGCGGACGTGATGGGCGGTGCGAGGCCGGTTCGCGGGCGCGGTACCAGCGCGCCACGAGGGGCTCGAGAACCGCGCCCGAAACGGCGCCGCCTCAGGCTTTTGCGTCGCCGCTGCGGCCCAGCAGGCGCTGCAGCCGGGGGCTGGAGGTCGTGTACTCCAGATGGGTGGGCCGTGATGGATCCAGCCAGTGCGCCGCGGCATGGGCGGCCAGGGTCGACTCGTGGAAGGCGCTGAGGATCAGCTTCTTCTTGCCGGGGTAGTGGACGATGTCGCCCACGGCGTAGATGCCCGGCTGGCTGGTGGCAAAGGTGGCCGCATCCACCGTGAGCTGCTTGCGCTCCAGCGACAGGCCCCAGTCGGCCAGCGGGCCCAGGCGGGGGCTCAGCCCTTGCAGGATGAGCAGGGTGTCGCAGGGCAGCTCCAGCGCGTTGCCCTCCGGTGGATCCATCACCAGGGCCCGCAGCGTATGCGTGTCGCCATCGTCGAGCAGCCGCTGTGGCTGGCCGATCGCCACATGGATGCGCCCGGCGTCGCGGGCCTGCCGCAGCGCCTGCAGCAGCCCTGGCGGCGCGCGGAAGTCATCGCGGCGATGGACAAGCGTCACGCGTGCCGGCGCGCCGGTGCCGTCGATCAGCGCCAGGGCGGCCGCTACCGCCGGCTCCTCGCCGCCCAGGACCACGACGCGGCGGCCGGCGAGCGTGCCCGGCTGCCCGTGCGCCTGTGACAGATGATGGAAGGCTTGGCGGCCCAGATGGCGCTCCAGCCCGTCCAGCTTGATGGAGCGCGGCAGGAAGGCGCCTACACCGGCCGCGACGAAGACGCTGCGCGCGGCGAAGCGCCGGCCGCCGTCTGTCGTCACGGTAAAGCGCCCTGTGGCCTCGTCCCAGCGGAGCGCCGTGACGAGCTGGCCCAGGTGCCAGCCGGGCCGGAAGGGGGCGATTTGCTGCAGCAGCCGCTCGGTCAGTGCCGCGCCCGTCGTCTCGACCAGGCCGGGGATGTCGTAGATGGGCTTGTCGGCGTACAGCTGGGCGCATTGGCCGCCCGGGGCGGGCAGTGCATCCACAACCTCGGCATGCAGCTCCAGCAGGCCGAGCTGGAAGACCGCGAACAGCCCGGCCGGCCCGGCGCCGATGACCAGTGCATCGGTCTGGATCGCGTCGGCAGGCGCGGCCGGGGTGGACACGGCGGGTGGGCCGACCAGGGTCAGCGGATCAGCTGGTCCAGCTTGCCGGTCTTGTCCTTCCACTCCTCGGCATCGGGCAGCGCGGCCTTGCGCTTGGTGATGCTGGGCCACTTCTTGGCCAGGTCGGCGTTGATCTGGATGTAGACCGACTGGCTGGACGGTACGTCCTCCTCCGGCAGGATGGCATTGACCGGGCACTCGGGGATGCAGACCGCGCAGTCGATGCACTCGTCCGGATCGATGACGAGGAAGTTGGGGCCTTCGCGGAAGCAGTCCACGGGGCACACATCCACGCAATCGGTGTACTTGCAGCGGATACAGGCTTCGGTGACGACGTGGGTCATGGTGGGCTCGGAAAGTCAGGGCCCGCACGGCGGGCAGGGCAGTCGCAGGCAGCGCAGGCAAACGCGGGATTTTAAAAGGCAGGGGTGAAGCGGTCGGCTGGCGGCAGCGGCGGGGGAGGGTGAATCGGGGCGGGCTTGCGCGGGATCAAGCGGCAGGGGGCTCGGTGCCCGGCGTGGCCCCCCCCACGGGGGTCGCTCCCACGCCGACCACCACCACGGTGGGCCGGCCAGCGTGGAGGTCGCTGGCCGCTGCCAGCGTTTCCAGCGTGTGCTCGCTGTGCTGCTGGTCGGGCCAGCCGGCGCGGGAGACGGCACTGGCCGGCGTGCAGCCGGGCCAGCCGGCGGCGATGAGGCGCTGCGCCAGGTCGCCGAGCTGCTTGCCGGCCATGTAGTAGATCTCGGTGTCGGCCGTGCGCGTGGCATGCAGGTCGCCGGTGCGCGTCATGGCGGTGGCCAGGCTGACGCTGCGGCCGCTGCCGCGTCGCGTCAACGGGCGCAGCGTGCCGGCGGCCGCGGCCACCGCGGCGGTCACGCCTGGCACCACCTCGCAGGCGATGCCGGCGCCGATGACGGCGTGCAGCTCCTCGTCCAGCCGGCCGAAGATGCTCGGGTCGCCACCCTTCAGGCGCACGACGATGTCGGCCTGGGCTGCATGCTGCAGGATCAGCGCATTGATGTTGGCCTGCAGCGCGCTGCCGTCGGTGTAGCCGCGCTTGCCCACGTCCACCCACTGCGCCTGGGGGGCCAGGTCGCGCAGGGCCGGGTCGGCCAGGGCGTCGAAGAGCACCACCTGTGCCTGGCCCAGCAGCCGGGCCCCGCGCACGGTGATCAGATCCGCCGAGCCGGGGCCGGCGCCGATGAAGTAGACGATGGGCATGGGCCGCAGTGTGCCGCGTGAGAGCCCCGCTCAGGCCACCAGCAGTGCGCCGCTGGTGCGGTTGGTCGTCGGGTCCACCACGATCAGCGCGCCGCCGACGCGGTTGTCGGCATAGGGCTCCACCGGCAGCGGCTGCTGGGTCTGGATCTGCACGCGGCCGATCTCGTTGACGGCCAACTCGTGCGCGTCGGTGTCCTGCAGCGTGTGGATGTCCAGCCGGCTGTCGATGGCCGTGATGCGGGCCTGCACCCAGCGGTTGCCGTGGCGCACCCAGTACTTGCGGCCGATCTGCGCCGGCTCGGTGTCCAGCCAGGCCAGCGTGGCGCTGAACTGGTCGCGCGGCTGCAGGCTGCCCGGCGTGGCGATCCAGTCGCCGCGCGAGATGTCGACCTGCCGGTCCAGCACGATGCCGGCGGATTGGCCAGCCTCGCAGCGGTCCACCACCTCGCCGGCATGGCGCACCTCGGCCACGGTGGCCGTCTCGCCGCTGGGGAAGACCTGCACCGCGTCGCCGGCCTGCACGCCGCCGTGGGCGATGCGGCCCCAGAAGGTGCGCGGCTGGTGGCCGGTGCCTTCGCCCTCGCGCGTGACGTACTGCACCGGGTGCAGCAGCGCGCCGTCGTGGCGCTCGTCGGTCACCGGCAGCGTCTCCAGCAGTTGCAGCAGCGTCGGGCCGCTGTACCAGGGCCAGTTGGCGCTGGGCGTGGTGACGTTGTCGCCGCGCAGGGCCGACACCGGGATCACGCCCCGCACCGCGATGCCGGCCTGCTCGGCAAAGCCCAGCAGCGCATTGCGCACGGCCTCGAACGCGGCCTGCGTGTCGGTCTCGATGGCGTCGAGCTTGTTGACCGCAAAGACGATGCTCGGCACGCGCAGCAGCCGCGCCAGCAGGCTGTGGCGCTTGGTCTGCGGCAGCAGCGCAACCGTGGCCGCGCGCCAGTCGATCTTGGTGATGTCCACCAGCACCACGGCGGCATCGCTGCCGGCCGCGGCCGTCACCATGTTGCGCGTGTACTGCTCATGGCCGGGGGCGTCGGCGATGATGAACTTGCGCGTCCGGGTGGCGAAGTAGCGGTAGGCCACGTCGATGGTGATGCCCTGCTCGCGCTCGGCCTCCAGGCCGTCGGTCAGCAGCGACAGGTCGATCGGCGCGCCGGCGGCACGCTTTTCCAGCGCGTCGAGCTGGTCGGCCAGGATGGCGCGGCTGTCGAACAGCAGGCGGCCGATCAGCGTGCTCTTGCCATCGTCGACGCTGCCCGCGGTGAGGAAGCGCAGCGCCTTGTGGGCCAGCTCTTCGGTCGCTTCGTTGTGGGTCGGGTGGGCGGTCATGGGGGCGTTCATCAGAAGTAGCCTTCCTTCTTGCGACGCTCCATCGAGGCGTCGGAGGTGCGGTCGTCCATGCGCGTGGCGCCGCGCTCGCTCACCGTGACCTGCAGCGTCTCGGCCACGATGTCGGCGGCGCTGGCGGCGGTGCTCTCCACCGGGCAGGTGCAGGTCATGTCGCCGACCGTGCGAAAGCGCACGTCCACCGTCTCGATCGCTTCGCCTTCCAGCGGCGGCGTCACATCGGTCAGCGGCACCAGCAGGCCCTTGCGGCGCATCACCTGGCGCGGGTGGGTGTAGTAGATGTGCGGCAGCGGGATGTTCTCGCGGGCGATGTAGAGCCACACGTCAAGTTCGGTCCAGTTGCTGATGGGGAAGGCGCGGAAGTGCTCGCCCGGCTTGATGCGGGTGTTGAACAGGCTCCAGAGCTCGGGGCGCTGCTCCTTGGGCTGCCACTGGCCGAAGCTGTCGCGGTGGCTGAAGATGCGCTCCTTGGCGCGCGCCTTCTCCTCGTCGCGCCGCGCGCCGCCGATCAGGCAGTCGAAGCGATGCTCCTCGATGGCCTCCAGCAGCGTCACCGTCTGGTGGCCGTTGCGCGACTCCAGCGGATGCGCCAGGCGCACGGTGCCGCGCTTGATGGAGTCCTCCAGATGGCCCACGACCAGGCGCTCGCCCATCTCGGCAATGCGCCGGTCGCGGAACTCGATCACCTCGGGGAAGTTGTGGCCGGTGTCCACGTGCAGCAGCGGGAAGGGCAAGCGGCCCTCGAAGCCTCCGCCGGCCCTCTTCATCTTGAAGGCCTTCTCGGCCAGGTGCAGCACGACGCAGGAGTCCTTGCCGCTGGAGAACAGCAGGGCGGGGCGCTCGAAGGCGGCGGCCACCTCGCGCAGGATGAAGATGGCTTCTTCTTCCAGCGCGTCCAGGTGGCGGTGGTCGACCTCGGCCAGCAGGTGGCGGGCGGTGGGGGCGTTCATGGCGTGGACCTCAAGGGCGGGATTCAAGGCTGGACACCAGCGGGGGAAGTTCTTCGGCCACGGGCTCGGCCTGGTGGACATGCAAGCCGCACTCCTTGGCGTCCTCGCTCTCCCACCACCAGCGGCCGGCGCGGAAGTCCTCGCCCACGGCGATGGCGCGGGTGCAGGGGGCGCAGCCGATGCTGGGCATGAACTCGTCGTGCAGCGGGTTGTAGGGCACCAGGTGCAGCGAGACGAAGTGCCAGACGTCGCCCCAGGTCCAGTCGGCCAGCGGGTTGTACTTGGCGCGGCCCTGGTCGTCGCGGTCTTCCAGCGGCACGTCGCCCCGGTTGGCCGATTGCTCGCGGCGCAGGCCGGTGACCCAGGCGCTGCGGCTCTTCAGCATGCGCGACAGCGGCTCCAGCTTGCGGATGCCGCAGCACTGCTTGCGCAGGTCGATGCTCTGGTACATGGCCTTCTCGCCGTGGCGGTCGACGAACTGGATCACCGCGTCGGCCTGCGGGCGGTAGACCTCGACCTCGATGCCGTAGCGGTCCTCGATGCGGCCGATCAGCGCCACCGTCTGCGCATGCAGCATGCCGGTCTCCAGCGTGCCGATGGCGATGGGGATGGCATGGCCGGCGATCAGGTGGGTGATCACCATGTCTTCCACGCCCAGGCTGGTGGCCTGGACGATCCGGCCGGGGTGGGCATCGGCCGCGGCACGCAGGCGCGCGACGGTGCGGTCGACCTTCTCGGGGAAGTCCGCGCTGGGGCGGGCATAGAGCTCGATGGCACTCATGTCGGATCCTGATGTTCAGGCGGCGCTGCGGTTGCGCAGGAACCAGGGCGCGTTCTGCACGTCGCCTTGATAGAAGCCGGGGAAGAAGCCCAGCGCACGCTCGGCCGCCTCGCGGCTCTGGTCGGCACGCAGCACGGCTTCGCTGAAGCCCGTGCGGGCCAGCAGCGGCACCATGTCCACCAGCACCTCGCCGGTGGCGCGCACCGCGCCGCCGTAGCGCCAGCGGGTGCGCAACAGGTGGGCCTGGCTGTAGGCGCGGCCGTCGGTCCACTTGGGGAAGGCGAGCGCGACCAGCGCCAGGCGCGGCAGATCGGCCGCCAGCGCCTCGATGTCGGCATCGTTGGGGAACTGCACGCCCACGGCCAGCCCTTGCGGCCAGGTGTCGCGCACGGCATGCCACTGCGCCAGCGACAGCAGCAGATGCGGCGCGGGGCTGGGATGGGAGATGGGGCCGTCCTCGCCGCCCAGCGTGTGCCAGGCGTCCTTGCGGGCGTCGATGAACTGCAGGCGGGGGAGCGTCGTGTGGGTCTGCGACATGGTCGTCTTTCGAGGTCAGGCCGCCTTGGCCGTGGTGCGGCGCACGGCATTGGCCGCCGCCTTGAACGGCTCCAGGCCGACGCGTTGCACGGTGTCGATGAAGCGCTCGTTGGCCGCGCGCACCTCGCGGTAGGTCTCGATCACGGCCTCCACTGCATCGGTGATCTCGTCGGCCGCGAACGACGGGCCGATGACCTTGCCGACGGCGGTCGTCGGGGCGAGCGAGGAGCCGTCCGAGCCGCCCAGCGTGAGCTGGTACCACTCGCTGCCGTCCTTGTCGACGCCCAGGATGCCGATGTGCCCGCTGTGGTGGTGGCCGCAGGAGTTGATGCAGCCGCTGATGTGCAGGTCGATGTCGCCGATGTCGTAGAGCTCGTCCAGGTCTTGATAGCGCTCGATGAGCTGGTTGGCGATGGGGATGGAGCGGGCGTTGGCCAGGGCGCAGAAGTCGCCGCCCGGGCAGGCGATCATGTCGCTGATGAGGCCGATGTTGGGCGTGGCGAACGATGCATCGCGCGCGGCCTGCCACAGGGCGAAGAGGTCGGCTTCACGCACCCAGGGCAGCAGCAGGTTCTGGTCGTGCGTGACGCGCAGCTCGCCGTGGCTGTAGCGGTCGGCCAGGTCCGCCGCCGCCTCCATCTGCGCATCGGTGATGTCGCCGGGCGCCTGGCCCACGCGCTTGAGCGACAGCGTCACCGCACGGTAGCCTGGCAGCTGATGGGCGTGGGTGTTGCGCTCCAGCCATTTGGCAAAGGCCACCGGCGCGTCGGCAGGCGGCGTCCAGGCCGGGCCGGCCACCGGCGCCACGCCCGCCGGGCGCATGAAGCAGGCGGCCACGCGGTCGAACTCGGCCTGCGGGATGATGTGCGCGGCACCGCCGGCGTCCTCGCCGAGGATCTTCTGGAATTCTTCCTCGACGTCCCGGGCGAACTGCGGGCCCTCGGCCTTCACCAGGATCTTGATGCGCGCCTTGTACATGTTGTCGCGCCGGCCATAGCGGTTGTAGACCCGCACGATGGCCTCGATGTAGACGAGGATCTGCTGCCAGGGCAGGAAGTCGCGGATCACCGTGCCGACCACTGGCGTGCGGCCCATGCCGCCGCCCACCAGCACCTTGAAGCCCACCTCGCCGGCGTTGTTCTTCAGCAGCTGCAGGCCGATGTCGTGCCAGGCGATGGCCGCACGGTCCTCGCGCGCGCCGCTGACGGCGATCTTGAACTTGCGCGGCAGGAAGGCGAACTCGGGGTGCAGCGTGGACCACTGCCGCATGATTTCGCAATAGGGCCGCGCATCGACGATCTCATCGGGCGCGATGCCGACCAGCGCGTCGCTGGTGATGTTGCGGATGCAGTTGCCGCTGGTCTGGATGCCGTGCATGTCCACTTCGGCCAGCAGGTCCATCACATCGGCCGCCTGGGGCAGCGGGATCCAGTTGAACTGGCAGTTCTGCCGCGTGGTGAAGTGCGCATAGCCGCGGTCGAACTCGCGGGCGATGCGGGCGAGCTGGCGCAGCTGCCGGCTGGACAGCTCGCCATACGGCACGGCGATGCGGGCCATCGGCGCGTGGCGCTGGATGTACCAGCCGTTCTGCAGGCGCAGCGGGCGGAACTCCTCGTCGCCCAGCTCGCCGTTGAGGTTGCGGGTGAGCTGATCGCGGAACTGCGCCGCGCGCTGGCGCACGAACTGCTTGTCGAAATCGGTGTACTGGTACATGGCAGGTCTCCTCGGGGCGTTGAAGGCGAGGCGAGACGGTTCTTGGTCGGTTGGCGTAAGGGGCGGGCTGTCAGCGGATCACCTTGAGCCCGGCCGTCACCAGTGAGGCGCACAGCAGCGTGCGCACCAGCGCGTCGGGCATGCGGGTGGTCAGGTGGGCGCCCAGCCAGATGCCGGGGATGGAGCCCATCAGCAGCGCAGCCAGCAGCGGCCAGTCCACATGGCCCAGCGTCGCGTGGCCGATGCCGGCCACCAGGGTCAGCGGCACCGCGTGGGCGATGTCGGTGCCCACCAGCTGGCGGGCCGGCATGCGCGGGTAGAGCAGCAGGATCAGCGTGGCGCCGATGGCGCCGGCCCCGATGGAGCTCAGCGACACCAGCACGCCGAGCAGCACGCCGGCCGCCACGGTGAACGCGGGCTTGCGATTGTCGGGGATCCAGGCTTCCAGCTTCAGGCCGATGGACAACCAGACCCGGCGATAGGCCACGGTGACGGCGGTCAGCAGCAGCGCGATGCCCAGCGAGAAGGTCAGCGCGGCCGCCCAGCCCTTGGTGATACCCGTGGCATGCATCAGGGTGATCATCCCCAGCGACGCCGGGATGCTGCCGGCCAGCAGCAGGCCCATGACGCGGTAGTTGACATGGCCGGCGCGGTGATGGGCGATCGAGCCCGAGGTCTTGGTGACCGCCGCAAACCACAGGTCGGTGCCGATGGCGACCGCCGGGTTCAGCTTGAACACGGTGATCAGCAGGGGCGTCATCAGTGAGCCGCCCCCCACGCCGGTTAGGCCCACGATGACGCCGACCAGAAGGCCGCTGAGGATGGCAGTGGGGTCCATGAGGGCGGATTGGGCGGGCGGGGCGGCCGAGGGCCAGAGACGCGCACTCTAGACAGCGCTTATATGTTTGGGAACCATATTTTTTTGTTTTGTTTATATCCAAGAAGAATGAGTGAGCGTGAGGTGGCGGAAGCCGTGCGGGTGCACCCCTGCCGGCCCGGCATGTCCCCTGGGCCGCTTCCTAGAATGAGCCGATGACCTTGCATCGCTCCACCCGCCGGGCCTGGCTGGCCACCGGCGGCGCCCTGGGCCTGTCCGTCCTGGGCGGTTGCGCCGGCCTGATGGGTTCTTCCACGCCGGCGCCCGAGCCGGGCGGCGGGCCCGCGGCGGCCACCATGCCGCGCCCTGCGCCCCGCCGGCCGAAGATCGGCCTGGCCCTCGGCGGCGGCGCAGCTCGTGGCTTCGCCCACATTGGCGTCATCCAGGTGCTGGAAGAGCAAGGTATCCGGCCCGACCTGGTGGTCGGCACCTCGGCCGGCAGCCTGGTGGCGGCGCTCTACGCGTCCGGCAAGAGTGGCGCAGAGATGGCCAAGCTGGCAGAGACGATGGACGAGTCCACCCTGACCGACTGGATCTTTCCAGGCCGGGCGCTGATGCGCGGCGAGGCGCTGGCCCGCTACGTGCGCCAGCAGACCGGCGGCCTGGGCATCGAGCAGATGAAGCTGCCGCTGGGCATCCTGGCCACAGACCTGAACACCGGGGAGCCGGCGCTCTTCCGCCGCGGCGACCCGGGGGCCGCGGTGCGCGCGTCCAGCGCGGTGCCGGCGGTGTTCGAGCCGGTGCGCATCAACGGTCATGAGTATGTGGACGGCGGCCTCGTGGCGCCGGTGCCGGTGCGCTTTGCCCGGCAGATGGGCGCCGACGTGGTCATCGCCGTGGACATCTCCGCCTCCACCGAGGGCAACCCCACCAGCGACGCGATGAAGATGCTGCTGCAGACCTTCGCCATCATGAGCCGCAGCATCAACCGCTATGAGCTGGCCGAGGCTGACGTGGTCATGCGCCCCAAGCTGGCCGGCATCGGCAGCGGCGACTTCGCGTCACGCCGCCTGTCCGTGCTGGCCGGCCGCGAGGCTGCCTGGAGCGTGCTCGGGCCGCTGAAGGAGCGCATCGCGGCCAAGACCCGGTAAGGGCAGGGCGGCGCAGCCTGCCAAGGCCGTCCATCGCTGGGGAGCCCATGAGCTGCTGCACGCGTCCCTGGATCGTTTTCGGCGCCGTCGATCGCCACAACTTCGGTGACCTGCTGCTCCCACACGTCGTCGCCGCGCTGGAGCCCGACCGGCGGCTGGCCGTTGCTGGGCTGGCCGACCGTGATCTGCGCGCCTGGGGCGGCCACGCCGCCATCGCGCTGCGCCGCCTGGCGCAGGACCCGGGCTGGCGCGGCGCGGCGCTGCTGCACGTCGGTGGCGAGGTGCTCACCTGCACCGCCTGGCAGGCTGCGGCCATGCTTCTGCCGCCGTACGAGGCCGATGCCGCCATCCGCTACCTGGAGGCGCATCCCGGCGAGCAGGCCCGCTGGACGGTGCAAACGCTGGGCACCGATGCGCCGTGGCCCTATGCGATGGGTGGCCGCATCTGGGACTCGGGCAATCCGGACCCGGGCAACTGCGCGCGCGGTGAGGCGGACGGCCACGGTGGCGCTGAGCCCGGCAAGCCTGCGTCACGGCAGGGCGTGGGCAATCGCTTGCCTGTGGCCTACCTAGCCGTCGGCGGTACCGACCTTGCACAGTGGCCTGCTGCGCCCCGCGCAACGCTCATCACCGAGCTGCGCCGCGCCACGGCGGTCACCGTGCGCGATACCGCCACCCAGGCCGCCTTGGCCGCCGACGGCATGGCCGCCGCGCTCGTGCCCGATGCGGCCGTGATGGTGGCCGAGCTCTTTGCCGACCCGCTGCGCCAGCAGGCTGGCCGGGGCGAGGTAGCCGAGCTGCGCCGCCGCTTCCCGCAGGGGCACTTGGCCGTGCAGATCAGTGCGGAATACGCCGATGACGCCACGCTCGACCGGCTGGCCGCCCAGTTGGCCCAGGTGGCGGGCGACACCGGTCTGGGCCTGGCGCTCTACCGCGCCGGCGCCGCGCCCTGGCACGACGATCTGTCCACGCTGCTGCGCTTGGCCCGCCGCCTGGGCGGGGCTGCCACGGTCCTCCAGTCTCTGCAGCTGTGGGACATCTGCGCGCTGATCGCCAGCAGCCGCGGCAGCATCGCTCGCAGCCTGCACGCGCGCATCCTGGCCATGGCGTTCGGCCTGCCGCGTCTGACCCTCGGGCTGCCGCAGCACGCATCACCGTCCGCCGGGGCGGTATCTGCCCTGGCCGCCTGCAGCCGCCCAGGCAAGCACGCTGCATTCATCCGCACTTGGGAGATGGCCGAGATGCCCGGCGTGATCCCGCCAGACGACATCGCACCGGCGTGGTCCCGCGCCGACTCGGTGCGGCCCGCTACGCTGCATCACCATGCCCGATGGTTGGCCGACCGCTTCCGCACCGGCTACACCGAGGTTGTGAGCCAATTGGACCGCTAGCCACGCGCGCCGACCATCCCGAGGAGAAACCGACATGCCGCACCGCACCGCGATCGTCACCGGACACACCCACGGCCTGGGGGCCGCCATCGCGCAGCAGCTGCTCGCCCGGGGTTTCGCCGTGATGGGCCTTGCCCGCTCCGCATCCCCGCCTACCGATGAGGGCACCGCGCTGCGGCAGACACGACTGGACCTGTCCGACCCGGCCGCTGTGTCGGCCTGGCTGGCCGCGGGCGAACTCTCAGCTTTCTGCCAGGGCAGCAGCCAGGCTCTCCTGATCAACAACGCGGGGCAGTTGGCCCCCATCGGCCCGCTGGGCGAGCAGATGCCCCAGGACATCACGCGCGCCGTGGCGCTCAACGTCGTCGCGCCGCTGCTGCTCAGCCAGGGCTTCGTGCAGGCCACGGCCGATGTGCCGGATCGGCGGATCATCCACGTCTCCAGCGGTGCCGGCCGCAACCCCTATCCTGGCTGGAGCGTCTACTGCGCCACCAAGGCGGCGCTGGACCACCACGCCCGCGCCACCGCCCTGGACCGCATCCCCGGGCTGCTCATCGCCAGCGTTGCTCCCGGCGTGGTCGACACCGCCATGCAGGCCCAGATCCGCAGCACGCCCACCGAGCGTTTTCCGCTGCGCGAGCGCTTCGAGCAACTCAAGACCCACGGCCAGCTCACCTCGCCCCAGGAGGCGGCCGAGCGCCTGGTGTCACACGCCTTGGCCGAGGACTTCGGCACCGAGGCGGTGGTCGACGTGCGGGGGCGTTGAGCGCCCGCACGGAAAAAGGAAAGGGCCCGGACGGGGAAGGTCCGGGCCCTTGTTCAATGGGCCGGCGTCACTTGAATCCCCTGGGACAGGGGGGTGGTTGTCAGTGAAGTTATCCGGTTAGTTATACGGCCCAGGCGTTGGCTGTCCGGCGCGATCTCGGAGAGTCCCGGCCCGGGCGATCCTTAGAGGCGCCGCTAGTCATACCGCTCTGGCGGCCCTCCAAGCGGACTTAGCCCCGTTTGGGATGCAGGAAGGCCAGTGCGGCAGCAGCCGCACGTACTTGGAGGGCTGTTGCATCCAGGCGGCCGGTCCACACCTCTCGCAGAAAGCTCAAAGGGTCGTCGTGGTCGTTCACTGCGGGGCGCTTTCGCTTGCGGCCGGCCCCGGGTCGTGCTCCGCCCCAGCCGGTGGGGCGAGTCCTTTCGCCGGGCCAGCTATTGCCGGCCCCGTCAGATCGTCGGGCCATCTTGATTTGGCGCTGCAGGGGTGATTTTTTCTGTGCGTGAGGAACCGGGCGGTTTCCCGCCTTCAGCGCGTAGAGATCGGACGCCCCCCGGGGGCACTTCTCGAGGGTGGGCAGCACTGCAAAGCGAGCCGGTTGCCTCTTCGTCGCGCCCTCTCCGCCCGCTGCCTTCCTGCGCGTCATCAGTGCAACGGAGCTTTGTCGGCCGACCCAGCATCCATAGTAGGGGCCGGCCGACGGAGCGCGGTCAGTCGATCTGGGGGCGGTACGGAGACCAGGCTCGGAAAGCGTCAAGCCACGTCCACTGACCAGAAAGCGGATCAGGGGGCACGTAGCCAACCACGCTAAGGTCCAAGGTAGCCACGGCCTCGCGCTCCGCCTCCTGTGCTGCTGCAATTGCAGCCAGGGCCGCTTTCCAGGCGCGCCGCGCCCGCGCAAATTCGCTGCCTCGCCAGACTGCATCGGCGATTGCGCGCTCTTGCAGTCGCATCACCCGTTCGCAGGCGTCGCGGATTTCCTCAGGCATGCGGCGCAGGGCCTCATCACAGGCTCGCGCCCGAAGCTGCTTATCGGTCCTCCCGGCGTCATGTGGGAGCACGCTGTCACCGGCTAGCAGCTTGTCGATGGTGAGCGCCGTTACTGGGGTGGGCGGTGCAGCGTGCAGTTCTGCGGTCAAGCGGTCCCGCAGCGATTGCAATTCCGCTTGTTGGCGAGCTAGGCTGTCTCGCTGATGGATGGCGGCTTGTAGAGAGTTGGTCATCTCATGCTCCTCACAGGCAGGCGTATTCCATGCCACCCGGGCCGATGCGGCGGCTGTGCCGCCTGCTGAGCCGATGGCCGATAAGGGGCTGGCCCGAAGCCTTCGCATGTTCCGCAACTCGACGCTGCGCCAGCGAGAGGGCTGCGGACAGCTGTGCGGCGGCAAGCCTTGCTTTCGCCTCAATCAACGCATCCTTGTTACTCATGGATCTTCCTTTCGACAGCGGCAAAGAAAGGCGCATCTGCGCTGCCGCCAGGGCGCAGGGCGTTCGTTGGGTCGTCGGTTACGGGTGGGCGGGCTAGCGCATGGAAGCCTGCACAGCGCTGCAACAGGCTGGCCATACTCCGCGCCACCACAGGAGCCTGTAGATCGGCCGCCCGGTGGTTGCTGCAGCGGTCGGGGCGGTAGTGGGCGCAGTCGATACAGCTCACGCGGTCATCTCGCTGGCAGTCACGCTGCACCAGCCTTTCCGCGAGGGCTTCGGCATCGGCTGCCGGCCATCCCCAGCGCAACAGCCGGGCCTCGCGTTCAAGGAAGCGGGCGATGTTGGTGTCGGTCCACTCGCTGCCGTTGCGGTCATCCGCGTGTGACAGGTGTGACTGGGGTGACGTGCCCTGGCTCTCATGGGGAAGAGGCACAGTCAGCGCCGTCACACCAGCCGCGGCTACCGGTGTGACGCCGTGTGACAAGGGATGCTCTGCTTTTTCAAGCTGGCAGGCGTCACACCACGTCACACCATCCGCGCGGCACGGTGTGACAGGAAAACATGGGTCCGCGTCCCTCTGTGAGAGCGTGGCCGACACACCCGTCACACCAGTCACACCGGCTGTAGCGTGAGGCGAAGCTGCGTTGGTCGGCCGGCTCACGCTTCGCTCTCCCAAACCTTTGCAGTGAATACGTACACGCGCACGGTTGCGCCGACGCCCGGGAGGCGTTCGCTGCGGCTGGCCTTGCCGTCCCGGCTGGGCTGCAAGACGCCGGCAGCTGCCAGCGTGGCCGCCGCTGCCTTCGGGTCGAAGCCTGCACACACCTCGCGCCGGAACACCTCGGGCAGCACCAAGTACTGGCGGGCGCCGTCGTGCCCGGTGCGCCAGAAGCCGGCCCGGTTGGGGATGCGGGCGTCTTGGTCGTCCACGTCCTGGAAGCGGCTGGCGCCGTGAGCCTCGAAGAACGCCCGCACCTGCGCCAGCAGCGCGCGATCCTCGCGCCGGCCAGCGCCGCCGAAGCCGTCCAGCCAGGACGCGAAGCAGCGAGAAGCCGCCGCCCATGCCTCACCTGGGCGCCAGCCGGTCAGCCCGTAGTCGGTCGCCAGCTCGCCAGCCTGCGCCACCAGGCCGAAGCGCCGCGCCACGCGCAGCACCTGCCCGGCCGCATCCTGCGGGGTGTGGTCATGCACGAACTCGCGTACCGCCGCGCCGATGGTGTCCGCCAGCGTGGAGCGCTCGCGCGCCAGGTGCTCCAGCCACTCCACGCCCACGGCGCCGAAGCTGCGGCCCGCCGCGTCCTTGAGCACCAGGGCCAGAGCTGCCGCGCTGGGCTGCCCGTTCATGCTCTCGAAGGCGCCCAGCCCCGCGCCTGCGTCCGCCTCGATATCGGCAAGCCGGATTTCCTGCCCGGCATTGGACCGCTTGCCGGCGCGGGCCATGAGACCGGACAGCGATTCCTCCCCAGCCGACAGAAACAGCAGCGCCCAGCGCATGGCGGGCCGGGCGGTGCCCGTGCGGCTTGCCCGGGTCTTGCCCTGACCGTTCGCCAGCATGTAGGCGGCGTCCCCGGCTTCCCGCGGATCGACCTGCGACAGCTCATCCAGGAGCAGCAAGCCGTGGTTGTGCAGGGCCGCCAGCCCTTCCAGCCCGTTGGCCGTGGTGCGCCACAGCCGGGGGTACTCGCTCGGGCTGCCCCAGACGGATGCCGCCAGCGCCAGCGCCGTGGACTTGCCGCACGACGATGGCCCGCGCAGGTGAAAGCCGCCCGCGTCCTCGGTGGCGATACCCAGCAGCGGCCCGGCAAAGGCGCAGCAGATGGCAAACACCATGCGGGAATTGCCAGCAGCCAGCGCCGCCACCTCGCTGCGCCACTGCGCTGCCGTGCCACTGACGGACAGCGCCGGCTCCAGCGCCGCAGCGTTCTGAAAAACGGTCAGCTCTCCGCCGCCGATGGCCCGATCCGGCAGCACGTACACCCCGCCGCACCAGCCCAGCCGATCCACGCAGCGAGCGCGCTCGGTCGCCGGCCAGACTTGCAGGTAGGTGGTCAGCATCTCGCGTGCGATGCGCCCCGGCGCGATCTTGAGCCCCAGCGCGGCCAGCTCCCGGCGCACCTCCTGCCCGTCGCCCTGGAGCAGTTCGGCAGGCATGGCCCACCGATGAAGCGTGCCGTCCTCATCCGGCCACTCCAGCAGCCGGCCCCAAGCTGCCGACTTGCGATCTCGTGTCATGGCCCGCACCCACAGCGGGGAGCACACCCACAAGGGCGCCTTCTCGTTGCCGTCCTTGTCCCGGCCGATGAAGTACACCCCCGCAGACTGGTCGCCCGTCTGGTCGCGCACCTCGAAGCGCATGCCGCCCACCTCGCAGCAGGTCAGCGGCTGCGGCGCGGCCTGCAATGCGCCAGCGGCGGCAGCCAGATCAGCGGCCACGTTCACAGCATCCATGACGGCACTCATGCCGCACCCCCTTGCATGCTGGCCGGCTCGAAGGCATCGGCCACACCCTGAGCGATCCGGTCCAGCGCGGCACCCTCACGCGCGGCCCACACGTCGCACCAGTCCGCCCCGGGCGTGGATGGCGTCAGCACCTCACAGCGCAGCCCTGCGCCTGCCGCACGGGCTTGCAGCGCCTGCGCGGCGCTCTGGCCGGCATCGCCCGGATCGGCGAACACCACCAGCCGCCGCACATCGCGCGGCCACTGGTACGCCTTGACGTTGGCGGCGCTGTAGGCCGCCACGGTGGGCACCCCGGACGCCAGCCAGGCCGCCAGCGCAGTCTCGATGCCCTCAGCTACACCGAGCACGCCTGCTGCGGGGCGATGTAGCGCGATGCAGGCACCGGCCAGCGGCCCAGCCGTGGCGGTTAGCTTCTTTGAGCTCGGCACGTCGGCCTTGCGCCCGTCCGCTGTCAGGTAGGTGCGGTGCAGGGCCACGATGCGGCCATCGGGGGCGGTCAGAGGCGCGACCATCGCAGGGAAGGTGCCGATCCTCTTGTCCCCGTCCCAATAGGACAGGCGGGGATGCAGCCGCAGGCAGGCCGGCAAGGGCCACAGGCCCGCGAAGCCTCGCCGCTTTAAGTACAGCGTGACGGGATCGCCCGGCACCAGGGCCACACACTGCCCCAGCATCCGTGCGATGCGCTGTGCGTGCTCGGCCCACTGGCGCCGCTGCGCTTGTTCGCGCTCGGCTCTGGCTCGTGCAACCTCCTGGGCAAGCTCTGCCCGCCGCTGCCGACATAGCCGGCCTGTATCAGCAGCCGTCCAGGTTTCGCAGGCTCCGGTGCGCCAGTCGCCGAACATGCCGGCCCGGCCATCAGCGAACAGCTTGCACCAGCCCGACGTGTCGCCGTGCTTGCCGTTGGTGGCGAAGCGATGCAGCTGGCCGGGTTCGATGTGCTCAGGGGCGGCACCCAGCTCGGTCCGGACCGTGGCGCGGAAGGCATCGATGGGGTCACGCATGGCGCCCCCCCAGTTCCTTTTCGATAGCCCGGCAGAAACCCAGGAAGGTCTCGCCGTAGAGCATGGCCAGGATGAGCGCCAGCTCGTCCGGAGAGGTCTGCTGCGCCCGCAGCCTTGCCAAGTAGTCGCCCGCTTTACGCTCGCCTTCAATCACTTGTAGGGCTTGAAGCGAGAGCTGGGGACGGCCAGAATCACGCTCGTTCGCGTGGCCTGCCGCGGGGTTGCCGCCCCCGGCGGGCTTTTTCATGTTCGCGTTCATGCCGCCCCCTCAGCCTTGGGCAGCGGCAGACTGGCGCTTGGCTCGTGCGGCCTCGCTTGCCTTCTTGTTGCTCGCAATCAGCCGCTCTGCGGCCGCGTTCTGAGCGTTCTCAGCGCGTAGGTGCCAGTAGGCCCGCACATCGGCAAGTCGCCACCGCGTGAAGCGGTGTTGCCGGATGGCGGGGGCCGGCGCACGGCCCGCTCGGACTTCTTCATGCCACCAACTCACGGACATGCCGCCGACAGCGGCAGACGTGGTGGCGTCGATCAGTGCGACTTCCGCCAGATGGGCCGGAAGCGGGCGGTCTTGTCTCGCGGTGTCAGCCTTTGCGGTCATTAGTTGCCCCATGCGTTGAACATGGAGGCAATGTCTCGCTCAGGGTCCCTTGCGACTAGGCGACGCGATGTCTCGAAATTGGAGGGGGTTTTGTCACCCCCGCATCACCCGCTCAATGGCTCGGCGGGGGTCGGTGGTGTGCCCGCGCACATTGATGGCCTCAAGGGCAACCATGCACAGGCGCCGAAACTTCGAATTTGATGCGGCGGAGATGGTGATCCCGGCACAGCGCGCCACCTCAGCCACGGCGCGGACCGCTGGTACAGCCTGCGGGTAGGGGTCTATCTTCTTAGAGGACAAGTCGGCTCTCTTCGTGCGGCAACCCTTTGCCACGGCACGCGCGTCTTCGGCGAGTGCCTCCGCGCGTCGGTAGTTGCCTAACAGCTGGTGACAGATACTCTCTAGCGAGGCCTTTGTGGAGTCGCTTGCGCCGTACATCGCACTGGCTAGGGCGTCCGCTGCCTTGGCGATGGCCAGCAGCTCCTCGCGCACGTTTCCCGTTGTGGCGGACCTGTCATCTCTCGCATTGCGCTGCATG
>JBMOQL010000016.1:0-25978 GCA_049321005.1 Pseudomonadota bacterium
CCGTGCGCTGCGTGCCCCCGGCGTGCCAGCGCGGACCATCGCCCAGGCGGTGCGGCTGTCGCTGCTGCGCGCGCATCACCTGCTGGGGGTGATCGTGATCGTTGCGCTGCTGGCGGCGCTGGCCGGGGCGCTGCTGGTGGTGCCACTGTCGGCGCCCGCGATCTGGGCCGGCGCGTCGGCGCTGCAGGCGGTGCGCCAGTTGTTCGCGCTGGCCCGCCAGCGGCTGATGCTGGCTGCGGTGCTGATTGCGGGCCTGAGCCTGCTGACCGGTCTGGCGGGTGCGGCGACGAGCTTCGTCGTCTGGTTCGGCGGCCGGGTGGTGGCCGAAGCGGCAGTGCGCGTGATCAAGGTGCAGGTGCCGCCGGAGCTGCTGATGGCCGGGCTCTTCGGGCACGGGCTGCGCAGCATCAACGCGCAGGCGGTGCCCGCCGAGGCGGTGGCACACACGGCGGCGGCGCTGGTGGGCGGGGGCGTGGTCTTCGCGTTGGCGCTGGTGCTGCCGGGGCTGGTCTATCTGCGCGGCATCTGCATCGCCTTCGTGGCGCTGCGGGAGTCGCTGCAGGCCGGCGTGCAGCGGCGCTGACGGCGTCCCGGGCGTCTCCCCGCCTCAGCGAAAAGTCCCGGGTAGTCCCGGGTGCCAGATGCGGGGCGGCTGCCTACAGTGGTCCGGTCACGCCGCCACCCGCGGTGTGTTGCAGATGAACAGGTACCGAGGAGACACGGACCTTCGTTCACCGGGATTGAGCTGCACCGCCCACGGTGTGCCGCCCGGCAACCGAGCCGGCACCGTCCACTGCAGTCGGACAGGCAGCCGGCCCCTGCGACGGGCCCGGCGCCAAGCCAACCGGGCCTGACCGCGACGGCGTGCAAGCCGGATGGCCACGGGCGCCTCCGACAAGGGGCGCCCGTCGTCTTTTGTGCGAGACGCCACCCCAACCTTGGTGCCGTGCCCGTGCCGGCAGGCGGTGCCTGCGCGGTGCGACGGGCCGCGCTCAGTCGGCGGCGGGCAGCCGCACGCGCACGCGCAGGCCACGGCCGTCGGGGCCGTCGAGCAGCTCGACCTGCCCGCCGTGGCGGCTGACGATGTCACGCACGATGGCCAGGCCCAGGCCGCTGCCGGTGCCGTGGCTGCCGCGCTGGAAGCGCTGCAGCACGCGCTCGCGCTCCGGCGCCGGGATGCCGGGGCCGTTGTCCTCGACCTCCAGCAGGCAGTCGCTCTTGTCGCGCGCGGTGCGCACGGTGATGTGCGTGTCCTCGGCGCGGGCGTGAGCCAGCGGGGCGTAGACGAGGGCGTTGTGGATGAGGTTGCCGAGCAGCTCGCGCAGCAGGTAGGCGTGGCCGGTGACGGGTGCGGGCTCCAGCTGGAAGCCCAGGTCCACGCCTTCGCGCAGGGCCTGGGGCACCCAGTCTTCGGCGGCCTGCTCGGCGACCTGGCGCAGGTCCACCCGCTCGGGCGACGACAGCCCGTGTGCGCCGGCATCGCTGCGAGCCTGGGCCAGCAGCTGCGAGGCCAGCCGCGCGGCACGCTCGGCAGCGGCGTGGATGCGCGCCAGCGTGGCGGTGGGCGCCCCGGGCGGCTGCTCCAGCAGGGCGAGCTCGGCCTCGGTGCGCAGGGCCGTCAGCGGCGTGCGCAGTTGGTGGGCGGCATCGGCGATGAAGGCCTGCTGCGCAGCGGAGGCCTCGCGCACGCGGGCGAAGAGGCCGTTGGTGGCTTGGATGAAGGGATGCAGCTCGGCGGGCACGCCGGTGGCTGGCAGCGGGCGCAGATCGTCGCTGGCTCGGCCCGAGAGCTCGTCGCTCAGCCGCCGCAGCGGCGCAAAGCTCATGCGCACGGCCAGCACGATGATCAGTGTCTCGATGGTGACCAGCAGCAGGAAGAAGCCGACGGTGCCTTGCAGCACCTCGTTTTCGATGCGCTCGCGCTTGAGCAGCGTCTCGGCCACGCGCACCTCGCAGCTGAGCGGCCCGCAGGCCACGCGCTTGAGCGCCAAGCGCACGGGCTGGGCGGCATCGGCACCCTGCACCCGCACGCTGGTGTCATAGAAGCGCACGCCGCGCAGTTCGGTGGCGGGCTGGTGCGGCAGCGCGGCCAGCCGGCGCATCCAGCGCGTGAACAGGCCGTAGGACGGCCGCTCCAGCAGCACGTGGGCCAGCTGCGCATCGCCGGCCACGCTGCGCCGGTCGGGGCCGAGCACGGCGATGTAGACGGTGTCGCTCTGGTCGGCGCGCAGCCAGTGCTCGGTCTGCGGGCTGAGCGCGAAGCGGATGGTGCCGTCGTCCCACTGCACCAGGTCGGCCAGGGCCAGCGCGGTGTCGGCCAGGCCTTCGTCGAAGGCGTCGTTGGTCTGGCCCACCGTCTGCTCGTACTGCACCCAGGCGCGCAGCGGCAGCACGATGGCCAGCGGCAGCAGCAGCCAGGTCAGCAGCCGGGCCTGCAGGCTGCGGCTGCGTCGCGGGGCGGGTGGGGCCAGGAGGGGTCGGCGGCGGGCGGGCATGCGGGGGGCATGCTACGCGGGATGCGGCGGCTTCCAGGCTACTCGGCAGCAGGCGGCTCGGTGGCCCGGGTGCGGGGCGCGGCGGTGCCGCCGGCATCTTCCAGCAGGTAGCCGAAGCCGCGCACGGCGCGGATGCGCACGCCTGCCGGCTCGATCTTGGGCCTCAGGCGTGACACATACACCTCGATGGCGTTGGGCGTGAGCGCGTCGTCCCAGCCGGCGATGGTCTGCATGATCTGCTCCTTGCTGACCACGCGGCCCACGCGCTCGAGTAGGAACTCCAGCACCGACCACTCGCGCACGGACAGCTCCAGCGGCGTTTCGTCGATGTAGGCGCGGCGGGCGGTGAGGTCCATGCGCAGCGCGCCCATGACCAGGGTGTTGCTGCTGCGTGCCTGGCCGCGGCGAGTGAGCACGCGCACGCGGGCGATGAGCTCGGCCAGGGCGAAGGGCTTGACCAGGTAGTCGTCGGCGCCGCCTTCCAGGCCGCGCACCCGGTCCTCGATGGAGTCGCGCGCGGTGAGCATCAGCACCGGGGTCTCCAGCCCCTCGCGGCGGATGCGGCGCAGGGTCTCGAAGCCATCGATGCCGCTCAGGCCGATGTCGAGGATCACGAGGTCGTAAGGATCCTGGCGCAGTGAATGGGGCACCGGCTCACCGCGGGCGGTGACGTCGACCTCCCAGCCCTGCGAGCGCAGGGCGCGGCCGGTGGACTCGGCCAGGTCGGGGTCGTCTTCGACGAGAAGGATGTGCATGGCGGACGCGGGGGAGACGGCTTGGCGGGATCGACAGGGGAAGGAGTGTGCGACGCCGAGGCGGGCCGGCGCTGGCGGCGGGCTGACGCAGCCGCGTCGGGGCCGGCTATCCGTGCGATCAAGGCATTGCATGCCACCCGGGCCGGCTGGCGGGCACACTCTCGCCATTGAGAATCATTGTCAATGGGATGCCGGCTCGGCGCCTGGATCGCGAAAGAAGGAGTGGACCATGGCCAAGACCCTTACCAGCGGTGCGATGCACGTCGGCGTGGCCTTCGGCGTGACCTACGCGATGACGGGCAGCACGGCGGTGAGCCTGGGCGTGACGCTGGTGGAGGCGACGATCAACACCGCCGGCCACCACGTGCTGGACCACGTGTGGGCGCGAGTGGGCAAGGCGCGGCGCCGCAGCACGGCCGGCACCCGCGCTGCGGCGACGGCCTGAATCGAGCGGCCGAGACTGCGGGGCCGGTCAGAGCCCGGCTGCGCGACGGTCCAGCCAGCCGATGGCTGGTGCGCTCAGGCTCTGCACGTAGAGCCGGCCGGCGGCTTCGGTGACGGCTGTCGTCTCGGGATAGGCGCCGCTGGGGTCCTGCAGGTCGGCCAGGATGCGGCCGGCCTCGTCGAACGCGATCACATGCCCGTAGGCTGGCGGCACCGGCCACAGCGCCTGCGGCAGGCGCATCGTGGCCTGGCGCACCCAGGGCCGTGAGGCGGCCCAGTCGATCACCGCGCTGCGCGGCTTGGTCAGGCCCACCCAGATGCGGCCGGCTTCGCCGCGGCTGAGGTTGTCCGGGAAGCCCGGCAGGTTGTCGATCAGCACGCGTACCGGCTGCCCGGGCAGCCGCAGGGCCTGCTCGGCGCTCAGGCCCTGCAGGTTGGTCGATACCTTCAGGATGCGGTAGAGGCCGGTCTCGGCCAGCAGCAGGTGGCGGCCGTCCTGCGTGAGAGCCAGGCCGTTGGGGAAGCACAGGCCGCGCAGCACGACGCGGGTGTAGCGCGACTGCGGGTCATGGGCCAGCAGCCGGCCGGTGCACGAATGCTCCAGCGTGTCGAGCACGCTGGCGTGGAAGGTGCCGCCGTGCGGCGCGCCGGCGTGATCGGCCGGGGCAAAGCGGCGGCTGGCGTCGGTGAAGTAGACGGTGCCGTCGGGGGCCACGAGCACGCCGTCGGCATAGCGCACCGGGTCGCCGGGCTGCGGGTCGTCCACGGCGGTGACCAGCGGCCGGACCTGCGCCGGGACGCCGCCGTCGGTCAGCGTGGCGATGAGCAGGCCCTTGACGCCGTCGGCGATCAGCATCCGGCCCTGGGCGTCGAAGTCCAGGCCCAGCGGGCGGCCGCCGGTGTTGAGCACGGCCTGGGGCGCGCTGCCGGCCGGCGCGTCGGTGCGCACCCGCACCACGCTGCCATCGGACAGGCCGGCGTAGAGCCAGCCGCCCCGCGCGGCCAGGTGCTCCGGGCCGTGCCCTTGGCCCAGCGGCAGCAGCGACAGCCCGGCCAGCCGGGTGTTGCGGGCATGGGCGCCGGTGTGGCCGGCGTCGGGCGGTGCCTGCCAGGCCACGGGCTGGATGGGTACCGGGGCGAAGGCCAGCCAGGCGGCGGCGGCAGCGAGCAGGCCGGCTGCGGCCCACCGGACGGGACGGGGGAACAGGGACATCGGGCGCGATCTCATCGGTGACAGGGCCGGCGCGCGTCCGGCAGTGGACGCTCAGCGCAGGCGGGTGCCCAGCCTAGCGGCAGATGCCGCCATGCGCGATCGGCATTGCCCAGCAGCTCCGCGGCCGGCCCGCGCCTTCAGCCGCGCAAGAAGGCCAGCTGGTGCTCCAGCACCGTCGGAAACAGCGGGTCGAAGTACGGGTCGAAGTGGTTGGCTTGCACCTCGATGACGCGGATGTGCGGGTTGCCCACGCGGCGCACCTTGTCCGAGACGAAGGGCGCGACCGTGTCGCCGGTGGCGCCGATCATCAGCATGGGGACCTTCATGTGCTTGAGCCGCCGCCACGGCCGGTAGAGCGGCATGCCGTAGACCGACCGGGCCGCGACGCGGTTGTCATAGCCGTGGCCGGGCCAGGCGGCCAGGGCGCGCTCCAGCGCATCCCAGGCGCCGTCCCGGTCCATGGTGCTGAACTGGCCGGGCGGCGCCAGCGTCGGCACATAGACCGGCCGGCCCGGCTTGATCAGGTCCCAGGCGCCCAGCGCACCGAGCTTGAGCAGCCGTGCCGGCGGCGTGGCCAGCGTGGCAGCCAGGCCGTCGAGCATCGGCACCTGCACGATGGCGCTCCGCAGCTCGGGATGCTGCGCGGCCAGCTCCACCACATGCCCGCCGCCGAAGGACGTGCCCCACAGCGTGATGCGGTGCGCGGCCACCATCGGCTGGGCCTTGAGGTGCACCAGCGCGGTGTCGGCCACGCGCGTGCGGCGCCAGGGGTTGATGCCCTGGCGCGGCGCACCGCCGCTGTCGCCCCAGCCGGGGTAGTCGAACTCCATGACGGCATAGCCGGCCTCGACGAAGCTGTGGGTGAACGAGGACGTCAGCGCCCGCTGCACGCTGCCCCAGCCGCCGAGCATCAGGATGGCCGGGCGCTCCTCGTCATCGGCGGCGTCCTGCGGCAGGTAGAGCGTGGCGCCGCACAGCGCGCCTTCGGCCTGGAAGGTCGACTTGATGGTGCGCAGGCGCACGTGAGAGGTGTCGGGATAGCGGCGGGTGGGGCTCATGGGTGGGGCTCATGGGCGGGGTGGGTGCGCAGGGGTGTGTGCGCGGTGGGGTGATGACCGGGCGGTGCGGGCCGCCCGGGCGTCCGATCAGAAGTGCGCCAGGTAGCCGCCGTCCACCGCCAGCGTCTGTCCGGTGACATAGCTGGCCGCCTCCGAGGCCAGGAAGACGACGGCGCCGGCGATCTCGCGCGGGTCGCCCCAGCGGCCCAGCGAGGTGCGGCGCGCCAGCCAGTCGGCCACGCCGCCATCGGCCACCATGTCGGCGTTGGCCTCGGTGGCGAAGTAGCCGGGCGCCACCGCGTTGACCGTGATGCCGCGCGGGCCCAGCTCGGCCGCCAGCGCGCGGGTCATGGCGTCGAGCGCGCCCTTGGCGGTGGTGTAGACGGCATCGCCGGCGCGCGAGATCGGCCCGGCGATGGAGGTGATGTTGACGATGCGGCCGGCGCCGGGCTGGGCCATGCGCCGCGCGGCCTGGCGCGCGAGCTCGAACGCCGCCACCACGTTGACGTCCAGCAGGCGGCGCACGTCGTCCAGGCTGAAGGCATCCAGCGGCCGGCGGTCGCGCTGGCCGACGTTGTTGACGAGGATGTGCAGCCCGCCGGCCGCCACGATGCGGTCCAGCGCCTGAGCCAGCGCCGCCGCGTCGGTGATGTCGAACGCCAGCGTGTGCACGCCGGCGCCCGGCTGTGCGACGCGGAGGCGATCGGCGGCGACGGCGAGCGCCGCGGCATCGCGGCCATTGAGCCAGACGGTCGCGCCGGCCTGCGCCAGGCCCTCGGCGATGGCCCAGCCCAGGCCGCGCGCGGAGCCGGTCACCAGGGCATGGCGGCCGCTCAGGTTGAACAACTCGGGCAGGGGCGCGGCGGGCATCGGCGGGTGGAATGTCTGGGTGGGAGCCGGCGGGCTGCTGCACGATGCAGCGCCGCGGCAGCGGATCATGCCGGCAAGAGGGGGCAGGCCCACGCGGCCCGCGCGGGCGGGCAGCAGTGTCGCGGCTGGCTGCGCAAGGATACGCGCCAAACAGACAAGCCGGCGTGTCAGATTGGCGCGGCGGCGTTTCAAGCAGGCCGGCTGTCGCGCGGGCGCTGCATGGGGCATCGCCTACCCGCCCGCTGCCTGCCGGCTGGCTTGGGGCCCGCATTGAAAGCGGCACCGCCCCGGCGTATCAGCGGCGGGTGCAGAGCGTCAGGCATAGGCATCAGGGCCCAGCGAGCAGAGCAGCAGAGCAGCAGAGCCCGGGCCGCCGGTTGCGTATGCTCGCACGCCCTCTTTCCCGTCACCGAGCGCCTCATGCCCCGTCCCGCGCCTCTTGCCCTGACTTGTCCCTGCGGCGCACGCAGCCCGCGCGGCGTGCTGCTGCCCTATGCCGATTGCTGCGCCCGCTACCACGACGGTCCGCAGGCCCTGCAGGCGCCGACGCCCGAGGCGCTGATGCGCAGCCGCTACAGCGCCTTCGTGCTGGACCGGCGCGACGTGCTGCTGGCCACCTGGCACCCGAGCACCCGCCCGGCCGAGATCGAGCCGCCGGAGGCAGGGCTGAAATGGCTGGGCCTGGAGGTCCGCGGCAGCGGCCTCGATGATGCCGAGCACGGCTGGGTCGAGTTCGTCGCCCGCAGCAAGCTCGCCGGCCGCGCCCACCGGATGCACGAGCGCAGCCGCTTCGTGCGCGAGCCGTCCGGCGAAGCGGGGCGGTGGTTCTATCTGGACGGGCAACCGGGATAGTGCAGCGGGCATGTCGCGCGGCCGGCTCGCGCCGGGGCTCAGGCCGCTGTCGCTCGCTCCAGCCAGCCCAGCCATTGCATCGCCTGCTCGCGGTCTGCCCCGCACATCTCGGCAGCCGGCTGCAGCGAGCCGCACACCGCCGGTCGCTGCGGCTGCCCGAAAAGCCGACAGCGGCCGGCCGCATCCAGCTGCACGCACGGCACCCCAGCCGGCTTGCCCTGCGGCATGCCCGGAATGGGGCTGGTGATGGACGGCGCGATGCAGCAGGCAGCGCAGCCGGGGCGGCAGGTGAGGGTCATGGGTGTGCGGCGACAGCAACCGCGGGGGGGCGCCGAGTTGGCCCTTGCGCCGGACGAACATGCTGGCCGACCCGAGAGGGGCCCGGCGCGGCGCCCATTGCACCACACGGCGCGAGGCGCTGACGAGGCGAAAGGGATGTGTGGAGCGGCAGGCCGGGCGCCCGGGCCGGCTCTGCTGGGTTCCGCTGTCCCGCCCGTGCACAGGGCGACACGGCAGGCCACCCTGACTTATCCACAGCCCCCTCGTAAAATGGCGCCCCTCCCCAGCCGATGAACCAGCCCGCCGTGCGCGGGCGGCTTTGCCATGCTCTATCCCAAGGAATTCGACGTCATCGTGGTCGGCGGCGGCCATGCCGGCACCGAGGCCGCACTGGCTGCCGCCCGCATGGGCTGCGCCACGCTGCTGCTGACCCACAACATCGAGACGCTGGGCCAGATGAGCTGCAACCCGTCCATCGGCGGTATCGGCAAGGGGCATCTGGTCAAGGAGGTCGATGCCCTGGGCGGGGCGATGGCCGCAGCCACCGACGAGGCCGGCATCCAGTTCCGCATTCTCAATTCCAGCAAGGGCCCGGCGGTGCGCGCCACGCGGGCGCAGGCCGATCGCATCCTCTACAAGGCCGCCATCCGCCGCCGTCTGGAGAACCAGCCGAACCTGTGGCTGTTCCAGCAGGCGGTGGACGACCTGATGCTGGAGGGCGACCGCGTGGTCGGCGCAGTCACCCAGGTGGGCATCCGCTTCCGCGCCCGCGCGGTGGTGCTGACGGCCGGCACCTTCCTCGACGGCCGCATCCATGTGGGCCTGCAGAACTACAGCGCCGGCCGGGCAGGGGACCCGCCCGCAGTCTCGCTGTCCGCCCGCCTGAAGGAGCTGAAGCTGCCGCAAGGGCGGCTCAAGACCGGCACCCCGCCGCGCATCGACGGCCGCAGCATCGACTTCAGCCGGCTGACCGAGCAGCCCGGCGATCTGGACCCGGTGCCGGTGTTCAGCTTCCTGGGCGACGCCAGCCAGCATCCGCGCCAGGTGCCGTGCTGGATCACCCACACCAACGAGCGCACGCACGAGATCATCCGCTCCGGCTTCGACCGCAGCCCCATGTTCACCGGCGTGATCGAGGGCGTGGGCCCGCGCTACTGCCCCAGCATCGAAGACAAGATCAACCGCTTTGCCGGCAAGGACAGCCACCAGATCTTCCTGGAGCCTGAGGGGCTGACCACGCACGAGTTCTATCCCAACGGCATCTCCACGTCGCTGCCGTTCGACGTGCAGCTGGCGGCGGTGCGCTCCATGGTGGGCTTGGAAGAGGCGCACATCCTGCGCCCTGGCTATGCCATCGAATACGACTACTTCGACCCGCGTGCGCTGAAGGCGAGCTTCGAGACGCGGGCGATCCAGGGCCTCTTCTTCGCGGGCCAGATCAATGGCACGACCGGCTACGAGGAGGCGGCCGCTCAGGGCCTCTTCGCCGGCGCCAATGCGGCTCTGCAGGCTCAGGGGCGCGACCCCTGGACGCCGGGCCGGGACGAGGCCTATCTCGGCGTGCTGGTGGACGACCTGATCACCAAGGGGGTGACCGAGCCGTATCGCATGTTCACCAGTCGCGCCGAGTTCCGGCTGCAACTGCGGGAGGACAACGCGGACATGCGCTTGACCGAGATCGGTCGGCGCCTGGGCATGGTCGACGATGCGCGCTGGGATGCCTTCAACCGTAAGCGCGATGCTGTTTCACGTGAAACAGAGCGGCTGCGCACGACATGGGTCCGCCCGGCCACGTTGCCCCCGGATGTGGCCACCGAGCTTCTCGGCCGGTCGATCGAGCGCGAATACAACTTGGCTGACCTGCTGAAGCGGCCGGGGGTGAGCTTCGACTCGGTGGTGAAGGCGGCGACGGTCGCAGGCCGAGCCGATGCGGTTTCACGTGAAACACTCCGGGAGGAGCTTGGCGTCACATTGGCGGACGCTGTCATCGAGCAGGTTGAGATCGCAACCAAGTACGCCGGCTACATCGACAAGCAAAACGATGAGGTCGCCCGTGCCGCCCATTACGAGCATCTGCCGCTGCCGGACAACTTGGACTACATGCAGGTCAGCGCGCTGAGCATCGAGGCGCGGCAGCGCCTGAACGCCCATCGCCCGCGCACCCTGGGCCAAGCCTCGCGCATGACGGGCATCACGCCTGCGGCCATCTCGTTGCTGCTGGTGCACCTCAAGAAAGGCCGCTTCCGCGGCTTTGCGGGCCATCCGGCCGAAGGCGCGCCCGAGCCGGCTGCCGAGGGTTCCGCCGCATGAGCGCCGAGCTGGACACCCTGCTGCGCCAGGGCCTTGCCGACATCGGCCTGCCGCTGGGGGAAGAGCAGATTGCAAATTTGCTGGCCCATCAAGCGCTCATCGCCAAGTGGACCCGCGTCTACAACCTGACGGCCCTGCGTGACCCGCGGGAGATGCTGACCCACCATCTGCTCGACTGCCTGGCCGCCATCCCCGCGCTGCGCCGCCGCTTGGGCGACGCGCCACAGCAGGTACTGGACGTGGGCGCCGGCGCCGGCCTGCCCGGGGTGGCCTGGGCCATCGTGCAGCCGCACTGGCAAGTCACCTGCGTGGACGCCGTGGCCAAGAAGGCCACCTTCATCCGCCAGGTGGCGGCCGAGCTGGCGCTGCCCAACCTGCGCGCCGAGCACGCCCGGGTGGAAGACCTGCGCCCGCTGCCGTGGACGCTGATCACCTCCCGTGCCTTTGCCTCGCTGCCGGACTTCGTCAGCCTGACCCGCCCGCTGCTCGCCCCCGGCGGCTGGTGGGCGGCCATGAAGGGCAGGGCGCCGGACGACGAGCGGGCCGGCTTGCCGGATGACATCGTGGTCGACGCGGTCGAGCCCCTGACTGTCCCGCGGCTGGAGGCCGAGCGCTGCCTGGTGTGGATGCGGCGGGCCTGAGGGCCCTGTGGGCCCACCGGTGGCGTCTTCGACGCGCGCAGTGCAGCGCGCGCAATGCCACCGCAACACCTAGCAGGTGCCGGAGCAGGGCGGAGCGCCTGGTCCGCATAACGCGTGCCTGAGCGAGCTCGGGCCCGTAAGCTGGGACATTTCCAGTCCACCTGTCCGGCACAGCGAGTCTATGCGCGCAGACGTGCCCCGGGTGCGCAGCCGTGTGGTGGCGGCCTGAGGCAGGAACTTCCCCGCCCAAACCCCGCCCGTCCCAGGGACAAGCTGGGACAATGGCGCCCGCTGACGGCCACCGCCCTTCGCGCCGTCCTTCCCCCGTTTCGCCCTTTATGCCCAAGATCTTCTGCATCGCCAACCAGAAAGGCGGCGTCGGCAAGACCACCACCACCGTCAACCTGGCCGCCGGCCTGGCCCAGATTGGCCAGCGCGTGCTGGTCGTCGACCTGGATCCGCAGGGCAATGCGACCATGGGCTCCGGCGTGGACAAGCGCCAGTTGCCCCACACCGTCTACGACGTGCTGCTGGAGACGGCCACCATCCCCGAGGCCCGGCAGCGCAGCGACAAGGCCGGCTACGACGTGCTGGGCGCCAACCGCGAGCTGGCCGGCGCCGAGATCGAGCTGGTGGAGCTGGAGCGGCGCGACCGGCGCCTGAAGACCGCCATCGAGGCCGTGGCCGGCGACTACGACTTCGTCCTCATCGACTGCCCGCCCAGCCTGAGCCTGCTCACGCTCAACGGCCTGACCTGCGCCCATGGCGTCATCGTGCCGATGCAGTGCGAGTACTTCGCGCTGGAGGGGCTGACGGACCTCGTCAACACGGTCAAGCAGGTGCATGCCAACCTCAACCGCGAGCTGCAGCTCATCGGCCTGCTGCGCGTCATGTTCGACCCGCGCATCACCCTGCAGCAGCAGGTCAGCGAGCAGCTCAAGGCGCACTTCGGCGACAAGGTCTTCGACACGGTGATCCCGCGCAACGTGCGCCTGGCCGAGGCCCCCAGCTACGGGCTGCCCGGCGTGGTCTTCGACAAATCCTCCAAGGGCGCCCAGGCCTTCATGGACTTTGCGCGGGAGATGGTCGGCCGCGTGCAGACGATGTAGTTGGGGTCTGCTCGGCCGGGTAGGTGGGCCCGCCAACCTGACCGAGCGGAGCGCCCGGCGACATGAACGAAAAGGGGCCCGTGCGGGCCCCTGCTGGTGATGCGCCTGCGGCGCGTGCTCAGGCGCGGCGGCGGCGGGCCAGCAGGCCGGTCACGCCCAGCCCGGCCAGCAGCAGGGCATAGGTCTGCGGCTCCGGCACGGGGGTCAGCACCAGCAGCTGCGACGGCGTGGCCACGCCGCGGCTCTCGAAGCCTTCGGCCACCAGATAGATCACGCCGTGCTCGTCGATCGTGACGCCCTCGATCGCCTGCGTCGTGAAGCGGCTCAGGTCCAGCGCGCCCAGGATGGTGCCGGTGCGCGTCACCTCGACCAGCTTCAGCGAATCGAGGCTCAGCAGCAGCAGGTTGTCAGCGGCGGAGGTGCCGGCCAGAGCGTCCACGCCGGCCAGGGTCTGCACGTCCGACAGGCTGTTCAGGCCGAGCACCGACGAGGCGCCGCTCAGCAGCACGTTGTTGGTGGACGTGCCGCCGCCCACGGCGAAGTTCACCGTGTGCTGGCGCAGCTGAGCCGGGTTGTCCTGCTTGACGCTGAAGAAGCTGCCGTCGCGCGGATCGAAGCTGATGCCCTCCGTGCCGAAGTTGCCCACGCTCACCGCGCTACCGGTCAGTGCCACCTTGGCCTGGGCGTTCAGGGCCACGGTGCCACCATTGGTGAAGCTGAAGCGGTAGGCCATCTGCGGGCGCTCGTCGACAACCACGAGCTGGCCGTTGCCCAGGTAGGCCAGGCCCTCGGTGTCGTTGTGCGTGCTGCCCGTGCCCGTCCAGTCAAAGGACAGGGTGCCGAGCGTCTGCCCGGTGCGGGAGATCTCGACCACGCCCAGGCCCTCGTCGCCGACGAAGAACAGCGTGCCGCGGTCGCGGGCGTAGGTGACAGCCGAGGCTTCCAGACCACGCCCGCCCAGTACGTCGAGGCTGTAGGAGGCCGACAGGCTGTAGCGGGAGAGGTCCAGCGAGGCCGCGGCCTGTGCGCCGGTGGCCAGCAGCAGGGCGCCGGCGACGGCCAGGTGGGAGAGAAGCTTCATGGTATGGCGTGCGTGCGGGCAGGGCGGGCCCTGCGGGGTGCAACAGAGGTGTGACGAAAGACCGGGTTCGCGGCCACTCGGGGCAGGTGCAGCCGCCTGTTCACGCGGTGTGCCGAAGGGCGCAGGCGCGGCGTGGTGGCGCGGCGTGACCGGCCGCGGTGTGAGTGTGTCGGCTGGTGCGTCAGCCGCAACGCACGCGGCGGGCGGCGGCCAGCATGCCCAGGCCGGCCAGCATCAGCGCGTAGGTCTCAGGCTCGGGCACCGGCGCGTAGATGAAGCGGCCGGGGTTGCCCACGTCGCCGAAGCTCGACGCATAGGAGCCGTACGCATCGCCCACGCTGGCCAGCACCCAGTTGCCGGCGGCCACTTGGTACGGGCCCAGCGCGGCCAGGGACACGGGGTTGCCGCTGACGTTCTGCGTGCGCACCGTGCCGGCATAGCTCTGGTCGCCATAGCTCAGGCGGTCCACCAGCGTGGCCGAGGCATCGAAGAGGTTGATCTCGTCGTTGCGGCCGAGGTTGGTCGTGTTGTTGCCCAGCACCTTGACGCTGGCCGACAGCCCCCAGGCAGCGCGGAAGTCGGCGGCCGACGCCTCCGTGATGATCACCGACTCGCCCACCGCCAGCGTGCCCAGGCTGGACAAGCTGACTGTGCCGGCGTTGCGGCTGTCGTCGTCGAAGCTCCAGCCGGTCAGGTCCAGCGCCTGGAGGCCCATGTTGGTCAGCTCGATGAACTCGCCGCTGCCAGCGGCATAGGCCCACTCGGTGATCTGCAGTGATTGGGCCTGGGCGGACAGGGCGCCCGTGGCGAGCGTGGCGGCCAGGACGGCGGTGCGAAGGGCGTGGCGCATGGTCTGGTGTGTGTGCGTATGGGATGTGATGGGGTGCGAGTGCCGGGGGCAAGCCCAAGCGGCTCACGCCCGGCGTGCTGGCCCCGCGCTGTCGCTATGGTCACGCGCGCGCATGAACATTCGGTTACCGTGAGCCGTTCGGCATGGTCCGATCGGACCATGATTGCCCCGCTCAATCGGGGGGTGGTACGGAACCGCGTCCGCCATATCCGTCCCCGGCTCCCGTGGGCCCGACAATGCCACCCATGGCAACCAAGAAACCGAAAGGCCTCGGCATGGGCCTGGAGGCCCTGCTGGGCCCCAAAGTCAGCGACATCACACCGGCCGCCGCCGCAGGCGATACGCCCAGCGTGCTTGCACTGGATGCTTTGCAGCCGGGCAAATACCAGCCGCGCACGCGGATGGACGAGGGCTCGCTCTACGAGCTGGCCGAGAGCATCAAGGCCCAGGGCATCATGCAGCCGATTCTGGTGCGGCCGGTGGCTGGCGGCGCGGGTGCGGTGCCGCGCTACGAGATCATCGCCGGCGAGCGCCGCTTCCGCGCAGCCACGCTGGCCGGCCTGACCGAGGTGCCGGTGCTGGTGCGCGATGTGCCCGACGAGGCGGCCGCCGCCATGGCGCTGATCGAGAACATCCAGCGCGAGGATCTCAATCCGCTGGAAGAAGCGCAGGGCCTGCAACGTCTGACGCAAGAGTTTGGGCTCACTCACGAGCAGGCCGCGCAGGCCGTGGGGCGCTCCCGCTCCGCCGCCAGCAACCTGTTGCGCCTGCTCCACCTGGCCGAGCCGGTGCAGCAGCTGCTGATGGCCGGCGACCTGGACATGGGCCATGCCCGCGCGCTGCTGCCGCTGGACAAGGCGCAGCAGATCACCACGGCCAACGAGATCGTCGCCCGCAAGATGACGGTGCGGGATGCCGAAAAGCGCGTCGCCCAGTTGCAAGGCGCGGGTCGCCAGCAGCCGCTGCTGCGTGCCCAGGCCGAGAAGCCGCGCGACGTGCTGCGGCTGGAAGAGCAGCTCGCCGACAAGCTGACCGCGCCGGTGGAGATCAGGCTGCAGCCGGCTCGGGGCAAGAACAAGACGCAGGCGGGGCAGATCGTCATCGGTTTCGGCTCGTTGGACGAGCTCAACGGTCTGCTGGAGCGGCTGGGCGCAGGTGAGGGCTGATCTCCACCCGCCTGAGCTGAGCGCGAGCCTGCCCCACCTCTGTCAGCCCGCCGACTGATGCTGCGCCTGCTGCCCTGGCCGCTGCCCGCGCTGCTGACCTGGGCGGCAGCCTGGCTGCTGGCGGCTGCGCTGGCCCGCGCGGGCTCGCCGGCCTGGGTGGCGCTGGGGCTGCCGACGCTGCTGGGCCTGGCTGCAGGTCTGATTGCGGCCAGCCGAGCGCGGCGGCTGCTGATCGCCGGCGGCTTTCCGCTGTCGCTGGCCGTGTTCGGCGGCGCGGTGCCCGGCCTGGGCGGCCTGCCGGCCGCGCTGTGGCTGCTGCCCCTGGGCCTGCTGTTGCTGGCTTATCCGCTCCACGCCTGGCGCGATGCACCGCTGTTCCCCACGCCCATGAGGGCGCTGGACGGCCTGCCCGGCGTGGTGCCGCTG
Organism: Pseudomonadota bacterium; assembly: GCA_049321005.1. GTDB lineage: Bacteria > Pseudomonadota > Gammaproteobacteria > Burkholderiales > Burkholderiaceae_C > Aquabacterium. The sequence continues at coordinate 15,550 of JBMOQL010000016.1, forward strand.
CCGCCGGGCGCCAGCGTGCTGGACGCCGGCTGCGGCACCGGCGAGGGCCTGCGCGAGCTGCATCGCATCTGGCCGCAGGCGGCGCTGCACGGGCTGGAGTGGAGCTGGCCCTGGCGCCTGGTCGCCGGCCTGCGCTGCCCCTGGGCGCGCGTGCGCCGCGGCGACATCTGGGAGGCCGACTGGTCGGCGCACGAGCTGGTCTATCTGTTCCAGCGGCCCGAGAGCATGCCCCGCGCCTGGGCCAAGGCCAGCCGCGAGATGCGGCCGGGCGCCTGGCTGGTGAGCTTGGAGTTCGCGGTGCCCGGCCTTGCCCCGCATGCGCGGCTGCAGGCCGGTGCCAAGCCGGTGTGGGTCTACCGCATTCCCGCGCGGCCCGCCTGAGCGCGCTGTCGGAACGATCCCCGCGCAGGGGTCATCCAACACGCCGTCACACGCCATGCCCGGGGTTGGGGCACGCTCCTTGCAGCGCCTCTCGTGCAGGGGACGGAGGAGGGCGCGGTGGCGGTCACGAGCCGCTCGCTGATCAGCCGGCGCGGCCGCACAGCGGTGTCGAGCAAATCACGAACAGCCGCCGTGGGGTCTCGCTTCTCCGGGTATGCCTGCGCAGCCGTTGGGCGATCGTCTGCGTTCAATGAGGCGCAAGGGCGGAGGGCCTGGGCCCTTTGAGCAGCGGGCAGACGGGCCCAGTGGCACGGGGACAACGGCCGTTGCGGATTGACCCGCCCAGGCGTATCAACGCGGATGCGTGGCACGCCGGCCCGGCGACGGCGCAGGTGGCAGATGTGTGGTGATCGACAGGAGAAGCGCATGGATGTGATCAGCAATTTCGCAGCGCGCTACGAGCGCACCCGTGAAGAGGAGTTGTCGCTGGAGGACTACCTCGACATCTGCAAGCGCGATCCGCAGGCCTATGCGTCCGCGGCCGAGCGCATGCTCACGGCCATCGGCGAGCCCAAGATGATCGACACGCGCAATGACCCGCGCCTGTCTCGGATCTTCGCGAACAAGGTCATCAAGATTTACCCAGCCTTCGCCGAGTTTTACGGCATGGAAGACGCGATCGAGCAGGTCGTCAGCTACTTCCGCCATGCCGCACAAGGGCTGGAGGAGAAGAAGCAGATCCTCTATCTGCTGGGCCCTGTCGGCGGCGGCAAGAGCTCGATCGCCGAGCGCCTGAAGCAGCTCATGGAGCAGGTGCCCTTCTATGCCATCAAGGGCTCGCCGGTGAACGAATCGCCGCTGGGTCTCTTCGATCCGGCCGAGGACGGCGCCATCCTCGAGAAGGAATACGGCATCCCGCGCCGCTACCTCAACCGCATCATGAGCCCCTGGGCCGTCAAGCGGCTGGAGGAGTTCGGCGGCGACATCCGCAAGTTCAAGGTCGTCAAGCGCTATCCCAGCATCCTGAAGCAGGTGGGCATCGCCAAGACCGAGCCGGGTGACGAGAACAACCAGGACATCAGCTCGCTGGTGGGCAAGGTCGACATCCGCAAGCTGGAGACGTTTGCCCAGGACGACCCGGATGCCTACAGCTACTCCGGCGGCCTGTGCCTGGCCAACCAGGGGCTGCTGGAGTTCGTCGAGATGTTCAAGGCGCCGATCAAGGTGCTGCATCCGCTGCTGACGGCCACGCAGGAGGGCAACTTCAAGGGCACCGAAGGCTTTGGCGCCATGCCGTTCGACGGCGTCATCCTGGCCCACAGCAACGAGAGCGAATGGAAGGCCTTCCGCAACAACAAGAACAACGAGGCCTTCCTCGACCGCATCTACATCGTCAAGGTGCCGTACTGCCTGCGCGTGAGCGAGGAGATCCACATCTACGAGAAGCTCATCCGCACCTCGTCGCTGTCGCAAGCGCCGTGCGCGCCGGGCACCTTGAAGATGATGGCCCAGTTCAGCGTGCTGACGCGGCTGAAGGAGCCGGAGAACTCGTCCATCTTCAGCAAGATGCAGGTCTATGACGGCGAGAACCTGAAGGACACCGACCCCAAGGCCAAGTCCATCCAGGAGTACCGCGACTACGCCGGCGTGGACGAGGGCATGAGCGGCATCTCCACGCGCTTCGCGTTCAAGATCCTCTCGAAGGTCTTCAACTTCGACCCGGCCGAGGTAGCCGCCAACCCGGTGCACCTGATGTACGTGCTCGAGCAGCAGATCGAGCGCGAGCAGTTCCCGGCCGAGGTGGAGCAGAAGTACATCAGCTACATCAAGGAGCTGCTGGCGCCGCGCTATGCCGAGTTCATCGGCAAGGAGATCCAGACCGCCTACCTGGAGAGCTACAGCGAATACGGCCAGAACATCTTCGACCGCTATGTGACGTTTGCCGACTACTGGATCCAGGACCAGGAGTTCCGCGATCCGGACACCGGCGAGATCTTCGACCGCGCCTCGCTCAATGCCGAGCTCGAGAAGATCGAGAAGCCCGCGGGCATTGCCAACCCCAAGGACTTCCGCAACGAGATCGTCAACTTCGTGCTGCGCGCGCGGGCCAACAACGGCGGCAAGAACCCGACCTGGACCAGCTACGAGAAGCTGCGCACGGTGATCGAGAAGAAGATGTTCAGCAACACCGAAGAGCTGTTGCCGGTCATCAGCTTCAATGCCAAGGCGAGTGCCGACGAGGTCAAGAAGCACGAGGACTTCGTCAACCGCATGGTCGAGAAGGGCTACACCGCCAAGCAGGTGCGGCTGCTGTGCGAGTGGTACCTGCGGGTGCGCAAGAGCTCATGACGCGCCGCTCGTTCGCTTCGATCAGCCATTGGCGCCCGGCCGGCCAGCCACTCGCCCTGACCAGGACGGTGGCCGGCGGCTGACGCCGCCTCAAGGATCACGATGCCCGAGACCCAAAAGCTTCAGCAGATCATCGACCGGCGGCTGGCGGGCAAGAACAAGTCCATCGGCAACCGCGAGCGCTTCCTGCGTCGCCACAAGGACCAGATCCGCGAGGCGGTGCGGCGCGCGGTCAGCGGGCGCGGCATCCGCGACATCGAGCAGGGGGAGGAGATCCACATCCCCAAGCGCGACATCGCCGAGCCGGTCTTCGGCCACGGCCCGGGCGGCAAGCGCGAATACGTGCACCCCGGCAACCGCGAGTACGTCAAGGGCGACCGCATCGAGCGGCCCGATGGCGGCTCCGGCGGGGGCGGCGGCAGCCAGGCGAGCGACAGCGGCGAGGGCGAGGACGACTTCGTCTTCCAGCTCAGCAAGGAAGAGTTCATGCAGGTCTTCTTCGAGGACCTGGCCCTGCCGCACCTCATCCGCACCCAGCTCGCCGAGGTGCCGGAGTGGAAGACCCACCGCGCCGGCCTGACCAGCGACGGCACGCCGAACAACCTGCATGTGGTGCGCTCCATGCGCGGCGCTTTGGGCCGGCGCATCGCGCTGGGTGCGGGCTCGCGCGGCGAGCTGCACCGGCTGGAAGAACACCTGGCGCACCTGGAAGTGCGCCACGGCGCCGAGCCTGGCGATGCGCTGCTGCGCCGCGAGATCGAGGAAACGCGCGAGGCCATCGAAGCCCTGCGCACGCGCCTGAAGCGCATCCCCTTCCTCGACCCCATCGACCTGCGATTCCGCAACCGCGTGCGCGTGCCGGTGCCCAGCGCCAAGGCGGTGATGTTCTGCCTCATGGATGTCTCGGGCTCGATGGACGAGGCGCGCAAGGACCTCTCCAAGCGCTTCTTCATCCTGCTGTACCTGTTCCTGACCCGGCACTACGAGAAGATCGAGCTGGTCTTCATCCGCCACCACACGCAGGCGCAGGAGGTGGACGAGGACAGCTTCTTCCACGCCACCGAGACGGGCGGCACCGTGGTGTCCAGCGCGCTGACCCTGATGAACGAGATCATCCGCGCGCGCTACCCGAGCAGCGAATGGAACATCTACGGCGCGCAGGCCAGCGACGGCGACAACTGGCACCACGACTCCTCGCGCTGCCGCGAGCTGCTGACCGAATCCATCCTGCCGCTGGTGCGCTACTTCGCCTATGTGCAGGTGGCCGAGACCGAGCAGAACCTGTGGGATGAATACGTCAGCGTCGCCGAGGGCCACAAGCACTTCGCCATGCGCAAGGTGCTGGAGCCCTCGCAGATCTATCCCGTCTTCCGCGAGCTGTTCAAGAAGGAGGGGGTCTCCTAGGGAAGCTGAGAACGAACCCGCCATGCCTCACCATGTCCGCCACGCCCGCCAAGACGCCGTTTTGACGACCGCCTCGGACACGCCGGGTCCGTTCACAGCGTCCTGACCTGACCGCTGTTCCAGCTGCCCAAGGATTGCCATGCCGTCCATCGACCTGCCTCCCGACATCGTGGCCGAGGTGCCCGTCACCGGCCATGCCCGGCCCGGCCTGCTGCCCTCGCCGTCGGACTGGACCTTCGAGCTCATCGAGCAGTACCACGACGCCATCCGGCAGACGGCCGAGGACTACGGGCTGGACACCTATCCCAACCAGCTCGAGATCATCACCGCCGAGCAGATGATGGACGCCTATGCGTCCGTGGGCATGCCGGTCAACTACCGGCACTGGAGCTATGGCAAGGAGTTCATCGCCACCGAGAAGAACTACCGCCGCGGCTTCATGGGCCTGGCCTACGAGATCGTCATCAACTCCAACCCCTGCATCAGCTACCTGATGGAGGAGAACACGATGGCCATGCAGGCGCTGGTCATCGCGCATGCGGCCTACGGGCACAACAGCTTCTTCAAGGGCAATTACCTGTTCCGCATGTGGACGGACGCCTCGTCCATCATCGACTACCTGGTCTACGCCAAGAACTACGTGGCCGAATGCGAGGAGCGCCACGGCATCCAGGCGGTGGAGGACACGCTGGACTCCTGCCATGCGCTGATGAACCACGGCGTGGACCGCTACCGCCGGCCCAGCAAGCTGTCATTGGCGCAGGAGAAGGCTCGGCGTGAGGAGCGCGAGGCCTATCTGCAGCGCCAGCTCAATGACCTGTGGCGCACCGTGCCCAAGCGCGCCGGCCGCGGGGCAGAGGAAGAGACGCGCCGCTTCCCGTCGGAGCCGCAGGAGAACCTGCTGTACTTCATCGAGAAGAACGCGCCGCTGCTGGAGCCCTGGCAGCGCGAGATCGTGCGCATCGTGCGCAAGGTGGCGCAGTACTTCTATCCTCAGCGCCAGACCCAGGTGATGAACGAGGGCTGGGCAACCTTCTGGCACTACACGCTGCTCAACACCATGTACGACCGCGGCCGCCTGGCCGACGGGATGATGCTGGAGTGGCTCAGCTCGCACACCAACGTGGTCTACCAGCCGCCGGTGAGCCACCGCGCCTACCGCGGCATCAACCCGTATGCGCTGGGCTTTGCGATGTACAGCGACATCAAGCGTATCTGCGAGCAGCCCACCGACGAGGACCGGCAGTGGTTCCCGGAGTTCGCCGGCTCCTCGCCCGCGGGCAGCCGCGAGTGGCTCAAGACGCTCGACTACGCGATGCGCAACTTCAAGGACGAGAGCTTCATCGGCCAGTTCCTGTCGCCGCGCATCATGCGGGAGTTCCGCCTCTTCGCCATCCGCGACGACGAGGACGACCCGGAGCTGGAGGTCAGCGCCATCCACGACGAGTCCGGCTACCGCCACCTGCGCGAGAGCCTGTCGCGCCAGTACGACCTGGGCAGCCGCGAGCCCAACATCCAGGTCTGGAGCGTCAACCTGCGTGGCGACCGCTCGCTGACTCTGCGCCACACCCAGCAGCAGGGCCGCCCGCTCAACGACGACACAGTCGAGGTGCTCAAGCACCTGGCCCGGCTGTGGGGCTTCGACGTGCACCTGGAAAGCGTGGACGCCCAGGGCGCCATCCAGCGCCGCTGGACGGTGTCGCCGCCGCAGGCCTGAGCCTGCCAGGCTCAGTAGTCTCAGTAGTGATAGCGCAACTGCGCGATCAGCAGCGCGTCACCCTCGACCCGGTAGACCATGCGGTGCTCATCTGTCAGGCGACGGGACCAGTAGCCGGCCAGTGCGTGCTTCAGCGCCTCGGGCTTGCCGATGCCGGCAAACGGCTCACGCGCCGTCTCCCGGATCAGCTTGTTGATGCGCTCCACCATGCGCCGGTCCTGCTTCTGCCAGTAGAGGTAGTCCTCCCAGGCTTCCTCGGCGAAGACCAGCCTCATGGCAGGAGCTCGCGCTCCTGACCTTCGCCGGCATTGAGCCGCGCCACCGCCGACATCAGCCGCTTGACGTTGGCGGGGCTGCGCAGCAGATAGGCCGTCTCCTCCAGCGCCTGGAAGTCCTCCAGCGACAGCATGACGACCGACTGCTCGCCGTTGCGCGTGATGATCAGCGGCTCATGGTCTTCGCAGACCCGGTCCATGGTCTTGGCGAGCTGGGCCCGGGCGGTGCTGTAAGTGATGGCATCCATGGCTCGCATTGTACAAGAATGCGTACATGTTCGTCGCTGTGCCCTCAACGGAAAAGCGGCCCGCAGGCCGCTTTGTGTCGAACAGGGCCGGCAGCGCGAAGCTGCCTGATCGCTCAGAGCAGGCCCTTGAGCAGCTTGCCCATCTCCGACGGGTTGCGGGTGACGGTGAAGCCGCACTCTTCCATGATGGCGAGCTTGGCATCGGCCGTGTCGGCGCCGCCGCTGATCAGCGCGCCGGCGTGGCCCATGCGCTTGCCCGGGGGGGCGGTGACACCGGCGATGAAGCCGACGATGGGCTTCTTCATGTTGGCCTTGCACCATTGCGCGGCTTCGGCCTCGTCGGGGCCGCCGATCTCGCCGATCATGATCACCGCGTCGGTGTCCGGGTCCTCGTTGAACATCTTCATCACGTCGATGTGCTTGAGGCCGTTGATCGGGTCGCCGCCGATGCCCACGGCGCTGCTCTGGCCCAGGCCGAGCTCGGTGAGCTGGGCCACGGCTTCATAGGTCAGCGTGCCGGATCGGCTCACCACGCCGATGCGGCCCTTGCGATGGATGTGGCCGGGCATGATGCCGATCTTGATCTCGTCGGGCGTGATCAGGCCGGGGCAGTTGGGACCCAGCAGCAGGGTCTTCTTGCCGCCGGCGGCCTCCTTGGCCTTCATCTTGTTGCGCACCATCAGCATGTCGCGCACAGGGATGCCTTCGGTGATGGCGATCACCAGGTCCAGGTCGGCTTCCACCGCCTCCCAGATGGCGTCGGCTGCGCCGGCCGGCGGCACGTAGATGACCGAGACGGTGGCGCCGGTGGCCTGCGCGGCCTCCTTGACGCTGGCGTAGATGGGGATGTCGGAGAAGGTCTCGCCGGCTTTCTTCGGGTTCACGCCGGCGACGAAGGCGGCCTTGCCGTTGGCATAGGCCTGGCAGCCCAGGGTGTGGAACTGGCCGGTCTTGCCGGTGATGCCCTGGGTGATGACCTTGGTGTCCTTGTTGATCAGGATGCTCATGATGGGTGCTCTTTCCTAGGGCTTACTGGACCGCGGCGACGACCTTGGTGGCGGCTTCGGCCATGGTGTCGGCGGAGATGATGGGCAGGCCGGATTCGGCCAGCATCTTCTTGCCCAGGTCCTCGTTGGTGCCCTTCATGCGCACGACCAGCGGCACTTGCAGGTTGACGGCCTTGCAGGCGGTGATGACGCCTTCGGCGATGGTGTCGCAGCGCATGATGCCGCCGAAGATGTTGACCAGGATGGCCTTCACCTTCGGGCTCTTGAGCATGATCTTGAAGGCCTCGGTCACCTTCTCGGCGGTGGCGCCGCCGCCCACGTCCAGGAAGTTCGCCGGCTCGCCGCCGAAGAGCTTGATGGTGTCCATCGTGGCCATGGCCAGGCCCGCGCCGTTGACCAGGCAGCCGATGTTGCCGTCGAGCTGGATGTAGGCCAGGTCGAACTTGCTGGCCTCGATCTCGGCCGGGTCTTCCTCGTCCAGGTCACGGTAGGCCGTGATCTCCGGGTGGCGGAAGAGGGCGTTGGCGTCGAAGTTGAACTTGGCGTCCAGCGCGATCAGGTTGCCCTTGCTGTCGCGGTTGAGCGGGTTGATCTCCACCAGGCTGGCGTCGGTCTCCATGTAGCACTGGTAGAGCTTCTTGAAGAGGTCGATGGCCTGGGGCACGGAGTCGGCCGGCAGCTGGATGCCCGCGGCGATCTCCCGGGCCTGCGCGTCGGTCAGGCCCTGGAGCGGATCGACGAAGACCTTGACGATCTTCTCGGGGTGGCTGTGCGCCACTTCCTCGATGTCCATGCCGCCTTCGCTGGAGGCGATGAAGGCCACCTTCTGCGTGCCGCGGTCGGTGACGACGGAGACGTAGTACTCCTTCTGGATGTCGGCGCCTTCCTCGATGTAGAGGCGGCGCACCTTCTGGCCTTCGGGGCCGGTCTGGTGGGTCTTGAGCTGCATGCCCAGGATCTGCCCGGCCAGCGCCTTCACCTCGTCCAGCGAGCGGGCCAGCTTGACGCCGCCGCCCTTGCCACGCCCACCGGCATGGATCTGGGCCTTGACGACCCACACCGGGCCTCCGAGCTGCTGGGCCGCGCTGACGGCCTCATCGACGGAAAACGCGGGGATGCCGCGCGGAACGGGCACGCCGAAGCGGCGCAGCACTTCCTTGCCTTGGTATTCGTGGATCTTCATGGGATCGGGGCCTTTTGGGCGGTGGGGTCGATGGTGAAAAAAAAGCCGCCTTCCGGGTCAACGGAGGGCGGCCTCGACGAAAGCGGTAGAGGGGGCCTGCGTGCCGGGCAGCCGGCCGGTGGCGCGCACGCTGGACGGCCCGCGCACGATGGACGCGCGGGCGCGACGGCGACGGACGGGCAGCGAGCTGGGCATGGCGACGGCAGGCGGCGGCGCTGGGCGGGTGGCCCGCGCCGGGCAGGTCGGGCCCCGGCGGGTGGGCGGGGCGCGCTTTCCGGGCCGCGAGGGGATCGCGCCCGGACGGGATCGGGCACTGTAGCACCACACCCACCCATCGGAGGGGGGCGCCCCGGCACTTGGCCCTGCTGCCGGCAGCGTCAGCCCGCATTTGTTGCGGCGCGGCCGGGCGGCGCTGGCCGCGCGACTCACGACAGCGGCCGCCGTGCGGCATTCCTCACGCGCGGAGTGGGCCCGCAATCCCGAGCTTTTCGTTTGATCCCTCTCAATTTGTGTCGCCACGATGCCGATAACGGACGCAAGGCGTGCTGCCGACCCGCTGGTGCTCCGGCATCCGGGCGGGGAGGGCTGTCCGCCTTGAAGGGACGGCGGCCCGCCGGGGCGCCGGCTCGTGCCCATACGGCAGGCCCGGTCTGCCGATCCAAAAAGAGAGGATGGACTCATGAAGTTCAGGACCCGGATCTGGACCATGCCCGCGGTTGCCGCGCTGGTCTTCATCGTCGGCGTGGCGATCAGCGCCGTGGTCGGCACCCAGACGTCGGCCGGCTTGGCACGGCTGCAGAACGTGGACGACCCGTTCATGGTGCGCGTGTTTGCCGTGGACAGCAGCACCGAGCAGTTCCGCCTGACGCTGCAGGGTGCGGTGTCGGAGGGTGACGCGGCCAAGCTGGACGACGTCAAGCCCATCGTCGCCGCGGTGCACGAGGCGCTGGACAAGATGGCCGCTCTGGAAGGCAAGGCCGACGAGGGCCGCAAGCTGCGCGAGGCCTTCGATGCCTACCAGGGCTCGGCGCTGGCTGCCACGCGCTCCATGCTGGGCGCAGCCGGTGGTGGCAACGGCCCGCAACTCGTTGCGCAGATGCAGGCCTCGCAGAACGCCCTGGGCAAGCTGCTGACCGAGCTCAAGGCCAGCTCGCGCGCGGCCGTCACGGCGCAGCACGAGGCGGCGGATGCCGGCGTGCAACGCAGCCTGTGGATCATCGTGGGCACCGGGCTGGTGACGCTGATCGTGCTGGGCGTGGCCTCGGCGGCGGTGGTGCAGTCGGTGTGGAAGGACCTCGGCGACGAGCCCGCCACGCTGCGCAACCTGGTGCAGCGCATCGCCGACGGTGATTTGTCCGAGGACCTGCAGGCCAATGCCGGCGACACGCGCTCGCTGCGTGCGGCAGTGGTGACGATGAACCAGCGCCTGCGCGAGACGGTGAGCGTGATCCGCCAGGCCACCGACTCCATCACCACGGCGTCCACCGAGATCGCCTCGGGCAACCAGGACCTGAGCTCGCGCACCGAGACCACTGCGTCCAACCTGCAGCAGACGGCCTCCAGCATGGAGCAGCTCACCGGCACCGTGCGCCAGAGCGCCGACGCCGCCCGCCAGGCCAATCAGCTGGCCAGCTCCGCCGCCACGGCCGCGCAGCGCGGCGGCGGCATCGTCTCTCAGGTGGTGACCAACATGGACGAGATCAACACGGCCAGCCGCAAGATCAACGAGATCACCAGCGTGATCGACGGCATCGCCTTCCAGACCAACATCCTGGCGCTGAACGCCGCGGTGGAGGCGGCGCGGGCCGGCGAGCAGGGCCGCGGCTTCGCGGTGGTGGCCGGCGAGGTGCGCAGCCTGGCCCAGC
>JBMOQL010000017.1:0-24824 GCA_049321005.1 Pseudomonadota bacterium
ACTCCACGCTGGGCTACAGCTCGCCGGTTCGGTTCCTGGAGGACTGGATCAGCAAGCATGCTGCTCAGCAGCCCCTGGCGGCATAAGAGCGGCCCGCTGGAAGACGAAATTCGACGGGCACCTCAAAACAGAGATGACGCTTGCTACAGGCGGGGCTACGCACCACGCGTCCGAGCCATCGCTGGCCACGCGCCGTTGGCAAGCCCGCGCAACGCCGTTCTTAGAATGCCTGGCATCTACAACGATGCAAACGGGATGGGTCATGCAACAGGGCAGGGCGAGGATGCACAAGCCTCGGCGACTCGATGCGGGACTGATGAAATGGGCTGCCGCAGCCGCCTTGCTGATGGCCGCTGCGGGCTGCAAGAGCGAGTCCAACGAGCGGGCGCATACGGTTGCCTCAACGCAGACCGAGGCGCGGGTGCAGGCACTGGTCGACAAGACCATGAGCCAGATGGTCTTCGTGCAGGGGGGCGGCTTCTGGCTGGGCGACTTTGGCGAACTGATGGACGACCGTGCCAAGAAAAACAACACCCCGCCGGGCCCAAACGCCAAGCCTGGCGACAACTTGCCGTTCTCCATCGCCGAGGACAACAAGCCGCCGAAGTGGGTGACGCTCGATGGCTTCCATATGCAGAAGTTCAAGGTCACCTACGACGACTTCGATGTGTACGTGGCCGCCAATGCGCTGCCGCCGCATCCGCCACAGGGCGACGAGACGTTTCAACGGGTATGGCAGGACGCGCGCACGAGCGGCAACATTCCCGCCGGCGTGAACTGGCACCAAGCCAAGGGCTACTGCCAGTGGCTAGGCAAGGTCACGGGCCTGCCGTTCGATCTGCCGACCGAAGCGCAATGGGAATACGCCGCCAGCAACCGCACGAACAGCTACCGGCACCCGTATCCAACCGACACGGGGCTGCTGCGCGAGGGGCAGACGCATCCGGGGTTCGAGCAGAAGCAAAAGCTGATCGGTGACGGCATGCTCTATCCGGTCGGGCTGTTTGCACCGAACGGGCTGGGCCTGCATGACCTGGTGGGCAACGGCTTCGATTGGGTCAACGACTGGTATGCGGCAGATGCCTATCAATCAGGCCCTGTTCACAATCCCACCGGGCCGGCAAGTGGAAGTGAGAAAGTGCTCAGGGGAAAGCCACCGAGCGAAGATTGGATTGATGGCTTTCCGCATCTGGATCGGTATCACCACCACCCAGACGTCCGTCGTTCCAAGTCCGGCAAGGTGTATGCGTTTGTGGAGCAAGGCTTCCGCTGCGTGGTCAACAAGAGCACACTGCTGACCGAAAAGCCGTGACTACGCCACTGTGGCGCCTGCGCTGTCGACACGGTCCAGGATGGCGAGGTATTCGAGCCGGGCGCCCATCTTGGCCTGCGCCATGAAGCGCGGCGTGTGGTTCTCGGCCAGCGCGTAGCCTGACGCCGGCTCATGGGGCAGGCGGTCGTAGAGCCGTCGCAAGTCGTCGTCGAAGCTGCTGTTTAGCGGCCCGATCTCCATGAAGCGCAGCAACGCTGCGTAGTTGCTCGGGAAGTGGCCCTTGGCGCCTTGCGGATGCATGTGCTGCACGATGTTCTCGAAGTGCCGCCTTGTCTGCGCCCAGCGACAGACCTGCAGCACCGCCTTCTTGCGCTCTGCCATCCACTCAAAGTTGAGCCCCGTGTTTTCTGGCAACAGCTTAGTAGTGGTGCTGTGCCGGGTCAGCTCATACAGCAAGATGCCGTGAGCCTCGGGTGCGCATAGGCGCAGCTCCGGCGGATTGGCGAGCACGCGCTTCATCAGGCGGATGCGGCGGTCTTCGCGTTCAAGATCGCGTTGAAAGTCTGTCCAGGCCGCGCTCACGTTGTCGTAAGCGTCCTGAACCTGATTTACGAGCATCACCTGCAACTGCGTGACAGCCTTGTATCCCTCTGTCGTCACCACTTGCAGCAACTCGTAGTTGGCATTCAGCAGCGCGTGCGCAAAGTACTCCAAGAATTTGTACAGCCGCTTCGCATCCACTTCCAAGCCGATCTCGCCTTTTGCGCCCGGTCCTAGGCACAAGCCGGCCTTGGCCTTGATCCTGAACTTGCCGCGGCTGTAATGGATCATCAACGCCGCCGCAGCTCCCACCCCGAACTGCCCTTCCACCTTCGGCCCAATGGCGGCAATCGCCTCGAACTGGTCGCCGCTCTCGGGGCTCTGGTACTGCAGCGCGCCTTTGAGCTCGCCCCCAGCCTTCACGCCCGCAAAGGCTTCTGCCCCGGCTGAGGCTTCGGCGCCCAACTCGGTGAGCTTCACCGTGCGCGCATTTGGGTCGGCCGCCTTGTCCCGGCCCTTACCCTTGACGGCCGGCTGCCGCAGGCTGGCGTAGTCCACCTCGATGCCCAGTTCTGCGGCCACGCTGGCGCCTGCCGCTGCCGTGAGCTTGAGCTCAGCCTGCAGCCGCATCACGCCGATGTGGTAGTCCTTGCCGGACTTCAACCCTGGCAACGCCCAGGCCCAGCCCGGTTCGCCCGGCAGGTAGCCGGCCACGCCGGCCTCCCCTTGCGCCACCATGAGCTCGGCCTTGCCGTTGAGCTTGCCGGCGATGCGCCCGCCCTTGGGGTTCCACTCACCGCTGGCGCCACAGCCGGCGAAGTAGCGAAACAGGTGCACCCCGACACCAAACTGCACGGGGCGCTTGTCGTCCGACTTGCTGTTGAGCGTCTCGGCCCAAGCCTGCAGACTGGGGAACACATGGCCACCGAGGCCGAGATTCCATTCGGCCTTGATCTTCGGTGCCACCGTGCCGAGCTGCTTGCGCAACTCGTTGGCATCGACCTTGCCGTTGCGGATGAAGCTCTTGGCTTGCTGGGCGTCGGCGCTCTTGCTGAGCTTGTACGCACGCCAGTGGTTCTTGACCTTGTCCGATCGGACGTAGGTCCACTTGCGCCCGCGCCACTCGGTGGGCTTGCCGCTGTCGCCCCGTCGCTTGGCGAGGGGCACCAGCTCCAGCAGCTCCTTGCCGTCTCCGGCCCCGGTGAGATACCCCTGCTTGCCCAACTCCTTGTTGATCTCCTCGTAAGCAGCGTCGTACTGCTTGCGCACGCGAGCGATCTGCCCCTGCAGACGCTGTACCTGGACCAGGTCAGAGGGCGACTGTGCCTGCAAGGCGGCGAGCCGATCCTCCAGATGGGCAAGGTCCTCCTTCGCGGCAGCGAGCCGCTGGACCATCGATTGGGTGAGATTGGCCTCTCTCAGGAACGCGGCCGCATGTTCCTTGTTCACCACGAGCAGCCGCTCGTGCGCTGGATCAAGGAGCAGCAACTCCTCGCGGGTGTCGACCGCGGCTTCGACCACGGTGTTCGGCTTGGGGTTGGTTGTGGCACGGGCCAGAACGGCGTTGTCGTCGCTCATGGGTCATCAATCCTCGTCGGACATCAATCGAACGGCCGTTGCCGAGCCGGTGTGTACGCGCGCGGTCAGGCCTTGCGCATCGGTGATCCCGCGCGCCAGCACCTTGCCCGCCTCATCTTCGATGCGGTAGCGGAAGTGAGGCAGCGCGTCGCCGGTCTGCTGGTCGGTTAAGCGGAAGCGCTCATCGAACAGCTCCTTTGCACTGGGCAGATCCAGCGACTCACTCGCACTGCCGCCCCCGGCCAGCTCCTTCATCGCTGCCTGGAACCGCGCCGGCCCGGGCGTGGTCAGCGTGATGTTGCCGCCCTCCATGCGCAGGGCGCTGCCGCCGGCGGCCAGCTGGATGTGCTGCGGCGCGCTGGCCTGGATGTCGGCCTGGGTGCAGGTGACGGTGACGCGCTGCGCGGCGGTGAGATGGGTGGCGGCGGACTGGCTCTGGCTGACGACCTTGCCGCTGGCGGCGTGCAGGGCGATGCCGGTCTCCTGGTTGGGCTTGTGGCCGCCGCTGGCCTGGCCATAGGTGAACCAGGCCAGCCCGGCGCGGGCGGCCACGGCATGGTTGCCGGTCGTGGTCTGGGTCAGGTCCTGCGCGGCGGTGAGAGAAAGTGTGCTGCCGGCCGACCACACCGCATGGGCCGGCGTGGCCAGGTGGATGCCGCCGGGCGCGGCCAGCACGATGTCGGGCCGGGCCAGCGTGGGGATGCGGCCGTGGCCGCCCTCGATGGCGGGGCCGGCAGCGCTTGCGCTGGCGCCCTCAGGATGGGCTGATGGCGTGCCGGAGGGGCGGGCTGCCCGCTCGCCTGCCTGTTCGCCTGCCGCCTGTTCGCCCTGCAGCCCCTTCAGGCTGCCCAGCATGCCGGCCTGCGCCACGTGGGCGGGCAGGCGATCGGGCGGGGCTTCGTCGCCCAGCTGGGCCTGGTGCTGGCGCGCGGACTGGGTGAGCGACTGCGCGAGCCGGTGCGCGGCACCCAGCACGGCCTGCGGCTCTCGGGTGTCCATCTGGTAGGCCGATGCCGTGCTGGCGGCGCGGGCATGCGCGCTGATGACCTGGCCGCTGCCGGCGCGCAGGGCACCTTGAGCATCGGTGGCCAGCTCGGCGCCGTGGCCGCGTGCGTCCAGCCGCTGGTTGCCGCCCTGGTGGCGCAGCTGGCCCAGCTGCAGCCGCGTGGACGCCTGGGTGGTGGACAGCTCGATGCGCGCGCTGCCGGGCGTGTCGTCGAAGACGAGCTGGCTGTGGCCGCCGCTGCCGCTCTGGCTGGACTCCAGCGACTGGGTCTTGATGCCGCTGAGCACGGCCGTGTGGGCATGGCCTTCGCCTGCTGCATCCGCCGCCGCAGACGGGGAGCGTTCCGCGCGTGCCTTGTCGGCCGGCGCGCCGCTGGTCGTGGAGCCCGCGGCCCCCCCTGCGAACCACACCGGCGCATTGCCCGTGGCCGTGGCCGAGCCGCAGGCCACCGTGTTGCCCTGGGCATCGGCCTGGCCCTGGCCGTTGTAGACGGCGCCGATGACCACGGGCCGGTCGATCTGGCCCTCGATGAAGGCCACCACCACCTCTTGGCCCAGCCGTGGCAGGAAGTGGCTGCCCCAGTTGGCGCCGGCCACGGGCGTGGCCACGCGCACCCAGGTGCCCGAGCCGTCGCTGGCCGGCGCGTTGTCCTCGCCGGTGGGCGGCTGCAGCCGGTGCGAGGCCTGGGCCCCCCGTTGCCAGTGGAACTGCACCTTGATGCGGTGGTCGCGATCGGTGTGCAAGGCGGTGCTGCCGGCGGCGTCTGCAGCGGCGCCGCCTTGCAGCCCGACGACGATGGCCGTCTGTGTGCCGTGCACCGTGGGGCCGCGGCGCAGCCGCGCATCCGGGCGGCCGGCCGCGTCGAGCGCGGCGCAGCGCAGCGGCAGCTCGATGGGCAGCAGCTGCAGCTCGCAGCGGTAGAGCGGCACATCGTCGGCAGCCGGCTCGCTACGCGTGCCGCCAGCCGCCGCGGGCAGGAGCTCGCCCAGCTGCTGTCCTGCGGCAGACGCCAGCCCGGCGGCGCGATCGCCCTGCACGTTGCTGCGCGCGAGGTGGCGCACCGCCGTCACGGTGAAGTCGCCGCCCTCTGTGGGATGGTCCAGCAGGGTGAAAGACGTGGCCGGCGCCAGGGTGCGCACGGTGCCGGCTGCGTGGCGCACGGCGCGCAGAGCGTCCAGCGCCTGCATGTGGCGGGTGATCAGCCGCTGGCCGTCCTCGTGATCCGGCCAAGCGTACACGCCCGGGACGTCGGTCGTTACCAGCGTCAGGTCGCTCACCGTGCCGTGGCCTTGCGCCGTCACCGTGCGGGTATCCAGCGTGCGGTAGTCCCAGCTCGACCACTGCGCCGACTGGGTCTGCAGCGTCTGGCGGCTGCTGAAGTGCTGCAGCGCGTCCTCCTTGAGCACGGCGCCCGCCTGCGTGAAGCGCACCCGCGGCTGCGCAGCCGGGCGCACGGCGCCGTTGTGGTCGGCGATGACCAGCGTGTGGCGGCCCAGCGAAGGCGAGGCTGCATCGCCCTCATGCTCGAACCACCAGAACAGGCCTTCCTCGAGCAGCAGCCGCTCCAGGAAGGCGAGGTCGGTCTCGTGGTACTGCACAGTGAGCGATCGGCGAGGATAGACGGCGGCATCGGCCACGTCCCAGCGCCAGTGCGCCGCCAGCGACTCGGCGCCGGCGTAGTCGGCCAGCACTTCATCGACGATCTGGATGACGGTCTTGTCCTGGAACACCCAGGCATCGCTGCGGTGGCCGGCATAGGCCAGCCAGGGCTCCAGGCGCAGCCGCCAGCGCGCGTAGCCGCCGTCTGCGCCCAGGCGCTCGACGGCGGTGACGTGGGCATGGAAGGGGCGCAGGCGGGCCAGGCTGTCGGCGGTGAGCAGCTCCAGCAGCACCGCCCGGCCCTGCAGCTCGCGCACGTCCAGGTCGGCGCGCCGGCTCAGCGCTAGCAGGTCGATGCGCAGCGCCGCCGGCAGGGCGGGGTGGCCGGGGCCGATGGCTTCCAGGCCGTCCATCGCCTCGGCCAGCAGGGCGTCGGCGCCCAGCGGCGTGTGCAGGCGCAGCAGCCGGCGCTGCTGGGTGAAGGCCGACAGGCTCAGCGCGTGGGCCACGGCGTCGGCGGCCGCGCCCATGGCCGAGCCGACGAGCGACGACCCGCCCGAGCCACCGGCTGCGCCGCCCGCCAGACCGGGCCAGTCGCGCGGGCCGCCCATCACGCGCCCTCCACGGTGTAGGCGAAGTCGCCGTTGTCCGCAGCCGTGACCGTGATGGCGGCGATCGCTTCGCCATCGGCCATGTGGGTGAGCACCGCCTCGGCCATCTGCGGCAGCAGCGTGCCGCCCAGGATGTGGTCCACCGCACGCGCGCCGGTGTCGACCTCGGTGCAGCGGGCGAGCACAGCCTCGACGAGCGCGTCGTCGTACGCGAAGCGCGCCTTGTGCTGCGTGGCCACGCGCTCGGCGATGCGGTCGAGCTTCATGCGGATGATGCGCTCCAGCGTGTCGTCGGACACGGGGTAGTAGGGCACCACCTTCATGCGGCCGATGAAGGCCGGCTTGAACGCCTTGTACAGAGCCGGGCGGATGGCCTCGGCCAGTTCGTCGGCGCCGGGCAGTTCATCTGCCGGCTTGTTGAGGCAGGCCTGCATGATCTGCCCGGAGGCGACGTTGGACGTGAGGATGATCAGCGTGTTGCGGAAGTCGATCTCCCGGCCCTCGGCATCGTCCATCACGCCCTTGTCGAAGACCTGGAAGAACATCTCGAGCACGTCGGGATGGGCCTTCTCGACCTCGTCGAGCAGCACCACGCTGTAGGGCTGGCGGCGCACGGCCTCGGTCAGCACGCCGCCTTCGCCGTAGCCGACGTAGCCCGGGGGCGAGCCCTTGAGCCCGGAGACGGTGTGCGCCTCCTGGTACTCGCTCATGTTGATGGTGATGAGCTTCTTCTCGCCGCCGTAGAGGATGTCCGCCAGGGCCAGCGCCGTCTCGGTCTTGCCCACGCCGCTGGGGCCGACGAAGAGGAACACGCCCTTGGGCTTGTTCGGGTCCTCCAGGTTGGCGCGGGCGGTGCGCACGCGCTGGGCGACCGCGGCCAGCGCATGGTCCTGGCCGATGACGCGGGCCTGCAGCTGCGGCTGCAGGGCCAGCACGGTGCGGATCTCGTCCTTCACCATCTTGCCCAGCGGGATGCCCGTCCAGCCGGCGATGATCTCGGCCACCACTTGGCCGTCCACCTGCATCGGGACCATGGCGCCCGCCTCGCCATCCTGGGCCTGCAGCGCGGCCAGGGCATCGAGCTTGGTCTGCAAGGCCTGCTGCTGCGGCGTGGCCACCGGCTTGGTGGACTTGCGGCGGCTGGTCTTGGCGGCGGGCTTGGCCGGCTCGCCGGTGTCGGCTGCGCGGTCGATCGCCTTCTCGGCCTCGCGCTGGGCGTCAATCTCCTCGCGCAAGGCGACGATCTCGGCCACCAGGGCCTTCTCGGCTTCGAAGCGGCGCTCCAGGGCTTCGATCTCGGCGGCCAGCTGCTGCTGCTGCGCGCGCAGCTCGGCCAGCCGCTCGCCATGCGTGGCGCCTGCGGCCGCCTCGCGCTCCAGCGCGGCGGCCTCGGCGGCCAGGCGGTCCAGGCGCTTGCGACGGTCTTCCACCGCGGCCGGCACGGTGCTCTGGCCCAGGGCCACCTTGGCGCAGGCCGTATCCAGCACGCTGACCGCCTTGTCGGGCAGCTGGCGGCCGCTGATGTAGCGCGCCGACAGGCGCACCGCCTCGGTCACCGCGTCATCATGGATGCGCACGTTGAAGTGCTTTTCCATCAGCGGGACCATGCCGCGCAGCATGGCCGCGGCGAGCTCCTCGCCGGGCTCTTCCACCTTGACGACCTGAAAGCGCCGGGCCAGTGCCGCGTCCTTCTCGAAGTACTTCTTGTATTCGCTCCAGGTGGTGGCCGCGATGGTGCGCAGCTCGCCTCGCGCCAGGGCGGGCTTGAGCAGGTTGGCCGCATCGTTCTGCCCGGCCTGGCCCCCGGCACCGATCAGGGTGTGCGCCTCGTCGATGAACAGCACGATCGGGTGCGGGCTCTTCTTGACCTCGTCGATGACGTTCTTCAGGCGGTTCTCGAACTCGCCCTTGACCGACGCCCCGGCCTGCAGCAGGCCCATGTCGAGCACATGCAGCTCGACACCACGCAGCGGCGGCGGCACGTCGCCCGCGGCGATCTTCAGCGCCAGGCCCTCGACCACGGCGGTCTTGCCCACGCCGGCCTCGCCGGTCAGGATGGGGTTGTTCTGCCTGCGGCGCATCAGGATGTCGATGGCCTGACGGATCTCCGCCTCGCGGCCGATCACCGGGTCCAGCTCGCCGTCACGGGCGCGCCGGGTGAGGTTGGTGGTGTACTGGTCCAGCGCGGGGGTGCGGGGTGGGGCGGTGGGGTCGGCCGCGTCGGCTTCAGCCGCTGCCGCGCTGTGAGCGGGCGTGGCGGCCGCTTCTTCCGAACCCTGCGTGGCCTCGTCCAAGTGATGCTTGAGCTCGTCGACCGAGAAGCGGGCGAAGAGCCGTGAGTCGCGCTGGGCGATCTGCGCCAGGCCCGGTTCCGTCAGCAGCGCCAGCAGCAGGTGCGCGCTGCGGATCTGCGCGGTGTGGCTGTCCAGCGAGGCGATGAGCCACGCGTGCTCCAGCAGCGTGGGCAGCCGCAGCGAGAACACCGGCGTGCGCGTGTTGCCACCCTTGAAGCGCGCCAGCTCGCGCTCCAGGTCGCGCTGCAGCTCGGTCAGCGCCACCTCGTGGCGACGGCACAGCACGGCGAAGTCAGACTTGGGCTGCTCGACCAGCGCGAGCAACAGGTGCTCCACATCCACCTCATGATGGCCGCGCGCCATGCACAGGCTGGCCGCGCGCTCGGCGGCGCGGCGGGTGGTGTCGTTGAGCTTGGAGATGAGGGTTTTGAGGGCGGTGCTCATAGCGGATCGGCGGTGCGGCGGCGGCTCCGCCGGCGTGGCGGGTGCGCGTCCGAGGTGGCGGGCGGTGGAACCGGCGATTAGGGGGCGGTGGCGCGTGCGGCCCTGCGGCGGGGGCGTTGAGGCGAACGGGCCCGGGCAGACGGCGAACGCGGCCTTGCGCGGGCGGCCGGCCTGGGCGAAGGTTGGTCCGTGGGACGAGGCGGCGGGGCGAAGGCCTCCGCAAGGCGATCGGCGGCTTGCAGGTCTTTGCCCTGCGGGCTTTTCAGCTGCCTGCGGCGGCGTCCGTCGCGCCGGGGCCGTCGGCAATCGGCGCGATGCCGGGCAGGGCCACCGTCGCGGCGCACAGCGCGCCCGGCCAGCCGCCGCGCAGAGCCAGGCGGATGTGCTGGCGGGCCGCGGCGCTGATGTGCGCGGCACCGGTCGGCAGGCCGCAGGCTCGGCGGTGCACGTGCCAGGCGCGGATGGCCGAGCGCAGCTGCGGCGCGTCGTCGTGGATGGAGGCGGGCGCGTCGCCCGCGGCCGCGTCAGCGGCGTCGCTGCAGCGCAGCGCCAAGTCCAGCAATTGCTGGGCGCGGGCGCGGATCAGCGCGGGCGCTGCCGCGTCATGGCCGCTGGCCGGCATTTCGGCTGCCGGCTGCAAGGCGCGCCAGACGGCCTGCGCCTGAGCGCTGTCCAGCACCAGCGGCTGCGCGCTGGTCGCCGACAGCCAGATCGGTTCGAGCATGGTTCCTCCTGATGTCGTTCTTGGGGGCTTGTCGTGCTGCCCGGGCGGGCGATCCCGTCGGGCCTGGAGCCTTGCCTGCTGCTGCCCGTGATCGCCGCCGTGCCGGGCGATCGCTGCGGGCATTCGAGGCGAGCCGCGGCAGCGGGGCCGGGCGGGTGCATGCGGCGGTAGATGGGCGTAGATGGGCGGTAGAGGGGCGGTAGAGGGGCGGTGCAAGGCGCGACCGAGGCGCGACGGAGGCCCGGCAAGGGCGCTGCAAGGCGCTGCGTAGCGGCTGCTGGGCCCGCCAGTCGGCCAGCCATGCCGTCGTGTTGCACATGGCCTCACACCAGCGCCGGCCGGGCGCTCGCTACCTGGCCGTGGCGTGCGGTCCTGAGCGGCCCAAGAAGGTCCGCATCGGCTCTCTGCGCGCCCGCCACGGCCGTGCGCGAGGCCGGCTCCTTTGCAGCCGGCGGACAAGCCTCCGGGCCCGCTTGACGGCCGCCCGGCACGCCCAGCGGTGAGATGGCGTAGCCCGCATCGCTGCGCGCGGCGGCTGCCGGCCGGCTCAGCACGAAGGCATCCCAGCCAAGCCGGCCGCTGCGGCCCAGGCGGGCCGGCTGCACGGCCTGGGGCGTGAGCGACAGGCGCACCTCGTACTCAAAGCTGGCACCCGTCATCAGCCCGAGCAGCCGTCCCAGGTCTGCTGATGCGGAGCCTCCCGGCAGGAAGCGCTGGTAGTCGATCTCGCCCAGGGGGCCGATGTGCAGACGCAGGGCCAGATCGCGCTGGTAGACCCGCTCGCCGATGACCGACTGCGTGCCGAGCCCGGCGCCGGCGCCCAGCACGGCGCGGTGCTCGGGCGGGATGGCATACCAGCGCCCGACGAAAGGCTCCACACGGATCGGCACACCGAAGTAGTCGGCGGCTACGCGCCCCATCCAGTCGGCAGACGGCGGCCGCTGGCGCAGCGCCGCGGCGTAGTAGGCTAGGCTCTCGTCCTGCACGCCCGCGCCGGCATCGGCCAGCCGGTCGCGCAACGCCGGGCCGCCCAGGCCGGCCAGGGCCAGCACCAGTGGCGTGAATTCATCGCGCGGGTCAGCCTCGTAGCGCAGCGCTGGCCGGTACTTCTTCCAGGCCTCGTGCATCAGCACGCACAGCCGGTCGAAGAAGACGTCGAGAAAGGCGCGCGGTGCGTGGTCGCGCTGATAGGTCTCGCGTGAGGCGACCTTCTCGGTGTAGGCCAGCGGCAGCGCACCATGCACGCCCAGCAGGCTCATGAAGGCCGGCGTGATGCGCAGCGTGTCCCAGGCCGGCGTGTCAGCCCTGTCGGCCGCGTCGCCGGCGGCGGACAGGGGCGGAAGGGCTTGCGGTGCGGTGGTTGCGGCCAGGGCCGTCGCGCCCCTAGCCGATGGGCTGGCATCCGCGGTCGATGCGAGTTCGGCCCGGCTCGCCGGTGCAAGATCCGAGGAGGTCTCGGAGGCCGGCTGTGCCGTCGAAACGGCGGGGGGGTCACCCGCCTTGGGCGCGCGTCGCAGTGCCTCGACCGCCTCGATCTCCGACGCCGGAAAGCTCACAGCCAGCGAATTGCGGAAGCGCACCCCAATGGACTGGCCCGCCGGCACTTGCGCGTTGTGCCGCTCCAGCAGCCGCAAGGCCTGGAAGAAGCCGAAGACCTGCGGCTGCTCCAGCAGCCGCTCGATCACAGCAGCTGGACGGATCCGCTCTTGGGCGGGCATGTGACGATCTCCCGGCCGGTGCGTTGCGACACGAGCACCGTCTGCACGAAGCTGTTGGCGTGGACGTAGAGCCCCAGGAAGTGGTCCAGCAGGCCGGCCAGCAGCGCGGGCCCCACGCCACGCAAGCGGCTGTCGTCCACCGTGATGCGCACCTTCAGGCCGCGGATCAGTGCCGGAAAGGGCTGTCCGGGCAGCCAGGCGGTAGCCGCCTCGCGGTCCACGGCGACGATGGCCTCGATCAGTTGCTCATTGAGCGGGCTGCGCGGCAGGTCGTACAGGCGCAGCGTTTCGCGCAGCGCCTCCACGCCCTGGTCGGCCAGCGACAGGTGGTTGAGCGACAGGTGTGAGATCAGCCGCCACTGCGCGCCGCCGCCGCGCTCGAAGCGCCAGGTGCGCGTGGGCCGGCGCAGCAGGGTGATGCTGCTGGCCGGGCTGCCGCCTTCCTTGAACAGGTCGCCGCCTGCCACGCCGAAGGCCAGCTGCGAGGGCAGGTCGCGGTTGCTGCAGGTCAGCTCGATGGACAGCGTGTCGGTCGTCGGTGTGGCCGGGTCGAAGGCCAGGTCGACCACGGTGATCTCGTGCTCCCAGCCGGGGCTGGTCTCGGCCACCGTGTCGTCGCGCCGCAGGTGGTAGAAGCGCCCGCCGTCACGCGCATGCTGCTCGTGGCGCAGCGAGTAGAAGGGCTCAAAGCGCTGCACCATCTCGCCCTGCGGGCCGGCCTGCACGCGCTGCACCGAGTCGACGCTGTAGATGTCGTAGGCCCAGGCCCGGCGGCTGTCGGCCACCACCGGGTAGCTGGCCTGCTGGTGTGTGACGCGGATCGGGTCGGCCGCCTGCTTGAACAGGTTGACCACCGGCGTGCAGCCCAGCTGCAGGTTCGCCGCGGTCAGGCCCTCCAGCAGCCTGGCCTCGTCGCTGTCGGCACGCAGGCCGGCGAGCAGCAGGTGCACCCGCATGCTGCGGCAGCCGGGCGGCAGGCTGCGGGTCCAGGCTGCCAGCGGCAGGTCGACGAAGTCGAACTTGGCCGGGAAGGCGAAGAACTCGGTCAGCAGCCGGTAGGCCGGATGCGAGCGCGCATCGAAATCGATCAGTGCGTCGTCTTCTGCATAGCCCACCGCTCGGGGGCGGTCGGCCACCGCCACCCAGCGGTGGCTCTGCGCCGGCTCGACGGCCGCGGCCGCCACGCGCAGCAGGAGCACGTCGCGCAGTACGGCCACCAAAGCGGGGTCGGCATCAAGGAAGACGCGCAGCTGCGCCAGGCCAAGCTTGCTCCACTCGGCCTGGGGAGAGGTCAGGCGCAGATCAAAGGACAGCACGGTGCTGCAGTCGGCCGGCAGGCGAAAGCCCGCCGGCGCAGCCGGCGAGCCGCCGAAGCGCAGAGACTCAATGGCCACCGGCGCCAGATGCACAGGGTAGGCCGTGCGGAACTTGCAGGCCACGCCCTTAGCCGGGCGGGTGGCCAGCGCGGTGTGGCGCTCGATGGCCACTGCGCGCGTGAGCTGGGCCGCCGCCGGGCCGGCCTCGAAGCGGGCAATGGAGCACGACGGGAAGGGCCGCAGGTAGTGCGGATACAGGACATCCAGCAGCGCTTCGGTGAACTGCGGGTAGTCGTCGTCGAGCCTCTTGTGAATGCGCGAGGCGATCAGTGCAAACGACTCGATCATCCGCTCGACGTGCGGGTCCTCCACCGTCTCGCCGGACATCAGCAGCCGGCCAGCCACCTTGGGGTGAGCCTCGGCGAACTCCCGGGCATTGCGCCTTAGGAAGGTCAGCTCGCGTTCGAAGTAGGGCAGCAGCGACTGCATGGCGACGGGTCAGAAGGGGCCGTCACGCGGCGCGCAGGCCGCTGCCGCGGCTGACCGCGAAGTGGGACAGCGAGGGCTGCAGCACGGCGTCGAAGCTGACCACCTCGTGCGCGGGATGCACCAGCAGATCGGCGCGGATCGCAAACGTCAGGGCATTGACCGACGTGCCGCCGGGGCGGAACTCCACGCGCACGTTGCGCAGCCGCGATTCATGGGCGGCGATGGCGCGGGCCAGACAGTCGGCCACGTACTGCCGGTCCTGCGGCCGGCTGAGGATGCAGCCGACGAAGTCGCGCACGCCGAAGCCCAGCACCGAGCGCTCCGCCGTCTCGTCCAGCGCATTGCGCGAGTTCAGCAGCGACTCCACGTCGCGAGCCACCGATTCCTTAAGTTTGTCTAGATTGACGGTGGTCGCCAGGGGGGCCGCCTCGTCCATCTCGCCGGTCAGGCGGTCCCATACGGAGGGCCGGATACGCAGACCGGCATCGCGGCGGGCAGAGCGCGTCGGCATGGCGGGTGTCGGCATGGCAGGCAGGGGCGTTGCGCGGCACGAAAAAGGGGCGGACGCGCCGCCCCTTCACAGCAGCCGGTGCGATCAGTTCGGCGCGTCGAAGCTGTTGTTGTTCTTGGCTAGGCTCCACATGGCGGGTGTGCCGGCCTTGAACTTGCCGTCCATGGTCTGCTGCACGTACTCCCACTGCACCGCGGCGTACTTGAGCGTGAAGGTCTCGGTGGGCAGGCCCTCGCCGGAGACGCTGGGGCTCACCGAGCCGATGATGACCTTCTTGAGCTTGATGGTCAGGTACTGCACGCGGTCCGTCGTGCCGTTGGCGCGCATGAAGTGGATCTCTACATCCTCGTACAGCGTGCCGGCCGAGCAGGCTTCCCAGAGCTGCGGGCTCACCAGGTCCAGATCCTTGGTCAGGATCATCTCGCCGTGCTCGCAGCGCTCGGCGGTGTGGCCGCCGGCGGTGGAGGCGGTGGCCGATTTCGGTTGGCGGATCAGGTGGTTCCAGCTGGACACTTCGAACCACGGGCGTGGGTGCTTGATGTCGCGCGACTCGCCTTCGATCTTCTTGCCGTTGAGCGGGTTGCCGAACTTGACGTAGATGTCTTTCACTTGCTTTCCTCCGTGAATGGCTTATTGATGTACTACAGGCTTTTCAGGACTTGCCCTGGGGCAGCTCGGCCACCAGACGCAGCGATACCGAGAGTTCATCGAGCTGAAAGTGCGGCTTGACGAAAGCCACGGCCCGATAGACCCCGGGGCGGCCCGGTACCTCCGACACCTCGACAGCCGCGTCACGCAGCGGACGCATGGCACGCACCTCTTGCGAGGCATCGTCCGCGTCCACCACGTAGCGCATCAGCCAGTTGTGGATGTACCGTTCCACTTCGAGAGCCGACGTGAAGCTCCCGATCTTGTCGCGCATCATCGTCTTCATGTAGTGCGAGATGCGGCAGATGGCGAACATGTACTGCAGCTGGGCCGACAGGGCCGAGTTGGCATTGGCGGCATCCGTGTCGTACTTCTTCGGCTTCTGCGTGGACTGCGCGCCAAAGAAGGCCGCGTAGTCGGTGTTCTTGCAATGCACCAGCGGGATGAAGCCCAGGTCTGACAGCTCCTTCTCGCGGCGGTCGGTGATGGCGACCTCGGTGGGGCACTTCAGTGCCACCTCGCCTTCATCAGTCTTGAAGGTGTGCGTGGGCAGATCCTCGACCAGGCCGCCCCCTTCGACGCCACGGATGGCAGCGCACCAGCCGTAGTTGGCAAAGGCGTTGGTCAGCCGGGCGGCCATGGCGTAAGCCGAGTTGACCCACAGGTACTTGCTATGGTCGGAGCCGTCGACGTTCTCGACAAAGTTGAAGCCCTCGACCGTGGTGCCATCCTTGGGGTTGTAGGGCAGACGGCCCAGGAAGCGCGGCAGCGTCAGGCCGACGTAGCGGGCGTCCTCGGATTGGCGATAGCTGTTCCACTTGGCGTAGTCCACGGTGTCGAAGACCTTGCCCAGGTCGCGTGGCTTGCCGATGTCGGTGAAGTGGTCCAGGCCGAAGAGTTCAGGTGATGCAGCGCTGATGAACGGAGCATGCGCGGCTGCCGCGACGTGCGACATTTGCTCGACGAAGTAGACGTCTTCGGGCTGACGGGTGATCTCGTAGTCGCCGATCAGGGTGGCGAACGGTGCACCGCCAAAGGTGCCGAACTCTTCTTCGTAGACCTTCTTGAACAGAGCCGACTGATCGAAGTCGATGGCGGACTTGAAGTCCTTGACCAGCTCCTTCTTGGTCGCCTGCATCATCTTGATCTTGAGCATGGCGCCGGTGGAAGTCTGCTTGCACAGGTAGTGCAAGCCGCGCCAGGTGCCTTCGAGCCTTTGGAACTCCGGTGCGTGCAGGATGGCGGAGAGTTGCTCCGAGATCAGCTGGTCGATGTCGGCAATGCGCGCGTCCAGCGTGGCGCCGAGGTTGGACGACACCACGACGGTGCCGTGCAGTACCTCGGAGACTAGCTCGGCGATCAGGTCCTTGGCGCGCTCGTGCTCGATGCTGGAGCGTGCGACCCGAGAGTCGGCAACGATCTGGTCGAGCAGCGAGGCCTCGGCGGCTGGGGTGCCAGCGACGGCTTGGGGTTGGGCGCTCATGGCTTCACTCCTTGCGGGTGGCTTGTTGCAGCTCGGCGAGCTTCTCGGTGCTGGTCAGCACGTCGTTGAGGATGTCTTCGAGCTTCTCGTTGCCGGCAATCTTGTTGCGCAGATCGGAGAGCTTCGTGCGGGCCTCCAGCAGCTTGCGCAGGGGCTCGACCTGCTGAACGACCGCCTCGGGGCGGAAGTCGTCGATGCTGTTGAAGGTGAGGTCCACGGCGAACTCGCCGCCCTGCGGCGAGAGCTTGTTCTCCACGCGGTAGACGGCACGCGGGGCGATGCCTTCCATCACCTCGTCGAAGTTGTCCATGTCGACGTTGACGAACTTGCGGTCCTTCAGGCGCTTGAGGTCCTTCTCGGACTGGCCGGCGAAGTCGCCCAGCACGCCGGCCACGAAGGGCAGCTCCTTTTGCTCCACCGCATCGCCCACCTCGACGTCATAGGTCATCTGCACCCGAGGCGGGCGAACCTTCTGGAGCTTCTTCTGGACGCTGTCTTTGCTCATGGCTTACCTCCGGGTCACTTCAGGGCGTCGAGGGGATTGCGCGGCGCGGCCGGTTTGGCTGCGGGCGCGGCGGGGCGGGCCGGCACTGCAGGCAGCGTGGCGGCGGGGGCCAAACGGGAAGCGGTGTCGCCGGTTGCGGGCGCGTTGGCGCTGTGCCGCGGGCGCCGCAATGGGGCCGGCTTGGCGGCCGTCGGCGCCGGTGGCACCAACACCGGCTCCCCTACGGCTTCGCGGATGATCCGGGCTACGGATTCGGCCTCGGTGCGGGTCGAGCCGCTCACGGCGTTAGCCTGGCGCAGATGGGCCAAGGCGTCGGCCGAGACGCGCAGGCCGCTTACGGCCATGATGCTGCGGGCTACTGCGTCAGCGTTGTCGCGTTGCACCACTTCCTGGGCCGCGACGATGGCTGCACCGTAGTTGGACTGGTCGAAGTGGATCTGTGCGATCTGCAGCCACGGCGTCTTGTCGCCGGGGTGTGCGGCAGCCGCGTCGTTGAGCAGCTTGAGCGCCTGCGGGATCTGGCCTTGCTTGCGGGCCGAAGCGGCCTCTTCGAGAGCGGCCGACAGGTCGGCCTTGTGGGCGTTGCCCGCGCCGGGCTGCGTGGCGCAGCCGGTGAACAACGCCGCAGCCAGCATGGCCGTACAGGCCGACAGGCTCATGCCCGATACACGGCGCGCACGCACGCCTCCCTCCGGCCGGCACATGCGGCCGACCGCTCCCTGATGCTTCATCTTTTGGTCCTCTGGAGCCGCTGTTGTGGCCAGCGGTCATCTGAAAGTGCGGGGATTAGAACGCAAGCAGACTCGTCGCAAGGTGCCAGTTACGCGCTGTTGCACGGCCAGCCCCCGAGTCGTGGTGAGCTCGCCCGTCGGGGTGAATGCACAGCCTGCAGCGGCTCGTAAACTCGCTCGCCCGCTGCGGCAGAAGTGGTTCCATGCAGGCTGCAGCAGCGGGTACGAACACCAGAACAAGGCAGCAGGGAGAGGTCATGAAGTCGGGGCGGGACGCGCTTTGCGCGTGGCGCTGGTGTGCCGTGCCATTGCTGGTATCGCCAGCCCTGATGTTGGCGGGCTGCGGCTCGATGAAGGCGGTCGAGGTGGCGCTGCCCGTGGCCGAGAAGGCGCTGGAGGTGGTGGGCTTGAAGAAGCCAGCTGCGCCGGAGCTGCCGGATGCCGCCAAGCCGGCGCGGCGCATCACACTGAAAGTGCAGGCCAGCCCGTCTCTCAATGTGGACGAGGCCTCGGGCGCGTCGCTGTCGCTGGTGGCTCGCCTCTATAAGCTGCGCAGTGCCGAGGCCTTCCTGGCCGCACCCTATGAGGCGTTTGGCGACCCCGCGCGAGAGAAGGAGCGGCTGGGCAACGACCTGGTGGAGGTGCGTGATCTGCAGCTGGTGCCGGGGCAACGCGTGGAGGCCACCGAGAAGGTCGCGCGCGAGGCGGCCTACGTGGGTGTCGTCGCGCTCTTCCATTCCCCCGCCACGCAGCGCTGGCGCTATGTCTTTGCCGCCGATGAGCTGGAGCGCAGCGGGCTGACGCTGGGTGCGCACGCCTGTGCGCTGACGGTCAGCAGTGGCGTGCCGCTCGGCATGTCGGCCGACTTTGCGCGCAGCAGCCCCGGGCAATGCCGTTGAGTGCTGCCGTGCGTCCATTCCTCAAGCGCAAGCGGCGCATGCCGTCTGGCCGGCGCGCAATGCGCGGGCCATCCCGAACCGCGTGGGGCGCTCCATCTACACGTCATCCGGAGGTCCGGTGATCCCGTCATCCAAGGTCTTGTGGGGCGAAGGCCTCTTCCTGCGTCCGCAGCACTTCCAGCGCCAGGACGCCTATCACGAGTGGCGGCTGCTGCAGATGAGCCGGCTGCTGCATCCGTATGCCTGGGGCGTGCGGGTGGTCAAGGCTGATGCCGATGCGCTGCAGGCCGGGCTGCTGCGGCTGCTGGAGGTGCAGGCGGTACTGCCCGATGGCGAGATGGTCTGCGCGCCGGGCGAGGACGAGCTGCCCGCAGCCGTGTCGCTGGCCGAGCTGCCTGCGGGCGTGAACGAGGTGACCTATCACCTGGCCGTGGCACCGCTGCGCCGGGTGGGCAGCAACTTCACGCCGCTTGTGGGCCATGCCGGTGGCGACGCCCATGACGGCGTGCCGGCCGGCGACGGCATGGCCCGTTACGTGCAGCACAACGAATCGGCTGCCGACTGGTACACGGGCGCGGTAGAGGCCGAGATTGCCGTGCTGCGCCGGGGCCTGCGCCTGGTAGCCGACCATGAGCCGCGCGAGCATCTGGTGACGCTGCCCCTGCTGCGCGTGCGGCGCACGTCCACTGGTGGCTTCGAACTTGACGGCCGCTTCGTGCCGCCGTGCACGGCCATCCAGGCCTCGACCGTGCTGCATCTGCAGCTGCGCCGGCTGCTGGATGCGCTGCAGGCCAAGGTCGATGCGCTCTATGGCTTCCACCGCGAGCCCTCCAAGCACGTCATCGAGTTCCGCAGCGGCGATGTGGCCTCGTTCTGGCTGCTGCACACGGCCAGCAGCGCGTTCGCGTCGCTGTCGCATCTGTTCCGCCATCCGGGGCTGCATCCTGAGCGGCTGTTCCAGGGGCTGCTCGAGCTGGCCGGCGCGTTGATGACCTTCTCAAAGACCTACACCCTGGCCGACCTGCCGGTGTATGACCATGCCGCGCCTGGACCGGCCTTTGCGCGGCTGGACGGGATCGTGCGGGAGCTGCTGGAGACGGTGATCTCCACTCGCCACTTCGCCATTGCGCTGACCGAGACCAAGCCGTCCTTCCATCAGGGCCGGCTGGACTCCCAGCAAATCAGCAGCGGCACGGTGTTCTACCTGGGCGTGGCCGCGGCGATGCCGCCGGCGGAGCTGGTGGAGTCGGTGCCGGTGCGCTTCAAGATCGGCGCCCCAGACGACGTGGACAAGATCGTGCTCTCGGCCATGCCGGGCGTGCGGCTGGTGCACTGCCCGCAGGTGCCGGCGGCCATCCCGGTGCGGCCGGGCACGTACTACTTCACGCTGGAGGCGCGTGGCGCGCTGTACGAGCGCATGCTCCAGGCGCAGGCCCTCACCCTGTATGCGCCCCAGGGCATCCCTGAGCTGCAGCTCGAACTGCTGGCGGTGAACCCATGACTGTCTCCCCCTCTGCCTCCACCCCTGCCTCCACCGCTCGCGCGCCGTCGCTGTTCGCCGGTGGGGCGCCTGGTAGCGCGCCAATGGCCGCACGCGCGGCCACGCTGGATGCTCACACGCTGCTGGACGTCATGTACGACGGGTTCTACCTGGTCTTCCTGCTGCGCCAGCGCCAGGCGCCGCGGGATGCGGCGGAGTTCCGCGAGCGCATCAAGGACTTCCTGATGGAGTTCGAGCGCGGTGCGCTGCGACTGAAGGCCGATGCCGAGGATGTGCACCTGGCCAAGTACGCCTTCTGCGCGCTGGTGGACGAGACGGTGCTGTCGTCGTCCTTCCGCGTGCGCGACGCGTGGGAGCGCCAGCCGCTGCAGCTGCAGTTCTTCGGCGACCAGCTGGCGGGCGAGCACTTCTTTGACAAGCTTGAAGCGGTGCGGGCCCAGGGCGCGCGGCGGCTGCAGGTGCTGGAGGTGTTCCACATGTGCCTGCTGCTGGGCTTCCAGGGCAAGTACCTGCTGGAGGGCAGCGAGAAGTTGGGCTACTACACCGCACGGTTGGGTGACGAGATCGCGCATCTCAAGGGCAAGCGTGCGCCGTTTGCGCCGCATTGGGCCGCACCGGACAAGGTGATCCACGCGCTGCGCCACGAGGTGCCGCTGTGGGCGGTGGCGTCGGTGGTCGCGCTGTTCGGCCTGACGGCCTTCATCGGGCTGCGCTGGCAGCTGGGGCGCACGACGCAGGGCGACCTGGCTGCCTACCAGGACGTGGTCAAGCTGCCGCCGCGGGCGGCGCACATCACGATCACATTGCCCTAGGACGAGGCGCGGGGTCGGGCAGGAGTGGGGCGGCCGGGCCGGCACACAGGACGCTTCACCGCCCCCCGCGCCGCAGATATGGGTCGCTTCAGATTGCCGGCAGCAGGAGGCGATCGACGGCTTGGATGAAGCGTGCTTCCAGGTTGGGCTCGTCGCACAGCAGCACTTGGCGATGGGGCATGCTGCGCAGCCAGGTGAGCTGGCGCTTGGCCAGCTGGCGGGTGGCGGCGATGCCGCGCTCGGCCAGCGCTTGCTGCACGGATGGAGTCAATGGACCGTCGCTGGCCGCATCCAGTGCCTCCCAGGCCTGGCGGTAGCCCACGCAGCGCACGGACGGCAGGCCGGGATGCAGGTCGCCGCGCGCGCGCAAGGCGCGCACCTCCTCGATGAAGCCCTCGGCCAGCATGGCATGGAAGCGCTGGGCGATGCGCTGGTGCAGCCAGGCGCGGTTGCCCGGCTCCAGGCTGAGCAGCGGGATGGTGGCCAGTGCGGAGGCCGGCTCATCATGCGCCGCCGCCAGGGCAACGCGAGGGGGGCCAGGGTTCAATCCGCCGCCCCGAGCATCGTCGACGCTGTCGCCAGCACCAACACCTGCATCGGCATCGGCATCGGCATCGGCCTCCTTGCCCGGCATCGCAGCCGGCTCTGTCGTGCTCGCGAAGCGACCGGTGTGGAAGCTCGACAGTGGGCGGCCGCTGCTGCGCCAGACCTCCAGGGCGCGCTGGATGCGCTGGGCATCGTTGGGCGCCAGGCGGGCAGCGGTGATGGGGTCAACCCGGGCCAGCTCAGCATGCAGCGCGGGCCAGCCGCGTTCGGTGGCCTCACGGTCGAGCTGGGCACGCACCTCGGGATCGGACTCGGGCAACGCGTCCAGGCCGCTGTAGAGGGCCTTGAAGTACAGCATGGTGCCGCCCACCAGTACCGGCAGCCGCCCGCGGGCGCGGATGTCGTCGATCAGCCGGTTGGCGTCGGCAACGAAGCGCGCGGCGGAGTAGGCCTGTGCGGGGTCGATGATGTCGATCAGGTGGTGTGGCACGGCCGCCTGCTCCGCCGTGCTGGGCTTGGCCGTGCCGATGTCCATGCCGCGATAGATCAGGGCCGAGTCGACGCTGATGACCTCGATGGGCCGGTGGCGCGCCAGGGCGAGGGCGCAGGCGGTCTTGCCGCTGGCCGTGGGGCCGGCCAGTGCGATGGCGCGGGGGGCGTGGGGCAGCGGGCTCATGCGCTCATGCCTGCGCTGGGTGAGCCGCCGTACAGGCATGGCGCACGCTCTGGGCTGCGATCGTGGTTACGGGCTCAACCGCAATGGCTACGGCGCCGGCATCGCGGTGCTGGCCACGGTGATCAGGGCCGCCGCTGTCCTCGCCGCCGGATCGGCTGCCGCAGCCTGGGTGCATTGCCCGTGCCCACGTCATGACAGCCTGCTGGTCGCGGTGACCGCGCGCGCGGCCGGCGGCTCGCCGTGGCGCTGCACGGCTGTCCAGGCAATGGTGGCCGTGACGACGGACCAGGCGCCCAGCCCCAGCGTCAGCGGATAGGGCGTGCGCCCGGCCGCGTCCATCAGCGGGCCCAGCGACTGGCCGACGGCAAAGGCCACGGCGCAGAGGATGAAGCCGGACAGCGCCGAAGCCGCGCCGGCTTGACGCGGGAAGGGGCCGGTGACCCCTGCCTGCCCGCAGGACTGGAACACGCCGTGCGCGCAGGCGTAGAGCAGCTGCGGCAGCACGATGGCCAGCGGATGGTGCAGCCCGGCCAGCGACAGCCCCGCGCAGCCCAGGCCTCCGCACAGCGCCAGCACGCCGCCCCGCGCCACTGTGCCGCGGATGCCGTGGCGGTGAAGCCAGTAGCGGCAGCCGAAGGTGCCCGCCATGTAGCCGGTGGCGCCGGCCGACAGCGACACGCTGTAGGCCAGGCGCGACCAGCCCATCTGTTCGATGAGCACAAAGGACGAGGCGGCCAGGTAGGTGTAGAGCCCGCCGTAGGTGCTGGCCGTGAGCGCGGCATACGACAGGAAGGTGCGGTTGCCGGCGATGTGCCGCCAGGTCTGCAGCAGCCGCGCAGGCTGCAGGGCCAGCGGGTCGGGCACGAGCAGCGTCTCGCGTAGCCGCCAGGCCAGCCAGGCCAGCGTCAGCACCCCGAAGCCGGCCAGCACGGCCAGCGCGGCCCGCCAGCCGGCGGCCTGGGCCAGCGTCGCAGCCACCGGCGGGCCGATCAGCGCAATCACGGCCAGGCCGGTCATGCCTTGTGACAGCACGCGCACGCCGTCGCGCGGCTCGTACAGGTCACGCACCATGGCCCGCCCGCAGACCACGCTGGCCGCCACACCCAGGCCCTGCAGCGCCCGCCAGGCGACCAGCGCATCGATGGTGGGCGCAACCACCGCCGCGATGCTGGCGACGCAGTAGACGGCCAGCCCGCCCAGCAGCACTGGCCGGCGGCCGTAGCGGTCGGCCAGTGGCCCGCACAGCAGCTGGCCCAGGCCGAAGGTGAGGATCAGCGCGGCCAGGGTGCGCTGCGCCGCACTCATGTTGGTGGCCAGGTCGGCCTTGAGCAGCGGCAGCGCGGGCAGGTAGAGATCCGTGGCCACCGGCTGCAGGCCCAGCAGCAGGGCCAGGGTGATGGCCACGACGGCGGGCGACATGGCCGCACGGCGGGGCGATTCAGCGAGCGTGGCGGTGGGCAGGGACGACGAGGACACGGATGCGGGGCGGACGGGCGGCAGCGCGGCGGGACGGGCGAAGGCTGGCTCAGAGGCCGATAAGCACGATGGAGGCGGTGGGCTGGGCGGTCAGGCCGTGCTCAACCGCGCAGCTCGGGGTGCAGCGAAATGGTGACGCCGCGATGCAGTCGGGGCGGCGAGGCGGGAGCGGCGGACAGCAGGTCGGCGTGGTCGGCACCGAAGGGAAAAGGCCTGAAGAAGGCCAACAAGCGAGGAGCCCGAGCGAAGACGCCCGCCATGTTCAGAACCGCTCATCCGGCCGCAGATATCGCCACTGTCCGGGCGGCAGATCGCCCAGCGGGATGCGGCCGATGCGCACACGCTTCAAGCCCACCACGTCCAGGCCGACTGCCTCGCACATGCGGCGGATCTGGCGCTTGCGGCCTTCGCGCAGCACGAAGCGCAGCTGGTCCTCGTTCTGCCATGACACCTTGGCCGGCTGCAGCGGCACGCCGTCGAGCGCCAGGCCGTGGCGCAGGCGCTCCAGCGCCTCGGGTGGCAGCAGCTCGGACGCATGCGCGCCCTCGGGTTGGCCGGCTGCCAGGCGCACGCGCACCAGGTATTCCTTCTCGATGGGCGAGTCCTCGCCGATCAGCAGCTTGGCGATGCGGCCGTCCTGCGTCAGCACCAGCAGGCCGGTGGAGTCGATGTCCAGCCGCCCGGCGGGCGCCAGGTGGCGGCGTTGCACGGGCGAGAAGCGGATCGCGGTGCGGTCGCCGGCCCAGCGGTTCTCGGCGGTCACCAGGGCCACGGCGGGGGTGTAGCCGTCCTCCGCCTGGCCGCTGACATAGCCGATGGGCTTGTGCAGCAGCACGGTGACGCGCTGGGCCTGCTGCTGACGGGCGGCGGCGTCCACGGTGATCTGCTGGTGTGGCAGCACACGGGAGCCGAGCTCGGACACCACCTGGCCGTCGACGCGCACCCAACCCTGTGCGATCCACTCGTCGGCTTCCCGGCGTGAGGCCAGCCCGAGCTCGCTCATGCGCTTGGACAGGCGGATGCCGGCGTCCGGGCCGGGCGCCGCCAGGGCCGGGGCGGCGCTGGCGGGTCGGGACGGTACAGCCGCTGCCGGCGCGTGGCGCTGTGCCGGCGCAAAGGCGGCTTTGTGCCCAGCGGGCCGGCTTGGCCGGCTGGCGCTGCGGCCCTCATCATGGAGTGGAGGATGCTCGCCGCGAAACGGCGGATGCGAGCGATGCGGACCAGCCGGCGCGAGCGGGCGGGAGCCGTCGTCGCGGTGGCGGCGATTGGCAGAGCGGCGGTCGGGGAAGGGCTCCCCGGCCTCACGTCGGGCGGGCGACGCATGCGGCGATGCGGCAGGTGCTCGTCGGCC
Source organism: Pseudomonadota bacterium (assembly GCA_049321005.1). Lineage (GTDB taxonomy): Bacteria > Pseudomonadota > Gammaproteobacteria > Burkholderiales > Burkholderiaceae_C > Aquabacterium. The sequence continues at coordinate 24,732 of JBMOQL010000017.1, forward strand.
GGTTTGGCGCTCGCCCCGTTGCTCGTCGCGGTCGCGGCCCGCCGGGCGCGGTGCGTCGCGGTGCCGCGGGTCGTGCCGATGCCCGCCACCGGC
>JBMOQL010000018.1:0-23091 GCA_049321005.1 Pseudomonadota bacterium
CCTTCTGCTTGGTGCGTGAAGAGGCCGGTCAGGCGCGGTCGAACACCGCAATGCTCTCCACGTGGGCGGTATGCGGGAACATGTTGATCACGCCCGCGGCCGTGCAGCGGTAGCCGGCCACGTGCACGAGCAGGCCCGCATCACGCGCCAGCGTGGCCGGGTTGCAGCTGACATAGACGATGCGCTGCGGCGGGATGAAGCCTGGCGCCGTCTCCGGCTGCTGCACCGCCTCGCTGAGCGCCTTGACCAGCGCGAAAGCCCCCTCGCGCGGCGGATCGACCAGCCACTTGGCAGCGCTTCCGTAGGCGGCAAGATCGGCCGGCACCAGCTCGAAGAGGTTGCGTGCCTCGAAGCGGGTGCGGGCCTGCACGGCGTTGAGCGTCGCGTTGGTGCGTGATCGGGCCACCAGTGCCTCGCTGCCTTCGATGCCCAGCACTTCGCGCGCCTTGGTGGCCAGCGGCAAGGTGAAGTTGCCCAGGCCGCAGAACCAGTCGATGACGCGCTCATCGGGCTGCACCTCCAGCAGCGCCAACGCGCGGGCCACCATCACCCGGTTGATTTGGTGGTTGACCTGGGTGAAGTCGGTCGGCTTGAACGGCATGGTGATGCCGAACTCGGGCAGCTCGTAGGCGAGCGGCGGCGTGATGTCCTCCAGCCGGTGCACACTGTCGGGGCCCTTGGGTTGCAGCCACCACTGCAGCACGCGCGCGCCGCTGTGGCGCTCTGCGAAGGCATGCAGGCGAGCCACATCCGGCGCGCTCAGCGGCTCCAGGTGGCGCAGCACCAGCGCGGTGACGCGGCTGCCCACCGCCACCTCGATCTGCGGCAGGCGGTCGCGCGCGTCCATCGCGGCGATCAGCTCGCGCAGCGGAACAAGCAGCGCCGAGACATGCGGCGGCAATACCTCGCAGGTCTCCATATCGGCCACATAGCGCGACTTGCGCTCATGGAAGCCCACCAGCACCTTGCCCTTCTTGGCGACGTGGCGCACCGACAGTCGGGCGCGGAAGCGATAGCCCCAGGCCGGGCCGTCGATGGGCGGCAGCATGCGCTCGGCGCGCACCTTGCCCAGGTGCCAGAGGTTGTCTTCCAGCGTGCGCTGCTTGACGGCGATCTGCATGCCGGCGTGCACATGCTGCATCGCGCAGCCGCCGCACAGGCCGAAGTAGCGACAGCGCGGCGCGACGCGCTGGGCGCTGCCCCGCAGGCGCTCGACCGCCTGGCCGCGCTCCCAGTTGTTCTTGCGCCGCTGCACTGCCACGCGCACCACCTCGCCGGGCAGCGCGTCCTCGATGAAGACCACCTTGCCATCGGGCCGGCGGGCGACGCCCTGGGCCTCGAGATCCAGCGATTCGATTTGCAGCCAGCCGGCGGCTGACAGCTCGGCCGGCAGCGGCGGCAAGGCGAAGCCTGGCGGCCGGGTGGACGCGTCGTCGGCGGCTGCGGCAACCGGCTCAGACGAGACGGCCGCCTCGCAGGCGGCCGTGATGCGGACAGCGGTGCAGGGCGCGGGCCCGGCCGCCGTGTCTGCCGGCGCCTGGGCCGGCAGGAGGGGAGCGGAAACGGTCATCCCGCGATTGTCTCAGGCCACCCTGCCGGCGAACCGGCTGCGCGCGGGGCCAAGCCGGGGCGCGTGACCGCTTCAGCGCGTCGGCAGCAGCTTGAGGGGATCGACCGGGCGGCCTTGCTTGCGGATCTCGAAGTGCAGCTGCACGCGCTCGGCGTCGGTTGAGCCCATCTCGGCGATCTTCTGGCCCCGCTTGACCGGCTGGTCTTCCTTGACCAGCAGCGTCTGGTTGTGGGCGTAGGCGCTCAGATACGTGGCGTTGTGCTTGATGATGACCAGGTTGCCGTAGCCGCGCAGGCCGGAGCCGGCGTAGACCACCTTGCCGTCCGCTGCGGCCAGCACGGGCTCGCCAGCACGGCCGCCCAGGGCAACGCCCTTGCGCTTGGCGTCATCGAAGTTGCCGATGACCGGGCCGGGGACGGGCCAGCTCCAGGTGACGTCGTCATCGCCTTCGCGGGCGGCGGACTGCACGTTGGACGGGGCGGAGGAGCTCGTCGTGGGCGTCGCATGGGTTGCGGCCGGAGCGCTGACCGACGGCGCACCGGACGCACTGCCCACCGGTGGCAGCGGTTTGACCTCCATCGGTCGGGTGTCAACCTTGGGCGGCGCAGCCGGGCGGGCGGCGGCCAGCGTCGGGTCCACGCCCGGCGGCACCACCCGCAGCACCTGGCCTACTTCGATGACGTTGGGGTTGTCCAGGTTGTTCCAGCGCACCAGATCACGCCAGTTCTGGCCGGCGTCCAGGCTGATGCGGATCAGCGTGTCGCCCGGCTTGACGGTGTAGTAGCCGGGCTTGCCGGCGTTCTCGGCGCCAGGCAGGACGCGGGGGGCTTCCGGGGTGGCGGCCGGCGGCGCGGCGCCACCGCGTTGCTCGACCGGGGCACGGTGGCTGCGCGAGGCACAACCGGCCAGCGCAGCGGCCATCACGGCTGCGCAGACCAGCCGCGTGAAGGAAGCGTGGAAGGGCATAGGGTCTCGATGGTCGGGACGGTCCGCGCAGCTGCCGGTGTGTGCGGCGGCTGGCGCGGTGGGGCCGGGTGGCCCGGGCTGCTGCAAGAAGGATCGCGGGATTCGCGGGTGCAGGACAGCCGACATGGCGTTCAGGAGACGCCGGATTTTAGGGGCACGAAGTGCACCGCTTCCTGCTGGCTCTGAACGAGCCGGCCGTCAGCCAGGCGGTCGACGACGACGAGGATTTGCCCCCTGCCCGCTGCGCCCTCCATGGGGGCAACCAGGCGCCCGCCCGGGGCTAGCTGCTCGACCCAGGCCGGTGGCAGCGCCTGCCCGCCGGCGGCGGCAATGATGCAGTCGTAGGGCGCGGACGGCGCATGGCCGAGCATGCCGTCACCCCAGATCAGGCGCGGGCTGCGCAGGCCGGCGGCGTGCAGGTTGGCGCGGGCCTTGTCGTGCAGCGGGCGCAGCCGCTCGATGGACACGAGCTGGCGCGCCAGCAGCGACAGCACCGCCGCCTGGTAACCGCAGCCGGTGCCGATCTCCAGCACCTTGCCCAGCGGACGCGGCTCGGCTCCCGCCAAGCCAGGGCGCTGGCACAGCAGCTCGATCATGCGGGCGACGGACGAGGGCTTGGAGATGGTCTGGCCCAGGCCGATGGGCAGGCTGGTGTCCTCGTAGGCCTGGCCGGCCAGCGCCGTGTCGACGAAGACATGGCGCGGCACGGTGGCCAGGGCCTGCAGCACGCGGGCATCGGTGATGCCACCGGCGGCCAGGCGCTCGACCATGCGGCGGCGCACGCCGTCGGAGTCCAGGCCCAGGCCCGTAGGGGCGGTCATGCGCAGGCTGTCCTGCACCGCCTGGTGCAACAGGCGCTGCGGGCGCAGCAGCGGGCGCTGGGCTTCCACGGCAAGACGGGCTGCGGGCGGCTGGGCTGCTCGGTTGCCTGGCTTCTGGGCGGGGTGCGTGGCGGCCGCCGACCGTTGAGCCGCCTGAGCCGCCTGGTGCGCAGCACGCGGCACGCTGCGCTGGCCCTGGGCCGGCAGGCTGACAGGCGGCGCCGGCACGGCGGCCAGCGGCGCGCTGACCAGCCGGCGCGGAGCCGGCTCGACCCGGTCCAGGCGCAGCGGGAAGCTGGCCGCGCCGGGTTTCTTGTCGCGGGGGGCGGTCATGCGGCGACGCGGCGGATCAGGCGGTTTCGCCCAGCGACTGCGCCCAGCGGCTCCAGCCGGGCAGGCCGGCATGGTCGGTGAGGTCGATCTGCAGCGGGGTAATGGACACGCGGCCATGGGCCACGGCGTGGAAGTCCGTTCCTGGCCCGGCTTCCCGGGCATCGCCTGCCGCACCGATCCAGTAGATGGGCTCGCCGCGCGGGTTCTGGGCCTGGATGACCGGCTCGCTGGCGTGGCGGCGGCCCAGGCGGGTGAGCTGCCAGGGCGCACGGTCGGCGTCTGCCGTGCCGGGGATGTTGACGTTGAGCAGCCAGGCGCCGGGCACGGGCGGGCGCTCGATGAGGGACCGGATGACGCGCCGGGCCACGGCTGCGGCCTGGTCCAGATGCGCCCAGCCGCGCTCGGCCAGCGAGAAGGCTACCGCCGGCACGCCGAAGAGATAGCCCTCCATCGCCGCAGCCACGGTGCCGGAGTACAGCGTGTCGTCCCCCATGTTCTGGCCATTGTTGATGCCGGAGACGACCAAGTCGGGCCTTTGCGGCAGCAGGCCGGTGAGGGCCACGTGGACGCAGTCCGATGGCGTGCCATTGATGTAGCGGTAGCCGTTGGCCGCGGTGAAGACGCTCAGCGGGCGGTGCAGCGTGAGCGAGTTGGAGGTGCCGCTGGCGTTTTGCTCCGGCGCCACGACATCGATCTCGCCCAGGCCACGACAGGCTTCGACGAGGGCCGCCAGGCCGGGGGCGAGATATCCGTCGTCATTGGCCACCAGGATGCGCATGAGGCGAGATTGTAGGAGGGGCTTCCCCCCGGACGGGGGTGGCGCGGGATTACATATCGACAGCGGCGGAACGCGCAGGGGTCGCGTGGATAATCCTTCGATCCCCGCCAGCCGACCGCCGCCCACGAGGACCGCGCCATGCCTGCTCGCCGCCCTGCCCCGTCATGCAGTAGCCCCCGCCGAGACTGAAGACATGGGAGTCAAGGTCCTCATCGTCGAAGACAACCCTGTTGCGCGCGGCTTCCTGTCGCGCGTGGTGCGCGACAGCTTCAGTGACATCTCCACCATCACGGAGGCCGGCGACCTGGACGCCGCACGCCGGTTGCTGGGTCATCGCAGCGGCCAGCGCGCGCAGGCCAGCGGGCCGGATGACGACGGCTACAAGCTGATCTTGGTCGACCTGGAGCTGCCCGACGGCAGCGGGCTGGAGTTGCTCTCAGAACTGGCGCACTACCCGGCCACGCGCATCGTCACCACGCTGTATTCCGACGACGAGCACCTCTTCCCGGCCCTGCAGCGTGGGGCCGACGGCTACCTGCTCAAGGAAGACCGCTTCGAGGTGCTGGTGGAGGAGCTGCAGAAGATCGTGCGCGGCCAGCCCCCGCTGTCGCCGGCCATCGCCCGGCGGCTGCTGGGCCACTTCCGCAATGGCGCAAGCGACGGCAGCGGGCCGGTCAGCGGCTTCGGGCCGTCGGACTTCGGCACCAGCCGACCCGCGCCGCTGGATGCACGCCGCGAGGCGGGCGCCGACTGCGAGCGGCTCACGCCGCGCGAGAACGAGGTGCTCACCTACCTGAGCAAGGGCTTCACGATCAAGGAGATCGCGAACCTGATGGGCATCAAGTGGTTCACCGTGAACGACCACATCAAGTCCATCTACAAGAAGCTCAACGTCTCCAGCCGCGCCGAGGCCGCCGTCCTGGCCAGCAAGCAGGGGCTGGTGTGAGGCCCTGAGGGGCGGACCGGCGGCGGCCATGGCGCAGACGGTGCCTGAGCCCCCCGCCCCGCTGCGGCGCGTGTCAGCGGGCGAAGCACAACGGCCGGCCCGGGCCTGGACCGGCACCCTGGATGAAGCCCTGAACCTGGACGCCGAGCCGCCACGCTGGATCGGCTGGCGGCTGCGGCTGCTGGTGGGCGCGGTGCTGAGCGGCTGCCTGGGGTTGTACCTGCTGGCCATGAGCCTGGCCCGCCAGCCCCATCTGGACGTGCACTGGCGGCCGACCGCGGGCGGCCAGGTGGTGCTGGCGGCCAGCAGCCACCCGGCTCTGCAGCCGCACCTGGGGCGCACGCTGTCGTGGATCGGCGGCAGCCAAGGCCGGACTTGGGCAGCCGACTCGTTGAGCCTGTACGAATCGGCGCGCTGGATCGCCAGTGACGATGCCCGCACCCGCCAACTGCAGGCGCTCGCCTGGCGGGCCGATGCGCTGCAGGGCGACGAAGAGCTGCCGGCCAGCGTGGAACTGGGCTTCGAGCAGACCTATCCGGTCTACCTGGAACTGGCCCCGAGCGGGATCGCCAGCCTGCCGGGGGTCTTCTGGCTGCTCGCCTCGCTGGCCCTGGTGCTCTATCTGGTGGCTGCGGTGGTGCTGCTGTCCGGGCCCAGCGGCCTGAGCGTGGCCTATGCCGTCACCGCGCTGGCGCAGTGCGGCAACCTGGTCTTCATGGCCGTCGAGGCCGGCCAGGGGCTGACCGCCTCGACCGTGCCGGGACGCTGGGACTGGCCAGCGCGCGCCGCCTTCGACCTGGCGACGGCCGCTGCCATCGTGCAGATTGCGGCTCTGCACCCGCAGCGGCTGGCCCGCGGCTGGATGTGGGTGGTGCTGGGCTGGCTGCTGGCCGCGGGGCTGGCGATCGCGAATGCCGCGGGGCGCCTGCCCCACGCCTGGTGGGCGGTGCAGCTGGGCTGCACGGCGTTGGGCCTGTTGTCATTGCTGCTGGTGAGCTGGTCCAACCGTCGGCGGCCGCATCCCTATGCCATGGTGCTGCGGCGCTTTGGTGCCATCACGCTGGGCACCTGGGTGCTGTTGACCCTGGCTGTGGCCTGCACCGGTCAGCGACCAGACCTGCAGTTCAACGTCTCGAGCGTGGGGGCGATGATCTGGTACGTGTTCCTCGCCTCGCTGCTGCTGCTGGTGCCCTACCTGTCGCGCTCACAGCAGGTGCTGCGCGAGTTCTCGCTGCTGGCCGCGACCAGTACCGTGGCCACGCTGCTGGACCTGGTCTTCGTGGCGGTGTTCTCGCTGGGCCAGTTCGCGTCGCTGACGCTGTCGCTCTTCTTCGCTCTGGGGGCCTACCTCTGGGCGCGGCAATGGATCCTGACCCATTTGCTGGGCAGCCACCGGTTGACGATGGAGCGTCTGTTCGAGCGGCTCTACCGCATCGCCCGCGAGCTGGAGACCCGCCCCCAGCGCGCCGGCCTGCTGCTGACGCGGCTGCTGCGCGAGCTGTTCGAGCCGCTGGAGGTCTGGGCCCTGCGCCAGGGCGTGGAGGCCTCGCGCCTGGTGGGCAACGGGTCGGGGCTGATCGTGCCGGTGCCACGCCTGCCGGGCCCGAGTGAGCCGGGCAGCGGCGGCACCGCCAGGCCGGCCGCCCTGCTGGTGCGCCACGCGCGCAAGGGCCAGCGGCTCTTCACGCTGGAGGATGCCCGGCTGACCGACCGCATCGTCGACCAACTGCGCCGGGCCGTGGCCTTCGACCGTGCGGTGGAGCAGGGCCGCAGTGAGGAGCGCACACGCATCGCACAGGACCTGCACGACGACATCGGCGCCCGGCTGCTGACGCTGATGTACCAGGCGCCAAACCGGCAGATGGAGGAGTACATCCGCTACACGCTGCAGGACCTGAAGACGCTCACGCGCGGGCTGGCCGCGCAGAGCCACCGCTTTGCCGATGCCGCGGCCGAATGGAAGGCCGACCTGGGCCACCGGCTGGCGGTGGCGCGCTGTGAGCTGGCCTGGACGCTGCGCTACGACGAGGACGTGGAGCTGGGCATGGTGGCGTGGTCGGCACTGACCCGGGTGCTGCGCGAGCTGGTGAGCAACGCCATCGCCCACGCGCGGGCCAAGCATGTCAGCGTGGACATCCGCCTGCAGGCCGGCCGCCTTGAGCTCACCGTGGCCGACGACGGCTGCGGCGGCGACCCGCGTGCCTGGGACCACGGCCTGGGCCTGGGCGGCGTGCGCAAGCGCATCAAGCAGCTGGGCGGCACAGTGGAGTGGCAGGCGAACACGCCGCGCGGAGTGTTGTGCCGGGTGGTGGTGCCGCGCCTGGTGGGCGGCCACACCGGGGGTGAGGTGGACGGCGAGGCCGGCCGGACGCTGTCGCGCGATTAAGCCGCTCTGCCGCTGCCGGCCCGATTCAGGCGTGGGGTTGCACCGCCAGCCGCAGGTCGTCTACCCAGCGGGCATAGGCCCCGTCGCGCTCGTCGGGCGGCAGGCGCAGCAATGCTGAGGGGTGAAGGGTGACGAGCACCGGTCGGCCGTCGGAGCGGGTGAGCCACTGCCCCCGCTCGGCGGTGACGGACACCGCCCGGCCCAGCAGCGATCGCGCTGCGGTGGCGCCCAGGGCGACCAGGGCCTGCGGAGCGACGCTGTCGATCTCGGACTCCAGCCAGTGCAGGCAGGCGGCGGCCTCCCGCTGGGTGGGCGTCTTGTGGATGCGGCGGGTGCCACGCAGCTCGTATTTGAAATGCTTGACGGCGTTGGTGACGTAGAGCGCATCGCGGTCCAGGCCGACTTCGGCCAGCGCGCGATCCAGCAGCTTGCCCGCGGGGCCGACGAAGGGCCGGCCGCGCACGTCCTCCTGGTCGCCGGGCTGCTCACCCACGAACATCAGCCGCGCCCGCACAGCCCCTTCGCCGAAGACAGTCTGCGTGGCCGGCTCCCACAGCGGGCAATCGCGGCAGCGCGCGGCCTGCTGGCGCAGCAGGTCCAGCGACGTGGCGGGAGGGCTGGCGGGGGAAGGACGATGCGCCGGATGGGAGGCGCGCGCAGACCCCGCATCCGAGGGCGCCGCCTGCGGCGCGTCGGCTTGCCGGGCGGCATGGGCCACGGGTGCGTGGGCGGCTGGTGCGTGGGCCGGTGACGAACCGGCAGGCGGGTCTCCGGCCACGCCGACAGCCGCGGCGTCTTGGGCCGCGGCCGCGCGGACGGGCACCACGCGGCGCATGCCGCGGCGCGGTTCGGTGGGGGCTTGGCGGACCATGGCGTGCGTGCGTCGTGCGGCGTCGGCGGCCAACGGGCCGATGAGGCGGGCTTCGGGCAGGTTGGCCCAGTAGCGGCGGGGCATCTCGCGTGCCATGGCGGGCAGGTTGAGCCGTGCGGGGTTGAAGACGTGCTCGTAATAGGTGAGCCAAAGGTCTTCCACCGCGTCCAGGGCCGGCACGTCCTCCTTGCGCGCGGCAGGGCCGGTGTGCAGCGCGTGACCGTCCCAGTGCAGGCTGAGGTCCGGCGTGAGGATGGCCCAGTGCATGTTGGCAAAGCGCCGCGCGAAGAAGGGCCCGACGGCCTGCACGATGCGGTGCGCCGGCTCGAACCAGGCGATGAAGAGCGGCCCGCCGTCTTGCGCTGCGCCGGGCAGCTCGCGAAAGCGCACGAAGGCCTTCATCTTGTGCAGGTCACGCTGCACCTCGCGCGCCATCTGCCGGGCGGCCAGCCAGTCGGCATCTGCCGCGTCGTGGCGCAGGGCGGGCTCGTGCTGCAGGCGCCAGAACAGACGGTAGAGCAGCGCCCAGCGGGCCGGGCTGCGATGCAGGGCCACGCGTTGACAAAGGTCGAGAAAGGCGCGGGGGACACGAGGCAGCCCGCCCGGGGCGCCCCGCGCGCCCAGAGGACCCGTGGGGCCCGCGTGTGGGCGGGCACAGCCGGCCGGATGCCCCGCATGAGATGAGCAGGCAACACCTGGCGGGCCGGGATCAGCGTGCGAGCGATCCGCCAGCGACGCCTCCCCCTGGTGTGTCGGCGGCTCACTGTCCGGCGCCCACAGGTCTTCGGGCTCTCCGTCGACTTGCCAGACGGCAGCCTCAGGCGGCACGCCAGCGGCCAGCAGGCGTCGGGCCTCACGGCGAAACCCCTCCAGGTCCGTCGGGCCGATCAGGCAGCCCGACCCAGCCGGGGGCACAAGCGGATCGAGACGAACGGGCGGCATGGCAGAACCGGTCAGCGCAGTGAGACTCACGCAGCCAGCCGAGAGGCGGCAGCTGGCGACGGCGGCACGGCCCATGTCGAGGCCGGCAGCGTGACCGACGGCAAAGCAGGCGCGGCGGCGCCCGGCGCTCCCGGGCCTCCGAACAGCTCGCCCTGTTGCGGATCAGGCCGCAGGCTGGCGGCCAGGTCGGCGGCGTCCAGCGCGCGGCGCGGATGGTGATCGGCCAGCTCGACGAAGGGCAGCACCTTGCCAAGGCTCACGCGCAGGCGTTGCAGGTCGGCACAGCGCAGGCGGCGGGCGCGGCGCGCCTGGATCAGCGTGTCCACCGTCTTGACGCCCAGCCCGGGCACGCGCAGCAGCATCTCGCGCGGGGCGCGGTTGAGGTCCACCGGGAACCGCTCGCGGTGGGCCAGGGCCCAGGCCAGCTTGGGGTCGATGTCGAGCGCCAGCATGCCGGCCGCGGGCGAAGCTGCTGCCGCGCCCCCAGCCGCATCGGGCGGCCTGGTGGCTGCAACAGGGGGCGGCGACGGCGGCACGATCTCGTCCGCATCAAAACCATAAAAGCGCATCAACCAGTCGGCCTGGTACAGCCGGTGCTCGCGCAGCAGCGGCGGCGGCTGCAGCGGCAGGCCTTTGGACGCATCGGGGATGGGGCTGAAGGCGGAGTAGTAGACGCGGCGCAGCTGGTAGCTGCCATAGAGGCGAGCACTGCTCAGCAGGATGGCGCGGTCGTCCGCCCCATCGGCACCGACGATCATCTGCGTGCTCTGGCCGCCGGGGGCAAAGCGCGGCGGCCGGGCGCGCGCCGCACGAGCCGGCCTGGGAGCGGGTGCGCCCGTGCCGCTGGCAGGGGCGATGCCGCCTGCAGCCCCCGCGCCCCCCGCCAATGCAGCCGGGGATGCGCGGTGGTACGAAGGTGCGGCGGCCGGTGCTGCGGTCGGTGCCGCCGCAGGCGTATCGGCGGCTGCGCCCGCGGACACCCGGGCAGCCGCCCCGCCCTGCTCCGCCCGCCGCACGATGGCCACCGGCCGGGCCTGCTCGCGTGCGGCCTCCTTGGCCTCGTCGATGTGGCCGCGCAGCCGGGCCATGGAGGTGCGGATGGCACGGCCGTCCTTCTCGGGTGCGAGCTGCTGCAGACCCTGCTCGGTGGGCAGCTCGACGTTGATGCTGAGCCGGTCGGCATAGCGGCCGGCCTGGGCCAGCAGGGCTTCGCTGGCATCCGGGATGGTCTTGAGGTGGATGTAGCCGCGGAAGTCATGGGTGACGCGCAGCTGGCGCGCCACCTCCACCAGCTGCTCCATCGTGTGGTCCGGGCTGCGCACGATGCCGGAGCTGAGGAACAGGCCCTCGATGTAGTTGCGGCGGTAGAAGTCCAGCGTCAGGCGCACCACCTCCTCCACCGTGAAGCGCGCCCGCGGCACGTTGGAGCTGACGCGGTTGACGCAATACAGGCAGTCGTAGATGCAGAAGTTGGTCAGCAGCACCTTGAGCAGCGAGATGCAGCGGCCGTCCGGCGCGAAGCTGTGGCAGATGCCCATGCCCTCGGTGGAGCCGATGCCGCGGCCGCGCGACGAATCGCGCTTGTCGCTGCCACTGGAGGCGCAGGAGGCGTCGTACTTGGCCGCGTCGGCCAGGATGGCGAGCTTGCGTTGCAGGTCCATGGCGTCGCTTGCCTTCAATCTTTCAATGGAAATCCCGGCTGGCCGTGGCCAGGCGGCCGAGCAGCGGGGTGAGGTTTTCCAGCCGGCGGGCGATGAGGTGCTGCACGCCCTTGTCGCTCTGCCAGAGGCCATAGACGGCCAGCAGGCGCGACTGCAGCAGCGCGTCGCGCTGGGCATCGCGCAAGCTGGGGTGGACGATGACGTTGACCGTGCCGGTCTCGTCCTCCAAGGTGACGAAGATGGTGCCGTTGGCCGTGCCGGGCTGCTGGCGCATGGTGACGATGCCGCAGGCCGCCGTGTGGATGCGCCGGCCCGGGGCGCAGCGGTGGCGCTGCAGCACGGCGGCGGTGTGCAGGCCGCGCTGGGTCAGCTGCGGGCGCAGCAGGGCCAGCGGATGGCGGCGCAGCGTCAGGCCGGTTGAGGCGTAGTCGAAGACGATGCTCTCGCCCTCCGGCGCCTCGGGCAGCGCCAGCGGGGCCTCGTGCACCGGCGCCTCGCGCAGCAGCGCCGGGGCGCGGTGGCGCGTGGCGGATTCCCACACCTGCTGGCGGCGGTGGCCGGCCAGGCTCTGCAGCGCATCGGCAGCGGCCAGGGCGCGCAGGTCGGCGGCGTCTAGCGCAGCACGGCGGGCCAGCTCGTCCACGTTGGCAAAGGCGCCCCGCTGCCGCGCCGCGACGATGCGTTCGGCCGCCGCCTGGCTGAGGTGGCCGACGCGGTTGAGGCCCAGGCGCACGGCGGGTTGACCTTCGCCATCACGAGGCTCCAGCCGCGTCTCCACGCCGCTGAAGCTCACGTCCACCGGCCGCACCTCCACCCCGTGGCGGCGGGCGTCCTGCACCAGCTGGCTGGGGGAGTAGAAGCCCATGGGCTGCGCATCCAGCAGCCCGGCCAGGAAGGCCGCCGGCTCATGGCACTTGATCCAGGCGCTGGCATAGGCCAGCAGGGCGAAGCTGGCGGCATGCGACTCGGGGAAGCCGTATTCGCCGAAGCCCTTGAGCATCTCGAAGATGCGCTCGGCGTACTCGCGGCTTTCCAGCCGGGCCAGGGGCTCGACGATGCGGTCGCGAAAGGGCTCCAGCCCGCCCTTGCGCTTCCAGGCCGCCATCGCCCGCCGCAGCTGATCGGCCTGCCCGGGCGTGAAGCCGGCCCCCAGCATCACGATCTGCATGACCTGCTCCTGGAAGATCGGCACGCCGTTGGTCCGCTCCAGGGCCGGGGCCAGCTGGGGCGGATAGGCCACCGGCCGGCCGGTCTCGCGGGTGGTCAGGAAGGGGTGGACCATGCCGCCCTGGATGGGGCCGGGCCGCACGATGGCCACCTGCACCACCAGGTCGTAGAAGCGATAGGGCCGCAGCCGCGGCAGCATGCTCATCTGCGCGCGGGATTCGATCTGGAACACGCCAATGGTGTCGGCGCGGCTGATCATCTCGTAGGTGGCCGGGTCTTCCTTGGGGATGTCCTGCAGGGCAAAGGGCGCCCCGCGGATCTGGCTGATGAAGGCCAGCGAGCGGCGGATGGCGCTGAGCATGCCCAGGGCCAGCACGTCCACCTTGAGCAGGCCCAGGGCCTCCAGGTCGTCCTTGTCCCACTGGATCACCGTGCGATCGGGCATGGCAGCGTTCTCGATCGGCACCAGCCGCCCGAGCTCGTCCTGCGCGATGACGAAGCCGCCGACGTGCTGGCTGAGGTGGCGCGGAAAGCCGATGAGCTTGAGCGTCAGCGCGATCCACTGCCGCACGGTGAGGTCCTCATCGTCGATCCCCAGCTCGCGCACGCGCTGGCCGATGGACTCGCGGCTCTCCCACCACTGGTGGCTCTTGGCCAGGGCGTCGATCCAGTCCGCCGGCAGGCCCAGGGCCTTGCCCACGTCGCGCACGGCGCTGCGCAGCCGCCAGCGGATGACGGTGGCGGCCAGCGCGGTGCGGTGGCGGCCGTACTTGCGGTAGAGGTACTGGATGACCTCCTCGCGCCGCTGGTGCTCGAAGTCCACGTCGATGTCCGGCGGCTCGTTGCGCTCCTGGCTGATGAAGCGCTCGAACAGCAGGTTGGACCGCGTCGGGTCGACCTCGGTGATACCCAGGCAGTAGCACACGGCCGAGTTGGCGGCCGAGCCCCGGCCTTGGCAGAGGATGCCCTGGCCGCGCGCGAAATCAACCACGTCCTCCACCGTGAGGAAGAACTTCTCGTAGCCCAGCCGGGCGATCAGCCGCAGCTCGCGCACGATCTGCCGGCGCACCGAGAAGCCCACGCCCTGCGGCCAGCGGCGGCGCAGGCCCTGCAGCGTCAGCTGACGCAGCCGCGTGGCCGGCGTGTGACCGGCCGGGACGATCTCCGGCGGGTACTCGTAACTCAGCTCGCGCAGGCTGAACTGACATCGCTCGGCGATGCGCAGCGTCTCGGCCAGGAGGTCGGGTGGATAGAGGCGCGACAGCTCGCCCAGCGTGCGCAGGTGGCGCTCGTCGTTCGGCAGCAGGTCGGTGCCGCAATCGGCCACCGTGCAGCCCAGGCGGATGGCGGTGAGCACGTCCTGCAGCGGCTGGCGGTTGCGCGCATGGGCATGCACGTCGCCCGCCGCCACCAGCGGCACGCCGCTGGCATCGCTGGCGGCCTGCATGCGCTGCAGCCACAGGCCGTCGTCCAGCTCGCGCAGCAGCTCCACCGCCAGCCACACACGGCCGCTGCCGAAGGTGCACGCACCCCATTCGGCCAGGGCCTGCAGCTGCGACGGCCGGGCCTGGCGATCCGGCACCAGCAGGGCCAGGCAGTCGTGCAGCTCGGCGCCGCGGATCTGATCGGCCCGCAGGTGATAGCGGCCCTTGGGGCTGGCCCGGCGCAATGCGGTGATGAAGAGGCTGAGATGGCCATAGCCCGCGCGGCTGGTGGCCAGCAGCACGAGGCGGAAGGCGGGCAGCGGCTGAGAGGCGGGGCCGGGCTGTTGGGGCTGTTGGGGCTGTTGGGACTTTGGGGACTCGTGGTGGGTCTGGGGCTCCGGACACGCGGGGGGCTCTTGTGCTGCTGCTCGTGCGTCTTGCGCCTGGTGTGCCGCCTCCGCCTGCTCAGGCCCTCGGGTCTCGTGGGCCCAACCGGGCGACCGAACGGCTGCATTGCGCTGCACCGTCCGGCCGCGCCCGCCCTCGTCCTGGGCGCCCGCAGAGGCAGCAGGCTGCACCGCGAACTCGCTGCCGATGATCAAGCGGGGCGGGAGGGCGCCTTTCGGCGCGTCATGCCGCACGTCATGCCCCCCGTCATGTCGCCCGTTCTCTTGCACGCCGTCCCGCACGCTCTCCTGCGCCTCCTCCTGCGCCTCCTCCTGCGCCGCCGCCTGCAGGTCCAGCAGATGCAAATGCGCCCGGGCCACACCGGCCAGGGAGCACTCGTCCGTGATGGCGATGGCGGCATAGCCCAGCCGGTGGGCGCGCTCCACCAGCTCTTCCGGGTGGGAGGCCCCGCGGCAGAAGCTGAAGTTGGACACGCAATGCAGCTCGGCATAGCCAGGCAGCGCGGATGGCGACAGCAGCTCAGCCATAGAAGCCCTGCAGGAACCAGCCGCCCGCCGTGCCGCCGGACAACCGCGGCCGCTCGCGATAGATCCACACCAGGCCCGCCCCCGGCGAGGCAGCCACGTAGTGATCGCGGTCCACCCAGCCGCCCGCCTGCCACCAGCCCCCGCGCACCCGGTGCGGCCCGGCCAGCAGCGACAGCGGGCCGCGGTAATGCGGGCGCTCGGCGACCACGGCCAAGCCCACGGGCGACTCCAGCAGCCAGCAGGGCAAGGGAAAGCGTGGCGGCGGCGGCGCCAGGGCCGCACAGCTGAGCGAAGCCGGCGGCGCGTCGCCCTTCGACGCCTTCCTCCCCCGTGCCGGGGCGGGCGCGTCAGCCCGGGCCTTCCCCGCCTCCACCGGCACCCAGCTCTGCAGCCGGCCTGGGCGGTGGTCGCTCAGCAATTGCGGACGGCGTACCTGGTCCGCGCCCAGGCGGGCGCCCAGGCGCTCCAGCAGCTGCACGCGGCTGTCCTGAGCCTGGGTGGCATCGCGCCAGAAGGACTCGGGCGCATCGGGCAGCAGTTCGATCTCGGTGGCGCGCAGGCCCAGCTCGCCCACCGGGCCGGCCAGCTGGGTCTGGTTGAGCTTCTCGGCCAGCAGGCGACTCAGGTGGCTGACGTCGCGCGCCGGCAGGGCGCTGCGCACCTCCAGCTCGCCGCCCTGCCCGGCCGCACGCCGCGCCAGGTCATGCCGCCAGCGCAACACCACGGCGCGCACGCCGGCCCGGCGGGCCACCAGCCAGGCCTGCAGGCGCTGCAGCAGGTGCTGGGCGCCATCCAGCAAGGCCGCAGCGTTGTCCACCCGGCCGGGCAGCTCCAGCGTGTCGTCGAAGACCTCGGGCAGCCTGATCCAGGCATGCGACGTGGGGCGTGTGCCGTAGGCCTCATCCAGCGCGTCCAGCAGCCGCGCGCCGAAGCGCCGCGCCAGGCCGGCGCGCGGCAGGCGGCGCACGTCGCCCAGGGTGCGGCAGCCCAGCTGGGACAGGGTGGCCTCCTCTTCGGCCAGCGCGCTGACGGTGTGCAGCGGCAGCCCGTCGATCATCGCTCGCCAACTGGCGCCTCCGGCCAGCCCGCCGCCGTGGCGGCACAAGGCCAGCGCCGCCCCCGCCGTGGGCGCCTGGCCCATATGGCTCCAGCCGGCCTCATCCGCCAGGGCCTGCACCTGCCCTGCCAGCACGGCCAGCCCCTTGAACAGGCGCAGGCTGGCAGAGACCTCGGCCAGCACGGCACCCTCCATCTCCGCCACCCGGGGGGTGAAGCGCAACAGCTGCCAGCTCAGCAGGCGGCGGTCAGCCGCAGCGGGCCTGGTTGCCGGGGATGGCGCCTGAGACAGAGTCTGGCTGGCCGGTCCATCCACTGCTCCATCCGCTGCTCCATCCGCCACTCCATCCGCTGCTCCATCGGCTGCTGGCTCATCCAGGCTCCCCGTCGCCTGTGCCCTCACACTGGCGGCGCAGCCTTTCTCCTCAGGCCGGCCAACCGCGGCCAGGCTGCCCGCCTCAAGCGGACGCAAGGCCAGCCACCACATGGAAGGGCTCCTGAGGTTGAACAGCTGAAACCTCCGCCGGCCGGGCAGCCCCGAAGGGAGTCGCTGCCGGATCAGGCACGGATGATGGCCGCTGGGCGGGCGGCTGCTCCCGCCTGACCTGCGGCCGGGACGGGCTCCAGCCCTCACGCAGCCGGCGCGTCATCCAGCCCTGGCCGGCCACGATCGCCTCCAGCCCGGGAGGCCAGGCCGTCAGCTCCACATCGCGTTCAGCCGGCGGCCCCCGGCGCTTGAACACCCGCACGGCCAGCGTGTCATGCCGCGGGCTGCGCAGCAGCAGGCGCAAGGGCGCGGGTGAGGACTGCGCCGCCGCCGACGCCGGCCTCATCACGAACACCCGTCCCGGCGAGGCCAGTGCCGCCATCTGCAGCCGCCGCAGCTGCATCGCGCTGGCCCAGGGCAGCCAGACCAAGGTTGCGCCATCCAGCCCCGCGCGCAGCACCTGCTCAGCCGCCCACAGCCGCCGTGCCGGCGTGTCAGCCTGCACCCACACCAGGTCGTCCAGCGCCAGCCCCGCCTGGGCCAGCGCCGCCGCATGCGGCACCGCCGGCGGGCCGATCAACGTCACCCCGCCCGGCAGCCGCGCCAGCATCGGGAGCAGCAGCCGCCACTCTGCGCCTGGGGCAGCCGGCCCACCCGGTATGCCTGGCGCGCCCGAATCAGGGGCCGCCGCGGCCGCCAAGGTCCAGCGCTGGATCAGCCGCTGCGCCAGCGCCCCGGCCGGTTGGTCGCCGCGCGGATGGGCCGGCAGCGCAGGCATCGCCCCACCCGCCTCGTCCTGCAGGATCTCGATCAGCCCCCATCCCGGCCAGCCGCCGCCCGGCAACTCGGCATCCAGCCCGGCAAAACCGGTGGGCCACCCCCCCTGGGCCGGCGTGCGGAAGCTTTTCCCTGGCCACAACGCCGCTCTTGCCACTGTCCCCACAGCCTCTTCCACTTGCACCAGCACACTATGGGCACTGTCGCGAAGCAAGGTCTCAGAACTTCGGATGCGGGAGAACATGGCGGAATACTGTATGTATGTACAGTATGCCCGCTTGGGAGCACTGGCAGGCCACAGGCCATTCAATCCCGCTGAAAAGTGTTGGAAAAACTTCAAGCCAAGCTCGACGTCAAGCGCAAGCAGCTCGGCGGCTGAGGGTTCAGCGCCCATTTCAGCGCGGCGCCTGAGGAGGATCTGACGTACCTCTTCGATTTCCTGCTGCATGCAGCCCAGACCGCGGAAGACCTCCCTCGGGCCGAAGACCCCCTGGAAGCCATTCGCTCTCCCGTGCTTCCCCACTTAGCTCTCACGAGGAGCCCTCCGCTGGTAATAGCAATAGCGGCGTAAAGGCAAAGCTTGCCGCCCTCTTCACATGCGCGGGTTCATCTGCAGTTCAACCTAGGGGGTAGCCCGCTTCTGCACTGCAGCGCTATCGTCCCGCCCCGAAGGTGTCCTCGAAGACACCTCATCAGAAAACAGGGGTGGTATGTCGGTGCTTCAGAGGGAGGAGACCGTCTCCTCGCCGCCGTCCGGCGCGCAGGAAGACGGCGGCACGAGAGGACAGGTTCCTCATGCCGGGCTGGTCGCGTTGTGCCTGCTGGCGCGTCTTCATCATGTCGGCGCGGATGCCGCGGCGCTGGCACATCAGCTAGGCATCCCGCCCAGCCGGGAGCCGTCCACAGACGACCTGCTCCTTGCCGCCAGGCAGCTCGGGCTGAAAGCCAAGCTCAGCCGCAGCCTGCCCGATCGCCTGAGCCTGGTGCCGCTGCCAGCCCTGGCGCTGCTGCGCGATGGCCGGGTGGTCGTACTGGCCCAGTGCGACGGGCAGCGCGTCTTGTTCCAGGACCCGGCCGAGCCGGGCGGCGGCCGGCCCACCATCGAGCCGCTCTTGGTCTTCGAGCAGCAGTGGTCCGGTGCGCTGATCCTGGTCACCAGCCGCGCCAGCCTGGCCGGTGAGCTGGCCAAGTTCGACTTCTCCTGGTTCATCCCCAGCCTCGTCAAGCATCGCAAGCTGCTCGGCGAAGTGCTGATGGTGTCCTTCTTCCTGCAGCTCTTCGCCCTCGTCTCGCCGCTCTTCTTCCAGGTGGTGATGGACAAGGTGCTGGTACACCGAGGCTTGGCCACGCTGGATGTGCTGGTCTTCGGCCTGGTGGTGATCGTCGTGTTCGAGAGCGTGCTGACGCTGCTGCGGACCTACGTCTTCAGCCACACCACCAGCCGCATCGACGTGGAACTGGGCGCGCGGCTCTTCCGGCACCTGGTCAGCCTGCCGCTGGCCTACTTCCAGGCCCGCCGCGTGGGGGATTCGGTAGCCCGCGTGCGGGAGCTGGAGAACATCCGGTCCTTCCTGACCGGCAACGCGCTGACGCTGGTGCTGGACCTGGTCTTTTCCATCGTCTTCATCGCGGTCATGTTCGCTTACAGCGTGCCGCTGACGTTGATCGTGCTGGCGAGCCTGCCGCTGTACGTGCTGCTCAGCCTGCTGGTAGTGCCCGTGCTGCGCGGCCGTCTCAATGAGAAGTTCGCCCGCGGCGCAGAGAACCAAGCCCTGCTGGTGGAGGCCGTCACCGGCATCCAGACCGTCAAGGCCAGCGCGTTGGAGCCCGCCATCGCCCAGCGCTGGGACACGCAACTGGCGGCCTATGTCTCAGCCAGCTTCAAAACGCACACCCTGGCCCAGCAGGCCAATGAAGGCGTCAACCTCATCGGCAAGCTGGTCGGCGCGGCCACGTTGTGGTTCGGCGCGCACGAGGTCATGGACGGCGCCATGACAGTGGGCATGTTCGTCGCCTTCAACATGTTCGCCCAGCGCGTGGCCCAGCCCATCATGCGCATCGCCCAGATGTGGACGGACTTCCAGCAGACCGGCATCTCCATGCAGCGGCTGGGCGACATCCTGGACACCCGCACCGAGGTGCCGCCGGCTACGGCGGCGCAGCTGCCGCCGATCAAGGGCGCCATCACGCTGGACGGCGTCACCTTCCGCTACCGGCCAGAGGCACCGCCCGTGCTGCACGGTATGAGCCTGGACATCCAGCCCGGTGAAATCATCGGCATCGTGGGCCGGTCCGGCTCGGGAAAAAGCACCCTTACCAAGCTGGTCCAGAGGCTCTACACGCCCGAGCAGGGCCGGCTGCTGGTGGACGGTATCGACATCGGCCTGATCGACGCTGCGCAGCTGCGTCGGCAGGTGGGCGTGGTGCTGCAAGAAAACTTCCTCTTCAACCGCAGCGTGCGCGAGAACATCGCCATCGCGGACCCGGCCGCGCCCATCGAGGCCGTCGTCCACGCCGCGCAGCTGGCCGGCGCGCATGAGTTCATCAGCGAGCTGCCCGAGGGCTACGACACCGTCGTCGGCGAGCAAGGCACCGGCCTGTCCGGCGGCCAGCGGCAGCGCATTGCCATCGCCCGCGCGCTGTTTACCAACCCGCGCATCCTCATCTTCGATGAGGCCACCAGCGCACTGGACTATGAGAGCGAGGCCATCCTGCAGCGCAACATGGCCGCCATCTGCCGTGGCCGCACGGTATTGATCATCGCGCACCGGCTCAGCGCCGTGCGCCGCGCCCACCGCATCGTCGTGATGGACCGTGGCCGCATCGTGGAGTGCGGCCCGCACGACGCCCTGATGCAGCACGGCGGCCTGTATGCGCACCTGTGGCGCATGCAGGGCGGCGTGGTCCACGCCGGCCAGCAGACTGGGCCCGGCCAACCACCGCCCACAACGCCCATAACATCCATCAAACCGGGCAATACGGCAGGAGAGCCGGGATGAGCGACGCAACCCACGCCAGCTCCTCCGCCTCTGTTGGCACCCAGGGGACCGAGGCGCCAAGACACCCGCTCATCGAGCTGCTTGCCCGCTACCGCGCCATCTTCGCCGCCGCCTGGGCCAGGCGCGATGAGCTGGCCGGCCCCAAGCGGCTGCAGGACGAAGCCGCCTTCCTGCCCGCTGCGCTCAGCTTGCAAGAGACCCCGCCCCACCCCGCCCCCAGACGCGCTATTTGGGCCATCGTCGCCCTCTTCTCCATCGCCGTGGCCTGGGCCTGCATCGGCGAGGTGGACATCGTGGCCGTCGCCCACGGCCGCATCGTCGTGTCCGACCGCACCAAGGTCATCCAGCCGCTGGAGACCAGCGTCGTCAAGGCCATTCACGTCCGCGACGGCGACAAGGTGCAAGCCGGCCAGCTCCTGATCGAGCTGGATGCCACGGCTCCGCAGGCTGACACCAACCGCCTGCGCCAGGAACATGCCGCAGCGCTGAGCGAATCCCTACGCAGCCGCGCGCTGATTGATGCTCTGCAAAGCCAACAGACCGGCGAGCCGCGGCTGCCCGAAAGGAGCGGCCTGGAGCCCGAAGCGCAAGCGCTTGCCACTGCACAGCTGCAGGCCGAATGGAGCGATATCCGCGCCAAGCAAGCGCGGATGGACGCCGAAATCCGCCGCCGCCAAGCCGAGATCGCCACCGTCCAGCAGGAGATCGCCAAGGTACAGGCCACACTGCCCTTGGCGCAACAGCGAGAGCGCGACTTCCTCGACCTGGGCAAGGAAGGCTTCATCGCCAGCCACGCAGGCCAAGACAGGACACGGGAGCGCATCGAGCTTGAGAGGGAACTGGCGACTCAGCGCGCGCGGCTTCAGGAAGCCCATGCCGCGTTGGCCGAGAGCGAGCAGAACGAGGCGGCCTCCACGGCCGAAAGGCTCAGGGCGCTGCGCGAGCGCCTGACCCAGGCGGAGCTGCGGCGTACGCAGGCCAGCGAGGAAGGCAGCAAGGCCGAGCAGCGCCAAGCCCTGACCCGACTGACCGCGCCGGTGGCCGGCACGGTTCAGCAGCTCGCAGTGCATACCCCAGGCGGAGTCGTGACACCTGCGCAGGCTCTGCTGGTGGTCGTGCCAGAGCACGCGGTCGTGACGGCTGAAGTCGAAACGGAGAACAAGGACATCGGCTTTGTGGCGCTGGGCCAGCATGCCGAAATCAAGGTAGAGGCGTTCCCGTACACCGACTACGGGACCGTTTCGGCGACCGTCGTACGCATTGCCGCTGATGCAGTGCCTCGCGATGCATTGACCGCCGAGCAAGGCGCGCGCTCCGCGGGCGAGCAACGTCCGGATAAGGCACGCACTCATGCAGTAGGCGCCTACTTTCCTACTACGCTCCGGATGCAGCACTCCTCACTACTCGTGGAGGGCAAGGCCGTCGAACTCACTCCCGGGCTTATTGTCACGACCGAAGTCAAGACCGGTACGCGGCGCTTGATTAATTTCCTATTGGATCCGGTCAAGCGTCGATCGGGTGATAGTTTACGGGAGCGCTAGAAATGGCGCAGCGTCCCGCACATCATTCATTGAATTGCCTCGTTCGCCAGTGCCCCAATTGATACCTTAAAAGGGTTACTGCAAGCAAGGCCAACATACGAAATTACAGATAATTTTCTACAGGAATTCTAGTTATGCGCCCCCAGTTATCCAGCCCCCCCATAAAATAGAAAAAGAATCGCAAATATAAATGCATTTGTTCCGAGGCAAATCAAGCTATTGAAAAATATTAAGAGCAATGTTACATATTTAGCACGCCAACAGGCATCCAGCGCCGCATTATCATGGTTTTAGTTATTTTCGTTTCAATTGCAATAGCAATCTGCCTTCTCTTAATGGGATACATGTTGGCAACCGGCATCATCAAAAGCCCCCAGGAAATAAACAAAGCAGCCAAGGCAGGAAGCAAACTGGCGCGACTATACCTAGCCATCGCCTACCCCACAATCGCCATATGCATTATTGCATACCTAAATATCAAAGGAGTGATATAATGACAAATGCAGTTCAGGGACTCGTTTTGATTGGGCAAATGCATGGCGACGCTGTTGCGGCAACGGCCGGCCTAGTTAATGCCGTCAATAATTTGCACGACAATATAGCCGTCGGGGAATTTTTAATCACTGGAGCCACGATTTTAGCAAATAACTCACCAATAATTGGAGCCGCCGCCAATTCGGCAGCGATTGGTTTGACGGTTGCAAAAATAAACGACAATGGAGGGGCTAGCGTTGGGGATCTAATATCCTTGACTGGCAACGGCGCCGCGATTGCGGGAGCAATTGCTACCGTGGCGGGGGCGCCAGTGATAGCGACTGGATTGACAATAGTGGGCATAGGGCTCGCGCTTACCGGAGGCGTGATTCTCCTCATCGAGCAAAATGATGCTATGGCGGATAGCGTCAACTCGAGAACTAGAGAGGCAGTGAGCCCGCCTCGCCGTGATCCGCTCGCCCTAGATTTGGACAACGATGGCATAGAGACTAGTGGGCTGCCCGCATTAGGTGCTTCCATTAAGTTTGACCATAATGGAGATGGGGTAAAGACCGGCACCGGTTGGCTCAAACCTGACGACGCGTGGCTCGTTATTGACCGCAATGGAAACGGCTCCATTGACTCGGGGCGCGAGCTGTTCGGCGTAGATACACAGATCACCGTCAACGGAGAAACCCGCCCCGCCACGTCCGGCTTCGAAGCACTGAGCGCCATGGACCGCGGCACAGGCATAGTGGGCTCGGCTGGCTACGGCGACAAGATATTCGACGCAAAAGACGCTGATTTCACGCGCGTGCGCCTGTGGCAAGACCTGAATCAAGACGGCGTGAGCCAGACCAATGAACTGTTCACCTTGACCCAAAAGGGTGTCACTAGCATTTCGCTGACCCCGACCACTGAGGCAACACCGCTTGGCAACGGCAACGTCATCACAGG